>NZ_AOIS01000058.1 GCF_000337495.1 Haloterrigena salina JCM 13891
GCGTTTCGGTGAGTACTGGAGTGCGCGAGCCTCTGGGAGAGCCGATTCGCCGCCATCCACTCATACTTCATCATCACGCCCCGCACAGCACCGGCTGTGCGGGGCTACTCGTATTTATCGCAGCAGTCCTCCAAGACCGATAGCGGTCTGACCGCGGTTCAATCCCGCCGATTGGCGTTATAGTAGCTCGTACGACAGAACGATCTAAGATTGTCCTGAATACGAGAGCGATCCTGCGGTCGCTTTCGGAGTGAGAGAGGCGATGCCGGTACGAGTACAACGTATGTCGATAGTCACTATCACCAGAATATCAATTTCAGTCTTCTCTCGGTTTCAAAAACTACTCACTTAATCTACAGTTAACGTTAATCGATAGACGAACCCGGTTCGCGATCTGGTTCGACTCGAGTGAGTCTACAAACTAATCGTCGATAAATGGACTAAGGAACGAAGCCGAGATCCACCCGATGAGACGTCGTCCTGACTGGATAGCGCTGTTAACGAGTGTAGTGAGTTGCGTCAGCTACCGAGTACGGGAAACGGACACTACACCTACGTTCTTGCAAGAGTGGACCGGAACACGGAGCAGAAACTGTGCTTCTCGAGCGAAAATACGACCGAATGTACCGCACCCAGTACGGTCAGTCCCGAAATCGACTGATGTGGAAGCTGCCACGCAGATATATACATAACTAGTCCGATACAATAGGGAACGTACTGTTTCTCGAATCACTATAGCAATACGTAAGGACGAACCTCATCCCCGAGACTCTCTCGAGTGCACACGACTATTGATCGGAGTTCCGTGACGAGCGAGACGATGAAAGTGATCGTCGAGAGGGTGGACGCGGGGACGAGCCCGTAGACGGTGACGAGTCCTACGAGAAACGCCGATCCATCGATAGCACTCATGAGTCCGACGATTCGAGGATGCTCGAAAGCTGGATCCAGACGATCACCGGTAGCATTCCGACGATCCTACTCGCAACCGAGCCTTTGGCGGTGATGCGCTCCACCACAGCGACGTAATGAGCGTCGGACCGATGGCCGCGCCGAGGCCGCCCCAGGCGTAGTCGAGGACGAGCGTGTAGATCGACGTGTTCTGTGCGAGGAAGGCGAAGGCGACGCTCGCTGCCCCGAGGCCGAGCGTGACGTACTGGTAAGTAGCGAACGAGCGTCTCTTGGCTCGCGTCCGGGTGCTGTAGCCGTGGTAGAGTCCTCGACGATCGTACTCGTCGCGACGAGCAGTTGCGAGTCGGCGCTGGACAGCATCGCGGCGAAGAACTCGAGCGTGAGCAGCGGCATGGCGTTGTTCGGGTCCTCGATGCCGTCTGGCCGAAGACGGCCAGCGCGTACAGCCCGTCGAACCCGGCGTCGATGTAGACGACGAACACTACTAGAATACTCGGAACAGTGGCCGTCATTCGTCGCCTCGAAAACCACCGGCTCGCAATCGTACGGACCGGCCGTCGATCAAGCGGAGTTGCGTGAGCCGATACATTTCCGAGCGTATCTGTCCAGACTCAGCCGTCTCTAGTACTCGTCACGAGTTGCTCGCGGCCGTACTCGTCGGTCACATCGTTTCGATGAAACCTAAAATCGGACGTACATTGTCGGTCCACAGAATGACGAAGCGGTGATCGTGCTAGATCCCACTGAAAGTCAGGGAATGTACGCGGTAAACGGCGTCAACACGAGCGGGCCGCTCCGGCGAGTGGCCGCCACAGCACAGTAGATAGTAGCACTCTTTTTTCATTCAGGATCGTGCGTGTCAGTCGACGATTCCGTATCGAGTGAGCTCTGCCCGAATCTCTTCGCGTTTCATCAGTGAGAACCCCGCAACTACGAGGAGGAACCCAACAACCATTGAGAACGTGATTGGCTCCCTAAACAGAAGCCACCCGGTAATTGCAGCAACTACAGGAGACACATACATCACAAGTGTCACCTCGAACGAGGGGCGACGCTGGAGCAGTGAAAAATAGAGCAGATACGCGACGACTGTCGAGATGACACCGAGATAGGCGACTGCCACGCCAGCAATCAGTGGCACCTCACCACTCCACGTTTCTCCAAATAGTGGGCTCAGGGCGTGTAAAAGGACTGCACCGAGGGCCGCTGACCAAGCTGTTTGCACTGAACTGGAGAGTGACATGTCGGCGTATCGAATCAGCACACTCGCCAGCGCGACGCCACCCGCGCCCCCGAATAGAATTGCCTTGCCCAGCAGTCCCTCGGTGAACGTGATCGTTCCGGACGGAACCAGCATAACCAGCACGCCGACGAATCCGACCCCCAAGCCAGCGATAGAGAGAGGGCGAAGGCGCTCTTTGGGAAGGAGCACCCACGAGAACCCGGCTGTTAACACCGGAACGAGGCTAGTCATTATGCCCGAGAAAACGCTCGTGGTCAGGGCCTGACCGATGTACCAGACACCGTTGCCGATTACAGTCCACAATACGCCGCCAGCAACGATCGCAAGCACGTCGCCTTGTGAACGCGGCCTCCAGTCCTCACTCCGGAGGACGACGTACCCGATCATCAGTAGGCCGGCCACGTCGAATCGCAACGCCATCAACAGAAGCGGCGGAAACGTCGAAAGCCCGATTTCGGCCGCTGGAAAGATGGTACCCCATAATAGTGCGAGAAGCCCCAGATCCCGAACGTCTCTCACTGTCGACATTCTATACTCTCCGTGATTTTGTAACCGGAGTAGCTCTCCAGATGCTGATAGACACCACACTGCGCCATTGTCCCGCGAGTTGTACTCGAGTCGCTAGCGTACTCATTCGATTGACAGCCATCTGTTGTCGTTGTCACACACGGTCTTGAAAATATCGAATTTGGCGAATTCGTTCAGAGATAACACTCGACCAGATATACAGTGTCACGTCTGGAGATTCACTCTCTTCAACCGCTAACTCTGTTCCCGAAACTCAGCCGGGCCCACGATATGTGTCGGGATGTCGAAACCGCAGTACCGTCGAGAAGCCCCTTGCCGTCTCTGAGCGTCACCTAGTAGCCGAACCGACCAAACGATTCGATCAGTGCTTCGCATGAGTCCACTCGAGCCCATGACTCAGTCTCACCGTCGCGTTCCTCGAGGAATCTACGATTCGCCGTCGGTGGGTTCTGGGAAGGCGTTCATTGGCCTCGAGACACTCCCCGCAGATCGTGCGGTCAGTTCTCACAAACGCGACGGGGGAGGCCGCTGCCGGTGGTCTCGTCCATCCGATCACCGCAGTGCAGGCAGAACCGGCTCGTGCTCCGACAGCTCCGCTGTACTGCGATTGATCACGAGCGAGGATTTCAGTTGTCCGTCCGATGGACGCGAGTTCGGTGAACGAGAGCCCGTAGTTGGGGAAGGCCAGCAGCGAAATCAGGGTATAACGGAGAATCCACCGCTACCGCGTGGGGCAGTGGATTCGCTCATTCTCTCGTAACTCTTTCCCGCGACGCAACCCTCGTGGAGCAGGAAATTTTGGTTCTGGACAACCGAATCCGCTCCGATCCAACCCCATCGACTTACTGATCCTCTCTAACGTCGTTTGATCCGAATTTCTCAGTATCGGTGTGATAACGGGTCTAGACGCTAAAACCCGGAACTGAGTCTTCAGGATCACGTAAGAACGTGTGGGTCGCGACGATATACGCGGATCCAGCAACCTCCGATGTCATCACGCGGATGCCGTCTCTGTCCTCGTGGTCTTGGAGTTCGCCTTCGAAACGCGTTCCGATCACGCTTTCGTACTGGTATCGCTCGTTAAGGTCGAGTTCCTCCTTGTCGTGAAGAAGGGTCATTTTGGCACAAGTCCCGGATCCGCACGGGGAACGATCGACTTGCCCTTCGCCGAAAATAACGACGTTTCGGTCGGCGTCGTTGTCTGACTCGTAGAACTCCGTAATATCTACTGTCGTACTTTTTCCAGAAAGTGGGTCTCGAAGGTCGAACTCTTGGTTGATGGTCCTCCGGATTTCAAGGCCTAATTCCACGAATTTGTCCGTATTCTCTGTCGCGACTGCGAGGTCAACTGCGGACGCAGGGACAAGTGCGAACACATTACCAGCGTGGACAACGTCTACCGGTACTACGACCGTTCTGCCGCCAAGCGACAGGGTAACTTCGACGTTATCAACAATATATGAGGTGATGTTCTGGACCGCAACTCGGTCGACCCTTCCGTCCTCACTCATCTCTGGACGCGCTGAGACGACACCTGCTGGCGTTTCGATTCGTAACCGTGATTTCGCTTCTAGTCGTCCCGTTTCTATCAATGCAGTCACGACGCCCATAGTCCCGTGCCCACACATGTCGAGGTACCCCCCATTATCCATGAAGAATAATCCGAGGTCTACGTCGTCACGAGAGGGTGGGACCGTAATCGCCCCGAACATATCGTCATGGCCCCGTGGCTCCTTCAGCAGGAACTCACGTAAGTGATCGAATTCTTCGGCGAACTTATCGCGTTGCTCTTGAACCGTTCCGCCCTCGAACACTTCTCGGTTGAGGCCGCCAGTGATGATGCGAGTTGGCTCGCCACCCGTATGCGTGTCGATCGACTCGATAAGCACGTCTGACTGCATATCCTACCATCCGCGAGTTCGAGTATAATGATTGCGCTCCCGAGGGGATCGCAGTGCCACTGAAAAAGACGGCAGTCAGATCCGCAACGGCAACCTATAGTCTCTCTAAGTCGGATATCTGAGAGTCGTTCCAGTCGTAAAACGGCTCGTCGATCTCTTTTAGAGTCTCAACACACTCGTTGTACCGCTGGACCGCGATCTCACGATACGGGTCGTTCGGGTGGTTCTCGATCCACTCACGGAGTTCGAACAGAGCGCGCGGGGAGTAGCTCTCTATCGCCCCTTGTTTGGTTATTAACTCGGCTTTTTTGTCCTCCTCGGAAAGGGTTTTCCTGAGAGCCACTATGGAAGCACACCACAGGGTAATGATCATCGACAGCATGACGACCCAACCGAATGCAGTTAATGTCTCCGCCATTATTAGTCACCTCCTGGCGTCAGAGCGGGTTCATTCGTCTTTCCTCTCCGAATGAACTGCATGAGTAGGATACTCCCGATAGTAAGACCACCCATGAGGGCGAGACCGCTGATTGCCCGCGGGTCCTCGATATTGGTTGCGAAGTAATACCCCATAATGAAGACCATTACGGTCGGAATCACGTATTTGATGATCGGATCCCAGTAAGAGCCGATATAGACGTCGCTGTTATGATTTAAGTCGAGGATGCGAGCGCGTTTCGAATCGATCACCCAGCCGACAAGGATGAGTATCATCAACGTCGCGAGCGGGAGTCCGAAGTTGCCGAACATGAAGTCCATCCAGCCGAGGAACTCGGAGGAATACGCGCTCGGAATTCCGAGCAGCCACCAAGCGCCGACAACTGCTATCACGGACTGAGTACGCGTCAGACGCGTCTCTTCTTTGACCGTCGTTACCCCGACCTCTGTGATACCGAGGCCGGACGAGTATGTGGCGAACAGGAAGCCGAGGAAGAACAGAAGGCCCCAGATGTAGCCGCCGGTCATACTCGGGAAGATCGAAACGAGCGAAACGAAGGTCAACTCAGCTCCCGTAGTCGGTTCCAGACCGAACGCGAAGACGGCAGGGAACACGGTAAAGATGGCGAGTAGACCGATACTCGTGTTCCCAACCGCGGTGATCAGGCCGCCGCCGAGCGGGACGTCGTCGTTCTTTCCGAGATAGCTACCGTAAGTGAGCGCAATACCCCATCCCAGCCCGGTTGAGAAGAGTGCCTGACCGAGAGCAGCAATCCACGTATTTGCATCGGTCATGTACTCCCACTCAGGATTGAACGCGAACGCGAGCCCTTCCATCGCTCCAGGGAGCGTTAGTCCTTTGATAGCGACTGCGGACAGCGTCACCACCAAAGCCGGGATCATCCATTTGACGACTCGTTCAATACCATCCGAGATACCGAAAAGTAAGACGAATCCGACTAGAACCGCAACTAACGTGTGCAGTCCCACCACTAACAGTGGTGACCCAGAGAACGCGGCCCAGAACGCCGTGGGATCGAATCCTGGTTGGTAGAACGTTCCCAGTACCGCGTGCGCCAGATAGTAGATTGTCCACGCGATTACCGGGGCGTAGTAAGACATCAACCCGATATTGACGATGACGACTACGAGGCCCAACCCTTCGGACCACCCCTCTCCGAGGAAGTTCTTAAACGCACCAATGACTCCCCTCTGTGTGTACCGGCCGAGAAGCGTTTCTGCCATCAATCCAGGGACGGCGATGAGGTACAGTAGGACGAGATATATAACCAGAAACGCCCCACCTCCGTTCATTCCAGCAACGTACGGCATTCGCCAGATGTTGCCAGACCCCACCACAGCCCCGATCAGTGCCATAACGAAACCGAACCGTGTTGCCCACTGATCACGGGCGAGTCCTGTATCTTCTTCCATGCTACGAAAAAACATGAATGATACGGTTGTATAAACCTTCCTGTTCTCGTATCATGGACATGGTTACATCAAACCGCCTGCTCGAATGCTGTAATCAGGATCGATCCTCCAGTACTTGGTGATTCCAAAAATAGTTGTAGGGGTCGTGTAGACGACCAGCCAGTGCTCTGTGCTGGTCAGACTGTCATGCAATATCTCGTGAAATCGTTCGATCCCCCATCGTATCGGTCTCAAAATCGGTACATTCGAAGAACGCGTAGGGCAGTGTGGGGGTCCTCGATCTATCAGCGCCTCGCTGAGCAAACAACAGATCGTGGCACTAGACGATTACGCACAGACGTCTGTGTTGCCGATGACTGGTGCGCTCAGCGATCAATGACTAAAACGGTGAACGCCGCGTACGCTGAGCGCACGTACTCGATGATTCGTGAACCGACAGGAGTAGTCTCGTCTCTCGTCTGAAACGGATCTTGTGCGCTGTCGTCAGTAGGAGCGTTTCCTCGGCGTTACTGACTCCACTCCATCAGACGCCGACGACGGCGCGAAGCGCGAACAGCGCGTTCTCCTTCCGTTCGCGGACACGGCGGTAGAAGTACTGCATCCACTTGTCGCCGTAGGGGACGTACTGATTGACCTCGTAGCCCTTCTCGGCGAGTTCTCGCTGTGCGTCCTCGCGGACGCCCATGAGCATCTGAATCTCGAACGGCGTGCCGTACTCCTTGTGGAGGTCGACCGCGGTCTTGAGCATCTTCGTGTCGTGGCTCCCGACCGCGACACCGTGATCGAACTCGCGGAAGAGGAACTCGAGGTGGTCCTCGTAGGCCTCGTCGACGGCCGCCTTCGAATCGAGCGCGACCGACGACGGTTCGTCGTAGGCGCCCTTGACCAGACGGACCGCCGCGGGAACGTCGGCGAGTCGCTCGAGGTCGTCGCGCGTCCGCGTGAGGTTGGCCTGAATCGCGACGCCGACGCCGTCCGGGTGGTCGCGGGCCGCGGATTCGACGGCGTCGAGGGTCGTGTCGGTCGTCGTGTGGTCTTCCATGTCACACCAGACGAAGACGTCTTCGGCCGCCGCGGCCTCGACGATTCGTTCGAAGTTCGCCGTGAAGACGTCCGGACCGACGTCGATCCCGATCTGGGAGGGTTTGACGGAGATGGTCCCGTTCAGGTCGCGCTCGGCCAGTTGGGAGGCGAGATGGCAGTATTCGTCGGCGTCTTCGGCCGCGGGTTCGGGTTCGTGGTAGTGTTCGCCGAGGAGGTTCAGGATGCCGCCCATTCCGTCTCGATTACAGTCGGAAACGTGATCCAGTGCACCGGATGCGGACGTGCCGGCGACGAACCGGCTCGCAATCGGGGGAATCATACCCAATCGCTGGTACGGAACCCCCCTAAATCGATACCCGACCAAAAGATTCTGCTTAGTGTGTGTCGGAATAAACGGCGGAGGCGATCAGGCGTCGTCGGGATTGAGCAACTTCGCTTCGGCCTTCCGGAGGTGCTCGAGCAGCGTCGTCTTCGAGACGCCGAGTTCGTCCGCGAGTTCGCGCGTGCTGATCTCGCGGGGCCAGGCGTAGTAGTTCTGCTCGCAGGCGAGTTCGAACGCTTCGCGCTGTCGGGGCGTGAGACGATCCGTCCGGTCGGCGGTCTCGGACGGGCCGCCGTCGGGCGTGGCGACCCGGCTGACCGAGATTTCCGCGTCTGTCTCGGTCCGGATCGCCTCGAGTCGGTTCCGGATCTCGTCGCGGCCACCGGCGACGAAGACCGGCCAGTGTTCGACGCCGCCTTCGACACGCACCGACGCATCGTGGATGAAGCCGTGGGAGACGAGCGCGTCGCTGATGCTGTGTTCGGGCTCGTACTCGACGAACAGTTCGCGGGTCGCGTTCCCCGGGTTCGGTGCCGTACTGGTCGGTCGTTGTCCGAGTTCGACCGTCGAGTGGGTCAGCGGCGACTCATCCGCGAAAGCGACGAACTCGTCGAGTTGGTTCGTCGTATCGGCGTACACGGTGAAGTGGCCTTTGACCGCGTCCTCGACGGTGCGGTGGACGGTGTGGACGAGCAGACCGGCGTCGACCGCCTCGGTCGCCTGCAAGCCCCAACAATCCGGATGCCAGATCTCGAGTGTGAGTCGTGTGCCGTCCGGAGACCCTGTCGTAGTCGTCGTCGGACTCGTGCTGCTCATGGGTCGGCTCTACTCGCTAGTTCCGTGTGAGCACTATAAACATACTGAATAGCGATAACGCGCGTTAGTTCGCCGCCGATCGGCTCGATTCCATCGCGTTGGTGGCTGAAACGCGGGTTGAGAGACGTCCTTTGCACCGATCGCCGGGGGAGGCGGGCGTTCCCGACCATGGGAGGCCGTGGTTATTCCGCGATGATCCATCATTCATACCGTATGAGTCAGCAGACGACAGCTCAGCCTGACCAGCACTACATCAACGGCGAGTGGACCGACGGGGACGGCGACGAGACCTTCGAAAGCGAGAACCCGGCGACCGGCGAGACCCTGCGGACCTTCCACCGCGGGACCCAGGCCGACGTCGACGCCGCCCTCGAGGCGGCGGAAGAAGCGCAGGACGAGTGGCGCGAACTCTCCCACATCGACCGCGCCGAGTACCTCTGGGACATCTACCACGAACTCCGCGAGCGGACGGACGAGCTCGGCGAGATCGTCACTAAGGAGTGCGGGAAGGAGATCTCGGAAGGGAAGGCCGACGTCGTCGAGGCCGCCCACATGGTCGAGTGGGCGGCGGGCAACGCCCGCCACCCCCACGGCGACGTCGTCCCGAGCGAGATCGGGAGCAAGGACGCCTACATGCGCCGCAAGCCCCGCGGCGTCATCGGCTGTATCACGCCGTGGAACTTCCCGGTCGCGATCCCGTTCTGGCACATGGCCGTCTCGCTGGTCGAGGGGAACACGGTCGTCTGGAAGCCCGCCGAGCAGACGCCGTGGTGCGCCCAGATCGTCGCCGAGATGTTCGAGGACAGCGGCATCCCGGACGGCGTCTTCAACATGGTCCAAGGCTTCGGCGACGCCGGCGAGGCCATCGTCGAGGACGAGCGCGTCGACACCGTCCTCTTCACCGGCTCGGCGGAGGTCGGCCAGCAGGTCGGCCAGACCGTCGCCGAACAGCCCGGCAAGCTCGCGGCCTGCGAGATGGGCGGGAAGAACGCGGTCGTCATCACCGACGAAGCCGACCTGGATACGGCCGTCCACTCGGCCGTGATGAGTTCGTTCAAGACCACCGGACAGCGCTGCGTCTCGGCCGAGCGCCTGATCGTCCACGAGAACGTCTACGACGAGTTCAAGGAACGGTTCGTCGACGTCGCCGAGAACGTCGCCGTCGGCGACCCGCTGGCCGAAGACACCTTCATGGGTCCGCTCGTCGAGGGCGAGCACAAGGAGAAGGTCCTCGAGTACAACGAACTCGCCCGCGAGGAGGACGTCGACGTGCTCGTCGACCGCGACGAACTGGGCGACGACGAGATTCCGGACGGCCACGAGGACGGCCACTGGATCGGCCCGTTCGTCTACGAGGCCGATCACGAGGCCGACCTCCGCTGTACCCAGGAGGAGGTCTTCGGTCCCCACGTCGCGCTCATGGAGTACTCCGGTGACATCGAGGACGCCGTCGAGATCCACAACGACACCGAGTACGGGCTCGCGGGAGCGATCATCTCCGAGGACTACCGCGAGGTCAACTACTACCGCGACAACGCCGAGGTCGGACTCGCGTACGGCAACCTGCCGTGTATCGGCGCCGAGGTCCACCTGCCCTTCGGCGGCGTCAAGAAATCCGGCAACGGCTACCCGAGCGGCCGCGAAGTGATCGAGGCCGTCACCGAGCGCACCGCCTGGACGCTGAACAACTCGAAGGACATCGAGATGGCCCAGGGACTGTCCGCGGACATCACGACCGACGATGACTGAGCGGAGCTGTCCGCTCTGCGGTCAGTCGACCGCCGTCTCGGCGGAGTGGTGTCGACACTGCGGCTGGATGGGACGCTGCGGCGCTGATTAGTCTCGGGCGGGCGGCTCCCGATCAGCACTGATCACACTCAGTCGACGCTACCGCACGAGCCTGGTCGACGATTCTCAGTTGCGACTCGTTCTCAGTAGTCTGTTTCGAATGTGTGAACGTTCGATATTGATACTGATCTGTAGCGGATGATGATTCCCCGAACTCGATCGAAACGGTAGCCGATCGCCACCGTCTATTCACACATTTCGAACGTAGTCGCTGTTCGAGCGTCTTTCCGGTCGATAGCTGCTGAGTGCCCGACAGAATACCTATCAGTCGCACGATCGAATGTTAATATACGGACAAAATCAAGTTATTTCCCACCTTTATTAGAGAAATATACGCGGAAATCCGATACAATTTCTCCGACACGACAACGACCGAATTCACACATTCCGAACGCTTATGTCGGAGCGCTCCCACGGAGGACGTATGACGGACGACGCACCTCGCCCAGTCAAGACGACGAAAACGTCGCTCGCAGTCGTTCGCACGGTTCGCGACAACGACGGCGCCACGTTGAGCGAGCTCGCCGACCAGCTCGAGGTGGCGAAGAGTACTATTCACAACCACCTTCACACGCTGGTCGAGGAGGGATTTCTCGTCCGCGAGGGTGATACCTACCACGTCGGCCTCCAGTTTCTCCCGTTCGGCGAACACGCGCGCGATCGAAACCCGCTGTACGCGGCGACCCGGCGGCGAGTCTATTCCCTCTCGGAGAAGTCGGGCAACGAGGCCGACTTCATCGTCGAGGAGAACGGTCGCGCGTACTCCCTCGAGTACGCTATCGGCGAGTCGACCCCCCGGGGACTGTCGGAGTCGGGACCCTTCCGGGCGGGGAACCGGTTTTACATGCACAACTGCGCCTCGGGCAAGGCGATCCTGGCGTCGATGCCCGAAGCGCGCGTTCGAGAGATCATCGGTCGCTGGGGACTCCCGGCGACGACGGACGAAACCATCACCGACGAGGCGGCGTTGTTCGACGAACTCGAGGCGATTCGCGAGCGCGGGTACGCGACCAACAACGAGGAGCTGATCGAGGGGTATCGGTCCATCGGCGCGTCGATAACGAGTCCGGACGGCGAGGTCGTCGGCGCGTTCTCGATCGGCGGCCCGACGTACCGCATGGCCGTCGACGAGTCGACGACCGAGGAGATCGGTCAGCTGCTAGTCGACGAGATCGACGCGCTCGAAACGGAACTATTCTAACAGGACATTACATGCGTATGTGTGTAATTATGGGTCGGTAACGGGGAGCGCTTACGGCTAACAGCCGACTGAACGGTAGCTACTGGTGGTTCTGAGGAAAAGCAGCGGCTACGGGTGACGCCGTAACCGCCGGAGTTGTCTCCGGCCAGCCACCGCTTCGACGACCGTCGTTACGGTGACCCGTCGCTGGCCAGCGAATCGAATCGCTCCTGAGACGACGGCTCCGAAGCGCTCCGTCCGGGTCGTTTCGGGAGTCGCTGCGCCACGAGCAGGTCGCCGTCCTTGAAAACGACGCGCAGGATATCGCCCTCCTCGACCGACTCGAGCGTCGATCGGGGCGCGACGTGCTGATCGACGAGTTCGCCGTCATCCTCGAGCAGGAGAACGACATATCTCCCGCCGACGATTCGGTCGACGGTGGCGATATAGCGATCCACGTCGGCCGATCCGCAATCGGCCGCGGCCGACCTCGAGCGAGCGCCGTTCGCGGGCGGTGACGGGGCGGCCCCGTTGCTACTGCCGTCGCCGTCGGCACCGGCGGTCGCGGCGACGGCGACCGATGTCAGTCCGAGCGAGCTGAGCGTTCGAAGGACCGTTCGTCGCGTCGAGTGCTGTCGCGTCAACATACCCCCGTTGGCCGCGCGATCACTGATAAAGGTGCGGCGGCGGTGGTAGTCTCTCTATACGATCCATTCGTTCCGTATAGTGAAACCACACGGAGACGAAACCGAACGGCCGGCGGCGTTCCGGCTCGGTTCGGAGTCGCTACTTGACCGTGCTAAATCGGGCTCTCGACGGAGAAATTCTCGAGGTGACCGTCGCTTCGACGCCGTTTCGACGCCGCTTCGAACCGATAGCGGTCGACTCGGTCGGACGCGGGAATCAGCCGTAGGCGAGCGTCACCCGAATCTCGTCGGCCTTGTCTCGGAGTCGGGTCGGCAGTTCCTCGTGGAGGGCCTCGTCTTTGAATCTGCTCGTCGGGCCGAACACGCCCAACGCGCCCAGCAGGTCGTCGTCGGGCGTGTAGACGGGGACGGCGACCCCGCGGAGGCCGTCCATGTGTTCCTGGTCGTTCACGGCGTAGCCGCGCTCGCGGATCGCCTCGAGTTCGGTGCGGAGTTCGTCGGGGTCGGTGATGCTGTTGTCCGTGATCGCCTCGAGGCCCGTCTCGGCGACGAACCGGGCGACGGCGTCGTCGTCCCACTCCGCGAGGATCGCCTTCCCCGAGGCCAGCGTGTGCAGCGGTCGCCGCTCGCCGATCAACGTGTTCGAGCGGCTTCCGTACCGGTGGAGGTAGACGGCCTCGCCGCGCTCTTCGACGGTGAAGACCGCTCGCTCGCCCGTCTCCTGCCCGAGTTCGAACACCGTCCGCTTCGCGGCCGCGTACCCCGTCTCCCGGTTGCGGGCCTGTTCGCTGATCTCGAGCAGTCGGAAGCCGATGTAGTGTTCGCCGTCGCGTTCGACGACGTACCCCATGTCGGTCAGCGTCGCGAGGTGGCGGTAGACGGTACTCTTGCTCAGTCCCGTCCGGCGGGTGAGTTCCGTGATCGTGAGTCCGTCCGTTTCCGCGAGCGCCTCGAGGATCGCGAACGTCTTCCGCGTGGTCGAGACGCCCGCGTCGGTTTCGTCGCCCTCGTCCGTCTCCATACGCGTATATCCGTCACTAACTAGTTCAATGTTCCGGAGAGTGAAACGCGGTTGCAGAACTGCGGAACGCTCGACTTCGCTGTAACGAGATGATTTTCTTCTTTTCGAGTTCCGGAATTGATATCCCGTATCACGAGATAGGTATTTCAGAGCGCGGGAAAGCGTCGCGGATCGCTCCCTGTTCGTAACGGGGTTTCCGTCTCGGAATCGCCTCGAGACGGGCGTCTCGAGACGCTACTGGTAGGCCGGAATACCCGTGAACTCCTCGCCGAGGACGAGCGTGTGGATGTCGTGGGTGCCCTCGTAAGTGTAGACCGTCTCCATGTTGGCCATGTGGCGCATCGGCGAGTAGTCGGTGGTGATCCCGTTACCCCCGAGCATCTCGCGGGCGATCCGGGCCTGATCGCGGGCCGTGCGGACGTTGTTTCGCTTGGCCATCGAGACGTGCTGCGGTCGCATCTCGCCGCGCTCCTTGAGTTCCGCCAGACGGTAGGCGAGCAGTTGGGCCAACGTGATCTGGGTTCCCATCTCCGCGAGCTTGCGCTGTTGGAGCTGGAAGCGGCCGATCGGGCCGCCGAACTGGTCGCGGTCTGTGGCGTACTGGCGGGCCTCCTCGAAGCAGTCGCGCGCGGCGCCGACGGCGCCCCAGGCAATCCCGTAGCGGGCCTGTGTGAGACACGAGAGCGGCCCCTTCATTCCGGAGACGCCCGGCAGGACGTTCTCCTCGGGAACGTAGACGTCGTTGAGTCCGATCTCGCCCGTGATCGACGCGCGCAGGGAGAGCTTCTCGGTGATCTTGTTGGTCGAGACGCCGTCGCGGTCGGTTTCGACGAGGAAGCCGCGGACCGGGGTGTCGGGATCCGACCGGTCGCGCGCCCAGACGACCGCGACGTCCGCGATCGGCGAGTTCGTGATCCAGGTCTTCGAGCCGGTGAGGACGTAGCCGTCTCCGTCCCACTCGGCGCGGGTTTCCATCGCCGACGGGTTCGAGCCGTGTTCGGGTTCCGTGAGGCCGAAACAGCCGACGGCTTCGCCCCGGCCGAGCGCGGGGAGCCACTCCTCCTTCTGGGCCTCGCTCCCGTAGGCGTGGATCGGGTACATGACGAGCGCGCCCTGCACCGACGCCATCGAGCGCAGCCCGGAGTCGCAGGCCTCGAGTTCCTGCATCAACAGGCCGTAGGCCGTCTCGGAGACGTTCGGCGAGCCGTAGCCCTCGAGGTTTGGGGCGTAGAAGCCGAGCTCGCCCATCTTCGGGATGATCTCTTTCGGGAACGTCCCGTTCTCGAAGTGGTCGCCGATGTCGGGCTTGACGTGTTCCGTGACGAACTCCCGGGCCGTATCGCGGATCATGCGCTCTTCCTGACCGAGGTCCGCCTCGAGATCGACGAAATCCAGCATACGTGATACTCTACCAATGTCCGCATAGGTATTACGGTACGTTCCGTCCGACGAATACGTCTCGAGGGAGCATCGATTCCGGGCTGTGGTCCTCGCGGACCGGAGGGTTCGAGCCGAGTGATCTCGCCGCGAACGTACTCGAGGAGGGATGGTGGCTGTCTAACAGGGGGCACGGCCGTTTCGCTAGCGGGATCGACCTTTCGCGCGAACTCACTTAACAAAGTTAGAACTGCATCGAGAATACTTTGCAACTGTTGAATATATCGAAGCTATTTTGGTTCCCGCAGTCGAGCAGTAGCATATGGCATTTACGCTGTCCGACGAACACGAGGCCATTCGCGAGGCCGTCCGCGAGTTCGGTGAGAATGAGATCAAACCGGTCGCCGAGGAACACGACCAGGAAGGGAAGTACCCCGAGGACCTCCGCCGGAAGGCCGCCAAGTACGACTTCGTCGCGCCGAGCATCCCGCTCGAGTACGGCGGTGCCGGGATGGACAAGATAGCCAGTACCATCGTCACCGAGGAACTCTGGCGTGCGGATCCGGGGATCGGCTCCGCGATCGGCAGCGCCGGATTCGGCTCGAGCATGATCATGGAGTTCGGCGACGAATGGATGAAAGAGGAGTGGTTGCCCAAGATCGCCGACGGCGAGATCGCGTCGGTGTCGATGATCTCCGAGCCCGCACACGGCTCGAACGTCGCCGGGATCGAGACGGTCGCCGAGAAGGACGGGGACGAGTACGTCGCCAACGGCAACAAGATGTGGATCACCAACGGGACCGTCGCCGACATCGGCGTCCTCATGGCCAAGACGAGCCCCGGTGAGGGCCATAAGGGCATCACCGCCTTCCTCGTCGAGATGGACTGGGACGGCATCACGACCGACAAGATCGACAACAAACTCGGGATCCGCGCCTCCGACCTCGCGGAGGTCGTTATCGACGACGTCCGTATCCCCGAGGAGAACGTCATCGGCGAGGTCGACAAGGGCTTCTACCAGCTGATGGAGTTCTTCGCCGCCGGTCGTGCCAACGTCGCCGCGCAGGCCGTCGGCGCCGCCCAGGGCGCGCTCGACGCCGCCGTCGAGTACGCCAACGAGCGCGAGCAGTTCGACCAGAAGATCAAGGAGTTCCAGGCCATCGAGCACAAGATCGCCGAGATGGCCACCAAGGTCGAGGCCGCCCGCTCGCTGACCTACCGCGCCGCCAGTCAGGTCGAACAGAACAACCAGGACGTCGCCGCGAAGTACTCGAGCATGGCGAAGCTGTTCGCCTCCGAGATTTCCGTCGAGGTCGCCGACGAGGGCATCCAGGTCCACGGTGGCTCGGGCTACGTCACGGACTACCCCGCCGAACGGTACTACCGCGACGCTCGCATCACGAAGATTTACGAGGGGACCAGCGAGATCCAGAAGAACATCATCGCCGACCAAATCTTCTAGGTCGTTCGCTCTCATCCGTTTTTCATCTGCCTTGCCGGCGAACAGTGACTGGCTGCTCGTATCTTCGCCGTAGCCGGTCGGTCCCATCAGGTCCCGTCACTCGAGCGTAGCGATCAGGGTCCGATCGCGTCCTCGAGCAGTCGTTTCTCGCCCGGAAGCGGTCGTCCGAACGGGAACGCTTTTGACAGTTTCCGCTGTGGATTCACGTATGCAAATCGCAGTCCTCGGAGCGGGCAGTATGGGGCACGGAATCGCGCAGGTCTCGGCGATGGCGGGCCACGACGTCGTCCTGCGGGATATCGAGGCGGACCTCGTCGAGGACGGCCTCGAGGGGATCCGAACCAACCTCCAGGGCGGCGTCGATCGGGACAAGCTCACCGCGGAAGAGATGGAGGAGACGCTCGAGCGCATCGAGGGGACGACCGACCTCGAGGCGGCCGTCGAAGACGCGGACCTCGTCGTCGAGGCGGTGCCCGAGGAGATGGACCTGAAGCGGGACGTCTTCGCGGACGTCGAGGCGGCGACCGACGAGGACGCGGTCATCGCCTCGAACACCTCCTCGCTCTCCGTGACGGAGATGGCCAGCGCGCTCGAGCGCCCCGAGCGCGCGGTGGGACTGCACTTCTTCAACCCGCCCCACATCATGGACCTCGTCGAGATCGTGATCGCCGAGCAGACCGACGAACGCACCGAGGCCTTCGCCGTCGACTACGTGCGGAGTATCGAGAAGGAGGACGTCGTCGTCCGCGACACGGCCGGCTTCGCGACCTCGCGGCTGGGCGTCGCCCTCGGCCTCGAGGCGATCCGGATGGTCGAACAGGGCGTCGCCAGCCCGGCCGACATCGACGAGGGGATGAAACTCGGCTACGGTCACCCGATGGGGCCGATCGAACTGACCGACCACGTCGGGCTGGACGTCCGCCTGCACATCGCCGAACACCTTCGGGTGGAACTCGGCGAGCGGTTCAAGCCGCCACAGTCCCTACGCCGGAAGGTCCAGGCTGGCAACCTCGGCAAGAAGACCGGCGAGGGCTACTACGTCTGGGAGGACGGCGAGCGCGTCGGCACGAGCGGCGACTGGGGTACGGACGAATGATCGGATTCGGCGCGCTCGACGCTACTCTCGAAGCGGTCTTCTTCCCGATTGGCGGGCACCCAGACCGGTGACGACAGTCGCCATCGAACGCACGAACGTCCCGAGGCGTCGATCAGCGGGTCCCCACCGAACTAACGGGCCGCCGTGGCCGCGGCGGCGGACGCAATTTGCGTGCTCGTCTCCACCGGCGGGTGGGCTCGCGCGCGTTCGTTAACCGGTAGGACGTGATCGAGTTCCAGGATTGGGGTGCCTCTCAGACGAACTCATCGCCGCCGCAGAGGGGAAAGAGATCAGCCTCGTCGACGGAGACGAGCTCGACGGTGTCTACGAATTCGGAGTTCGGCGTCGGCAGCGACCGAACCCGATCGTCTCGAGCCGCGAAGAGCGCTCTGAAGGAGCGTTCGCGGACGGTGTTCGAACCCGAGCCGAACCGTTCGGCCGGTTGCGATCGAAGACGACAACGAGGGAATCGAGCCGTCCCTCGAGAGCCGCGAGCCGGAGTTCATCGGCGAGTAGTGAGACGACATAATATTCTACATCAGTTAGAGTATCTCGTTCCATTCTGTTCTATTATACTTTTAATGCTGTGCCATCGATCTCGATCGAGGACGTTATAATTTCGCCCTTTAGAGGCCTCGAACGGATATTATGGCGGAATTAAAACCTTTCATGACTGACTCTGGTAGTTAGCAGGATTCGACGGTATAATCGGCTTATTCGCCCATACTCCGCCGCTTCGTTCGTTTTACGATGTTTCGACGTTCGAAAGTCGTGTTGAAAAATGTCTTTGGAATATATATGATTGTTTTATGGTATTTCGGGGAATGAATGCGAGGGCGACGCCAGCCGCTCGCGGGACGGTCTTCGCGACGAGACTCTCGCGGTCCGCCTCCCCAACCGGGATGGCCATCGCTGAATTCAGGCAAATCGGTGCTCCAACTGTTTATTTGCTGTATAATAATCCCAGAACGATTACTACGAACGGTCGATGGATCTGTCCGGTCGGTCGTCACTCTCTCCGTTCCAGCGGTCGAACGTACGGCGTCTAGCGCACGCGAACGAGTTCGCCGCCGTTTCCATCGACTGCGTGCGTCCAATCATCGCCGGTCGCTTTCGTCGCACCGTCGACGCGTCCGACCTGCAAGTCGGAGTCGGCGAGCCCACGCCGGCGCTTAACACGCCGACCGAACCGATCACGCGCGGCGCGGACGCCGCCGCATCACGACGATCGCATTACGAGGCATGAAACGAAGCATCACGCGCGGGTTTCTCTCGATTGTCAGCATCAAGTTCCTCCTCATCGGTCTCGATTTCCTCTCGTCACCGCTGTTGACCCGGTTTCTGGGAGAGGGGTACGGCGACTACGCGATTCTGATGTCGATCTTTGCGATATACATGATCTTCGTCAGTTCGGGTGTCGGCGACGGCGTCCGAAAGTACGTCGCGGAGGAACGCGACAGGGCCCACTGGGACGAACACGTCGTCGGCTTCTATCTCCGGATGGCGATCCTACTCGCGGCGATCGGGTGTTTAGGACTCGCTCTCGCGGCGCAAACGGGGATCGTAACGTCCCGACTCGGGACGTCGTATCGGACGTACTTCTATCTCCTCTCGTTGCTCGTGTTCACCTCCCAGTTCCGCGAGTACACGCGGCGGACGCTCATGGGATTCGGTCTCGAGCGCTACTCCGAACCGCTGCTCTTCCTCGACAAAATCCTGTTCATCGTCGTCGGCGTCGGCCTCGCATTCCGCGGCCACGGCGTTCAGGGTGTACTGATCGGCCACATGACTGGCGCGGTCACGACCTCGATCGTCGGGCTCGCACTGATTAACCGAACAGTGTCGCTGCGAACCGCGCTCGCCAAGATTCCGCCGAAAGACTTTCCGCGCCGCGAACTGTTCACCTTCAATGCGCTCAGCATCGTCTTGATCCTCTGTTTGACGTCGCTGTACGAACTCGACGTCATGATGCTCGGGGTGCTCGGGACGACGCAGGAAACCGCCTACTACAAGATTTCGCTCACGATCGCGGAGTTCCTCTGGATCGTCCCGCTGGCGTTACAGAACGTGCTCTTGCACTCGACCTCGAATATCTGGTCGAATCGCAACCACGAGCGGATCAACTCGCTCGCCGCTCGCGTTACCCGGTACACGCTGTTGTTTACGTTACTGCTCGCAATCGGAATCGGCACGCTCGCCCCGGTTGCGCTCCCGGTCGTGTACCCCGACGAGTACATCGCGAGTTACGGTCCGATTCTCCTGTTGCTTCCCGGCTGTGTCGGGTTCGCGCTGGCGCGACCGATTCTCGCGATCGGACAGGGCAAAGGCGATCTGCACGTGCTGATCGCCTCGACCGGTGCAGCGGCGGTCGGCAACATCGTGCTCAACGCACTGTTGATCCCCCAGTACGGAATGTACGGTGCGGCGACCGCGACGAGCATCAGCTACGGGACGATGTTCGTGTTTCACGTCTGGAGCGCCAGAAAAATCGGGTTCAACCCGGTCACCGGTGCGCGGATTCCGCGGGTCATTTTCGCGGGCGGAGTCGCTGCGCTTCCGATCGGCCTACTGGCACGACTTCTCGGGGATTCGATCGTCTCACTGGTCATCGTCCCTCCGATGGGTGCAGCGATCTTTCTCGTAGCCGCGATCGTCGTCGGTGCGCTCGACCTCGACGAGGTTATCACCCCCCTCGAGACCGCACCGGACCCGATCGGTTCGTTCGGCTCTACCCTCCGTGCTAAATTCGACGGTGTCGACGATGACCGCGGAGCGGATGGCCACGAGTTCCCAGCCGATGACGCGTCACCCGTCGGAGAGAGACAGCAACCGAAAGACCGAAACACGGCGGCAAAAGGCAACGTGGGCTCGAGTTCGGACGTTCGCGAGCGACTGGAAACCATCGAAACCAGGATCGAACGGCATAGAGATCGCCTCGAGAGCCAACAGGAGACGATCGAGCAATTGATCGACGAACTCCGACGAGGACGGTGACGGGTTCGTTCTCGGCCTCCCGCTCGGTGACCGAGCGTCCGAACGCGGTCACCGAAAACGAGGTTCCCTCACCCGCTATCGACCTCGCAGAACGCGAGTCGCCAGTTCGCGCCGTCCGCGAGCTGGGCTCCGGACCGCGTCCAGTCCAGCGGCGGTGTCCCGGCCGGTCTGACGACGTGCGTCGACGGCGAGGTGCCCCACTTCAGGGGCGCTCGCTGGTCGCTGTGAAAGCCCCGCGACCGCAACACTGACCGGGGGACCACCGACCCGGGAGCAGCGATGACGTCCGCATCGCCGGTTTCTCGAAGCACCGCGTCAAGGAGTGCAGCCAGTGTCGCCTGCCGGGACGGGAACGGGGACGAACTCGTCCCCGCTGCGAGCGGGAGGACGTCGAGGATTCGGGCGACCGTCGGACCGCTCGTTCGATCCCGTCGACCGTAGACGACCGCTGCGACGGGCGCTCCGTCCCGCGTTGCGACGATCGTGCGGTACGTCCAGAGCGGATTCGCGAATCGCCACTCGTAGAACGTTTCGTCGCGAACGACGTGAAATTCCGGGATCGTCTCGGACGAAGCCAGCGTCGCGAGCAGCGAGGATGGCACGCGATCGTACCGCGAGAGTTCGACCGCATCGGTCGGATCGGCGAATCGATCCCGGATCGAGACGTACCCGCTCGCCAGCGATCGAACGATCGGCTCGACCGGCTCGAGTTGAGGGAGCCACGCGGTCGGGTTTTGGATTCGGTAGTACGTCTCTCGCTCGCTCGCGACCCGCCAGCCGAGTTTGAGATTCCCCGGAAGCGAGCGGTGGTTCGGGAAGTTGAAGAACAGATCCGCGTCGTCGTATCTGTCGATCGCCCGCTCGGTCAGCCGCGTGAAGAGTCCCCGACGCTGGTGCTCGGGACGGACCATCGAATCACAGGGCTGGAAGGCGCTGAACTCGTCGTCGCCCGCGGCGAGGCGAAGCGGGAAGAACGCCCGCGCGCCGACGAGTTCGTCGTCTCGCTGTGCTACCAGGATCGGAACGTGGTTGACGTACGGATTCCGTTCGTACTTCCACGTGAACCAGTCGGTGCCCATTCGCCCGCCCAGTACGTCGGCGAACAGGTCGAGAAACGCGTCCCTATCGGCCGGTTCGTACTGTCGGATCTCGTACGGGTCCGAATTGGTCATCGATAGACGTTAGTTGTTCTCGAATGTCGATCCCGGTCGACTCTCGTTTCGCACCCTGTCTGCGACCTCGGCCATGGTTTCGACGCGTAGGCCGTCCGTGCTTCGACGACGGTTGATGTATCCCATAATCGATTGAAGCCGTTGGTAGTGCGCCGGCGTCCGGAGGTTATGGGGGTGAAGCCACATGTGCAACACGCCGTCCGTTTGGGCAACGCGGTCGAGCCCGGATTTCACTTGTTTGACTACCGGATCCTCACCGAACGCGGAAAACAGTTTTCTATACTTCGCTTCGAAGTTGAACAGGTAGATCGACGCCGGCACGTTGACCAGGCCGTGGTCGTCGACGTACGGGTCGACGATCGGCGGCACCGGTTTTCCGACCGCCGCGCTCGACAGCTTCGTCATCTGTCGCATCAGCGTACTCTGCGAGTCGCGGAGCGGGTTCGTACCGCGATAACAGTCGAAACCGTGTGCCGCGAGCGTGTCCCGGTGTCGGATCCTGTTGACGGGGAAGACGAACGATGACAGGTCGTGGTCGCGGCGCGACGCGGCACGAACGCAGTTTTCGATCTCTCGAGTTGCGAACGCTTCGTCCATTCGATCGTGGTCGAAGTGAACGTGCGTGAACCCGTGACCGGCGATTTCGTGGTCGATATCGGCAGTCGCGATGTCGTCGACGAGTTCGGCTCCGTACCAGATATCGGTCGCGGGAAGGTCTTCGATCGATTTCTGGCAGCATCGCT
Source organism: Haloterrigena salina JCM 13891 (assembly GCF_000337495.1). Classification (GTDB taxonomy): domain Archaea; phylum Halobacteriota; class Halobacteria; order Halobacteriales; family Natrialbaceae; genus Haloterrigena; species Haloterrigena salina. Next base: position 22,179 of record NZ_AOIS01000058.1, read on the forward strand.
CGCCGGCGGGGTGGTTCCGGTGTCTGTCAGTACACGAGCGCAGGAATAGATGCCCGGTAACCGCCCATGTCGCCGGAATTTCGAACGCGTCGAATAGCTCTCGGAGGCGACGCCAGTTCTGGCGCGTGTTGCGAAGAAACGTCTCCGACACGGATTCGTCGTGGTGAAATCCCCAGCCGACTTCTGCATCGAGGGAAATGACGACCGATCCCATCTGATTACGTGCGCGATCCGTGCGCGATCGCTGATCGAAACCGAACGTGCGTCGTCTGATTGGAGTCGGACCGGATCCGTCGTGTAATTGATACGGCGTACTGGCAACTCATGTCGAGTGAGTCATCGAGACTATCGCCCATATTTTCCCGGACATTAAATTCGGTTGTAGCAGTTACACAGATACTTAGCGTCTAAATTTGATTGCTGTAGAGAAAATCAATCAGAAGTGATAGAACCGCGTACCGTTTGTCGAACTCATAAACGAGAATCGCGGCCCCCGTTCAGACCGTATCGATCTCGTACAGTTGGGTGGCAGTGACCGGCCGAGCGACGGGTTGACGGCGTGATACTCACCATTATCGGCGTCAGTTGCTCGTGGATCAAGTATTCGCGACGACCCCGCGGGCCAACGTTTCGGCTTTGAAATAGTTACACTACCGCAGATATCGTTGCTGATTTCGGACGCTTCGGAACGGACCATTCGGGAGCGGGATTTTTCTCGAGGGATGATCACTTAAGCGCCGCCGGACAAGGACCAACTATGTCACTGGAGTCGAGCGCCGACCCGGCCGCCGATGGACGTGCGAACTACGACTACCGAAGCGACGAGGTCGATCGGCCGGCGCTGGTCGACGACCTCGAGCGACTCGTCGACTGTGACGTTCGCGGCGACTCCTTCTCCCGAGAACTCTACGCGACCGACGCCAGCGCCTACGAGGTGACGCCGATGGCCGTCGCCTTCCCCGAGTCGACCGCCGACGTCGTCGGGATCGTCGAGTACTGCGCCGAACGGGAGATTCCAGTGCTCCCGCGGGGCGGCGGCACCAGCCTCGCCGGCCAGACGGTCAACCGCGCCGTCGTGCTGGACTTCACGCGACACATGAACGAGATCCTCGAGATCGATCCCGACGGACGGACGGCGACGGTCCGGCCCGGGACGATCCTCGGGACGCTGAACGAGGCCCTCGCGCCCCACGACCTCAAGTTCGCGCCCGACCCCGCCTGGGGCGACAAGAGCGCCATCGGCGGCGCGATCGGCAACAACTCGACGGGCTCGCACTCGCTGAAGTACGGGAAAACCGACGCGTATCTCGAGGAGTGCGAGGCGGTTCTCGCCGACGGCACCGTGACGACCTTCGGCGAGGTCACCCTCGAGGAGCTCGCCGACCGCGCCGACCCCGAGGGCGGTCTCGAAGAGCGCATTTACGCGGAAGTCGGTCGAATCGTCGACGAGGAGGCCGATCTGATCGAGGAAACGTATCCCGATCTGAAGCGCAACGTCTCCGGCTACAACCTCGATCGACTCGTCGCGGAGGCTCGCGGAGCGGAACTGCCGGGCGGTGAAGACGCGGGGGAACCAGGGACGGTCAACCTCGCGCGGCTGCTGGCCGGCAGCGAGGGGACGCTGGCGATCGTCACCGAAGCGACCGTCTCGCTCGAGCCCGTCCCCGAGACGAAGGCCGTCACCCTGCTGTGCTATCCGGACCTCCACGAGGCGATGCAGGACGTCGACCCGATCCTCGCACACGACCCCGCCGCGGTCGAGGTGCTCGACGACGTCCTGATCGACCTCGCGCGCGACACCGCGGAGTTCGGACCGGTCACCGAGATGCTCCCCGGGGGGACCAACGCCGTGTTGCTGGTCGAGTTCTACGCCGAGAACGCCGACCACGGCGAGGAGCAGGTCGCCGGCCTGCTCACCGATCGCCTGCCGTCGGCGACGCCCGCCGGCGAGCCGGCTTCGGACGCTCCGCGTTCCGACGCGGAGACGCTCGCCCTCGAGGCCCTCGAGGCCTACGAAAAAGAGGAACGCGCCCAGCTCTGGAAGCTCCGCAAGTCCGGGCTCCCGATCTTGCTCTCGCGGACGACCGACGAGAAGCACATCTCTTTCATCGAGGACACCGCGATTCCGCCCGCGGAGCTGCCCGAGTTCGTCGAGCGGTTCGAGGAGATCCTCGAGAAACACGATACCTACGCCAGCTTCTACGCCCACGCGGGTCCGGGCGTGCTCCACGTGCGGCCGCTCGTGAACACGAAAACCGGAATCGGCCTCGAGCAGTTACACGGGATCGCCGACGACGTCACCGATCTCGTCGTCGAGTTAGGAGGATCGGTCTCGGGCGAACACGGCGACGGCCGCGCCCGCACCCAATGGAACCACAAACTCTACGGGGACGAACTCTGGCGAACGTTCCAGGACCTCAAGACCGCCTTCGATCCCGACTGGCTCCTGAATCCGGGCCAGGTTGTCTTCCGCGACGACGATCCGACCGACCTGCGCGATCACCTGCGGTTCGACCCCGACTACGAGTTCGAAGCCGGCTTCGAGCCCGCCCTCGAGTGGGAGAACGACAACGGCATGCAGGGGATGGTCGAGCTCTGCCACGGCTGCGGCGGCTGTCGGGGCGAACAGGAGACCACCGGCGGCGTGATGTGTCCGACCTACCGGGCGAGCCGCGAGGAGATCACCGCCACCCGCGGGCGGGCGAACGCGCTCAGGCAGGCCATGAGCGGCAGCTTAGAGCCAGAGGAGGCCTTCTCCGACGAGTTCGTCGAGGAGGTGATGGGACTGTGTATCGGCTGCAAGGGCTGTGCCATCGACTGCCCGAGCGAGGTCGACATGGCGAAGCTCAAGGCCGAAGTCACCCACGAGTACCACCAGCGCAACGGTGCGACGCTGCGGGATCGGCTCTTCGCCAACGTCGCCACCCTCTCGAAGTGGGGTTCCCAACTCGCGCCGCTCTCGAACGCCCTACCGAAACTGCCGGGCGCCAGGAAAGCCCTCGAGGCGACCGTCGGTATCGCGTCCGATCGGCCGCTGCCGACGTTCCGCGCGACGACGTTTCGGGACTGGTTCGACCGGCGCGGCGGCGCGCGGATCAGCGAGCAGGACGCCGATCGGAGCGTCGTCCTCTACCCCGACACGTACATCAACTACAGCCATCCCGAAGCGGGGAAAGCCGCCGTCCGCGTCCTCGAGGCCGCGAACGTCCACGTGGCGGTTCCCGACGAACTGGGAGATACGGGTCGGCCGGCGTTCTCGAAGGGCTTCCTCGAGAAGGCCCGCGAAACGGCGCGCGAGAACGTCTCGAAGCTCGCGCCGCTCGTCGCGGAGGGACGAGACGTCGTCGTCATCGAACCCTCCGACGCGGTCATGTTCCAGCTGGATTACCTCGATCTGCTCTCCGACGAGCGCGCCGAACGGGTCGCGGCCGCGACCTACGGCGTCTGCGAGTACATCGATTCGTTCCGGCTGGACGAGACGATCGCGTTCGATTCCGACGGGACCGCCGAGTCGCTGACCTACCACGGCCACTGCCACCAGAAGGCCGTCGCCAAGGACCACCACGCGGTCGGCGTCCTACGCCGGGCGGGCTACGCCGTCGACCCGCTCGATTCCGGCTGCTGCGGGATGGCCGGCTCGTTCGGTTACGAGGCCGAACACGCCTCGATGAGCGACGGAATCGGAGAAATCCTGTACGAGCAGGTCGACGCGAGCGAGGGCGACCGCGTCGTCGCCCCCGGGGCGTCGTGTCGCACGCAACTCGAGCACCGACCTGGCGCCGACGAGAACCCGCCGACGCCGATCGAACTCGTCGCCGAAGCGCTCGAGTAACGGCTTTTCATTCACTTCTGTTCTCTCTCTCTCTCTACTCCTATTTCTCCACTTCTATCACTCCTATCTCTTCTCATTCCTATCCCAGAACTGATGATACTCCCACACCCCAGGTGTCGAGTGTAGATGCGCGAAAGCGAGCGCTAGAGTCCGTATCTGGCCAGAGTGTGAATCGACGGTGGTACCAAGAACCTCGTGATGGCAAATATCGTATAGTAGAATAAAAGGTTTTATGTGGCATCAATCGAAACCAGATCCGTACTGGACTATCTCACGTTCGAACTACTGTTCGAACTGATGGATCGTTCGATCCCTTACTTCTCACCGAAATATCTCGCCCGTTACGCTCTGATTCAGCAATCTATACTGCCTCCGCTATTTCTGATACCTCCCTTTAGATCATTTACCGGGCGTTTTCGACGATCTACACTCGACACCTGGGGTGTGGGGCTACTCGAGTACGGCCCTCCGTTACACCGAATTCGTCCTCGAACGCCCTTCGCGGCTCCGTTCGATATTCCTCTCGTCCGATGCTGAAATAAGGGGGCGAATTTAGCTGTTTCCCGTGTTCCGATTTCACTCGACGCGAGGATAACCGCCATCCGACGCAGATCTTCGATAGAATCTCCGTCGACGCTGATTTCCGACACCTACATCCGACACTCGGTGGCCGCCAATCACTAGTCTATATGTGACCGTCCTCGATAGGTGGTGTGTATGGACGACGGCTCCGGTCACGAAAACGAATCTCTGGAGGATTTCTGGGCGACGGAGGACCCGATCTTTAGCCGCAAGGAACTTCTCGATATCGACCTCGTGCCGAACGAGGACCGGATCATCGGCCGGGACAGCGAAATTCAGAACGTCGCCTCGAGCATTCATCCCGCGGTGAAGGGCCAATCGCCGCGAAACACGCTCATCTACGGGAAAACGGGGACGGGAAAGTCGCTCGTCGCGAAACACGTCACCAGGAGCGCCCAGCAGTATTCGGTCGAAAACGGGACGGAGATGGGGCGAGCGTACATCGATTGCACCCAGACGAAGACCGAGACTCGCGTCGTGATCAATCTGGCACAGGAACTGAACGATCCCGAAGAGACCGGCATCAGTATCCCCGTCACTGGACTCTCGACCGACGTCTACTACGAACGCTTCTGGTCGATCCTGGACCAGCTCTACGACGTCGCGATCATCATCCTCGACGAGATCGACAAGCTCCAGGACAACGAGATTCTCATGCAGCTGTCGCGAGCGGGGGAAGCCGGGAAGTTGGACGCCTGTAAGGTGGGAATCATCGCGATCAGTAACAAGATCTCCTTCAAGGAATCGCTCGACGAGCGGATTCTCAGCAGTCTCCAAGACCGGGAGTTCGTCTTCCCGCCGTACGACGCGAACCAGCTCCGCGAAATCATGTACAATCGGGAGGACGCCTTCAGAGAGGGCGTCCTCTCAGACGACGTCATCCCGCTTTCCGCTGCCTTCGCCGCACAGGAACACGGCGACGCGAGAAAGGCGTTGGATATCCTCCGAAACGCCGGCGAACTGGCGAAGGACGAAGACACCGACGAGGTGACCGAGATCCACGTCCGAAACGCTCGAGAGAAGGCCGATATCGACCGCTTCTCGCAACTCCTCGAGGGACAGCCGACGCAGATCAAGGCGTCCGTGTACGCGCTGTCGATACTCGCGGACCGACACAGCGATCGAGAGGAGTTCGCGACCCGCGAAATCTACGAGATGTACAAGTCCATCACCTCGGACAGCGCCCTCGGGATCGAGACGCTCTCGCAGCGCCGAATGAGCGATAAACTCGACGAGCAGGTGTTCCTCGACATTCTCGGACGGACCGAACGAGTCGGCCGCGGATACAGTAGCGGCGTGACTAATTATTACTACCTGCTGGAGGATCCGTCCGTCGTTCAGGCCGTTATCCACAACGACGATCGCTTCTCCGAACTCGAGCAGCAATAGAAGTAGGTATCCGATCGGAATTCACTCGACACCTGGGGTCTCGAGTCCGCCGTACACTCGACGGTCGACTCTCCGTGTACTCACCGCTCGACTCTCGGGACCTGATTTCACTCGACACGTGGGGTGAGCGGCAAGTCGATCCGTACGGACCGCCGTTCAACGAACGTGTCTCGATACCACATTTCACTCGACACCTGGGGTGGGTAAATTCGAAAACTTCGATAATAGCGACTCTAGCCCGGGATACAGGGTGATTACACTCGACACCTGGGGTTACTGACCACACTCGACACCTGGGAAGTCACTACCCAAAGGTTACTGATCACACTCGACACCTGGGGTTGCTGATTATACTCGACACTTTGGGTAGTGACTTCTCTACAGGCTCGACTTCTCGAATCATGGGATTGCATTTCACTCGACACCCGGGGTGACTACTTCCGATGATTTCACTCGACGCCTGGGGTAGTGGGTTTTACGCACCCCTGAGACTCGAGCCCTGAGTCCGACGGAGACGCGACATCCAGAATCTCGAGATCGATTTCACTCGACACTCGGGGTGTCAGATTCCTAAGTGTGTGATAGAAATCCGTTCCACCGCGAAATCGCCCTCGTTTCACTCGACACCTGGGGTGGTGGTACCGCACTGGTTTCACTCGACACATGGGGTCGTAGTCCACGGCCGGTTTCACTCGACACCTGGGGTCGCAGTCTGCGACCGATTTCATTCGACACCTGGGGTGGTAGTCTCGCACTGATTTCACTCGACACCCGGGGTAATAGTCTACGACCGAGACTTGGCTCCGAGTCAGGTCATTCGGCGACCGGTCCGTCCCGTAGGTTCGGCGGTCACGCTCGAACGGCTGTTCGCCTCGCTATCGTATTTCATTCGACAGTCGGGGTGTCGAGTTCCGGAGTGGTACCGAGCACCGTTTCTCGCCGTGGAGAAATCGGCCGATTTCACTCGATACTCCGGCTGTGAAGGCATAACGGTCGGACATCCTCGATCTCTCGATAGGACGTTTCCGATGGCACCTCGAATCACGAAAACCGTCTTCGTTCGGTCACCGGCCGACCAGATCCTCGTAGCGCGCGCCGGTCTGCTTCAGCGTCTCGGTCGAGTAGAGGCGCTCGTGCTCGACGGGGAGGTACTCTGCGGCCAGTTCGTCGACCTTCGCGTCGACGGCGTCCGAATCGCGGCCGTGGATCATCGTGAACAGGTTGTACGGCCACTCCCGCTCGGGCCGACGGGGTCGGTGATAGCAGAGCGTGACGTACGGCAGCCCGCCCGCGCGTTCGCCCCACTCGTCGAGTCGGTCGTCCGGAACGTCCCAGACGACCATGCAGTTCGCGTCGAACCCCGTGACGACGTGGTTGATCACGCAGCCGATCCGCTTGATACAGCCCGTCGAGACGAGCCGTTCGACCCCCTCGAGCACGTCTTCGACGGCGTATCCGATCTCGGCGGCGATGTCGCGGTACGGCGTCGCCGACAGCGGGAACCCGTCCTGGATGGCGAGCAGCAGTTCGGCCTCGAGCGCGGAGAGGTCGCCGGTCGCTTCCTCGCTGATCCGTGTCGCGGAGGAGTCCAGTCGCTCCTCGAGCGATTTGCGGCTCACGGTTTCACCGTTCGCCAGTTCCGCGGACCGTAGGTCCGCGCTCTCCCGCGCGAAGCGATCGCCGTTGACGACGGGGAACTCGAGGTCGATGTAGTAGTCGGTCAGCATCGGCAGGTTGAGCACGGGACAGCCCGTGCGCGCCTCGATCTCCGCGAGGATCTCGTCGCGGCGGGCTCGCGAGCCGGCGGTGACGACGAACCACATGTTCCACTCGTGATCGCGGGCGTAGTTGTGGTTGACCTGCCGGTACTCGTTGATGATGGCCGCGATTTCGTCGAACCGATCCGCGGGCGCCTGCACGGCGGCGAGGGCCGACGAGCCGATTACCGGCGGGTTGAGAACGGCGCCGAACCGTCGGACGATCCCCAATTCGTGGAGGCGCGTCACGCGTTCGAGCGTCTCGCCCTCGTCGATACCCAGCGCGGCACCGATCGATCGGAAGGGCCGCTCCTCGACGGGGACGCCGCTCTGGTAGCCGTCGATGATCGCCGCGTCGACGTCGTCGATCCCCTCGCGCCAGTCCCCCGAGAGGGTGCTCATTGCCGTCCCTAGGGAGAACGGCACCGTATTGCTTTCGGGTCCGAGCGACGAGCGAGCGCTCCGGTCGCGGTCGTTCGTCCTCTTCCGGGCGACTGTTTCTACTTCGTGAGTATTGAAACGATTATGATGGTGGTAGACGTTAGCATTAAGCATGTCGATGGCAGAACCAGCGGAGATCGAGGATACCGACCGAACGAGTATCTACGAGTACGTGGAGGCCCACGGCGCGGTCGACCGGGATCGGGTCCGTTCGGAACTGTTTCCGGACGATCCGCCCGGCGACCCGCAGTATACGCGGGCGTTCAGACACAACGTGGCGATCCTCAAGCGCGACGGCTACCTCGAGGAGGACGACGGCACGTTGCGCATCGCCATCGACGTCGAGGAGGAACGGGAGGAGTTCACGACCGACGACGTCGACGTCACGATCAGGGCGGCCAGACAGGAGGATCTCTCGGGGATCGTCGGCGCGATTCGCCAGGTCGTCGAGGAGATGACCTACATCGAGGCCGAGACGGTCGCGGACGAACTCGACCACGAAAACGTCCTCCTGCGGCGCAACGAGTACGAATCGCGACTGTTCTTCGTCGCCACCGTCGACAACGAGGTCGTCGGCTGGGCCCACCTCCACCTGCCGAACCTCGAGAAGCTGTCCCACACGGCCGAACTCACGGTCGGCGTCCTGGAGGAGTACCGCGGACTGGGCGTCGGGAGCCAGTTGCTCGACCGCGCTCTCGAGTGGGCGCGGTCGCAGGGCCACGAGAAGGTCTACCAGAGCGTCCCCTCGAGCAACGAGGCCGCGATCGAGTTCTTCGAGGATCGGGGGTGGATCGTCGAGGCCGTCCGGGAGGACCACTACAAACTCGAGGATGAGTACATCGACGAGGTGATGATGGCGATCGAACTGTAACACAACGAACTTTTTCCACCTCGGGTTCGCCACAGGCGAACCGCTCTCTGCTCACGGGCGCGTAGCGCCCGTTCGCACGGCTCGAGGGACGCTCCGCGTCCCTCGTAGGTGCAAAAACTTCGATGAAAAAAGGCCGACGGCTCAGCCTTCGGCTTCGCTGTCGGAGAACCGCTCGCTTCGCTCGCGGATGCTCGCAGCGTTCCATTCGCATCTGTACCGACTGGCTACCGTCACCGGAAACGGGACCCTTTTGCGGGGCCCGTCCGAACGAACGCACATGGCACGGGCATCCCAGGAGTTCGGTGAGTGGCCGCTGAAACGCCTGATGACGGACGTCGTCGGCTCCGGTCCCAAGTCCGCCGACGACATGAGCCGCGAGCAAGCCCGCGAGGCGTTCCAGCGGATTCTGGCCGGCGAACCCGACGCGACGACGCTGGGCGCGTTCTGGCTGGCTAACCGCTGGAAGCGCAACAATCCCGAGGAGTTGGCCGGCTACACCGACGTCATGCGCGAGGAGTCGGTGGTCACTGCCGAACCCGACGCCGATCCGGTCGACTGCGGCGCGAACTACGACGGCAAACACAGTTCGGCCGTCCTCGGCGTCGGCGCCGGCCTCGTGGCCGCCGCCACGGGCACGCCGGTCGTCGTTCACTCCGGTGACCGCGTCCCGACCCAGAAGGCGACGGCGTACAAACACGTCCTCGACGAACTCGGGATCCGCACCGACCTCGAGCCCGAGGAAAGCGCCGACATGGTCGACGAGACCGGGTTCGGTTTCTACTACCAGCCCGCGTTCAACCCCGGCGTCCACGACCTCTACGACCGGCGCGACCAGATGGGCGTGCGGACGTTCGTCAACACGATCGAGACCGTCGGCAACCCCGCGAACGCCGACGTCCACCTCGGCTCGTTCTACCACCTCGCGTTCGCGAAGAAGCTGACCGACCTCATCCGGGAGAGCGACCACCTCGACTACTCGCGGGCCATCTTCTTCCAGGGCATGGAGGGCTACGACGACATCCGTCCCGGCTACACGAAAGTTGCCGAATGGAATGGCGGCGAGGAACTCGAGGACTACGAGATCGAGACCGCCGAGTACGGCATGGAGATGGAAAACGAGGACCTCGAGGTCGACGACGTCACCGCCGACTCCGCGACGATCACCGAGGCGGTGCTCACCGGCGAGCGCGACGACCACTTCGCCGACGCTATCGCCCTCAACGGCGCGTTCCGAATGTACGCCCGCGAGGACGTCGATACGCTCGAGGACGGCCTCGAGCAGGCCCGCGACGTGATCGCCGACGGCAGCGCCGAGGCGGTGCTCGAGGACCTGCGGGCGTTCTGAGACGCGCCGACCGATTTTCCCACTGACGAGCGCGGATCGTCCCGGAACCGGCCGTCGGAGACCCGTTCGCCGCGACCGAAGCGCCGATTCCCTCGAGTCTCGGCGTCGATCAGCGCGCCTCTGACCGTTCGGTACTCACACTCTGTAGTTACCACTGTTTCACCGCTATCGCGTTCCATCGAACATCGATTCTCTAACCTACTAAAACAATGAACGAATTTATGTTGGCCGCGTTCGATACCGGGAGTATGCGACTCGAAGACAATACCGTCGTTATCACGGGTGCGGGCGCGGGGATCGGTCGGGAGACGGCACTGCGGTGTGCCGACGAGGGCGCGCGGGTCATCGTCACCGACGTCGACGTGGCGGGCGGCGAGGCGACCGTCGAACTGATCGAAGACGCCGGCAGCGAGGCCGAGTTCGCCGAACTCGACGTCACTGATAGCGATCGGTTCCAGGACGTCGTCGACGCCGTCGCCGAGGACTACGGCCTCGACGTGATGATCAACAACGCCGGCACCGGCCATCCCGGCGGTCCGCTGGAGGACCTCGACGACGAGGTCCGGGACTTCGTGGTCGACATCAACATCAACGGGGTCTGGAACGGCTGCTCCGCGGCCCTTCCGCACATGAAAGAACAAGGTCACGGCGCGATCGTCAACGTCGGCTCGCTGGCGAGCATCCTCGGGCTCCCCCACCAGGCGGCCTACTCGACGACCAAAGCGGCCGTGTTGAACCTGACTCGAACCGTCGCGGCGGAAGCCGGCCCCTACGGCGTCCGCGCCAACGCCGTCTGTCCCGGCTTCACGGAGACCCAACTGCTCGACGACTATCTGGACCAGCAGAGCGATCCGGAGCAGGCCCGCGAGGCGATGGTCGAGGAGTACCCGCTCAAGCGACTCGGGGAACCCGAGGAGATCGCCGACGCGATCCTGTTCCTCGCCAGTGACGAGGCTTCGTTCGTCACCGGCCACGGACTGGTCGTCGACGGCGGCTATTCGGCCTGAGAGTCGCTTTCGGATCACCAATCGGTGCCGAACCGAAACGGCTTTTTCCACCGCCATAGTTTCGATCCAGTAACACGTCCGCTCGTCGGACGACGGTCCCCATGACACTCGCTCCAGCACTCGTCGACGTCGGACACGCGCTCGAGGAAGCTACCGGCGTCGGTCGATACCTCCTCGTGTTCGCCCTCGCGATGATTCCGGCGATCGAACCGTTCGTCGTCATCCCGGTCGCGATCGGACTCGGCTTCGATCCGGCCGCCACCGGCGTCGCCGCCTTCGCCGGCAGCGTCACCGCGGTCGGTTCCATCGCGGTCGCCCACGAGCGCCTCACCGCCTGGTGGGCCCGCCGCCGGGGCGATGACGACCTCGACTCGAGCGACCGGTACGGTCGCGCGCGGCGGCTCTGGAATCGCTACGGGATCGTCGGGCTCTCGTTCGCCGGTCCGATACTCGCCGGAATCCACCTCACGGCGCTGCTGGCGGTCGTCGTCGGGGAGAACACGCGACTGACCGTCGGCTGGCTCGCGGTCGGTCTCGCGGTCTGGACGGTCGTCCTCGTCGGCGGGTCGACCGCCGGGATCTCGCTGCTGGGGCTCCGCTGAACGGTCGTTCCGCGGATTCCACTACCCGATCACTCCTCGCGAACCAGCGCGACGCTCGCGAGCTGATCGCCCGCGGTCACGGTCGCCTCCCGGGTGAGCGCGTAGAGGATCCCGCTGCGGTCCGCGACCGCCTCGTGGAGCGGTTCGTACGTCCGCGGCTCGTAGACGGTCCCGAGCGGCGTCCCCTCGGTGATATCCTGTCCGACCTCGAGCCCCGGTTCCGGGCGGAAGAGACCGGAGCCGTCGGCGGTGACCTGCCCGAGGTGGTTGCGCGCGATCGTCTGGTCTCGCGCCGGAACGTCACCCGGGAGTAGCCCTAGATACCGGCAGACGTCGAGCAGACCCTCGACGCCCTCCTCGACGGCATCCTCGAGGATCTGCTTGTTGTGGGCGAGTTCGGGCGTGACCGAGGGGATTCCCTCCTCGGCGGCGGCGACGCGGAGTTTCCCGGCGAACCCCCGGCGGTGCCACTCCTCGGGGGCCTCGTCGTCGGCCTGCTCGGACAGCAGCAGGTCGGCCCCGAAGGCTTCGGCGAGCGCGCGCGAGCGCTCGTCGCCCTCGCGGTAGACGACGTGGGGGTACATATCGGGGCTCCCTGTGTGGAGGTCGACGATGGCGTCGGCGCGGCTCACCTCCGTCCAGAGCCGCGCGGCCATCTGCTGGTGGAGGCTCCCGTCCTCGTCGCCCGGCCAGATCCGGTTCATGTTCGGGTTGACGCTGTCGAACTCCTCGGGCGTGATGTAGGAGACCAGATCGAAGGTCAGCGGGTTCGCGACGGGGACGGCGACGATCGTTCCCGACAGCTCCTCGAGTGGCAGTCGCTCGTGGAACCGCCGGAGCGTCTCGGTGCCGTTGATCTCGCGGCCGTGCTGGGCGGCCTGCGTGTAGAGGGTCGGACCGTCCTCGGCCCCGTCGTAGGTGTGGATCGTCGTCGTGAGGTCGACCCCGGAGGGGAGCGTCGCGAGGGTCACCTCCTCAGCCGTGTGGGTTCTCGTGTTCGCATTCATAGCCCGTCGTACCACGTCCGGCGGTATGTAGCTGCGGCCGGCCTGTCGCCGATATCGCTCGAGATCACGTCGAAACCGCGCTGCTGTGGCGCGGTCGAATCAATCGGTACCCGATTCGTTCGACGGCCGCGGCTGGTCGTCGAAGGTGAGGGGTTCGCAATCCTTCCCTCCGACAGCTGATGCGAGGAGCGTTGACGAGGAATGGATCTCCCCCCGGAGGTGCCAACAGTCGTATCTCTCCCCAACGTCGGACGACGAGTACGTCCGTTCCACGTCGGACCCGTACGTTCTCGCTGCCTCGGGTCCGACCATTTCCAGCGTAACCGAATACGGGACGGCATCGCCCATCCAGTCATCGACGAGGCTAAACCGGCTCTCCCCCTCGAACTCGTGTCTCGTCTCGAACCGCTGTGCCCCGTCTTTGTCGACGGTGATTCGGGCGCGTCTCGATTCACCGTCCTCGAGACCGGACCAGAGCACTATTCCCTCGAAGACCGGCCGTGCTGTGGGATCGGAATCGTCCTTGCGACCGCCGATGGTACAGCCGGCGAGCGTAGAAACTGCCGCACCTCCTATCGTCATCAGAGCGTTTCGCCGGTCCATAGAATCAAAATCAACTGACACTATTAAGATTATAATATTTTGAGTGTTTTTGACAATATAGCTGTGAGGCCCACATCGTACTCGCCTCTCGGAACCGATGGAAGCGACGACGCGACTCCGAAGCGGGCGGCGGAAGCGACCCAGACCACTACCGTTTTCCGTCGGCCCGGCGTCTCGGCGGACATGGGAGACGTTACTGCCACCCTGCACACGAACCGCGGCGATATCGAAGTCGAACTCTACGACGAGCGCGCGCCGCGGACCGTCGACAACTTCGTCGGTCTCGCGACCGGCGGCAAGACCTGGGAAGACCCCGAGACGGGCGAGGAAGTCGAGGGCGAGCCCCTGTACGACGACGTCGCCTTCCACCGCGTCATCGAGGACTTCATGATTCAGGGCGGCGACCCGACCGAGACCGGTCGCGGCGGCCCCGGCTACCAGTTCGACGACGAGTTCCACGACGAACTGCGCCACGACGACGAGGGCATCCTCTCGATGGCGAACTCCGGACCGAACACCAACGGCTCGCAGTTCTTCATCACGCTCGACGCCCAGCCCCACCTCGACGACCGCCACTCGGTCTTCGGCAAGGTCATCGACGGCATGGACGTCGTCCACGAGATCGGTTCGGTCGACACTGACGCTAACGACCAGCCGCAGGAAGACGTCGTCCTCGAGTCGGTCTCGGTCGACTACGAGTAACCACCGGACTTCGGGGCCTCACTGACGACGACGGCCATTCGGGCGCCGTCGCCGGCCCCTCAAACGACGGGCGAGCCGAGAACCGCCGGACAAAGACGTTTTACCGCCTCCGACACTGTATACCGGTGAATGGGATCGTCGTCCACCGACGCGGATCACCGCGCGCAGATTCGCCGGCAGGAGGTCGTCGCCGAACTCAGCCAGCAGGCCCTCGAGACGGGGAATCTCGACGAGGTACTGGCCGATGCGGCGCTCGCTATCGCGGAGACGCTCGATATCGAGTACGGCTCCGTGTTCGAACTCCGACCCGATCGAACCGCGGCCGTGTTGCGTGCCGGCGCCGGCTGGCCGACCGACCGCCTCGGTTCGACCGCCGTGTCCGCGGATCGGTCCTCGTGGACGGGTTCCGCAGTTCGCGCGGCGGAGTCGGTCGTCGTCGACGATCTCGACGCCGAGTCGCAGTTTTCCGCTCCGGAGTTCCTCGTCGATCACGACGTCGCCAGCGGCGCCGCCGTCCGTATCGGGCCGGACGAGCAGCCGTGGGGCGTCCTCGGCGCGTACGCGACCGAGAGCCACGCCCTTTCGGAGGCCGACGTCGACTTCCTCGAGCGCGTCGCGGACGTCCTCGGCTCGGCGGTCGAACACGCCAGCACGCGACGCGACCTCGAGCGGACGGAGCGACGGTTCGAAGCGATTTTCGAGGATCCGAACATCCTCGTGGGGCTGCTCGATCCGGACGGGACGGTACGGGACATCAACGGGACGGCGATGGAGTACATCGACGCCGACCTCGAGGACGTCACCGGCGTCCCGTTCTGGGAGACGCCGTGGTGGGGCGAGGTCGACGATGGTGAGCGATTCGACGAATCGCGATCCTCGGCGGATGAATCCGGCGAGTCCGCCGGTGTCCGGGACGACGTCAAGCGGTGGACCGAACGGGCGGCCAGTGGTGAGTACGTTAACTTCGAGGCCGATCTCACCCGGCCCGACGGAGAGCGGTACACCCTGAACGGCGCCTTCCGACCGGTCACGAACGACGAGGGCGAGGTCGTCTCGGTGATCGTCTCCGACCGTGACGTGACCGAACGCAAGGCCCGCGAGCGGGAGCTCGAGGAGTCCGAACAGCGCTACCGGACGCTGGTCGACCACTTCCCGAACGGCGTCGTCGCCCTCGTCGACGAGAATCTCACCTACCGGACCGTCGGCGGGAATCCGGCCGACACGGCCGACGCGACGGCGGAGGAAATCGAGGGCACGCCGGTCGCGGAAGCCGCCTCGCCGGCGGTGGCAGACGAACTCGTGTCGAGCTACGAAGCCGCCCTCGAGGGCGAGTCGCGCGCGTTCGAATCGCGCGCGAACGACCGCGTCTACGACTTCCGGATCGTCCCGGTTCGGGACGACGACGGCGAGGTGTTCGCCGCGCTGGGTATGTCCCAGGACGTCACCGAGCGAAAGGAGCGCGAACGCCGACTCGAGGAGTCCGAGCAGCGCTACCGGACGCTCATGGAGTACTTCCCGAACGGGATCGTGACGCTGTTCGACCCCGACCTCCGGTACGAACTGGCGGCCGGGCAGGGTTTCGACCACATTCCAGTCGATCCCGCGGAGTTCGCAGGGAACTACGTCAGGGAGGTCTGGGACGACGAGACCGTAGCCACCCTGCAGCCGGTGTTCGAGGCCGCGCTGGACGGCGAGGAGCAGTCGATCGAACTCGAGTACGCCGATCGCGTGTGGGTCGTGCGGGTGGTCCCGATCACTGACGAGCGCGGCGACGTCTTCGCGGGCATGACCATGGCCCAGGACATCACCGAGCGCAAGCGACACGAGCAGTACCTCCGGGAGACGACGGCGCAACTCGAGGCCGCGACCGAAGCGGGCGCGGTCGGGACGTGGGAGTGGCACGTCCAGGAGGACGAGATGGTCGCCGGCGAGACGTTCGCCGAGACGTTCGACGTCGATCCGCAGGCGGCCCGCCAGGGCGTCTCGAGCGAGCGGTTTCTCGAGGCGATCCACCCCGCCGATCGCGAGCGCGTCGAGGAGAAACTGGACGCGGCCGTCGAGTCCTGCGGGGAGTACGAGGCGGAGTACCGCGTCCGAACCGCCGACGACGAACTCCGGTGGGTTGTCTCCCGAGGCCGCGTCGAGTGCGACGCGGACGGGAACCCGGTCAGGTTCCCCGGCGCGCTCACTGACATCACCGAGCGGAAACACGCCGAGTTGGAACTGCAACGGAACAACGAGCAACTCGAGACGCTGTTCGACGTCCTCCCCGTCGGTGTCGTCGTCGCCGACGCCGACGGCCGGATCCGTCAGGTCAACGACACTGCGCGAGAGATCTGGGGCGGCGACGTGTTCGACACTGACTCCATCGCGGGGTACGACCGGTATCCGGTGTGGGACGCCGATTCGGGCGAGCGCGTCTCGCCGGAGGAGATGACGCTCGCGCGCGTCCTCGAGGGCGAGGAAGTGACCGATCCCGACATCTACGAGATCGAAGCCGACGACGGCGAGCGCCGCATCGTCCGCACCGAGGGCATGCCGGTCCGAAACGAGCGCGGCGAGGTGACTCGCGGCGTCGTCACCATCACGGACATCACCGAACGCCGGGAGTCCCAGCGCCGCCTCGAGGAGTCCGAGCAGCGCTACCGGACGCTGGTCGACCGCTTCCCCAACGGCGGGGTCGGGCTGTTCGACGAGAACCTCGAGTATCAGATCGCCGGCGGCGGGGCCTTCGACGAGATCGGCGCCTCCGCGGACGAGATCATCGGACAGACGCTCTGGGAGCGGTATCCGACGGAGCTGGCGGAGCGCCTCGAACCGAAGTTCAGAGCCGCGCTCGATGGAGAGATCAGTTCGTTCGAGATGGAGTTCCACGACCGGGACTGGATGGCGTACACGGTTCCCGTCATGGACGACGAGGACGAGATCTTCGGCGGGATGATCATGGTCCAGGAGATCACCGAGCGAAAGGAGCGCGAGCGGAAACTCCGCGAGCGCGAGCGCAGCCTCGAGCAGTACAAGGAGTACATCGACGAGATCCTCGACGCCATCGACGACGTGTTCTACATCGTCGGCGAGGACGGCTCGCTACAGCGGTGGAATCGGAGCGTAACCGACGTAACCGGCTACTCGGACGAGGAGATCGCCGCGATGGAGCCGACGGAGCTGGTTATCGACGACGATGTCGAGGACGTCCTCGCCGCCATCGGGGAGGGACTCGAAACGGGGTCGGTCAGCGTGGAGCTGACGGTTCGGACCAGCGACGGCGACACCGTCCCCTTCGAGTTCAACGCCTCGCGACTCGAGGACCCCTGGGGGAACACGGTGCTGGCCGGAATCGGACGCGATATCACCGATCGGCTCGAGCGCGAGAAACACCTCGAGCGGTACGAGACAATCGTCGAGACGGTCAACGACGGCGTCTACGTCGTCGACGAAGACGGGCGCTTCACGATGGTCAACGAGACGTACGCGTCGATGCTCGGCTACGAGCCGGACGAACTCGTCGGAACCGACGCGTCGCAAATGGTCGACGACGCCGTCACCGAACGGGTTGAGGAGCTGACGGCCGACGACACCGAGCGGCCGACGATCGAAGCCGAGGTTCGAACGGCCGACGGCGATCGGCTCCCCGTCGAAGGGACCTTCGCGATGCTGCCCGAGGACGACAGCACGTGGCACCGCGTCAGCATCGTCCGGGACATCAGCGATCGAAAGGAGCGAGAACGCCGGCTCGAGGAGTCCGAGCGCCGGTACCGGACGCTCGTCGAGAACTTCCCTGGCGGCGCGGTGGGGCTGTACGACGAGACCCTCGAGTACATCGTCGTCGGCGGCGAGGCGTTCGACGATCTGGGGATTTCGGAGGACGAGGTCGCCGGCGCGACGCTCTACGAGCGGTATCCGGACGACCTCGTCGACGAGATCGAACCGTACTTCCGGGCCGTCTTCGACGGCGAGGCGAACACGTTCGAGTTCCGAGCCCGCGGACGGGACGTCTGGGCCCACACGATCCCCCTTCGAAACGATGACGACGAGATCTTCGCGGGCATGGTCATGGTCCAGGACGTCACCGAGCGCCGGGAGTACGAGCGCAAACTCGAGGAGTCCAACGAGCGGTTGGAACGGTTCGCCTACGCCGCCAGCCACGACCTGCAGGAACCGCTGCGGATGGTGACGAGTTACCTCATGCTACTCGAGAACCGCTACGGCGATGTCTTCGACGAAGACGGGCAGGAGTTCCTCGAGTTCGCGGTCGACGGCGCCGATCGGATGCGCGAGATGATCGACGGGCTCTTAGAGTACTCCCGCGTCGAGACGCGGGGCGACCCGTTCGAACCGATGGACCTCAACGCCGTCGTCGACGACGTCCTCGAGGACCTCCAGTTCCGGATCGAGGAGACGGACGCCGAGCTCACCGTTGAGGATCTCCCGCGCGTCGAAGGCGACGCCAGCCAGTTGCGGCAGGTGTTCCAGAACCTGCTGTCGAACGCGCTCACCTACAGCGGTGACGAGCCGCCCCGGATTCACGTCGGCGCCGTGCGCCGGGGCGAGGAGTGGGTGATCTCGGTCGAAGACGAGGGGATCGGCATCGCCCCCGAGGACCAAGAGCGCGTGTTCACAATCTTCGACCGACTCCACAGTCGCGGCGAGTACGACGGCACGGGTATCGGGTTGGCGCTCTGTGAGCGGATCGTCGAGCGCCACGGCGGCGAGATCTGGGTCGATTCGGAGCCCGGCGAGGGGGCGACGTTCTCCGTCACCCTCCCCGCCTCCCGCGACCCGTAGTCGCCGCGACGGAAGCCGGCGAGCACTAGGGGAACCCAATTCGTTTACACGCAACGTCTCGTAGCAGATCCATGGGCTGGACTGCCGCCGACATCCCCGATCAGCAGGGTCGCACGGTCGTCATCACGGGCGCCAACAGCGGTATCGGTCTCGAGGCGACGCGCGAACTCGCGCGCAACGGCGCGACGGTGATCATGGCCTGCCGGAGCGCGGCGCGAGGTGCGGAGGCGGTCAGCGATATCCGCTCGGACGTCGCCGACGCCGACCTCCGCGTCGAGGAGTGCGACCTCGCGGACCTCGAGTCGGTCCGGTCCTTCGCCGACCGCCTCGACGGCGAGGACCTCGACGTGGTGATCAACAACGCCGGCGTCATGGCGATCCCGCGCTCGGAGACCGAGGACGGGTTCGAGACCCAGTTCGGCGTCAACCACCTCGGTCACTTCGCGCTGACCGGCCTACTGCTCGAGAACCTTGGGCTGGACGAAGAGGGCGATTCCCGGATCGTCACCGTCTCGAGCGGCGTCCACGAGAGCGGCGAGATCGACTTCGACGACCTCCAGGGCGAGGAGTCCTACGACAAGTGGGACGCCTACGCTCAGTCGAAGCTGGCCAACGTGCTGTTCGCCTACGAACTCGAGCGTCGGCTGTTGACGGCGGACGCGAACGCGACGAGCAACGCGGTCCACCCGGGCTACGCGAACACGCGGTTACAGTTCCGCGGCCCCGAACAGCGCGGCAGCCGGCTCCGGAAGGCGGCGATGACGGTGATGAACACCGTCCTCGCGCAGTCGGCCGAGATGGGCGCGCTGCCGACGCTGTACGCCGCGACCGCGCCCGAGGCCGAGGGCGGCGCGTACTACGGCCCCGGCGGGTTCAAGAACATGCGCGGTACGCCCGAGCGCCAGGCCTCTTCGGATCGCTCTTACGACGAGGAGACGGCCCACCGACTGTGGGACGTCTCGGAAGAACTGACCGGCGTGACCTACGACCGACTTCCCGAACCGGCGCAGTCGGCGGAACGGTAGCCCGCGTCCGTCTCGGCTACCGAAACGCGCCGATCGCCCGTGACGGACCTGTTCGAAACGCGCTCGGGCGGACAGTGCCAGCAGCACCCTTAGATACGCCTGATTCGAACTTCGTGTGTGGGTAGTACCCATGAGAAAAGACAACGACAGATCACTCGTCTCGCGTACCATCGAGGGGGCGGAGACGCTAGTGAGCACGGAACCCGGTGAGATCTTCGTCGACGTCCCCGCGGCGAACGCCCGCTATGTCCGCGTCGAGGAGGGCGATACGGTTCAGGAAGGCGACATCCGATCGCGGTCGGCGGAGGAACTCGCGTCCGAATCGCTGCGGAAGTGGCGGATAGAGACGATCGGACCGGAGACGGTCATCGGAACGGATCGGGAAACGGACGAGCGACACGAGTGGAACCGCGAGGAACTCGAGCAAAAGCTCGCAATCGGCGGGTTCAGCACGAACCTCAGCGGGTTCGAGCGGGCGACGGTCAGCGGACCGGGGGACGAGTCGAACGGGGAGTCCGTCACCGTGACCGTGTACGGAAACGACAGTCGAAAGTTCACTCAGACGTACCGACCCGTCGACGATACCGACCGCGACGAACGCCGGCTCGAACTGGCGGCGACCGACGAGCGCGTCGAGACGTTCGACGACGACGTGCGGGAGCGGTTCGAGAGCACGGTCGCGCTCGCGCTGCGAAACGAAGGCTACGCGGTCTGACCGATCGGCCGACTCCGCGGCGTTCGAATCGCTTCGCGGTCCCGTCACGTTCCGGTCGGGGTAACCGTAACGCGAAAGGTCGCACGGACTAACTCCTACCTAATGAGCGACGACGGCATTCAGCGCGCGAGCGACGTCGGCTCGAGCGACGCCCCGCCGGTCGAGGAAAAGCCCTACAAGATCGTCTTCGAGGCCAACAAGTGCTTCGGCGCGGGCAAGTGCGCCGAGGTCAGTGACAACTGGGAGATGTCTCTCGCCTCGGGGATGGCCCAACCGAACGAGTACTTCTTCGGCGAGGAGGACCTCGAGCACAACGTCCGCGCGGCGGAGATCTGCCCGGCCAAGAAGGACGAGGGCTGCATTCACGTCGTCGATCGGCGAACCGACGAGGAGATCGCGCCCGATCCCCACGGCGACGGGACGCTGAGCGTCGACTGGTAGCGACTCGCGGCGAGGGGCGGCGAGCAGACCAACAGCAGGGCATCTACCGGGAGTGGTTGCTGCGTTTCGCTCGCTCCACTTGCAAACTCTCTGAGGGTGTTATCGAAAATCGTACCGACGAGATGGAGACGCAGCGTGGGAAGGTCCGTTATGAAGAGGTATGGGACGTCAATTTCGCTATTTCCCAGATGAACATACACATTCCTGCAACTACATAAACGAACCCAGGGATCTGGTATGTGGTAATACCCAGCAATCGAGCAATCCCATATCCAAGGAAGAGAAATCCGATCCCTAATTGAAGACCAATTATAATACGACCGCTGGTTCCGCCCTTAAATTCGTCCATTCTAGATATAATATTATAGCACCCAGTATAATACTGTTGATCGATAAAACGGTTCTCTATCGGAGAATCATCTTGCAGGGTAATTGAGCACGCACTCCCGCAGCAGTTTCCCTGCTCGTTCGTGCGGAGATCGTGCCACGTATCCCTCGGATCTCCACCACAAGCAGTCGTCACCCCCGCTGGGGGTTCCTTGGCCCGCTCGCTCCCGTCGGTCGCTTGCGGCCGCACACCGAAACGCACATCCCGACCCCGGGACAACGGACGAGTGCCTTCTGTGCGAGGGTAGCCAAGCAGGCCAACGGCGGTGGGCTTAAGACCCGCTCCCGTAGGGGTCCTTGGGTTCAAATCCCAACCCTCGCATGTCGCCGCGAACACACCGTGAGCGGCGACTGTGTTCTTGGATTTGAACGAGAGAAGCCGCAGCCCGGACGTGAGCGAAAGTGAACGTCCCGGAACGTCTTCGCGTTGTTCAAATCCCAACCCTCGTCTGATTACGAAGATCCTGGTAAACGGATCTAATTAGGTTCCGCTTGTTCATCGTTACAGATAATGGGTTGTGTTACCAATATATGTTGGAGTCTCTAATAAATTATTGAAGTAGTATATTTCTTATAGAAAGGGCTAATAATATATGGGTCTAAGAATTAATAGAAATGTCCGAAGACAACGGTTCTTCTGTTTGGATATGAATCAGCGCTGGTTCGCTGTTCTCGGAGCAGGATTTTTCATTGTTCCAGTGATCATCATTGCAGCACTTGGGACAGTTCCGACGAAGAACGCCATTGTTACTGCAGGTTTTGTGCTTGTCCCGCTTTCCGGTATCCTATCTATTCTGGGGGGGCTCGGCGTCTCGAGAGGGAATTTCGAGTGGTACCAATTTGTCGGCCTATCTAACGCTATGTTCGGTTTTTGGTTCGTCGCATATGCTATTTCGGTAATTCTGTCAGACCCATCCGAATTCAGTAGCGTCTTCTCTCTCGCCACCGTTGGACTGGGATGCCTCTCGCTCGGTTTGATCGGCATTGACTGGCTTATCGGCGCACCCCACTTTGATGTTGAATCCTATGAGGGCTGACCAATATTTGGGAAATGGGCGTCATATTACGTTGAACTCTCCTAAGTGCGATTCACTGCAATCTGTTTCATTCCGCCGAAAGGGACGTGGGGTTTGTCGTCGATCGGCTGATCGTTGATGTGGATCACGCCTGTGTCGATCCCGTCTGCGATCCGACAGGCCTGCGCTATGTCCTTGTGTGGACCGAGCCTGAGGGGCCGTAGATCGCGTCTCGTTTCCAGTTCGAACGCTGCTGCATCGATCGAGTAGGGAATGACGGGCGCGATGGGCCCGAAGTGCTTGTTTGCCGCCGCGTCCATGGCATTGCCGGCGTCCGAGAGCACTGTCGGTTCGACGAGGTCGTCGTGTCGCCGCGCGTCTCGAGGTCGCGCCCTCGTCGATAATCAAGCCGATAATCGTGTCGTCGGCCGTCGGATCGCCAGTCAGTAGCGAGGCGGTCCGATCGGGGAGCGCCTCCACGTAGTCGTCGTACAGTGACTCGTGGACGAGATAGTGGTTGATCGAAATGAAGGACTGGCCCTGTAGAGGAGCGAGCCAAAGACGCGCTATCGGCGGCGCGAACCAGATTCGCGTTCTCCGCGACGATGAAACGTTGTTTCCCCCGATCTCGAGCCGGATAATCGCAGTACCCTAACGGCAGCCGCAGGATACGCAAGTACCAATTGCTTTAGGAAGAGGTGCTTTCCGGGCCGGTCCGCTTGCTCGAGGTAGGAACCGCTATGGAACAAACAGAGGCATTCCGCGTGCTCGCGAGCGCCGACCGTCAGCTCGTGCTCCACGAGTTACTCGAACACGACGGGGCGGCTGATATCGACGAGATCTCGCGGCAGGTGGCCGCTCGGCGACACCGCCTCTCATCCGGCAAGATCGACGACGGGATGATCGAGCGCGCACACGTCCGGCTCGTCCACGCTCACTTCCCGCACCTGCAGGCGCGGAATCTGATCGATATCGACTGGGACGACGAGGCGGTCGCCCTGACCGACGGCGAGTCCGTCGACCAGCTCCTCGAGGCCGCCGAAGAGTTAGAGAGTTGGCCGCCGACCGATCTCCTCGAACAGCCGTCGCGCAGCCGGTGACGGAGCGGTTCGCAACAGGCAGGAACAGTGAACCGTACGGACTGCCTGAGAGTTGCAATTTTACCCTTGCAGCCGCATGCTCAGGTATGGCGTCAGCAGACGAGGCGGACGAGACCGATCTGGGGGAGCGGATTGATATTCTGTTGGTCGAACCCAACCCCGGCGACACCCGCCTCTTCGAAGAAAACTTTCGAGACGCGAAACTCATGAACGCCGTCCACGCCGTCACGGACGGCGAGGAGGCGCTCGACTTTCTCCACCAGCGCGGCGAGTACGCGGACGCGCCGCGACCGGATCTGGTCCTGCTCGAGCTCCAGCTCCCGGGAACCAGCGGGACGGCAGTGCTGTCCGAACTGCAAAACGAGCCGCCGTTAGACGAGATCCGCGTCATCGTCCTCACCAGTTCCGAGATGGGCGAGGAAATCGTCCGCTCGCACGACATCGAGGCCGACGAGTACATCCGCAAGCCCGTCCAAGCCGAGGAGTTCATCGCGTTCGTCCAGGAAGTAGAGGACTTCTGGTTCGCGATCGTCAAAAACGAGTCCGACGACTGAGCGGCGCAGTGCCGCTCAGAAGGGGTACTCCCGCGATTCGCGCTGGACGGAGATCACTTTCGTCGTCGTCAGTTCCTCGAGGATCGACTCGCCGTTGTACCGCCCCATGCCGGACTGTTTCATCCCGCCGAAGGGGACGTGGGGTTCGTCGTTGATCGGCTGATCGTTGATGTGGATCATGCCGGTGTCGATCCCGTCGGCGATCGTCCGCGCCTGCGCTATGTCCTCGCTGTGGACCGACCCCGACAGGCCGTGGATCGTGTCGTTGGCCAGCTCGATCGCCTCCTCGTCGCTCGAGTAGGGGATCACGGGCGCGACGGGGCCGAAGTGTTCGTTCGCCGCGGCGGCCATGTCGTTGTCGGCGTCGGAGAGGACCGTCGGCTCGAGGACGAGGTCGTCGGCCTCGCCGCCGGTCTCGAGGGTCGCGCCCTCGTCGACCGACGTCTCGACGTACTCGAGGATCTGGTCGCGCTGGCTCTCGTCGATGAGCGGCCCGATGATCGTGTCGTCGTCGCGTGGATCGCCGGTCGGGAGGTTCGCCGCGCGGTCGGCGAGCATCCCGACGTAGTCGTCGTAGACGCTCTCGTGGACGAGGTGCCGGTTGATCGAGATACAGGCCTGTCCCTGGTGGAGGAACGAGCCGAAGACGCCGCTGTCGACCGCGCGCTCGACGTCGGCCCCGTCGGTGACGACGTGGACGTTGTTGCCGCCCAGCTCGAGGGCCGGGAGCGCGCAGTTGCTCGCCGCGTTCGCGGCGACGCGCTGGCCGATCTCCGTCGATCCGGTGAAAGCGAGCACGCGGGGCGTTTCGTGGTCGGAGATCGCGTCGCCGATCTCGGAGCCCCGGCCCGGGACGACGCTCAACAACCCCTCCGGGACGCCGGCGGCCTCGAAGATCCGCGCGAGCAGCAGGCCGCCCGTGATCGGCGTGTTCGACGCTGGTTTAAGCACCACGCCGTTGCCGGCGGCGATCGCCGGGGCGACCGCCCGCATCGAGAGGTGCAGCGGGAAGTTCCACGGCGAGATGACGCCGACGACGCCGACGGGTCGGCGCTCGGCGACGTTCTCCTTGCCCGGCGTGATCGAGTCCATGTGCTGACCCGACATCCGGAAGGGGTAGCTCGCGGCCTGTTGCATCATGCCGCGGGCGGTCTGGATCTCGGCCTCGCACTTGACCTGCGTGCTGCCGGACTCGACGGCCAGCAGGTCGGCGATCTCCTCGCGGTTGTCGCCGACGAACTCGATGGCCGCCTCGATCACGCCCGCCCGCGCCTGCGGCGGTTGCTGGGCCCACGACTCCTGTGCCGCCGCTGCGGCCTCGTAGGCCCGATCGACGTCCGCCTCGGTGCCCGCCGGGACGGTGGCGATTGCCTCGCGCGTATAGGGGTTCTCGACCGACATCGCGTCCCGGTCGCCGCCCTCGGTCCACTCCCCGGCGAGGTAGAGCGCGTCCCAGCCGGCGTCGGGCGCCAGTGGCAGGTCTGTCATAGCGAGTGGTAACCGTCGTGTGTGCAAAAGAAGCACACTCGCAGGCGCAACGTGCGAGCGTTCACTCGAGTGAGCGCGGCCGAATTAGCTTCGGAGCTGCGCGTTCGGCATCGCGAAGCCGGCGACGAGATAGACGCCGACGGCCGCGACGAGCGCCGTCGGAATACCGATCAGCGTGTCCAACTCACCGAACCCCGTCGCGAACACCACGATGCCCGCGGCCGAGAGCGCGAATCCCGCGGCGACTCGGTGGAAGCCGCGCAGCGGCGCGGCATCGTCGGCGGGCATCAGGTTCTCGAGGTCGTCGTCCTCGCCCGACTGCATGAACACCGGGAGGAAACAGAAGACGCCGAGTCCGACCAGCAAGCCGGCGATGGCGCCGATCACGATATTATCGAATGCGATGTAGCCCATTACCGTGAAGGCGATGACGTCCATCGTCCCCGCCGCTGCGCCGATCCGTGTCGGCGTCAGTGGTCCGTCTCCAAACGGGTTCGACTCGGTTTCGCGTGCGGATTGAATACTTGAAATGTCGCTCTAAATTAATTCATATCTGGCTATAACTTATCGTCAAGGATAGCCCTTCGACGCCGTTCTCGCCGTACGACTAGTCTGGCGGAGCGATCGACGCCATCGCGATCCGCGCGAAACGGCGGCTCTACGCGCTCGTCGGGACCGTTGCCGGGATCGCCGCGTACCTCGGCGTCGTGGTCTGGCTCTCACGCTCGCGCCGTAGTCACGACTCCGTGGCGGGGACGTCGATGTACTCGGGCGCCACCGCGTCGGTCGTGTACGTCTCCCGGCCGCGTTTGGTAATCCGATAGCCGTCCGCGAGCATCGCCGCGGCGTCGACGACGAGCACGACGGGATCGTTCGCGCGGCGCTGCCCGACGCGGCGGGCCGCCTCGCGGCTCCCCGAGAGGTGGACCTGCTGGCGGGACATCGGTCGGAGTCCGTCCTCGCGGATCGACGCCAAGGTCGCCGGCGCCGTGCCGTGATACAGTTCGTCGGGGACCGGCGCGTCGGTCGGACCCAGATCGACGTCGACGGAGTGACCGTACGAGGCCCGAACGAGCCCGTTCCCAGCTCCGTCGTCGATCCCGCCGGCGCCCGTCCGCTCGAAGCGCCCTTTCGGATCGGTCGCGATCACCGCCGCCACGTGGCGCGGTTCGGCCCAGTCGTACTTCCGTTCGACTGCGTCGGCGAGGGCCTCGTAGTCGGTCCAGCCGTGTGCGTCGAGTTCGAGACCGACGTCCTCTGGGAAGTGTCGGAGCGCGCCGCTAACGAACTTCGAGAGCCGGCGGCGTCGCTCGCCGGAAAGCACCGTCTCTCCGCGGGCGTCGCAGATCGGACACCGCCCGTCAGCGCTCGAGTACGGTCCGTGCGCCGCGCAGGTTCTGAACGACTCCGTCACGGGCGCCCGTACTCGCTCGAGGGAAACCAATCGCTCGGTCCCTCGGCCGTCAGTCGCCCGTCCGGAACGAGAGATCCAGCGACGGCGCCGAGTGGGTCAGCGACCCCATCGAGATGACATCGACGCCCGTGGCGGCGTAGTCGGCGACGGTCTCGAGAGTGATGCCGCCGCTGGCCTCGGCGAGCGCGGCGTAGTCGGCGAGCAGATCGACCGCCTCCCGCGTCTCCGCTGGGCTCATGTTGTCCAGCAGGACGATATCGGCGCCCGCGTCGGCGGCCCGCGGCGCGTCCTCGACGGCCTCGACCTCGACGTCGAGTTTCGTGGCGAACGACGCTCGCTCCCGAAAGTGTTCGATCGCGCCCTCGAGTCCCATCTCGGCGACGTGGTTGTCCTTGACCATGACCATGTGCGAGAGGTCGAGACGGTGAGTGTCGCCGCCGCCCGCGACGACGGCGCGCTTCTCTACGCCGCGCAGGCCGGGCGTGGTCTTGCGAGTCGCGGCGATCCGAACGTCGTCGGATTCGGTGCTCTGCTCGCGGCCGGTAGCCGCTCGCGTATCCGAGGCGTCCTCAGAAGTGCTTTGCACTTCTGATGGGCTGCGAGAATCGCAAAGCGATTCTCGAACGCGTTGCGCCTCGCGAGCGCGTTCGACGACCTCGTTCGTTCGCGTGGCGATTCCCGAGGCGTGGCCCGCGAGGTTGACGGCGACGCGCTCGCCTCGCAGGACCTCGCGTGCGGCTCCCTCGACGCGGAGCAGTTCGTCGCCCGGATCGACGGCGGTGCCGTCCTCGATTCGATCGGTCACAGCGCTGTCGAGGTACCCGAAGACGGCCGTCGCCGCCTCGAGGCCCGCCGCGACGCCCGATTCCTTTGCGACGAGTCGTCCGGTGGTCTCGCCGGGCACCTGATTGGTCACGTCGTGGTGGCCGACATCTTCGCGGAGCCAGTGTTCGACCTGTGCGTCGGTGATCATCGGTAGTCAGTCGTCGGCCTCTCGGACTTCGGGCGTCGGCCCGTCGTCGCTCACGACGTAGTGACAGCCCGTCGATGTCGTGTTCTCGCCGGCCGCCCGCGCGATCAGCAGCGCCACGACGCAGGCGTTCCGGAGTTCGTAGAGATCCCGCGCCGTCCGCGTCCGAATGTAGGCGTCGACCTCGCCCTTGAGCCGTCGGAGGACGGCGCTCGCGCGGGCGATTTCGTCGGGGTCGCGCTCGAGGCCGAGGTACTCGTCCATCGTCCGTTTCAGCCGGACGGACTTCTCGGCGGCGAACCGCTCGGGCAGGTCGGGGTCGCTGTTCCGGAGGTCTGGCGCTTCGACAACCTCGGGTTCGGCGCCGGAATCTACAGCATCTGCACCGGCCCGCAGCCCCCAGACCAGGCCCTCGAGCAGGCTCGTACTCGCTAGCCGGTTGGCGCCGTGGACGCCCGTGCGGGCGCACTCGCCGACGGCGTACAGTCGATCGAGCGACGTTCGTCCGTTCTCGTCGACCGCGATCCCGCCACACAGGAAGTGCTCGCAGGGCGCGACCGGGATCTCGTCGCCCTCGATCCCGCGGCCGCGGCACTTCTCGGCGATGGCGGGGTACTCCTCGGCGAACTCGCCCTCGAGCGTACTCGCGTCCAGCACGACCTCGCCGGTTTCCTCGCGCTCCGTTTCGACGGCGCGGGCGACGACGTCCCGCGGCGCGAGTTCGGCATCGGGATGGTAGTCGTCCATGAACCGCTCCCCTTCGCCGTTGCGCAACACGGCGCCCTCGCCGCGCAGCGCCTCGGAGAGCAGGAACGGTTCCTCGCTGTCATACGCCGTGGGGTGAAACTGCACGTACTCCATGTCCTCGACCTCGGCGCCCGCGAGCGCGGCCATGGCGATCCCGTCGCCGGTCGCGTCGTCGGGGTTGGTCGAGCGCGTGTAGAGGGCGCCGATCCCGCCGGTCGCGAGGACCGTCGTCCCGGCGAAGACGGGGTGGCCGTCGGGCTCCTCGTCGGTCAGGACGCCGTGCACTCGACCCTCGTGGGTGATCAGGTCGAGCGCGGCGGTGTCCTGTCGGACCTCGATTCGGTCGTGCGCGTCGATGTGATTCAGAAACGGCCGGAGGATGTGCGTGCCCGTCGCGGCGTCCACGTGGAGGATGCGATGGTCGGAGTGGGCGGCCTCCCGGGTATAGTCGAACTCGCCGTCGCCTGTTTCGTCGAACTCGATCCCGAGGGTCTCGAGCAGCACGTCTTCGACGGCGTCGTCGGCGTGCTCGACGAGTACGTCGATCGCATCGGGATCCGCGGTCCCGTCGCTGGCCGCGAGGATGTCGCGTTTCAGGCTCTCGGGATCCCCTCGAGTCGTCGAAATCCCGCCCTGCGCCCAGTCGGTGCTGGCGCCGTCTGGTTTCTCGGCTTTCGTCACTAGGAGGACTTCGGCGCCCTCCCGGGCGGCCGCGAGCGCGGCCGCACAGCCCGCGATCCCGCTGCCGACGACCAGAACGCCCGCGGTCTCCGGCGTTGCATCCCGCGTTGGGTGTTGTGTGTCGGTCATGGCTTCGAATTAGATCTCGAGCATGCGCTCGAGCGCGACTTCGGCGAGTTCCTTCTCCTCGGGCGCGACTTCGATCACGTTTCGTTCCTGACCCTCGACGAGTTCCTCGAGCACCCAGGTGAGGTAGTTAGGGTCGATCTGGCGCATGGCGTTGCAATCCATGCAGGCGTCGCCACAGAGCGGCAGGACGTTCACCTCGGGGTGCCAGCGCTGGAGGTGCTCAGTGAGGTGGATCTCGGTCCCGATGGCCCACGTCTCGCCGGGGTCGGCGGTTTCGACGGTCTCGCAGATCGTGCTCGTCGAGCCCGCTTTGTCGGCGGCTTCGACGACCTCGCGGCGACACTCGGGGTGGACGATGACCTTCGCCTCGGGGTGTTCCGCCCGAATCTCGGCGATGTGGTCCTCGCGGAACCGCTCGTGGACCTGGCAGTAGCCGTCCCAGAGGATGATGTCGCTCTCGGCGACCTCGTCGGCGTCTTTCCCTTCGGGATCCCACGGATCCCACTCGGCGATCTCGTCTTCCATGTCCAGCCGGTGGGCCGTGTTCTCCCCGAGGTGTTTGTCGGGGAGGCACAGCACCTTGTCGCCCTTATCGAAGGCGTACTCGAACGCCTCGTGGGCGTTCGAGGAGGTGCAGACGAGCCCGCCCTGGCTCGCACAGAAGGCCTTCAGGTCCGCGTAGGAGTTCATGTAGGTGATCGGGACGATATCGGCATCGGGCGCCGCGTCGGTGATCTCGGCCCACGCGCTGTCGACCTGCAGGGCTTCGGCCATCCCGGCCATGGGACACGAGGCCTCCATGCTCGGGAGGATCACCGTCTGTTCGTCGTCGGTGATGATGTCCGCGCTCTCGGCCATGAACGTCACGCCGCCGAAGATCACGTACTCGGCGTCCGCGTTCGCGGCCTCCTTGGAGAGTTGGTAGGAATCGCCGATGAAGTCGGCGTGCTCGACGATCTCCCGGCGCTGATAGTTGTGCCCCAAGATTACGACGTCGTCGCCGAGTTCGGAGAGCGCCGCCTCGATGCGCTCCGTGCGCTCGTCTTCTTCGAGATCGCGGTATCGAGGCGGTAGTTGTTCGAGATTATCGTATTTGAACAGACTCAGATCGGTCTCCAGCTCCGCCGTTTCCATTTTGACCATTTCACGTCACCTGTGGGTAACTCCACGTCACACCGCTCTGTTGAAGAAGTTTTTCCTTCGATACTGAGAACCGGCGGAATACCATCGAGGGATACCCGAGCCGAAAACGGATCACCAGAGGTTCGCGGCGATCAATAGGTTACCTCCGCTGACAGTCACCCGTTCTTGCAGTAGCGCCTTTCCGCTCGCGTCCCTAGAGACGGTATGGCACTCGAGGAGGTGTTTTCACACTTCACCCGGCGGGACTGGGAGGAGGAATCGCCCGACGGAACGGTTCGTCTCGCCGTCGTCGGCGTCGGGGGCTTCGCCCGGCAGCGCGCGCTCCCGGCGATTGCGGAGGGGCAGTACTGCGAGACGACGGCGCTGGTCTCCGGCTCGCCCGATCGCGCGCGGACTGTCGCCGAGTCGTTCGACGTTCCCCACGTTCTCGGCTACGACGCGTTCCTGGCCGGCGACCACGCCGACACCTACGACGCGGTCTACGTCGCGACGCCGAACGCCACCCACGGCGAGTACACCGTTGCCGCCGCGGAGCGCGGGAAACACGTCGTCTGCGAGAAGCCCCTCGAGACGACCCGCGAGCGGGCCGTCGGCATCGTCGACGCCTGCGAGTCGGCCAGCGTGACGCTGATGACGGCCTATCGGCTGCAGACCGAGCCGACGATCCGGCGGGCGCGGGAGCTCGTCCGCAGCGGCGTCATCGGCGATATCGTGCAGGTTCACGGCGGCTTCTCGCACCCGCTGCTCGAGGGCGCCGGCCCCGACACGTGGCGTCTCGACCCCGGCCTCGCGGGCGGCGGCGCCTTGGTCGATCTGGGCGTCTACCCGCTCAACACGATCCGGTTCGTCCTCGGGGACGACCCCGCGGGCGTCTACGCCACGACCCACTCGAGCGGCCCGCCGTTCGACGCGGTCGACGAGCACGTCGCCTTCCAGCTCGAGTTCGCCAGCGGCGCGACGGCCTCGTGTACGGCCAGCTTCGACGCCCACGCCAGCAGCCAGCTCGACCTGATCGGCACCGAGGGGAAGATCCACGTCGAGTCGCCGTTCGGCGGCGTCGTCCCCCAGGAGATGATCGTCGAGAGCGGCGACGTCTGCATGGAGTACACGGGCCCGCGGGTCGACGAGGTCCGCGAGGAGTTCGACTACTTCGGTTACTGCGTGTTGACGGGAACGGACCCGGAACCGGACGGCGAGGACGGCCTCGTGGATCTCGAGACGATCGAGGCGGCCTACGAGTCCGCTGAGACGGGGTGTCGGGTAGAGCTCGAGTGACGGCTCGCTCGGCGAGACTCGAGTGACGGTTTGAGCGTCGGACCTCGAGGATCGACGCTGGCTGTCGTGTCGGTACGAGCGGAACCGGGCTGTCAAAACGGTACGGTGACAAGGGTGTCAACGACTGCTCGCGCTGGCAACGGGGAGGGCCACACCCTCCCCAACCGATTCGCTCACTCGCTTCGCTCGTTTACTCATCCCTCGCGCGGTATCGTCGGGCGTCCTCACTGGCGTTCGGACGCCCGACAGCACACGCCGCCGCAATGACGACGATCTGCGATTCGTCGCTCGAGTCAGATCACGGGTTTTCACTCCGAGAAGAAAACGGACTACCGACCCGTCAGGAGGACGCTTCCTCCCACGGCGTCGACTCGGCGTCGACCAGTTCGAACAGCTCGTCGAACTCGTCGGGGAACTGCGCCTCGACGTTGGCGAGCTCGCCGCCGGGCACCGTCTCGGCGAGCAGGGCGGTGACCGCCTTGATCCGGAACACCGTTTCGGCTTCGTCGATTTCCGCGGGCTTCCCGTAGCCGGTGTCGAGATCGAGGTCGGCGTAGTTCAGCCGCTCGTGGACCCGTCCGACGAACTCGTCGAAGTCGTACTGCCGTCCGTGGTCGACCTGCAGGAGGTAGCGGTCGACCTCCATGGGCAGCGGGCTGGCGATGTCCGTCGCGCCGCCCTCGTCGACGCGCTCGCCGATCGTCTCGAGGACGGCTCGCGTCGTCCGGACGGCCTCTGCCTGGGTCCCGGCCTCGATGCGGTGCTGTACCTCGCCGACGAAGTCCGTGTAGTTGGTCTTCTCCTGGGACATGGGAACTCAGAGGACGGCTCCTCGCCCGGTACTGTGGAGAGAGCTTTCCAAAAACGTCATACCGGGATTGGCAAGGCCTGTGAGGCGATTCTCGCTCGCTTCGAGACGGGTGATCGCGCCCTTCGAGACGAGCGAGAACCGCCCGTCGAGCCGCCCTGCTCAGAGTTGGTCGGGCGCGAGTTCGTCGATCGTCGTCTCGACGACGGCTCTCGAGGCCGGCTCCGGGACCACGACGATGGGGTGGTCGATTCCCGTGTCGGCGACGAGCGTCCGAAGCTGCTCGCGCGCATCGTCGGGCGTGCCGGCGACGCCGAGGTCGGCGAGCATCGCGTCGGTCACCGCGTCGGCGGCCTCGCCTTTTTCTCCGTCGCGCCAGGCGTCGGCGATGCGGTCCGCGCGCTCTGGGTACGCCGTCGCGACGGCTCGACGGTACCCCTCGCCGCTGCCGACGTAGTACGCGATGTGTCGGCGCAGCGTCTTCCGGGCCTCCTCGGGGTCCTCGCTGACCGCCGACGGAACGTAGGGCGCGATCGTGATCTCGCTCGGATCGCGGTCGCGCTCGCGGGCCGCGTCCGCGACTTCCTCGAACGCCTCGTCGAGGTGCGAGAAGGGAATGTTGTGCGGAATCCAGCCGTCGCAGAGCCGGCCGACGACCCGCCGGTTCGCCGGCCCGAGACCGGCGTGGTAGATCGGCACGGGGGCCTCGAGCGACGGGAAGTCGGCGGCCGCGAGCACCTCGCCGTCGTAGTCGACGCGGCCCTCGCCGGCGGTGTACGCGCGGACGAGTTCGATCGTCTCGTGGGCCCGCCGGACGGGGCGATCGAATGCCATCCCGTGGAGGTCCTCGACGGCCTTCGGCGTGCTGGTCCCGACGCCGAGCGTGAACCGGCCGTCCGAGGCCCGCTGCAGCGACGCGGCGGTCATCGCGAGCACGGCCGGCGACCGCGAGTAGACGTTCAAGATCGCGCTCCCGAGCTCGATCTCCTCGGTTCGACAGGCCATCTCGGTCAGCTGGACGACGCCGCTCTCGCCCCAGAGTTCGCCGACCCAGACGGCGTCGTAGGCCAGTTGCTCCGCGCGGACCGCGATGTCCGCGAGATCGAGATCACCGAACGACGTTACCATGAGTCCGACGTCCATGCTCCCGACGACGGGAGCCAGCGAGAAAAAATCGAGCTACCCGTCGAACGTGAACTCGAGGTCGTCATCGGACCCGTGGTCGCTGCTGTCGCCGTAGACGAGGATCTCCCCGCAGTCGGTGACAACTATGTCGAACTCGTCGACACTGAACTCGAGGCCGACCGATACCGCGGCCCCCCGTGCGGCCGCGTGGTCGAGCAGCCGCTCGAGGGCCTCCGGATCGATCGCCTCCCACAGCGGGCCGATATCCCGCGGTGAGCGGTCCGCGACGGTCGAGATCGCACAGACAATCGCACTCGAGAGCTGGTCAGAATTGGTCGGATCGAAATGGACTCGATGGACGGGTGAACATTCGTGGTCTGAGAAAAGGCCGTTCATTACACGTTGTACGGTTGCTAACCCGTTGAAGGAGCGGACGGTATATGCCCGACTTTATAAGGGTCACCGGACGAGCGAGTTCTCGATCAGCGCCTTCAGCCCGCGGCGGAGACGGCCGCTGACGGCCGACGAGGAGACGCCGAGCGCGTCCGCGAGATCCTCGACCGAGGAACCCCGCGGATCCTCGAAGTAGCCGCGTTCGTAGGCGGTGACGAGCGTCTTCCGTTGGATGGGCGTCAGCTCGTAGCCCTGTCTCGTGCTCCGGTCGCCGTCCTCGGCGTGATAGAGCCGATCGACGGTAAAGTCGACGTCCTTGGCCCGACAGTGCTCTCGAAACTCCTGTAACCGGCCGATCTCGGGCACCTCGAGGGTCGCGATCCAGCCGCCGCGACCGCTCGTGGCGTGGAGGACTCGCATCCCGAGTTCGGCGGCGCGGGGCAACACCAGCCGCTCCGCCGAAGTCAGCCGCATCCGGTAGACGCGGAACTCGCCGCCGTCGATGACGACCGTCGGTTCCGAAATCGTCGGATCGTCGGCGACGACGCGGCCGAACGCGTCGAAGTCGCCGCCGTAGGTCTCGAAGAAGAGATAGTACTCCCCCGGCCCGGCGATCGTCTGGTACTCGAGCTCGACGGTCATCTCGGGCAGCGCCTGAATCGTCGGCGTGAGCACCAGCTCGGGGTGGACGAGCGTGATTTCGGCGATGACCCGCGCCTCGCTCATGTTGGCTGGTTTGTTACCAGTACCCATGAACCTTGGAGTCCCCGGAGGTCGACGGGAACTCCCAATCCCGTTCGGACCGCCGCCACGCTGGTCGAGCGCGCCGTCAGCCGTCGAACCCGTCGAAGACGATCTCGCCGTCGACCACCGTCATCGCCACGTCGATCTCGTCGATCCGGTCCGTCCGCTCCCACGGCGACGCCTCGAGGACCACTAGATCCGCTCGCTTCCCGACCGCGACGGTTCCGAGACGGCCCTCGTCGAAGCCGGCGTAGGCCCCGCCGCGCGTGTAGGCACGCAACGCTTCGGTGACCGACAGCCGCTGTGCTTCAGTCGGCGCGTTGACCGCGTGGTGGACCCCGAGCAGCGGATCCAACGGCATGCAGTCCGAGCCGAACGCGAGCGGGACGCCGGCCTCGAGCACCCGCCGGAACCGATTGGTCCGATTCCGCCGCTCGCGTCCCAGCCGCCGATCGTAGAGGCCGCCCTCGTCCGCCCAGCGGTGGAAGTTCGGCTGCATCGACGCGACGATCCCGGCCTCGGCCATGCGCTCGAGCTGGTCGTCGGTCGCCAGCTCCGCGTGTTCGATCCGGTGGCGCCGTCCGCCGGGGTGGGTCGTCGACTCGAGGGCCGACAGCGTCTCCTCGATCGCCGCGTCGCCGATGGCGTGGACGCAGACCTGATACCCGCCGCCGTCGGCGCGCTCGACCAGCGCGGCGAGGTCCTCGGGGTCGACGACCCACTGGCCGCGGTCGTCGCCCTCGTCCGCATCGTGTTCTGCGTCCGCTCCGTCCGCACCGGCGTCGGCGTACGGCTCCCGGAGCCGCGCCGTTCGACTCCCGAAACTCCCGTCGGAGAAGGACTTGATCGCGCCCGTCCGGACGCGGTCGCCGCCCGCGTTCGTCGCCAGCCCGACCTCCTCGAGCGCCTCGAGGTGGTCGCTCCAGTAGTCGATCCGAACGCGAAGGGGCAGGTCGCCGTCGGCGGCCATGTCGCGGTAGACCCGGGGCGCGACCGAGCCGCGGACCTTGTCGTGGACGCCGGTGACGCCCAACTCGACCGCGCGTTCGGTCGCCGCGGCGAGGACCTCGCGCATCTCCTCGCGGCCGGCCGTCAGCTCCCGGCGGACGGCCTCGGCAGCGTCCTCGACGGCGACGCCGGTCGGCTCGCCGCCCACCCGCCGCAGATCGGACGCGGGGAGGTCGTCTGCGAGCCGCTCGAGGGCGACCGAGTTCAGCGAGGCGGTGTGCAGATCGACGCGCATCGCGACGACGGGGCGGTCCCCGCTGACGCGGTCGAGTTCCGCGCTCGTGAGCGGTCGCGTCCACGAGCCGTCCCACGCGCTCTCGTCGTAGCCGAAGCCGAGGACCCACTCGCGGTCCGGTTCGGTATCGGCGTGGGCCGACAGCGTCTCGAGGCAGTCTTCGAGACTCGTCGCTGCCGAGAGATCGGCGTGGACGAGGTGCTGTCCGAGCTGTTCCATGTGCGTGTGGGCGTCGATAAAGCCCGGCAGGACGGTCCGGCCCTCGCAGTCGATCACGTCGGTCTCGACCCCCTCGAGGAACGAGACCTCGTAGGTGTCGCCGAGTCGAACGATCTCGCCGTCGCGGACGGCGACCGCCTCGTGGACGAGGTCGGGCTCCTCGAGGGTGTGGACCGCCGCGTTCACGAGCAGGCGGTCGGCGGCGTCGGTCATGCTCGAGAGGGTGTCGGCGAGGGCCAAAACGGTTCGGGAGAAAGCCCCTCCCGCGCTCGAGGCGGGCCTCGAGCGCGGGAGCCCCTTTCAGTCCCACCCGAAAGCCCCGACTCGCTGGGTGCGGGCGCCCAGCGAGTCGCCCCTTTCAGTCCCGCCCGGGATCGGTTGACTGACCGGCTACTACCGTGACAGTCCCGTTCCGTTCGAACCTCTTCGGATCGTCTGCGAAGTCGGTCAGCCGACGTCCGCGGTTGGATCGAGCACCGAAATTGCGGCGGCGTGTTCGATCGGCTGTGACAGGGCGAACGGAACCGTCGGCTCCGAACCGCTGCGCGTGCAGTCCGGCGCAAGCTTAACCTGCTGGCTCGTGGATCGGCCGGTATGATCGATCGTGACGGCCGCATCGTCTTCGGCTCGCTCCTGGCGTTGATCCTCGTGCTCACCGTATCGATCGTCGTCGAGGAGCAGTTCGGCGTCGGCTTGCGGGAGTATCCGGTCCTGTCGTTTCTGGTCTTCGCCGGCCTCGCACTCGCCGTCCCGCAGCTGTATCTCGCCGCGACAGACGACGAGACCGCGGACGACGACCCGACGCGGAGCCGCGTCCAGTTCGCCGCCGTCGCGACGGCGGTCTTCGCGCTCGCCTTCGCCGACGACGCGTCGGGGATCAGCTACCTCGTGATCGCGGGCATCGGCTCCGGTGCGGTCATCGCGCTGGTCTGTTACGAGGCGCTGCGCTGGCACCACGGCTCGAGCGAGGGGAGCCTCTCGCAGGCGCGGTGATCGGCCTCGCGTACGAAATCAGCAATCCTTAGGACCGACCGCCGTTTTGGGCAACGCATGACAGACCCCGAGGACCTCGTCGAGCGAGTCCGCGACGGCGAGTTGCGCCTGCACGAACTCGAGGACCACGCCGACCACGACACCGCGGCCGAAGCGCGCCGGCTGCTCCTCGAGCGTGAGACGGCAACGGAACTCGAGGCGATCGGCGACTACGCGTTCCCCGCCGAGACCGCGGAGCCGAACATCGAGAACATGATCGGCGCCGCGCAGGTGCCGATGGGCGTCGTCGGTCCCGTGCCGGTTTCGGGCGGCGCGGCCACCGGTGATCACTACCTACCGCTGGCGACGACCGAAGGCGCTCTGCTCGCGTCGGTCAACCGCGGACTCGGCGTGATTCGCTCCGCGGGCGGCGCGGACGCCCGCGTGACGAAAAACGGAATGACTCGTGCGCCGGTGTTTCGAGTTGCCGGCGTCGCTGAGGCGGCCGAGACCGTCGAGTGGGTTGACGAGAACACCGAGGCGCTGGCCGAAGCCGCTGAGTCGACCACCAGCCACGGCGAACTGATCGACGTCGAACCGTACGTCGTCGGCGACTCCGTCTACCTGCGCTTCGCCTACGACACCAAGGACGCGATGGGGATGAACATGGCCACCATCGCGACCGGCGAGGCCTGCGAGATCGTCGAGGCAGAAACCCCGGCCGACCTCGTCGCGCTCTCGGGCAACCTCTGCTCAGACAAGAAACCCGCCGCGATCAACGCCGTCGAGGGCCGCGGGCGCTCGGTGACCGC
Organism: Haloterrigena salina JCM 13891; assembly: GCF_000337495.1. Taxonomy (GTDB): domain Archaea; phylum Halobacteriota; class Halobacteria; order Halobacteriales; family Natrialbaceae; genus Haloterrigena; species Haloterrigena salina. The sequence goes on from NZ_AOIS01000058.1 coordinate 60,503, forward strand.
CGACGCGGTGATCCCCGGCGAACTCGTCGAGGAACGCCTCCACACGACCCCCGAGGCCATCGCCGAGGCGAACACGCGCAAGAACCTCACGGGCAGCGCCAAGGCGGGGAGTCTGGGATTCAACGCCCACGCGGCCAACGTCGTCGCCGCGGCCTTCCTCGCGACCGGCCAGGACGAGGCCCAGGTCGTCGAGGCCGCGAACGCGATCACCACAATGGACGCTCGCGAGAACGAGGGCGGCACCACCGACCTCTACGCCAGCGTCTCGCTGGCCTCCCTCGAGGTCGGAACCGTCGGCGGCGGCACGAAACTGCCGACGCAGGCCGAGGCGCTCGAGGTGCTCGGCCTCCGCGGCGGCGGCGACCCGCCGGGCTCGAACGCCGACGCCTTAGCCGAGATCATCGCCGTCGGCGCGCTGGCCGGCGAACTCTCCCTGCTCGGCGCGCTGTCCTCGCGACACTTGGCGAGCGCACACGAGGACCTCGGTCGGTGAACTGACTCCCGACTCACACTCGTTTTCACTGCGGGTAGAATTCGACCGCCGAGACGGTCCGGCTACGCGTTCTCGGGCGCGGCCTCGCGATCCTCCGTCGCTTCGTTCCGAGCGCGAATCGTCGTTCGCGCGGTGTAACTGCCGGCGCCGACGAGTAGCACGAGTCCGACGAGCATCGGTAGCAGGCTCGAGGCCAACGTGACCAGCCCCAGCCCGACGGCCGAAACCGCGTTCGAGACCGCGAAGTCACGCCGCCCGTACGCGCCGTGGAGGAGGGCGACGGCGGCGAACGTCGCGGCGAAGGCACCCAGCCCCAGCGTCGTCGCGTCGACGCCGAACAGCGTTTCGTTGATGAACCGACCATATGCGACGAGCGCGAGCGCCGCTATCGATCCGGCACCGATCGCCTGCTCCTGGACGTCTATCGTCTCCGCCATTCACTCGCCGTTGGCGCCCGCGGTGCAAAGCAGTGCCGTTCCGGCGCGTCGCTCGTCTCTGGGTCCTCGTCGCCTGAAGGCCGCTACAGCCGTCGATACCGACCGCGGCTCTCGCTTACCTCGCCGCGGCGAACGAGCTTTTCGAGTGCGTCCTGTACGTACTCCGCGGAGACGCCGCGTTCGCCGGCGTAGTCGACGATCTCGTCTTCGGTCGGCCGCTCGAGGTCCTCGAGTGCCCGTTCGACGATCTCCTTCTTGCTGCCGCTGCGAGTCGGGCCCCGCGGGTCGCGCTCGCCGGCGGCCGAGACCTCGTCGACGTCGAGGCCGGATTCCTCGAGGTACTCGTCGTCGTCGACGACGCCGTCGGCGACCTGGTCCTCGAGGGCGTTAAAGGAGTCCAGTTCGGCGAACGCCTCGCCCTCGCCCTGCCGGTTGGCGAGCATCGACGCGCGGACGTCGCGGGCGTGGCCGGCGTCCTCGGTCTCGACGAACTTCTTGCGCTTCTCGTAGGCCTTCCGCGCGCCGCAGCGGGGACACTGGGTCGTCTCGGAGCGACCCTCGATGATCCAGAGGTTCGAACACTCGCTGCAGCCGACGACGGCGTACATGGCTCGCAGTCGGGGCGCCCGGCAGTTCAAGGTTCGGCAAGCGCGGCGGAAGTGAAACGACGAGGCGGCTTCCGATCGTCTCGAGTCGACGGTTCGAATCGACGTGCGAGCGTGGTCTCGAGCCCGTGCTCGCAGTTGACGGTCGGTAGTCGGCGTCCGGCGGCCGATCGCCGGGACCGGCGGACCTATGTGGCTCGTCGCCGGTGCTCTTCGTATGGAACGCGTGTCACTCGACGACTGCGAGCCGTCGGAAGCCGCCGACGGCGTCCACCTGGCGCTGCTGGCCGGCACCGACTCGATGAACCTCCAGCACTTCGAGATCGAACCCGGCGCGACCGTCGACGAGCACAGCCACCCCCACGACCAGACGGGCTACATCGTGCAGGGCGAACTCACGTTTCTCGTCGAAGGAGAGGAGACCGTCTGCGGGCCCGGTGACTCCTACGCAATTCCGGGCGACCAGCCCCACGCGGCCGAGAACCGCGGCGACGAGACCGTCCGCGGCGTCGACATCTTCAGCCCGCCGCGGGAGAATCCAAGCTGGCAGGAGGACTGAGCCGCTCGAGAGGGCACGCTTCGCGACCGCAGAATCCGGTGATCACCACGGCGCGGCAACGACGGTGAGCGCGACACCGACCCGAAGCGGTGTCTCCGCGAGCGGCGCGACGCTCTCCGCGAGCTGCCGCCGTCGGCTCTCGAGACCCTGTCCGAGCCCGACGGCGCGATCTGATTGCTCCGCTGTCATTTAGGCGGAGTACTCGAGCCGAACGGCCATAGTAGTAACAGGCCGGGTCCGCTCGCCGGCTATTCCCTCTCCCCTGCCGATGGTTCACTGCAGAATACCACGGAGTTATACAGTTGAACTCGCAAGGTGGGGCAATGGCAACCGAGTCGACGTCATCGAACTCTCGGGGTATCGGACGCATCGGGACGCATCTCGAGCGATTGGGGCCGACGTGGCTCGCCGGCGCGATCGCGGCGGGGCCGGCGACGATGGGCAGCCTGCTGGTCGCGGGGGCGAGTTTCGAGTACGCGCTGCTGTGGGTCGTCGTCCTCTCGGCGATCCTCGGCACCGTCGGGCAGTACCTCGCGATGCGACTGGGGCTGCTCACCGAGGCGGGGATCGTTTCGGTCGCCGAACGACACCTCGGCTCGTTCTGGGCGTGGGTGCTCGTGGTCGACGCCGTGCTCGCCGCGGGGTTGGCCCAGATCGTGATCATGAAGACGCTCGCGTCGGTCAGCGCGACGATAGCCGCCGAAGCGGGCGTCGGTGTCGCCGCGCTGACCGATCCGCGCCTCTGGGGAGTCGCGTGGGCCGTCCTCCTCGCGCTGGGACTCGCGGGCGGCGGCTACCGCTTCGCGGAGGCCGGGGCCAAGGTGCTCGTCTCGATTGTCGTCGTCGCGTTCCTCGCGGCCGCGTTCGTCGCGCCGATCGATCCCGGCGCGGCGGCGACCGGGCTCGTCCCCGCGATTCCGGCCGGTGTCGACGGCGCCCTCGTCGCCGCAGGCATCCTCGGCGGCGCGGTCCACATTACGCTGCTGACCATGCAGAGCTACACGATGCGCGCCCGCGGCTGGACCGTCCGCGACGCGGACACCGCGCTCGTCGACGTCGCGAGTTCGATGCTCCTCGCGTTCGGCGCCTTCAGCCTCGCGGTCTTTCTCGTCGCGGCGAGCGTCCTCCCGTCGGCCGGCGTCGACCCCGCGACGATCGACGGCGTGGGCGCCGCACAGACGCTGGGCCCGGTCGCCGGCGAGTACGCCACCTGGGTGTTCCTCGCCGGCCTCCTCGGGGCCGCGGTGTCGACCCTCGGCGGGAACACGATCGTCCCGCCGTACCTGCTCGCGGACAAACTCGGCTGGGAGCGCTCCACCGACGACGGCCGCTACCGGGCCGCGATCGCCGGCTTCGCGCTTATCTCCGCCGTCGGAGCCTTCCTCGGCGGGACGTTCTTCCAGCTCCTCGTGCTCACGCTGGCGTTCGGACTCGTCGGAACGCCCTTCGCCATCGCCGTGCTCCTCGTGCTCCTGAACGATCCCGACGTCGTCCCCGAGACGAACTCGCTGCCCGCGAACGTCGGCGGACTCGCGCTGTTCGCCGTCGCCGCCGTCCTCGCGGGCGAGTTCGTCCAGGGCGAACTCGAGACGATCGCCGAACCGGCCTCGGCCTTCGTCGTCGTCTTCGCCGCCGCGATGGCGCTGGCGATCGTCGGCCTGGCCGGCAAGTACGGTCGCGAGCGACTCGCGGCGTAGGACGGATCCCCGTTCGCGTTCCGCGGACCAATTTTCAAGCCGTTCGCGACCGACACTCAGCGCATGCCAGCGTTAGCAGACGACGTCATCGTCGTCACGGGCGCGAGCCGCGGCCTCGGCAGCGCGATGGTCGAACGGTTCGCCGCGGAGGGCGCCCGCGTCGTCCTCACCGCCCGCGACGAGGAGCGCATGACCGAGATCGCCGCTGACCTGTCGGTGAATCGCTCGTCGTTCCCGCGGACGTCCGCGATGCCGACGCCGTCGAACAGGTCGTCGACCGAACGATCGACGAGTTCGGCCGGGTCGACACGTTGGTCAACAACGCCGGCGTCAGCCTGCTCGGGATGTACGACGGCCGAAATCGGCTCGAGGAGATCAGCGAGGACGACTGGGACACGGTCCTCGAGGTCAACCTCAAGGGTGTGTTCCTCTTTACTCGCGCCGCGCTGTCCCACATGGACGAGCAGGGCCACGGTAACGTTATTAACATTTCCTCGGGGCTCGGTCGAAACGCCATCGTCGGCGCGGGCCCCTACGTCAGTTCGAAGTGGGGGACTCGAGGGGAGGGTTGCGGACCAGAGGTCCACAACCTTATAACGTGGCGGCGGAGCCGCCACGCTCCTGACCCGAACGACCGCGCTCGAGGGCGAAGACCGCGGTATCAACGCCAACGCGCTCGATCCGGGCGGGCGGGTCGACACCGACATCTGGGCGCACCTCCCCGACGAGGAACGCGAGGAAATCCTCGATCCCGACGTGATGAACGACGCCGCCGTGCTCCTCGCGGCGCAGGGCCCCGACGGCGTCAGCGGCGAGTCGATGCCCGCCGAGGAGTGGGAGCAGCGGCTCGGATAGCGCGTTTGGCCCTCACTCCTGTCGTCCATCCCACAACTACTATACTGAGGGTCGCTTTCTTTCCACGAGATGGAACGGGAATTAGAAGCGCTCGCTCGAGAGCTATCGATTCCGTACTACGAGGCCGCCCTCCCCGCACACGATAGCTTCCACGCCAATCGCGTCCGCGATCTCTCGCTTCGATTAGCGGACGAGTGCGGGGACGCCGTCGATCGAGACGTGCTATCGGCGGCCGCGTGGTTACACGACATCGGGCGTCCGTTGGAGCGAACGGGCGAGATCGACGATCACGACGAATGGGGTGCAGGCGAAGCGGCGGACCTGCTCGCGGCCGAAGGCGTAGCGACTGACCGAATCGCTGCTATCGAACACTGTATTCGGGCGCACAGTATCCGGGCCAGTTCCCCCGAACCCGAAACCCTCGAGGCGAAGTTGCTCTTCGACGCGGACAAGTTGGACGCGACCGGCGCGGTCGGGATCGTCCGGCTGGCCTGTATCGTCGGCGAGCGATCGGGTCGAACGGGCGAGAAACACGCGGTGATCGACGACTCGTCGGTGCAGCGGCCGGCGACGGCGGACCGTCCGGACGTCTCGCTCCTCCGCGAGTGGGCGAGAGAGCGGCTGGACGAGTTGTACACGGACCCCGGCCGTCGGCTCGGAGCGTCCCGGTGGGAGTTCACGGAGTCGTTTTTCGCCCGCTTCGCCGACGAACTCGGGGTCGAGGGAGAGCGGTAACCGGCTCGAGCGAGACGGCGTCTACTCCGACTCCTCGAGCGATTTCCGCATCTCGACGTGGGGAATCCCGGCCTCCTCGAACTCCTCGCCGTACCGTTCGTAGCCCAGACTGCGGTAGAAGCCGGCCGCCCGCGTTTGCGAGTGCAGTTTCAGCGACTCGAGGCCGTCCGCTCGAGCCCGGTCTTCGACGGCGGTCATCACCGCGCGACCGACGCCGTCCTCCCGGCGGGACTCGAGGACGGCGACGCGTTCGACCTTGCCGACGCCGTCCGCGTACTCCCGGAGGCGGGCGGCGCCGACCGGCTCGTCGCCGTCGTAGGCGACGAAGTGCGTCGCGGTCTCGTCGTGTTCGTCGTACTCGAGTTCCTCGTCGACGCCCTGTTCCTCGACGAACACCGTCTGCCGGACGGTGAAGGCGTCCTCGCGCGTGCGTTCGGTGTCGGCGACGCGCACCTCGAGGTCGTCCGTGTCGTCCATGCGGGGGCCGTAAGCGATCCGTCCGTGAAACCGTTACCGTTACGCGCCACTCGTCGTCGAAATCGCCCCCGACTCGCGTTCGAGCGGATCCTCACCGGACACGCGACGCACACCGGACGGATGCCGGGCCGGGATCCCGGAGGCCCAGCGTTCGGTGCCGTCGGCCGATCAGTACCGCGTCTGGAAGTGATGCACCGCGTCGAAGAACTCCCGGCGTTTGCGCTCGAGGAAGATGAAGTGCGTCCCGCCAGCTATCTCGACGTACCGCTTCCGGTCGTCGGTCGCGCCGACGGCGTCGTACAGGTTCAACGCGCCCTCCCGGGAGATGATGCCGTCGCTCGAGGCGCGGATCACGAGCGTCGGATCGTCGATCTGCCGCGGGTGGTACTCGCTTTCCTGGCGGACTAACGGGGCGATGATCGTCTCCTCGGAGGCGGTTTCACCGCCCTCTCGAGGCGTCTCCGACGCCTCGCCGCCGTCGATCGCCTGGTTCGTCTCGTAGATCGCCCGCCAGACCGCGGCCTGGACCTCGTCGGCGGTGTACTCCGCGCCGCCGATCCAGTAGTCGCGGTCGGCGCCGTCGGGGAGTTCCGCGTTCCACCGTTCGACGAACGCAGAGCGCTCCTGGGTCGCGTACGCGGGCCCCTCGGGATCGGCGCCGATCTCGAGCGTCCCGAACGAGCCGCCCGCGAGCGTGACCGTCGCGTAGTCGGGATCGCCGACTTCGTACACCGCGCGGCCGCGCCAGGTCCCGCCGGAGAGACCGACGTAGTGGACGCGATCGAAGCCGCGCTCGTCCCGGAGCCAGCGGGTCACCTCGAGGATGTCGAGCGCCTCGCGTTCGAACGACAGCGGCGGCGCGTTCGCCTCCGGCGGCTCGTCGTACTCCGCGGGCGGTTCGCTGTGGCCGTAGCCGCGCATATCGGGGGCGAACGTGGCCTGTCCCTGCGCCGCGACGGAGGGGAGCCATCCGAACTCGTCGCCGAGGGGCGGATCGAACATCGAGACGGCGCCGTAGGTCGAACCGTGGACGAAGATGACGGCCTCCTCGGGGTCGTCGACGGTCGTCCGTTCCCAGAGCCGAAGGCGGTGGCCGTCGTCCATCGTCAGATCGTGGGCGGTCGGCAGCCGCGCGTCGGCGCCGCTTCGCTGTCCGTTACAGCCGATACGGTGCTCCCGTTCGTTCTTGCTGGCGTCCCCGTCGTCTCCGACTGCACCCGCGGCGGTCCCGACCAGTGCCGTTCCGACGGTTCCCGCGAGAAACGCTCGTCTGGGCGTCACCGATGGATCGCGATCGTCCGTCATGTGTCAATATCCCAATCTTCCGCGGCGGCGAATAAGGATAGTTGATGGTTTCGGGAACGCCGATTTCGGGTTGTAGAACGGTACTGGTCGGTGAACTGTCTCGACCGCCGTAATCGATCCCGGGGGCCAATCGGCGACCGGGTCGTCCGCCGTCGAGACGCTACTCCGCCGACCGCTCGAGGACCGCCTCGATGTCGGCCGCGATCGCGCCGGACGCGTCCTCGGGGACGCGATCGAGCCAGACGAGGTCCGTCACGTCCTCCCCGGCGACCGTCGGCTCGTCGGCGACCGGCCGGCCCGGAACCGACGCCGTCCGGACGAGCACGTCGTAGGTCGTCCGCTGTTGATCCGCGTCGCCGTCTCGCTCGAACTCGACCCGCCGGACGCGCACCGACTCGGCGATGCCGGCGTCGGCGCCGGTCAGCGACTCGAGGGAGCGGCGGGCGACGGCGTCCCAGTCGTCGTCCGGGCCGACCGGCGCGCCGGGCAGCGTCCAGCCGCGGACGCCGTCGGCGACCAGCAGCACCTCGCCGGCGTCGTTCGCGACGCCGAGGGTCAGGTGGTCCTCGAGGTCGCGGGCGGTCTCGAACTCGGTTCGGGTGAGCGTCCGCATCTCGGTCTGGACGTCGACGTCGTCGCGCTCGCAGAGGGGTTCGGGATCGAGGGTCGGACTCATGGGTAACACGCGTCGACACCGACCCGAAAAGCTACTGATCCCGATCGAACCGGCGCTTCCGACCCGTTCCGGACGGTCGAGTCCGTTCGGTCCCCGTCGGCCGTTGTCAACGGTGGTGGGCGGCGGGCCAGTGCGTCTTTACCTCGGCGCCGTTTCGGGTAGTGTACGCAGCGATGAGCGCCGAGTCACACGCCGACGTCTCCGATCCCTCGGCCGTCGAGTCGGAACGCGGGTCGAGCGCGCCGCTCCGATTGGGACCCCGCCAGTTCCGACTGGCGTGGATCGTCGCGGGACTGTTCGTCTTCGGATCGATCGGCTTGATGCGCCTGATGGGGCCCCGTGGAACCCTCCTCTTCTCGAACGTCGTCCTCGTCGCCAGCGCGGCCGGGGCCGCCGTTGCGCTGGGGCTGCTGGCCCACCGGAGCGAGCCGCCGGACGCGCTCGGCTGGGGACTCACCGCGGTCGGTACCGGCCTGTTCGCGACCGGCGAGTTCGCGTGGATGTGCTACGAGCTGTGGCTGAGCGGCGTCCCGTTCCCCGGCGTGCCGGACCTGTTCTATCTCGCCGACTACCTCTTTCTCGGGGCCGGACTGCTGGTGCTCGCCGCGTCCCAACACCGCCTGGGTTCGATCCTCCGCATCACCCTCGACGGGTTCCTCGTCGCGGCCGCCTTGCTCGCGATCAGTTGGCAGTTCGTGCTCGCTCCGATCCTTGCCCACGGCGCCGCTGGCGGCGCGACGCTGTGGTTGTCCGCCGCGTACCCGTCGCTCGACATCGTCCTCGCCGCGGTCGCGTTCGTCGTCGCGGTCCACGCCCGCGGGTCGCGGCGCGTCCCGATCACGCTCTTCGCCGCGGGCAACCTCGTCTGGGCGTTCGCCGACAGCGCGTTCGCTTACCTGTCGATCACGGGAGGCTACATCTACAGCGAGTTCGACGTGATCTGGCTTGCCGGCAACCTGATCGTCGCGCTCGCCGCGCTCCATCCGTCGGCGGCGACGCCCCCGCCCGAGGTCGACCGACGCCGGTACGCGTTCCGAGAAACGGTCGCTCCCTACGTCCCCTTCCTGCTCGCGATGACCGTCACGGGCTACGCCGCCTCGACCGGGGCCCTCGACCCGATCGGGCTCGCGCTCGGCGCGCTCGTGTTGCTCGCGCTCGTCGCCCGGCAGACCTACGTCTTCTTCGACGCGGCGGCGTTGAGCCGGCGCCTCGAGCGCAACGAGGAAACGCTGTCCCGCCGCAACGAGGAACTGCTGCTCCTGAACCGGATCGTCCGCCACGACATCCGCAACGACATGGCGGTCGTCCTCGGCTGGGGCGAGGAACTGAACGACCGCCTCGACGACGAGGACGAGCGCGCGATGCTCGAGCGAATGCTGGGCACGACGCGACACACGATCGAACTCACCGAGACGCTCCAGGCGTTCACCGAACTCTGGGACGACGACGGCGACCACGGCGCGGAACCGGTCTCGCTCGAGGCGACGCTCGCCGAGACGCTCGAGCGGCGACGCGAGGCGTACGCCGACGCCGAGTTCGTCGTCGACGGGTCGATTCCGACGGCGCCCGTCAGCGCCGGGCCGCTCCTGTCGACCGTGTTTCGGAACCTCCTGAACAATGCGGTCCAGCACAACGACGCGACCGAGCCGCGTGTCGTCGTCACCGCCGACACCGGGCCGGAGATGGCCACCGTCCGCATCGCCGATAACGGCCCGGGCGTTCCGCCCGACCGACGCGACGCCCTCTTCGGCCGCGGCGAGAAGGGCCTCGAGAGCGAGGGTTCGGGAGTCGGTCTCTACCTCGTCGACACGCTCGTCTCGCAGTACGGCGGCGACGTGTGGATCGAATCGAGCGAGCCGGGCGGGGCCGCCGTCGTCGTCGAACTGCAGCGCTATCGGGAGTGAACGCCGAACGACGGACTCGCCGGTCGCCGTGGACTCGAGTCAGTGAAGACGGTCGGCGCGTCGCCGGTTCCGCACTCGATACAGAAGAAAATCGGAAGTGAGAGCCGCGAGAGGACGAGAACCTCGCTTACACGAGTTTCTCGATGTCGTCAGAACGCTACGCGTTCTGACTGCTCGAGAAGCTCTCTACGAGAGCTTCTCGATGGTGTCGACGATCTCGTCGGTGTACTCGCTGGTGCCGAGCTTCTCGGCGTCCTCGAGCTGGCGCTCGAGGTCGTAGGTGACCTTGCCGGAGGAGATGGTCTCCTCGACGGCGTCGCGGATCAGGTCGGCGGCGTCGTCCCAGCCGAGGTAGTCGAACATGAGGCGGCCGGAGAGAATCATCGCGGTCGGGTTGGCCATGTCCTGGCCGGCGCGCTTGGGCGCGGAGCCGTGGACGGGTTCCGCGAGCATGCGGCCCTTGCCGAAGTTGCCACCCGGAGCGATGCCGAGGCCGCCGATCTGGGCGCCGGCGGCGTCGGAGAGGTAGTCGCCGTTGAGGTTCGGCATCGCGAGGACGTCGAACTCGTCGGTGCGTAGCTGCATCCACTGGAGCATCGCGTCGGCGAGGCGCTCCTCGACCATGACGGCGTCCTCAGGGATGTCGACCTCGTCCTGGGTCTCCCACAGCGAGTCGGGCGCGGCGAAGACCTCCTCGTCGGGGTACTCCTCGTCGGCGACCTCCATGCCCCAGTCACCGAACTGCCCCTCGGTGAACTTCATGATGTTGCCCTTGTGGACGAGCGTGACCTTGTCGCGGTCGTGCTCTAAGGCGTAGTCGATGGCCTCGCGAACGAGTCGCTTCGAGCCCTTCTCGGTGATCGGCTTGAGGCCGATACCGATGGGGCCGTCGTGCATCGTCTCGTCGAAGCCCATCTCGTCCTCGACGAAGTTTCGAACCTGCTCGACCTCGTCGGTGCCGGCCTCCCACTCGATGCCGGCGTAGACGTCTTCGGTATTCTCCCGGAAGGTCACCATGTCCATCTCCTCGGGCGCCTTCATCGGCGACGGGACGCCGTCGAGGTAGTAGGTCGGACGGACGTTAGCGTAGAGGTCAAGCGTCTGTCGCAGCGCGACGTTCAGCGAGCGGAAGCCGGCGCCGACGGGGGTCGTCAGCGGACCCTTGATGGCGACGCGGTGTTCCTCGATCGCGTCGACGGTCTCGTCGGGCAGGTTGACGTCCTCACCGTACTCCTCACGGGCGCTCTCGCCGGCGTAAACGCGCATCCAGCTGATCTCGCGACCGGTCGCCTCGGCGGCGGCCTCGAGGACCTTCTGTGCGGCGGGACCGACGTCCTTCCCGATACCGTCGCCGTGGATGATCGGGATGATCGGATTGTCGGGCACCTCGATCTCGTCCTCGGAACCCTCTTTCAGCGTGATCTTCTCCCCCGCGTCAGGGACCTCGATCTTGTCGTAGCTCATCTCGTCTGTACGGTTACTCGATAGGGGTAAAAGGCCTACCATTTCCATCGACGGCCGGCAAAAATTGAACGATTCCCGACAGGGCCTTTCGGCATATCTGCCCTGAGAGACGCTGAACTGGGGGCATGTGTTCGAATCCGGAAATTCGGCGTATATAAACATTCGTCTTATGACGGGTCTATGAGTGGACAAAACGCAATTTTGTCTCGACGGCAGGGGTGACGGGTATCGACGAATGTGGAACTCTCGAGGCGAGGGCATCGCGGCGTACTGCGGATCGCTCGCGGGCGGGAAATCGAGTCGCGAACGCCCTCGAGACCGACGGGTCCACCCGCCGGGTCCGTCGCCGTCGCCTCGAGGGCAGTTCACGACGCTCGTCGACCGTTCCAGTCGACTCGCTCGGCGGTGGCGTCTCTCACGCCGGTGACACGGACGCGAGCGAGGGATAAAACGCCGATGACCGTTTCTGACAACCCACTAATGTTATCGGCGATTTCCGCCGAAATAACAGTCGAGACGGCTCGAGTAGACGGTCGGCGACCGACCGCCGGCCTGCGATCGGGATGGAGGTTCGACGATCGACGTCGAGTAGTTTTATCATCGTCGTTGCCGTGGTCGAACGTATGCTGGAAACACCACACTACGCGGCGCGACACTGCCCTCACTGTGCGACGACGCTGTCGAACGTGCAGGGGGTCGCCGCCTGTCCGGAGTGTCAGTGGATCGATAGCGACTGACGCTCGCCGGTAGCGTCGGGGTCGGCCGTCGTCGCCTCCCGGTCGCGTTCCCGAGTCCCGTCGCCGAGGCGGAACCTCTTTTTGTCGACCGGTACAACCCCGGTGCATGGCCGAATCCGAGGTGGACTTCGAGTCCGAGAAGTACGAGAAGCACCGCGAGGCGGGGAAAATCCTCGCACAGGTGCGCGAAGAGGCAGCCGAGCGCGTCGAGGTCGGCGCGAGTCACCTCGAAGTCGCCGAGTTCGCCGAGGACCGCATTCGGGAACTCGGCGGCGAACCCGCCTTCCCGGTCAACATCTCGATCGACGAGGAGGCGGCCCACGCGACGCCCTCGATCGACGACGACACAACCTTCGGCGAGGAGATGGTCAACTTGGACATCGGCGTCCACGTCGACGGCTGGCTGGCCGACACCGCCATCACCGTCGACCTCTCGGGCAACCCCGAACTCGCCGAGGCCTCTGAACAGGCCCTCGAGGCGGCCCTCGATATCATCGAACCGGGCGTCGACACGGGCGATATCGGCGCCGAGATCGAGGGCGTCATCGACGGCTACGGCTACAACCCCGTCGTCAATCTGACCGGGCACGGACTGGGCCACTGGGAGCAACACACCAGCCCGAACATCCCTAACCGCGCCGTCTCGCAGGGGACGACGCTCGAGGTCGGTGACGTCGTCGCCATCGAACCGTTCGCGACCGACGGCGGCGGCAAGGTCAGCGAGGGCGCCAGCGAGGAAATTTTCGCCCTCGAGCGCGAGGGCTCGGTGCGCAACCGGCAGGCCCGCGACGCGTTGGAACAGATCACCGAGGAGTTCCGCACGCTGCCGTTCGCGACGCGGTGGCTCGAGACCGACCGGCCGGAGATGGCGCTGCGCCGTCTCAAGCGCAACGACATCGTCCACGGCTACCCCGTGTTGAAGGAGGACGACGGCTACCTCGTCAGCCAGAAGGAGCACACGATCATTATCACCGAGGACGGCTGCGAAGTCACGACGGCGTCGGACTGATCGTCGCAGCATCGACTCGAGCGGATCGCTATCACTGACGAGCGGTCGCGTCGAAAAGGGGGGGTGTAGGGGGGTCGCGGGAGACCGGCAACGAGGGCGGTTCGTAGCGCGGTCGTCGGTCGGTCGTTCTCAGGCGTTGTTCATCCGCTGGCTCGAGCGATTACCACACCGCTGACACTCAGCCACGCGGTAGGGTTCGCGCGAGAACTGTGCGTTTTCTTTCTTGAGACTTTCGGTTCGAATCTGGACGGACACTTCGTGGAGCGTCTCGAGGTCGCAGTTGGTGCAGTGCTCGGTCATCCCGTTGAAGGAGTCGTCAGTCGTTGCCATTACCGACCCCTTTCCGTAGTACAAGCTTAAATCCCTGTTTCATTTCGAGAACTGAGTCGAAAAATCGCAAGACGGCGTTATGGTGCTGATAAAACGCTTCGAGAGCGTTCTATATCGTTTATCGGCCTCTCTCGTACGGTTGTGCTGTTCTCCGATCCCTCTTGAAACCGACACGAAGTATTAGACATGAAGATAATCCTGAATAATTGCCGGAGTGAAACCCTTTAGGCTCTCCCACTCTTGTGTCAGGTATGGATCAGGTGTTTGCACCCTGGCGGATCGACTGGATCAAGCGCGACGAGGGAAACCCCGACGTCGAGGACTGCGTCTTCTGTGAACTGCCCGCCCTTGAAACTGACAGGGAGAACCTGATCGTTGCCCGGAGCGAGCACGCGTTCGTGATGTTCAATAATTACCCGTACAACCCGGGTCACGCGATGGTTATTCCTCATATGCATACCGGCGACTACACCGACCTCGACGGCGAGCAACTGCTCGATCACGCCCGCTTGAAACAGCGCACCTTCGACGCGCTCGAGGCCGGCCTCGAGCCGGACGGCTTCAACGCCGGCTTGAACCTCGGCGACGGGGCCGGCGGCTCCATCGACGACCACCTCCACACCCACGTCGTGCCCCGCTGGGAGGGCGACACCAACTTCATGCCCGTCATCAGCGATACCACGGTGATCGTCGAGGCGCTCGAGGATACCTACGAGCGCGTTCGCGAGGCGTTCGCCGAACAGGCGGGTGCCACCGTTCCCGACCAGGACAGCGCCGTCGTCTTCGAGTTCGAGTAGCGCCGTCCGGCTCGTTTTAGGCCCTCCGGTGCGACTGCCGGCCGAATCCTTGTGCGCGTCTCCGTCGAACGTCGAACGCGTGTACGTCCTGACCCGACTCGAGGAACTGATCGCGGCGTATCTCTCCCTGCTGGACAACGTCGCGACCTTCCTGCTAACGTTCGCGCTGGTGTACGCGTTCGGTCGCGTCGTCGTCCGACCGCTCGTGAGCGCCGCGCTGGACTATCGAGACACGGAACGGACCCTCCAGCGGGGCCTCGAGCGCGTCGTGGCATTCGGCGTGATCACCGCGGCGATCGTGGTCGGTCTCTCGATCGCCGGTCTCAGCTTCGTCCTCGATCGCGCGGCGATCCTCGTTGCGGCGCTGACGGTCGCGCTCGGTTTCGCCGCGCAGAACGTCGTTGGCAACTTCGTCAGCGGCGCGTTCATCGTCACCGATCCGAGCTTCAACATCGGCGATTGGATCCGGTGGTCGGATCAGGAAGGGATCATCGAGGACATCAGCTTCCGGTCGACGCGGGTCCGAACGCTCGACAACGAGACCATCACGGTGCCGAATTCGGAACTGACCGCGAACGCGGTTACCAACGCCGTCCTCAACGACCGACTCCGGCTGACCTTCCCGATCGCGGTCAGTTACGACGACGATCTCGACGCCGTCACCCGGATTTTGACCGACGCGGCTGTCGACCACCCCGATATCCTCGCGGACCCGCAGCCGACCGCTCGAATTGCAGCCCTCGACGACGCAGTGCAGGTCGTCGCCTCGTTCTGGATCGCCGATCCCGACAGCAGTACCTACGCTCGCGTTCGCTCGGAGTACGCCCGCGAAATCGTCGATCGGCTCGAGCGCGAGGGGATCGATCTCGCCGCCGCGACCCCGCAGGCGCTCGAGCAGTCCGTCGCCGCGGGGCCGCGATCGGCGAGTCACGCGAGGACGGACGATACCGGCAGCGGAACCGACGAGTAACGGCTCGCACGGCGGGTGGACCGGACACTTTTAGTGGTCGTTGTCGTGCGTTCGGTAGCATGGAGTACGAAGTCGTTCACACCGACGACATCCCGATGACGGATCTCTCCGAGAGCAACGAGGTCCCGCCAGACCTGCGAATCCGCGCGCTCGACGAGGTTCTGGGAACCGACGACGTCCACCTCAAACTCTGGTACTTCGATCCCGGCGAGGAAATTCGGTACCACGCCCACGCCGAACAGGAGGAGCTCTACTACGTCCTCGAGGGCGAGTTCTCGCTGAAACTCGGTCGCTCGGGCGAGGAGGAGTACGTCGAGGCCGGTCCGGGAACGTTCTGGATCGCCAAACCCGAGATCGGCCACGGCCACCGCAACGTCGGCGACGAGGAGGGCGTCGTGCTCGCTATCGGCGCCCCGGCCGTCGAGGATCCGGGGGTGGATCCCCACGGACTCGACGCGGAGGACGGGTAGCAGACCTTACGCCGCGCCAGTTCAGGCGTACGTTTGCTCGAGGTAGTCGACGATCCGTTCGGATTCGGCCATCGTGACGCCGTACTCGTCGTCGACGATGACCGGCACCTGCCGCTGGCCGGAGATCCGCTTGACCTCGTTGCGCTTCGAGTGGAGTCCCTCGACCCAGACGCTGTCGTAGTCGACGTCGAGCTCGTCGAGGCGGTCGGCGACGAGTTCGCAGTACGGACAGCCCTCGAGTTGGTACAGCGTAACCATATCCGCGTATTCGGTGCGGATCGCCAAAAGGGTGGGTGGCGCTCGCTCGCGGTCGCCCCAGGGCCGCTCATCATCGCCGTTCTGCCGGGGCACGGGAACTTTTGTTGCTGCCCGAAGCAGTCCGGGTATGCCACCGACTGAGGGCGACGAACTCCCCGACTTCGAGGCACTGCTGTGCGACGGCGAGACGTTCCGTTCGACGGCGCTGTCCGCGGCGCTCGGCGAGCGCGGCGGCGTCGTGATCTGTACCGGGTTCGCGTTCAGCGCGATCGCGCAGAACTGGTGGAAACGGTTCGTCCGGGCCGGCTGGGGAGCGTTCGAGGACGTCGCGGTGGTGGGCGTCAGCCGAGACGGTCCCTACGCGCAGAACGCGTTCCTGCGCTGGCTGGACGAGCCCGCGTTTCGCTTCTTCGCAGACGTCAACGGTGAGGTGAGCGAGTCGCTCGGTTTACTGGCCGACCGTGATCACATGGCTAACGTCTCAACGCCGTGGCGTTCAGCATTCGTCGTCGACGCCGATCGAGACGTTCGGTACGCGTTCGTCGCGGACGACTGGATCTCGCCGTTACCGCGCGAGGAGATCGAGGACGCAGCCGCGAGTCTCTAGACCGGACGCCGAGGGCGAAAAATCAGACCGGCTCGCCGAACGCGTACATCGTCTCGTGGGCCGTTACCTCGAGGTCGACGAAGTCGCCGGGCTCGAGGCCGTACTCGCTCGCGTTCTGGACGATAACCTGCCGGTAGGCGGAGTCGCGACACTTCACGGAGTCGGCGGTCCCCTGCTCGACGACGAGACAGTCCTCGCGGACCTCGCCGACCATGTCGGCGTAGGCCTCGCGGACGATCTCGCGCTTGGCTTCGCTCATCTCCTTGGAGCGTTCCTTCTTGACCGTGCCGCCCAGCCCCTTCATCTCGGCGGCGTCCGTGCCGGGGCGCTTCGAGAAGCGGGTGACGTTGATCTTTTCGGGCCGGGTCTCGCGCAGCAGCGCCATCGACTGGGCGTGATCGCGGTCGGTCTCGGTGGGGAAGCCGACGATGAAGTCCGTCGAGAGCGTCCAGTAGTCCAGGGCGTCGTCAAAGGTCTCGACGACCTCGACGTACTCGTCGACCTGGTGCTGGCGGCGCATGTCCCCGAGCACGTCGTTCGAGCCGGACTGGACGGGCGCGTGCAGGAAGTCGTAGAGCTCCTCGTTTTCGGCGAAGACCTCGGCGAGTTCCTCGCGGATGCCGTGGACGCCCTTCGGATTGGCCATCCCCACGCGCACGCGGAAGTCGCCCTCGATCTCGCAGATTTCAGAGAGCAGTCGGTGGAGCTTCCGATCGCCCTCGTCCCAGCCGTAGACGCCGGTGTCCTGACCCGTAATCCGAATTTCCTTCGCGCCGGCGTGGATCAGCGCACGGGCCTTCTCGACGTTCTCCTCGATCGGGGGCGAGTCGATCTTGCCCGTCGCTTGCTTGGTGATGCAGTACGAACAGTCGGACATGCAGCCCCGGGCGATGGGGAGAATGCCGACGACGCCGTCCAGAATCGGCTCGGCGTCGGGGGTCGTCGTCGGACACTCGCCGTTGGTGACCGCCTCCGGCACCTCGTCCCAGTGGAGCACCTGACCGTCGACGTCGGCCGCGCGGAACTCCTCGCCCTGCGCGAGGGCCATACAGCCGGTGATAAAGAGGTCCGCGGTCTCCTCGGAGAGCTCCTCGGCCCGCCGGAGCATGTTCCGCTCGGTCTTCTCGACGACGGTACAGGTGTTGAGGATGGCGACGTCGGCTTCGTCCGCACCGTCGACGCGGTAATGGCCCGCATCGCGGAGCCGGCGCTCGATCTCGCGGCTTTCCCCGCGGTTGGACGTACAGCCGTAGGTTTCGATGTGATACCGGGCCATTCGCTTGCACGTGTTTCGGGCCTGGGACGGCAAAAGCGCGACGAATCCGGCCCGTCCCGTTCGTGCCATTCGCTCTCGAGGCTCGGTCGCGAACGGCGTCTCCCAGTAGCGCGGGGCGAATCGCGTCGTTTCCGAGGAGCGAACGTCCGCTGTTTACAGCCGTCGGCGGCGCAGACTGTCGATCGCGAGTTCGACGTACTCGGTGAACGAGACGGTGGGCGTTCCGGGCAGGTAGACCGGGAGGTCGGGCTCCTCGAGTCGAACGTCGGTGATGGGGTCTCTGGGTTCGGTTGCGTCCATGTCTCGGTTTCGAGTCGAAGCGGTTTAACGAATTCGAAAATATTGTTCTCCTCTCCCTGAATAACGATCGTTATTGAGCAACCATCGCACGGTAGCGGACGCCGCGGAATCTCAGGGCTCGTCCTCGGCGAGCGCCTCGAGCGCCTCCCGGCCGACGTGAATCGTCCGGCGGCCGGTCGGCGCCGCCGTGATGAGGACGCCGGGAGCAAAGTCGGGCTCGCCGTTGTCGTCGTAGAGTTCGTCGGGAGCCGTCCCGATCCGAACCGACTCACGGATCGCGAACATCGCCTCCCGGACGGCGTCGCTCCGATCGTCCGCGTCGGCGACGTCTAGGGACTCGAACTCCTCGTCGCGGGTCGCGAGTCGCTCGCGGACGCGGTCGACGTGGTCGGCGGGAGCCGCGGAATCGTAGATGTAGGATTGGACGCGCATACTCGCGGTACGGCCCGGACGGCCTTGAACGCTGGCGAACGCCCGGACGCAGCCGCGAAGGTCGAGCCGACTCAGCCGCCGAACCGCTCTCTCTCGAGGCGTTCGTAATTGTCGTGGAAGACGGTCAGCGTGGCCCGGAGCGCGCCGAGGATCACCGGCCCGAAGAACAGCCCCATGAAGCCGAAGGCGTAGGCGCCGCCGAGAACGCCGACGATGATGACCGCGGGGTTCAGTTCGGCGTAGCGGTCGACGACGACCGGCCGCAGGTAGTCGTCCGAGAGGCCGACGATGACGGTGCTGTAGACGAACAGCCCCACGGCCAGCAGCGGTTCGCCGGTCGCCAGTAGGAAGACGACGGCGGGCCCCCAGACGAGGAAGGTGCCGATGATCGGAATCAGCGCGAGGACGACCATGATGACCGTCCAGAACGCGGCGTTCGGGATTCCGGTGGCGATCAGCCCGATCCCCGCGAGCAGTCCCTGCACGAGGGCGATGAGGACGTGGCCGATGAGGACGGCCTGCATGACCTCGTCGAGTTCTTCGTAGAGGTCGTCCTGTACGTCGTCCGGGAGCGGCGTCCGCTTCCGGATCCAGCCGATGAGATTGTTCCCGTCCTTGAGCAGGTAGTACAGCAGGAACAGCGCCAGTCCGAAGCCGATCAGCGCGTGGGTGAGCGCGCTCAACCACGCGGTCGACTGCTCGAGTACCATCTGTCCGCCCTGCCGGGCCGCGTCCATCAGCGAGGACATCAGATCGACGCTCACCCCCGTCTGCTCCTGGATGAACGATTCGACCTCCGTGAGGCTGACGGAGTCGGTGTTGAGGTTTTCCACGATCCTCGTGGCGTCCTGGATGACGACCGTGAGGACGATCGCGAGCGGGATCACGAAGCCGGTGATCGTCAGTAAGACGAGCGCCATCGCGGCGATCGTCGGCGAGGTCCGCTGCTCGAGGCGGCGCTGGAGCGGGCGGAGAATGTACGCGAGGAGCACGGCGATGAGGGCGTACTGGAGAAACGGCGCGATGAGCAGCCACGAGAGGAAGGCCAAAACCGCGACGAGTGCCAGGAGAAATCCCTTACTGATGTTCACATGAATAGTTTCCGCGAACGCCGAAATAAAGGTAGGGGCAAATCACTGGCACGCGCAACGGACTCTGCCGTTCGCGCGAGGGACCGAGCCGACCTATTCGCGCCGCGGACAGTCGCGCTCGCTCTCACACGGCTTCAAGGTGCTGGTTCGCTTACGTCGGAGGGAATGTCGACCCAGCTCGATCCCCTCTCCCTCTCTGCCGATCTGCTCTACGCGGTCAAGACCGAGGGCGATACCGACTGGTTGCGAGACCACCTCGCGACGCTCGAGCGATCGCGCCTCGACCGGGCCCTCGAGCGCCGGACCGCGAAATTGGCGTTCTGGCTCAACTGTTACAACGCCTACACCCAGTTGCTCCTCGAGGAGGGGGACGAACTCGACGGCGAGGCGGGTCGCCTCGAGCGCTGGAAGTTCGTCTCCCGGGATCGGATCCCGATCAGCGGCGTTCGCCTCAGCCTCGCGGACATCGAACACGGCATGCTTCGGCGGTCGAAACATCCCTGGGGGCTCGGCTACGTCCCGCGGCCGTTTCCCTCGTCGTTCGAACGGCGGTACCGCCTCCCCGAGTGCGACCCGCGGATCCACTTCGCCATCAGCCACTGCGCCGAGCCCTCGCCGCCGATCACGACCTACTCGCCGCCCGACGTGGACGCGGAACTGGACGTCGCCGTCGAGTGGTTCATAGAGGAGACCGTCACGTACGACGCCGACGCCAACGCCGCCACCGTCCCGCGACTCTTCCGTCGCTACCGCGGCGATTTCGGCGGCAAGCGCGGGATCGTCTCGTTTCTCAGGACCTACGACGCGATCCCGGCGGAGCGACGCCCGTCGCTCGAGTACGAATCGGCGACCCGGACGCCGGACGTCGACTTCGACGCCGATTCGGACGCGTTTCGGCCGTAGCCGCGACGCGACGGTCGGGCTCGAACTCAGTCCTCCCGATCCTCGACGGTCGCGGTCGGCGCCGCCCGCATGACGCTTCGGGCCGCCCGCTTCGCGTTCGACCGCGAGGTGTACCCTTCGCCGCTGTCGGCGACGATGTTCCCGTTCCAGTGGACGAGCCGCCAGCGCCACTCGCCGCCGCGGTCCTCGTAGACTTCGAACCGGCTGGTTCGGCCGTCCTGCTCTTGCCGAGCGTCCGGGTCGGCGTCCGCGGGCGCCGACTCCGACTCCGAGCGCGAGTCGCCGTCCGTCGACGCGTCGTCAGCGTCCGGGCCGCCGGAAACGGCCTCCGGCGGCATCGTCGCCGCCGCGGGATCGGTCTCGGGTTCGCCTTCGGCGGCTGCATCGGCGCCGACGACGCCGGGCGTTCCGCGCTCGCTGTCGCCGAGCCGTATCGTCGAGCCGTCCGGATCGTCCCACTCGAGTTCCAGTTCCAGCTCGGCGACGGGCGGTTCGTCGTCCTCGCGTTCGGCCTCCAACTCGGCGACGACCCGCTCCGGAATCGACACCGTCGCGGTCCGCTCGCCGTCGTCGATTTTCAGCGGTCGGTCCTCGGCCAGGGCCGCCCCGAACTCTCGGAAGACGGCGGCGAGTTCATCGCGGTCGTACGCGCGCTCGAGTTCGAACTCGATGTCGGTCGGTGAGTCGTCCATACCCCTCCTACGTCGTCCAGCGAGTTAGGGGTTGGTCGGATTCCGACCGAGACCCGGGGAGCCGGTGCGTTTTTGTCGCCGCGCTGTCTTCGCTCGCCCGTGACTTCCCGCGACTGGCAGGCCGACCGGTGCGCCGTCTTCGACCGCGACGATCACGCGTGTCGCAATTGCGAGACGACCGGCGACGACGCCGACTCGACCGCCCTCCGAACGTATCCCGTCGGCGCCGTCCCCCTCGAGGGAACGGTCCACGAGAGTTCCCTCGCGACCGTCTGTCCCGACTGTTTCGAGACGCTGCAGTTCGCTTCCGACGCCCCCGATTCGACCCCCGAATCGGTCTCGAGCGAGGAGCTGTTCCGGCTCGTCCGCGAGACGACCCGCGTGCAGGGCGGCGCCATCTCCGACGTCGCCTCCTTCGCCTCGCTCGCGACGTCGCTGCCGACGACGCTCGCGGCCGTCGGAACGGCCGCCGACGCGGGGGACGACTCCGAGTCGACGGTCGCCGAGACCGCTGCGGCGTACCGCGACGGCCGCCGCGAGGCCCTGCTCGCGCTCGATGTCGCCGACGCGCGCCTCGAGCGCGTCCGGGCGGTCGACGGAACGGCGTTCGACGCCGACGTCCGCTCGTCGCTGTCGACGGTCGCCGAGACCGCGACCGACCTGCAGTCGACGCTGCGCGAGGCCGTCGTCCGCTCCGAGATCGTTCCCGTCTGCCTCGAGCGCTGTCACGGCTGTTTCGAGCCGCTCGAGGGCGAGGACGAGACCTGTTCGACCTGCGGCCTCGAGGCCCGCGAGACGGGCGACTGGCGCGGCGGTGAGGGCGAGATCGCGTTCGAACGACTGTTCTCGTCGATCAACGACAGCCTCCAGGGTGCCTCGACGACAACGGAGACGCTGACCGATCGCACGATGACGCTGGCGAGCCAGTTGACGGAGTCCTGACTTACTCCGCCGCGTCGTCGGCGTGGAACACGTCGATCGTCTCGTCGGCCACGCCGTCGCGAGCGAACAGCGTGACGATGTCGTCGGGGCGGATCACGGTGTCGCCGTGGGGCGTCACGACGGCGTCGTCCCGCTCGATCGCGACGACGAGGGAATCGTCGTCGAGCACGTCGCGCTGGGCCGCCTCCTGCAGGCTCATGCCGGCGATCCGGGCGTCCCGGTCGACCGTCACCTCGGCGACCTCGGCGTCGCCGGAGAGGCTGATGAAGTCCGTTAGCATCGCCTCGTGGGTTTCGTCCGTGGGACCGAACGGCGAGTACGGGCGCGCGGTCTCGTTCTGGACTAACACTTCGTCCTCGATCTCGATGCCGAGATCCGAGAGCGCCCGCGCGATGCGCCGCAGATCGGCGGTGTCTTCGCCCACCGCGAGCACGTGCAGGTTCCGCCGGCCGGTCAGCAACTCGCGGACGTTGATGACGCCGGGGATCACCTGCGCCCGCTGGGCCATCGATTCGCGCTCCGAAACCGGCGCGTTGCACATGAAGAGGTTCGCGAGGTGTCCCGCCGCCCGTTCGAAGTCCACGTTCGCGTGGTAGCCGGTGATGATTCCCCGCTCCTCGAGTTGGTCGATCCGGTTTCGAACCGTTCCGGGAGAAACGCTCACGTCCGCGGCGATCGTCGGAGCCGAAACGTTTCGGGCGTCGTCCATCAGCGCGTAGATGATTCGACGATCGATCTCGTCGAGCCGGTGATCCATGCCGCCTCGTATTACGTCATCGATATACACAGTTCTGATCTTCCGCGGCTAGAACAATAACTGAACCATCATTTCTGCCGATGCGGCAATTCTCCTCCACCTAAAATGAGTAATCAGCAATAGCTTCGGATCATTTATGGTCTAGTCGGGGAAAGGCGCCAGATAATGACCGAGCAATCGTTTGGGGAAGGGACGCGCAGTTCCTGCGATCGACCGCCAACATGCGCGCGCTGGCGATCGCCGACGGAGGGATGCCCATGAGCGACGAAGAGCTCGCCAAGGACCTCGGACTGCTGTCGGCGCTGGCGATCGGCATGGGGACGATGATCGGCGCCGGCATCTTCGTGCTGCCCGGCGTCGCGGCCCAGGAGGCCGGACCGATCGTCGTCGTCTCGTTCGTCATCGGCGGCCTCATCGCGATGGTCAACGCCTTAGCGGTGAGCGAACTCGGGACGGCGATGCCGAAAGCCGGCGGCGGCTACTACTACATCAACCGCGGGCTCGGGCCGCTGTTCGGTTCGATCGCGGGGATGGGCGACTGGATGGGGCTGGCCTTCGCCTCCGCGTTCTACTGCATCGGGTTCGGCGGCTACCTCACCGACCTCCTGGCGGGGACGATGCTCGCCCTCCCGACCCTCGAGCTCGGCCTGCTCACGCTGACGGACGTCCAACTCGGCGCGCTGATCGCCGGGCTCCTGTTCGTCGGCGTCAACTACATGGGCGCGAAGGAAACCGGCGGTGTCCAGACGGTGATCGTCGCGATTCTGCTTTGCATTCTGACCGTCTTCGCGGCCTCCGGCTTCCTCCACTTCGAGTGGTCGACGCTGACGACCGACGGCCTCGCGCCGACCGACGCGGGCTACGGCGCGATCCTGCCGGGGACCGCCCTCGTGTTCGTCTCCTTCCTCGGCTACGCGAAGATCGCGACCGTCGCGGAGGAACTGAAGAACCCCGGGCGGAACCTGCCGATCGCGGTCATCGGCAGCGTCGGCGTCGTGACGGCGATCTACGCCGTGCTCGTCGGGACGATGGTCGGGATCGTCCCGTGGCACTCGCTGGACGACAGCGTCCCCGTCTCGCAGGTCGCCGAGATCACGTTCGCCGGCATCCCCGTCCTCGACGCCGTCGGCGTGACGCTGATCTCGCTGGCCGCGATGCTGGCGACGGCCTCGAGCGCGAACGCGTCGATCCTCTCCTCGGCCCGGATCAACTTCGCGATGGGCCGCGATAAGATCGTCACGGACAAGCTCAACGAAATTCACCCGCGATACGCGACGCCCTACCGATCGATCATGCTGACGGGCGCGGTCATCATCGTCTTCATCGCCGCGCTCGGGCAGGACCTCGAGATCCTCTCGAAGGCCGCCAGCGTCCTCCACCTGATCGTCTACGCGTTGATGAACGTCGCGCTGATCGCGTTTCGGGAGGCCGACGTTCCCGAGTACGACCCCGACTTCCGGGTCCCCTTCTACCCGGTGACGCCGATCCTCGGCGCGGTGCTCTCCTTCGGGCTCGTCGCCTTCATGGAGACGATCGAGATCGCGCTGAGCCTCGCGTTCGTCGCCGTCGCGGTGCTGTGGTACGCCTTCTACGCCCGCACGAAGACGCCCCGACAGGGCGTCCTCGGCGAGTACATCCTCGACCGCTCCGAGTCGATGCCCGACGTCGCGGTCTCGGCGGCCAGTGCGGCCCGGCCCGACGGCTCGAGCGAGTACCGCGTCATGGTGCCGCTGGCCAACCCGCGCACCGAACAGCACCTGATCGAACTGGCCAGCACGCTCGCGGCCGCAAACGACGGCGTCGTCCACGCGGTCCACATCGTCGAGGTCCCCGACCAGACGCCGCTGGACCGCGGCGCCGACCAGATCGATCAGTTCGACGACGAGTCCGCGAAGCTACTCGAGCGGGCCCGCGACCACGCCGAAGATCACGGCGCCGAGATCGAGACGACGACGATCGTCTCCCACCGCTCGTTCGAGGAGGTGTTCGACGCGGCCCGCCAGCACGACGTCGATCAGGTCGTGATGGGCNACGATCGTCTCCCACCGCTCGTTCGAGGAGGTGTTCGACGCGGCCCGCCAGCACGACGTCGATCAGGTCGTGATGGGCTGGGGCGGCGACCGACCGTGGTCCGCGGGTCGGGCCGAGCGTCCGCTCGACGAACTCGCCCACGACCTCCCGTGTGACTTCCTGGTCCTGAAGGATCGCGACTACGACCCGTCTCGAATCCTCCTGCCGACCGCCGGCGGCCCGGATTCGGATCTCAGCGCCGAGGTCGCGAAGACGCTGCGCTCGGCGACCGGGTCGTCGATTCAGTTGCTCTACGTCGTCGACGACGAGCGCGAGCGCGAATCGGGCGAGCAGTTCCTCGCGAACTGGGCGGCAGAACACGGGTTCGGCGACGCCGTGCTGACCGTCGACGACTCCGGCGACGTCGAGGGTGCGATCGCCAGCGAGGCCGAAGACAGGACGCTCGTCGTCATCGGGGCGACCGAACGCGGCCTGCTCTCGCGGCTCGTCCGCGGCTCGCTGGTCTTCGACGTGGTCGACGAGGTCGACTGTTCGGTCCTGCTCGCCGAGCGTCCGACGAAGCGGTCGCTCCGCGAACGGCTGTTCGGATCGGGATCTGACGAGCAGAACCGAGAGTGACGAACTGAACGTCCCTCGAGGCCGTTACAGTCGGGTCGCGGCCTCGAGCGAGATGTCGATCGCGCGACCGACGTTGTTCTTCGCTTTCTCCGGCAGTTCGTCGTCCTCGGTGTCGGTTCCCTTCTGGGTGCCCTCGACGAGGTTGCCGTCGACGGTGCAGATCGCGCCGGCGCGCAGGCCCTTGCGGCGGGCCAGCGAGAAGATGGCGGCGGCTTCCATCTCGACGGCGAGGAGGCCGGCGGCCTCCCAGTCGACGACGTGCTCGTCGGTCTCCGCGTAGTAGGCGTCGTCGGAGACGATCGGGCCGACGTGGACGTCTTCGTCGTTAGCTTCGGCCGAGTCGACCAGCGCCGACAGCACGTCGTAGTCCGGTACGGCGGGGTATTCGGCGGCTTCGTACCGCTTCGACGTCCCCTCCTCTTTCGCGGCGCCGGTCGCGACGACCATGTCGCCGATCTCGATGCCCGACTGGAGGGCGCCGGTCGTGCCGACGCGGATGATCGTCTCGACGCCGACGTTGGCCAGTTCCTCGACGGCGATCGCCGCCGACGGACAGCCGATACCGGTCGAGCAGATCGTCAGCTCCTGTCCCTCGTAGGTCGCATTGACGACCTTGTACTCGCGGTTCTGGGCGACGGTCTTGGCGTCGTCGCAGTGGTCGGCGATGCGATCGACGCGACCGGGATCGCCGGGGACGAGCACGCGATCGGTCAGGTCACCGTCGTCGACCAGCAGGTGTGGCTGCGTTGCCATACCCGCCGATTCTAGTGGCGGCGAGAAAAAAGATTCGAGGACGGGTCCCGAGCATCCGTCAGTTCGGCGACCTGCGACCATCCCCGTCCCCACCCCACCGCCGAGTGCGATCGGCCGCGGAGTCTGTTCGACCCGGTCGTTCAGTCAGCAGTCGGGGGAAACCTCCACTCGTTCGGGCGTGACCGTCACCGTCGCGTCCTCGACGCTGAATTCGACGGTCCCCTCGGCCCGACTCGTCCCTCGGTGCGTGTCCGCAAAGAGGGAGTCGAGTGCGTCCGGGTCGATGTAGTCGTACAGCCGGGTGCTGGTGGAACCGGTATCGTCGTCGAAGTACTGCGCTAGTGCGGTTGCAGTGGCTATACTCGGCGGTTCGTCCGTGTCTCGATCGTACTGAATGCAGCGTTTAAACTCGCATCCAGATGAGTCTCTGATCCTTCGTTCCGTCATGTCTCTCCGTCACGTCTCCGTGACCGTCTAGCTGAGTGACCAACGTCCCAGCCCATATACTTACCGTCAGACAACACCGGGTGAAAACTGCACGACGGCGGCCGGATCGACCGATCACGATTCACCCCATTAGACCGCCTTTGGTGGAGCGATCACTACCCCGTTCGAGCACCGAGCGCCGACCGGACTCGAGCGCGGACCAGCGCCGATCGTAGATCCTCGATTCAGTCCACGCGCCCGTCCAGAAATCGTTCGACCTCGGTCGCCGTCGGCGCGCTGCGTGCACCCTCCCGGCTCGCCGTCAGCGCGCCGCAGGCGTTGGCGTACTCGAGGGCGTCCTCGATCGGCGCGCCCTCGAGTCGGCTCGCGAGAAAGCCCGCCGCAAAGGAGTCGCCGGCGCCGGCCGTGTCGACCGAGTCGACGTCGAACCCGGGGTGTGCGTAGCTGCCGTCGGGGGTCCGGATCTCGGCGCCGTCGCCGCCGGACGTGATCGCGACGATCCGATCGGTCGGCTCGGAACCGACCCCGGCCGCGTCGGCCAGCGCCGCGGCTTCGTGCTCGGTGACGAACAGAACGTCGGCGGCGGCGACGGTCTCGTCGTACGCGCGGTCGCCGAATCGACGCCCGGGATCGAAACTGACTGTGACGTCGGCCGCCGCGGCGATCGAAGCGATCCGCGCGGCGGTCTCCGGGCGCTGGCTCGTGAGGTGGACGTGATCGGCCGCCCGAACCCGGTCGGCGTCGATATCCGCCGGCCGAACGGCCTCGTTGACGCCGTCGTTGCCCAGAATGGAGACCGCGCCGTCGTCGTCGACCAGCAGGTACTTGACCGCCGTCTCGGCGCCATCGACGACCCGGACCCCCGACAGCGAGACGCCGGTTTCCTCGAGGCCGCGCCTGGCCAGCAGGCCGTTGTCGTCGTCGCCGACGCTGCCGATCAGTTCGGCGTCGACCTCGAGGCCGGCGAGCGCGGCGGCGACGTTGGCTGCGCTGCCGCCGCCGGACTGGCGCTGTGAGCGAATCGTCGCCTCGCCGTCGGCGACGGGGAGTCGGTCGACGCGCAGCGTCACGTCCCAGTTGACGTGGCCGGCGGTGAGTACGGTGGGGGACATCCGATACGACCGGGAAGAAGGTACCGTCGGAAAAAAAACCTAGGTGGCGATGAAGAGCAAGACGTTGTGGACGCCGGGGCCGAGCCCGATCGCGGCGATCCCGGCGAGGACGATCCGCGCCTGCTGGGGAGCGTCCTCGACGTACTCCTTGAAGAGCCCGAGGATCACCAGCGCCAGCGCGGCCTTCACGAGGACGAACAGCCAGCCGGCGCCGACGTACTCGGCGGTCGGGAGCGACTCGCCGGCCTCGAGCAGCAGCGCCGACAGGGGAACCGTCTCCTCGACGCCGATGACGTCGTAGCCGACGGCCGTCGAGACGCCGTCCAGTGTGTGTCCGAAGACGACCAGCGCGCCGGTGTAACTCGTCGTCTTCGCGATGTCAGTAACCCACAGGCTCAGCGCGACCCACGCGATCGCGGTGACGATCCCGGCGGCGATGACGGCGATGACCGGCCAGAAGAGGTTGAACGTCTCTTCGCTCCAGCTCACGTTGAGGATGATCGACGCGAAGACGGCGAAGAAGGCGGTCCCGGCGATGCCGAAGAACCGCGAAATCGTCGGCTGGAGTCCCCCGGCGTACAGGAAGACCGCGACGATCCAGGCGGCGCCCGCGACGGCCGCCGCGACCAGGTAGACGGTCGGCGTCGCGAACAGCGTCTCGACGTTCTCGGGATAGGCGTCGAGTTGATAGAGGACGTGCAGGGCGGAGCCGAACATCATCCACGGCGCGAACGCCAGCACGGTCCGATCGGTTACCGGCGGCTCGAGAACCCACAGCAATGCGACGATCCCCGCCAGTATCACTAGCAGCGGGACGAGGAGGTACCACGGTGGGAGCACGAACCCCTCGGGTAATACCATATCCGTACTCGCACACACCAGCGACAAACACTTTCCGATTGCTAATCATTCGCGGAAATGACGGTTTTCCTTCGCCGTCTCGTTCGACGAGAAACGTCGCGGCGCTATCCCGTCATTTCCTACAGCTCCCAGGGTTCGTCGACCGTCTCGCCGAACAGTTCTCGCATCAGCGTGACGATAGTTTCCGGCGGGAACTGGCCGTGCTCGGTGACGATCGCGTCGACGTACCGCGGCGGGGTGACGTCGAAGGCCGGGTTTTCGGCCGTCAGTCCGTCGTCGACGCCGTCGACGCCGTCGGTGATCGCGGCCCGCGCCTCCTCGTCGAGCACCTCCCGCTCGTCGCGGCGTTCGATCTCGACGGTGTGGCCCGTCATGGTGTCGGGGTGGAGCTTGATCGTCTGGGCGGCGACGGTCACCGGCACGCCGCGCTCGCGGGCGAGCACCGCCAGCCCGCTGGTGCCGATCTTATTGATCACGCTCCCGTCGGCCGCGATACTGTCGGCCCCGACCAGGACGTGGTCCGCCCGATCGAGGTACCGGCGGGCCGCCCCGTCGACGATCACCGTGACCGGGACGCCCCACTCGCGCAATTGGCCGGCCGTGATGTGGCCCTGCATTCTGGGCCGGGTCTCCTTGACGATCGCCTCGATCTCGGTGCCGTCCTCGACGGCGGCCTCGAGACAGGCCAGCGCGTCCGTCGAGTGGCAGTGGGTCATCACGACGTCGCCGTCTCGCAACCGGTTCGCGCCGACCGATCCCAGCTTCGACTGCGCCCGGTCCAGATCGCGGCGGAACTCCCCGGCGCGGTCGACGATCGAGGCGCGCAACTTCGCGACGGTCTCGCCGTCCATTCCGGCGAGGACGTACCGGAGCGCGTTGGGCAGACTCACCGCCGTCGGGCGCGTCTCGTAGAGCGCCTTCGCGGCCGCTCGCAACTGCCGCTCGAACGCGTCGGGACGGTCCGCGTCGGAGCGTTGGGCCTGGATCGCCAGCGCCTCGGCGGCCGCGTCGGCGATCGTCGCGGCTCCGCGAATCTCCATCGCGGCGATCTCGTCGGCGGTCGTTTCGACGGCCGGCGCGACGTCGTGCCCACGGTCGTCCATGCTAACACGTTGCCCGCCGGACGGCAAAAGTAATCGGGCGGGGTTTTTGCCTGTCGGGCGATTCCCTCCCCGTATGGACCGCAGCGAACTTGCCCCCCTGATCGATCACACCGTGCTCGGCCCCGAGACGTCGATCGCCGACGTCCGCCGCGTCCTCGACGAGGCCCGGGAGTACGGCATGAACGCCTGTATCCCGCCGTTCGCGCTCGAGTCGGCCGCCGACTACGCGCCCGACGTGACTCTCGCGACGGTGATCGGCTTTCCCCACGGCCAGCACAGCGCCGCGGCGAAGCGACGGGAGGGCGTCCTCGCTTGGAAGGCCGGCGCCGACGAACTCGACGTCGTGATCAACGTCGGCCGGCTGCAAGCCGGCGAGGACGACGTCGTCCGGGCCGAACTCGCGGAGCTCACGGCCGCGGTTCCGATCCCCGTCAAGGTGATCATCGAGACGGTGCTCCTGACCGACGAGGAGAAACGCCGCGCCTGCGAGGCCGCGGACGCGGCCGACGCGGCGATGGTCAAGACCTCGACCGGCTTTGCGGAGGGCGGGGCAACCGTCGCCGATGTCGAACTCATGAGCGACTACCTCCCCGTCAAGGCCAGCGGCGGCGTCGGCAGCTACGACGAGGCGATGGCCATGCTCGAGGCCGGCGCCGAGCGGATCGGCGCCTCGAGCGGCGTCGCGATCCTCGAGGGCGCGCCGGAGTAACGCGGCGCGCCGGGTTTCGGTAGCGCGGCGATCACCGTCACGAACGCGAACACTTTTCGTCGGGGGTCGTCCAACGGAGCCTGTGCTCGAGTCGGTGCTGGCGCGGCTCCGCGCGACGCGACGGCGACTGCGGCGGCTGGAGCGACGCGAATTCGACGCCTTCGTCCGCTGGATCGAACGCACCGGGAACCTAATTCACCTCTCGGTGTTGCTCTTCGTTCCGCTGCTCATCGCCGCGGTGACCTGGCTGGCGAACGCGACGGCCGCCGTCTCCTTCCTCCTGTTTCCCCCGCTGGCCTCCGGCACGTACACTCTCTTCGCCGATCCCGAGGGTCGGTACTCGACGCCGACGAAGTTCGTCGGCGGGATGACCGCCGGAGCGCTCTGCGGGTGGCTCTCGATCGCCCTCGTCGACGCCGCGGGCGTCGACGGCGCCGCCGGCGTCAGCGCGACCGGCGCGGCGCTCGGCATCTTCCTCACCGGCGCCGTCACCTGGGCGCTCGATCTGGAGGAACCCACCGCGTTCTCGACCGCGCTGCTCGTACTCGTCACCGGCAACGCGCAGGTCGTCTACGTGCTCGGAATCGTCGTCTCGAGTTCGTTCGTCGCGGCCGTCTTCGTCGTCTGGCGGAACCGATTCTACGAGCGCCGGGCCCAGTACCTCTACCGGACCACGGACGGCGACGACCGCGTGCTCGTACCGCTGGACGGCTGGGGCGAGGACGACGACGCGGGGACGGTCGCCCGCTTCGCCGCCGAACTCGCGAGCGCTCACGACGCCGGGAAGATCGTCCTCCTCGACGCCATCGACGACGCCGCCGACATCGCCGAGGACGAACCGGGGCCCGCGGCTCGCCGCCTCGAGTCCTTCGCGGCCGATCTCTCGTCGGCGTACGACATTCCCTGCGAGGTCGTCGTCGCGGCCGGCGACCGCACGTCGTCGCTGGTGCTCCGGACGGCCAGAGAGCACAACTGCGATCTGATCGTCACGCCGTACGCCGAGCGCGAGGGGGGTGGCCTCTCGCCGTTCATCGTCGGCCTGTTCGACAGCGAGATCGACGTCATCGCCTTCCGGTCCGCCGAGAACCGCCAGCGCTGGCAGCACGCGCTGGTCCCAGTTCGGGGCGCCGGCGACACCGCCCGCGCGATGGTCGACTTCGCCCAGCGGATCACCGGCTCCTGGACGCCGACCAGCGTCTGTACCTGCATCGACCGCGAGTCCGAGCGCCGCTCCGCGGAGACCACTGTCGCCGACCTCGTCGACGCCTTCGACGGCCGCTTCGAGACCCACGTCGTCACCGAACCCGTCGAGTCCTACCTCGAGCGCGTCTCGTCCCAGTACGACGTGATCTTCGTCGGCTCGAGCACCGATCGCTCGGCCGCCTCGCGGTTCGTCTCGCCGCCGACGTTCGAGCGGCTCAGCGACCTCGAGACCGACGTGGCGATCGTCCACCGCGGTCGCCATCAGTAGTACCCGATTTTCGCTGTCCCACCGGCTCAGACGCTCCCGCGGAGCAGCACGACCGTCCCGATGCCGGCGACCAGCGCCAGCGGGAGCCGCTCCGTCTTCCGGGCGACGAGCGCGACCACGGCCGCTCCGAGCCACTCTTCCGGACCGCCCTCGACCAGTTCGCCGGCGACGATCGAAACGACGATCACGCCGGGGAGCACCTCGAGGGCGGTTTCGGCCCGTTCGGTGAGTTCGAGCCGTCCAACCAGCCACAGTCCGCCGGCCTTCGTCGCGTAGGTGACGACGGCCATCGCGAGGACGACGCCGACGGTCGTCGGCTCGAGCGCTGTCGCGGGGCTCGAACTCATCCGCCCACCTCGCGCGAGTCGACCCCGACGTCGGCGCGGCGGACGCCGATCAGACCGCCCGCCAGCGCGCCGGCGAGCAGATACCAGCGCCCGGGCACGGCGACGGCGGTCGTCAGCGCAGCGACGAAGGCGGCCGTCCACGGCAGCAGGTCGGTCCGCCCGTCCCAGAGATCGACGGCGATCGCGACGAAGACGGCGAGGAACGCGGCGTCGAGGCCGTACCGTGCCGGATCGGCGACGCCGTCGCTCGCGAGCGTCCCGACGACCGTCGCGGCGACCCAGAGGAGCCAGATCGCGAGGCCGCTTCCGAGGAGGTACGCGGCGTCGGTCGGTTCGCTTCCGTCCGCGCCGTCGGTAGCGCCGGCGTCGGCGAACGCGCGCATCGTCAGCGCCCAGTTCTCGTCGGCGGTGAAGAAGGCGCTCCCGTAGGTCTCGAGCGCGGATCGGTCGGCGAACCACGGGCGGAGCGTCGCACCCAGGAGCAGGTAGCGGAGGTTGACCGCCGCCGTCGCGAGGACGATCGTCGCGACCGAGGCCGACGCCGCCCAGAGGTCGACCGCGAGCAACTGCGCGGCCCCGGCCAGCACCGTCGCGCTCATCAGCGTCGCCTCCGCGGCGCTCAACCCCGCCTGCGACGCGAGCACGCCGAAGGCGACGCCGTAGCCCGCCACGCCGACCGCGACCGGGAGACAGTCCCGAAACCCCCGCCGCGCGCCCGATCGCGAGAAGGCTACCCGGCGCGTCGACGTCGCGTCCGCGGTCGGTCGTCCGTCGGCCTCGCTCTCGTCTCCGCCCGCGGTCGTGGCGCTCCGGCCGCGGTCGCCGCTCGAGTCCGTTTCCGTCATCGTCAACTCGACAGCGCGGGCTCTATACCCCTAAAATCTCGGAGAACGCGAGTTCTCTACGCGCGATGATACGACGAGACGACGGCGCGGTTAGCGGGTGCCGACGGGCTCGGCTGCCGTCACGAGAGCGACAGTCGGTCCAGCAACCGCCGACCGCAAGGCGTCAGTTCGTAGCCGGAACCGCCATCGCCGCCGGAACCGCCATCGCCGTCGGCACCGTCGTCGTTACCGCCACTACCGTTCTCGTCGTCGTTACCGTCGCCGCCGGAGACGTACGGCTCGAGTCGCCGGAGGTGATAATTGAGCTTGCCGTTGTCGTCGATCGACGTCGCCGCCCGGAGGTCGGTGTAGCGCAGCGGCGTCTCCCGGTCGGCCAGCGCCAGCAGGATCTCGAGTCGGATCGAGTTCGCGAGCAGTTCGAACTCGTCGGCGGTCCGCGACAGATCCGCCGCGGTCTCGCGGTCGTCCGTCTGCTCGTCGGCGCCGACGACAGCCAGCGATCCCTCCCGCGCGCGTTCGGCCCACGTCCACGTCGGAATCGCCATCGCTGGCGACTTCGCGTCGGCGATCCAAAATGATTCCGACGCTCGAGTCTCGAGGTCAGTCGCTGCCCATGATGTGCTCGATCAGCGGACTCTCGTCCTCGCCGAGCGCCGACTGGACCAGCAGGTGTCCGCCGAGCACCGACGGGCTGATCACCGCGTCTGCGCCGGCGTGCTCGAGCTTTCGCGTGTTCTCGCGATCGGTCGCGGCCGAGACGATGCGGGCCTCGGGCGCGAGTTGGCGCGCGGTGAGGATCGCCAGCGCGTCTTCGGCGTCGTGGTTCGTGGCGACGAGGACCGCGCTCGCGCGGTCGATCTTCGCCCGCTGGAGCGGCCCCTCGTCGCTGGGGTTGCCCCGTATCACCGACAGGCCGCGATCGGTCAGCGTCTCAGCGGCTCCGCGGTCGCCGGTCACGACGACGAACTCCCGGTTGTTGGCCGCGAGTTCGTCGACGATCGGTTCCGTCAGCTCGCCGTAGCCGAGCACGAGGACGTGGTCCTCGAGCAGCTCGAGTTGTGAGTCGGTCATCTTTCCGAGTGTCTTCGTGATGCGCGATTGGATCGCCGGGCCGACGAGCGCCCCGATGGCGATACCGAAACTGGCCACGCCGAGCACGAGCACGGACATGGTGAACAGCATCGCCTCCGTCGACGTCTGGTCCGGCGTGATGTCGCCGTAGCCGACCGTGCTCGAGGTGATCAGCGTGAAGTAGAACGCGTCGAGGATGTTCGTGATCCCCTCGAAGTCCTCGCGGAGCGCGTAGGCGCCGATGGTGCCGTAGAACTGGACCCCCAGCAGCGCGAAGCCGGCGGCGATCTGGGTCGTGCTCAGCGAGAGGGACTTGTCGAACCGCCGGCGGCTGAACAGCAGTACGGGAATCGTCAGCAGCGACACGGCGACCAGCGGCAGCGAGTACCGGCTCGACTGGAGCAGTCCCTGGGCGGCGGTCAGCGGGAGCAACAGCAGCGTCGCCCACCAACCCGCCCGCAGCCCCCGCCGAAGTGCGAGCGCGCTGCCGACCATCAGAAAGCCGGTGAGCGCGCCGGTGAAGCCGGCGGTATCCTGAACGGGCTCGGGGACGTACTCCGCGAGCGGCCCGCCGACGAAGTCGAACCCGATGTTGACGATCGCCGTCGCGACCGAGAGCCCGGCGACGAGCAGCGCCAGCGCGACGGCTGCCCGCATCGAGAGGACCCGATGCCAGTTGTCGGGCAGCCGCGATCGAAGCGACCGGCCGTCGGCCATACGCCTCGATGTGCGACCGCAGTAGTTAACGCCACCGTCTCGAGGAATCGTTGAACTCGGACGACTGACACCTGAGAGCCGTCCGTTCGCGCCGCGGTTGATCGATCCCGCTACTCGAGGGCGCGGACGCGAATAATCGCACTCGGAGATCCGGAGCAACCTCGGCGTGTCGGTACTCCTTTGTCGCTCCCGGCCCTGCGGCCACCAATGACGCCCGGCGGAAGTCTCCCGGTCGAAATCCTGCTCGGCATCTACCTCGGTCTCCTGACGGGCATCGTCCCCGCGTTCGTCGCCGGTTCGCTCGGCTTTCTCGTCCGCTACTTCACCGGCGTGACGCTGCCCGGCTTCGGTGTTGTCGTCCTCGCGCTGTCGATCGCCAGCGTGCAGGGCGGCCTGCTCGGCCTCATCGAGCCCACCATCGCCCAGTCGCCGCGGCTGCTGGTCGCCGTCCTCGTCGTTCTCATGCTCGCGCTCTACGCCCACAACCAGGGCGACAAGCTCGGCGCCGAACTCCCCCGGCGGCTCTCGCTCACCTCGATCCGCCAGCGGACGCTGTCGACCGACGTCGTCGAACTCGTCGGCACCGTGGGTCGGGTCACGGTCCGTCCGACCGGCGAGATTCACGACATGGAGGGCTACCCGCCGCTGTCGCCCGACCTCCGCCGGTCGCTGAAGACCGGCTCGTGGCGGCTCCCCGCGGACCTGCCGCTGTCGGAACTCGAGTCCCGCCTCGAGGAGCGCCTGCGGACCGACCACGATCTGGCCGACGTCACCGTGACGATCGACGAACGGGCCCGCGCGACGATCACCGCGGCCCCGCCCTCGGGCGGCCTCTCGAAGCGGATTCCCGACGGCCGCCGCGCCGTCTCGATCGCGACGCTGGTCCCGACCGGCCTCGCGAGAGGCGACGAGGTGTCGATCCGCGCCGGCGAGCGAACGGTCTCCGGGACGGTGCTTGGCGCCCGGACGGAGATCGACGGCGAACACGCGGCCGCGGCCGACGAGCCGCCCGCCGACGACGAGACGCCGGTCCCCGACGGCGGCGATCCGGCGGCCGACGCCGTCCCCGCTCCCAAACCGAGCGCGGCCAGCGCCGGCGGAATCGGCCGCGTCACCGTCGCCGTCGCCCGCCGAGACGTGAAGGCGCTGCTCGAGACCGAGACGCCGAAGTTGGTCGTCCGATCCAGGGGGACCAGCCGGGAGTTCGAGGCCTTCTCGCTGGTCAGGCGGGCCGGGCACGCGATCCGGCGGCTCACCGTCGGCTCGAGCGCGGACGCCGACGCCCGCAACGCGGCGAACGTGACGGTGCTGGCCGCCCGCCGACAGGGCAGCGAGACCGGCGGCCGTCGCAGCGGCTGGGTGTTCGCCCCCGGCATCGAGCGGTCGCTCGAGCCCGGCGACGAGGTGTTCGTCGCGGGGCCGGAGACCGCGACCGACGAGTTCGTGGAGGCGATCGCCAGATGACGCTGCCGGCCGCCCTCGGACTCGAGCCGATCCTCGCGCAGGCGGCTTCCACGGAGGCGCTGTTCGACGCGTTCGTCGGAATCGTCGGCTTCGCGTTGCTGGCGGGCGGGACCGCCGCCGGTATCGCCTTCGTCTTCCGCTGGTACAGCGCCGACGGGATCCCCGAAGGGGTCGCGATCTTACTCGGCGTGTCGATGGTCGCGATCTGGCTCAACGCCCAATCGGCACTCCAGCAGGTGATCAGCGGCGACGCGGAACTACTCGAGCTGAGTACGGTCGCATTCACCGTCGCCGCGTTCGTCGCGAGCGCGATCGCCGCCGACGGCGGCCGGCGACTGGGCGATCACCTCGCGACGGACGTCTTCGCCGTCGCGACGCCGCGGACGATCACCGAGGTCGGACAGCTGGTCCGATCGGCCGGCCGCGTCGTAGCCGTCGAACTCCCCGAGGAGATCGCGGACGTCGACGGCTACGACCCCGTCGAGGAGTCGACCAAGACCGAACTGGCCGGCCACACGCTGCTGTTCCCGCGCCGGCTGTCGACCGACGACCTCCGCGAGCGACTGATCGCCCGCCTCGAGCGCGACTACGGGATCGGCCACGTCGACGTCGAGTTCGGGGCCGATCGGACGATCGACTACCTGGCCCTCGGGAGCCGGCCGGCGGGCATCGGATCGACGCTCGCGCCGGGCACCGTCGCCGTCGCGATCCGGGGCGATCCGGCGCCCGACGCCAGCCCCGGCGACGCCGTCCGAATCTGGCGCTGCGACGACGACTCGCTCCGGCGGGCCGCGAGCGGGGAACTCCGCGGGGTCGCCGACGACGTGGCCACCGTCGCCGTCGACGCCGACGACGCGGGGACGCTCTCGACCGACGAGGAGTACCGACTCGTCACGCTCCCCCGCGACCCCGGCGCCGAGCGGGACCTCGTCTCGCTGCTCCGGGCGGCCGACGAAACCGTGACCACCCTCCCCGTCGACGCGGGCGATCCGCTCGAGAGCGCGGCCGTCGGCTCGCTGCCGGTGTTCGTCCTCGCGGTCGACCGCGGCGCGGCCGGCGCCGACCCGCTCGCGCTGCCGTCGGGCGAGACGCGACTCGAGGCCGGCGACGTCGCCTACGTGCTCGGCCGCCCGGACGCCCTGCGGCGGATCAGCGACCTCGAGCGGCCGCTGACGGCCGATCTCGAGTCGGATTCGAACGTGGCCGCGGCTGCGGGTGCGAGTGCGGGTTCCGAGGTGGATCCGGACGCAGACTCGGATCCGGAGACCGATCCGACCGCGGACGACGATGCGGAGTCGGTCGACGACGCCTCGCCCGAACGCACCCGGGAGCGGTAGCTACTTGCCGTCGGCACCGATACCGCCACGTATGGCCACCGAGTGGAAGCTCTTCGCCGACCTCGCCGAACGCGCGGGCGACAAACACGTCACCGTCGACGCCGACGCCGGCGACACCGTCGGGGACGCCCTCGAGCAACTCGTCGCCGGCCGGCCCGACCTCGAGGCGCGGGTCCTCGAGGACGGCGACCTGCGCTCGCAGATCAACGTGCTCCGCAACGGGACGAACGTCTTAGTCGAGGAGGAGGGCCTAGAGACGGTTCTCGAAGAGGGAGACGAACTGGCGCTGTTCCCGCCGGTCAGCGGCGGCTAACGGACCGTCACGCGGTGCTCGGTGTTCTGCGATCCCGCTCGACGGGGTCCCGGCGCTCGTCGACGACGCGATACCGGTAGGCGACGGTCGCACCTTTCGGGTGAATCAGCACGGTATCGTCGTCGCAGTAGGGTTCCTGGAACCACTCCGCGGCGGCCGGATAGCACTCGAGCAGCGACGTGTCTTCGGTGACCGCGTCTACGGGCCTTACGTGGCGGCGGACGTCCGGAGCGACGACGACGAGGATGCCTTCGAAGCCGACGTATCGCTCGGGCGTCTCGAGACCGTCGTCAGTGAACGCGAGGTCGCCGTCGTCGACGACCTCTCCGGATTCGTACGAGGGATTGTACATGAGTTCTTCACCTGACTATTCTCGGATACGAATATGAACGCTCGGGAGGATGTTCTGATCCGGAAAACGCGCCGTCACTCGCCCGTCAGGTCGATCCCGAGCACGAAGTCCGGCTCCTCGGAGATACCGACACCGGCGTAGGGCGCGTCGGTGACGTGACGGGGCGTCTCGGGGATCAGCACGCGCGTTTCGTCGGCCCCGAGATCGGCGGCGTCGCGGGCGATCGCCGCGAACAGCGCGCGGGCGGCGTCGACGCTCTCCCACGCGCCGACGCCGTATTCGGCCCACGTCTCGGTTTCCGTCTCGGATTCCGTTCCGGTCTCGTCGTCGCTCGAGTCGCCGTCGCCCTCGCGCTCGTACGTCCGCGATCGATACGCCATTCCGGCCAGCCCGTTGGGCCCCGTCACTGCGAAGACGGCTGTCTCGTCGGCTGTGAGGTCAGCGCGCGTCAGTTCTCGGACGGCCCACGACTCCTCGGGGGCCATCGTGAGGCCGTCGAGGTGCTCGCGCGCGTCGCTGTGGGTCCAGTAGCGCCACGCCGCGGTGGGATCGCTCGAGACGCGGTAGGCGTCGTCGACGTCGGCCTCGAGGCCCGCGGCGGCGTCGGGATCGGGGTCCGGATGCGCGAAGCGGAACTCGGTGAGCGGCTCGAAGCCGCTGGTCCGCGCGGCGCCGAAGGAGGCGGCGTTCCACGAGAAGATCATCACCCGGCCGACCGTCGCACCCTGCTCGCGGGCCCACTCGAAGGTCGCCTCGTTGAGTCGCCGACTGACGCCTCGTCGCCGATAGTCAGCCGCGACGCGCAGGCTCTGGAACCAGGCTTCGTCGTCGGTGAGCATGACACCCTGCACGATGCCCGCCGGTTCGCCGTCGACCTCCGCGAGAAACGTCTTCTTTTCCTGTCCGGGTTCGTCCTCGAGCCACTCGTGGTAGACCCGCGGGATGTAGTCGCCGCCGCGATCCGGCCAGATATCACTCGTGAAGTCGGCCACGGCCGCGTAATCGTCGTGGGTCGCCCGTCGGATCTCGAGGCCGAAATCGGAGACTGAGTCGAGTACCATCGTCGATCGAACAGGGCTATCTCACGCGGTGGCGGGGGAAAGCGTTTCGCAGACGCGGTCGCCCCCGCGGTGGCGTCCGGACTCGGACTCGAGTCTGCGTAGAGAGTCGCTTCCGAAAGACGAGTCCGGCACTACCGCCCGTAGTACCAGTACGAAATCGCGAGGAACGCGAGCAGCGCGCCGCCGACCGTCCCGATCCCGCCGCCGAACGGAACCTCGAGCATCTGTAACGTCATTGCGCCGACCGTCCCCGCCAGCGAGAGGGCGAAAAGCAGGGCGAGGCCGAGCTGCCACTGCTGGAAGCTATCGAGCATGGGGTCGTCGGTCCGTTCGTTGGCCATACAACTCAATCGGACAGCTATCTGATAAGTACTCGGTCGAACTACTCGGCGCGCTATCGAACGGTCGAGCGCGTCGTGGCCTCACTCCCAGGGAACTGACCGCTCCTGGATCTCGCCGGCCAGCGACGTGCCCATCGCCTCTTCGACGTCGTCGCTGTTCTCGAGGGCCCACATCAGCTTGACCTTGGCCGTCCCCGGTAACGTGTCGCCGGCCTCGATCACGCCGGCCTCGAGCAGGTCTCGACCCGTGTCGTAGACCCGGTCGCAGACCCGTCCCTCGAGGCACTGGCTGGTCATGACGACCGTCGTCCCGTCCTCGACGAGCTCCTCGATGCGGGGGATCAGATCGGTGTGGACGTGGCCGAGTCCGGTGCCCTCGAGGATCAGCCCCTCGCTGCCCTCGACGACGTCGAGGAACGCGGGATCCATCCCCGGCGTGAACTTGAGCAGTTCGACGTCGTCCGCGAGGTCCTCGCGGAGCTCGAGATCGGCCTCGCCGCGCTGCTGGTAGTCGCGGCGGAACTCGATCTCCTCGGTGTCGTAGTCGATTTCGCCCAGCGGCTCTGCACCGACCGTCTCGAAGGCGTCCCGGCGCGAGGTGTGGTTCTTCCGGACCCGCGTCCCGCGGTGGAGCGCGCAGACGTCATCCGATTCGGAGCCGTGCATGCAGACCATGACTTCCGCGCAGTCGCTCTTGGCGGCCTCGACGGCCGAGACGGCGTTCATCACGTTATCGGAGGACGGTCGATCCGCCGAGCGCTGCGAGCCGGTGAAGACGATCGGCACGGGCGTCTCGAGCATGAACGAGAGCGCCGACGCGGAGTACTGCATCGTGTCGGTGCCGTGCATGACGACGACGCCGTCGGCGCCGGCCTCGATCTCCTCGTACACGGCGCGGGCGAGGTCCTGCCACAGCGGCGGCTCCATGTTCTCCGAGAGGATGTTCGCGACGACGCGGCCGCGGTAGTTCGCGCGACCCGCCAGATCGGGCACCGCGCGCAGGACGTCCTCGGCGTCGAACTGCGCCGTCACCGCGCCCGTGCGGTAGTCGACCGTCGAGGCGATCGTTCCGCCCGTCGAGAGCAGCGAGATCGTCGGCAGGTCGTCGTCGAACTCGATCTCGGAGTCGGCGCCCTCGTCGCTGGCGTCGTCATCTTCCGGCCCCGTCGCGTCGGTGCCGTCGATCTCGTAGACGTCCTCCTCGAGCGTCTCGATCTCGGCCTCGGCCCGGTCGACGCCGACGTTGTAGCCGCCCTCGAGTTTCACGACGAGGTGGTCGTCCGTACTCGAGGGGAGCAACACGCCTTCGTACGTGCGATCCGCGCGGTCGACGCGAACGCGATCGCCTGGATTCATGCGTGGGCGTTGCGCGGCGGCGGACTTGAAGGCACGCTTTCCGTGATCGATCCGTCGCCAGTGGATCCGCAAGCTGTGGTCGACGACGCTACCGGACGCTCGCGTTCGCTGCGACCGTGGCAACGGGGAGTGCCACACCCTCCCCAGCCGATTCACTCAGTCTCTCCGGTCCCTCGTTCATCCACCGGAAGACGCGATGCGTCTTCCAAGCCATTCGTTCGTAAACTCACGAAGACCTCGCGCATCTTCGTGTCGTGGCTCGTTTCCACTCGCCATGACACAGCGCGCGCCACCGATAGAGCCGTCGGCCGGCTATCAACAGCACCATCCCCCGCGCACCGGCGTTCCATCTGAGATGGCCGTGCGAAACCGGCGTCGACCCTCGAGGCTCAGGTGAACAGTCCGACCAGAACCAGTCCCAGCCCGGTCAGCAACAGTACGCCCGCGATCATCGCGGTCAGCAACTGCAGCGTCGACTCGGCGTCGGCGGGAACGTCGAGTCGCGGATAGAGTCGTCGACCGGCTATCAGTACCCCAATCCCTAGGGCGAGCGCACTGACGCCGAACGCGACCAGCTCGGTGCTCATCCATGGGTGGTACCGCGGCCAGCGTGAAAAGGGAGGGCCCCGCGACTCGAGGGTCGAGAACGTCCGTTGCGGTCCGAGCAGCGAAGCTAATCGACCGATTCAGGCGACGTACGCGCTCGCAGCGGCCCGCAGGAAGACGGCACCGATCGCGAGTCCACAGAGCGCGATCCCAAATCCGAGCAGCCGGACCAGGTCGGTCATCAGCTCGGGATACTCCGGCTGGGGCTCGATGTTCGCGACGAGCACGTAACAGAAGACGCCGCCGCCGGCCGCGATGAGGCCGAACGTCGCGGGCGCGAGCCAGCTCATACCCCCGATGGGCGGCCCGCGGTGGTATATCCTGTGGCCGGTGACATCCTCGAGGTACCCGCCTCGTGTACCGATGGGAAAGACCCATGCTGTCGGCTGCCCAAGGAGATCGCATGAGCGACCGCTCGGACGAGGTCACCGAGAGCCGGGACACCGACGACCTCTTAGAGGAGACCGAGAGCCTGCTCTCGGGGTCGGACGTCGAGACCGATTCCGGGACCGGAACGGCGGCGACGCCGGAGGATCGGCCGGAGGCTGGCGGAGACGTCGGGGCGATCGACGACCCGCTCGGCTCCGGCACGCTGCAGTCGTCCGACGAGCCCGCGCCGTCGACGGCCGCGCCCGCGGAGTCGTCGGACTCGCGGCTCGGACGATTGCGTGACCGGCTTACACCGGGGCGCTCGCCGGGCGACTACTTCTCGCCGCGGGCGTTTCTCGCGCTGGTGCTCCTCGTCGGCGCCGGGCTGGTCGGCGGCGGGATGCTGATCCCGTTCGCCGGCCGAATGCTCGGCATGCTCGGCGTCGCCTTCGTCGTCGGCCTGCTCACCTCGAAACGGCGCTACCTCGAGATGGGCGCCGCCGGGACCGCCGTCGGCGGCGTGTCGGCCGTGCTCAGCAACGCCGTCCTCGCGATCGCCGGCTCCACGCAGGCCGTCCTCGCCGTCGGCGTGACGATCGGGCTGGTCGGCTGTCTGCTGGGCTACTACTTCGGACGCGATCTGCGAAACGGGCTCACTCAGGATATCGAATAATTGCGTTCGGCGGCCTCCCTCGTCGATTTCTCGGCCGACGTCTAACTCGTCGTCAGCTCCCAGCCGCGTTCGGTGCGGCGGACGATCCCTTCGTCGGCCATCGACTCGAGGAGGTCGGCGACGACCTCGCGGGGCGCGTCGACGTCCTCGCTGAGTTCCCCGACGGATTTCGGTTCCGTTCGGATGCTCGCCAGTAGATCGGCGTAGATTCGGCTCTCGGGACCGGTGCCGACGGTCTCGGAGATCCGATCGAGGACGTCGCAGAGTCGCCCCTGCACCCACCGTTGGGCGAGCGAGAGCTCGTTCTCGAGCTGTTCTAAGTCCTCGAGGGCCCGCAGGAGGTCGTCGAGTTCGTCGGCGTCCTCCCAGGCGACGTCCAACGAGAGGTGGCGACAGGTCGTCAAGTCGAAGCTGCTGCTGGCGGGATAGGCGCTCTTGCTCGCGAAGCCGTACGGCGAGACGTTCACCTCGAGGCGGACGTTGCGGGCGATATGAAAGTACTTCCGGCGCTGGTCGTCGACTCGGCTCTCGATCAGTCCCGCCTCCTCGAGTTTGCGCAAGTGTTCGATGACCGCCTTCGGACTCACGCCGAGGTAATCAGAGATTTCCGTGACGTAACAGG
This sequence comes from Haloterrigena salina JCM 13891, assembly GCF_000337495.1. Taxonomy (GTDB): domain Archaea; phylum Halobacteriota; class Halobacteria; order Halobacteriales; family Natrialbaceae; genus Haloterrigena; species Haloterrigena salina. Next base: position 103,860 of record NZ_AOIS01000058.1, read on the forward strand.
GTTTGCGGGCGAGCAACCGGAGAATACGTCTCCGATTTTCGTTCCCCAGCAAATCCAGTAATGCGGCGGAGTCCATCGAGCGATGATTGGGGGTCGCCGCTGAAAAGCGTGTCTGCTCGGTACGACGATGTCAGACGGATCCGTCCCCGCGCGGAACTGTGTCCCGTGTTCCCGGTCGCTACGCCGACTCCGACCCCGTGTCAGCGTCGCTTCCCGTTTCGTCGTTCGGTGGATCGGCGTCCGTATCCGAGCCGGTATCGGCGTTTCCGGACCGGTCGGCCGGCGTGCCGCTCTCGCCCGGCGGCCCGGGATCGGAATCCGAGCCGTCGGCCTCGTCGGACGGACCGCGCTCGGTTCCGTCCGGCGCCCGCTCGTTACCTTGGCCCTGCCCGTTATCCGGCGTCTCGGCGTCGCGATCGGCTGGCGGGCCGTTTCCGGGTCGGTCATCGGATTGCCCGTTTCCGGGGCGATCCTCGGGTGGTCCCCGTCCCGGGACGTTGTCGGGGCCGCCGAGTTGGCGGACGGTTTCCGCCACTTCTTGGTCGCTGAGATTCGCGGCGCCGGTTCCGAGCTCGTCGAGACGATCGGTGTCGGCGCCGGTCTCGTTTGCCCGCTGTCGGGTCCGTTCGATCTCGCGCTCGAGGGAGCGGATTTCGACGGTGAACTTCGCCATCCGCGCCCGGTACGCGCCGCGGTCGAGTTCGTCCTGGCGCTCGCGCAGTTCCTCGCGTTCGGCCTCGAGCGTCTCGAGGCGTTCGCCGAGGTCGTCCGTCCGATCGAGGACGAGCGCTTCGCGGCTCTCGTTGCCGGCCGCCTCGTACTGCTTGCTGAACAGTTCGGCGTCGACCGTGTTCTCGGTGTCGGCCGCACTGGATTGCATGTGCGTCGAAACTGAGGCGGTGCTGTTCGATTCGGCCCCGTTCTCGTCGGCGGCGAAGGTGGTGATGACGGCGCCGCTTGCGATCGGGGCGATCGTGAGCCCGAGGAGGGCGACCAGTGCGAAGAGCGCAACCGACCGGGAGGTCATCACTGCCTCCGTTCGAACGAATGTCCTAAAAAGACAGACCTTCGTTCGAACCGTTCAATCCCGTCCGTGACCGGCGGAGCAACGGCTCGAACGTTTACGCCCGACAGAAACGCTATTAGCACAGTTCAACTACCGTTTGAACTGCGTGAACTGTTGATTCCGGCCGGCGGCCCCGAACCACTGCCCGTCGGCGGGAGTCAGACGAGCGCCGTGTTATCTCGCCGCGCGAGGATCGTTTTGTGTTCCGTAACCGAAGCGGTTCCCGACGCTAACAACAGTTGATGGCTGTGCATTCAATGGAAAACAACTCTTACCGCGAACCGTCTGTTCACCTGCGAACGGGCCTGAGTTTGTATTCTTCACTGAAAGTCCGACGACTTAAATCTATCCGAAAATAGTTATATCCCGCCAGCCCTTGTGTATTAGTACCATGTTCGAGGTCTTCTCGCGAAGCTACTATCTCGGACGACTCTACGTGACCCCCATCGACGGGGACCGCGCCCTCATGCACAGCGACCAGCACGAGCGGATCAACGAGGAGGTGTACGCGACCGGAAACGGGCTCGAGCGCCTCGACGCGCCGCTCGTGATGAAACTCGAGTCCGGGCACTTCCCGGTCCACGGCGACGACGCCGTGCCGACGAACACGCTCGCCGTGCCCGAACCGATGCTCGAGGACACCGACGTGCGCAACCCGCCCTCCCTGCGCGAGGTCCTGCTCGCCCGCCGCGAGCGCGCCGAGCAATTGCTCTCGTGGACCGGCGGCTGGCCCGGCTCCGACGCCGGTTCAGGCGACGACTACCCCGCTGCCGGAACCTAAAAGTAGCCGCGCTGCCCCCTTCCGTTCGGACCAGATGCTGGACGCGTTACTCGGCCGCGCCTCGCTCAAGGAGCGCATCGACGAACTCGAGGAGAAAAACGAGCGGCTGCGAAACCGGTACGAGGCCGAATCCGAGCGCCGATCGGAGGCGGCCACCGCCCGACAGGACGCCGAGGAGCGGGTCAACCGCCTCGAGGACCGCATCGCCCAGCTCGAGGGGGAACTCGAGCAACTCGAAGGCGACGAGGCCGGCCTCTCCGTCCGCCGTCGCGAACGGCTTCGGGGGAGCCGACTCGAAGCGGTCGTCGACCGCCTGGCGTCGTTTCACACCGGCCCGGAGGGCGCGCTGACGGCGGTTCTCCGCGAGGACGAGGGTAGCGAGACGCTCGCCGAGGAGTTCGACGTCGACCTCGAGACGCCGCTCGGCGACCGCGCCGCGCTCGTCGACGAGGCCGCCCCGTGCGTGCTCTGTCTCGACGACGCCGGGCTGATCGCCGCCGCGCTCGAGCCGCCGGCGATGCCCGACCGCGCCCTCGAGGACGACTCGCGGGTCGCCTGGGACGACCGCTTTCGGTTCGAGCGCGAGTGGTTCCTGCCGACCGGCCGGTACGCGCTCGCGCTCGTCCGGACCGACCTCTTCGCCCTCGGCACCTACGAGGACGGCGACCGCGTCGACTACCGCGGCTTCGAGAGCGACGTCAAGGGGAACCACTCGAAGGGCGGCTTCTCGCAGGCCCGCTTCGAGCGCATCCGCGACGATCAGATCGACGACCACCTCGAGCGCTGCCGAGAAGCGCTGTCCGAGCGCGTCGACGACGGGGATCGGTTGTACCTCGCCGGCCAGCGCGGCGTCGTCGAGACGCTCGCCGAGGACGCGAGCCTCGAGCCGGCCGGGACCGCCGCCGTCGACGCGACCGGCGATCCAAAATCGGCCCTCGAGGACGCCCACCGGTCGTTCTGGACGGCCGAGTTTCGGGCGTTCTGAGGCGTCATCGGCGCCGCTTTGCGTTTGAGCCGGGTTTCGCGTCGACGTTCGAACTGCCGTCGCTCGAGCCGAACTGCGGACATTTTTGGTCGATGCGGACGACTCTTCGAACGAGCTATGTCCGACTTCGAAACCGTCAGCTGCAGCAGCTGTGGTGACGAATTCAAGGCGTATCCGGACGCGAACGCGGCCCAGCGCGGGTTCTGTTCGCCCGCGTGCGCACTCAAGGAGAACTGACAGGCGCGACCCCCGATCGCGATCCGGACGTTGCGCTCGAGGGCGTGACTCGAGCGCGTTCGAGGACGACTTTTTGCGCGGGCGGACAAGTCGCTGACCGAGTGGGTAGACTGCAGTCTCTCCGCTCCACCGCGTTCTGTGGAAGACCAGTCGTTTGTCCTCCGCATGCTGGCAACGAGGAATTGCCACTCCCTCCCCAGCCGATTTCTGCTCGCGGGCCAACGGCCCGCTCGCATGGTTCGCGGAACCTTCGGTTCCGCGCTAACGCTCATTCGCTTCGCTCACTCGCTCATCCACTGTCAGAACAAGTTCTGACACGCCTTCGTTCACTCCGTTCACGAAGACCTCGCGCAGCGTCGTCGATCGGTCTTTCGTCTTCGCTCACGGGTCACTTCGTTCCCGTTCGCATCGAGGAGCTCCCTCCAGTCGCCCCTCGTCTCGCTCGGACCGATCGACAGTGCGCGCCACCGCGTGTCGGTGGAGTGATCGCTTCGGCCTCGATATCGACCGCTTAAGTACTCCCTCGGCGATGATCCGGTATGCGCGTCGCGATTCTCGCCCACGAGAAGTTTCCCGACCGAGCCAAGACCGCCCTCGGCGTCCTCCGGTACGCCGACTACGAAGCCGCGGCCGTCCTCGACCGCGAGTCGGCCGGCCGCCGCGTGAACGACTTCGTCCCTGACGTCCAGGACGCACCGATCGTCGACGGAATGGCCGACCTCGCGGCCGACGACGTCGACGCCCTGCTGATCGGCATCTCCCCCATCGGCGGGGCGTTCGACGAGAGTTGGCGAGACGACGTTCGGACGGCCCTCGAGTACGGCTGCGACGTCGTCTCGGGACTGCACTACTTCCTCGCCGAGGACGAGGAGTTCGCCCGCCTCGCGGCCGAGAACGACTGCGAACTGCGGGACGTCCGCAAGCCGCCCGAAGACCTGTCCGTCGCCGAAGGCGTCGCCGGCGAGGTCGACGCCGAGATCGTCCTCACCGTCGGCACCGACTGTTCGGTCGGCAAGATGACGACGACGATGGAACTCGCGCGGGCGGCAGAAGAAGCCGGCCACGACGCGGCCGTGATCCCGACCGGCCAGACGGGGATCATGATCGAGGGCTGGGGGAACCCGATCGACCGCGTCGTCAGCGACTTCACCGCGGGCGCGGTCGAGGAGATGATCGTCGAGAAGGGCGACGACCACGACTACCTCTTCGTCGAGGGCCAGGGCTGTATCGTCCACCCGGCGTACTCGGCGGTCACCTGCGGGATCCTCCACGGGTCGATGCCCGACAAGCTCGTCCTCTGTCACAACGCCGGCCAGGGGACAATCCACGGCTACGAATCGTTCGCGCTCCCCGACCCCGCGACCTACGTAGATCTCTACGAGTCGCTGTCAGCCCCAGTTTCGGGCGGCGAAATCGTCGCCGGCGCGCTGAACACCAGCGACCTCGAGACCGACCCCGACGCGCGCGAGGCCGTCGAGGAGTACGCGAGCGAGATCGACGCGCCCGCGACCGACGTGATTCGCTTCGGGGCCGAGGACGTCCTCGAGGCCATCGTCGAGTGATCGTCGATGGCACTCGAGACCAGTTTCGAACGCCGCGCGCTGCCCCTCGAGTACCCGTTCGGAATCGCCCGCGGGACGACGACCGAGCGGGACGTCGTGACGGTCCGAATCGAAGACGACGACGCCGTCGGCGTCGGCGGCGCCGCGCCCGCATCTCACTACGGCGAGACCGTCGAGACGGTGACGGCCGTCCTGCCGGACCTGCTCGCGGTCGTCGAGGAAACGAGTGATCCCCACCGACTCGAGCGCATCGAACGCGAGATGCGCGAGACCGTCCGGCGGAATCCGGCCGCCCGCTGTGCGGTTAGCATCGCGCTCCACGACCTCGCCGCCAAGCGGTTCGACGTCCCGCTCTACCGCTACTGGGGGCTCGATCCGACGGAGACGCTCGAGACCTCATACACTATCGGGCTCGACGACACGGAGACCATGCGCGAGAAGACCGAGACCGCTCTCGAGCGCGGTTACGGAACGCTGAAGGTCAAACTCGGGACGGACCGGGACCTCGAGATCGTCGAGGCGATTCGGTCGGTCGCGCCCGACGTCCGCCTGTTCGTCGACGCCAACGAGGCCTGGGCGCCGAAGGAGGCCGTCAGCAAGATCGAGCGACTGGCGGCGCACGACCTCGCGTTCGTCGAACAGCCCGTTCCCGCCGAGAATCCCGAGGGATTGCGATACGTCTCCGAGCGCTCGCCGCTCCCGATCGCCGCCGACGAGTCCTGTGTGACGCTCGCGGACATTCCACAGATTGCAGACCGCTGTGACATCGCGAACCTGAAACTGATGAAGTGCGGCGGCCTGCTCGAGGCGAAACGGATGATCCACGCCGCCCGCGCCCACGGTCTCGAAGTCATGCTGGGCTGTATGACCGAGTCGAACGCTTCGATCGCGGCCGCTTGCCACCTCGCGCCGCTGCTCGACTACGCCGACCTGGACGGCTCGCTGCTGCTCGCCGACGACCCCTACGACGGCGTCCCGATGCCCGGCGGTCGGATCGATCTGGCGGGCCTCGAGCGGCCGGGGACGGGCGCGGTTCGCGAGTAGTCGTCCGGTCGGTTGATCGATCACGCGCGCCGACTGTCACGCCGGTCGGCAACGGGGGTTTACAACGGTCGTCGGTGGAGAACTGCTGGTATGTACGACGGTGACGATAACGTGACCGTCTCTCGGCGAACGCTCTTGCGAGCGTCGGCGGGGACGGCCGCGTTTTCGACGATCGGTGTCGGGTCGGCGGGAGCGAGCGGGAGCGACGCCGCGGGAACGCCGTGGTTCGACGACCGCTGTCCCGACGCGACCCTCGAGCCGAACATGGGCCACTGCGTCGAGGACGGGATGGAGGGCTGTGCGGACGACCACCCGACGACGGTCGAACTCCGATCGGAGGTGCAAGCGGTCCTCGAAGAGCACTACCCCGACGTCGGCGCGCTCGTCGATGCGGGATACCAACCGTACTTCGACGCGCTCGAGCGGGAGGACGCCAGCTACTCCCACTGGATCAACCCGGAGTACGTCGGCGACGACGCGGTGCTCGACCCCGAGCGACCCGAGTCGGTGCTGGTCGACGACGAGTCCTGGCGATCGATCGGCGTGATGTTCGTCGCGACGCGGAACGGCGAGGAGATCGATCCGCCGGCGGTCTACGGCGGCGAAGCGAGCGACGCCGAGCCGGCGGACGACGCCCCCATCGGCGCCACCGCGGACCCGGAGACGCCCTGTTCCCCCTGGCACTACCACTCCGGGCTCCCCGGCCGGTTCGCGTGGTGGTACTACAAGCAGGCCTACGAACACGACTTCGCCGACGGGGATATCGACCTCCCCTGTCGGACGCCCTGCATGCTCCACGTCTGGGCGATCGACCACCCCGAAAGCGTCTACGCCCACGACGCGCCGCCGGCGGAGTTCCGGGAACAGGAGCCGGCCGCCGAAGCCGGCTTCGAGACCGACGCCGAGCCCGGGGCCGACGAACTCGGCTGGGACGTGCTGCCCGACGACCTGCAACCGGAACAGCGGCCCGAGGATCTCGCGGCGCTGGTCCCTGGGTTATAGTATCGCGTTGGCGCGTCTCCGTCGTCACTGACGGGACGGATCTCACGACGCGCTCGCGGCCAGCCGCCGAAACGGGCGCCCGACTCGCCGCGGGAGCCACCCCAGAAGCCGGACGACGGGAGTCAGTTGTCCCCATCGGTGTGAAATCGCGCGATATCGGTCGCCGACCCGTTCGACGTGGCCCTTGTAGGCCAAGTACTCGAGCGTGCTCTCGACGCGCGATTCGGTGAGATCGACCTCGGTAGCGAGCGCCGCGACCGTTCGAGGACCGGAAGCGTCTCGGAGCGCCTGAGACACCACGTTCGCCGTCTGAACGCGGAGCATCGTCTCGCCGGCGTCGTCCTCGAGGTCGGACACGTACTCGTGGCGCGTTCGAGCCGGCCCGTATCGAACGGTCACCGCGCCGTCGAGGACGAACCAGAGGCCGGCGAGCACCACGAGCGCACCGAGCGACGCGCTCGAGAGGAACGCCAGACAGCCGCCTGCGGCGGCGAGTCCGGTTCCGTAGATGAGCCAGTTCGTCCCGGCTGGGAGGTCGTAGATGTCGTCCGCGACCTCGTGGACCGTCGAGGACGCGAAGATGACGAATACCGGGGCGATCTCTCCGAGCGTCATTCCGCTGAGTCTGAGTACGGCGATCAAGGCGGCGGTACCGACGATCGATCGGAGGGGCTCGCTCTCGCGGAGCGACGCGAGCCGGCGGAACATGGACGTTTCAACTGACGGTTCGCTTCCATATATCTGTTACGTGTCCGAAAGTTCAACGGTCGCGTCGTTCCTCAGAAAGGCGAGCGCTCGGTTCGGACTCACTCGGCGCGGTCGGTCAGCCAGCCCCACGACTCGAGCGCGCCGACGATTCGATCGACCGCGTCACCGACGTTCGTCTCGTCGGTATCGATCTCGAGGGCGTCCTCGGGTGCGTCGAACTCTCGGTAAACTACCTGGACGCCCTGTTCCCCGATCGGGTTTGCGCGCGTCCGATTGCGCTCGAGGCAGGTCTCGAGGCCCGCGGTAACGGTGACGAAGCGGATCTCCTCGCGGAAGCCGAGCGTCCGGAACTGCGTCTGCCACTCGCGCTCGTAGAAGGTGCCGTCGACGATCGTGAGCGCCTCGCGGAGATCGTCGCGGACTCGCTCGAACAACTGCTCGTAGGTGCGACTCGAGAAGTCGTCGGAGTGGTGGAGTCGAACGGCGACGGGTTCGTCGCGGGCCTCGAGTCGCTGCCGAAGGGCCTCGGCGATAGTGGTCTTGCCCGCTCCCGGCGGCCCGCAAACGACGAGGATCACCTCTCGATCACGGTCGGCGGTACGGGCCGCTCACCTAACAGTCGTCGGATTCGTATCCGCGACCGTCGGCAGCGACGGGGACGTCCGGGGTTAGAGCGTCTCGGCGGTCCGAGCCTGTTCGGTCCGTCGCTCGGCCTGCTCGAGTCTGTTTCGCGCCGCCTTCGAGAGCGGTTCCGGAAGCTCGTCGCTCGCTTCCGAGAGTCGCGTCTCGACCCGCTGGAGGCGCTCGGCGACGGTCTCGAGCCGCCTGTCGGCGGTCTCTCGCTCGCCGGCCCGGGCCTCGTCGGCGGCCCTTCGCGCGGCGTCGACGACTGCCTCGAGGGCGCGCTCGAGGCCGGTAACGGCGTTCTCCGAACCGCGATCGTCGTCGCCGGTAGCGGTGTCGTCATCGTCGTTCGCGTCGGAATCGCCGTCGCGATGCGTCGAGACCCCCTCTCGCGTTTCCTCGGCGATATCCGCCACGAACGTCGAGAGGGACGCCGTGCCGGTCTCGGGGCGTTCGATGCGGATCGCCGACGCCGCGCCGGGGGACGGGTTGATTCGGTAGGCGCCGATAGCGTCGTCGCCGTCTCGAACCTCGGTCGTGTAGGCGCCGCCGGTGTGAACGTAGACCGCGTCGCCGCCGTCCACCGCCGACTCGTACAGCCGCCCGGCGAAGTCGTCCTCGACGGCCACTGCGGAGAGGTCCGCCTCTCCCGTTCCGTCCCCGACCTCGAGTTTCGTCGCCCGATTGCGGGCGACGAGCGGAATCTCACCGTCGACGCCGGCCGCCGTCGTTCCGTCGTCCGAAACGGTGACGCGTTCGCTGTGCGGCGCGCGGCCGGCGCCGTTGACCGTCAGCCGATGGTCGCCGGCCGGGACGTCCCGGAGAACGGCGACGCCGCCGAACGTCGGAACCGCTTCCGGATCGCTCTCGAGGAGCGCGACCGACTCGACGGTCGTCTCCGTCGTCGTCAGTCCCTCGTCCTCCGGTGCGTCGTCGGCCGTGACCGCCTCCGTGACGCGGCTCACGACGGTGTTGATCGGCGCCGGTTCGCCGATGGCCTCGTAGCGGTCGGCCAGCGCCGCCCGATGATTCGGAGCGGTGATGTCCGCCGCCGGGTTCTCGTAACGGGGCTGGTCCCACGGCGTTTCCGTCGCCGTGATGTGACCGGCGACGGCGTCCTCGACCGCATCGGGAACGTCGAACTCGAAGCTCAACTGGGGCCCGGTGAACGCCGCGATGTGTTCGATCTCGCCGGTCGGTACGAGCTCGTACTCGATGTCGGCGTCGCCCTCCCGCTCGCGGTGTCGGAAGACGAGTCCCGTCTCGCGGGTCGGCAGATCCGTCGGCGGCGACGTCAGCGCGTCGTACGACCGGATCGTCAGGTCGCTGTCGATCAGCGACTCGCGAGTGACCGACGGCAAGCGCTCGTGATCGTAGAGCGGACCGCCCTCGTACTCCGGAACGACGTAGGGGAGCCGCGAGCCCTCGTCCCGCGGCAGTCCGTACGCGATCGGGAGTTCGACGTCCGCGAGGTCCGCGACGCCGTCGATCGTCGCGTTCGTGACGTCCGCCAGCAGGTCCTCGAGGGCGACCCGCTGGAACCGATCGGGGACGTCGTTGACCGAGAGCGCGCTCGAGTGCGAACCGAGTTCCGAGAGGATGCGCGGAACCGTCTCCGGCTCGGGGTCGAGGAACTCGTTGTTCGGCGCCTTCCGGGAGTGCGAACTGGCGACGTACAGTTGCGGCTCGTCGGTCTCGGTGTCGACGAAGACGTGCAGCACTTCCCAGTCGTGCCAGTGGAAGTTCGTCGTGAACTGGTCGAACGCCGAGTAGAACCAGAACTGGACCGCGGCCAGCGGCGACGCCTCGTACTCGACCGCGCGGTAGAACACCGTCGGATCCGGTGGATTGCCCGCGCTGTACCGCTCGTGATAGCCGTCGAGGGCGTCGAACCCGTCGACGACGGGTTCCCCGTCGCGCTCGCTGGCGTACCGTCGCGGATCCGTCGGAAACCACGGCTCGTGGACGTCGAAGTACAGCGTCGGGGCGAATTCCCTCGCCAACTCTTTGGCCGTTTCGTCGTCCAACCGGCTGGTCTGCCCGTCGCGCTCTCTCGTGAGCGCCGAACAGCCGGCCACAGCGACTCCGCTCGCACCGGCGAGCGCGCCGAGGACGGTCCGGCGATCGACACCGGTAGCGGTCTCGTCGGTCACGGCCCATCACGTCTCGTTCGAGAGAACGACGCGGACACAGATGCGACTGCTGCCAAGGTCATCATAGCGCTGGATGTCTGCAGTCGGTGCATAAGCCTTCTGCACTCTGCGCCGACCGGGACGATCGATACCGGGATTCCGATGACCGGGTCGAGCGTGAACCCGCCGAACGAGTTGTCCGTGTGGTTTCCGCTTCCCCCATCGATTTACCGGTCACGGACGATCGGTCACGTATGGGCTACGACACTGCCAGCAAGACGGATCCGGAGTCAGTCATCGACGAGGAGTGGGGCGGCATGTGGTTCCTCAAGGACGAACTCGACAGCGACCACGTCGGCATCTCCGTCCTCGAACTCGAGCCCGACGGGAAGGGGATGGAACACGACGAGGCCGACCGCGGCCAGGAGGAAATCTACTACGTGGTCAGCGGCACCGTCGAGGTCGAGCTGACCGATCGCGACGAGACGGTCACCCTCGAGGAGGACGACGCGATCCGGCTCGATCCTGAGGAGACCCGCCAGATCTTCAACCGCAGCGACGAGCGCGTGAAGCTGGTTCTGGTCGGCGCGCCGCTGTAGCCGGTCCGCCGTCTCGCGAGCAGGTACCGTCGATCTGCGTCGATCCGCGTCAGATGACGTCGTCTGGGTCGTGAACCTCGGCCATCCGCTCGGCTTCGGCGGCGTACTGTTCTCGCAGATCGGGATCGTCGACGGTGCCGAGATTGCCGTCATCGACGTCGACGGCCGCCGTCGTGTCTCGAACGTCCGTAAACGAGGTGAGCGCGCGCTCCTTGCGGAAGTAGCGCTCGCCGTCGAGCGTCGCGTAGGTGAGGATGATCAGGTTCTGTTCGTCGTCGGAGTAGGTCCGTTCGACCAGCCAGACGCGAACGGTGTCATCGCTACCGGTGCCGGCGTCAGTGTCCGTCTGAGCCATATCGACGGTTAGGGCCTCGAGCGAGAAGTAGTTCGGGGCGGTCGGCTCGCGCTCGGCTGGTCCCTCTCCGCGACTCACTCCCACTCGATATCTTCGCCGCGACTCGAGTCCCGCAGGATGAAGGGCCCGATCGCCAGCGTTCGTTTCGCCATTGTCGCGATCCGCAGGATGAAGGCGACCAACAGCAGGAACGGGGTAACGGCGACGGTCGCCGCCGCCGCGACGATCCAAACGAGGACGTCGACGCCGAGATAGGTCCCGACTACGGCATCCGCGTCGAAGAACAGCAACATCCCCATCGTGACGACTAGCGCGGGAACGGCGACATACATCATCGCCCGCGAGAGGTTGATCAGCTCCCACTGGAAGTACAGCGTCTTGAAGTGCTCGCGCGCGAGGCCGAACAGCTTCAGCGACTCGAGGAGGTCGTCGTAGGCCTCGTTGGCCTCGTCGGTGAAGGAGTCGGCGTGGGAGTTCTTGATCCGGCGGGCCCGGAATATCTTCCAGGAGTAGTTGTAGTCCAGTGCGGCCTTGACGACCTCGTAGGTGCCGAAATCTGCCTCCTCGAGATCCTCGCGGATCGAGTCGGCGTGGGTCGTGACGTTGTCGACGAAGTCGTCGACGCGCTCTTTGAGCTCCTCGTCTTGGCTCTCCGAGACGGCCTCGCGAAAGTCGGTCGCCCGGTCCTCGGAGGCCGCGATGATCGCCTGGACGAACGACGCCGGCTCCGGCGGGCTGATCGGCGCGTCGATGGACTCCTCGATGTCGGTCCGGAACTCGAGGGCGCCGTCGAGCCGTTCGCGCTGGTCTTCGACGGCGCCGAGTTCCTGTGAGAGCACCAGCGAGTTGATCGTGACCACGAGCGTGACGCCGGTGATCAGTGCGGTCGTCAGGGCCTGAAAGAGCGTCTCGACCGGATCCGCGGATCCCATGAGCGCCCTGAGCGAGACGGGGCTAACGCGGGCGACGGCGAGCAGCCCGATGAAGACGAACAGCATGAGCCCCGCGGTGACCACCCACCGGTTCGCGTTCAGCAGGAGCCAGTGTTTCGCGGTCGGTGACGCGCTGCGCTCGGCCATCGTGTCGCTGGGCTGGGAGCCATCGGAACTCATCGCTCGAACGCGAGAGTACTACGATGGGCCGGAAATAGCTACGGCAGGATTGCAGTCGACGCGTCAGCCCAGGTCTTCGTCTCGCTCGGACTCGCGGAGGATGAACGGCCCCATCGCGAGCGTCCGCTTCGCGACGGTAGCGATCCGCAGGATGTAGACGATGAAGACGATGAACGGCGCGATGCCGATCACGAAGCCCGCGCTAGTCAGCCAGACGAGGTTGTCGATCCCGAGGAACGTCCCCGGGAGGGTACTGCCGTCGACGTACATCATCAGCAGGGCCATCGCCGTGAGCGCCGGGACCGAGACGTACAGCAGCGCCCGCGAGAGGTTGATCAGCTCCCACTGGAAGTACAGCGTCTTGAAATGCTCTCTGGCCGGCCCGAAGAACTTCAGGATCTCGATCATCTCGTCGAGTTCGTCGTCCGCATCCTCCGATAAGTCGTCGCCGTGATCGGCGCGGATCTTTCGCGCGTCGTAGATCTTCCGGGAGTAGTTGAAGTTCAGCGCGTTCCAGATCACGTCGAAGGTCCCGAACTGGGCGTCCTCGAGATCGCTCTTGACGACCTGTGCGTTTTCGGTCACGTCGTCGACGTAATCGGAGACCTTCCCCTGAATCTCGTCGCCGTGGTCGTCCGCCACCGTCTCCTCGAGGTCGTTCGCTTCCTCCTCGACGCCGTCGACGAGCTCGTAGAGGAAGGCGGCGGGTTCGGGCGGCGTCACGTCTTCACCCTCGAGCGAGTCCTCGATATCCTGGCGGAAGTCCATCGCGTCTTGCATCCGATCGCGCTGTTCGCCGACCGCGCCGAGCTCCTGGGAGAGCACCAGCTGGTTGATCGTGACGACGATCGACGTGCCGGTGATGATCGCGCCGATGAAGGCCGAGAAGATCCAGAAGGTCCCGTTGTGCTGCTCGACGATCATCCGATGGGGCGCGAGCCCGAGGAGGCTCGCCCCGACCAGCACGACGAATACGATCGCCAGCACGGCCGCCGTGAAGAGCCAGCGGTTCAGCCGGAGCAACACCCACAATCGCGGGCCGCCGACGCCGGCCCGTTGTCCCAACACGCCGCTCGAGTCCGAATCGCTCATTGACTGTGACGAAGGGACGACGCCGGCGGGTAAAATAGTCATCCGGGCGAAAGCAACCCCGTCGGCTGCGGAGCCGCCGTTGACGGCCAAAGGCTTGTAGGCGGGGCCATGGTACGACCGGTCCCATGAGCGAGTCCGGCGAGAGCGCGAGCGAGGAGACGTCGAACACGATGGTCGACCGCGTTCGCGGCGGCCGACCGATGCTGTGGTTTCTGGTCGAGGGGAATCGCGTTCTCGTCGCCGGCGTGATGCTCGCCGTTTCCTACGCGCTCCTCGTCGTTCTCGGCACGTTCGGTCCCGGCTCCATCGCGAAGCTGTTCGATCCCGCGCCGATCGCCTCGACGTTCACCCCGACTATCATCGGGATCATCATGGGCGTCACGCTCGTGTTGACGTTCAACCAGTTCGTCCTCGCCGAGGAACTCGGGCCCGTCGCCGATCAGCGCGAGCGGATGGCCGGTGCGATGGAGTTTCGCCGCGATACCGAAGACGCCGTCGACCGGAACACCAGCCCGCCGGAGCCCTCCGCCTTCCTCCGCGGGCTCGTCGAAGCGACCGGCGATCGAGCCGCGGAACTCATCGACGCGCTCGAGTCCGATCCCGACCTCGACGAGGCGGTTCGCGAGGACGTCCGCGAGTACGCCGAGGGGATCGCCGACGACGCCGAGCGGGTCGCCGACAAACTCGAGGGCAAACAGTTCGGGCGATTCGAGGTCGTCAAGGCCGCCCTGGAGTACAACTACTCCTGGAAGATCTACACCGGCAACCGGGTTCGGAACCGCCACGAGGAGGCGCTTCCCGATGCCGTCGACGAGCAACTCGAAGAGTTGCTCGAGGTGCTCGGCTTCTTCGGACCCGCCCGTGAACACTTCAAGACGCTGTACTTTCGGTGGGAGATCATCACCCTCTCGCGGTCGCTGGCCTACCTCGCCCTACCAGCGCTGGCGGTTTCGGCGTACATGATCCTCGTCTTCGAGGTGGGTGACGTGGCCGGGGTGATCGTGGGGTTCGATCAGGGACTGTTGTTCGTCGGCCTCGCCTTCGCCGTCGGCGTGATGCCCTTCGCGATCTTTCTGTCGTACATCCTCCGGGTCGTCACCGTCGCGAAGTGGACGCTCGCGATCGGCCCGTTCATCCTCCGGGAGACCGATCGGGGCGAGGACGTCGGGTGGGAGTGATCACCGCTCCTCGCCGTAGGATACGTCGAACGGCCCTTCCTTCGGATCCTTCTGGGGGACCATCGGACCGACAGAGGCGCTACGGCGCGTGACGGTCGCGGTCCGGAGAATGTAGGACACGAGGAGGGCGAGCGGTGTGAGGCCCACGACGATCAGCCCGATGGTGACGGACGGGAGCACGGCGGCGCTGACGCTCGGGCCGGTGAAGTCGGCGTAGAGGAGGCCGATCAGGATCGCGGACAGGATCGACGGCACGCCGCAGTAGATCGTTAGCTGGGAGAACCGGGTGAGTTCCCGCTGCAGGTAGGTCGTCTTGAACTGCTCGCGGGCCACGCCGAACAGCTTCAGGGAGTCGATCAGCTCGTCGAGACGCTCCGACGCCGTCGGCGACAGTTCGTCGCCGTACTCGCCGCGCAGGTGTGTGGCCACGTGTAGGTGCCACGCCTCGTCGTAGTTGATCGCCGCGGAGATGGCCGTGAACGAGCCGAACTCGCCCTCTTCGAGAACCTCGTCGACGCGTCCGGTCCGCTCCTGGACCGCGTTCGTGTACCGCGTGATCGGCTCGCGGATCTCGTCGTCGCTATTTTCGACCGCGTTCGCGAGGTCGGCGGCGTCGTGACGGATCGATTCGGTCAGCAACTCGAGGACCCGCGTCGGCGTGGCCGGACTCGCCGGAACCATCGCGGTCGTCGCGACGTCCCGCCGAAAGTCGATGATGCCCTCGAGTCGATCCCGTGCTTTGCCGGCCGCGCTGAACTCCTGGGAGAGGATGAGCTGGTTGACCGAGACGACCAGCGTTACCAGCGAGAACGTTCCGGCGATCATACCGCTGGCGACGCGCGTGACGGAGTTGGGGTTCGTAAACGCGATGATTCTGAGCCAGCGGAGAACGACCAGTAGCGCGAGGACGACGCCCGACAGGAGCACCGCGACCGCCACGCGGTCCCCCTCGACGACGAACCACTCTCGGAACCCGGACAGTACGCCCGATTTCGATCCGACATCTGCTCCGAACGACTCGAGCGAATCGTCCGTCTCGGAGGGACTCATGGCGCCACGTTCCACGGACCCGACAATAAGGACCTGCGTTGCACACCGCCACGCCGCACTCGGACCGCGGCGGCCGCGACGCGGGTCCGAGCGCAGGTATCCGACCGTGATTAGTGGTGACAATTCGCTCGGACGCGTCCCCCCCTGCCTCGAGAACTGCCCCTTCAGGGCCTACACTGAAATGCGTCGGCGGTGTCGGTCCGATACATGCTCGGTGACGGAACCCACTCGTGGAGGGGGGCGCGAGGACGATGACCCGGCGGGAGTCGACGAGCCGACGCCGGCTTCTCGCCGCGGTCGGCGCCGGCGTCTCGGCCGCGGTCGCCGGCTGTACCGGCAGCGGGGGCCTCGGCGGCGAACCCTCCTACGAGGACGGCAACGGCGTCGAGGTAAACGCCAGCAACGTCTCGAGTCGGAACGCCACGGAGATGTCCGCGGCGGCGGCGCTCGCTAACCAGCAACCGTCGCAGTCCGTGACGCCGCTGGATCCGCTCTCGCTGACCGACCACCAGTTCGTCGTCGAGGACGGGTACGTCGGTTCGACCGTCCAGGGAACCGTCGAGAACACGGGCGACGATCGGATCCAGATCGTCGAAGTGCGAACCCGGATCTACAACGACGCCGGCAACGTGATCGGTCGGTATCTGGCCACGACGGGCGACCTCGAGGGCGGCGAGATCTGGGAGTTTCAGGTGGTCGTCCTCGAGGCGCCGTCGGACGTCGCTGACTACGATATCACGGTGTTGGGAACGCCGTCCTAACGGCTCTTCGGCCGCCGACCGACGCACCGGCTCCCCTCAGTCGGTGGACTCGAGGAGTTCGTCGGCGACGCCCTCCTCGACGATTTCGGGGGCGACGTCGAGCGCGTACGCGGGGCGTCCCTTCCCGGTCGGCGACGTCCCTTCGGTTTCGATCTCCTCGACGAACCCCTCGTCCTCGAGTCGGTAGAGCGATCGCATCACGTCCGCTTCGGTGAGCGTCCCGATGACGCCCACGTTGACGCCCTCGAGTTGCGTCCTGCAGACGCGTCGCAGCACGTGGGTCTGGGCCGGCGTCTCGCCGCGTCGCTGCAGTTCGGCGACGCCGAGTAAGACGACTTGGTTGGTCAGCGAAATCTCGTCGAACGCGTCCGTATCTGTCTCCGTATCCGTGGCCATACTCGGCGTTCAACGTCGACTGTGGTAGTCGTTACCCCACTGCCCACTGCGAGAAAACGATCGCGCGGGATTCGACAGGGACCGGTCGCCGCTCGCTTCGCTATCGGGGCGCTTTCGACGGCGAACTCAGGCGTTCTCCTCGTCCTGAAGCTCCGCGAGCTCGGCCTCGACTTCGCTGTCGTCGACCTCCGCCTCCATGTCCTCGATGTCCTCCTCGACGGCCTCGCTCTCGACGTCGCCGGCCGGTTCGGCCTCGGTCTCGCTGCTTCCATCTCCCATCTCGGATTTCAGCGTCTCGAGTTCGGCCTCGACGCCGCTGTCGGTCTCCAGTTGCTCGAGTTCACGATCGATGTTGTCCTTGTCCGAGAGGACGTCGTCGAACGCGCCGGACTCGTGGAGTTCGTCCATCGCGGCGGCTCGGGCCTCCATGTCTTCGGTCTGTTCCTCGGCGCGCTCGATCGCTCGACCGACGTCCTCGAACTCCTCGCCGGTGGCCGTTATCGCTTCGGACACCGTCGAACTCGCCTTCGCGGCCTCGTGGCGGGCCTTCATCGTCTCCTTCTTGGTACGGAACTCCTCGATGCGGCTCTGGAGCTCGTTCTTCTGGTCGATCAGCTTGTCCTGCTGGCTCTGTAAGTTCGAGATCTGGCGCTCGAGATCCTCGATCTGGTTCATCTTCGTCTTCTTCTTCTCGAGTGCGCGCCGCGCCAGATCCTCCCGGCCCTGCTGGACCGCGGTCCGGGCCTGATCGTTGTGTTTGTCGACGTTCTCCTCGAGGCGCCGCTTCTGCATCTCGAGGCGCTTTTTCTGCGTGGTCAGATCCGCGATGCCCCGTTTGACGTCCTGGAGCTGGTCGCGCATCTGCTCGTAGGAGTAGTCGAGCGTCTCCGTCGGATCCTCGGCGCGGTTGAGCACCGAGTTGAGCTTCGACCGGATGACGTAGGAGGTCCGAGAGAGGATGCCCATAGTCGTACGTATCGCTCGTTGCCCTTAAAAACATCACATCGTCAACAGTCTGCGATGAACGCGGCCGCCACCGGGGCGATCGCTCGACGCCGGTTACCGACCGCCTAATCGCTCGAGCGACCCGAAGTTGGCGCGAGGATCGCGGGCCTCGAGGCGTTACGAATCGACGGTGACCGAGCGGACCGCGAACGCGTCGTCGACGACAGCCGTCACCGTGCCGTTCCCCTCGTCGCCGTCGACCTCGAGCGCGATCCGCGTCGGCGCTTGGGACTCGACTCGCACCGTCGGAGCCGGCAACTCCCAGTCGTAGCGTTCGATATCGAGACCGACGTCGGCGAGCGCGCCCGCGACGCGGGCATCGGTCAGCAACACCATCATCGGCCGGACGCCCACGAGGAACGTGCAGTCATCGCAGGTGATTTCGACCCAGTGATCGCGCCCGCGGTCTGCGATTTCGGCGCCGCCAGCGTCGCCGTTGCCGTCGCCACTGTCGTTGTCGCCTTCGAGGGCCTCGAGACGGAGGGCGACGGTCGTCGCCCCCGCACAGAACGGACACTGACCGGCGCGGGCCAGTCCGACGTCGCGTCTGGCGCGACGGGCGACCGTGCGGGCGATCGCGTCCGCGTCCCGCTCCTCGAGGCCGTTCTTCGGGAACGGATAGGTGAACCCGTCCCACTCCTCGCACGCCGGGCAGTCGACGGTCGCGAACCCGCGCTCGTAGCGCAGGACCGGCGCCGCCTCACAGCGGGGACACGCCGACTCGATTCCGCTCGACTCGAACTCGCGGCGTTCGGTCGGCCGGTGAGCGAGCACGGTCCTGTAAAGCGCGGTCACGCTCGCCGTCGGCACGTAGCCGTCCTCGACCTCGCGGACGTAGACGCCCCGAAGCTTGTCGAGGTGGTAGTTGAACTGCCCGCTGTCGCGCATCCCGACCGCGTCCATCAGCTCGGCGTAGGACTTCGGCTCCGTGTAGACGGCCTCCCAGTTCTCGAGCAGCGCCAGCAGGATCTCGAGGCGAATCTCGTGGTTCAGCAGGGAGAACGCCTCGCGGACCCCGTTCCCGTCCCCGGTCCCGTTCTCGTTTCCCTCGTCCGTCCTCATGAGCGACCGTTTTCCGGACGACGCATTGACGGTTCCGGAAGCGCGATCGGTCGTGCGATGTGTCAGCCGCACTTGTGAAATACACTTCACAAAGCGATTACATCACTGCGAGGTCGATATCGAACTGATGACCGACGTGACCACTCGGGAGTCGACGACGCTCGCCGGACGGCTGCGGCAGCGTCTGCGAGCGTTCGAACCGCTGTATCTCGGGCTATTGGTCCTGCTGGCGATTCCGGGTTACGTCTTCGAATCGCTCGCCGCTCTCCAGGTCTTCGAGGTCTTCTTCCTCGCGTTCCTCTGGCCGTTCGTCGCCCCGCTGGTCGACGCGGTGTTGCAACGCGGGACCGACGCGGACGAGGACGAGGCCGTCGAGCCGACCGACTGGATTCACGTGGGTACTTGGCGCGAGTACGCCGCGTGGCTGCTCATGTTGCCGGTGACGTTTCTCAACCCGCTCGTGCTGGCCCAGGACGCGATGCAGTTCGTCGGCGGCGCCGTCGCCGTCGCGCGCCACCGCGGCTCCGTTCCCGACGCCGAGAGCCACGAGCAACGGGTCTCCTACCGGCTCCCGTTCGACGGCGCGTGGACCGTCGCGAACGGCAGCCACGAGAAGGATTACTCCCACTCGTGGTTCCCGCTCAACCAGCGTTACGCCTACGATTTCGTGATCACCGACGGGGACGGGCGGACCCGCCCCGACGACGCCGCCGCGACCGTCGACGACTACTACTGCTACGACGAACCGGTTCTGGCGCCCGCCGACGGCGTCGTCGTCGACGTCTCCGACAGCGACTTCGAGTCCGCCCGCGCCGGCGGACTCTCACATCCCCTCAAGCGCGATATTCGGGGTAACTACGTCGTCGTCCAGCACGCGCCCGACGAGTACAGCTGCCTCGCTCACCTCGTCCCCGGCAGCGTGACGGTCGAGCCCGGCGACCGCGTGGCTCGTGGACAGGAGATCGGCCGCTGTGGCCACTCCGGCAACTCCTCGGAACCGCACCTCCACTTCCAGGTCCAGGACCACCCCGACTTCGAGATCGCGGCGAGCCTCCCCGTCGCCTTCGACGACGTCGCCCTCGAGTGGCCCGGTGCCGAGGCGCCGATCGCCGATCCGCTGCTCGCCGAGCGCGACGCGAGCGATGTGTGCGATGAAGACGACCCCGACGGACCCGCCACCGACGCCCCGATCGACGTCGCTGACGTGGCCGGTCTCGAGGACGGAACCTACCGCGCTCGCGCTCACGCTCACGTCTCCGCCGGCCAGCGCGTCGCACACGTCGGAGACGACGACGGTCGCGAGCGGGGCGCTGCTCGCGACGTTACGCCCGCGGTCGCCGACGCGGAAATCGGCCGGCCCTCGACCGGCCGCCGCGCCGGAACCGCCGCGCTTCAGGGGGTCGGCTTCGGCGCGTGCGTCGGCGGCGTCGCCGCGTTCGTCTGGCCGATTTTCCTCGCGCCGTCCACCGTCGCCGTCCTGCTCGGCGCCGCAGCGGTCGTCGCCGCGATCTCTCGGATCGGTGCCGCCATCCTGCGTGGAGTCGACGGCGAACGTCACCTCGGTTCGATCGGAACCGTCGTCGGTGTCGGCGTCGCCGCCGCCGTCGTCATCTGGTACGCTCGAGCCCAGCCGACTCTCGGGATCGGCGCACAGACCCTCGGGCTGGTACTCCTCTTGCTCGGGTTCGTCGGTTACGCGGTCGTCGGCGAGTACGACAGGCGCCGGTTGGGCGACGCGTTCCGCGATTCCGCCGGTCTCCGTCCCTCGTGACGCCCTCGATCGACTCTCCCGTGCTCCTCGAGCCGCCGTGCTACCCGAACGCCTCGAGGCGGAGCCGACGCCAGCCCAGTCAGTCCCGCAACGATCTGTCTCGAGGCCGGGCATCGGGATTCGTGTACGCTCAACGTCAAATACTAACGGTAGCAATCGGAACTGACCGCCATATCGATGGCTGACGTTACCACGCCAGACGGCTGGACCGACGGCGACGTCGAGGCCGACGGCGTCCGACTGCACTACTACCGCAGCGGCGGTTCTGGACGGCCGTTCGTGGTCTCGCACGGGATCACCAACGACGGCCGCTCGCGGATTCCGCTGGTCGAGGACCTGACCGACGAGTACGACGTAATCGCGTACGACGCCCGCGGCCACGGCCGTTCGGCGGCCCCCGACGAACAGTACACGTACGCCGACCTGGCGGACGATCTCGTGGGACTCGTCGACGCGCTGGAACTCGAGGCCCCCGTCCTGTACGGTCACTCGATGGGCGGAACCACCGTCGCGACGGCGGCGGCCCGCGAACCCGATCTCCCGCAGGCGGTCGTACTCGAGGACCCCGAACTGCTCGGCCTGGCCGGCGACGCAGACGCCGACGGTGACGGTGACGGCGCCGATGCCGGTGGCGAGGGAGACGAGGCCGAGCCGGATCCGGCGGACGACGACTTCCTGAATCCGATCGTAGAGCGGGTTCGCGGCCGCCCGGCGCCGTCTCGAGAGGCGTTGCTCGAGACCGAACCAGAACTGCAACCGCTGCTCGAGGCGGATCGCGAGCGACTCGCGACGCTGCTGGCGGACGCGTTCATGAACGTCGACGAGACCGTCGAGACCCTGTTCGCGGCCGAGCGGGCCGACCCGGCCGCGGTGTTCGCCGCCATCGAGGCACCGACGCTGGTTCTCAAGGCCGACGCCGCGCCCGACGCCCGCGAACGGCACCGCGAGGCCGCCGCCCACCTCCCGGCGGGACGCCTCGTCCACGTCGATGGCGCCGGCCACTGCGTGCTCCGGGACGAGCCCGATCGGACCCTCGAGCTCGTCCGGGAGTTCTTGGCCTCGCACTGACGGCGCCGACTCCGAACGCGGTGAGAGCGCCGACCGCGGCCGTCAACCGCGGACGCGGACCTTGATTACCGCACGCGGCGAACGATCGTCCATGAGCGACGTTCTGGTCCCCGGGGGTCGCGACGTCCGCGGGACCCTCGAGGAGCCGACCGACGACCCCGACGCGATCGTCGTCGCCGCGCCGCCCCACCCTCAGCACGGGGGCTCGCGTAGCGATCCGCGACTCGCCGCGGTCGCGACGGCCCTCCGCGAGGCGGGGGTCGCCTGTCTCCGGTTCGATTACGGCCCGTGGGACGAGGGTTACGGCGAGCGCGCGGACGTGCGCAACGCCGTCCGCTGGGCGCGAGAGGAGTACGACTGCCCCGTCGGCGTCTTCGGCTACAGCTTCGGCGCCTCGCTGGCGCTGCTCGCGGCGGCCGACGTCGATCCCGCCGCTGTCGCCGTCCTCGCGCCGACCGCGCGGCTGGCCGATGACCTCGACGCGGTCGACGCGCTCGAGTCACTCGAGAGCGGGACGCCCGTTCGCATCCTGTACGGCGAGCGGGACGAAACCGTCGACTGGGAGCCGGTGGTCGACCGCGCCCGCGAGCGCGGCAGTGCAGTCACCGCGCTGACCGGCGACCACTTCTTCCTCGGAAAACACGACGCTATCGCGGACGAGGTCGCGACGTTCTTCGCGGACGTTCTTCGGCCGTAACCGCGGCTGCGAGCGGCGCGTGTGCGTCGCTCGAGCGACTCGTTTCGGTTCTCGATAGCGGATTGACACTTCTCCCTACTGTTGCTCGCGGAGCCAGTCCTCAGCGTCGGGCCTGTTATCGAACATGTGCGACGTGACGTTCGAGCCGACCTCCTGGACGAGGTCGTCGACGGAGAGGTTCGTAATGACGCTCGTCGGCTGAACGATGGCCATGTACGAGAGTTCGGTCTCGAACGCTCGCGGGTGCCAGTTCTCCTGCGTCCACTGCTGGTCCTCCTGCGAGACGGTCCCGAGATCCCTGAGATCGGCGAGCCAGTAGCTGGCGTTTTTCTCTTTCACGAGCGCCAATCCCTTGTCCAGCCCTTCGCGATACTGCTCGCTCCGGGCGAAGTCGTGCCAGTTCATCGTGACCGCTTGCAGTTCTTCGTCCCACTCGATCGTGAGGACGGGAGATTCGTAGTACTCCATTGTCCCTTCGTGGTAAGTCGCACTATGTAACACTTTCCGCTTCCAGTAAATATAATTATATTCTAACAACTCGCTGGGTAGAATAATTTCATTTCTATACGAATTTCAGAATATCTGAGGTGAATCAGTGCACATATCTGTAGACGGGACGAGAGCTTTGATAATGAAATTAGTCGAGAACCGAGTTGCGGTCGTTACGGGAGCGGCATCCGGAATCGGGCGGACGACGGCGAAGACGTTCGCGGACCACGGCGCGTCGGTCGTCGTCGCCGACGTGGACGCCGACGCCGGTGAGGAGACGGTCGCGGAGATCGCCGACGACGGCGGTGAGGCGACGTTCGTTCAGACGGACGTGTCCGACCCCGACGACGCCAAAGCGATGATCGAGACCGCGGTCGACGAATTCGGCGGCATCGACGTCCTCTACAACAACGCCGCCATCGAAGGCCCCGTCGCGCGACTCGACGAGTACGAGAACGACGCCTTCGAACAGGTCATCGAGGTGAACCTGAAAGGCGTCTGGTACGGGATGAAGTACGGTATCGAGGCGATGCTGGCCGACGGCGGCGGATCGATCATCAGCGCTTCCTCGATCGGCGGCGAGGTCGCAGTTCCGCAGTACAGCGGCTACGGGGCGGCGAAAGCAGCCGTCAGTCACCTCACGAAGTACGCGGCAATCGAGTACGCCGAGGACGGCATCCGCGCTAACGCCGTCGCGCCGGGAATCGTCCGCACGAACATGATCGAGCGGACGATCGAGGAACACCCCGAGATGGAAGCACAGTTCCTCGAGACCGAGCCGATGCCCGGCCTCGCGGACCCCCAGGAAATCGCGAACGCCGTCCTCTTCCTCGGTTCGGACCTCTCGTCTCGAGTCACCGGGACCACGCTGCCCGTCGAGGGCGGCTACCTCGCCCAGTGACGCGACGACGGGTCGGATCGGGGCCGAAGACGGTCTCGAGCGAGCGATCGTCGACCCCGGCGATGCGGATAATCGTTTTCCCCGCTCGCGGGTAAGCCATCGACGTGGCACTGATCCACGACCGAGGATGGCGCGGCCGCACGCACCGATGACCACCGACAACTCGCTGTCGACCGTCCGCGCCGAATCGTGGGCGGACCTGCAGGAACTGGTCACCGCGGAGATGTGGATGCCCCACATCGGCCGCCATCGCTCACCGTTCGTGTTTCGGGGGGTCCCCTCCCAGGACCACACCCTCGAGACCTCGATCAAGCGGTTCGTCGGGGAGTCGGGGAAGTGGAAACTCGAGTCGTTGCTGTTGCGGAACTTCCACCAGTACGCCGTCAGCGAGATCGAGGAACCCGACTCGGTCTGGCACCTGCTCTCGATCGCCGAACACTACGGCCTGCCGACCCGGCTACTGGACTGGTCGTTCTCGCCGCTGGTCGCGACCTACTTCGCGGTCCGGGACGGCGACACCGCCCACGACGGCGCCGTCTGGGCGGTCGACTATCGGCAACTCCACGACACGCTACCGGAACACTACCACCGCGTCCTCGAGCGGACCGAGACGGACATGCTCGACGTGCATCTGCTCTCGAACGCGACCCTCGAGTCCGACGCGGAAGCGGCCGACGCCGCCGACGAGGCGCCGATGCGCGACCTGAACGACGTCTCCCGGCTGGACGACCTCTGGAGCGAGCGCTGGGGCGTCGACGCCGACGAGGCGGCCGACGACCAGTACGTCGTCTTCTTCCGGCCGCCGGCGATCGACGACCGCATCGCCAACCAGTCGGCCGTCTTTTCGTTCCAGTCCGATCCTCGACTCGCCCTCGACCGGTGGCTCGAGGATCGTCCGGACTGCTACCGAAAGATCGTGATTCCGGGCGAGCGCAAACTCGAGTTCCGCGACAAGCTCGATCAGATGAACGTCAACCACCGGACGCTGTTTCCCGACCTCGAGGGGCTGACGACGTGGCTCAAGCAATACTATCAGCCGCAGGGGTGAGTGGTTCGGCGAACTGACTCGACAACGCGCCGGGTTCAGTCCCGGCCGTGCCGGGTCAGACACTTCGGGAGCCCGATCAACTCGACGGGTTCGGAGTTGTCCGGCGAGTAAACGACCATCTGCCCCTTCTCCATGTAGGGAACTTTCGACTCGAGGTTGCTCGGAATATTCACGCTCTTGATGGCGTCCTCGTCGCCGAGATTGAGGACGACGGTGGTGTTGATCTGCTTGAAGACGGCGTCGTGGATGTCCTGGGGGTCCTGGGTGATCAGGAAGAGCCCGAGCCGTTCCTTGCGGCCCTGTTTGGCGGCCTCGGTGAACTTGTTGATGACCTTCCCGGCCTGGACGCTGTCGGCGTCGGTCAGGAAGTTGTGGGCCTCGTCCATCCCGAGGACGATCGGCGTCTCCTTGATCCGGTCGTAGAACGGGTCGTTCGAGAGCTTCTGGTCGATGATCAGCGACGAAACGGCGAGCACGATCGCCTCCGTCGCGCGGCTGTCGTTGATGTGGTAGGTCGGGACGACGGTCAGCCCGCCCGGGCGGACGAACTCGTGGACGAGGTCAGTGATCGGTCGGGCGTCCTGATCGAAGACGTGGCCGAAGCCGAGTACGCGCCGGCGGACGGCGTCGAACGTCGCCTCGTGAACCCGGCCGGACTCGTCGAGTTCCTCGCGCAAGGCGGGGTCGTCGAGGAACGTCGTGAACTCCTCGTAGGTGCCGTCGTCGCCGTACTGCTTGCGAAAGCGCGGCAGGAGGACGCTGACCAGCGCGCCGTACTGGTTGTCGTTCAACCCGCTTCCCGCGACCAGCCACGGGTTGTCGTAGACCATCGAGAACGGGATCGTGAACTCGACTTGGCGCGCGCGGTGGTGGCCCGCGGCGTAGGAGGCCGACCCGACCTTGGGGACGAAGGCCGTCGTGTCCTCGTGGCCGCCGTAGGCGATCCCCTCGCGCTCGAGGCGCCGACCGAACTCGGCGTCCAGATCGGGGTTGTCGTCGTGCATCTGGGCGTACTCGTCCTGCGGGTCGAACTGGACCACGGCGGGGCGGACCTCGCGGCCGTCGTCCATGGGGTACGCGCGGTCCTCGGCGAGGTACTGGCGAAGGATGTTCTTCGCGCCGTGAGTCTTCCCCGACCCCGTCCCGCCGGCGATCAGCGTGTGGCGGAAGACGAGCGGATCGCCCGAGTCGTAGTCGTCCTTGAGTCGGTAGTCGATCGTCGGCGGGGTGGCCGCGGTCCGAACCTTCTCGCCGCCGACCGAGAGGTGGCCGAGGAAGACGCCGCCCTCGGGCATCTTCAGCCCGGTCTTGATCTCCTCGGTGTCGTCGGCCTGCCGGATCACCGTCTGGGGTTTCGGTACCCGGTCGGTCATCCGCCGTTTCAGTTCTCCGTCATCTTCGTAGAGGACCGCAACGGGCTCGAGCTCCGCGACGAACTTGTAGTCGGCCTCGTCGACGCTGTCGGTCCGCATCGCGCGCCGGGCGTGGATCTCCGTCGCGTCGTCGGCGTGGTACTGCTGGGCGTACTCGAGGCCGACGATACGGCAGAAGAGGGTCTCACCGTCGGGGTAGGGGGCCAGCAGATAGCTCCCGATGCGGATCGAGGAGCGGTTGTCACGGGTGATATAGGCGCGCAGCGTCGTTTCGTCGCCGTCCTCGGCGACGCGCAGTCCCTGGGAGACGCAGATCGCGCCGATGCCGACGTCTTCGCCCCGCGGTTCGACGGGCGTCGGTTCGAAATCGTCGGTCGTTCCGCCGTCCGTACCTGTCGACCCGCCGGCACTCGACGGGGAGGTCCTCGTCCCGTCGGAACCGGCCGCAGCGTCGTCTCCCCCGCCGGAATCGGCGTCTGACTCGGCGTTGAAATCGCCGAAGTCACCCAGATCGGTCATATCAGGTCCATCAGGCTGGCCCCACAACTACTTTTCGAGGCGACACACTCGAGCGTCGACGCGGGAACGCGCAACCGAGGACAGAACGGAACGGCCGAGAACTGCACAATCGATTCGATTCGGGTGGAGGGCCGAGCGTGCCAGCGGTAGACGGCGGCGAGTTCGGCGGTGACGGTGAGCGATCAGTGGAGGACCGACGTCGTCCGTTCGCCTCGCGTGACCAGGTTGGCGCCGGCGTCGAACTCCAGGGCGCCCGCGTCGGCCAGCACGGGGAGGTGAGCGTGGTAGAGGGAAATCTTCGCCCGCTCGCGGTCGTCCGCACCGACGTCGCTGGCGACGAGTGCCGACGCGAGCTGCTCGACGGAGACGGTGTGTTCGACGCCCGACAGCATCCCGAGGACTCGCATCCGGACGGGGTGGACGATCGCCTCGAGCATCCGTTCTCCCTCCGGACCCTCACAGAGCTCGAGCAGGCCCGCGAGATCCGCGGGGTGGACCGGCGGTTCGTCGACCAGTTCGGCGCCGGTCTCGGCGTCGAACTCGACGAGGTCGTACTCGGCCAGTCGGGGCAGGTGGTTGTGGACGAGACTGATGCGGACGTCGTGACGGGCCTTTCCGGTCGGAACGTCCAGGTCTTCGTTCTCGACGATCGCCGTCGTTAGCTCCATCAGCGACAGCCGTGTGCGGCGGGCGCCGAGCGTCGCGAGGATGCGAATCCGGCGCGGGTGTCGGAGGACGTCGTAACACTCCTCCGGGACGTCTGTCAGTGGGTCCCGCTCGCTGTCACCGCCGATGGACGCTTTCGAACTCATTACTAAGAGGCACTGGTGGAACGGGGTTAAGCCCATTTCCAAAAGGATTTGGCTCGGGAACGAATGCTTACTCTCGTAATATCCGGATTACTGGCTAATCCTCCTCGAAACCCCCTCGAGCGGCAAGAATACCTGCTACTTGACGATAGGATAATCGTGAGATTCGTCGGTACTAACCGGTGCGTTCGACGCCAATCGCCGGGTCGATCGACTCGGGTGACCGCGCGGCGAATTCGATCCGATCTCGAGTCCGAATCCCGGGGAAATCCCACCGCTCGCCCCGCTGTCTTTTTGCGCATACGCGCCGAAGGAACGGTATGATACTGATCCGCGGTCGTGCCGGCGGCACCGAACTCACCGGCACGCTGTACGAACGGGGCGAACGAGCGCCCTCGTTTCGCGGCGCGCCGGACGAAGACGCCGCCTACGTCTGGGTCTGCGACGAGTTCTACGAGGTCGACAGCGGCGGCTCGACCCAGTTGGTCGACGGCCGCGAGGTACATCTCGCGTTCGAATCGCCCATGCCCCGCGGTTTCGACACCCGCGAACAGGCCCTCGAGGGCGCCAAAGAACACGTCCGAACGCAGTTCGCCCGGATCGGGATCGACCCGAGCGACGTCGAACTCGAAGTCGAGAAAGACGGCGAAACTGACGAGTAACTGACGACTAATCCCGGTTCGAGCCGGCTACGAGGCCGGTGCCGTCGCGCAATCGGCGGGCGACGAGTACCGTTCCGACGACGATCCCCGCCGCGACGGGAGTCGGGAGTCCCGGAACGGCGTCCCCGTCATCTCGCTCCGTTCCATCACCTCCGTTCTCACCGTCGGTCTCCGCCGCTGCGTCGTCTTCTCCCGGCGATTCGGGTTCCGACCCCGGTTCGGCGTCCTCGACGGGCGTCGTCTCGAGACCGTCCGGATCCGGGTGGTCGAACGCCGGCGCCTCGTCGCCGCCGCCGTCGATCGCGACGGTGGCGTCCATATCGAAGATCGGAATCGGCGTCTCGCGGAGGAGTTCGGCGCGGCTCTCCGCGAAGGAAATCGTCGCCTCCGACGGCGGGGCGTCTTCGGCGACTGCAACCGTGAGCGTCGCGAGTCTCGCGTTCCCCGTCGCGCCGTCGGCAGGCGGATCGCGACGCTGCTCGAGGACGGCGGTGCCGTTGTCGTGTGCGATCGTCCGCTCGGCGCGGACGTCCGTTTCCGCGCCCTGCTCGAGCCACGGACCTCGCTCGACGTCGGTAATCTCGAGATACTCGGGATTGTACTGAGCGACGAGGGTAACCGACTCGATGCCTTCGCCGCCGTAGCCGCCGTCGCTTTGCATGACGACGTCGACGGTGACCTCCTCGCCAGGCTCCGCGTCGATCGTCTGCGTCGACGGGAGGACGGCCGCGGTTCGATCGCCGGCAACGGCCGTCTCGGCGGCGAGGCCGAGCAGCGAGACCGATAACAGCGCGAGGACGGCCGCTCCCAGCAACAGGCTGCGTCCGGCGGCCGCCCGTCGTTCCGTTGCGGGGCTCATTGTGCGGTCACACTCGTAGCGCTTATCGACACTCGATCGTCGCGTCGGTGTGAACGGCAGGTCATGGGTTACGTCGTCCGATCAGTCGTCGCCATCGGTCGAGGACTCGGACGTCTCGGCCGGTTCGTCGCCGGCGGAGCGACGGCGCGAGTAGAGGTAGCCACCGGCGCTCCCGCCGGCGAGCGCGCCGAGCGGACCGAAGCCGGGCATTCCGTCGTCCGAGCCGCCATCATCTGACTCGTTGCCGTCGTCGTCCGACTCGTTGCCGTCGGAACCGTTCGAACCGTCGTCGGTGGTAAGGGCAGCTGCGCTCACGTTGGCGCGGAGTTGGAAGTACTCGTAGCCGCTCGAGGTCGGCACGTCGAAGCCGTAGTCCCAGTACTCCTGATCGGGATCGTAGCCGCCGAACAGCCGCAGCGCCGGCTCGTCGACGTCCGCGACGAGAGCGCGCAGGTCGTCGGTAGCGAACGTCACGTCGACGCTGTCGCCGTCGACGGTCGCCGAGGTCGCCTCGAGGTCGGCGCCGGTTCGGATCACGGCCCGGAAGGTGTCCGGCCGAACCGCCGCGGCGCCGTCCGGAACGTCGACGGTGAGCGTGGTCTCGCTGTCGCCGACGGCGACCGACGCCTCGCCGACCGTCTCGTCGACCCGGAGCATCCGGTTCTCGCGCTCGGGCGCGACGGTGTCTCGCTCCTCGAGGCGGTCGAGGACGTAGGGGCCCTGGAACTGGCCGGAGGCGAGGACGACTTCGGCCGTAGAGAGGACGTCGGAGTTCTCGATCGAGTAGTCGTTGTGCGCGAGAGTGTAGGTCTCGTCGGGGTCGACGGGCTCGCCGCAGACGAAGACGTTCTCCACCCGGCTCTCGCCGTCGTGGCCCCACCACTCGTAGGAGAGCCCCGAGACCTGGATCGCCGGCTGCGCGCCGTAGTTCTCGGAGGGATGGGGGCGGATCGCCTCCTCGAGGTACGCGACGACGTCCTCGCCGGTCAGTTCGACGACCTCGATCTCGTTGGGAAACGGCAGGATGTTCATCACGTCGGCGCCCGTGACCGGGCCGGGGCCGTAGGTCGACCCGCTGCGGATGCCGCCGGCGTTCTGGGCCGCGATGTCGACCTCGATGTCGCCGATCTCGCCGACGGTCCGCATCGCGTCGGTCATGAGGTTCCCCCAGTTGGTCTCGATCGCGTAGTTGTCGAACGTCGCGTTCAGTTCGACCTCGGTCTCGAAGGCCGTCTGCTCGAGCTCCGCCTCGAGTTCGTCGGTCCACTCCTCGGCGATGGCAGCGAGGGTCTCGTCTTCCGGGATCTCGTCGGCGTAGCGGACCTCGATCTCCTCGTACTCGTCGGCGGCCGGCGCGGGATCGGCGTCGGGAGCCAGGAGGTCGGTCCGTCGCCAGTCGACGAGGGTTCCGTCGGCGTCGAGCGTGAGCGAGCCGACGTGGTCGAACTCGTCGCCGAACTCGCTGATGATCGTCCCGTCGACGACCTCGGGTTCCTCGAAGACGACGTTGGAGTGGGAGCCGACGATCGCGTCGAGGCCGTCGACGTCCTCGGCGAGCGTGTAGTGGACGCCCGTCGAGACGTGGGACGCGCAGACGACGACATCGGCCCCCTCCTCGCGGAGGGCGTCGACGGCTTCCTGTGCGCCCTCGACGTACTCCAGCACCTGCCACTCCGCGGGATAGTCGGTCAGCGAGTGGAAGTTCGTCGAGACGAGGCCGAAGACGCCGACCGTCAGCCCGCCCGCCTCGAACGTCGTCCACCGCTCGGTTCCGGGAACCGGATCGCCTGCGTCGTCGAGCAGGTTCGCGACGACCCAGGGGAACTCGCTCTCTTCGAAGCGCTCCGTCGCCACGTCGGCGCCGAAGTCGTACTCGTGGTTGCCGACGCCGTCGACGTCGATGGCCGTCGCGTTTAACGCCTCGATCACGTGTTCACCCTCGTACTCGAGGCCGAGCATCGACGGGGCGAGGTCGTCGCCGTTGCCGACGAACAGCGAGTTCGCGGCCGACTCGAGGTGCTCCTCGACGACCGCGTGGTAGCGGGCGAGACTCAGTTCGGCCGCCTCGGCGTCCTCGAACCGCCCGTGGAAGTGCGTGTCGTGGACGCTCGTAACGGTCTCGTCGTCGGAGTTCGCGCCGACGCTTCCGGTCGTCGGGAGCACGGCGGCGGCCGACGCTCCCGCGGCCATACCGAGCACCCGACGGCGGCGCGAGTCGACGCTCGAGTCGGTCCCGTCACTGTCGTCACGTTCGAACGTTCGTGTCATAGTGGCAGTCGGCGAAAGGAACCACCACTATCGTTGCTATGTGCTGCCCGATCCAGTACGTTTGTCACAGTACTCGATCAAACCGTCGGCGGCGCTAGTACTCCTCGTCCCACCGGTGGTCGTCGTAGGTCCGATCCTGCGACGTGTCGAACTGGGTCTCGAGGGTCTCGCGCAGCGACGCCTTCTCCGAGCGGCTGATCTTGGCGAGTTCGTCGGCCTTCTCGACGACCGTCGGCGGACCGTGGGCGACGGCGATATCCTGCAGGACCTGCATCGTCACCGCCCGCCGTCGCTCCGGCTCTCGAGTGAACGCGTAGGGGGCCTCGATCCGGTAGATCAGATCGTCGCGCGGGTCGTAGACGACGAAGAACGTCACCTCGTAGGCCTCGAGCGACAGGTCGCGCTCGACGCCGAGGGCGTCGCCCTCGACCGAGAGCGGGCGATCGACGCCACCGCGAGAGCGAAACCAGTTCGTGTAGGTCAGCGCCTCGGTGTCGCGATCCCAGCGCTGGCCGTCGATATCGTCGACGTACTCGCCGCGTTCTAAGAGCCGCGTGAACAGTGCCGAATCGTCGTTCCACGGGGTGGCCACGTCGACATTTCGCTTGTTCTTCAGCGTCCGCGTGATGACCCGCGTCGCCGGGTTCTTGACGAAGCCGACGAGCGGGACGTCCCGCTCGACGAAGCGCTCGACCAGTCGCACGTAGTTCTCGAGCACCGTCGTCGGCCGGGGGTCCTCGAGCAGGAAATCCGCGAGGTCCGGGTGCTGATCGGCCCAGCGGAGGAGCCCGCGGGGGTAGATCGGCCCGTCGAGGACGAGCAAGTCGTCGACGGTGTCGGCGTTCTCGAGGGCGTGCTTGCTCTCGGCGAGGTAGAGCGCCAGTGCGTGGACGACCCCCTCGGCGAAGCGAGGCAGCGGCGGGATCTTGACGGCGCGGCTCCGGCTGTACCCCTCGTCGAACTTCCCCCACGATTCATTGACGGTCATCGTCTCGTCGTTGGAGTGGACCGTCATCACCGTAGTTCGCGACCGGTGGAGGTCGAGGTCGCTCGGCGTGGCGGCCATCGCCGCCTGCGCGATGTCGATGACGAGGCCGTTTTTGAACGTCGTCGGGTTGATGGTTCCCGCGTCGAGCCCGTGCTCGCTCGCGAACGGTCGATCGTGGAGCGCGACATCCTCGCAGTCGACGTGACGACGATGCTGCTCGCCGACCGGCTCGAGGACGGTTTGGCTGTCGTCGTCGACGAGCGGATCGAGGAACTCCGCCCAGACCGTCTCGGCGAAGGCGCGGCGATCGCGCTCGTCGGCCCCGTGATCGATCCGCCTCGCGAGTTGCGCGATGCCGTCGAAGTGGACCGGATCGAGAGTCACACTCGGTGGCTCCCGTCCCATTCGCAAAAAGACGACGGTCGGCCCGATCGCGCAGGTAGCAATGCATTAACTCGAGGCCGGGTAAAATATTATCAGAAAAATTATATGTGGGTAGAGGGTGAATCCGGATATCCCGATGTCCAAGCGAGGTCTGGAAGCGGTCGACACCGACGAGGACCCGATCAACTGGCGCCAGGACGGCGCCGACGTGACGCTGTACGACGAGACGAACCGCGACGCCTGGATTCAGGTCACGTTCGAGGCCGGCGTCCCGCCGGAACGCCGCCTCTTTATGATCTGCGACGACTGCGGCGCCGTTTTCGCACAGCGAACCAAACCCGGCCGCGGCACGGTCTGTGGCGACTGCGGCGCGACCTTCGACCACTGACGCGCCCCGTCGCGACGCCGTCGTTCGAGGCTGCCGACTCGAGTCGAATTCGGTGACGCGGGCCACCGGACTAGCGTCGATCATCGATCGCTACAGAAGTATCAAAACCAATTCATAACGGCGACGTGGTTATATTTACCGCTGTCTTCGGGACCCTGTGGAGGAACAGCGTTGCGCCGGCGCTCACCACTCGCCGCACGTGTCAGCCCTCCCGCCGAGATACCATGGCATCCGACAGCGGACCCCCCGACTCCGACGTAATTGCGGCCTTCGAACGCGATCTCGAGGCGCTCGTGACGACCGCCTTCGGCCGCGGCGCCGTCATCGACGGCGTCTGGGACGTTTCGTCGCCGGTCTCCGCCGCCCCCGAATGGACGATCACGATCGAGCGACGGGATCCCGATCCGGACTCCGATTCGGCCTTCGAACCGGAGTTCCTCGAAGACTGACCGGTAAAAGATCCTTCCAGTTTCATTTCTAGTATATGTCGGTTACAACAAAGGTTATGTGGACCCCCTACACACTGACACGTGTACTCTGCTGAAGTCGGCTTGCGAGACCCGGTCGGGGAGAGAGCGTAGGTACAGTACGCCCCATTATGACGCCGAAAACACGAAATTCCCAGGGAGCCGAGATCGACGACGCGGACGTTTCCCCGACGCGACTGTTCAGGGCCTTCGCGGAGACGCGACGACAGTACGCGCTCACCTATCTCGCCCAGAAGCCGGCAGCGATCCATCTCGGTGATCTCGCCGAGTACATCGCGCTCAAAGAGGCCGCCCCGACGTACGACCGGTACCAGCGGATCCTCGTCGACCTGCACCACCGGCATCTCCCCCATCTCCAGGATGCGGGTCTCGTCCGGTACGACGAGGCGGCCGAACGCCTCGAGTTGGTGGTCGATCGCGACGTGATCGCGCCGTACCTGGGCCTCGTCGAAGCCAAGCAGTAAGGTCGCCGATCCGATCGACACCTCGACGGGGAGCCGCGTCCCCTACTCGAGGAACCGGTCCCGGACGTTTCCGGTCGGCAGCATACACTGCTCTTTCTGTCCGAACAGCCGGTAGCGGTGGCGCGCGACGAGGTCGTACGCCCAGTCCCGAAGCCGGCGGGGGAGGAACCGACACGGCCCGAGCAGTCGGTAAATGCCGCCCAGGAGCTGGCCGATCCGGATCACCGCGTCGGATTTGACGTACGCCTCGTCGCCCTCGAGTAACACGACCGAGTCGAGGTCGTGGTCGGCGAGACCGTACTCGGCCAGCAACTGCTTGCCGACGTCGGACTGCAACGACGCGAAGCGGATCTGGCCCTCGGTGTCCCGCGGAACGAGAAACTGCACGAACCCGTGACAGAGGTTGCAGACGCCGTCGAAGAGCACGATCGGATCCTCTCGCGGTACGTCCGTGGCCATCGTGATAGCTTCAGTTGGGTGCCAGACGTGTTCAGCATTCCGGTCGCACGCGGCCGTGGGTTCACAGCGCCACGCCTCAGGTCGCCGAACACACCGTTTCGACTCGAGTGACGGTCCCCGTCGTCGGATCGTCTCCGGCGGGTTCGATCGACCGGTAATGGTAGGTGACCTCGACCCGCTCGACGGGCGCGTCGAACTGGTCGGCGGCGCGGTCGCACATGTACGTCCCGAACCGGTCGGCACGGGCCTCGTCGTCGTCCAGCGAGTTCATGTACTTCCGCCAGCGGAAGCTCGGGAGCGTGTCCGATGCCTCCGCCGGCGGTCCATCCCGGACCGCCTCGTTTCGCAGGACGTCCATCTCCTCGCCGGACTCGAGGTCTGCCTCGACCACGTACCAGCCGTAGCTCGTCGACGGGTTCGGGGCGTACATCGTCCACTGGTTGTCGTCGGGATCGACGGCGTCGACCGGTTCGAACGCGTCCGCGTAGCCCAGCAGCCCGACGGTCCAGAGGACGACGACGATCAATACGCCGCCGAGGAGGATCGTCCGGAGCCGGTGCCGGCGGTTCCTGACCTGCGACGGGAGCACCGAACGGAGGCTGCGGGGCGGACCGACCCGCGACGCGAGCGCGCCGATTCGCGTCCGCAGGCGCTCGAGCCGCCCGATTCGTTCACAGCACGCCGCGCCGAGTGCCTCGAGGCGGTCCCAGACGAACGAGGGCAGGAACAGCACCAGCACCGCCGTCAACACGGCGGGGAACAGCCCCACGGCCATGCTCAGCCCCAGTCCGGCGACGGCGCCGAGGAACGCCCCGACGTAGGCGGTCCGGAGCCGCCCGGTCAGCACCAGCAACAGCGGGGCGCCGACAACCACGGCCAGCCAGCCGTAGGTCCCGATCTCGAGGAGCAGCGGGTAGTCGACGACGTGATCGCCGACGAGAATCGTCATGTGGTCCTGTCGGAGGGCGTACCCCAGCGCTTCGCCGGTGGTCCAGGTGTCGCCGAGTCGCTTGTGCTGGCCGTTGTTCGCGAAGAAGCCGACGACGTAGACGAGCACGGCCGCCGTCGCGGGCGTCACCACCCGATTCTCGGTTCCTGTTCCCGTTCTCGTTCCGTTCCCGGGTTCACGGTCCTGCTCGCCGCCACTCTCTCGGTCGTCGCCGAGCGCGTCGACGGCCCACCGCCGCCCGAGCGGCAGGAACAGCCCCAGCAACAGCACCTCGCGCAACAGTCTGTCGGCGCCGTTGAGGACCAGCGGGTTGCGGAAGTGGACGGAGACGAGCAAGACCAGCGAGAGGAAGGTGACGAGCCGCGTTCGGTAGCCGACGATCAGCGCGAGCGCGAGCAGCGCCGCGAGGCCGAAGAGCACAGCCTGCACCCACGGCTCGCCCGAGAGCATGTGCAGCGAGTACTCGCCCCTCGAGTTGCCGACCGCGAGTCGCAACGCCCGCGGGTACGCGCCGGCGTCGGTGTAGAACGCGACCAAATCCCGCGACCGGTGGAAGACGTCGAACAAGAGCGTACAGCCGAGAATAATTCGAAACGCCGCCAGCGCGCGAGCGTCGATGCCGAAACGGCGATCGAGCGCGTCGCGGAGCCGAGCGCGGTCGGGCAGCGTCGTGAGGGAGAGACGGCCGGTCATGGTCGAGGGGCGGGACCGCCGTCGCGGCGACCCGATAGCTGCGCCACATTCTCTAGTTGCGTTGTATATACTTTCCGTCTGCCACCGGCGTCGGGCCGCCGGTCCTCGACCGGCGGCGAGCGAAGGCGGGCGGGGACGATCCGCGTTCGAGACGCCCGCCGGCGCGCCCGCGAGACAACGACAGCTAGTTACGAGCGGCTGGCGACCCGTCGCACATGGACGCTGCGCTGATCATCCTCGACGGGTGGGGACTCGGCGACGGAACGAGCAGAGACGCCGTAGAAGCCGCCGACACGCCGAACTTCGACCGGCTCGCCGACGCCGGCGCGTACGGGACGCTCGAGGTCGCGGGCCGGCGCGTCGGCCTCCCCGACGGGCAGATGGGCAACAGCGAGGTCGGCCACCTCAATATCGGCGCCGGCCGCGTGGTCTACCAGGAGTACACCCGGATCTCGGACTCCATCGCGGACGGCTCCTTCCGGGAGAACGACGCGATCAACACCGCGTTCGACAACGCCCGCGAAAACGACGGGAAGGTGCACTTCGTCGGCCTCGTCAGCGACGGCGGGGTCCACTCCGACCACGAGCACCTCCACGCGTTGATCGAACTGGCGGGCGACCGCGACGTCGAGGCCGTCACTCACGCGATCACGGACGGCCGGGACACCTCGCCGACCGGCGGTCGTGACTACCTCTCGACGCTCGAGGACGTCGTCGACGAACACGGCACCGGCGACGTGGCGACGGTCACGGGCCGGTACTACGCGATGGACCGCGACCAGAACTGGGAGCGGACCAAACGGGCCTACGACGCGATGGTCCACCGCGAGGCCGACCACGAGGCCGACTCCGCGGTCGAGGCGGTCGAGCAATCCTACGACCGCGACGTGACCGACGAGTTCGTCGAGCCGACAATCATTGCGGGCGGACCGGCCCTCGAGGACGGGGATTCGGTGGTCTGGTTCAACTTCCGCTCGGACCGCGCGCGCCAGCTCACGCGAATGCTGGCCGACATCCGGTCCGAGGACTGGGCCGACCAGTCCGAGACCAGCCCGCCGGACGCGGAGGTCGTCATGCTGACCCAGTACGACAAGACGTTCGACCTCCCGATCGCCTACCCGCCGAACCAGCCCGAGCAGGTGCTCGGCGAGGTGCTGGCCGATGCGGACCGGACGCAACTGCGGATCGCCGAATCCGAGAAGTACGCCCACGTCACCTACTTCCTCAATGGCGGCCGCGAGATCGAGTTCGACGGCGAGATCCGGGAGATCGTCGAGAGCCCCGACGTGCCGACCTACGACCTGCAGCCGGAGATGAGCGCGCCCGAGGTGACCGACACCGCCGTCGACGTGATCGAATCCGACGACCCCGACGTGCTCGTGTTGAACTACGCCAATCCCGACATGGTCGGCCACACGGGCGACTACGAGGCCGCCATCGAGGCCGTCGAAGCCGTCGACGCGCAACTCGGCCGGCTCGCGGAAACGCTCCGGGACGCCGGCGCGCACGTCCTCGTCACCGCCGACCACGGCAACGCCGACGACATGGGCACCGAGGAGGACCCCCACACCGCGCACACGTACAACCTCGTCCCGCTCGTCTACGTCGCCGACGACGGCTCCGACGGCGGGCGGACCGTTCGGGAGGGCGGTACCCTCGCCGACATCGCGCCGACGATCCTCGAGTTGATCGACCTCGCACAGCCCCCGGAGATGACCGGCGAGTCGCTGCTCGAGTAAGCGGGTTTCCGTTCTCTCCGCTCACAGCAGGTTCAACAGCGGGACGACCCCGAACCAGACCAGAAACGAAAGCGCCGCGGCCATCAGCCCGTCGATGCGAGCGGGCGTCGTTCGATCCCACAGCCGATCCCGCAGGAGCCAGCAGAGCCCGAACGCGTGCGGGACACTGAGGGCGATCAGCGGGTCGTAGGCGCCGCCGCCGACGTCGAACGCCACCCAGACGAGCGCCGCCAGACAGGCCAGGCCCGCGGTCGCCGTCGCCACCCTCGCGGCGCCGTCGACGCCGAAGCGAACCGCGATTGTCTCCTTGTCGGCGGCCCGGTCGGCCTCGCGGTCCGGCACGCCGGCCAGCGTGATCGACGGGAGCACCGACAGCAGGAACGGCACCGACAGCAGCCACGGGAGCGGGTCGGTCGCACTCCCGCCGAGCAGGACGTACCCGACCAGCAGGACCCCGGTGCTGTGGGTGACGGCTACGTCGAGTTCGCCCAGCGTCCGGTAGGAGAGTTCGAGCGGCGGCAGCGTGTAGCCGAGCGCCAGCACGCCCAGCGCGGCCATGACGACCGCCCCGGCCATGGGCGAGCCGGGACCGATCGCGAGCGCGGCCGCGCCGGTCCCGACGGCCAGCGCGAGCGCGACGGCGATCCCCCGTCTGAGGTCGCCGAACTCGAGGACGCCGTCGACCAGTACCTGCGAGCCGCCGGTGAACGGGCCGGCGAACGCGTTCTCACGATCGGTGGGATAATCGACGTACTCGTTCGACAGCACCGTCGCCGCCTCGAGGGAGAAGAGGAAGGCGAAGCCCAGCCAGTAGGCGGACGAGGAGAGCACGTCGCTCGAGCCGACGGCCGCCAGCGCGCCGATGGTGTAGGCCACCCACGCCATCGGGTAGAATTGCAGCCGCAGCGCCTTCAGCCACGCCGTCGCCCGCCGGCAGACGCGCGTGGATCGCGAATCGGGCCCGCTGGCGAGACTCTCGCCGAGTCGAGTCGCCTTCTCGAGCCACCCTTCGCGTTCCTCGGCGGTCGACTCCTCGACGGGGCCGAGGTTGGTGATCCGCGTCGTTCGGATCCCCGCGTAGCCGAGCGTCGCGCGTTTGACGGCGTTGTTGCCCGGCTGGCGGTAGATCCAGCGGTAGACCCACGGCGGCATGTCCATCGTGACGATCAGCTCGGCGGTCTTGTCGTCCAGTAATCCCTCGTGTCCCGCGCCCTCCTCCTCGTCGTACTCGACGAACGCGAAGCCGGGCGTGAAGACCCGATCGAAGAAGCCCTTGAGCCGCGCCGGCATCGTCCCCCACCAGTTCGGGTAGACGAAGACGAGGTGGTCGGCCCACTCGATCGACTCCCGGGCCGCCCGCAGGTCGGGCTCCAGCGACTGGTCGGTCGGCGAGACCT
This sequence comes from Haloterrigena salina JCM 13891, assembly GCF_000337495.1. Lineage (GTDB taxonomy): Archaea > Halobacteriota > Halobacteria > Halobacteriales > Natrialbaceae > Haloterrigena > Haloterrigena salina. Next base: position 143,024 of record NZ_AOIS01000058.1, read on the forward strand.
CGCGGACGTCGGGATCGAACTCGCAGTCGGCGACGGCGAGTTGCCGCACCTCGAGACCGGCCTCGAGCGCCCCGTCGCGGTAGGCGTCGGCCAGCGCGCCACAGAGGCTATCGGTTCGGGGGTGGCCGAGGACGATTAGGACGTTCATCCGTAGTCGTGGACGGTCGTAACGACGACGGCGGCCTAAAAAGCGCGGCCTGAGACCGGCGGATCGATCGCGGGGACACCCGAGACCGACCGCGCCGGTGTCCCAGTAGCCCTACCGACCACTCACGAGCGGACAATAGCCATCATATCAACGTTCAATACTGTTTCACCCTCGAATGGATCCACGGAAATGTCCACGTCCGACCCCGCCCCCGAAACAGCCGATCGGGTCGTCGAGGAGTACGTTCTCGACGTCCGTATCGTCGACGACGACACCGACGAGCGCTACCGGTTCGAAGCGCCCGAACACACCGATATCGCCTTCGACAGTCTCACGGACGCCCGCCTGTACGCCGACGTCTACTTCGACGTGAACGGCTTCGTCGAGGAGGGTACCGGCGAGCGCGGCGTCCCGCCGGAGGTCGTCCAGGCGGGCAAGGACACCCTCGCCGCCTACCTCATGACGCTGCCGTGGGCCGACCGCGACTGGGTCGCCTCCTTCTTCGGATCGACGCCGACGGAGATCGAGCGCTACCTCACGTGGGTCCGCGACCGCGCCGACGAGGTCCGGACCGAAGTGAAGACACAAGGTCTCGACTGACGACCGCTCGGATCGCTGCCGCCGTTCGACACCCTCGTTCCCCTTTCTTCGACAGTTCCGCCGTCCGCCGCCGGAGCCGCGCTGACGCCGTGATCGGCGCGTTCCTGTCTCGAATTACTCGACCCGCGCCCCGTCGGGTCTTCGACTCGCCCCGCGACGCCGGGTCGGCTATGTAATCCCTCTCACGTCTGCATATCGATCAATAGACGTCAGAGTGCTATGTTCGGTATATTCCCGTTAATTTTACTTCGTTATCTACAATATCTCACTTCTATCTATTATAAATTCTCATTACTTCTTCGAATATTGATTCGGCTGCATGGTCGAATTTACCAGGCGGAATCTGATGGCATCGTCGGCTGCAGCGGCAGTCGGCGCGGGGACAGTTGGTCTCGTGGGGGCGGACGAGGATCCCGAGGAACACGACACGCTCGAGGCGCCGTACGTCAAGGGGAACATCGATCGATTCTCGACGACGGCCTTCGGCGCCGAAGTAACGGGGCCGTTCGTCTTCGACACGGGGGAACTCCTCTACAGTCTCCAGGGTCCACACGACGATAATCTCGAGCCCTTCAACACGGGCGGGGTCGGCGTCTTCGACGACTTCCGGTTCACGTTCAACGGCAAGAACGACGAGTTCGACGAGCTCGAGCCGCCGCGAACGGACCGCGAGGAACAGCAGGTCCTCGGGGCGGCCGGCGACTACCGGCTGCTCGTCCAGACGGGCGACGAGATCAACGGCGGGACCGAGCGGTTCGGCCACCCGCAGACGCCGGACGGGCAGGAACTCGTCGACGTTTCCGAAGACGGGTACGACGGCATCGGCGACCAGGCCGACATGAACTTCTTCGTCTCGACGGACGAGGAGGGGCTTGAGGGCTACCTCTTCACTAACAACGAGATCCGACCGGGAGGAATCACGCGAACGCCCCTCTACCGGGACGAGGACGGCTACCTGCAGGCCGATCTCGAGAACGCGATGGAACTCGAGAACACCGAACCGTTCCGCGAGATCGGCGGGACGAAGGTCAACTGTTACGGCGACCTGAGTCCGTGGGAGACGCCATTGTCGGCCGAAGAGGAGTACGGCCATCCGCGCGTCAACGGGCTCGCGACGGTCAGCGATATCGTCGAGCAGGGGAGCGGCGTCGGTCTCCGCGGCGGCAGCGAGTTCTGGAATCGACCCAACATTCTCGAGGTCGACGGCTCGCTCCAGGAGCTATTCGGCGACGAGCACGAGTACCCGATGGGGCTGCACAACAACCGGAACACCGAGAAACACGCCTATCACCTCGGCGTCGAGCCGATCGATCAGAACGAGGTCGAGGGCGAGGACGGGCTCGAGACCGCGAACACGCCCCGACCCATTGGCGACGAGGCGTTCCCGAACCGCTACCGCTACGGCAAGATCGTCGAGGTCACCGAGCCGACCGCCGACGTGCCGACCCCGGTCAAGCACCACGTCTTCGGTCGCGCCGCGTGGGAGTGCCCCGAGGTGCTGCCCGACGAACGGACGGTCTATCTCGCCTCCGACGGCGGCGCGAAGGGCATCTACAAGTTCGTCGCCGAGAAGCCGATTCCGGAGTGCGACGACCGGATGGACGTCCGCGGCACGCTGTACGCCATGAAGGCAACCGAGATCGGCGAGGGACCGGTCGCCGAGACCGATCTCGACATCGAGTGGCTCCCGCTCGGAACGGCGAGCAATGCCGAAGTCGAGGCCTGGATTAGCGACTACGACGACGTTACGCAGGTCGACTACCTCGAGACCCACGCCGAGACCGACTGGGCCGACGACCTCGAGCAGGCGCTGACGGAAGCGGACGAGGAGGTCGCCATCAACGGCAACCAGGATTACATCACCGACGAGGAGATCGTCGAGTGGGCCGAACAGTACGCGGAACGTGGCCCCGACGGCGTCGACGAGGACCTGCGTCGCGTTCCCTTCCTCGAGACCCGCGCGGCCGCCAAGGAGATCGGCGCCAGCATCGAGTTCAACAAGGCCGAAGGGATTGACGCCCACGACGAGGCCGAACCCGGCGACTTCATCTACTTCGGCATCTCCTCGCTCGGCGGCTCCATGGCCGACGAGCACGGCGAGCTTCGGTTCGACGAGGTTCAGACCGGCGTCCTCTACCGAGCCGAACTCGAGGAGGATTACGACGTCTCCCGACTCGAACCGGTCGTCGTCGGCCCGAACGAGAGCGATCCCACGTCGATCCTCGACGAGTCGCTGATCAACGTCGACAACGTGATGGTCATGGACGACGGCCGAGTCATCCTCTGTGAGGACAAAGGTACCTTCGGCCGCACGTACGAGAACGACGCGATGTGGGTCTACGAGCCGCCGGCGGTCCTGCGCGCCGACTCGATCGCGATTAGCCACGGTGCGACCGGCGAGGTCGACCTGACGCTCTCGTCGATCCCCGACGGCCTCGCGGGTGGTCGCGTCACTGTCTCCGTCGAGCACGCCGACGTCGCCGAGATCACCGACGCCAGCTACCACGATGCGCTCGAGTTGACCTCGGAGCCGTCGATCGGCGACGGCTCGAGCGTCGAGTTCCGCTTTGCCGACCTCGAAGATGAGATCGGCGCGACCCTCGAGGAGGTCACGCTCGCGACGCTCGACCTCGAGGGCGTCGGCACCGGCACGACCGATATTACGATCGAGGTCCACTCGCTTGACGACGACGACGGGATGGCGATCGACACCCAGCCTCGCCCGGGCGTCGTGGTCGTCGGTCCGTCGCCGATCGGCGAGGGCCGCGCTCCGACGGACCTCGACGGGGACGGACGCTTCGAGGACGTCAACGGCAACGGCCGACTCGACTACCAGGACGTCACCCTGCTGTTCGAGAACCTCGAGGGTGACGCCGTCCAACTCAACGAGGCGGCGTTCGACTTCAACGACAACGGCCGCATCGACTACGACGACGTCGTCGCCCTCTACGACGAACTGTAATCGAGGCGCCGTCCGCGTTCGGATTCGCGTCCGGCTCGTGATTCGGCGCCGAGCCGTACGGTCGATTCGCCCGCCTCGTCGCTGGCGCTCGATTCGACCGTTCATCGCCGAGACGACCGCCGAGCCGGTCTCACCTGCGGTTTTTCGTCCGGACTATTTTTCGGCCCTCCGCTCGACTATATAGACTCCCGCTCGTTCAATTCGACTATCGAGACGTATGAACTTCACCGTTTGATAACAGTATGGATTATAATAATATTATAAAACCTGACCCTATCCCAAGGGGTCAACCCGTTTGCATGGTCGAATTTACCAGGCGAAAGCTGATGGCATCGTCGGCGGCCGCGGCAGTCGGTGCGGGGACGGTCGGTCTCGTGGGGGCGGACGGGGATCCCGAGGAACACGACACGCTCGAGGCGCCGTACGTCAAGGGGAACATCGACCGGTTCTCGACGACGGCACTCGGCGCCGAGGTAACGGGGCCGTTCGTCTTCGACACGGGGGAACTACTCTACAGCCTGCAGGCGCCCAGCGACGACAATATGGAGCCGTTCAACCGGGGCGGGGTCGGCGTTTTCGACGACTTCCAGTTCACGTTCAACGGCAAGAACGACGAGTTCGACGAACTCGAGCCGCCGCGAACGAAGGCCGAGGAGCAGCAGGTCCTCGGGGCGGCCGGCGACTACCGGCTGCTCATGCAGGCGGGCGACCCGATCAACGGCGAGACCGAGCGGTTCGGTCACCCGCAGACGCCCGACGGCGAGAACGTCGCGGAGCTCGTCGGCGAGGACCTCGCGAGCGCCGGCGGCGTCACCGACATGAACTTCTTCGTCTCGACCAACGACGAGGGGACCGAGGGCTACCTCTTCACCAACAACGAGACTCGTCCGGGCGCGATCACGCGGACGCCGCTCAGCCGCGAGTCGGGTCGCTGGGAGGCCGACCTCGAGAACGCGATGGAACTCGAGAACACCGAGGCCTTCCGCGAGGTCGGCGGCACGCGGATCAACTGTTACGGCGACCTCAGTCCGTGGGAGACGCCGCTGTCGTCCGAGGAGGACTACAGCCATCCGCGGGTCCAAGGCACCGCGACGGTCAGCGACATCGTCGAGAACGGAAGCGGCGTCGGTCTCCGGGGCGCCAGCGAGTTCTGGAACCGACCGAATCCCGGTGAACTCTCGAACGGGCTCAACGAGGCCCTCGGCGAGGACGGCTGGGGGCCGATGGGTGCCTGGGCGCTGACCGGCCTCGAGAAACACGCCTACCACCTCGGCGCCGAGCCGGTCGACCGGATCGAGGGCGAGGATACGCCTACCCCGATCGACGACGAGGCGTTCCCGAACCGCTACCGCTACGGGAAGTTCGTTGAAATCACCGATCCCGCAAGCGACGACCCTGTCCCGGTCAAACACCACGTCTTCGGCCGCGCCGCGTGGGAGTGTCCCGAAGTGCTGCCCGACGAACGGACGGTCTATCTCGCTTCCGACGGCGGCGCGAAGGGCATCTACAAGTTCGTCGCCGAAGAGCCGATTCCGGAGTACGACGACCGGATGGACGTCTGCGGCACGCTGTACGCGATGAAAGCCACCGAGATCGGCGAGGGACCGGTCGCCGAGACCGACCTCGATATCGAGTGGCTTCCGCTAGGCACCGCGAGCAACGCCGAAGTCGAAGCCTGGATCAGCGAGTACGACGACGTCACGCAGGTCGATTACCTCGAGACCCACGCCGAGACCGACTGGGCCGACGACCTCGAGCAGGCCCTGCGCGAAGCAGACGAGGAAGTCGCGATCAACGGCAACCAGGACTACATCGCCGATGAAGAGATCGTCGAGTGGGCCGAACAGTACGCGGAACGCGGCCCAGACGGTGTCGACGAAGAACTCCGTCGCGTTCCCTTCCTCGAGACCCGCGCGGCCGCCAAGGAGATCGGCGCCAGCGTCGAGTTCAACAAGGCCGAGGGGATCGACTCCCACGACGAGGCCGAACCCGGCGACTTCATCTACTTCGGTATCTCCGCGCTCGGCGGCTCGATGACCGACGATCAGGGCGAACTCCGCTTCGACGAGGTCGAGACCGGCGTCCTCTACCGAGCCGAACTCGAGGAGGGGTACGACGTCTCCAGACTCGAGCCGGTCGTCGTCGGCCCGAACGGGAGCGATTCCGTCTCCCTGCTCGACGAGTCGCTGATCAACGTCGACAACGTGATGGTCATGGACGACGGCCGAGTCATCCTCTGTGAGGACAAGGGCTCCTTCGGCCGCACGTACGAGAATGACGCGATGTGGGTCTACGAGCCGCCGGCGGTTCTCCGGACCGACTCGATCGCGGTCAGCCACGGCGCGACCGGCGAGGTCGACCTGACGCTCTCGTCGATCCCGGACGGCCTCGCGGGCGGCCGCGTCACCGTCTCCGTCGAGCACGCCGACGTCGCCGAGATCACCGACGTCAGCTACCACGACGCGCTCGAGTTGACCTCGGAGCCGTCGATCGGCGACGGCTCGAGCGTCGAGTTCCGCTTTGCCGACCTCGAGGACGAGATCGGTGCGACCCTCGAGGAGGTCACGCTCGCGACGCTCGACCTCGAGGGCGTCGGCACGGGTACGACCGATATTACGATCGAGGTCCACTCGCTGGACGACGACGACGGGATGGCGATCGACACCCAGCCGCGTCCGGGTATCGTGGTCGTCGGTCCGCCGCCGATCGGCGAGGGATCGGGTCAGGCCCCGACGGACCTCGACGGGGACGGACGCTTCGAGGATGTCAACGGCAACGGCCGACTCGACTACCAGGACGTCACCCTGCTGTTCGAGAATCTCGAGGGCGATGCCGTCCAACTCAACGAGGCGGCGTTCGACTTCAACGACAACGGCCGTATCGACTATGATGACGTCGTCGCCCTCTATGACGAGCTGTAACCGATGAGGCACGACAACACCGATACGCCGACGACCGGGTCCGAGTCTGAATCGCACCGCCGAGGCCGGGACCGCTCGCCTCTCCGCGGGCGCGCGTTCCGAACTCTCGTCGTCGCACTCGTGATCGCGACGGTCGTCGGAACGGTCACGCTCGGTTCGGTCGGCGCCGCGACCACGGCCGGCGAGCCGACGACGACTGAACCGAGTCCGGCGATGACTGATGGGGCCGCATCGGCCGACAGCGCTGCACCGGCCAACGGCGCCTCGAGCGGCGCCGAGCCCGCGCTGGTCGTCTCCGACGCGACGGTCGAGCCCGATTCGACCGGGAGTCTCCGCGTCTCGCTGACCGACGTTCCCGACGGACTCGCCGGGTTCAAGATCGCGCTCGCCGTCGACGACGGCGACGTCGCAACCGTCGCGAACGCCAGCTACCCAGATCACTTCGGGTTGACGACCGACCCCGCCGTGGGCGCCGACGGCGAAACGATCACCGTCGAAGCCGCCGACCTCGACGACGCGGTCACGGCCGGCGACGCGAACGTCACGCTGGCGACGATCGACGTGGCCGGCGCCGACGCCGGTCAAACGGACCTGCGCGTTACGTCGATGCAGGTCGACGACGACGACGGTGGCGCCGTCGACCCGTCGCTCGAGGCGGGAACGCTGACCGTCGGCGACGATGGCTCCGGTACCGAGGACTCGGATCCCAACGGATCGGAATCCGACGATAACGGCTCCGAATCCGACGGTGACGACTCCGAATCCGACGACGACGGCTCCCCGTCAGACGACGAGACGGACGACGACGGCTCGGACGACGGGATGCCCGGCTTCGCCGCTGGCTCCGCGCTCGCCACGCTCGCCGTCCTCGTGGCTACCGTGCTCGCGAAACTCCGCTAACCGCTCCAACCCGGTTCGTTTTTTCGCTGCGCGGCTCGTGCGTCGGAATTCCGAACATGATCGTCTCCCAGTTTTACCTTCACGGCTGCCAACGGGTCGGGTATGGGAGACACTCCTGACGAGAACAAGTTCGCCACGAACAGCGTCCACGCCGGCCAGGTAGCCGATCCAACGACGGGTGCCCGAGCGCCGCCGCTGTACCAGACAACCTCCTACGAGTTCGAGGACACAGAGCACGCCGCCGCCCTGTTCGGCCTGGAAGAGACCGGAAACATCTACTCGCGGATCATGAACCCGACGAACGCGATGCTCGAGGAGCGCATCGCGACGCTCGAGGGCGGCGTCGGCGCGCTCGCCACGTCGTCGGGGATGGCCGCCTTCGACCTCGCGACGTTCATCCTTGCGGACGTCGGCGACAACATCGTCTCCTCGTCGTCGCTGTACGGCGGCACGTACACCTACCTCACCCACACCGTCGCGAAGCGGGGCATCGAGACGAACTTCGTCGATACGCTCGATTACGAGGCCTACGCGGAGGCGATCGACGACGATACCGCGTTCGTCCACCTCGAGACGATCGGTAATCCAGCGCTCGTGACGCCCGATATCGAGCGCATCGCTGACATCGCCCACGACCACGACGTGCCCCTGTTCGTCGACAACACGTTCGCGACGCCGTACCTGTGCCGCCCGCTCGAGCACGGCGCCGACCTCGTCTGGAACTCCACGACCAAGTGGCTCCACGGCGCGGGATCGACGGTCGGCGGCGTGCTGGTCGACGGCGGCTCCTTCCCGTGGCCGGAGGGCGACTATCCCGAGATTACGGAACCCAATCCCGCGTACCACGGCGTCAACTTCTACGAGACGTTCGGCGAGGCGGCCTTTTCGGTCGTCGCGCGGACTCGCGGGCTGCGCGATCTGGGGAACCAGCAGTCGCCGTTCGACGCCTGGGTCACCCTCCAGAAACTCGAGTCCTTGCCGCTGCGGATGGAGAAACACTGCGAGAACGCGATGGCCGTCGCGGAGTACCTCGAGGACCATCCGAAGGTCTCCTGGGTCAACTACCCCGGCCTCGAGAGCCACGAGACCCACGAGAACGCCCGGGAGTACCTCGAGGGCGGCTACGGCGGGATGATCACGTTCGGCCTCGAGGACGGGTACGACGCCGCAGAAACGGTCTGTAACGAGGTCGACCTGACGAGTCTGCTGGCGAACGTCGGCGACGCGAAGACCCTGATCATCCACCCCGCGAGTACGACCCACCAGCAGCTCACCGAGGAGGAGAAACTGGCCAGCGGCGTCACCGACGACCTCGTGCGGCTCTCGATCGGCATCGAGGACGTCGACGACGTAATCGCGGATCTGGACCGGGCGATCGACGCGGTCTGATCGCTCGCCGTCGTCGCGTCAGTGACGACACTCGAAGACAGAACGACGTTCGGTGGTAGAACAGCGCTTGGTGGTAGAACAGCGTTCGACGATGAAACAGCGCTCGGCGGTGAACGCCGTTTTCAGCGAGTCAAACCAGCCCCTTGTCGTTAAGGTCACGCGGTTCGATGTATTCGGCATGCCTACCGGGTTGCTCACGGACGAGGCTGCGGAACGGATCGTCACCACCTGTCGGACGGCGATCGGCGACAGCCTCCGTTCTGTCACCTACTTTACGCGCGACGACTTCGAGCAGGTGTACCTGCGCGAGGACTTAGAGCGCGACGCCGATCTGTCGACCTTTATCGGCCACGAGTGGCGCGGTTTCAAGACGGCCCAGACGGCCTACGACAACTCCGAACTCGGCGACTACAACTACACCATTCGCGTCTTCGACAACGGCTTTCTCGTCAGAGTAACCAGCGATAGCGACGGGATCTTCGTCACGACCGACGGACTCACCGTCAAAGATTTCGAAGAGGTCGCGACGGCGATCAACGTGTTCCTCAACGATCGCGAGATCGAGTAGCGAACTCCTCGTCGGTCGATCGGTCGGCGTCCCGTTCGCGATGATCGCTGTCGTTCTCCTCCTCGGTCCGACTCGAGGGCGTTCCGATCGGCAGCCCGGAGCCGAGTTCCCCGTCGATGCCGAGGAGGCGTGCGAATCGGCGGCGTTCGGCGGCGTGTCTATCGAGACTCATGCCGTCGAAAAACGGCAATATCCGTTGTAGTAATGCATGCCATTTATCGCGGAAACGGCCGATTACGTTCGTGAAACGATCCCGCCGCCGTCGGGCGATTACCCGCCTGTAACGGCCCCATTCAATAGTCAACGACCGTGACAGACTGCGCGACAGCGTAACACCCTTTTCGCTCACCGCCGTTCGAACGGACGATGACCGATCTTCCCGATCCCGTCGCACGCGAACTCGAGTCCCACGACGCGTTCGTCCCGCGCGAGGACGGCGCCGGATACGACCTCGAGACGACCGTCTTCGACGCGACCGTCACCGCCGACGACGCCGAGGGCAAGCGAGACGGCGAGTTCCGCGTCACCGTCACCCTCCCGACGCTCGACGCCGCCGTCGCCGGCGAGACCGTCGCCTCCGTCGTTGAGGACGGCTGGTTCGAAACCCTAGAGCGCCGTCTCGAGGACACCTTCACGGTGGCCCAGACGAGCACCCACGAGGACCCCGCCGTCGACCGCGGCGACGACGCGGTCACCGTCAGACTCGAGTACGTCGCCTGGGACGCCGCGGAGGGCGTCGACGACGCCAAGGCCCTCATCGAGTTCGTCGAGGGGACGTTCGCCCAGGGGATCATCCCCGGCTACGAGTATCAGGGCGCGGCCGCGACGCTGCTCGAGAACGCCCAGAACCGCGGCCAGCAGGCCGCAGAAGGTGACGGCGGTGGTAACGGAATGCCAATGTAGCGTTCTCAGTACGACCGTCGCTTCGTATTTCTCTGGCCGGGAGCGCGACTCGAGCGACGGCGAGAGTCGTGCGACTCGGGGAAGGGCAGGCTAATGCCCAGTCGATCACCGCGAGTGAGCGAAGCGAAGGAGCGGGCCGACGACCGATGTGGAGGCCTCGAAGAGGCCGAAACGGAGGGAGGAGCGCTTTTAATCGAATTTTTGCCGAGGGCGTGGCGAAGCCGCGCCCGCAGCGCAAAACTTCGCTGCTAGTCCATCGCGATGTACGTCTGGGTGTTCTCGACGCCGTCGATGCCCTGGATCTGGGTGGCCGCGATCTCCTTTACCGCGGCGGGAGTTTCGACCTGCGCTTTCGCGATGATGTCGACGTCGCCGGCGACGATGTAGGCCGACTGAACGCCGTCGATCGTCTCGATGCTGTCTCGGAGTCGATCCGCCTCGCCCGTGTTCGCCTTGATCATGATGAATGCCGTGACCATCAGTTGACACCTCCGGTATCGGTCTCCGACGACAGGTCCGTCGTCGCGGAACTCGAGCCCGTCCCTGCGTTCGTAGCCGCTTGGGCCGCCGATTCGCCGACCAGGAGCTGGCGGACCTCGCTCAGGACGTCGAAGTCCGCGAGGACGATGAGCCGGTCGCCGTCCTCGAGCGAGAGGTCCGCGTCGGGGAGCCCGAGGTCCCGGCCGCGCTTGCCGAACGCGAGGACGGTCGCGTCGGCGGGGAGTTGCAGTTCGCTGATCGTGTAGCCGTTGACGGGGGCCGCGTCGGTGATCGTGAGTTCGACGACCTGCAGATGGGGGGCGATGTCCGCGATCGCGCGGATCGTGCCGCCCAACAGGGCGTTTTTCGCGCCGATCGCGCCGAGGCGCTCCGGGTAGATCACCTCGTCGACCTGGTCGGCGTACTTGCGGTAGATCCCCTCGCGGTAGGCCTCGTCGATGCGCATGATCGTCCGGCAGTCGTAGTGGTTGGCGATCATGCAGGCGGTGAAGTTGACGTTCAGATCGCCCGTCAGCGCGCCCAGCGCGTCGGCGTCGCGGATGCCGGCGTCCTCGAGGATGTCCTCGCGAGAGCCGTCGCCCTCGACGACGGGGAACTCCTGGTCGCGAGCGCGGCGAACCCTCGCCTCGTCGCGTTCGATCATCGTTACCTCGTGGCCCTCGTCGCGCAAGACGCGCGCCGTGCGCAGGCCGACCCGTCCTGCCCCGATAATCACGAACCGCATGAACAGGGGTACGCTCGCCCCCGTGAATAAGTTTGTCCCCGAGTACCATGGTGGTTGTTCGAACGTCGCAACCGCGGGACTACGCGTTCGTCGCTCTCACACGGACAATCGACCGCGGCGAGCGATGGTCGGAGACGGCACGCCTCCGGACGGAAACGGGCTGTCGTCCTGCTGGGTTCAGGTCACCGTCGCGCGGCTCGGCCGCTCGTCTCACCCCATCGCGATGTACGTTTTCGTGTCGCTGACGCCGCCGAGTCCCTGAACGCTCGAGGAGACGGTCTCGAGAACGTCGTAGACCTCCTGGCCGTCGATCTCCGCGATGATGTCGTAGTTGCCGGCGACGATGTGAGCGTCGACCACCGACTCGAGGCCCCTGATCTCCGCGAGTAGCCCCTCGGACTCTCCGGCGGCCGTCTTCACCATGATGAACGCGTGGACCATCGGTAGTGTGGTATTCTATGGCACGACTAAAGCCTTTGCCCGACGCCGGAGATGAAGACGGAATGACGGGAGGCAGCCGCCGTCGCTCGATTCGCACCGCCGAATCGGGAGCTTCAAGCGGGGTCGGTCGAGAGTGGGGGACGTCAACCGTGTTCGGTCAGGTTCTCCACAGCGACGGCGTCGTTGGACTGCCCGCTCAGACCGGCGGGCTCGGAGTGACGCCCGATATGGTGGTCGTGTTCGGGATCATTCTGCTCGCGCTCGTCTTATTCGTCACCGAGTGGCTGCCGATCGACGTGACCGCGATCCTCGTCATGGTGCTGTTGATGGTGCTCGGCGCCGACGGCGTGGTGAACTTCACGCAGATCTCGACCGCAGAGGGAACCTCCGGGTTCTCGAACTCGGCGACGATCACCGTGCTGGCGATGTTGATCCTCAGCTCGGGGATCAGCCGCACCGGCGTCGTCCAGATCGTCGGTCGGAAGATGTCGGCGTTCGCGGGCGAGGACCTCGACAAACAACTGCTCGCGACGATCGGCGTCAGCGGCCCCATCTCCGGGTTCATCAATAACACGCCGGTCGTCGCCATCCTCGTCCCCGTCGTCTCGGACATCGCCCACAAGGGGAAGACGTCGCCCTCGAAACTCCTGATTCCGCTCTCTTACGCGTCGATGTTCGGCGGGATGCTCACCCTCATCGGCACCTCGACGAACATCCTCGCGAGCGACGTCTCCGCGCGGCTGCTCGACCACCCGTTCTCGATGTTCGAGTTCACCCAGCTCGGGATCATCGTGCTGATCGTCGGCAGCATCTATCTCATGACGGTCGGCCACCGACTGTTGCCCGAGCGCGTCCCCGTCGAGGAGGACTACGTCCAGGAGTACGCCATTGAGGAGTACCTGACCGAGGTCGTCGTCAACGACGACTCGCCGATCGTCGGGACGACCGTCGAGGAGGCCATCGACCACGTCGAGTTCGACGCCGACATCATCCAGGTCGTCCGCGACGACGAGGAGTTCATCGAACCGATCGGCCAGAAGACGATCCGGGCCGGCGATCTGCTCCGGCTGCGCGCCGACCGCGACACCGTCCAGCAGTTCGTCGACCGGGAGACGCTCACGCTCTCGGGCAGCCCCGAGACCGCCGCCGAGTTAGAGCCCGACGAAGTACCGGATCGGACCCTCGTCGAAGTGGTCGTCCCGCGCGGTTCGTTTCTCGTCGGCGAGTCCCTCGAGAGTTCGACGTTCCGACAGCGCTACGACGCGACGGTGCTGGCCTTCCGCAGTCGGGGTGAAACGGTTCGCGAGGACATGGACGAGCGGCGGATCCGCGTCGGCGACACGCTGCTGGTCCAGGCGGCGCCGGACAGCATCGATCGCCTCTCGGGGAACGACGACTTCATCGTCGCACACGAACCCGAGGAACCGGACTACCGGAGCGAGAAGATTCCGCACGCGGTGGCGATCATGGCTGGCGTCGTCGGCTTCGTCGCCGTTCCGTGGGGCGCGGTCGGCGCCGCCCTCGCCGGTGCGACCGGCGTCGCGGCGTTCGAGGCGATGTCGGCCCTTTCGCTCCCGATCCTCGTGACCGCGCTCGCGGGCGTCGTGGCGATGGTCGCGACGGGCGTCCTCAAGCCGACCGAGATCTACGACGCCGTCGAGTGGGACGTGATCTTCCTGCTCGCCGGCATCATCCCCCTCGGGATGGCCCTAGAGCAGACCGGGGGCGCAGACTTACTTGGGAGTCTCGTCGCCGCGACGGGGTCCTATCTGCCGATTCTCGGCGTCCTCTGGGTCTTCTACCTCGCGACCGGGCTCATCACGGGCGTCATCTCCAACAACGCGAGCGTCGTGTTGATGCTTCCCGTCGCCGTCGAGACCGCGAACCAGATCGGTGCGAACCCCTTCGCGTTCGTCCTCGCGGTGACCTTCGCGGCCTCGACGGCGTTTCTCACGCCCGTCGGCTACCAGACGAATCTCTTCGTCTACGGTCCGGGCGGCTACAAGTTCACCGACTTCGTCCGCGTCGGCGCGCCGCTGCAGTTGCTGCTCTCCGTGGTGACGGTGCTCGGCATCGAATTCTTCTGGGGCGTCGCCTGAGGAAGGCTCGTCCGGTTCCGGACCGACTGATGCGGCCGGAACCGCCGACTTAGGGCGACTCGAGGTCCGAATCCTCGAGCGCCGATTCGAGCGTGGACAATACCGCTTCGAGCACCGCGTCCGGCTCCTGGGTCGCGTCGACGCGGACGAACCGATCGGGCTCGCGCTCGAGGAGTCGCTCGTAGTTGTCCCGGACCGACTCGAGGTAGTCGACGCGTTCGAACTTGTTCGTCGCGCCCGCGCGCTCGGCGGCCGTCTCGGGATCGACGTCGAGATAGATCGTCAGGTCCGGCGGGATCGAGAACGGTTCGTGGACGTCGACCACGTACTCGAGGGGGTCGTCGACGGCGAGGCGGTCGGACGCCTCGAGGGTCGCCCCCTGGTAGGCGAATCGGGAGTCGGAGTACCGATCGGAGAGCACGAGGTCGCCGGCCTCGAGGGCGGGTTCGATCACCCGCGAGAGGTGGTCGGCGTGGTCGGCCGTATAGAGGAACAGTTCCGCCAGGGAGTCGGCGTCGTCGTCGCCGATCGAGCGGTAGACCGCGTCGCCGTACCAGGAGTCGTTCGTGGGCTCCCGCGTGAAGACCGCGTCCGGATAGCGCTCCCGTAGCGCCTCCCAGACCGTCGTCTTGCCGCTCCCGTCCAGTCCCTCGAGCGTGACCAGCATACGTCCACGTCGTCGGGTGGGCTATTACAATCCATCGAGACCGACCGCCAAACCACGGAGGCGATCAGTTATTTATCGCTGCGGCGTCATCTTTCGGGCATGAAGATCCTCGTCGCCGGCGGTACCGGTTTCATCGGCACGCCCCTCTGTACGGAGCTCCACGAGCGGGGTCACGAGGTGACGGCGCTGTCCCGCGATCCCAGCGACACCGATCTTCCCGCAGGCGTCGATCGGGTGGCAGGCGACGTCAGTGCTTACGACTCGATCGCCGAGACGGTCGCGGGTCACGACGCCGTCGTCAACCTCGTCTCGCTCTCGCCGCTGTACCAGCCCCCCGACGAGGACGCCCACGAGCGGGTTCACCTCGGGGGCACGGCGAATCTCGTCCAGGCGGCCGAAGACGGCGGCGTCAATCGATTCCTCCAGATGAGCGGGCTCGGCGCTGATCCGGACGCCGACACCGAGTTCCTCCGCACTAAGGGTGCTGCCGAGGACGTCGTCACCGAGTCGCGGCTCGCGTGGACCATCGTCCGTCCCTCCGTAGTGTTCGGCGACGGCGCCGAATTCCTCGAGTTCACGAAACAGTTGACGACGCCGTACGTGACGGGGCTTCCCGGCGGCGGAAAGACGCGGTTCCAGCCGATCTGGGTCGGCGATCTGGTTCCGATGCTCGCCGATGTCCTTGACGACGATACCCACGTCGGCGAGACCTACGAGATCGCCGGCCCCCAGATCGTCACGCTCGCGGACGCGACCGAACTGTCCTACGCAGCTGAGGGGAAATCCGTCTCCATCGTCTCGATTCCCATGTCGCTGGCGAAATTCGGACTCTCCGCGATCGATCCCGTCCCGTTCCTCCCGTTCGGCGCGGATCAGGCCCGATCGCTCGAGATGAGCAACACCGTCGTCACCAACGACGTCTCCGCGTTCGGCGTCTCGGAGGACGAACTGACGACGCTCGGGTCGTATCTCGGCGTCGACGCGGCCGGCCGACGGCAGACGTCCCGACCGTCGCCGTGATCCGCGCCCGAGCCGAGATCGCCGTCCGGCGATTGCCCCCCTGATTTACGGCTGGACCAGTCGGCCCAAACATTTAATATAAAACACAGTCGCTTCATCGTTCACGATACGTTTCTCTCGTGAAAACTTGCAGTCGAGACCGACGCCCGCTTGCGATTTTCGCGAACCCCAAAGAAGAAGAGAAATTCAGCCCAACAAAAGACTTATGTCCTTAATCACTCTGTACCAATTCAACGGAGCCCCCTGACAAACTATGAAGCTGGCGATGATCGGATTCGGACAGGCTGGTGGCAAGATCGTCGATCGATTCCTCGATTACGACGATCGGACGGGTAGCGGAATCGTCCGTGCGGCGATTGCCGTTAACTCCGCGAAAGCGGACCTCATGGGCCTGAAGAATATACCACAGGAGAATCGAGTACTCATCGGCCAAGCCCGGGTAAAGGGCCACGGCGTGGGTGCAGACAACGAGCTCGGCGCGGAAGTCGCCGAGGAAGACATCGACGAGGTGCAAAACGCCATCGACGCGATTCCGACCCACGAGGTCGACGCGTTTCTGGTCGTCGCCGGGATGGGCGGCGGGACCGGATCCGGCGGTGCCCCGGTGCTCGCGAAGCATCTCAAGCGGATCTACACGATCCCCGTCTACGGACTCGGCGTCCTGCCGGGGACGGACGAAGGCGGCATCTACACGCTCAACGCGGCCCGTTCATTCCAGACGTTCGTCCGCGAGGTGGACAACCTCATGGTCTTCGACAACGACTCGTGGCGACAGACGGGCGAGTCCGTCGAAGGCGGCTACGAGCAGATCAACGAGGAGATCGTCCGTCGGTTCGGCATCCTCTTTGGCGCCGGCGAGGTCGGCGACGGCCAGGAGGTGGCCGAATCCGTAGTCGACTCCTCCGAGATCATTAACACGCTCTCGGGCGGGGGCGTCTCCACGGTCGGCTTCGCCAGCGAGGAGGTCGACATGAACACCGGCGGAGGCCTGCTCTCCCGGTTTACCGGCGACGGCGGCGGCGACGACAACTTAGACGCCGCGAACACGACCAACCGCATCACGAGCCTCGTCCGCAAGGCCGCGCTCGGACGGCTGACGCTGCCCTGCGAGATCGAAGGCACCGAGCGAGCGCTGCTCGTACTCGCCGGCCCCTCGGAGTACTTAAACCGGAAAGGCATCGAACGCGGGCGGAAGTGGCTCGAAGAGGAAACCGGCAGCATGGAAGTCCGCGGCGGCGACTACCCCCGCGAGGAGCCGGAGGTCGCCGCGGCAATCTTGCTCTCGGGCGTGACGAACGTCCCGCGGATCAAGCGCCTCCAGCAGGTCGCCATCGAGGCCCAGGACAACATCGACGACATCCAGCAGGAAAGCGAGGAGAACTTAGAGGAACTCGTCGAGGACGACGAGGACGAACTCGAGCCGCTGTTCTAGGCTCGCTTTTCTTTCGACACCCGACGGCGCCAGCGATCGCACTCGTGTCGGGGGGCACGACGGGGGACACTGGCCCCGTCGGCGCGCTCGACCCGAGTCGGACTCGAGCCCGAGTTCGACGTGCTTTTGCCTCCGTCCGGCCTAGCGACCGTCGATGCAGGTCGTCGTCCCGTTCGCCGCGACGGAGCCGAAGACCCGGCTCGCCGACGTCCTCACGCCCGCGGAGCGGACGGTGTTCGCACGCGCCATGCTCGCGGACGTCCTGACCGCGGTCGTCGAGGCGGGCCACGAGCCGACGGTCCTCGCGACGGCGCCGCTCGACCCCGCGACGCTCGATCTCGAGGCCGACGTCCGAGACGCGGTTTCGGTCGCAGTCGACGAACGGCCGCTCACCGAGGCGGTCAACGCGCGGCTGCCCGAGCGCGGCGACGACGACCCCGTGGCCGTCGTCATGGCCGATCTCGCGCTGACGACCGCCGGCGCGCTCGAGGCGCTGTTTTCCGCCGCGGCCGACGTCGCGGTCGTCCCGGGTCGGGGCGCCGGGACGAACGCGCTCGTCGTCGACCACCCCGAGTTTCGGGTCGACTACCACGGCGCGTCCTACCTCGATCACCGCGAGATCGCCCGCGACGTCGGTGCGACCCTCGAAACGGTCGATTCGTTCCGGCTGGGGACCGACGTCGACGAGCCCGCGGACCTCGTCGAGGTGCTCGTCCACGGGACCGAGACCGACCGCGCGCCAGCCCGGCTCCGCGAGTTCGGATTCGAACTCGAGCGAACCGACGGCCGCGTGACCGTCGCGCGACTCGAGGAATCCCGTCCGGAGTAGCGCCGTCGACGGACGGCGTTGCTACTCGGCGACGGGTAACACTCGAAAATAGACGGCCGAGACGGTCGTCACTCGGTCGCCGGGTCGGCTTCGGGACGGGACCGCGTTCGGATCCGATCCGAGTACGCGCCGAGGCCGAGCCCCGAGATAAAGGTGAGGAGGCTGGGAACGAGGATCCACAGGAGGTCGGGATGTTCTGTACCGGTGTGAAGTGCGATATCGAGCATACGGATCTCCCTTTGCCGGACCACTGACGTAATACAATCGGTTGCCGCCCTTCTCGCCGCCTGCGACTGCGATCGGCCGACGCCTCCACCCTCGCCGCGCTCGGCGAGTCGTCCGGAAGTGAAGGGCTTATGTATCGAGCGCCGGGATTCGGAGGTAATGTTCCCCGGGGCGAGCGAGTACGGCGTCGACATCGCGGTCGACGACGCGGCGGTCGAGGACCTCCTCGAGGTCACGCCCGCCGACGTCGACGCGCCGCCCGCGCTGACCTTCTCGCGAAACGTCTTCGTGCCGCTGACGACGGCCTGCCGCTACACCTGTACCTACTGCACGTACTTCGATCCGCCCGGACAGGCCTCGCTGCTCTCTCTCGAGGAAGTCCGCGAGATCTGCCAGCGGGGGGCCGACGCGGGCTGTACCGAGGCACTGTTTACCTTCGGCGACGATCCCGACGACCGCTACACTGAGATCCACGCGCAACTCGAGGAATGGGGCCACGACTCGATTCACGGCTACCTGCGCGAGGCCTGCGAGGTCGCCTTAGAGGAGGGGCTGCTTCCCCACGCCAATCCGGGCGACCAGACCCGCGAGCAGATGGCCGAAGTGGCGGACGTCAACGCCAGCATGGGCGTGATGCTCGAGACGACCGCCGAGGTTCAGGCCCACGGCGGCCCGCGCAGCAAGGAACCGGGCCAGCGCCTGCGGACGATCGAGAACGCCGGGAAACTCGACGTCGCCTTCACGACCGGCATCCTCGTCGGGATCGGCGAATCGTGGCGCGACCGAGCCGAGAGCCTGCTCGCGATCCGCGAACTGCACGAGCGCTACGACCACATCCAGGAAGTGATCGTCCAGCCCGTCGTCGACAACGAGCGCTGGTCGGAGGGGTCGCCCGACCTCGCGACGATGCGCCACGTGACGGCGATGGCCCGCGTCGCCCTCCCCGAGGAGATCTCGGTTCAGGTGCCGCCGAACCTCGCGCCCGCAAAGGAACTGATCGACTGCGGCGTCGACGATCTGGGCGGCGTCTCGCCCGTGACGGACGACCACATCAACCCCGAGTACGAGTGGCCCGCCCTGCGCGAACTCGAGGAGATTGCTGACTCGGCGGAGCTGCCGCTGGGGGAGCGACTACCGGTCTACGAGCGGTTCCTCCCTGAGGACCTGCGAACCGACGGGTTCGACGGCGTCGCCGCCGACGGCACCGTCGGTGCGACCGGACGCCGAGATCCGAACGCGGACCGCGAGTGGATCTCGCCGACGATCCGTAAGGCGCTCGAAGGAGACGGCGAGGCCGGACGGCGGTATCGAACGGTGCTCGAGTCGACCGGCTACTGATCGACCGTCGCTCGGAACCGCGAAACTGCGATCCGTTTTCGATCGATTCGTCAGTTGATTCGGATCGTTTTCGAGGCGGCGTTCTCGTGGTCGGTCACACTTTTGTACTGGAATCTTATTCAGTATAGAAACAAATATCACTCTATGATGTTATTCGAGAAATATGAATATCGAACGCCGCCCGTATCTGACCGCCACCGGTGGCGCGGCGTTGGCCCTCCTCGCCGGCTGTCTCGACGAGTCCGATGCCGACGACGACGATCCCGAGAACGAATCCGACGAGAACGGCGACGAGACGGAATCGCAATCCGGCCCGGAAGCCGCCGTCGAATCGTTCCTCGAGGCCGCCGCGAACCAGGACACGGACGCGATCACCGAGGTCGCCCACAGCGCCAGTTTCCTCAATCCGGAGGCCCACGAGGAGTCGGAGTTCGAATACCGGTTCGGCTCCGGGGACGAGGTCGATAGCGTCGACGACCTCGAGTCGTTCGAGACGGCGGTCCAAACCGCGGACGCGTCGATCGACGACGTCCTCGATCTCGAGGACGCCGCGTTCGTGTCCGACCGGGAGACGCTGGAAGACGATCTCGGGGGCGAGGAGATCGCGCTGGTCCGAAGCGAGTCGACGTACCGCGATCCCGAACGGAACGGGGCGCTCGTCACTACGACTACTGTCTGGATCGTCGCGACCGATACCGACGTCGAACCGGCTTCCGACGACGGCGACGACAGCGAATCGAACGGCGATGACGACGAAGCGAACGACGACGGCACCGAGTGGCACGTCTACTGGAGCGTCCTTCGAGAGGAGACGATCGACGACCTCGAGGCGGCGTTCGAGGCGCCGATCGTCGACGAGGACGACGACGTGGTCGCGGAGATCGACTGGGAGCACGACCAAGCGCGGAGCGGAAACGCCGCCGACGGCGAGGACCTCGAGTGGGACGTCGAGTGGGCGAAGGTCGTCCTCACCGACTCGCCGGGGCGCGACGCCGAGGACCTCGAGTGGGACGTCGAGTGGGCGAAGGTCGTCCTCACCGACTCGCCGGGGCGCGACGCCGAGACCGTTCGCATCGAGTCGACAATCGAGGGTTCGGAGTTCGAACTCTTCGGCGAGGGCTCGAACGCGTGGGCGAGGTCCTGGGTAGCCGTCTCGCTCAACCCCGACGGCGACCAGATCGTCGTGACCGCGATCGACGACGGCGAGGAAACGGTGGTTCACCGGGAGCGGTACGAACCGTAGCTCGAGACCGCCGATTTCGACCGCTTCGCTCGCGACGGATCAGGTACAGGAGAAGCCGCCGTCGACGACCAGCGCCTGGCCGGTGATCCAGTCGGCCTCGTCGCTCGCCAGGAACAGCATCGCGTTGGCGATGTCCTCGGGGTTCCCGAGACGCTTGAGCGGATAGTAGCGGGCCATCTCCTCCTTGGCGGTCTCCCACTCTGCCTCAGTGCGGTTCTTCCGGGGCATGGCCGTGTCCGTTACGCCCGGACAGACCGCGTTCGCTCGGACGCCCGCGGGGCCGACCTCCGCCGCGACCGTCCGCGTGAAGTTGACGACTGCGCCCTTCGACAGCGAGTAGGCACCGAGTTCCGGCGCGCCGATGACCCCCGCCAGCGACGCGGTGTTGACGATCGCGCCCGACCCCTGTTCCTTGAAGTGCGGAATCGCGGCGTGACAGCCGTTCCAGACGCCCTTGACGTTGACGTCGATGACCCGATCGCGCTCTCCCTCGTTGATCTCCTCGATCTTCGTGCGCTGGTGGCTCACGCCCGCGTTGTTGACCACGACGTCGAGGCCGAACTCCTCGACCGCCTCGTCGACGGCCGCGTGGACCGCGTCGGCGTCGCGGACGTCCAGTTCGACGGCGGCTCCGTCCTGGCCTGCTTCCTCCACTTGGTCGACTGTCTCCTCGGCGCTCTCGAGGTCGATATCGGCGGCGACGATCGTCGCTCCCTCCTCGGCGAACCGCGTCGTCGCTTCGCGGCCGAGGCCGGAGCCCGCGCCCGTGATAAACGCAGTCTTGTTATCGAGTCGCATACGAGCGCCACACCGAGGCGGAAAATAAGTGCTGTGCCGCGCGGTCGGGGTCGGGTCGTCGACTCAGTCGTCGGCCGGCAGCGCCCGCTCGGCGCGTTCGTCCTCGGTGAGTAGCGGCGTGCCGTCGGCGTTCGGGCCCAGCTGCGGGCCGAAGGGCGGACTCTCGGGGTCGATGACGCGCCGTTTCTCGTAGTCGGTCGAGCGCTCGACCGGGACGCGGCCGATCGAGGAAATCATCTCGACGTAGTCCTCGAAGGAGCGGAACTCGCCGTAGCCGCCGCCGGCGCGCTTGGTGATCTCCTCGGAGAGGATCGTCCCCATGTAGTCGTCGGCGCCGCAGGAGAGCATCTTCAGGCCTTGCTCGTCGCCGTACTTGACCCACGAGGACTGGACGTGGTCGACGTTGTCGAGGAAGAGCCGCGAGACGGCGATCATGAGTTCGTCCTCGTCGATGCTCGGGCCGCTCGAGACGACGTCGTGTTCGAACAGCGGCGTGTTCTGGTGGACGAACGAAAGCGGCACGAACTCCGTGATGTTACCCGTTCGGTCCTGCAGGTCGCGGATCCGTTTCAGGTGCAGGGCGCGGTGGGCTTCGTTCTCGACGTGGCCGTACATGATCGTCGCGGTCATCCCGAGGCCGACGTTCGCGGCGGCCTCCATCGCCTCGAGCCACTCCTCGGTGTCGATCTTACCCGGGCAGATGACGTCGCGAACCTCCTCGACGAGGATCTCGGCGGCCGTCCCGGGGACGGTGTCGAGGCCGGCGTCTTTCAGCCGTCGGAAGACCTCCTCGTATGACCAGTCGGTCCCGCGGCGGGCGTGGTAGGCCTCCTCGGGGGTCATCGAGTGGACGT
Source organism: Haloterrigena salina JCM 13891 (assembly GCF_000337495.1). Taxonomy (GTDB): domain Archaea; phylum Halobacteriota; class Halobacteria; order Halobacteriales; family Natrialbaceae; genus Haloterrigena; species Haloterrigena salina. Next base: position 165,586 of record NZ_AOIS01000058.1, read on the forward strand.
GGACGCCGTCGACGCTCATCGCCGCGATCTGGTCGGTGTAGGTGCCGGGGCTCGTGTCGTAGCGTTCGGGCGGCTTGTAGTTGATCTCCTTGGGCTCGGGGTGGGCCTCGAGGATCTCGCGCTGCTCCGCGTCGAGCGCGAAAGCGGGGTGCAGACCGGAGACCGAGGTGACCTCGTAGATGCCCCGATCGACGGCGTCGGCGACGATCTCGCGGGACTCGTCGGGCGTCTTCGTGAAGCCGGCGGTCTCGACCTCGGCGTCGCTCTCGAAGGTGTGGGCGGCGTCCTTGAAGTTACAGAACAGACAGCCCACGTTACAGGCGGTCGTGACGTTGTTGTTCAGGTTGGCGACGAAGGTAACCTCCTCGCCGACGACCTCGGCGCGCCGGCGGTCGGCGGCCTCGAGGACCCGCTCCTTGCGTCGTTGGTCGATACCCTCGCCGTCGGTGCCCGTCGTGAACAGCTCGATGGCGTCGTCGACGGTGAGCCGGTCGCCGTCGCGGGCCTTCTCGAGTGCGTTCTCGAAGGACTGGTCGGTCTGAGGGACGTGGTCGAACGTGAGGTCGGCCTCGGTCACCGGTCGCTCCATCGGCGTATGAATGCCGGTACAGTGAGAAAAACATAGTGGATTCGCGAGTCGGTGGGAATTCGAACCGGCGCTCGCGTCGTCCCGCCACCGCCGGGAGTCGAGTCGGTCGTCGTCGGCTGCCGCGAGCCGGTCACTCGCGCCGTTTCGTTCGGCATCGAGCCGGAAGCCACTCCGTTCTGACTCTGTGTCCGTCGAGATCGTCGCTTCGTCGCCCCCCAATCCGTCGAACGCAGGTCGCGTTCTTATCGGCGGCGACCGCGAAGGGAGCCCATGAGCTCACGGACATCGACGGAGTGCGTCGAACTCGCCCTCGACGACGGCGCCGACGAGGAGCGCCGCGCCGGCGCGATTCGCGAACTGAAAACGGCGAACGAGTGCGACGAACTCGCGGCGCTCGCCCGCACGGAGCGCATCGCCGATCGGTACCGGCGACAGGCACTCGAGGCGCTGGCGACGTCCCAGTGCGATTCGGCCCTTCGCGGCCTCGTCGAGGAGGAGGATCTCGAGGAATCACTCCAACAGACCGCAACGGAGTTGCTCGCGACCGTCGACGGTGACTGAGCGGACTCCCGCTCCGGACGCCGGTTTGAAACCGCAGCGTCATCGACCGCGGATCTCCTGCCCGATACTGAAACCTTCTTAGGGGCCGACCACGGCAACTGGGATATGAACTGCGGCGGCGGACACGTCCTGAGGTGTCGCGTATGACTGCTCTCACAGCGAAACCGTTCGAACGTCACGGTCGACAGCGCCAGAGGTGTCGCACGTGACGAGCGTCAAGGAGTTCCGAATCGAGGAGGAAGCGACCGCCGAGGAACTCGGCGAAGGATCGTTCGTCTTCACCGACGCCTACTCCGTCTTCGACTGGGGCCAGATGCCCGACCGCATCCCCGACAAGGGCGCCAGCCTCTGTACGATGGGCGCCTTCAACTTCGAACTGCTCGAGTCCGAGGGCGTCCCGACCCACTACCGCGGAGTCGTCGAATCGGGCGAGGTCGTCCCGCTCGAGGAGACCTCGAGCCCGCCCTGGGAGATGGCCATCGACCTCACGCAGGTCCCCGACCTCCCCCACGAGGGCCGGAGCTACGACTACGACAGCTACCACGACGCCGCGGGATCGAACTACCTCGTCCCGCTGGAGATCGTCTTCCGGAACCGCGTCCCCGTCGGCTCGAGCCTGCGCCGCCGGACCGAGCCCGCGGACCACGGCCTCGCGTTCGACGAGTGGCCAGACGAGGCCGTCGACCTCGAGGAACCGATCGTCGAGTTCACGACGAAGTACGAGGAGAGCGACCGCCAGCTCGACCGCGCCGAGGCCGACGAGATCGCCGGCCAGGCCGACATCGAGGAGCTCGAGTCCCTCGCCCGCGAGGTCAACCGGATCGTCACCGAGCAGGCCGAATCGGCCGGACTGACCCACGAGGACGGCAAGATCGAGTGTCTCTACTACGACGGCGAGATCCGCGTGGGCGACGTCGTCGGCACGTTCGACGAGAACCGCTTCAGCTACGAGGGCACCCAGCTCTCGAAGGAGGTCCTCCGGCAGTACCACAAGCGCACCCAGCCCGACTGGGTCGAGGCCGTCGACGCCGCCAAGGCCGAGGCCAAACGGACCGACGTCGCCGACTGGAAGTCCCTGTGCGACGAGGAGCCCGAACCGCTCGACGACGGCGTCATCGAGACCGCCCGCGACCTCTACTGCGCCGGCGCGAACGCGTACACCGGTCGGGAACTGTTCGACGCGCCGCCGCTCTCGAGCGCGATCGGCGCGGTCAGGCGGCTCTGAGTCGCCGCCGTTCGGCGCGCCGTCGATCCGCTCGCGACTCGTTCCTCTCTCGACTGCGTCCCTCGATATCGTTTCACATCCGTCGGGTGACAGAGCAACCCTCATATGGCGGGGCGAGTAACCTCCGATTGTCCGTCAATGAGCCTCGCTACCAGCGGTATCGTCGCAAGTATCGTCCCGTCCGGACTGACCGGTAGTATCGCGACCGTCGCGACCGGGATGCTGGCCGTCTTCGTGCTCGCGATCGTCGCCTTCGCCGTCGCATCGATCGTCTCCTCGTCGTGGACCGGCCAGTCGACCGCGACGTCGTCGACGCCCGCCGCCAGCGGCGCCGAACCCGGCGACGACTGATTTTCCGGCTGCCGCCCGTTCCGTTTTGTCGACTCGAGTCGGATCCCTCGTCCGCCGGCCGTTCGCAATTCTCGACCGGACGCGGCGGAAGCGGCTTTGTCGGTTCGCGTCCATCGTCGAACCATGGAGATCACGGTGTACGGTCCGGTGCGGAGCGCGACCGGCGCGAAGACGGTTTCGTTCGAATTCGACGGCGGGACCGTCGCCGACGCCGTCGCGGCGTTCGTCGACGCCTATCCGCGGGCGGAGGCCCATCTCTACGACGGCGACGACCACGACGAACTGCGCTCGAGCGTCCGGGTGACGGTCGACGGCGAGCGCGCGACGATGGCGGATCGGGTTCCGGCCGACGCATCGCTGACGTTGATGCCCGCGGTTCAGGGCGGAACTCGGTAGTCGCTAGTGACTCCGCGTCGAATCCGTCTCGGACCGTCAGAGAACTCGATTTACGACCCCAATACGGAAGAATGCAGTGACGGCGGTCGATCACCGTACCTGGCGCGCGATTACGTCGCGACCTGCTACGCCGCTCGTTCTACCTTACTCGGATGCCCGTTCTATGACGAGGTTGGTATCTTGCACCCGCACGGAGTACTGATGGCTGTTCTGAATCGTGAAATCGATAGTAACGCTGCTTTCGCTGTTCTTCTCTATGAGCTGATCGAGTGCTGACGGGTCGATGTGGTCGTAAAGCGTGATTCCGAGAGCTGAGGGCGATTTCATCGGATCAACGTTTTCAACGGCGGCGATCGCTCGCACGATAGCGAGACTCGGCGGCGTATCGCTGTCGAACTGATGTTCAATGTGGATCGGGGGATCCGGACCGCCGGTGAAATTCGAATTTGAAGGGGACATACGTTCGCGTCACTCGAATCATCCTCACACTCGTAGCGGGGTGGTTCTGTCGGGTGCGTCTGCAGGCGTACCGACGCAAACCGGAGCGTACGGCCGTGAACGTGTATTTCTCCTCGATTGATGGCTCGTGCTCGATGGTCGTCCACCCCACCGCACACACCTCCGCAGAGCGGTCGGTACTGCGGAGATTCGGACCTACAGCCCGTACTGCTCGCGCACGAGGTGGTCGATCCCCCGCTCCTCGAGCACGTCCAGCGGCGCGAGCATGTCGAGTTGGACGACGCCGGGCAGCCGACCGATCTGGACGCCGCCGGTGAACGTACACCGCGAGCGGACCTCGCCCTCGCTCATGTCCAGCAGTTTCGTGGCGCGGTCGAAGGCGTTCTGCGTGGCGTCGTTAACGGTCGCGCCGGAGCCGATCACCTGGATCGGGCCCATGTCGTCCTCGATATCGACGCCGTGTTCGGCGCCGAGTTCGCGACCCGCCTCGCGTTCGTCCTCGCTGTAGGGTTTGCTGATAAAGGGCAGGTCCTCCTCGGGCGGTAGCAGGACGGGCCCGTCTAACTCGAGGTCCTCGATGACTTCCACGTCCATCGTGACGTTCCCGCTCACATCGGTCGTGTGCAGGGAGAGTTCGCCGTCGCCCTGGTTCGCGTGGAGGTCGCCGACGTAGACGCCGGCGCCGTCGACCTTGACGGGACAGATCAGGGTCGCGCCCGGCCGCACTTGGGGGATGTCCATGTGACCGTCCGTGCGGGCCTCGAGTTCGTCTTCGCTCTCGACGCCGTAGTCGTGCTCGGCGCCGATGAGGTACTGGCCGAAGTCGCCCGCGTTGTGCGAGTCGGGCATCGTGATCGGCGGCGTCGTCCCGACGTTCCCGATGAACGGGCGCAGGCGACCCAGCGTGCCGGGCATCTCGCCGGGTTCGTACAGCAGGATCGGGTGTTGGCGAGAGTTCTCGGGGATGTCCATCACCTCGTCGGCGTCCTCGGCGAGTTCGTGGGCGGCGTCCTCGTCGAGCGTGATCCCGACGCTGTGGTCGTCGTCGAAGGCGACGGTGTAGCCGTACTCGAAGCCGAAGGAGGAGGCGTTCGCGCCGCACTCGGCGCACTTGATCGCCTCCTCGCCGGTGCCCTCGACGACCGTCTCCGGCCACTCGGTGCCACACTCCGGACAGCGGTGGTCGACGAACGGGTCGTCGTAGAAGGCGTCCTCGCGTTCGGCCATCGACCCGGTGCTCGTGGCCATACTCGTCACCTCGACGTCCCGGATGTGTAAGGCGACGGCGTCGCCGACTTCGGCGCCCTCGACGCGGATCGGCCGCGTGACCTCGTGGCCGCCGCGGAACTCGGGTGTCACCATGGGTCCCCAGCAGCCCGGCGGCGTGTACGTCTCGATCGTCCCCCCGTCCGCGACGGTCCCGGCCCACTCCTGATCGGGTCCGACGAGGCCGAGCGTGTACTGGTCGACGGACAGTTCCTCTCGGACTTCCCGATCGTCTTGCTGTGACATACCATACTGAACTAGGGCGGAGACCGCGATAAGCCTACTGTCGCCGGAAGCCGCATTTCGGACCCGTTACTCCTTGATTTTGACAGTCTCGGTCCGCGCTTACAATCGGCCGAACAGTTCGCCGAGGTGGTCACCGACGCCGTTGCCGCCGCGCTCACGGACGGCGAGGTTCAGGACCTCAAGTCCCAGCTCGACGACGACCTCCACCCGCTGTTCGAGGACGTGACGGTCGATCCCGACCAGTTCTGAGTCCGCAATTACGAGCGGCATTTCCGCCGTCAGCTGTCCTCAGCGGGCTGATTTGTCGGCCGGTGGCCGTATCAGCCGCGATAGGTGCGTTCAAGTGTGTCTTGTCCCTTCAGTCACCTAATGGCTGATTCGACGGACGAGGACTCACAGGAGTGTCGAGTGTGCGGCGACACCGTTGCATCGTCTGCTAACCACCGCGTCGTGACCGCCGTCGAGGACGGCGAGACGGTCTACGAACACTTCTGTAGCGACGACTGCCTCGAGATCTGGGAGTCGTAGCTCGCGGACTCGAGAACGAACACTGAATCGCACCGCGGACGGACGGGGGTGGGGAACGTCCCGTCGACTCCCGGCCGATCCGACTCGCTACTGTTCCTTCGCGAGGACGTCGCCGATGCCGTCGACCGGTCGGTCCGGCGTCACCTCGTCGACCTCCTCGGGGAGGCCGAGCTGGTACTCGCTCCCGTTTTCTCGGACCGAGGTCCGGCCCCGGTGGACCGAGACGTCGCCGTTGAGGTGGAGTTTCACCGCCTCGAGTAGGGCGTCGGCTTCGAGGGGCTGGCCGCGGCGTTTCATCTCGTCCAGATCGGCGTCGTCGGGGACGTCGAACGCGCGCTGGGTGATGATCGGCCCCTGGTCTAAGTCGGTCGTCACGTAGTGGGCGGTGACGCCCGCGACGCGGACGCCCCCCTCGAGCGCCTGCCGGTACGCTTCGGCCCCGGGGAACGCGGGCAGCAGCGAGGGGTGGACGTTGATGATGCGATCCTCGTAGCGGAAGACCACGTTGGGAGAGAGGATGCGCATGTACCGCGCGAGCACGATTAGGTCGACGTCGTACTCGGCGAGCAGGTCGAGCAGTTCGTCCTCGTTTTGCTGGCCCTTCTCGTCGCCGATGTCGTGGAAGGGGACGTCGTAGTGTTCCGCGAGCGGCTGGAGGTCGTCGTGGTTGCCGATGACGACGCCGATGTCGGCGCCGAGTTCGTCGTTAGCCCACGCCTCGAAGATCGCCTCGAGACAGTGGCTCTCCTTCGTGCCGAGAACGGCGATCTGCTGGGTCTCGCGGTCGGCGGGGAACCGGACCTGAACGTCGAGTCCGAGGTCGTCGCCGAGTTCGCGGAGGTCCTCGCGGAGCGTCTCCTCGGTACAGACCATCTCGGAGGTGTCGACGGCTATATACATCCGGAAGACGCCGTCGCGAACCGCCTGGTCGAGGTCCTCGATGTTGACTCCGCGCTCGAACAGGAGGCTGGTCACGTTGGCGACCAGTCCCGTATCGTCGTCTCCGATCACGGTGATTTCGGTAATGTCGGTCGTCATCGGAACCACCTCCGCTCGAGCGAAATTGGATTCATCACTACGTGCTTCAGTCTACCTGTCGCCAAAAGTCCTGCTTTCCGTGGATGTGTCTGAGAACGACTGCATAATATCTCAACTACCGCAGTTGTGTCTAGTTAGCAAAATAAGAATCAGTATTATTAACACCGCGGCGGCGAGTACTAGGCTCGCATGACGTTACCAGAAACGCTCGACGTCGCGATCGTCGGTGCCGGCCCCGCAGGGATCGGTACCGCAGTCGCGCTCGAGTCCCTCGAGATCGAGTACGCCGTCCTCGAGCGCGATTGCATCGGTTCGTCGTTCCGACAGTGGCCCGACGAGATGCGACTGCTGACGCCGTCGTTTCCCGCCACGGCCTTCGGCACCCGCGATCTGAACGCGATCACACCCGACACCTCGCCGGCACTGGCGCTGGACTGCGAGCATCCGACCGGCGAGCAGTACGCCGACTACCTCGAGGCCGTCGCCGCGTTTCACGAGGTGCCCGTCTACGGCGACGTCGACGTCGACCGCGTCGTCCCCGGCGATGCTACGGAATCTGAATCGGGCGAGGCGGACGTCGAGATCGACGGTTTCACCCTGCAGACCAGCGCGGGCTCGCTCGAGGCCGACTACGTCGTCTGGGCCGCGGGCGAGTACCAGTACCCGGCGGACGGCTCGTTTCCGGGCGCGGAACACGCGGTCCACGTCTCGACGGTCGACTCGTGGGCGGCCTACGCCGACCGGTGGTCGCCGGACGGCGCCGAAACGGCCTTCGACCGCGAATCTTCGGACGCCGACGCGGAGCCGTCCGCACGCGTCGCGGCCGACGGCGCCGGCGCGGTCGGCCCCGTCACCGACGACGTCGTGATCGTCGGCGGCGCCGAGAGCGGCATCGACGCGGCGCTCGGTCTCGCCGATGCCGGCTGCTCGGTCGCCGTGCTCGACGCCGACGGCCCGTGGCAGTACCGCAGTCCCGACCCCAGCGAGGTGCTCTCGCCGCGGACGAGCGAGCGACTCGAGCGAGCGCTGACCGAGGGACGGCCGATCGATCTCGTCACCGACGCACGCGTCGCGAGTATCGAATGCGTGCAGGCGGGCCCGGTCCGCGCCGACGACGGCTACGTCCTCCGGACGACCGACGGTGATCGATTCCGCTCGCGGGCGCCGCCGCTGCTCGCCACCGGGTTCGAGGGAAGTCTTGCCGTCGTCGACGACCTGTTCGCGTCCGACGGCGACGCGCCGGCGCTGACCGACCGCGACGAGTCGACCGAGACGCCGGGGCTCTTCCTGGTGGGCCCGCAGGTCGCCCACGACGGGCAGCAGTTCTGTTTCATCTACAAGTTCCGCCAGCGCTTCGCCGTCGTCGCCGAGACGATCGGCGATCGTCTCGGCGTCGATACCGACCCGCTCGAGGCCTACCGGGAACGAGGGATGTTCCTCGACGACCTCGAGTGCTGCGAGCCGGCGTACTGCGACTGCTGAGGCGCGACCGGACCGGAGCCCTCTCGACGGCGTTCAGTCACGTGTCCACGTTCGAGACAGTGACTCGAGTGAACGCATTCGGGGAGCTCGTCGGCCTCGTCGACCGAACCGTCACGGACGGCACCGGTATTGTGGTCGAGCGCGACGCGCTGGGTGACGCCGGCCGCGGACTGGACCGACTCGTCGCAGTTCGAACTCGAGCGACCGTCGGACGTGATTCCGGCCCACGTCCGCGGGTAGTTACGCAGGTCGTGGCCGGAGTTTCTCGGTATCGGTCGAATCGATCGGCACGATCGGTCACCGCGCGTCGTCTCGAGAGACGAACGCCGCATCGATCGCGCGAACCCACGTCTCTTCGAAGTCGCCCGTCGTCACGTCCGAGTAGATCGTACAGACGTCCGGACGGTCGTCGTTGCGCTCGACGTAGGCCTTGTAACACGGCGAGAGTTCGCCGTCCGCCGATTGCGAGTCCGGCGACGCGGCTTCTTCGGCGAGCATCTCGACGTCGAGATCGGTGTCGGCGTCGGAATCTCGTTCGGTCACGGTAGTCAATCCGCGATCCCGAGTTCCGTCGCGTGATCGCGATCCTCGTCGGCGTCGTCCGTCTCCCCGTCGTCCTCGAGGTCCGCTTCGAGCGGCTCGAACCGCGGGAATCGATCCTCGAGCGTTTCGAGGTCGGCTTCGAGATCGGCGTCGGTCACCAGACACGACTTCAGGTCGCTGCGCAGCGACTCGCGGTCCATCTCGGTGCCGATCAGGACCAGCCGGACGTTCCGGTCGCCCCATCGGTCGTGCCAGACCGCCTCGAGTTCGGCGTCTTTGGTGCGGTGCTCGCGGCGTTCGTCTTCGGGAAGCGCGGCGACCCACGTTCCGCCGGGACCGACGCGAACCGACTGGCCGGCGACGTCGAGTGTGAACGCCTCGTCGCGGCGGGTGGCGATCCAGAAGTGGCCCTTCGCGCGGACGACGGTGTCGGGGAACTCGTCGAGCAGGTCGGCGAACCGTTCGGGGTGAAACGGGCGGCGCGCCTCGAAGACGAACGAGGAGACGCCGTGTTCCTCCTCGGCCGACTCGTGGGGCTCCTGAAGTTCCCGAATCCAGCCCGCGGATCGCCTGGCCGCCTCGAAGTCGAACCGATCGGTGTCGACGACATCGTCGGGATCGACTCGACCGTGCTCGGTACGGACGATCTCGGCGCGGGGCTGGAGCACCTCGAGCGTCGCTTCGATCTCCGCGAGCGTCTCCTCCTCGACGAGGTCGCACTTGTTAATCAGGAGGACGTCGCAGAACTCGACCTGTTCGACGACGAGATCCCCGAGGTGTTTCTCGGTGCCGTCGTCGTCGAGCAGTTCGTCGGACTCCATCGCCGTCCGGAACTGGTGGGCGTCGACGACCGTAACGGTCGTATCGAGGTGACAGCCCTCGAGCGGTTCGATTCCGGTCTCCGCGTAGAACTCGGTGGGGTCGAGATCGGCCTGATCGAAGCCGAGCGTCAGCGTCTGAGAAACGGGTAGCGGCTCCGCAACGCCGGTCGACTCGACGACGATCCCGTCGAACTCCCGGTCCGACGCGGTGAGTTCGCCGACGGCGTCGAGCAAGTCGCCCCGCAGTTCACAGCAGATGCAGCCGTTCGAGAGTTCTATCAGTTCCTCGTCCTCGTCGGCGATGTCCGAGGACTCGGCGACGAGTTCGGCGTCGATGTTGACCTCGCCCATGTCGTTGACGAGGACGGCGAGGTCGCGGTCAGTCTCTCGCAGCACGTGGTTGAGCGTCGTCGTCTTCCCGGCGCCGAGGACGCCGGAGAGCACCGTGACGGGAATCGAGCTATCGGGCATTCTGTTAACAATATGGGCTCGAGTATAATAGTAGTTATTACCTCACCAAGAAAAATTAATAAACCGGCGGCGCCATAGCCAACTCGAGCATGCGAACGTCATCGCTGGGGCCGACACAGAGGGGACCGTCTGCCGACCGAACCGCGCGACGCGACGGGGTGATCGGCGCTGAATGACCGACGCGGAACCTGCCCGGCGCTACTCGGAGCCTGACCGCGCCGTCCTGATCGGCAAGGAGAGCGTCGGGAAGTCCGCTCTCGCGGCGGGACTCACCGGCGCGGCGCCGGCCGCCGAGAACGTCGACGGCGCGACGGTCTCGAGCGAGGTCTACCGGGACGACGACCTCGAGGTCGTCGACACGCCCGGGATCACTCTCGAGGCGGACACCGAGACGACCCGCGAGGCGCTGGCCGCGCTCGAGGGTGCCGAAACGGTCGTCCTCGTCGTTCCGGCGTCGGCCATCGTCCGTGACCTCGGCGACCTCTTGGCGCTCGTCCGGGGTCGGACCGGTGCGGTGATCGTCACTCACTGGGACCGCGTCGAGGCGATCGACGAGACCGAGCGACGTCGCGCCATCGCCGACCTCGAATCGGACCTCGGCGTTCCCGTCGTCCCGGTCGACGCGCGCTCCCTCGAGCGCGATCGGGTCGCGGCGGACGGCGGACGAAAGAGCGGTGCCCCCGACGCGTCCGACGGCCGCGCGGTTCGCGCCGCGCTGGCCCACGCGGCTGAGTTGCCCGGCGACACCGCAATGGAAATCGACTGGGATCTCGAGCCGCCCAAACGCGTTTTCGACCGGCCGTATCTCGGCCCCGCGGCGAGCGCGCTCGTCCTGCTGCTTCCCGCAGTCGTCGCCGTCTGGTTCGCCAACGCCGTCGCGGCCGAACTGGATCCGCGCGTCGGCGCCGCCCTCGAGCCCGCCGTTCGCTGGACGACGGCGCTTCCCGGACCGCTCGCGGCCGTGCTCGGCGGCGACTACGGCCTGCTCGCGATGGGGCCGTTCCTGTTCGTCTGGGCGCTGCCGACGATGCTGATCTTCGCGCTGTTCACGGGCGCGTACGCGGCGAGCGGGCTGACGATGCGCGTGACGACGGCGCTGCATCCGGTCGTGCGCCGCGTCGGACTCACCGGCCGGGATCTCGTCCGGGTCGTGATGGGCTTCGGTTGTAACGTCCCCGCGGTCACGAGCACGCGGGCCTGTTCGGACTGCACCCGCTGTACGACGATCTCGGCCATCTCCTTCGGCGCGGCCTGCTCCTACCAGTTCCCCGCCACGCTGGCGGTGTTCGCCGCCGTCGGGATGCCGTGGCTCGTCGGCCCCTACCTCGCCGTTCTCGTCGCGACGACGCTGCTCTACGTCCGCCTGATCGCGCCGCCCGAAGCGCGCACGGCCGCCCTCGCCGTCGATCGTCGCACCTGCCTCGAGCGGCCCCGCCCTCGCGCCGTCTGGCGCGAGGCCCGCAGTTCGCTCGCGAGCTTCGTCACGACCGCGCTTCCCGTCTTCGCCGCCATCTGCGTCGTCGCCGCGCTGCTCGAGTACGCGGGCGCGCTCGAGCGCCTCGGCGCCGTCCTCGAGCCGGCGATGGCCGCCTTCGCCCTTCCAGCCGAGGCGGCGCTGCCGATCGTGCTCGCGGCGATCCGGAAGGACGGGATCGCGCTCCTGACGGCCGAGTCGGCCGCGCTCGAGGCCCTCTCGCCCGTCGAGGTGCTGGTCGCCGTCTACCTCGCCGGCGTCTTGCTGCCCTGTCTCGTCACAGCGATTACGGTCGCCCGCGAGGTTTCGGTGCGGTTCGTCGCCGGGATGCTCGCGCGACAGGCCGCCGCAGCGGCCGGATTCGCGTTCGCTATCGCCTGGACGGGACGGCTGCTGTTCTGATCGCAGTCGTCCGGTTTCGGCGGTCGCCCGAGAACCAGTTGCCGGGTATCAGCGGGGGTGTTGATATGAAACTGAGACCCTACTATATCACTTATTAATAATACAAAGGACTAAAGCAATAATACAGCGTATCGCGGTTCGATGTACGACTGTGTCATCGTCGGCGGCGGCGTCCACGGCACCTACTGCTGTCAGCGGCTACTCGAGGACACCGCACTCGAGCGCGAGGATCTCCTGCTCGTCGATCCGCACGACCGGCTGCTCGCGTCGTTTCGTCGGAAGGCGGCGGTCTGCGGGATGGCGGAGCTCAGATCGACGTTCGTTCAGCACGTCGGTACCGAGCCGTTCGGTCTGGAGTCGTTCGCCGAGAGCTGCGGCCGCGAGGGCGAACTCCGGCCGACGCCGGGATATCCGCCGCGGCCGACGCTGTCGCTGTTTCTGGACTTCGCCGACTACGTGATCGAACGCAAGGGACTCGCCGATCGCCACCGGCGGGCCGCCGTCGAGTCGATTCGACGTTCGGCCGCGGGCGACGGCTCGCTGGTCCTCGAGACGGATGCAGGCGACGGAGACGGAGCGGAGGACGGAGGCGAAACCGGGAACGACGACTCGAGCGGAGGGCGAATCCGAACGCGGACCTGCGTGCTGGCGATCGGTCACGGCGGTCGCTACCGGTATCCGCCGTGGGCCGACGGCGTCGACGCGATCACGCACGTCTGGGACGGCTTCGATTCCGAGCGCCGCGCCGAGGAGACGGTCGTCGTCGGCGGCGGGATCACCGCGGTCCAGCTCGCGACCGCGCTGGCCGAGCGCGAGCGGGTGACGCTGTGTCCGCGCGACGGCTTCGAGGAAGCGACGATCGAGGCCGATCCGCGCTGGATCAACTGGAACCACATCGAGAAACACCTCCATCGCCACCCGCCCGGATCGCGAGCGCGCGCCGAGACCGTCAGCGAGGCGCGCAACGACGGCACCGTTCCGCCGCGACTGCTCGAGCGCCTCGAGCGGGCCGTCGACGGCGGCGATCTGGCCGTTCGAACCGGCGACGTCCGCTCCGCCCGCGAGATCGACGATCGCGTTCGGCTGCTGCTCGAGAGCGGCGGCTGTCGCTCGGCCGAGCGCGCCGTTCTGGCGACAGGGTTCGCTCCCGTCTTCGAGCACCCGTTCGTCGACCGCGTCGCCGCGTCGCTCGACCTCGAGCGCGGCTACCGCGGGATGCCGGTACTCGACGACGAGACGCTGGCCTGGCGCGACGCGACCGGGTCGGAGACGCCGCTGTTCGTTACGGGTGCGCTCGCGGCGGGAACCGTCGGGCCGCTGGCGGGCAACGTCGCCGGCGCGCGGCGCGCGGCCGACCGGATCGCACGCGCGATCGAGGCGCGTCGACCGACCGTTCCGGCCTGACGCGAGCGGGTATCCACAAACGTGTATTACGAATCCGAGTCGAAAGCGTTTTTGAGCACGGATACGGGGATTCAGGTAATGACCGCCTACACCGCGACGGTGACCGTTCGGCTCAAACACGGCGTCCTCGATCCCGAGGCCGAGACGACCCAGCAGGCCTTAGAGCGACTGGGCTTCGACCTCGAGGACCTGCGTTCGGCGGACCGCTTCGAGGTCGATCTCGAGGCCGAATCGGCCGAGAGCGCCCACGAACGCGCGAGCGAGATGGCAGAGCGACTGCTGGCGAACCCGACCATCCACGACTACGACGTGGAGGTCGACGAGCGGTAGATGACGGTTTCGATCATCCGATTCGGCGGCTCGAACTGCGACCGAGACGCCGAGCGAGCCCTCGAGCACCTCGAGATCGACGCCGAGATCGTCTGGCACGAGGACGGCCTGCCCGCGGACACCTCGGGGATCGTCCTGCCGGGCGGGTTCTCCTACGGGGACTACTTGCGTGCGGGCGCGATGGCCGCGCGCTCGCCGATCATGGCCGAGGTCCGCGAGGCTGCAGCCGAGGGGACGCCCGTCCTCGGCGTCTGTAACGGCGCCCAGATCGGCTGCGAGTCGGGGCTCACCGAGGGCGCCTTTACCACCAACGAGAGCGCCCGCTTCCAGTGCGAACACGTCTACCTGCGCGTCGAGCGCGACGACACGCCGTGGACGGCGGCCTACGACGAGGGCGACGTCATCGAGATCCCCATCGCCCACGGCGAGGGCCGCTACGAGATCGACGACGACCGCCTCGACGAACTCGAGGTCGAGGATCGAATCCTCTTTCGCTACTGCGACGAGAACGGCGAGACCGGACCGGACGTGAATCCGAACGGCTCGAAACACAACGTCGCGGGCGTCCTCGGCGAGCGCGAGACCGTCGCCGTGTTGATGCCCCACCCCGAGCGGGCGACGCTGCCCGACGTCGGCCCGACCGACGGACAGGGGATCCTCCGCGGCTTCGAACTGGCCGAGACGGAAGCGTAGACGTCCGCTGGCTCGTCTTCTCGTTTTCGCGACCGTTTCCGCCGAACCGCCGATCGCGTCACGACTCAATTCGTGAGTCGAGTCGAACAGTAATGACATGGCAGTTCGTTGATGTCGGTGTATCCAACTGGAGGGGACGAGCGCATGGGATCTGAAACGGGGGTCGTCTACGTCTGCCCCGCCGCCGACGGGACCGTCCGGGAACTGCGCGAACGCGTCGATCGAGTCGCGGCCGGCGACAGCGTCGCGGACCTGACAGCCGCTTGCTCGAGTGCCGACTGCGCCGTCGTCGGCGATGGGTCGCCCGACGCCGATCCGGTCGAGTGCTGTCGCCGGCTCCGGACCCGGTGGCCCGACCTCCCGGTAATCGTCTTTCCGGCCGACGGCAGCGAGTCGCTGGCCGGCGCGGTCGTCGCCGCCGGCGCCGACGGCTACGTTCCCCGCGCCGACGGCGTCGACGCGCTCGCGAGCCGCATCGACGCCCTCCTCGCGGACGACGGAACCGAGGCGCCGACCGCCGACTCCACCGGGTCCGATTCGGCGACCGCGCTCTCGAGTCAACTCGAGTCGTTGATCGACCAATCGCCGTTCGCCATGATCGAGTGGTCCCTCGAGTTCGACGTCGTGAGCTGGAATCCGGCGGCGACGGAGCTGTTCGGCTACGCGGCGTCGGAGGCCCGCGGTCGGTCCGCGACCGAACTGATCGTTCCCGCCGACATTCGGGACGAGATCCGCGAGCACTGGGAGCACCTGCTCGACGGGGAGTTCGACGGAAACTCCGCGTGGCGGACCGACGAGAACGTTCGCAAGGACGGAACGACGATCACCTGCGAGTGGGTCAACACGCCGCTGACCGACGACGACGGCGCGGTCGTCAGCGTCCTCTCGTTCGTTCGGGACGTCACTGCCGAACGCAAGCGCGCGAACGCCCTCGAGGCGCTTCAGGAGACGACCCGCGAACTGATGCGCGCCGAGTCGCCCGACGAGATCGCCGCGATCGTGACCGACGCGACCGAACACGTCATCGACCGTCCGCTCGCCGCGGTCCGAATCTACGACGAGGACCGCGGAACGCTCGAACTCGCGGCGGTCAGCGAGTCCCTCGACGCGGTCACGAGCGACATCTCCTCGATCGCACCGGACGAGGGAGTGCTCTGGAAAACCTACGCGGAGGGCGATCCGTCCGTCCTCGAGGACGTCAGGTCCGAGCGACTCCCCTACGATCTCGGGATCGACGTCGGGAACGCCGTCGTCCACCCGCTCGGCGACCACGGGTTGCTGACGGTGGCGTCGGCGGACGACGTCGACCTCGATATCGCGGAGATCCACCTCGTTCACGTCCTCGCCGCGACGGCCGAGGTCGCGCTCGACCGAGCGACCCGGCAGCGCGAACTCGAGCGGACCCAGACGATCGTCGAAACGGTCGGCGACTGCGTCTATCAGCTCGACGCCGAGGGCCGGTTCGTCGCCGTCAACGACACGATGGCGAATACGTGTAACTACGGTCGCGACGAACTCGTCGGCGAGCACATCTCGACGGTCCTCACCGACGAGAGCGTCGAGCGCGGACGGCGCCGCGTTCGCCGTCTCCGCTCGGAGGACCGACGCGTTGCGACCTACGAGGTGACGCTGGTGGGGCGCGACGGCGAGCGCACACCGGCCGAGGTCAACATGGCCCTGTTGCGCTCGGACGGCGAGATCGCGGGCTCGGTCGGCATCGTTCGCGATATCAGCGAGCGCAAGCGGATGGAACGGGAGTTGGTCGAACGGAAGGCGAAGATCGAGCGCCTCCACGAGGTCGCCTCCCGCCTCGAGAACTGCCGGAGTCGACGGGAGATCTACGACTGCGCCGTCGAGGCGGCCGAAGACGTCCTGAACTTCGACGCCTGCGTCGTCAAGCGCCTCGAGGGCGACCACCTCATCACGGCGGCCCTCTCTTCGAAACTCGACGCCGAGTTCGACCGGCGGATGGGAATCGACGAGGGGATCGCCGGGGAGACGTATCGAACGGGGGAGACATACCGGATCGACGATCTCCGGACGGCGCCCGACGCCATGCCGGTCGACGGCACGCTGCGCTCCGTGCTGTCCGTTCCGATCGGCGACCGGGGCGTGTTTCAGACGGTCTCGACGACGGTCGACTCGTTCGGTCGGGAGGACGAGGAGCTGGCGGAGCTCCTGTTGTCACACGTCACCGACGCTCTCGATCGACTCGCGTTCGAGGAGCAGTTGCGGGCGGAACGCGACCGGTTCGCGGCGCTGTTCGAGAACGTCCCCGACGCCGTCGTCAGCGCGCGCCAGACCGCCGGCGACGCGATCGTCGAGGCGGTCAATCCGGCGTTCGAACGGACGTTCGGCTACGAGGAGTCGGCGGTCGTCGGTCGGTCCCTCGATCAGATCATCGTACCCGCGAACAGGAGCACGGAGGCGGAAGCACTCACCCGCCGCGGCGGCGACGGCGAGACCGTCGAGACCGAGGTCAAGCGGCGGACCGACGACGGGTTGCGCGATTTCATGATGCGGATCGTTCCCGTCGACCGCGGCGAGTCGACAGACCACACGTTCGGCCTCTACACCGATATCACCGACCAGAAACAGCGCCAGAAGCGCGTCGAGATCCTGAACCGCGTCCTGCGCCACGACATGCGAAACGGCATGAACATCATCGACGGCTGCGCCGAGATGCTCGCCGACGCCGTCGGCGACGACGCTATCGAGTACGCGACGACCATTCAGCAGCGGGCCGACGAACTCGTCTCGCTCGCCGAGAAGACCCGCACCGTCGAGCGCGTTCTGGAATGCGAGCCGATGACCACGGGACCGACCGACGTCGCCCAGACGATCGCGGCAACCGTCGACCGTCTCGAGGCCGAGTACCCCGCCGCCACCGTCTCCTGTTCGGTTCCCGACCGGCTGTTCGTCCGGATCGACGCCTCGCTCGAGACCGTCCTCTATCAGGTGCTCGAGAACGCCGTCGAACACCACGACGGGGCGACGCCGACGATCGAGGTCTCGGTCTGCGACCGAAGCGACGACGGGATGCTCTCGCTGTCGGTCGCCGACGACGGGCCCGGAATGCCCGACGAGGAGCGGGAACTGCTCCAGGGCGACCGGGAGATCACGCAACTGCGCCACGCCAGCGGGCTCGGCCTCTGGCTCGTCAACCTCGTCGTCACGCAGGCCGGCGGCCAGCTGTCCTTCGATGCGAACGAGCCGCGGGGGACCGTCGTCACGCTCGAGATTCCGCGCGCCGACACGGAGTTGGTGCAACCGACCGGCGACGAGACGGCCACCGGCGACTGAACGCCGAACGTTTTCCGCCTCGGGTTCGCTCGTCTGCTCACGGGCGCGAAGCGCCCTCTGCTTACGGCCGCCGGCCGTTCGCATGGCCGGGAGAGCTACGCTCTCCCGAGCCCTCGTTCGTTCCAGTAGAACTCACGAGGAAGACCGACGGCTCGGCTGTTGGCCCCGCCGTCGGTCAACCGCTCGCGAAGCGAGCGGATACGATACCCGTTCGGAGGGGGACGTTCGACCCTCGACTGAGCGGAGACCCGAGTCCGTTCCGCGCTCGAGACGATCGTCGCTACCGCGTCAGCGGCTGGTTGAAACTGCGCTCGCGCTCCATGACGGTCTCCCAGGTCAGTTCGCACTCGCAGGAGACCTGCTCGAAGACTGAGGGATCCTGCCGCAGGTCGAAGTCCTTGATCGCCTTCTGGACGAGGTCGTCACACTCCGTGCAGTTGTGCGGCCCGCGGTCGGAGCCGTGGCCGACCGGGTCGGAGACGACGATGGCGTCGACGTCGGCCGTCTCCTCGAGCACGTGGGCGACCGACCAGAGCCACGGCGGGCGGTAGCCGTCGTTGAAGTAGAGTTCGTCGACCATCGTGTAGCGCTGGACGTTACAGGGGTTCATCGAGACGGTGTGACAGCCCTCGACGTCGGCGCAGCGCTCGATCGAGGAGATCATGTCCTCGACGGCCTCGGACTCGGTGAGGAACGGCGGCTTCATCAGGAGGTAGGCCTTGATGCCGGCCTCGGCGTCGTCGGCCTCGGCGTCCGCCGTCGCGGCCTCGGCGCAGGCGTCCTCGAAGTCCGCGAAGTCGAAGTACTTGTTCACGCAGTCGTGGCGGACGCGGTCGGTCGCCGTCTCGAGGCCGATCGCGATGTCCGTATCGATCCCGTGCCCGGTGAAGTCGCCGATCTTCTCCCGGTCGACGAAGTCGGGCAGGGACTCGAGGACGATCCGGTCGCGGTCGGCGAAGGTCTCGGCGATGGCGCGGCGGGTCTCGGCGCCGACCTCGCGCTCGTCGAGGAAGGAGCCGGAGGTGTAGATCTTGATGAGCTCGGCCGGCTCGTCGGCGTTCTCGTCTTCGTGTTCGAGACAGACGTCGATCTGATCCATCAGGGCCTCGTGGGAGACGCTGCCGCCGTCGACGCTCTCGGCGACGTAGCCACACATCGTACAGCCGCCGGCGCGGGCCCACCGGCAGCCCCCCGTGTTCAGAATGATCGTCAGACTCCGCTTGACGCCGCCGGGGGTGTTGTCCTCGTCGAGCCAGACGCGGGTGGGCTCGTGAGGATCGTAGCTGGCCTCCTTGCGCGAGCGGATCTCGCGCATGACCTGATTGTGGGCGTCCATACCCTTGCCCTGCTCGTAGACATCGGGGCTCGGTTTGCTCATTACGAGGGGCAAGCAGTCCGGCGCGTAAAGCGCCTTCGTCTGGGGTGGGTCGTGACGCCGTTCGCACCGACCGGTTGCAGGGGTCGTTAAGACTCGATGGCGATCTCGCCGTCCGCGTCGACGCGGACGTCGTAACCGTAGTACGTGAACTGCACCGCCCCCGTGGTCTGCGGGCCGTCGGCGCTCGAGGACTGAAAGAGAGAATCCAGCGCGTCGGGGTCGATGGCGTCGTACAGCGGCGGCAGCGAGAGCGGATCCGTTCCGTCAAGCGCGGCGACTCGTTCGACGATCGTCAGGCTCGGCTGTCCCTCCGAAACCGATGTGACGCTGCTTGGTTCGTGCATTACTGGACTAGCACGCATCGACGGCTTCGAACCTATCGTCGTATTCTTCTCCCCTTCACATGGGGGCGCGTATCTTCGGCGGACGATCGCGGTGCGGGCGACCGATTTCAACCGTCGAACAGGTGTCGAAACACTTTGGCTATGATCCGCCGCAGGTGTGTCGACAGCGTCGACTGCGAGATTCCGAGTTCGTCGGCGACGGCCGCCGCGCTGGCACCCTCCGGTTCGTAGTATCCCATTCGGGCCGCGGTCCGAGCGACCTCCCACTGGCGGTCGGTGAGGGGGATCTCAGCCTCGTCGTCGTAGATGGACTGCGCTTTCGGCCCGGTGCTGTACAGTTTCACGAGGTTCCAGCGGACGCCCTCCTCGCGACAAAACTGCCAGTAGTCGCCGAGGCACTCCCGATCGGGGGCGTGTAGTCGCAGGTGCCAGCCGCGGTCGGTGTTCCGAATAGAGAGCACTCGCAGCCCGAGCTCGGCGATCTCCGGGGTCGTGAACTTCGCGGCCGAACTGAGGTAGATCTGATACGCGCGACGGTCCGAGAACTCCATCGTCACGTCCCAGTCGTCGACCGTGTGATCGTCCTCGAGGGCGGATTCGAACGCCGGAAAACTGCAGTTCGAAACTGAATAGAACATGATCGGCCCGCCCCGATCGGACGACCGCAACGGTTGTGACTCTGCGGTCAGGTCTACGTCCTCGAGCGTTCGGATCGTCGGCGTCAGCGGGAGATCCGCGTGGGAGATGGTCATCTCGGCGACGAAGCTTCGCGTCATCGGTTTCGCCTCCTCGTAGCGGGCGGGCGGGAACGTTCCGGGCCGTCGCGTCGAGACGCGGCGATGGCACTCGGGTTCCCGAAGCGGCCTCCGGCTGGCCGTCCGTCGTCGACCGTCCTAGCCGAGTCGCATCTCCCGGGTTTCGATCGCGTCACAGGCCGGACAGACGAACTGGTAGGTGACGCGGCTCCCGGTCGTCCGGACGCGCCAGCCCCCTTCCGTGTCCACGTAGCCACACGCCGGACATTTGGGGTCGGAGTCGAACTTCGCCTTGAGTTGTTCGAAGGGTGACCGATAGGTGGACATGTGTTTCTCTATGCTATGACAACACATAACAATCTAGGGTAGCAGTCCGCTCGTTGAACCGTCGGGCCGAGCACCGCGGTTCTTACGGCGTTGCCGTTCGAAGGAGGGCTATGGAGAACGCCGATGCGGCGGAGAACGAGGGTCGGGTCGCGCCAGCAGTCGCTGCGCTCGAGGCCGTCGTCGACCCCGTCGTCGCCGTCGTCGACGGGACGATCACGTACGCGAACGACGCGGCGCGAACGGCGCTCGACCTGCCGTCGACCGAGGGCGAACGCGAGGCCGGCGAGTGGGACGCGGCGAGCGCGCTCGAGTCGTGGCCGCGACTCGAGGCGGCCGTCGACGAGACGACCGTCGGGACGGTCCGCCGGGTCCCGCTCGAGGACGAGCCGTACGATGCGCGCGTCCACCGGGACGCCGATGTGGCCACGATCACGTTCGACCGCGACCGGGAGGACGCCGCAACCGGCGGATCGGAGGGGGAGACCGACGGGACGGCGCTCGGCGAGCGCGACCGGACGGTCAAGGATCGCGCGATCAACGAGGCGCCGGTCGGGATCACCATCTCCGATCCGGACCGCGAGGACAACCCGCTCGTCTACGTCAACGACGCCTACCAGGAGATCACCGGCTACGGCTACGACGAGGTCGTCGGCCGGAACTGCCGGTTCCTGCAGGGCGAGGACTCCCAGGAGGTGGCCGTCGCCGAGATGGCCGCGGCCATCGACGAGGAGCGGCCGGTCACCGTCGAGCTGAAGAACTACCGCAGGGACGGCACCGAGTTCTGGAACGAAGTGACGATCGCCCCCGTCCGCGACGAGGACGGGACGGTCACCAACTACGTCGGCTTCCAGAACGACGTCACGGCGCGCAAGGAGGCCGAACTCGCCCTCGAGCGCCGCACCGAGGAGCTCGACGACCTCTTAGAGCGCGTGGAGGGACTGATCCAGGACGTCACGGACGTCGTCGCGGGCTCGACGGACCGTTCGGAACTCGAGGCCGCGGTCTGCGAGCGGATCGCCGCGGAGGCGGGCTACGACGGCGCGTGGATCGGCGAGCGCAACCCCGCGACGGGATCGATCGACGTCCGGGCGAGCGCCGGCGCGCGCGACGACCTGGACGGCCCGCCGAGCGACGCCGATCACCCTGCCGCCGCGGCGCTCGAGGAGCGCGCCGCCACGACCAACGCGCACGAGGGGCGGACTCGCGCCGCGTTTCCGCTGTCGTACAACGGGATCGAGTACGGCGTACTCACTGTCCGCACCGACCCCGACCGCGAGATCGACGAGCGCGAGCGGGTGATCCTCTCGGCGCTGGCCCGCGCGGTCGCCAGCGGCGTCAACGCCCGCGAGACCAGCCGCGTGCTCGAGACCGACGCCGTCGTCGCCGTCGAACTCACGCTGACCGACCGCTCGGTCGCTCCCGTCGCGCTCACCGCGGCGGCCGATTGCCGACTCGAGTACCGCCGCTCGGTCCACCGCACCGACGACGAGACCGCGTCGCTGTGTACCGTTACGGGCCCCGAGGCCACCGCGTCCGACCTCGTCGCGGCGGCCGACGCCGCCGACTTGGACTGCCGGGTCGTCCTCGAGCGCGAGGGTGAGTGTCTGGTCGAACTCGCCGGCGGCGACGACCTCGTCGGCTGGCTCTCCGAGCGGGGTGTTCGCCTCCAGTCGATCGAGAGCGAGGACGGCCGGGCCCGCGTCACCCTCGAGATCCCGCGCTCGGCCAACGTCCGGTCGATCGTGGAGGCCCTCGAGGACCGCTACCGCGGCACCGACGTCATCTCGTTCCAGCAGCGCGAGCGCGAGGGAGAGACCCGCCAGGAGTTCGCGGCCCGCCTCGAGCGGGACCTGACCGAGCGCCAGTTCGCCGCGCTGCAGCGGGCGTACCTGAGCGGCTACTTCGAGTGGCCGCGCCCGACGACGGGCGAGGATCTCGCCCAGTCGATGGGCGTCTCCCGGCCGACGTTCCACGAACACCTCCGAACGGCCGAAGCGAAGCTGTGTCGGGCGTTCTTCGGAGACACTGAGTCTTCGGGCTGACACTGCAGGGCTGAATGCCCGTCTTAACCGACTGTAGCCCGGCGCTAGCGGTTGGACGGTCGCCGAGGTTTATCTGTCCCTTCGTGATAGACCGGCGTATGTTCCACCTCGTAACGTCGGTACCGCTTCAGGCTGGCGGCGGGTTCCTGTACTGGGCAGTGATCTTCTTCGTCCTGGCGATCGTCGCGGCCGCCGTCGGCGCTCGCGGCGTCGCGGGGATCTCCATGGAGGTCGCGCGGATCTTCGTGCTGATCTTCATCATCCTCGCGATCGTCTCCTTGCTCCTGTAGCGGGCGTCTGGCGCCGCAAAATCGGCGGTTCCGGCCGCCGACTCGAGTCGTGTCAGTTACGACGCCGCAGTATTTGCGACCGCCGATCGATCCGGTGGGTAAGCACGTTGTCCGGACGGCTCCTGACCGATCGAGCGACGTCGCGATCGATCACGTAACCAAATTCGGTTATATTGGGGTGAGAACGACTAACACTATAGACGACTAATTGAACGGTGTGGAGTTATCATGACTGATATCGGTGGATTCCAGGACCACGTCGCCCGCATCGATCTCTCGGAGGGGTCGGTCGACTACGAGCCGATCGACGACGAAGACGCGGAGAAGTATATCGGGGCGCGCGGCCTCGGGGTAAAGTACGTCTTCGAACAGGGACCGGACGTCGACCCGCTCGGGCCGGACAACCTTCTGGCCTTCATGAACGGGCCGCTGTCGGGAACCCAGACGACGATGAGCGGTCGGATCGCCGTCTGTACGAAGTCGCCGCTGACGGGCACCGTTACGGACAGCCACCACGGCGGCTGGTCGGGCGCCCGGCTGAAGTGGGCGGGCTTCGATGGGCTGCTGGTCGAAGGGGAGGCCGACGAGCCGGTCTACGCCTACGTCGAGGACGGCGAGGTCGAACTTCGGGACGCCTCCCACCTCTGGGGCGAGGGCTTTCACGACACGCGCGACGCGATCGAGGAGGAGGTCGACGGCGCCTTCGGCAAGAACCTCTCGATCATGGGGATCGGCCCCGGCGGCGAGAACGGCGTCAAGTACGCCTGCATCATGAACGAGGACGATCGGGCCTCCGGTCGCGGCGGCACCGGCTGCGTCATGGGGTCGAAGAACCTCAAGGCGATCGTCGTCAAGTCCGGGACGAAGATGCCCAAACCGGCGGATAAGGAGACGTTCATGGAGGGCCACCAACAGGCCATGCAGGCCATCCAGGAGTCAGAAGTCACCGCACCGAACGAGGGCGGGCTCTCGATGTACGGCACCAACGTCCTCATGAACATCGGTGAGGAGATGGACGGTCTCCCGACGAAGAACGGCCGGTACACCTCGACCGAAAGCATGCGCGATGCCGAGGGCGCCGATATCGACGCCGAGCGCGTCTCCGGCGAGAACGTCCGCGAGAACATCCTCGTCGACGAACCCACCTGTCACTCCTGTCCGGTCGCCTGTAAGAAGGAAGTCGAGGTGACGGCGATGCACAAGGGCGAGGAGATGAACGTTCGCACCGAGTCCTACGAGTACGAGTCGGCCTACGCGCTCGGCCCGAACTCCGGGCACACCGAGCGCGACGACATCGCCCTCATGATCGACCGGTGTAACGACATGGGCGTCGACACCATCGATACCGGCAACATGCTCGCGATGGCCATGGAGATGACCGAGGAGGGCAAACTCGAGGACGAAGGCGGACTCGACTGGGGCGACTCCGAGACGATGATCGAGCTGATCGAGCGGATCGCCCACCGCGAGGACGACCTCGCGGACCTGCTCGCCGAGGGCCCGAAGCGCGTCGCCGACCGCAAGGACGCCGAGGAGAACTCGCTCGCGGTCAAGGGCCAGACCATCGCCGCCTACGACCCCCGCTGCATGAAGGGGATGGGCATCGGCTACGCCACCTCGAACCGCGGGGCCTGCCACCTGCGCGGCTACACGCCGGCCGCCGAAATCCTCGGGATCCCCGAGAAGGTCGACCCCTACGAGTACGAGGGCAAGGGCGAACTCACCGCCCAGTTCCAGGATCTGCACGCGATCTCGGACAGCTTCGACATCTGCAAATTCAACGCCTTCGCCGAGGGCATCGAGGAGTACGTCACCCAGTACAACGGGATGACCGGTCTCGACGTCACCGAAGACGAACTCCTCGAGGCGGGCGAGCGCATCTACAACCTCGAACGGTACTACAACAACCTCGTCGGCTTCGACGGCAGCGACGACTCGCTACCCGAGCGCTTCCTCGAGGACGGCATCCCCGGCCAGGGCGCCAGCGAGGGCGAGTACTGCGAACTCGAGGAGATGAAGGCGGAGTACTACGACCACCGCGGCTGGGTCGACGGCGTCGTCCCCGACGAGAAACTCGACGAGTTGGGCATCGATATCGGCCCCGGCACGGGCGTCTCCGCGGGCGATTCGGCGGCCCCGGCCGACGACTGACCGCCGACGCAAGCCGGTCGGCCCGGTCGTCGGGTCGTTCGGACGACGGCTTTTCGGCGCCAGCGGTTCGGACGATGGCTTCGCGATACAACTTTGGCGTCTATCACTGGCGACGACGGGTCCGTTCGATAGCCGCCGCGCTCGTCGCCGCCGTCCTCGGCGTCGCCGTTCGACGGCGGACGAACGACGCTCGAGTTCGGCTGGCCGCGGCCGGGGCGACGTTCGGCGCGGCCGTTTACACCGTCCGCGTGCTGCGACGCCTCCTGTCGCCGCCACCGTGGGCGCTCGAGCGAGCCAAGTACGACGCGCTGGCGGTCCGCCTCCCTCTCGCCGACGCCGATCTGGTGCTCGACGTCGGCTGTGGCACCGGCCGGTCGCTCGTGGGTCTCGCACCGTCCGTCTCGCCCGACGCGGACGTGATCGGGTTCGACGTCTTCGACGATCGGATCATCCTCGGGAACGGCCCCGCGCTCGCCCGCCGGAACGGGTCCCGCGCCGGCCTCGCGGTGACGCCGGTCGCCGGCGACGCGGCGGCGCTGCCGTTCGCCGACGACTCGATTCCACTCGTCACCGCCTGTCGCGTCCTCCACGACCTCGAGGCGCCGGCCGCGGATCGAACGCTGCGCGAGATCCGTCGCGTCTGCGAACCCGACGGAACGCTCGGGGTTCTCGAGTTGCCGTTGACCCCCGACGGCGTTTCCCGTCACCCCGAGCCCTACTGGACGGATCGCGTCACCGCGGCGGGCTTCCGGATCGAGTCGCTCGAGCGACTCGAACGCGATACCGGGGCCCCCTATCTCGTGATCGTCGCGACGCCGCGAATCGGGAACGACGGGTAGCCCGCCCGCCGTCGGCTCCCGTCGGCCGGACCGCCGGCCGGCACCGCCTCGAGACGGTCACCGGAAACGGACTACTTAACGGAACGTACAAATCCTTTATTCCGAGGTTCGTGGTTAGCACCCGTTGTGGGAGATAATGACAAACACATGCTGCGATCGCCGCCGGTTCCTCGCCGTCGCGGGGGGCGTGACCGCGACCGTTGCGGGCTGTCTCGGCGGTCCGGGTGGGAGTGACTCGGGCGATACCGCCGACGGCGAGCCCGCCGTCACCGACGTCTCGCTGCTGCTCAACTGGCGGATCAGCGGGCTGCACGCGCCCTACGTCGCGGCCCGTGAGAACGGATTTTACGCGGACGAGGGGTTCGAGAGCGTTGATATCGAGAGCGGGGACGGCTCGGACTTCGCCGCGAACCAGGCCGGACTGGGGAACGTCGAGTTCGCGATCACGAGCGCCGATCAACTGCTGAACGTCAACAGCCGCGGGCTCTCGCCGCGCTGCGTCGCGGTCGTCATGCAGCGCAACCCGAACGTCGTCTTCGCGACCCGCGACGGGTTCGGCGAACTGACCGATCCCGGGCAACTCGAGGGGGCCACGGTCGGTAGCGGTCCCGGCATGGTCCGCCAGATGACCGAGGCGTACCTCGAACACCACGGCGTCCTCGGGTCCGTCGACTACGTCGACGCCGGGTTCGACACCGTCCAGCAGCTGCTCGCGGGCGACCTCGACGCCGCCGGCGGCGTGTTCGGCGACGTCGTCGACGCCGAACAGCAGGGCGCGACCGTCGACGTGCTCTCGATCGACGAGACGATCCGCTCGTACGGCCACCTCGTCGCGACCGACGCGGAGTTCGCCGAATCGAACGAGGCGACCGTCCGCTCGTTCCTCCGCGCGACCGCGCGAGG
Source organism: Haloterrigena salina JCM 13891 (assembly GCF_000337495.1). Classification (GTDB taxonomy): domain Archaea; phylum Halobacteriota; class Halobacteria; order Halobacteriales; family Natrialbaceae; genus Haloterrigena; species Haloterrigena salina. Next base: position 192,197 of record NZ_AOIS01000058.1, read on the forward strand.
CGCCGTCTGGGCGAGTACCAACCCCGCTGACGCGATCGCCTTCCTCGTCGACGCCCAGCCCGAACTCGAGGAGGTCCGCGAGAATCAGGCCGACAAGTGGGACCGGATGCACGCCGAGTACATGTTCTCGGAGACCGTCCGCGAGCGCGGCTGGGGATACAGCGAATCGAGACCGTGGACGGAGACCTACGAGACGCTCGCGGCGGCCGACGTCTTCGAGGACGACGTCGATCCCGAAACGGTGTGGACGAACGACTACCTCGACGATGAATCCGAACACATCGCCGACTACGCGGCGCGGGTCGAGTCCTAACCGCCCGCGAGCCTCGAGGCGCGCCGCGAACCGGCGGCCGACCGAGGGACGGCGGATTCGACGGCGTCGATGGAGCGCCAGCGAACCGTCGTCGAGACGGGACCGAGATCGATGACCGATCGACGTACGGAGTCAGTGGCCGACGGCGGGACGGAATCGATGTCCGAGGGGGACGGATCGAGAGCGGGAGCGATGCCCGACGAACGGACCGATACGAACCGCCGCCCGATCCGGACGCCGTCGATCGGGCGATCGCGATCCGTTCGCGATCGAGCCGCGCCCGTCGGGAAACGCGTCGGACCGCCGGCGTTCGTCTTCGTCGTTCTGCTCGCCGCGTGGCAGGCGGCCGTCGTCGTCACCGGGCTCCCGACGCTGATCCTCCCGTCGCCGACCGACGTCGCGACCGCGCTGCTCGAGACGTATCCGACCTTGCTCGGCGATGCGGTCGTGACGGGCGTCACCGCCGCAGCGGGGCTGCTCGCCGGCGGTCTCGTCGGCTTCGCGCTCGCGTTCGGGATGACTTACTCGCGGACGGCGACGCGGACGCTGGTGCCCTACGTCGTCGCCTTACGGATCGCGCCGCTGATCGCCGTCGCGCCGCTGCTGTTCCTCTGGTTCGGCCGCGGAATCCCGGCGCGGGCGCTGCTCGTCGCGACGCTGACCGTCTTTCCGATGACCATCGCCGCGCTCGACGGGCTGCGGGAGACGCCGGCGCCGTACCTCGACCTCGCCGACTCCGTGGGCGCGTCGCGGCTCGAGACCTTCCTGTTCGTCCGCGTGCCGGTCGCCGCGCCGAGCGTCGTCGCCGGGTTCAAGATCGCGGCCACGCTGTCGGTCATCGGCGCGGTCGTCGCCGAGTTCGTCACGCTCCGGGCCGGACTGGGCTACCGGGTGTTCGACACGGCGACGTACCTCGAGACGGCCGAGACCTACGCGGCGCTGGTCGTCCTCTCGGCACTGGGCGTCGGGTTCTATCTGGTCCCGGTGGCGCTCGAGCGATTGCTGTGGTCGGCTTCCGAACGATAGTCTCGAACGGTAGCGGCTCTCAGATGCGCGTGCCGGTTTCGACACCGCGTAATGGAACGCGCGTCTCCGGCACCGAGGACAGGTAGAAGATCGCCCCGAACGATACGGACGTCTAGATCGGGTTAGGGCACCTCACTCACGCGTTCGTACACGCCCTGGACGACGGCGATCCGGTCTTCTTCGAGGTTCCGGACGACGTTCGCCGCTTTGACCGGCGTTTCCGCTCCCATCAGGAGGTTGAGTCCGAGCGGTGGCGGCGCGTCCGCCGGCCGCGATCGCATCGACTCCACCACGTTCCGAAACCACTCGAGGCTCGGCTCCGTGACGTCCCTCCAGGCGATCTCGTCGAAGCCGCGATCGAGGACGATCTCCCGGAGTCGCTCGGGCGGATCGAGGTAGCTGAGGGATCCGTCCGACGACCAGGGGACCGGGAACACCGGCTCGCCCCCGGAGCCGGCACAGATTTCGTACAGTGCGAGCGTACCCCCTGGTCTGCAGACGCGCCCCGCTTCCTCGACCGCCGCTCCCGTGGCCTCGACGTTCAGCAGCGTGTGCTCGAACCAAACGACGTCGAACGCCTCGTCCTCGAACGGCAGGTCGAGGGCATTTCCGCGCTGGAAGCGGACGGTGTCGGTCAACCCCACTCGATCGGTAAAGAGCGTCGCAGCCCGACAGTACTCCTCGACGATATCGATTCCGACGACGTCGCAACCGAACTCGGAAGCGAGGGTGCGAGCGGGCCCGCCGATCCCACACCCGACGTCGAGGACGCGAGAGCGGGCTTCGACCCCCGCGAGGTCGGCTACTTCTCGGGTCGCCTCGCGGCCGCGGATGTGGAACTCGTCGAACGACGCGATATCGTCCCGAGTGAGCGCGTCGACGTCTTTCCCGGCGGCTTCGAGGGCGACGAGGATTTCGTCGCCGAGGTCGGTCGCTCCGTAGTGTTCGTTCAAGGCCGCTTCGCGGGGGCTGTCCGCTTTCGATTCGTCGCTCGTCATGATCGTACCCTCTCTCGGCAGGAGACGTCACAGTGGCCGGCCACCGCGTTGCTCCCGTTCTCTCTTGAGTTGAGTTCGGACGGTTCCATTCTAGATGGCTACGGTCTCAGGCACGATAGCGTTTACACGACCGTCGCGAATTCGCGGGTAGTTTCGTCTCAACACAAGAGGCGCGAGATACGCTCTCTGTATGCAGCAGTCGGATTTCGACGGACGGCCGGTGATCGGTAATCGTTCCGGTAACTGCTTCGCCCGTTCTCGTCGCGGGATTCGCGTGTGACGACGAAGAAGGACCATAAACGGCGACAACTACTTACCGCGATCAACCCGTCGCCTCGAGCCCCAGCCACCGCCTCACGCCGCGCTGGACGAGCACCACCGTCCCGTACAGCGACAGTCCCAGCGCCAGCAACACCGCGAGCGCCGCGAGCATGACGTCCGGGCGGACGTTCTCCGAGCCCATCAGAATCAGAAAGCCCAACCCGCGGTCCGCGATCACCCACTCCGCGACGACTGCGCCCACCACCGCGAGAGTCACCGACTGCTTGAGCCCCGCGAAGACGTCCGGCAGCGCGTACGGGAGGTCGACGTAGACGATCCGCTCGAGCGGGCCGGCGTCGACCGACCGCAGCAGATCGCGGTGGGCCGACGGCGCGCGCTCGAGGCCGGCGGCGGTGCTCAGCACGAGCGGGAAGAAGGTGATGAGCGCGACGAAAACGACGGCGGTCTCCGTTCCCGTCCCGAGGTAGATCAACAGCAGCGGCGCGACGGCGAGCTTCGGCAGGACTCTGACGGCCACCAGATAGGGGTAGACCGCCGTCCGGAACCAGGGGAGGTAGGCGACCAGTACCGCCAGTAGGAAGCCGGCCGCGATCCCGACGCTGCCGCCGTAGAGGACTTTCTCGAGGGTGTACCACGCGTTGTGGACGTACAGCGTCGGGTTCCCGACCAGTCGGGCGACGACGGCGCCGGGCGCGGGCAGGACGAACGCCGGCACGTCGCCGACGACCGCCACCGCCCACCAGCACAGCGCGGCGACGGCCAGCGCGGCGGTCGGGAAGAAGACGTCGCCCGCGAGCGTCCGTATTCGCGTCGTCATCGGTCTCGCCCCCGATCTCGCTCTCGTCTCTGATCTCGCCCCAGATCCCGCTCCCGGTCTCGGTCGTGGGCCTCGTGGAGCGTCCGTCGGACGGTCGCGACCTGTTCCTGGAACGCCCGCGAGCCGAAGACATTCGCGTCCCGCGGTTCGGGCAGATCGATCTCGTAGTCGGCCTCGATCCGGCCCGGTTGTCCGCAGACGACGAGACAGCGATCGGCGAGGAACACTGCCTCGGGGACGCTGTGGGTGACGAAGACGACCGTCTTGCGCTCGCGGCGCCAGACGTCCCGGATCTCGACGCCGAGTTCGTCGCGCGTGATCTCGTCGAGTTCGCCGAACGGCTCGTCCATCAGGAGTACGTCCGCGCCGAGGTGGAGCGCGCGGGCGATCGCGACCCGCTGGCGCATCCCGCCCGAAAGCCGCGCCGGCCGCGCGTCCGCGAACCCCTCGAGGCCCATCGTCTCCAGCAGCGCCCGCGCGTCGGTCTCGTCGGGCTCTTCGCCGGCCAGCCGCCGGAGAAAGGTGACGTTCTCGAGGGCGGTCTTCCACTGGAAGAGGGTGTGGCGCTGGAAGACGAAGCCGAGGTCGGCACCGGCCTGTGCGGCCGCGGGCGGCTTCCCGTCGATGCGCACGCGGCCGGTCGTCGGCGTCTGGAGGCCGCCGATCGTCCGCAGCAGCGTCGTCTTCCCGCAGCCCGACGGGCCGACGACCGTGACGAACTCGCCGTCGTCGATCCGGAGGTCGACGTCTTCGATCGCGGTGACGTCGTCGAACCGAACCGTGACGTCCGCGAGGTCGATCACGCTTCATCACCGAGCAGCGAACCCTGCGCTAAGGCCGTTCGGAGGCGGTCCCACATCTCGGCTCGGTGCCAGCCCCAGCCGCGTTCGCGGACGGCGTCGCTGGTGCCGACGTCGGCCGCCGCGCGAGCGAACGTTCGCCGAATTCGCTCCGGCGGGTCGTCGCTCTCCGCGGCGATTCGCTCGGCCGCCGGGCCGGGATCGCGACGCGCCGCGGCCCAGCCGCCGGTCGTCCCCGCGAGGACGTTCGCGATCTCCCGCGTCCGCTCGTCGAGCGTCCGCTCGCGGACGACGATCGTCGGCCCGTAGACCGGGAAGTGAGCGGTGATCGGGAGCACGTCGACGGTCGCTCCCTCTCGCTCGAGCTCTCGCGGGTCGGCGATCGATCCGGTCACGACGTCGGCCTCGCCCCGACGGAGGGCGTCGCGCTCCTCGCCGTTCGTATCGACGACTGCGACGTCCTCGTCGACCGCGATCTGCGAGAGAAAGAGTCGTCCGAGCAGGCGCGTCTCGGCGTTCGGCGGCATGCCGACCCGTCGGCCCTCGAGCTGGTCGACACTCCGCAGCGGCTCGCCGAACACCTCGCGGACGGTGTAGAGGACGGTCATCGCCCGCTGGTAGCAGAGCGCGACCGGAACGATCGGCTCGCCGGCAGCGCGGGCGCGGACGACCGTCGCGGCGCCGACGACGGCGAGGTCGGCCTCGCCCGAACGCACTCGCTCGAGCGCTCGCCGGGAGCCGTCTCGGTGATCGATCCGGACGTCGACCCCGAACGCGTCGTACCACTCGGCCGCGATCGCCGCGTAGATCGGGACGTGGAGGGCGTTCGGCCGCCAGTTCAGCGCGAATTCGATCGGCGAGTCGGACGGCGCCGCCGCCTCGGACCGCGGTTCCGTCGCCGTGCCGCCGCGGAAGCTCTCGGCGAGTTCGAGCAGCGCCCGGGCGTGACTCTCGTAGGTCGCTTCGATCGTCCGCTCGACGTCAGCGACCGGTCGCCACGCGGTCCGCGGTCGACCGCCGGACGCGGCCGTGCTGACGGTCGTCCGTTCGACCAGGTCGCGGGACTCGAGTCGCGCTATCGCCTCGCTGATCGACGTTCGGTTCGTCCCGGTGCCGATCTGCAGGCGAACGTTCGTGGTCGGATCGGTCTCGCGCTCGGCCCGCAAGAGTAGGTACGCGAGGATTCGGGCCGGCGTTCGCCCGACCCCGGCCGCGATGCTGTCGACGATCGGGTCGTCCTCGTCGTCGAGTACCCAGACGGAACGCGTTCGCATGGGATGTGGTACCGATCCACCCCCTACTGCATAAGGCTAGCACTACGCGCGGGAAGCGAAACCGAACACGGCGCCGCCGACGCACCGGGTGTGTGTTCGGATGCGCCGCCGGTGACTGGCCTCCGCGGGGTTCGGTTACCTTACGGAATAGCACATTCGATTAGATATTCATTTCTGCTGTCTCCATATCAGTTTAGATATTATATTTTGATGCCGATTCTATTGATAAGTATTATCCAAACACGTGGTGGTCCTCTATGTGTGGTGGTAACATGAGTCAGACACCAACCGCGTCGAACACGAGACTCGCAGAACGAGGCGATCTGGCGACGGCGCTCGGCGTCGATACGGCGGGTGAGGAGGACGTAACGTGGACGACCCTCGCGGGGCGGGTCGAACCGCGGTCCGATTCGACGTTCGCCTCGAGGGGGGCGACGATCCGAGACGATCTCGGCGACCGACTCGATCCCGACCTGATCGAGCGGGAACGCGATCGAATCGCGGCCGAAATCGGTCGCTTGCCGGACGTCCGCGAGGCGGGCGTTCCGGACGAGCCCGAGGGACTGTATACGGAGGTCGCCGAACCCGGTTGGCGCCCCTATGACCACCTTCTCGAGGCGGGATTCTTCGAGCGCCTCGACGAGACCCTGCCGCGGTTCACGGCCGAGCACGTCGAGACCACGGCGCGCGAACTGGTCCTGACGGATCGGCTCTCGTCGGCGCTCGACGACGCGGGCTTCGACGAGGGGGAGAAGACGGCGCTGCTTTCGGCCGTCGCCAACGACAGCGAACGGCTCTCGCGGTGGGTGCCGTCGAATCAGATCCCGGACGACGTCGAGTTCGACACGTCGACGATTCCCCCGTTACATCAGCGGGCGATGGGCGGGGCGCTGCTGTGGATCCGCGGTCTCGACAGACACCTCTGGCAGAACGAGGTGCTCGTCACCGAGGAGATCCTCGACGATGCGGCGTGGTACGTCAAGGCGATGCTGGGCGGCCTGTTCGTCTCGGCGACCGCCGCTCACGATCTCGCCACAGCGGAACGGTTCACGGACGAACAGCTGACCGCCGCGCTCACCGCGGGGACGGCCGTACAGATCGTCAGTCAGGAAGAGCTGCTGCACGCCGTCTTCTACATCACGGACGAGATGCGCGCGCCGAGCGAACTGAGGTGATAACCCATGGCACTTCGAAACGACAGGGCCGTTCAGGCCGCACGCGACATCGAACTGGTAGAGATCGACGACGGCTATACGCTGGTCGGTGGTCCCGAGGAATCGATCACGCAGCAACACGACAGCGACCGGATCCCGGAGGTCGACGTCGATCAGGAGATGCTGAGCAACTCGGGCGAGGATCCGGAATCGTGGCTGATGTACGGCGGCAACTACGAACAGCACCGAGTCACGACCGCCGATCTCATCACGCCCGACACCGTCTCCGACCTCGAGCTCGAGTACGAGCTGTCGGTCGGCACCGGCTCGAGCATGGAGGGGACGCCGATCGTGGTACCCGGCGATCCGCCGGTCATGTACCAAACCAACGGGCCGAATCACATGAAGGCGATCGACCCCCGCGAGGGGGAGGTCCTCTGGAGCTACACCTACGCGGTCCCGATCGGCGTCGAACTCTGCTGTGACGACAACAACCGCGGGGCCGCCGTCTGGGGCGACAAGGTCTACATGACGACGCTCGACTCGGGCGTCGTCGCGCTGAACCGGTACACCGGCGAAGAGGAGTGGTACACGAGCACCGCCGATCACGAGGTCGGCTACTCCGCGACGTGGGCGCCCGTGATCCACGACGGAACGATCTACACCGGAAGCGCCGGCGGCGAGTACGGCGTCCTCGGATTCGAGGCCGCGATCGACGCGGAAAGCGGCGAGATCCAGTGGCAGACCGACACGCTCCCCGAGGACGAGTGGGTCGGCGCGAGCCGGGAACACGGCTGCGGGACGACCTGGATGACCCCGACGATCGACGAGGAACGGGGGGTCCTCTACACGGCGGTCGCGAACCCCGGACCGGACTTCGACGGAACGGTGCGGCCGGGGCCGAACTTCCCGACCTGCGGCACGATCGCGCTGGACTTAGAGAGCGGCGAGTTCCAGTGGGGCTTCCAGAGCAGTCCCCACGACGTCTGGGACTACGACGCGGTCGCGCCGCGAGTGCTGTTGCGCGACGTGGACGTCGACGACGGCCCGTCGGAGATGGTCGTCGGCTCCGACAAGACCGGCTGGGTCTACATGATGGACGCCGAGTCCGGACAGCTCCACGAGCGAAGCCAGGAGATCTGCCAGCACATCAATATGTGGGAGATGATCCCCCACATCAGCGCGGACGAGCGGATCCCGTTCGTCCCCGGCGCGCCGGGCGGCAACGACTGGCAGCCGCCGTCGTACAACCCCGAGACGGGGTACGTCTACGTCGTCCACCAGAACTTCCCGCAGGACCTCTACTGGCGCTACGAGGAGTACAGCGAGGGCAACCCCTACTGGGGCGGCGGCCTCGACGACCCGGCCTCGGAGATGCCCGACGAGTGGAACGAGTCGATCACGGCCTTCGCCGCGGTCGATCCCGCGACGGGCGAGCGCGTCTGGCGCGACTGGATCGAGAGCGAAGACGAGTTCTACATGTGGGGCGGCTCGATGTCGACGGCGACGGGCCTGGTCTTTAACGGGACCCAGAACGGAAATCTCGTCGCCTACGACGGCGAGAGCGGCGACCGCCTCTGGGAGCACGAGTTCGACGTCCCGATCAGCGCCTCGCCGATGAGCTGGTACGACCCCGGCGAGGAGAAGCAGTACGTGGCCGTCCAGGTCGGCGGCAGCGGCTGGCTCCGACAGGGAACCCGCGGCGACACGCTCGCCGTGTTCTCGATGGGGGCCTGAGGGGATCGACAGACGACCAACAACCGACACAGAACACAACTATGACCAACGAACAACGCTCACGCGAGGACGTTTCCCGTCGCGGCGTGCTGAAGGGAACGGCGGCGCTGGCCGGGACGGCCGCGCTCACGGGCCGTGCCGGCGCCTACCGCGACGTCGTCGACTACCCGCTGCCGGCCGCGCAGGGCGACGTCGAGGGCCGGACGCTCTCGCTGCTCGGCATCGTCGGCGGCTGGGTCGGCGTCGCGCCCGCGGAGATCGACGGCGCTTCGAACCCGCCGCTGCGACTGATGGAAGGCGTAGAGAACGAGATCATCTGGACGAACGGCGACGGCTCGCGCCACAACTTCACCATCGGTGACGACCAGGACGAAGTGATCGAGGCGACCGAGTTCGTGGAGGAACAGGGCGAGTCCACCTCGCTCACGATCACTCCCGAGGAGGGAATGGCCCAGTACTACTGCATCCCGCATCCGGTTCAGATGCGCGGTCCGATCGAACTGGTCGATCCGGGGGAGGTCCACGAACTCAGCGTCCGCGTCGAGGACGAGAACGGCGACCCGCTGGGCGCGGAGGTCTTCGTCGGCGATCACCACTCCTTCTCCAACGTCGTCGCCCGAGGGGGTCCGGACCAGGAAGGCCAGAGCGGAGAGTCGCAGGAATTGGAACCGGGCGACGACGAAGGCGGCAACCAGACGGCCAGCAACGAAACAGTCGGCAACGAAACGGCAGGTAATGAGACGGTCGGCAACGAAACGGCAGGTAACGAGACGGCCGGCAACGAAACGGCCAGTGACGGCGTTCAGGAGGAGGAAACGCCGGCCGACGAGGACGCGCCGGCGATCGCCCGTTTCGACATGCTCGAGGACGGCGAGTACGACCTCGAGGTCTGGACCTACGGCCACGAGCGGGTCACCGACACGGTGACGATCGACGGCGAGGACCAGGAGATCACCGTCACGCTACCCGCGACGGATCCGGGCGAACCGACCGAGACCTTCTCGATGCGTCTCGAGGAGGGTCAGTGGGTCGGACAGGAGCCCGAAGCGATCGCCGACCAGACCAACCCGACGCTCGAACTCGAGGCGGACGAGACCTACGCGATCGAGTGGGAGAACGGGATCGGTCGCCACCAGCCCGAGGGGGAGAACCGGGTCTTCGAACCCCTCCCCGGCCACAACTTCGTGATCGCCAGCGGCGGCGACACCAACGAGTGGAACACGTACGTCCGGTCGAACTTCCTCAGCGAGGAGGGCGAGACCCAGACCGTCGAGTTCGTCGCCAACGAGGAGATGGGCGTCTACTTGGACCAGTCGCAACTCGATGCGGTCGGCGAGATCGCCATCGGCGGCGCGGCCAACGGCGAGGCGGTCCCCGCCGGCGACGAGACGGCCGGTAACGAGACGGACAGCAACGAGACGGCCGAGGGAATCGGCAACGAAACAGCTGGCAACGAGACGGTCGACAACGAGACGATCGAAGCCGCCGGAAACGAGACGGAGGGAAACGAGACGCTCGAGACCCCCGGCAACGAGACGGGCGACGACGACTGACGCCGGTCCGCCGTCCGACGCCGATCCGTTTTTTCGGTGTGGCTCCGACGCGCACAGTGCGTCCGCCGGGTCGAAACCCGATCGAGCGCGTCGCACCGTCCGCGTCCGCGGAGTCGCGAGCGAGAGCCGCGCACGTCACGCGTAGTTCGCGATCCAGTAGCCGACGTAGAGCGCGAGCAGCGCCGCGCCGCCCGCCCGCGTCACGCGACCGCGAGCGAGCAACCCGGCGACGACGAGCAGACACGCGGCGAGAAACGGCCAGTGGACCGTCATCACCGCGCCCGCGGTATCGACGGGGCGCAGCAACGCGATGAGGCCGACGTTGGCCGTCACGTAGAACACCGTGCTCCCGACGACGTTCCCCACGGCGAGGTGCGCTCGGCCCTGTCGAACCGGTTCGACGGTGAGCGCCAACTCCTCGATCGAGGCGATAAAGGAGAGCACCGTCGCGCCGAACGCGAGCCCCGAGATGCCGAGCGCCACGAAGATCCCTTCGGCGCTCACCACGGTGAGTCCGGAGCCGACCGTCATGCCGACGATCGCGAGGACGGCGACGGCGAGGCTGAACCGTCCGCTTTTCCCTTCGAGGTCGGGGACGAACTCGTCGAGGTCCAGATCGAGATCGAGGTCGCGATCCGCGCGTCGGTCGTCGCGCTCCGAACCGAGAGCGGGCGCTCGATCGCCACCGTTGGGTTCCGCGCCCGTACCTGCGACCGCTGTCGAGTCCGCCGCTGCGCCCGCCTCCGCGTCCGCCTCGAGGCCGACGACCTCCTCGACCTCTCCCGAGAGCAGGTACGTCGTCTCCGAGCGGCGCTCGCGCCAGAAGATGCCGGCGAGCAGCGGGACGAACAGGACCGTCAGGATCGCGCCATCTGTCCAGTCGAGCGTCCCGTCGAGCGAGAGCGCGAACGCCGGGAGGGGAACGAGGACGAGCAGGAACAGATAGAGTCGCGGGACGTCCATTCGGAAGGGGACGGCGAGCCCCGCGACGCCGACGGCGACCGCGAGGACGAACAGCGACTCACCGAACACCGTTCCGAGCGCGAGATCGGGGAGGTCGACGAACGCCGCCGTGACGCCGAGGATCGCGTTCTCGAGGTCGACGCCGGCGAGCACGACGGCGAGGAAAAAGCCCGAAATACCGAGCGAGACGGCGCTGCGGGCGACGGCCGCGATGAAGACCTCGACGCACCAGATCACCAGCAGGACGCCTCCCAGGAAGAGGGCGGCGAGGCCGACGAGCGCCGCGATGTCCATACGCGGTCCCGAACCACGTCGGCGCACTTAATTCCGGGCGCCGATTCCGTGCCCCGTCTCGTCAGCGCTCGCGGGCCTAGCCGGGGATCGGAACGCCGCCGAACGCGAAGATCGCGACGAGCCAGTAAGCGACGTACAGCCCGGCGAGGGCGTACCCGTGGCCCCGCCGGAGCCGGCCGCTGGCGATCACGGCTGCAGCGACGGCGGTCAGGACGATCACCGCGGGCAGGTGGAAGACGAGCACGGCCGGCGGAATCGTCACCTCGGCGACGAACGCGATGACCCCGACGTTGGCCGTGACGGAGAAGATCACGCTCCCGACGACGTGGCCGACGCCGATCTCCGGAATCCCTCGGCGGACCGGTTCGATCGTCAGCAGGAGGTTCTCGAACGTCAATACCAGTGTGAGGACGGTCGCCCCGAAGACCGTCTCCTCGATCCCCCACGACTCGACGAGCACCTCCGAGCTCGCCTGCAGCATGATCGAGCCGACGACGAGTCCGCCGAGCGCGAGCACCGACAGCCCGAGCCAGAAGGCGGCCTCGTAGGCGGCGTCCGTGACGAACCGGTCCTCGGGGATCTCCTCGAGGACCGTTCGACTGTCGAGCTCCGCGAGGCTGACTTCCTCGAGCGGGACGCCGCCGTCGGCCTCGATGCGCTCGGCGATCTCCGAGTCCCGGAACACCGGGACGTCGCGCTGGGACTCCCGGACGACGACGTAGCCCAGCAGCGCGGCGAACGCCGCGACGAGGAGGAGCCCGTGGACGGCGGTGAGCGTTCCCGCGAGGACGAACGGGACCAGAAGAAGCGGCGAGAGCGCGAACAACACGAGGTAATCGCGGGGGACGTCGACCGGAAACGGCCGCGCGATCGCGGCGACCGCCAGCGTGATTCCGGTGATCGCCAGCGCGGTCCCGAGCGCGGTGCCGAGCGCCGCGTCTTCGAGGCCGCCGGCGCCGAAGACCAGCGCGACGGCGGTGTCGTCGAACTCGAGGCCGGTGAAGACGATCGCCAGCGCGAAGATGGAGACGCCGAAACCCATCGCCGCCCGCGTGAGGTAGCTGATGAGTTTCTCGACGCTGTAGGTGAGGACGACCGCCCCGACGACGAGCACGACGACCGCGAACCACGTCCCCTGTCCCTCGATGACGCCCTCGAGGAGGTCTTCGACCATAACCCACTGCATGCGGGCCGTCAACATATAGCTAACAACCCGGGGAGAGAATTCCGTTGGAAATCTATACACGCGTCGCGGATCGACCGACGGGACGACCCGCCGGCCGTCGAGTACGCGCCCGTCGTCGGGACCGGTTCCGCGCGTTTTCGAGGCGAAAATCGGTCGTTCGGGACGGAGCGCGACGACCGCCGCACGCCGTCGTTACGAAGAGTGTTCGTCGAATCTGTCGACGCCAGACTCCGCGACATCCATGTCCTGCTCGACCTCGCCGCCGCTAACGCCGATCGCCCCGACGATATCGCCGTCCCGCTCCAGCGGGTAGCCGCCGCCGAAAATGACCATCTTTCCCTGGTTGGTGTTCTGCAGGCCGTACAGCGATTCGCCCGGCCTGGTCGGATCGGCCAGATCGTGCGTCGGCATGTCCAGGGCGGCCGCCGTGTAGGCCTTGTTCCGCGAGATATCGATCGACGCGAGCCACGCGCCGTCCATCCGATGTTGGGCGATAAGGTTACCCTCGGAATTCGAGACCGCGATCACCATCGGATTGTCGATCTCTTCCGCTCGCTGTTCGGCCGCGTCGATAACCTCCTTCGCCGTCTCGAGTTGTACTGACTCGACCATGCGGAAGCCTACCACACTTCGAGGGTTCATAAATACTCGCCGTGGAAATCCGACTATATACTGCCAGTGATAGATGGGAAATCGAACGGCGAGACTGTCTCTCTCGCTGGTGGTTTTCCGGCGCCCATCGCGACGTGCGGCCTCGTCTCGTGACGGCGATCGCGCGCCACGGACGGGGTAGAACGAGACGGTCGACCGACGGCGCCAGTCACCGTCAGAGTGGGCGTGCTAGCACACCTTCCACGGAACGAACGGATGCTAACTGATTCCGACTCGAGCGCAGCGACCACGCGAAGCTTTACAACGGAGTTCGTCGTCCGTTCATCGAGGTTTGATAACCAATGTCAATGGACGCCGTCGTCTATCAGGGACCGCAGGAGGTAGCCGTCGAGTCGGTCGACGAGCCCGAAATTGAACACGAGAACGACATTATCGTCGATATCACGACGACGTGCATCTGTGGATCGGACCTCCACATGTACGAAGGGCGGACCTCGGCCGATCCGGGGATCGTCTTCGGTCACGAGAACATGGGCAACGTGATCGAGACCGGCGACGCCGTCACGTCGCTCGAGGAGGGCGACCGCGTCGTGATGCCGTTCAACGTCGCCTGCGGGTTCTGTCGCAATTGCGAGAACGGGTACACCGGGTTCTGTACCAACGTCAACCCCGGCTTCGCCGGCGGCGCGTACGGCTACGTCGCGATGGGACCGTACAAGGGCGGACAGGCCGAGAAACTCCGGGTCCCCTACGCCGACTTTAACGCGCTGAAACTGCCGGAGGGAGACGAGCACGAGGACGCCTTCGCGCTCCTCGCGGACATCTTCCCGACGGGGTGGCACGGCACCCGACTCGCGAACCTGCAACCCGGCGAATCGATCGCGATCTTCGGGGCCGGTCCCGTCGGCCTGATGGCCGCCTACAGCGCCAAGATCCAGGGCGCGTCGGAGATCTACGTCGTCGACCGCGTCGAGAGCCGCCTCGACTTGGCCGAGGACCACTGCGACGCCCGCCCGATCAATTTCGAGGAGAGCGATCCAGTCGAACAGATCAAGGACGCACACGGCGGCGGCGTCGACAACGGCGTCGACGCGGTGGGGTATCAAGCGATCGACCCCGAGACGGATCCGGGTGACGACGCGTACGATCCGGCCCGAGAGAACCCCGCGGTCGTGCTCAACCAGCTCATCAAGGCCGTCCGACCGACCGGCGAGCTCGGGATCCCGGGGTTGTACGTCCCGTCGGACCCCGGCGCGCCCGACGAGATGGCGGCCCAGGGCCGACTCGGTATCGACTTCGGCAAACTCTTCGAGAAGGGGCTGAAGTTAGGCACCGGCCAGTGTAACGTCAAGGAGTACAACCGGGAGCTACGGGACATGATCATCGAGGGACGCGCCGACCCAAGCTGGGTCGTCTCCCACCGCGTCGACCTCGATCGCGCTCCGGAGATGTACGAGAAGTTCGACGAGCGCGAGGAGGGCGTTATCAAAGTCCTGCTCGAGCCGTAGCCGTCTCGCCGCCGGTTCCGGTCGGTAGCGCTCGTCTCGAAGCGACCGATCGGACCGGGCCCTCGCCGCGGTCCGCGGGTGTGCCCCGACGTCAGCTTCGCAGCCACGCCGTCGGGTGTTCGTCGCGGAGGTGATCCTGATACCGTTCGATCAGTTCCGGATAGGATCTCGCGATCGCGTGCCACTCGCAGTGCTCGCACGCCCGTTCGACTGTCTCGTCCGCGCTACTGACGTATCCGCCCTTCCGATTCATGGTTATCGTCGTTCCCTCGCGATCGCATAGCTTTCGGCTCGTCCGACGGTCACTCGCGTTCGATGCCGCCGCGAGTTCGATCCGTTGCTTGCCGACCGGCCGGAGCCTCCTCGTGCGGAGAAACGGGTATATCGCCGGCCGGCGTAGCTCGACGCATGTGCCAGTACTGCAGCTACTCCCTCCACGACGGCTGGACGCGGCTGCTCGAGTACGACGACGTCTACCAGAACGCCCTCTCCGACCGGGCGGCGGACCAGTCGACTCACGGCTTCCACGAGTCCTGGGACGAACTCAGCGACCAACTGGAGTCGTAGGGATCGGGGAGCGGTCATAGCGGAAACGGATCGACCGGCGGTTCCGTCTCCGCCGCTTCGTCGCTCTCGATCACGCACGCCTCGAGTTCCTCGCGAATCCGCTCTTCGTCCATCTCTCTGCCGATGAACACCAGTTGCGTGCGCCGGTCGTCGTCGGGTCGCCACTCGCCGATCGGGCCGGCCCTGACGGACGGCCCGGCCTGACTGACGCCGATCACCTCCTCCCGGTTCGCGACGTAACAGACGCCCTTGGCGCGGACGATCGCGCCGTCCCAGTCCTCGAGCCAGTCCGCGAGTCGCTCCGGGTGAAACGGTCGGTCGGACCGGAAGACGAACGACGAGACGCCGTGCATCTCGGCGGCGGTGCGCTCTTCGTTGTGGGCGCCCGGCCCGTCTCCGTGATCGTGATCCTCCCCGCGAAGATGGCGTTTCCACCCCTGCGACCGCTTCGCCGTTTCGAAGTCGAATCGACCGGTGTCGAGGACGACGTCCGGATCGATCTCACAGTAGCTCGTTCGGAGCCGTTTCGCACGCGGCTGGAGGGTCTCGACGACCGCTTCAATCTCCTCGAGGACGTCCTCGGGGACCATATCGGACTTGTTGAGCAGCAAGACGTCACAGAACTCGATCCCCTCGACGAGGACCTCGCTCAACGGCCGGTCGGTGTCGGGTTGTGCCCCCTCCGGAAGCCGTTCTCCGGCGTCGAACTCCTTCCAGAACCCGTACGTATCGAGAACGGTCACCATCGTGTCCAGCCGAAACAGGGTTGTCGGATCGACGTCGCTCTCGTCGGTCCCTTCGGTGAACACCTGTGCCACGGGAATCGGCTCGCTGATCCCCGAGGACTCGACCAGCAGGTAGTCGAACGTTCGGCGCTCCGCCAGCCGCCGTGCTTCCTCGAGGAGATCTCCCCGTAACCGACAGCAGATACAGCCGTTCGAGAGATCCACGATCCCGTCCTCGTCGTTTTCCCGCGCGATGCGGTCCGCGTCGACGTTGATCTCTCCCATGTCGTTGACGATCACCGCTACCTGCCGTCCGCCCGGATTCGACAGCACGTGATTGATCAGCGTCGTCTTTCCCGCCCCGAGGTAGCCGCTGACGACGGTGACGGGAACTGGGCCGTTCTCTGTCATACGATATCTCCTATCATGACGGGAGCGCTACTAAGTGACCGGTCGGGATCCACCGACAGTATCGAACGCGGGACTATTAGGTGTCGATCGGACGAGTCTCGGGACGACCATGTTGCGTCACTGTTCGAGCGGCGACGCTGCCGCCGCGACGGCGAGTACGAACCGTGCCGGTGGTTCGCTCACCGATCGGACGGATCCGACGCGTCGATCTCGTCGGCCTGCAGGACGAACGTCCGCTCCGGCGGCGGTGCGATCCGCAACTCGAGTGAACTCGTGAGTCGGTAGTACTTCCGGTTGCCGCGCATGTACCACTCGACTAAGCCGGCGTCTTCGAGCGTCGAGAGGTGGTGGACGGCGCTCGTTCCGTCCATGCCGACCGCCTCGGCGAGTTCGGAGACGTACTTCGGCCCCCGGGAGAGTTCGCGCAGAATCTCGAGTCGGGTCCCGTTCCCCAGTACCTCGATCAGGGACATAGAGTCACGTGGGTCGCAGACCCAAGAAGGATTTCGCCGGTACGCTTCCCCTACATACAGGATTCGAAGGATGTTGGTTCAGGTTTATGCCGACAAGTGTGGTACCAAACACCATGTCCGATCGAGTTACCCTTCCGGAAGACCGCGACCGCGACCGGCGGACGATCACCGACGGGTTCTTCGAACGAGAAGTCTATCTCTCGCGGGAGGAGACGGCCGCCTTTCTCCGGGAACTCGCCGATCAACTCGAGGCCGATACGCGGGTGACGGTCGCGGGATCGACGTGGGAGATCCCCTTCGAGTACCGCGACCCGATCGAGGTCGAGATCGAGTTCGCGAGCAAGCGCGAGCGCGAACTCGAGATCGAACTCGAGTTCACCGAACGGGGCGAGGGTTCGGACCTCTCCGTCCGCTGACCGCCGGCGAGGCTCAGTCCCGGTCCGTCCACAGCCGCCAGAGCGCGCGGTACAGCGCCCACATATCGCAGTCGAATCGGTCCGCCAGCGAGCGACAGGTCTCGAGGTACGTCTCGTAGTCCGCGACCGACGGCGGCTCGGGATACGGTTCGGACAGCTCTCCGCAGTCGGCGAGTACTGTCCACTCGCGATCGCCGACGACGATGCACCGCTGGGGGTTGGCAAAGAACAGGAACGCCGACGCCACCGGGACGTCGACGCCCTCGAGGGCGGTCAGTCGGTCGATTCGATCGGCGGGATCGGTCGCCGCCGCGACGTCGGTGATCGCGTCCCGGGCGGTCTCGAACTCGTTTCGTCCGAATCGCTCCTCGCGCTCCCGACGGCGGGCGTCGGGGATCGCACCGAGGAGTCGCCGGTAGTACCACTGGACGACCCACTCGGCGTCGCGGCGGCCGAACTCGCCCGCGGCGAACGCGCCCGGAAGCGTCTCGATCGACTCCCGTTCGACGGGGTAGAGGGGTTCGCGCTCGCGGTACTCGTCGGCGTTCGCCTCGACCACCGATCGGGTGAGCTCCATCGCCGTGGTACAATTTGTCACGCATGGCCGTGAGCGTTCCCCCTCTTGGCCTCGCTACGGCGATGGACGGCGGAGTCGACCTGGCGTTCGTCCGAAACGGGTCGCGCCCGTCCGGTAATCGGTATCGATTTTCGTGATATGTGCTAGAAAGACTCATGAACACGGACGAAGTCCATCTACGTGGCACCGAACCGCAGGCCGACAGCTAGCAACTCAGACCAATGTCCAGCGATCAGCAAGAGCACCACGATCCGGTCGAGACGATCTGCCCGTACTGCGGCGTCGGGTGTGGCATTCAGATTCAACAGGGCGACGACCCCGGCGACGTCCAGTTCATGCCGTGGGGCGACGCGCCGGTCAACGAGGGCCGCATCTGCATCAAGGGCGGCGCGGCGACGGAGGTAATCGACCACGAAGACCGGCTCACCGAACCGCAAATCAAGGAGGACGGCGAGTTCCGCGAGGCAACGTGGGAGGAGGCCTACGAGTACGTCGTCAACGAACTCGAGCGGATCCGCGAGGAACACGGTCCGGACGCGACGGGCTTCTTCGGCTCCTCGAAGACGATGAACGAGGAGAACTACCTCCTCCAGAAGCTCGCGCGCCGGTACGGGACGAACAACGTCGACAACTGTACGCGGATGTGCCACGCCTCGACGGTCTGGGCGCTGCGGACCAGTCTGGGCGCCGGCGCGATGACCAACAGCATGCGCGACCTCCGCGAGGAGTGTGACCTGTTCTGGATTCAGGGCGCGAATCCCGGCGAGCAACACCCCATCGCCAACAGCCAGTACTTCCGGCAGGCGGTCCTGGACGGCGCGACCGTGATTCAGGTCGATCCGCACGCGAACAAGACGACGCGGTCGTTCCAGATCGACGACACGGAGCGCCACCAGCACCTTCAGCTGAACCCCGGCACCGACATCCCGCTGCTGAACATCGTCCTGAAGACGATCCTCGAGCACCACGAGGAGAATCCCGACGACGGCTGGATCGACGAGGAGTTCGTCGAAGAGCGCACGAAGGGGTTCGACCACCTGAAGGACACGCTCGAAGACTTCGACAAGGAGGCCGCGGCCGAGGAGTGTGGCCTCCCGCTCGAGGAGATCGAACGCGCCGCCGAAAAGTACGCCACGGCGGACAACGCGGCCATCTTCACCGGGATGGGGATGAGCCAGCACGCCTGCGGCGTCGACAACGTGCAAAACGAGATCAACCTGGCGCTGATCACCGGCAACATCGGTCGTCCCGGGACCGGTGTCAACCCGCTGCGCGGCCAGAACAACGTCCAGGGGACCTGCGACGTCGGCGCGATGCCGAACGTCCTCCCGGGCTATCAGCTGGTCGACGACGACGAGGCCCGCGAGTCCGTCGAGGACGTCTGGGGGTTCGAGATTCCGGACGAGCCGGGACTGACGAACGTCGAGATCTCCTACGCGGCCGGCGACTTGATCCACGGACTGTACGTCATGGGCGAGAATCCCGTGATGAGCGAGCCCGACGCTAACAGCGTCGCCGAGCGCCTCGAGGACCTCGAGTTCGTCGTCGTTCAGGACATCTTCCCGACCGAAACCGCCGAGTACGCCGACGTGCTCCTCCCGGCGACGACGTGGGCCGAACGCGGCGGTACCGTCACCAACACCGACCGCCGCGTCCAGCGCATGCGCGGCGTCGAAAAGGTTCACGAGAACACGAAGCACGACCTCGAGATCCTGTCCGAGGTCGGGAAGCGGCTTTTCGACGACGGCGACGATCTGTTTGATTTCGACGACCCCGAAGAAGTCTTCGAGGAGCTCCGGCAGGTCTGCCCGAGCTACCACGGGATGACCTACGACCTGCTCGGCGAGGAGGGACTCCACTGGCCCTGCTACGAACTCGGCGACGAGGGCGACCCGTTCCTCTACGAGGAGGAGTTCGAGACCGAGAGCGGGCTGGGCCACATCGAGGGCGTCCAGCACACCCCGCCCGCCGAAACCCCGGACGACGAGTACCCGCTGATCCTCACGACCGCGCGCCTCGAGGAACACTACAACACGGGGACGATGAGCACCCGGTCGCCGACGCTCAACCGGCAGACGCCGGAGAACTTCGTCGACGTCCATCTGGCCGACGCCGAGCGCTACGGGATCGAGGACGGCGAGTACGTCCGACTGCACTCACGGCGCGGCGAGATCACGCTCGAGGCCCACGTCACCAAGGACACCAAGGAGGGCGTCGTCTGGACGACGCCGCACTTCGCGGCCGCCTCGGCCAACCGCCTGACGAACCACGTCCTCGACGAGCGGGCGAAGATTCCCGAGTACAAGGCTGCCGCCGCCGAGATCGAGGTCGACGTCGAACCGCTCGGCGAGACGGCCGATCCGGCGGCCGACGACTGACCGTCGGCCGTCGCCGGTCGCTCCCTGTCGTCAGCCCGAACGCTCGAGATTAGTTGCCTCTCGAGTCGGAGCCGATCCGGGTCGCCGCCGGCGGTCACGCGACGGCGTCTCCTGTCGGCACCCACTCGATGAGCGGACTGGACTCGCCGACGGCGAGCGCGGCGATCGATCGTCCGCAGGTCTCGCAGTCGGTCTCGAGGGCCACCCGCGGCCGTCGACAGCAGTGTTCGATGCGCTCGCGGTGCGTCTCGAGAGGACCGTCGCAGGCGGGACAGCGCTCCCGGAGGAGTCGCAGTCCCGCGAGCACGTCGCGGCGATCCGCCGGCTCGAGCGCCTCCCAGCCGTCCAGGCGGGTTCGGAGCTCTCGGTCCGCGGCGACGTCGGCCGCGAGCGCCGCGTCCGACTCCCAGCGGAGCCGCTTCGTCCCGTCGAGTTCGACCGTGGCCTCGCCGTACGAGTCGATCTCGTCGGCGTCGACGAGGAGTGCGACGGCGTCGGCGGGCGATTCCACCGCGCCGCCGGCCGGGAGGCCGTCGGTCCATCGCTCCCGGAAGTCGTCGGTCAGGCGGAGCCCGTCACCGTTCGCCGTCGAGCGCACTACGTCGGCCGTCGAGAGGGTCTCGACGGCGGCCTCAAGGTCGGCCGTCTCGATCGTCGGCCGTCGTTCGGGCCCCGGGGTGTCGGCTTTGCCGAACCACGAGCGGATCCGGTCGGGGAGGTAGCGCCGCGTGAGCGTCGGCGTGCCCGGAATCAGATAGCCCCGGAGGTAGACGAGGAGCAGACAGCACGCGAACGCGAGCGCGCCGACGAGCGCGGAGCCCGCGACGCCGATTCCGACCGCGAGGGCGAACGCGATCGCGACGTTCACTGCCGTGCACGGGAGACACCGGTTCTCACCGGTGTGCTCCGGTCGCTCCAGTCGCGCGAACGCGTCGAGAACGTCGATCACCGTGACTCACCGCCGACGACTACGCGCCGAACGGCGAAAAAAGGCCGCCGCTCGACTCCCGTCTGCATCGACTCGAGGCGCCGTCTTTCACTTGTTTCAACGGATCTCGAGTATGATTTCGGAGCCGATCGTTGTTACTCGTTCCACGACTTTCGGTCGTTCGTAACGAATGTGTGGCAACAACTAACACACTCCGGGAGGAAGAGACCGAGTGTGAACGACGATGACTGAACTCGGCGGATTCCAAGACAACGTCGCACGTATCGATCTGAGCGATGGGGAGGTGAACTACGAGTCGATCGACGACGAAGACGCGGAGAAGTATATCGGGGCGCGCGGCCTCGGCGTAAAGTACGTCTTCGAACAGGGTCCCGACGTCGATCCGCTCGGGCCCGACAACGTGCTGGCCTTCATGAACGGGCCGCTTTCGGGGACGCAGGTGACGATGAGCGGTCGGATCGCCATCTGCACGAAATCGCCGCTGACGGGCACCGTTACGGACAGCCACCACGGCGGCTGGTCGGGCGCCCGGCTGAAGTGGGCGGGCTTCGACGGCCTGCTGTTCGAGGGACAGGCCGACGAGCCGGTCTACGCCTTCGTCGAGGACGGCGAGGTCGAACTCCGGGACGCCTCCCACCTCTGGGGGAAGGGCGTCCACGAGGCCCGCGATACGATCGAGGAGGAGGTCGACGGCGCCTTCGGCAAGAACCTCTCGATCATGGCGATCGGTCCCGCGGGCGAGAACCTCGTTCGCTTCGGGAACATCATGAACGAGGACGATCGGGCCTCCGGTCGCGGCGGTACCGGCTGTGTCGCCGGCTCGAAGAACCTCAAGGCGGTCGTGGTGAAATCGGGGACGAAGATGCCCAAACCGGCGGACAAGGAAACGTTCATGGAGGGCCACCAGCAGGCGATGCAGGCCATCCAGGAGTCGGAGGTCACCGCACCGAACGAGGGTGGCCTCTCGATGTACGGCACCAACGTCCTCATGAACATCACCGAAGAGATGGACGGTCATCCGACGAAGAACGGCGTCTACACCTCGGGGAACGCCTACAACGAGAGCGAGGCCGATCGACCGCACGACCTCGACGCCGACCGCATCAGCGGCGAGAACGTCCGCGAGAACATCCTCGTCGACGAACCGACCTGTCACTCCTGTCCGGTCGCCTGCAAGAAGGAGGTCGAGGTCGACGTGATGCACAAGGGCGAGGAGCTGAACGTCCGGATGGAGTCCTACGAGTACGAGTCCGCCTGGGCGCTCGGGACGAACTCCGCCAACGACGACCGGGACCAGATCGCCCTCATGATCGACCGCTGTAACGACTTCGGAATGGACACCATCGACACGGGCAACATGCTCGCGATGGCAATGGAGATGAGCGAGAAGGGATACGTCGACGAGGACGTCAACTGGGGCGATACCGAACAGATGGTCGAGATGATCGGGCGCATCGCCCACCGCGACGGCGACCTCCCCGACGCGCTCGCGGAGGGCGCCGAGGGCGCGGCCGAGCGGTTCGACGCCCACGACTGCCGACTGGACGTCAAGGGCGAGACCATCGCCGCCTACGATCCCCGCTGCCTGAAGGGGATGGGCATCGGCTACGCCACCTCGAACCGCGGGGCCTGCCACCTGCGCGGGTACACGCCCGCTGCGGAGATTCTGGGCATCCCGGAGAAGGTCGACCCCTACGAGTGGGAGGGGAAGGGCGAACTCACTGCCCAGTTCCAGGACCTGCACGCGATCAGCGACTCGTTCGACATCTGCAAGTTCAACGCCTTCGCCGAAGGCATCGAGGAGTACGTCACCCAGTACAACGGGATGACCGGTCTCGACGTCACTGAGGACGAACTCCTCGAGACCGGCGAGCGCATCTACAACCTCGAGCGGTACTACAACAACCTCGTCGGCTTCGACGGCAGCGACGACTCGCTGCCCGAGCGCTTCCTCGAGGACGGGATCCACGGCCAGGGTGCCTCGGAGGGCGAGTACTGCGAACTCGAGGAGATGAAAGACGAGTACTACGACCACCGCGGCTGGGTCGACGGCGTCGTCCCCGACGAGAAACTCGACGAGCTCGGGATCGACATCGGTCCCGGAACGGGCGTCTCCGTGGGCGATAGCGGCGCTGCGGCACCGGGCGACGACTGAGTTCGGCGGTTCCCGACCGGTTTCTTTTGCGGACTTCGGATAGCGTGGTCGGTCCAGTCACCGAACGTTTTCCACCTCGGGTTCGCCGAAGGCGACCCACTCACACAGCGAGCGGACGCTCGCAACGTTCACGTCGTTAGCCCCCAGTATCAAACCGACTCGAGTGGAACGGCTCACATGGCGACCGAACGGTCCGATATCAGGGTCCACGAACCGCGGGGCGACAACCAGTGGCTCACCGGACTCGTGTTCGTCGCGCTCGCGGCGCAGTTCATGATCGGCAGCATGCTCGCCGCGTCGATGGCGCCGGGCTACGACTTCGCGCAGGGGGCGATCAGCGATCTCGGCGCGATCGACGAGACGGCGCCGCTGTTCAACGCGTCGCTGGTCGCCGCCGGCGCGCTGAACCTCGTCGGCGGCTACCTCTTCTACCGGTCCCACGGGGCGCGGTGGATTCTGGCCGTCTACATCTTCGCCGCCCTTGGGGCGACCGGTGCGGGCGTCGTCCCGCTCGACGCCGGCGATCTCCACGGGCTGTTCGCGCTCGCGGCCTTCCTCGGATTCAACCTCGAGGCGATCGCCAGCGGGACACGCGTCGCCGGCCCGATGAAGGCGATTTCTGCTATCACCGGACTCGTCGGGATCGCGTTCGTGGCGGTGATGGCCGTCGGCGACGCCGGGAACCCTGCGGTCTTCGGCCCGATCGGCCACGGCGGCGCGGAGCGAATGATCGTTTACCCGCCGATGCTGTGGCTGCTGGCCTTCGGCGGCTACCTATTAGCCGAGCCGCCGATTGACGCCGCTGGGGACTGATCTCGAGTACGGCCCCGCTCGAGGATGCGCCGGCTACTCGCTCGAGGCGTGATCCTTGAGAGAACTGACTGTGTATTCGGCAGGGACTGTTGGTTGCGTTATAACACACGGTTTTCGTGATCACCGTCGCTGTGAGGTCAATTCGAGTTAGCGCTCGTATCTTCGTGAAGGTGAGGTGGCCGTCTTGCCAACCGTGGCAACGGGGATTTCCACGCCCTCACCAGCCGATTCGTTCGCTCCTTGCAGTCGCTCGCTCATCCACTGTCAGAGCAAGCTCTGACAAGCCTCTGTTCGCTTCGCTCACAGAGACCTCGCACGACATCGAGCCGCGGTTCGTCACGGGCTCACGGGTCACTTCGTTCCCCGTTCGCTTCGCGGGGCGATCCCTTCGGTCCCGCCTCGCGGACCTCTCCGCGGCTCAGCGCGCGCCACGGCACACCGGATGACCAGTTCGAGACGGGACTGATACCGATTGCGAGCGCCGACGAACGTATCCCCGCGCCCGTCCTACGGCGGGCTACCATGATGGCCACGACCCACGTCTTCGCGGGGCTCGCGCTCGCCGCCGCCGTCGCCGTCGTCGCGCCGCAGTTCGCGGTCGTCGTCGCGAGCGCGGCGATCCTCGGGGGGCTGTTCCCCGATTTCGACCTCTACGCGGGCCACCGGAAGACGCTCCACTTCCCCGTCTACTACGGCGCGCTCGCGGTTCCCGCGAGCCTCGCCGCCGTCCTCGTCCCGACCACTGTAACCGTCGGCCTCGCAGTCTTCCTGCTGGCCGCCGGCCTCCACTCCGCGAGCGATCGGTTCGGCGGCGGCCTCGAGCTGAAACCCTGGCGAGCGCCCTCAGAGCGGGCGGTCTACAGCCACTACCACGACCGCTGGCTCGCGCCCCGCCGGTGGATCCGCTACGACGGCGCGCCGGAGGATCTCCTCCTCGCGGGTGCCCTCTCGATCCCCGCCCTGCTCGTCTTCGAGGCGCCGATTCGGACAGCCGTGCTCGTCCTCCTCGCTGTTTCGGTGGGCTACACGTTCGTGCGAAAACCCCTCGTCAGCGTCGCCCAGCGGCTCCTCGAGCGCGCGCCGGACGCCGTCCTCTCGGTCGTGCCGAACCGGTTGCTCCCGCTCGAGGACGAGTCCGAGCGGACGGTCGATTGAGCCGTCGAGCCGTCGCTACTGGCTACGTACGGTAGTTCAAAAGATCGATCCGCGGGCCGTCGGGACGTCCGCTACGACGTGATCCGAGCAGTGGTGTTCCCAGCGGCTCGTCCGGTCACGTCGGGGGCGTCAGTCGTCGGCGACGGCGTAGTTCGCGCTGGCGTCGGTTTCGGCGTCGGGTTTCGTCATTTCGATCGCGACCTCCCCGTCGTCGATCGAGACGTGCACGTCGTCGAAGGACTTGCGGTACTCGGTCGCGTGCTTGCCGGAGGTGTTGATCCGGACGCGCTCCTCGACCAGTTCGGCCTCGGTCAGTTTCTCGACCTTCCGGTAGGCTGTCGACATCGGGATGTCGCACTGCTCGGACAGTTCCGTCGCAGTCAGTGACTCCTCGCTCGTCGCCTCGAGGATGGCTCGGCAGGCGTCGTCGTCGAGCGCGCCGAGCACGGCGCCGGCGTCGATCGCGTCGTCGGTTGCGGGCCATCCTCGCTTCGTAGTGGAGTTCGTAGCGGACATCGTCTTCACTCTCTACTATCGGCCGGACCCCCTCCAAATGAGTCCCACTAAATCTGGGTCCTTTATATGCGAATGCGAAAACCGCCGTGTCGCGTGCTATCGGACTGGTTTCGCGCGGGGACGAATGGCGGGTTCCGTGGTATCCATCAGCACGCCCCTCGAAACGGCGGGTGTCGCCGGCGAGCGAGACAGGACACAGGGTTTACGAGGCCGGCACCCCCAGCAGTAGCCATGCCTTCGGGGATTCGAGCGGAGATCAAAATCGACGATCCGGCCGGCTGCGTCGTCACGGCGGCCTCGGCGGCGGCGAGCGGTCGCGTCCTCTCCGTCTCGAAGAGCGCGAATCCGGACGCGCCCGAGCGCGTCACCGAGGAGTTCATGCTCGAGGCGGAGGACTATCCCAGCCAGTTCGACGTGGACGCCGATGTCGACATCGAGCCGGTCTTCTCCTACGGCTCGAGCGAGGTGTATCGGTTCGGCCGCGAGCTGGGTCGGGGCTGTCCCTGCGAGTGTATCGAACGCCACGACTCGCCGCTGGTCGACGTCCGCACGAAGGGGGCGTCGCTGTATCTGACCTTCCACGCGTCGGATATGCACGGCCTGCAGGCGATCATCGGCGACCTCAAGGAGCGGTACTCGAACCTCGACGTCCAGCGGCTGCTGCAGTCCCAGCAGGACCACGACGAGCGGAATCTCGTCTTCGTCGACCGGAGCACCCTGACCGCCCGCCAGCTCGAGGTCCTCGAGACGGCCCACCGGATGGGCTACTTCGAGCATCCGAAGCGAGCCAACGCAGGCGAGGTCGCCGCGGAGCTCGGAATCACCAGCACGACGTTCACCGAACACCTCGCGGCCGCGCAAACGAAACTCCTCGACGCGATCCTCGAGTACGACGACTGATCGCACCGACCGGTCACTCATGATCCAAAAACGCTTCGGGACCTACTGCGGGTCGGCGTCGAACCGCAACCCTATATATAGTGGACGCACAGCTATGAACGTAGACGACCCACGAGACACACGGACTACGCCCATCTCATGAGCAGATACGAATTTACCTGTCCAGAATGCGGCCAAGCGATCGAGGTCAACGAGGAGATGCGCGAGGCCACGCTCGAACACGGGTGTCCGGTCTGCGGTGCCGACGTCACGACCGCGGACTTCGCCGCCGAGCAACAGACGAACTGAACGCTCGATCGCTCCCGTACCGATGGCCCCTACCGACCGACGTTACTCCTCTCGATCGACTTCGGTTCGCCGTCCCTCGAGGCTGTCCGGATCGAGTCGGTAGAGTTCGATATCCAGCTCTTCCTTGCCCTGCGCCCAGATTTCGAACAGCGGTCGCTTCGCCTCGCCGTACTGGGCGATCTGGTCCGGCGTCAGCTCCGACGGCGAAATGTCCTCTAACTGCCCCGTCGCGATGACGCTCCGATAGGTCGAGTCCCGCTCGTCGTAGACGACGAGCCGTGCTGTCGGAGAGGACTCGAGGAACGCCCGCTTCTCGCTCTCCGGCGTCGACACCAGCCGCATATAGAACACGCGCTCGTCGTCGTCGTACCCGTACGAAATCGGAATCGCGTAGGGGTCGTCGGTTCGCGCGAGCGATAACACCCCCGTCTCGTGGTCGCCGAGGAAGTCGTCGATCTCCGCGTCGGCCATGTCGGTCTCCTGATCGATAGCCATCGTCTCAGTGCATTGAGCAAGGGCGAACACGCTCTTTATAGTTGCCATCGGCGTCGACCGCCGGTTTGAGCCGGCACCGGCAGGTCGGCGTTACGGTCCGTCGTCGGTCGCGCCGTTCGGTTCGCCTCCGTTCGCGTCCGCGCCGTTCGTCCCGATACAGACCGGTTCCCGAATCTCGAGGGCCGTCTCGAACGTCTCCTCGCGGTCGGTTCGGCGCCCGATCCGCAGCAGTTGCTCCTCGTGTGCGCGACGGACGGCCGACCGCTCGCGGTCGGTCATGCCGAGCTCCTCGCCTACCGCCTCCCAGTGGCCCCACTCGACCAGAAACGCCTCGCGCAGGTCGTCCGCGTGGACGCGCTCGTACTCCCGTCGGTAGCGCTCGCGGTCGGCCGCCAGACGGCGCTGTGCGCGGTCGACGAGGTCCGGCAGCCGCGTCGGCGCGACGCTCGCCTTCGCCGCCGTGAGCACGAGGATCTGGCCCTCGATCGGCTCGCCCGACATCAGCCACCCGCGCGCATCGCCTTCTGGGCGAACTTCTCGACGAGCGGCTCGAGGCGGTCCTCGTCGCCCTCGAAGACGACGGTCACCTCCGTCAGTTGTAGCGACGGGCCGATTCCGACTTTCTCGGAGGAGAGCGTCGCCGTCCAGTCCTCGCCCGCGACGGTGTCGTCGTCGACCCGCTCGCCGCCGAGGTTCGTCAGATACCGGATCGCCAGTCGTTCGGAGATGCCGCGAAAGGAGCGTTCGACGCGCGTTGCCATGGTCGCCGATACGGCGGCCGATCGGATAAACTCGAGCGTGGCGGCAGCGCCGCGTCCGGACCCGCGCCGATCAGAACAGCGCCCTGAGGGAGACCACGCCGACGACGCCGGCGACCAGCGCGAGGATGATGCTCTCGGTCCGCCACATCACCGCCAGCACGAGCGCGGCCGCGCCCCACTCGGCCGGCCCGCCGGCCGCCAGCTCCGGCCCGAGGACGGCGACCACGATCGCGCCCGGCAGGACGTCCAGCCCCGCCTGCAGGCGCTCGCTCACCTCGACGTGGCGGACGAGCCAGATGCCGCCGACCTTCGCGACGACGGTGACGACGGTCATCGCGAGGATGACGCCGACGACCAGCGGATCCAGCGAGAGGACGTCAGCCATCGTGTCTCACCACCTCGACGACGGCCGCGGCGAACCCGCCGAGGGGGATGTACCACTCCCCCGGGAGGACGTTCGCGGCGAGGACGCTCGTGGCCAGCGCGACGAGCCACGGTACCAGCGTCGACCGGCCGTCCCAGAGCTCGACGGCGAGCGCGACGAAGACGGCCGCGAGGATGAAGTCGACGCCGTACTGCGCCGGATCGCCGACGGACTCGCCGGCGAGGACGCCCAGAACCGTCGACGCGACCCAGCACAGCCAGAGCGCGACGCCGCTGCCCAGCAGGAAGGCGCCGCGGCGACTCCCCGACGCGAGCTCCTGCATCGACAGCGCCCAGTTCTCGTCGGCCATGAGTACGAGACTCGAGTAGATCTTGCCCGGCGAGAGGTGGCGAAACCACGACTGCAGCGCCGCGCCCATCAGCGCGTAGCGCACGTTGACCGCGAACGTCGTGGCGACGATCGCCGCGATCGGGAGCGGATCCGCCCACAGTTCGACGGCGATGATCTGGGAGGCGCCCGCGAAGACGGTCATGCTCATCAGCGCCGCCTCCGCGAGGCTCAGCCCCGCCTGATTCGCGAGGACGCCGAACGCCACCCCGTAGCCGCCGACGCCGACGGCGACCGGCAGACAGGCCAGAAAGCCGGCGCGGAGCCCGTCCCAGCCGAACGTGACGGACTCGCCGTCCGGCACCGGTGTTGCCGCCGCTGCCGACGAATCCGTCGGGTTGGCGTCGGAATCAGCAGTAGCGCCGCTGTCGCCGCCGTTCGATGACTCCGACGCTCGAGCGGACGGGTCGTCCGAGTCGAAATTCCCTGCCATCGCGACCTCTAGTTCACCCTCCGATCACCGCCGCGTAAAGCGTTCTCGAAAGCGGCGAGGGGACCGCCGTGCGATGGCGGGTCCGATCGCGGCGTTCGATCAGTCACGTACGTACACTCCGTACAGCCACAGGCTGCC
>NZ_AOIS01000059.1 GCF_000337495.1 Haloterrigena salina JCM 13891
GAACAGCAGACCGAGCAGTCCCAGGTAGATGCAAACCTGCTGGAGCCGCGTCTGTCCGTCCGGGCGGTCGGAGACGGCGGCGGCGAGATCGAGGAGCAGATCGAGGACCATGCTCGGCCGAAGCTATTTCACCGCCGATTATAGCTTTTTTCTAACAGGTTCCGCGTCTGTCGTTCGTCGACTGTCGGCCGTCGATCGACCGACTTCTGCCGCCACTGACCACTGCGGACCGCTCCCGTTAGCCGCCCGCGACCGGCGGAAACACCGAGAGCCGATCGCCGTCCTCGAGGGGCGTCTCCGGGCCGGCCATGTGGGTCACGTCGCGGCCGTTTTTCAGCACGCTCAACTGCGGCCTGATCGCCCGTCCCGACTCGTCTTCCTCGAGCAACTGGCCTTCGAGACCCTCGTACTCGGCCTCGAGGGCGGCCAGCACGTCGCCGACCGCGGCGTCGTCCTCGAACGTTTCGGTCCGTTCCTTCTCGCCGACGGCCTCCCGAAAGGTCGCGAAAAACCGCAATTCGAGCTCCATATCTATCGATAGTCGCGGAATCGCATAAGTTCGGGTGTCCGGCTGCCGTCGACCGGCTCGCGGGTCGATCAGGCGGCCGAGGCCGCCGCCGAAGACGTGTAGCTGACGGCGTCGAAATCGGCGGTTTCGAGCGCGTCGTCGATCGCGCCGGCGCCGCGCTCCGCCGCTGTGTCGGCGTCTGCGGCGTCGACGACGACGGTCACGGTGAACTCGAGGACGATCGTGTACGGATCGAAGGGCGCGGTCGGATGCTCGTACACGTCGGCGTCGTCGATCTCCCAGTCGGCGATGGTCCCCTCGGCCGCGAGGCGCTCGAGGCTCTCGGCCAGTTGTTCGGTCGCCTCGTCGCAGGCGGTCGTATCGCTTCCCCCGTGGAGGGTGACGCGGGTCGTCCCGGTCCGAGAAACTGCAAACTCCATGCCGTTTCCTATCAACCGAGCGGATTTGAAGCCTTGGTCTGTATTCACACGCCGCCCGCGACGGTCCGTCCGACGCGCTTCCGTATTAGTCGTCGCGAATCGCGTCGTACAGCCCCGCCAACTGCTCGAGGGAGTGATCGACTGCGAGCATGCTCCGGCGGCGCTGACAGAGATCCGAGAGCCGCTCGCGTTCGGCCAGCGTCCGGCGGATCGCCCACCGAAACGCCTCGCGGTCGCCGGGCGCGTACCGGTAGCCGGTCTCGCCCTCGATGACGCCGTCCGCCAACGCCCCGGCGTCGGCGGCGACGACCGGCGTCCCGCAGGCGGTCGCCTCGAGCGCGACCAGCCCCTGCGTCTCGACCGGACTCGGGAAGACGAACGCGTCGAGCGCCGAGTAGAACGCCGGCAGCTCTTCGCGCTCGAGGAAGCCCAAAAACCGGACGTCGGCGTCGGTCGCCGCGGCGCGAGCCTTGAGGTCGTCGCGGGCGGGTCCGTCGCCGGCGATGACGAGCGTCCAGTCGGTGCCGTCGACGGCGTCGATCGCCTCCTCGAGGTTCTTTTCGGGACCGTGTCGACCCGTGTAGCCTAACAGCGGCCCCTCGCCCGAGAGACTGTAGCGCTCCCGAAGGGGCGTCGCCTCGACCGGCCGGAAGAAGTCGACGTCGATGCCGTTCGAGACGATCGTCGCGTCGACGTCCGCACCGACGCGCTCGAGCAGGTGCCGCCGGGCGAACGCCGTCGGCACGGTGGCGTGATCGACGCGCTCGAAGAACGCCCGCTCGTAGGCGCGGCAGGCGCGCTTGAGCGGTTCGACCGCCACCTCGGGGACGTGCTGGTTCACGCGGTCCTCGAGGAGCGTGTGGTAGGTGGCGACGACGGGGACGTCGCGCTCGCGTGCGAACCGGACGCCCGCGAACCCGACCGTGAAGGGCGTGTGGACGTGGACGATGTCGGGCGTGTCGAGTTCCTCGGGAGCCACCGGCGCTCCGAGGCGGTAACGCGGGTACAGCGGTGCGCCGACGCTCGGGAGCGCGTACTCTCCGTCGTCGGGTTCGTACCCGGCCATCTCGGGGAAGACGACCGCCATCGATCCCCGACGGCGGCCCCATCGCTCGCGCCACAGCGCGATCGTGTAGGTAACGCCGTTGACCGTCGGTCGGTAGAGGTCGGTGAACGCGGCGACGACGTTCGTCTTCGCCATCGCTCGACGCTCCACCGCCGCCGGTCAAAGCCGTTGTGAAAGCGCCAACGCCGCTCGAGCAACGGTTCCTCGCCCGCGACGCGCCGTCAATCGTCGGCCGCGACGGAGTCGGTGGTACCGGACCGTCGGCGGTCGATCCGGAACGTCACGTCGTGGTCCGCGAGTAGCGATCGCACCCGCTCGACGCCGCCCTCGGTGTCCCATCCCTCGCAGGTGTAGTGTCTGTACGGGTGGCGCAGCCACGAGTACTCGCGGTGGGCGAACACGTCGACGGCGTCGGCCCCGTCCTGAAACAGCGCGACGTGGAGTTGCCACGTCGCCAGCGGCGACCGCCGCCGGGCCCAGCTCCCGGCCGACAGCCGGCCGTCGCGGTGGACCTTCAGGGAGGCGATCGGTTCCGGTTCGAACGCCATCGCCTCGAGGTCCGCCCGGAACGTCTCGAGCCCGTACGGGATCGTCCCGACGTACTCGTCGGGGTGCTGGAGACACTGTGCGAACCCGCCGAGGGGCTCCTTGATGCGGTGAAGCGTCGGGAGAACGCGACGGCGCACGCGCGTCGTCAGGTCGATCGCGTCGGTGGCGTCGCGGTCGTCGGTCGAGGCCACGGTAGGTCACCTGTCACAGACGAGCCCAAAATGGTTGTGCCTCCCGGCGATCCGGTCCGCGGTATCCGTCGACGACCGTGAATTCCGCTCCCGGAGGAATATATAGCACTCCGGAACGAGCGCCTCGAGGGAGCCGATCGCCGGCGGCTGCCGGCGCCCGCTACAGATCCTGGAGTCGAATGCCGTCCTCGACCAGCCGGGTGTTGCGCTCGCGCTCGAGGTGATCGGCGAGGTCGTCGTGGTCGTAGAGCTGGGCGATGACGTCGGCGTACAGCGTCCGCCACGCGATCGCGTAGATCGGCGACTGACCCCACGCGCGCAGCTCCGGTACGAGGTCGTCGTAGGTGCTACGACGCTCTTCGAAGCGCTCGATCGCCTCGAGGACGCGACCGGCCGCCTCGCGGTCGTCGTCGGCGTCCTCGATCGCGCGGTTGAGTCGCTGTTCCCAGCCGGCGACGGCCTCCTGCATGTCCGCCGCGGCGGTCTCGTCGTCCTCCGGCAGTCGCTCGAGAACCGGTTTCGGTACACCGAGTGTGATCTCGTCCATACCGCGAGTATGGGCTGCGGTTGGGAAGAAACTACGGTTGCCCTCCGGTCCCGTTCCACAGAGCCGCCGTGTCGCGTACGCTCGATATGACTCGAGCTATCGGCGAGAGCCGTGGAATACGCTTGCTGTGCGGTCGGTCCGCACGGTCAGCCGCTGCTGTCCGCGGCGACGGCGTCGGAGAGCGCTCGAATCGTGAGGCTGTCATTAATGCCGAGGATCCGTCTCGGTAGGACGACGAACAGCAACAGCGTGAGCATACTGCTCGTCGCGAGTCGATGAAACTGATCGACTCGGTCCAGCCGGGGCAGGAACTCGGTCACTGACCCGATCCAATTCGGCGCGAGCCCCACGACGCCGCTGATACCGATCGCCGCGAGTGCGATTCCGCCGAGGAACATCGGAACGAGCGCGGGATGCGACCCACCTCGAGCGGTTCGCCGGAAGAGTAACCCGTCACAGAATACGGAGATCCCGGCTAGTCCTATCACGACGTAGAATCCCGTCTGGAGGACTGGTTCCGCTGCCATAGTTCTCCATACATACTGTCTGATTATAACTGTGTCCGTGAGTACGGTCGCGACTACCGCTCGTGGGCGACGACATCGAACCGTCGAGTACTCGCTGTTCGATTCCGCTACGCCGACTGGTGTCGAGCCATCATCACTTCGTCGACGTACTCGTCGTCGATGCGGTACTGCTCCTCGTGGACGCTCTCGCGCTGCCAGCCGTTCTCCTCGAGGAACTCGATGGCGGTCTCGTTGATCGCCGGCAGGTTCTGGTAGCACTTCCGGTAGCCGGCGTCGTCGGCCCACTCGAGACCGTACTCGAGGAGGCTCGAGCCGATCCCCTTGCGACGGAACTCGGGCGCGACGCCGAGGGTGAGTTCGGCGGTGTGGGAAAGCGACGGCAGTTCGTGGGCGTCGACGTGGAGCCAGCCGACGACGTCTGATTCGGTCGCCGCGGCGTCGTCGTCCGATTCGTCGGTCGCCTCGTCGGCCGCCGACTCGAGACTCGCGACGAAACAGACCCGCGAGCGCTCCTCGTTGGCCCGCACGAGCGCCGAGTCGCGCTCGAGTCGCGTCGCGACGTTCTCGGCGACGATGTAGGGGCCCTCGTCGGCGACCTCGCGCATCGTCTCGACGATCCCCTCGCGGTCTTCCTCCCGCGCCGGTCGAACCGTGACGGTGGCGTCCTCGAGGGCCAGTTCGGTCGCCGTTCCGCCGAGCGCGAGGCGGACCTTGCCGTCGGATTCGGTCAGGTACCCCCGGTCCGTGAGCCTCTCGATGCAGGATTCGAGGTCCTCGGCGGGCGGGCAGACCGATTCGGTGTAGGTGCCGGACCGGGCCGGTTTCGAGTGGGTCGTTCCCGATTCGATGCGGATCGCGCGCGCCAGTTCGGCCGGTTCGACGGCCCCGTTTCGTTCGACGTACTCGTAGACCGTCCGTTCCAGTTCGTCGTCGAGATCCTCGGGCGACATCCGCGGCTGGGCGCTCATATCCCCACACCCACCAACGGGCGGTATTATTATGGACGCCGTATCGCTCCGCAATCGGCCGTGACGCCGATCGAAATCCGTCGTTCCTCGTGGCCGCGGACCGCTAATTGTTCGTTGGATCCGGCCACGGAGCGGCGGTGGTCCCCGTTCGCGGCGGGGACAACTGGGTTTCGTCTCGAGTGACCGAACCGAGGCTGCTGAAATCGCCGGCAGTCGTTCGGCCACGAGTCGCGGATTGTTTCCGTCGGAGGTGATATTCTATATCGCGCTATGTGGTTTATGTGGTGCTGGTAGGGCTGTGAATTCACTCGCGGCGACTCGGAAAAACGAACTGAGAACGGGTTCTCGAGCCGATTCCCCGCCACGACAGCTCGCGGTTCTCGTTTCCCGACCGGACGGGGACGATTTTACCGGTGTACCCGGTTCGAATCGATGCAGGATGCGGTATCGAACGCGGGAACCGGGTCTATACCGCTCGCCGACGGGATACAGCGTCGCCGATTGTGCAAGCGAACGCGACCGATCGTCCGAGCCACGCTGTCGACCAGCTCCTGGGGGGTCACCGATCGACCGATCGATTGGAGAAGCAAGCCCCAGTTCTAATTCTGACACTAGAGGCGTTCCGACAGCATTGCTGCCAAGCAGTTCCGCTTCGGTCCGACGTGTGCGAGACGCGATATCGGGTGTCTAATCTCGAGGGCCATTCTAACGCCTCGAGCTCCGGGGTTCGAGGGTCGAATCGACCGTCCGCTCGCCGGCGGTTCTCCTGTCTCTTATACACATCTCT
>NZ_AOIS01000060.1 GCF_000337495.1 Haloterrigena salina JCM 13891
GTCGAACCGGTATCCGTCTCGAGTGATTGACGGATCGGCGACGTTCGCTGGCTCGGTCGGCCGCCGACTTCGAGCGCGTTGGACCGACCGTTTCTCGGTCGGATCGGCCGGTCGGTGATCACTGCTATCGAAGACGGGTTCACTCCGTCGGTCGACCGGACTCGAATCCGTCGAACGGCCGCGTTCGCATCCGCGAGCGACCTACCGTCCGGTAGACTTCCCAACTCGGCGTCGCTCGAGTCTGTGGCTATTGGCCCGTAACGAGCTAAAACGACCTCCATAAATCACATGCGACGATATAGAAAATCCGGTCGTTTCGGAAGTTTCGGAATCGGGACGGCATCGTTTACAACGGCCGACGTGTAACCGGGTCGGTGTGATCGTCGACGGTCGCGTCCTGCGCGAGGATTTCGTGCCCAGCGAGGTGGTTCACCGCCACGACGAGGTGAACCTCCTCTCGGAGTCCCTGGAGCCGCTGCTGTCCGATCGGCGAGCCGATCCCGCCTTCCTGTTCGGACCGACTGGCGTCGGGAAGACTTGCATCGCCAGGTACGCGCTCGGTCAATTGCGCGAGCAGGAGCCGTCGATCGACGTCGCCTACGTCAACTGCTGGCAGGAGTACACCCGATTTCGAGTGCTCTACGGCGTCCTCGAGGCGGTCGGCCGGACCGTCGACATCCACCGCTCGACGCCGAAGGACGAACTGTTCGATCGGTTGCGCGAGACGGACGCCCGGCCCGTGGTGGTTATTTTAGACGAGGTCGACCAGCTCGAGGAGACGGCCGCGCTCTACGACCTCCACCGGCTGGGGCACGTCTCGCTGGTGTTGATCGCCAACCGCGAGGAGGAGTTGTTCGCGAGCTTCGACGACCGGGTTCGCTCGCGGCTGCGGGCGGGGACCCGCGTCCGGTTCGACCGCTACGGGACCGACGAACTGGCCGGGATCCTGGCCGAACGGGCGGAGAAGGCCCTCGAGCCCGGCGCCGTGAGCGACGGCCAGCTGCGGACGATCGCCGACGCCGCGTCGGGCGACGCCCGCGTGGGGATCGGCATCCTCCGGTCGGCCGCCCGTCGGGCGAGCCGACGGGGACTCGAGTCGGTGACCGACGACGTCCTCGAGGCGGCGATTCCGGACGCGCGGACGGCGATCCGGCGCGAGACCGTCGAAGGGCTGATCGAACACCAGCGCGTGCTGTACGACGTCATCGCCGAGGCCGGCGAGATCGACCCGGGCGACCTCTACGAGGAGTACGAGCGTCGTGTCGACGACCCCAAGACCGAGCGGACGCTGCGCAACTACCTGACGAAGATGGTCCACTACGACCTGATCGAGGCCGTCGGCGAGCGCCGCGGGCGGACCTACCGACTCGTCGGCGACGACGCGGTCGGCCGCGAGTAGCGGCCGGCTTCGCGTTCGAGGACTTCGTCGCGACGACACGTCACGACCGGTGAGTGTACGCACCACATTTATACCCGGCAATCGACTTGTACTGTACTACTTGTATGGGGTGTTTCGACCAGCCGACGGGCCAGTTCCGGTCTCGCGTCCGCCGGCCGGAGACCGTCGCCGAACGCGGCCAGCGAACGCTCGAGTCGTCCGACTCCGATTCGCTTCCACTGTGGCTGTCGCCGGCGATTCGGACCGGCCCCGCCAGGCGGTCCGGTACCCGCGTGCCCACGCGAGTGCGGACGCCGGTCGGCAGACCCTACGTATATCTGTGTTCGCGGATAAACGTGGACAAGAGTGGACGATTTCAGTTCGCGATCGGGGGATCGGGATCGATCCGGCGGATACAGATCGCCGCTTTCAGGCGTTCGAGCGACTCCGCGGTGGCGAGGAGTCCGAGGAACCGGGATCGTGCCGGCGCCGTCCGAGACCGACACCGCGACTGGAACCACGACCGACCATGAGTGATTCGAGACAGTTCAAACCGGAGCCAGCACAGATCCTGTTAGTCGAGGACAATCCGGGTGACGTCCGACTGACCGAAGAAGCGTTCAAACAGGGCCGCATCGAGAACGACCTCCACGTCGTCTCGGACGGCAACGAGGCGCTGGAGTTTCTCTACCAGCGCGGCGAGTACGAGGACGCGCCGCGACCGGATCTCATCCTGCTCGACCTCAACCTCCCGCGGAAGGACGGCGAGGACGTCCTCGAGGAGCTCAAGGGGGATTCCGAACTGCGATCGATTCCGGTAATCGTCCTGACGAGTTCCCGGGCCGAGGAGGACGTCGTCAGATCCTACGAACTCCACGCCAACGCCTACCTGACGAAGCCGGTCGATCCGGACGACTTCATCGAGACGGTCCGGGCGTTCGAGAAGTTCTGGTTCTCCGTCGTCCGGCTTCCGCCGGAGGGTGAGGGCCAATGAGCGGAACGGACACGCGGGCCGACGCGGACGGAACGACCGCCGAGGTCGATACCCTGGAGATCCTGCTGATCGAGGACAACCCCGGCGACGCGCGCCTGATCCAGGAGATGCTCCGGGGGACCGAGGAGCTCGCCCAGCGGGTCAGCTCCGACGAATCGGCGGGGCGGACGCCGGAGATCAGCCGCGAGAACCGGCTCGAGGACGGCCTCGAGACGCTCGAGGGGTCGCCGGTCGACGTCGTCTTGCTGGACCTGAACCTGCCCGACAGCGAGGGGCTGCAGACGCTCGAGACGGTCCACGACGAGAGCGGGGCGACGCCCATCGTCGTGCTGACGGGCGTCCGCGACCAGCAGGTCGGCGTCCAGGCGATCCAGCGGGGCGCACAGGACTTCCTCGTCAAAGACGAGGTGACCAGCGAGCTGCTGGTGCGGACGATCCACCACGCGATCGAACGGGCCCGACAGGAGCGCGAACGCCGCCGCCAGCGCGAGCAACTCGAGGCGCTCAACCGGCTCAACCGGATCGGCCACGACATCACTCACGCGGTGATCACGACCGAAACGCGGGCCGACTTAGAACAGCAGGTTTGCGACCGGCTCGCCGAGTCCGACGCCTACCGGTTCGCGTGGATCGGCGGCGTCAACCCCGGCAGCGACCGCGTGGTTCCGAAGGCGGCGGCCGGCGTCGAGAACGGATATCTCGACGACATCGAGGTGACCGTCGACGAGGACGACGTGACCGGGCAGGGTCCGTCGGGGAAGGCGATCCGAACCGGGTCGGTGCAGGTGATGAGCGATGCGCAGTCGGACCCCGAGTTCGAGCCGTGGCGCGAGGAAGCGATCGAGCGCGGCTACCGGTCGACCGCGGCGATTCCGATCGTCCACGAGGATCTGGTCTACGGCGTATTGAACGTCTACTCCGAGTCGCCGCGGGCGTTCGAGGGGCCGGAGACGACCATCCTCGCCCGGATCGGCGACGTCATCGCCCACGCGATCACGGCGATCGAGCGCAAGGACGCGCTGGTCAGCGACGCCGTCATCGAACTCGAGTTCCGCGTCGAGGAGTTGGCCCGGCCGCTGATCCGACTCTCCTCGGAGGAGGAGTGTACGATCGCGTTCGAGCAGCTGATCCACGGGGACGAGACGCTGCTCGCGTACGGCTCGGCCCACGAGGTCGATCAGGACGCGTTTCAGGAGGCGGTCGACGAGACCGACGGCTTCGGCGACGTCCGCTTCCTCGCGGTCAGGCGCGACGCCTTCGAGTTCGAACTCGTGGCGCCGGCGGCCGTCTCGCTGTTCGAGACGATCGCGACCCACGGCGGCCGCGTCCAGTCGGCGACCATCGACGACGGCGAGTTCCGCTTCGTCGTCGAACTCCCGCGGGGTCGGGACACCCGCCAGATGATCGAACTCATCAAGGAACAGCGCGACGACGTCACCTACCTCGCCCAGCGGACCCGCGAGCGCGGCGACCGCAACGATTCCGGCTCGTCGTCGGTCCTCGAGGACGACCTCACCGAGAAGCAGCGGGCGGCCCTCGAGACGGCCTACTTTGCGGGCTACTTCGACTGGCCCCGCGAGAGCACCGGCGAGGAGATCTCCGAGCGACTCGGCATCGCGCCGGCGACGTTCAACCAGCACCTCCGGACGGCCGAACGGAAGTTCTTCGATTCGGTGCTCGGCGAGCAGTAGTCGGCCGGATCGCTCGTTCTCGGTTCAGTGTCGTCTGCGGGGTCGCCTGCTGGTCGTCGTTCGATCCGAACGGACGGCTTCCCGCTCCGATTACCCGTCGCGTTCGGCATCGTCGTCAGTCGACGCCTCGATACTCGGGGGATACTCGCCCAGTCGCAGTTCGAGGTCGGACCGCGGGCGCGCCATACAGGTCAGCGCGTAGGAATCCGCTTCCTCGGCGGTAAGCCCTCGCGCCGCGGGTTGAACGACGTCTCCGGCGACGATTTCCGCCGTACACGCGACGCACGTCCCAACTCGACACGAGTACTCCGACGCGATTCCCGCTTCCAGACACGCCTGCAGAATCGTTTCCGTTTCCGATACCTCGAGCGTGACGCCGCTGTCGACGAATTCGACCGTGTGTTTTGGGTTCGTCATCGTGATTCAACGCTCGCGTAAGTCGTTCGGGGCTAGTATTTCCGCTCGGCATCACAGATCGAGTGAAACTCGTCCATGATGGCGTCTCGACCCGTCTGCCATCGTTCGAACGCCGCCGGCGTCTCCGGGTACGACGCGTAGTGGTCGGCCAACTCCGTCGCGAGGTCCCGGACGCGGTACAGTTCGCGCAGTTCCGACCAGTAGCCGAACGTCGAGCGAAGCGTCTCGAGCTTCAGCCCGAGCCCCATCGAGGGCGTACCCGAGCCGCCGATCGCGTCCGCGAGTTGCTGGGCGGGCAGCGAGGCGACGATTCCCGACAGCGTCTCGGTGTCGTACGCCGTTCCCCAGACGTTGTACAGATCGATCACGGCGAACCGCTTGCCGAAGTCTGTCATCACGTCTCGGTTGTACTGCCAGAGGGCTCGCTCCGAGGGATCGCCCGTCGATATCGCCTCGATCGCCGCGTTCGCGGCCCAGTGTCCCGCGTTCGCTGCGCTGCCGATTCCGCCGCCGGTCACCGGATTGACGTGGGCGGCTGCGTCTCCGACCGCCAGATACCCCGGCGCGACGGCGGAATCGTACGGCCGGCGGGTCGGAAGCGCCGCACCGAGCTTGTTTTTGACCGTCGCGTTCTCGAACATCGGTCGTCGCCGGAGATCACGTCGTAACGCGTCGACGAGTTTCATCGGTTCCTCGGTCATCTGGAAGCCGAGGCCGACGTTGATTTCCGTCTCCGAGCGCGGGAAATACCAGAGGTAGCCCAGTTCGTCGGTGGGTTTGAACACGATCGCGTCGTCCCAGTCGACCGGTTCCGGGACCTCGATGATTTCCCGGTAGGCAGAACAGAACTGGGTGTACCGGACGTCCGTGTCGAAGGTCGTCCCCGAGAAATCGGCCCTGTCCTGAAGTATCGACAGCGCGCCGGC
This sequence comes from Haloterrigena salina JCM 13891, assembly GCF_000337495.1. Classification (GTDB taxonomy): domain Archaea; phylum Halobacteriota; class Halobacteria; order Halobacteriales; family Natrialbaceae; genus Haloterrigena; species Haloterrigena salina. The sequence goes on from NZ_AOIS01000060.1 coordinate 5,407, forward strand.
GGCGTCGACGGTTATCGGCGCCTCGTAGACGATTTCCTCGCTGTTCCGCTTCGCACGGACGCCCGTTATCCGGCCTTCCGTTTGTCGGACGTCAGTGACTACGGTATCGTATTCGATCGTCGCGCCGAGTCGCCGGGCCTCCTCGAGGAGGATTTCACCGTACCGTTTCCGATCGACGACGGCACCTCGCCCGCCGAACTCGACCTCGAGCTCCTGCTCGTGGTAGGGGTTCCGAAATACCGCACGACGGATGTTCCGGTTCGTAAACGACCCGTCCTTCAGGTAGTCGACGTCGATGACGTCGGGAAACGCGCTCGCGCCTTTGATCGCGTCACCGCAGGCGATACGGCCCGCTTCGGACTCGCTTTTCCGCTCGAGTACGACGACGTCGAGGCCGGCGTCGGCGGCCGTGGCGGCGGCGAACGTCCCGGCGGTCCCGCCGCCGACGACCACGAGATCGACGCGTCGGTGGGTGCTGGATTCGACCATCGAGTATCCGTAGCTGATCGCGCTGTTCGGTAAAATTGTTGAAATGTAGTGCCACTTTCGGTGCGTTTCTCGGTCCCGAGCGAACGCGACGAGCGTCGAGCAGACCCTGAATCGGCGATCGAACGGAAGATGTCGCAGGTATTTATACGTGGTTCGAGACCGAAATAATATGTCTGCGTTGCGCGAACTCGGCGTATCGAGCTACGAGGAGTCCGCGTATCGGACGTTGCTCGTGACCGGTCCGTCGACCGCCGCGGACGTTGCGACGGCCAGTGACGTCCCGCGAGGGCGGATCTACGACGTTTTGAACGGGCTGAGTGCCCGACGGTTAGTTCGAACGCGATCCGGCGATCCGAAGCGGTACGTCGCCGTGGAGCCGGAGACGGCGGTCGACCGACTTCTGGCGGAGCGTTGGGACGAACTGGTCACGAAGTGGACCCGCTCGCTGGAAGTCGCCGACCGGCTCCGCTCGGACCTCGTTCCGCAGCCATCGCGCGACGGACACTTCTGGCCGGGATCGCTCGGCAGCGACGGGATGCTCACGGCCCTGCGACACCACGCTCGAGCGACCGACGAGCGGGTGCGGATGATCGCCGGGATTCCGTACGAGTACGCCCGAGCGGACGCCCTCCGTTCGGAAACGGACGTCTTCTTCGAGGAACTCGCGGGGGATATCGACGTCGACCTCGTCTGCAGTGCGGGTGTCCTCGAGAAACTCGCGGATTTGATTCCGTCGGCCGCCGCCGATCACGCCGCCGACGTTCGAGTGCGAGGGGTCGCTGATCTGCCCCTCTCGTTCGACATCGTCGACGGGACGACGGCGACGATCGAGGTCCCCCATCCGCGGACGAACACCGATCGGTTCGGCGTGATCGGTCTCACCGACTCCCGGATCGTCGACCGACTCGAGCGACAGTTCCAGCGACTCTGGGACGAGGCGACGCCGGTGTTGTGATCGTTCGAGCCGCCGTCCCTGCCTTCCTCGAGACTCCGTCGATCGTGCGGCTCGCCGCGAGTTTTCGCTACTCGGCTCCCGGTCGGATTTAGGTCGTGCGAAAAATTATAAGAATATTGAAAAGTTATATGTGGGTGGGCGTTCTCTACTAGATCGTAATGAGTACGCAGAAGTCCGTTCAGCAGGAGGCCGGCACCGTCGAGGAGAACGCGCTCAGACTCGAGCCCGAGAAGGCCGAGCAGATCATCGAGGCGCTGAACCGCGACCTCGCGGATTCCTACGTCCTCTACCACCAGCTCCACAAGCACCACTGGAACGTCGAGGGCGCGGAGTTCCTCGATATCCACGTCTTCCTCCAGGAGGTCTACGAGGATGTCGAGGAGGCAGCCGACGACCTCGCCGAGCGGCTCCAAGCGCTGGGCGGCGTTCCGCACGCGAACATGACGACGCTGGCCGAGAAGGCCACCGTCGAGCCCGAGGACGAGGACGTCTACGACATCCGGACGTCGCTCGAGAACGACCTCGAGATGATGGGCGACATCATCGAGAGCAACCGCCAGCACATCGAACTCGCCGAGAACTTCGGCGACCACGCGACTGCCGAGATGCTCCGCGAGCAGCTCGTGACCATCGAGGAACACGCCCACCATATCGAGCACTACCTCGAAGACGACACGCTGGTCCTCGAGTCAGCGACGAACTAACGCAGTCGACGCGAACTCCCGCGACTACTCGACGGACGGCGGCCGTTCGTCCGCTTCCGCTTTTTCCGCGTCGAGCAGCGTTTCGGCGACCCGTTCGGTGACGACCGAACTGACGCTTCCCACGAGTTGCATCGCCTCTTGCCGCGGCTCCGGGAGTTCGAGGACGTCCCGAAAGAACGCCGACAGGACGACGTAGCGCTCGTGGAGCTCGGCGGCCGTCTCCCGCCCGCGGTCGGTGAGCGTCGCCCCCTCGTACGGCTTGTACTCGAGATAGCCCTGGGCCTCGAGCCGCTGGAGGGTCTCCGTCGCGGTCGACGGCGACCGGTCGAGTTCCTCGGCGACGTAGCCGGGCGCGATCGGTTCCTCGCCGTCCGCCTCCCGGGTCGCGCGATAGATCACCAGCAGGTACTGGGGCGCGTCGGTCATGCGCGACGGCGACGGTACTGATCGGCGGGCGGCTGGGTCCCCCTGTCGGGCGCGTCGAGCGAGCGCTCGCACGCCGGCGGGGCCGACGGTCGTCTCGGACTGCGCTTCCGAACCGGATCGCCTTCCATGCGATTTAGGCTTACCTAAAACGTTAAAGTAGTTGCGACTGGCGACCGTTCGATCCGGAACCGTCGAGGACAGGGTTTCGACGGCGTCCATCGGTTCCCGCGAGTCCCGCCACCGATGAGCAATCACTCGTTCGGTATCTCCGTCGTCGGATCGGTCCGTTCGTCCGACGACCGCACCGACTCGAGTCGGCCGGCGAGGTTCCGCAGGAGGACGCGGCTCGAGAAGCGGAGCGTCCGCCGGCGATCCCGGTAATAGAACGGCCCGAGTTCCGCGTCGGGAACCGTTCGGGGCGTGACGGTCGGATCGGACAGCTTCTCGATCCCGTCGGAGAGGAGCCGGATCTGGAGCGCCGCGAGGCGGTCGAAGACGTCCCAGAGCGTCCGGCAGTCGGCGATGCTCGTCTCTTCGTAGGCGACGACCTCGCCGCCGTCGATCGACTCGTTCAGCCGCTGGAGCGTCGTCCCGGCGCGGTCCCGCCCGTCGTGAAAGATCGCCGGCGGTCCCATCCCGCGATAGCGACGGATATCCGCCGGATGGAAGCTCACTACGCCGTGTTCCGGCGCGGTCAGGACGTCGCCGCGGAGCAGTCCGAACCCGAAGCGGACGACGACGTCGCAGCGGTCCGCGAGCCGGGAGACGATCCCCGGCGGGAGTTCGTTCCAGCCGTCTTCGGTCCGCGGCCGACACTGGACGTGATCCGCGTCGGCGAGCGCGTCGACGCTCTCGGTCGCGCGTCGGTGCCACAGCGGCCGCTCGTCGCCGAACAGCCGTCCGAGGCTTCGCTCCGCGAGGACGGCCGTCCACGCCCGCTCCTCGCGGAAGACCTCGACGAGTTCGACGACGTCCGCGAGCGAGAGGTGGTCTTTGCTCTCGTCCCACGACTCGTCCCCGACCGCCGTGCCGGCGGCGTTGTGGACGACGAGCGGAATCTCGACGTCGACGGCGGCCTCGCGGCGGAGTCGCTCGAGCGCGCGGACTTGCCACTCGTAGAGGGACGGTTCCGCCAGTACGCCGACCGCCATCTGCCCACCCCCGGACATGCGGCGGACTACCGGCGTTCTACCCTTTGTTACTCGCGCCATTCTGGCCGAATATTCGTCCGAAATCGGGACACTCCGCGGGAGGGACGGGTTTGGCGACCGAAAGGTCGAGGTGGTCGTCGGGCGTACGCTCGCCCGTGACCGACGAGACCGACGGGGTCGACGACCGCGGTGACGACGACCGCGATAGCGCCGACGTCGCCCGCGCCCGTCGCGAGTGCGACGTTTGCGGGACGTCCGTCCCCGCGGCGACCTACCGCGAGCACCTGCTCAAGGAGTGTCCGGGAGAGCCTCGCTGACCGGCCTCGAGACCGAATTCGATCTCGCGCGCCCGCAATCCCTTTCACCGATCTCTCCGTACGGTCGGTATGAAATTCGCCGTCTTCGGCGCCGGCGGTGTCGGCGGCTACCTCGGCGCGCGACTCGCCGACGCGGGCCACGAGGTCCACCTGATCGCGCGGGGCGACCACCTCGAGGCCCTTCGATCGGACGGGCTGCGACTCGAGAGCGTCGCCGGCGACGCGACCGCCGATCTCCCCGCGACCGACGATCCGGCTGACATCGGTCCGTGCGATTGCGTCCTGTTCTGCGTGAAGTCGTACGATACGCGCGACGCCGCCGGTGACCTCGAGTCGCTGCTCGGCGAGGAGACGGCGGTCGTCTCCTTTCAGAACGGCGTCGACAACGAACGGTGGCTCGCCGAGGAGATCGGCGACGAACGCGTCGTCGGCGGCGTGGCCTACATCTTCTCGACGATCGGGGAGCCGGGCGTCGTCGAGCACACCGGCGGTCCGGCGCGGTTCGTCTACGGCGAACTCGACGGGCGGCGAACGGAGCGGATCGAGGCGCTCGACGACGCGCTGTCGGAGAGCGAGGGCGTCGACGCGGTGCTGGCCGACGACGTCCGCGTCGAACTGTGGCGGAAGTTCGCCTTCATCTGCGCGCAGGCCGGAATGACCGCCGCGACCCGGCTTCCGGTCGGCGAGATTCGGGACACCGACGCCTCGTGGGCGATGTACCGGCGGCTCTTGGAGGAGGTCTGTACCGTCGCTCGGGCGGAAGGCGTCGACCTCCCGGACGGCCTCGTCGACGAGTGGCTCGAGTTCGCCCGGGGGCTGGATCCGGAGATGTCCTCCTCGCTGCAGTACGATCTGACCCACGGCAAGCCGCTGGAACTCGACGCGCTCCACGGCTCGGTCGTCCGGCACGCGGCCGACTGCGGCGTCGACGCGCCGATGAACGAGGCCGTCCACGCGATCCTCCGCCCCTGGGCCGACCGGAACCGGAAGCGCGAGAGCGACTCGTGATCGGCCGCTCGAAATCGGACGCCTCGGAAGCCCATTCGGATCGGTACGATTGCGTCATACCGACCGTTCGCGGGGCTATGGGCTCGTTCTCTCGCAGTGAAACGCAGGGAAAACCCTATCTAAATCGTCGGACTCACAGCGATCAGTGACTGGACAGCGCGGCTCTCGGATCTGGGAGTGTCCGGAGTGTGGCCGATCGGTGAACCGTTTCGTGAACGGCTGTCGGTGTCCGTCCTGTCGGGAGACCGTCGCCGAGGAGTGTGGCTGCGAGCCGGTTCTCACGACCTGACGGTGGATCTCTGCTCGAGCGCGCGCTACTTCTCTTCGACGTGGCGGACTTCGCAGGCGATCCCGCGGGAGCTCTCGCGCATCTCGCGGCCGAACATCTCCGCGCGGCCGACGGCGAAGGCGTTCGGCCCCTCGACGACGACCTCGTCGCCGACCCGGATCTCGTCGTCGGCGTCGACGACGCCCGGCGCGAGCACGCTGCCGTGGGGGACGAAGCCGTCGATCTCGACGCGCTTCGTCGGGGCGTCGCTGTCGACCCACCGTTTCGCGCCCTCGAGCGTGAAGGAGAGCGTGCCGTACTGGGGGACCATCGTCGCGAGCTGGGTCTCCTCGCTATCGCGGACCTGAATCTTCGGGTAGCGACTCGTCGTCTGGATGTCCTCGAAGAGGTCGTCGCCGGCGCCGTCGCCGAGCAGGTAGTCCGCGATGGCGCGGACGGTGTTGTGCTCGCGCTCGCGCTTGGAGTACTTCAGTTCGCCCGACAGCGCCGTCCCGAGGTTCGAGAGGGACTCGTCGTCGGTGGGGTGGCCGCCCTCGGGGACGGTGTACGTGATATCGAGGTCGAGGGCCTCCTCGACGCGGGAGACGATGTCGCGGTAGCCCTCGTCGGGGACGTGGGCGATGATCTCGGGGTAGTCGTTGCGCTCGAGGTAGCGCCGCAGGACCTCGCTCACGAACTGCTTCTCGTCTTCCGACCAGCGACCCGTGACGACGGTGTCGTAGTGCTGGGCCGGATAGGTCGTCTCGAGTTCCTGGGGCACGACGCCGATGGGGCTGGTCATCGAGACGAGGTGGGCGCGCCACTGGATGACGTCGTGGAACTGGCCGTGGCTCTGGGACTCGCTGTACGGCTTCGTCGCCGAGCAGGGGACCAACACCAGCGGGTTCCGGAAGCGGTTCCGGTAGCGCGTTGTCACGCGGTCGGCGTACCGCTGGATCTCGACGCGGCGGAGAGTGTCCGCTGTCGCGGCGGTGATCTCCGCGTCCCGGAGGATCGGCGTGCGCTCCTCTATGTAGCCCCACTCCGAGTCCAGTTCGCGCACGGCGGCGGTGAGCCACTGGTCGTGGCGGGCCTGTCCCTCGACGTAGTCTCGGAGGCGGCCGTCGCGGATGCGCCGGCGGACGATGCCGAGTTCGGCCGCGAGGGCGTTTCGGTTGTGCTCGGCGCAGTCCTCGCGGGTGAACTCCTCGCGGGGTTTCTGGCAGGCCGAACACGAGCACGGGAGTTCCTCCAAGTCCTCGAGGAAGTACGCCTCGTCGGTCGTGAGATAGCGGCCCTCGGTGCCCTTCACGACCGCGGCGGTCTCGTCGAAGAGGTCGACGCCGGCGTAGGCCAGCACGGCGACGTTGCGCGGCGTGGCGACGCCCGAGAAGTAGAGGGCGGTGTCGGTCGGAATCGCCTCGCGGACGTTCACGACGGCCTCGACCAGCGCCGCGCCGTGGCCAGTAATCGACTGGACGTCGGAAACGGCGTAGGCGTCGGTGTCCTGCTCGTCGACGCGTTCGCTCGAGACGACCGCGACGCTGGGGTAGTCGACGTCGGGCTGGTCGACCGCGAAGGACTCCCGGACTTCCTCGGCGGTGCCGCCGGGGAACGCCCGGTGGGGGAGGACGGTGAGCGTCGATTCGTCGCCCTCGGGAAGCTCCCGATCGGCGCTCCACAGCGACCCCGCGTCCTCAAGGACGTCGTCGACGAGCGCGGGGGTCGTGACGGGCGACTCGAGTCGGAGTTCGCCCACGCGAGCGGCCCCGTCGCGCTCGTGGACTTCGAAGTAGTCGGTCATACCCGATATGGACGGGGGAGCGCGAAAGAGGCTGTCGGTCCCGGCGCCGGAATCGCGACCGACTCTCCGTCTCGGCATTGAATGTAATGATTAATAGGCTCGGGAAAATTATATGAACGTCGAGGTCCTTGCCGCTATCAATGACAGAACACTACGAATGTTCGAATTGCGGCTCCGAGCTGCACTACCGAACGACGAAGCACAACGGCTGTCCGAACTGCGGCACCGTCCCGCTTCACAGCGCCGACTGAGAACCCGACCGTCGCGCGATCGATCACGCTGACTGCTGACTGATCCGCGAGTTCGGTGTGTCCGCCGATTGTCGCGGTACCCGATATTCTATTCGACGACGTATGTGAATCGATACCAACGGTCAGGAGCGCCGAGACGCCGGTTTTCTCTACCGCGGTTCTCCGGAACTGCACCGCTCTACGCGGCTCCGCGGAATCGCACCTTTCTACGCGGTTCCACGGAACCGCGCCGTCGCCGACGTGTGGCCGCGGTTGAACGAGAGCACCTCGAGTTCGATCACGTCGCCGACCGAGAGGTCGCCGGGGACCTCCTCGACGAAGACGACGAACCCCTCGATCTTGCAGACGGCCCGCCGCTCGCCGGTGTGGTGTTCCGTGAACTCGTGGACAGCGGCCTCCCTGACGTCGCCGAGATCGACCGGCGGCTCGCGCTCTTGGGCCGCCTCGTGTTTCTCGTAGGACTGCCGACGTCCCGCCGATCGACCGCCCCGGACGCGCTTGCGCAGCCACGATCCGACGACGAGAACGACGAGCACACCCGCGACGAGGGCGAACACACCGACGGGCGACGCGGCGCCGAGCATACGCGAGGGTGGCGTCGCGTTCGCCTTTGCTGTTCCGATGCCGCGCCGTCGGCGCCACGGCGACGGGCCGAACCAAAAGCGCTTGCTGCTGGCCCCGAAACTAGCGCTATGGCGTTCGAACTCGACGAGATCGACAGGGGGATCCTCCATCGGCTGCAGGGCGACGCCCGCCACACGACGGCGGCGGACATCGCCGGCGACGTCGGCGTCACGGCCAACACCGTCCGAAACCGCATCCGACGACTCGAGGAGGCGGGCGTGATCACCGGCTACGTCCCGATCATCGACTACGAGCGGACGGCGAAGTCGATACACATGGTTGTCCAGTGTACGGTACCGATCCACGAGCGCGGCGATTTAGCGGAGACCGCCCTCGGGGTCGACGGCGTGGTCGGCGTCCGCGAACTCATGACCGGACACCGGAACCTCCGGGTCGATCTCGCCGCCGAGAACAGCGAGGAGATCACGACCGCCGTCAGCCGCCTCCAGCGCGCCGGACTCGAGATCGAGGCGGAGGAACTCATCAAAGCCGAGTACCGCCAGCCGTTCGACCACTTCGGAACCGACGCCGTCGATAGCTAACTGCGAGCCCCGATTGATCTCGACCCCGATCCGAAACCGGCGATATTTTTCGGAAACCGAGATGAATGCCGATTGCATTTCGGTAGCCCCGAAATACCCGCTACCCTTTTATGGATGGGAACGGTTGAGTACGACGTGAGTAATTCATTCATCGGTTCGATCGACGACGGGTTCGACGGGGACATCAGCATCGCCGTCGTCACTGCGGTCGCGGCCGAGCGCGACGTCGAGCCGACCGAGCTACCGCCCCTCTACGAGTCGATCGACCCCGATGCCCTGGACGCCCTCTTCGAACCGACGCGAACGAGCGGTCCGCGCCGCGGTCGTCTCGAGTTCACCTACGACGGCCACGCGATCGTCGTCGAGTGTGGGTCCGACCTCGAGATCACGATCGACGGCATCCCGGCAACGGCCGAGCCGATTTCGGCCGGCCGCGCCGATCGACTCGGCGACTCCCCGACCGGCGCCTGAAGCGCCGGTCGACCGCGACGCTGCCGCAGTCTCCGCGTCAGCCGATCGCTGAATTACTGCTTTTCAATCACGTACCGCGGAGAGTCGTCGAAACCGTGTTCGCTCTCCTCGCGATTCGTCACAGCGGCCGTCGACGCCTGAACGGCTCGAGGGCGGCGATCAATCCGACGTGAGATCGATCAACTCGACGGACTCGGGAACGCGCTCGAGGACGCCGGCGGGCCAGCCGCGGTGGCCGAGCGCGAGGTCGGTGTCGGGGTTCACCTCGGCGAGTCGCGCGACGCCGTCCGCCGCGGCCGACAGGGCCGCGCGGTCGGTCCGCTCGGGAACTTCGGCCGTGAGCGGGTAGGACCGCGAGAGCGCCCGCGGGAAGGGACCGAACGGCGGTTCGACCCGCCAGGAGTCGTCGAACTCGTCGCCCCGGGCCGGCTGTCCCTCGGTGAGAAACAGCGAGTCGGGGACGGAGAGGCGCTCGAGGCGCCGGTGGTGGCGGACCACCTCCGGCCGGCGGGCGCTTTCCGACGAGACGTGGAAGAACGCGCCCTTCGAGACGGGATCCGATCGCTCGAGTTGCTCGGCGTGGTCGAGCAGCGCTCGGTAGCCGTCGAGCATCGTCGGGTGCGAGCGGGCGCGTTGCTCGACCAGTTCCAGCAGGTTGCCCGCGCGGATGGCCTGTTTGATTCGGCGGATCTCCGCGAACGTGACGTGGAGGTTGTGAGCGGCCAACTCCTCCTCGCGTTCGTCGTCAGGAAGCGCGCGGAGGTCGTCCGGCGAGTGGCTGGTGCAGACGGAACACGAACACGGCAGGTACTCGAGGTCCTCGAGCAGCCGCGTGCCCCGGACCGTGAGGTAGCGGTCGTCGCGGGCGTAGAGCGCGTAGGCGGCGGAGTCGAACAGGTCACAGCCCATCGCGACGCCGAGCGCGAACATCATGGGGTGGCCGGCGCCGAAGAGGTGGACCGGCGCGTCGGCGCCCAGGCCGCGCTTGGCGGCGGCGACGGCGTCGACCATGTCGTCGTACCGGTAGTCGTTCATCAGGGGGACGACCGCGCCGACGGGGAAGACGTCGAGGTCGGTGCCGTCGGCGTGGCGGCCGGCCGCCTCGCGGAGGTCGGGGTAGGTCGATCCCTGCACGGGCGCCGACACGAGCATCTCGCCGGTGTCGACGCCCTCGGCGATCTCGAGGCGTTCCTGGGTCGTCTCGAGTTCGCCCTCGGCGCGGTCGCGAGGGACGTCCGGCGGCGTCGGAATGTCGACGGGCGTGGCGATGTCGGAGCCGATCTCGTGTTGGAACTCGAGGATCTCCTCGGTCGTGACGTCGATGTCGCCGTATTCGGAGAGCTGAAAGGAGCCCGAATCGGTCATGATCGCGCCCGGGAAATCGAGCAGTTCGTGGAGGCCGTCCTCGAGGGCCCGCTCGCGGACGTCGTCGGTCCCGTGGATGATATACGAATTCGTGATGAGGATCTCGGCCCCGAACTCGTCGGCGAGGCGACGAGGGGCGATCGTGTCCAGATTCGGATTGATCACCGGGAGCAACGCCGGCGTTTCGACGGTGACGTCGGCCCGCGGAACGGTAAGTTCGCCGATACGTCCGCCCGCGTCGGTGTCCCGGAGTTCGAAGCACTCGCGCATCGACCGGCCCTTCGGCCGTCGGACGTAAGTCAGTGAAGGTTTGCGACCGATCAGCTGTCGGAACACTATCCGTTTCGGAAACGTCCGACCCGAACGCGCCGGTAAACGTCTCGTTCCGACCGGTCTGATATAATCCGCCATCGCCTGCAAGCACAAGTTCGATTTTACTCACCGAGGTGACAATTACCATCCGATTCGGCTCGTTCGACTCCGGACCCGTGACAGTCATCGATCGGGACAGGTGAACGCGAGATTAGGGACCGTTGCACGGTTCCAACACTGCTTTTCCCCGAGATAATCTCGAAACAGTCGCCTCGTTTTAGCCGGAAACCGGTGGTAGGAACCATCGCAATGGTTTCACGACTACAGAAGCTCGGCGTTGCGTTCGTCGCACTGATGGTCGTACTATCCGGGGGTCCTGCCCTGGCTAGTGCGTCATCGGGCGCGAACGATGACGCCGGAGACATGGGCGACGCCGGAGACGTTGGCGAGTCGAGCGCGACACTCGAGAGCGTGCAGGTCGAGACGCTCGAACTCGATAACGTCACCGTCGAGAACGCGACGATCGAGGAGCTGAACGTCGAGGAGTTCGACGCGAACGTGTCGGCGCTGCAGGAGGAGCTGGACGGAAACCAGACGAACGCCTCCGAAGACGGTAACGCGACCGGCGAAGCGAACCTCACCGACATCCAGTTCGAACAGCTCGAACTCGAGGACGTCGAACTCGAGGAGTTCGAGGAGATGAACGAGTCGGCGAACGACTCGGCGATGAACGAGAGCGAGGACAACGAGTCCGACGGTCTCGGCATCTCCGACGAGGAAGATAACGAGTCCGACACCGCTGCGGCGGTCCAGGAAGACGAGGACGACGGCATCGGTCTCGACGACAACGAGACCGAAGACAACGAGACCGAAGATAACGCGACCGAAAACGAATCCACCGGTCAGAGTCTGATCAACGAAAGCACCGAGGAGGTCACGATCCAGAACCTGACCATCGAGACGATGGACGTCGGCGAGCTGACCGTTGAGGAGCTGAACGTCGGCGAAGACGCCGGGATGAACGCGTCCGCGAACGACTCGACGATGAACGAGAGCGAGGACAACGAGTCCGACGACGGTCTCGGAATCCTCGGCGACGACGAGGAGAACAACACGTCCGACACCGCTGCGGCGATCCAGGAAGACGAGGACGACGGCATCGGTCTCGAGGACAACGAGACCGAAGACAACGCGACCGAGGACAACGAGACNACCGCTGCGGCGATCCAGGAAGACGAGGACGACGGCATCGGTCTCGAGGACAACGAGACCGAAGACAACGCGACCGAGGACAACGAGACCGAAAACGCGACGCAAGAGTTCGAGAACGTCACGATCGAACACTTCGACGTCGACGAGATCACGATCGAATCGATGAACGTCACCTCCGTCGAGGAAGCCGACGCCGGGATGAACGCGTCCGCGAACGACTCGGCGATGAACGAGAGCGAGGACAACGAGTCCGACGACGGTCTCGGAATCCTCGGCGACGACGAGGAGAACAACACGTCNACCGCTGCGGCGATCCAGGAAGACGAGGACGACGGCATCGGTCTCGAGGACAACGAGACCGAAGACAACGCGACCGAGGACAACGAGACGATGATGGACAACGAGAGCGAGGGTGAAACCATCTCCAACCTCTCCGCGTCCTCGATCACCATCGGTAACTCGACCGTCGACACGCTGACGTTCGGCGACGCGAGCGAACTCGACGAAATCGGGAGCGAGGAGCCCGAAGACAACGTGACGGCGAGCGAAGCCAACGAGACGGAAGACAACGCGACCGAGGATAACGCGACGGAAGACAACATGACGGAAGATAACGCGACCGAAGAAGACAACGCATCCGAGAACGACTCCGAGGACGACGGCGGACTGTTTGGCTGATCGGGACGAACGCCGCGCGATCGATTCCGTTCCGATTACCCTGCAATTGCGCTTTTTTTCGGCCCCCACTGATCGCGAGTGGAGACACCGCCCGTCGCCAACGGCGAGCGAACCGCGGGCGCTGTCGACACGTCCAGTCGCCGACGGACGCGGATTACCGGTCTCGACCGGCTCGAGTGCGGGACGAAACCGCCGGTCGACGCGCGAACGAAGGGCTGATTAGCGGCCGCTGGTCGCGTTCAAATGCGGCGTTTCTCCGGGAGAATTCTGTAACAGTCGCCTCGTTTTAGCCTGGCTCGACTGGTACGTCCGATCGTAATGACTTCACGAACGCATTCGGTCGGCGCGGTGTTCGTCGCGGTGGCGGTCGCGCTCGCGGGGGGTCCCGCCCTCGCGGGGGCTGCGATGGGGACGAACGCCGACGCCGGAGACACGAGCGACGCGGGCACCGCGGCGACACTCGAGAACGTGCAGGTCGCGACGCTCGAACTCGAGAACGCGACCGTCGAGAACGCGACGATTGAGGAGCTGAACGTCGACCAGCTCGACGCCGCACAGGAGGACCTCGAGCAACTCAACGAGTCGGTCGAACGGAGCGACGAGGGCGGAAACGAGAGCGGGAACGAGACCGACGCCGGGGGCGAGGACGAGAACGACACCGCAAGCGGTGTGAACATCACCGACGTCGAACTCGAGCGACTCGCGCTCGAGAACGTCTCGCTGACGGACCTCGAGTTCGACGGCGAGCAGGTGGGCAGCGCCGGCGAGAACGCGTCCACCGGGAACGAAACCGGCGAGAACGCGTCCAGCGACGGGGACGCGGTGATCAGCGACGACGCCGAGACGGTCGCCGTCCAGAACCTGACCATCGAGACGATGAACGTCCAGCAGATGACGATCGATACCATCGAAACCGAGGAGGACGGCGGGATCCTCAGTCAGGTCGGCGACTTCATCGGTGACATCTTCGGCGGCGACGACGAGTCGGAGGGCGACGCCGGTAACGCGTCGGCCGACGAGGAGATCGAGAACCTCACCATCGAACAGTTCGACGCCGAAACCGTCTCGATCGATACGCTGTCGATCCAGACCATCGAGGAGGCGGACTCGACCGCGGACGGGAATCAGACCGCGGAGGGAGACAACCAGAGCGAGGACAACGCCTCGGCGATGAACGAGACGACGTCGGACAACGAGACGGCCGATAACGAGACCGGCGAAACCGTCTCCGAGGCCTCCGCGACGTCGATCTCGATCGAGACGATGAACACTGACACCGTCACCCTCGAGGACGCGGCCGACCTCGAGGCCGCCGTGCAGGCGGGAAGCGAAGCGAACGAAACCGTTAGCGGGAACGAGGGGAACGAGACGGAGTAGCACCGGCGCGAGCGACTCGAACGCGAGCGCGTCGGGCCGATCGTCGGCGACGGACGAACGATCGGCCACCCGGCCCAGATCATTTTTGCGACCGTCGCCGGCGATCGACCGTCCTCGAGGCTACGCCTCCGCGTCGAACAGCCGGTGGTACGAGACGGCGAGGACGGTCCGCCCGTCGCGGATCTCGCCCTCGCGGACGGCCTCGAGCAGCTCCTCGACCGCCGTCGGCGCCACGCGAATGCTCTCGTTGTGGTCGAGTTGCTGTTCGGCGGTCGGCCGACAGCCGCGGGCGACGAAGACGTGCAAGACGGCGTCGGCGATGCCGTTGGCCGGTTCGACGGTCACCAGTCGCTCGAGGCTCTCGGCCTCGTGGCCGGTCTCCTCGGCCAGTTCGCGCCGGGCGGCGGCCTCGAGGTCGTCGTCGTCGGGTTCGGTGCCGCCGACGGGGAGCCCGCGGCTGACGCGGTCGACGGCCTGGCGCCACTCCTCGATGCAGACGACGTCACCGTCGGGGGTGAACGGGAGGATGCAGACGCTGGCGGGTTCCGAGAGGTAGTCGAACTCGGTTTCGGTGCCGTCGGGCAGTCGAACGCGTTCGTTAACGACGTCGAAGCCCGGACAAGTGTAGGCTATTTGGCGATCGCGGGTCTCCCAGGCGAGTGGATCCGTCGGCATACCGGGCCGTACGGCCGTGGCTCTCAAAAACGCCCCGTCACGGAAGGCGGACCGAATCCGGACGGTGATAGCGGTCGTTACTGTGTCTATGTCCGACGTTCCGCCGTGACGGCTGTCCGTACTCGCTCTATAACAAAGTCACAGATGAGAGAAGGTCGTCACTCAGAGGGTGATCCATGGATCAGCTAACTGGCTTCCAACGTGACTTGCTGTACGTGATCGCAGGGAAGGATCGGCCGTCCGGTCAGGAGATACTCGACGACATCAACACATACATCGATCAGCCGGTCACCCACGGCCGGCTGTATCCCAATCTCGACACGCTCGTCGAGAAGGAACTCGTCGAAAAGGGACAACTCGACCGGCGAACGAACTACTACGCGCTGACGCCGAAAGGACGACGAGCCCTCCGGCGTCGCCAGGAGTGGGTCGACCAGTACGTCGACGTCTAACCCCTCCTGAGCGCCTTTCATCTCGACACGCCGTCGCGGCCGTCCGTAGCGGATCGACCGTCACCGAGTAGCCGTCGCACCCGGTTCGCCGTCGTTATCTTCGTTACCGAGCGTCCTCGAGATCGACGACCGTCTCCAGATCCGCACTGAGCCACGCCGTCAGCATCGCCTCGGGCGGTTCGTCCCGCGGCACGAGCGTACAGCGATCGCTGTCGGCGCTGTAGCGGACGACGACCGCCTCGAGGCGGACGTCCCGTTCGGGGCCGTCTCGAGGGTCGTCGGTATCGGTCGTCCGCGCGCCGGCCGTGTCGGATTCCGTCCGTGGGTCGGGTATCTCGTCCATGATCGTCCGAAGCGTCAGTGACGCAACACCGTCTATAGGAGCGGCACGGACAAAACGACATCTGCTAGAAACCAGTCACGAACGACCGGTCGACGACGCGTTTCCGGGTACAGCGATCGACGGCGAAAAACGGGACGAACGGCTGCCGAGGACGCCGAAACTTCCGCGCAAAACGGATCGAACGGCGGCGAGTGCGTCCGGTTCTCAGTAGTCGCCCGTGGCGGACTCGTTCTCGGCGTGCCCGTCCGTCTGGTTCATCGCATCGTCGGTCGACTCGTTCGCTTCCGTCGCGTCGTCGGCCGTCACGCTCTCGTTTTCGCCGCTCGAGTCGTCGTCGGCTACCGTCTCGCTGCCCGGTTCGCCGTCGACGGCGGCGAGCACGCTGAACGAGCGGTCCTCGTCGTCCGTCTCGTCGGGCATCGATCCCGCCAGCTCGGCCGTTACCGTCTCGTCGTCCAGCTCCGCGAGGTAGCCGATGGCGAAGGCCGTGTACGCCGTGTCCGCCTCGAGGTCGAGTTCGACGCTGACGACGGGGTCGGGTTGGGAGATTACGTCGACCTCGCCGACGGTCTCGTCGGTCTCGTTGCTGCTGGCGCTCTCGTTACCTGTTTCGGACGTCTCCTCGCCCATCTCGGCGCTCTCGCCGGCCGGGAAGACCTCGAGCGTCTGGCTCCCGGGCTCTACCGGAACGTAGCCGGACGGCTCGGTGAAGGCGACGTCTTCGAAGACTAGCGCACCGGTCTCTCCCTCGGCGATGTCGATCGCCGGGGCGTCCGGAACCGCGTGCACGACTCGGAGCGGGGCCGTCCCCGCTTCGACGTCGTTCGACGGGGAATCGACGAGCAGCAGGACGTCGAACGTGCCCGCGTCGGTCTCGCTCTCGATGTCGCCCATCTCGCCGGTCCCGTCCGTCTCGTTGGCGAGCGCGCTGCCGCCGTCGGAGACGTTCCCCGTCTCGTTGCCGGCGGTGTCGTTGGCTGCGTCGTACGCGGAGACGTCCGTGTCGTCTCCCGCGGCGCCGGCAGACTCGCCCTCGAGTTCGCCGAGAGCGGCGGCCGTGTAGAACTCCGAGTCGACGGCGATGGTTCCCTCGTAGACGGGCTGGTCGTCACCGGCGGCCGTGATCGTGATCGAGTACGTGCCCGGAACGATCTCGAGATACGGCGTGAGGTCCCCGTAGCCGACGTCCGAGAGGATCTGCTGATCGTCGACGTAGACGTCGACGTTCGGCGCGTCCGGCGAGAAGTGGCCGACGCGGATCGCGCCGAGCTCCTCGTCGTCGACCGTCGTTTCGTCGGCCTCCCGTTCGTCGTCTCCGTGTTCGTTGATGGCCAAAGCGGTTCCAGTGATCGCCGATCCGGTACCGACGACACCGATCGCCTTGATCGTCGAACGTCGTGATAGTGTCATACTACGTCGATAAGGGGGGCGCGAAACGGGCAAAAACAGCGCAGTCAGTTTACCTGATTGTCGTCTCGTTTACTCGAGACTGGTCGCTGTAGACGGCCCGTAACGAGCGAAAGCAGCGCCTACAGCGAAGTAGCGGAACCGAACAGCAGATCGCTTACCGATCTCCGCTCAGCGACACCGTCGAGAGATCAGCCTCGAGGTCCTCGACGTGGTCGTTGAACGACTCGACGAACGCGGCCACGTCGTCGGCGAGCCGACGGACCTCGGTCGCTGGCGGGGGGCCGTACTGCGAGATGAGGTAGACGCCGTCCGACCCGCCGACCCGCAGGTAGCTCGCGGTGTCGCCGTCGAACTTGAGCTCCCAGCGACTGCCCGATACCGTCGTCGCGTAGGTGCCGTACTCGCCCTCGTAGCGGTGGAGCTCGCTCGCCATCGCGTTCCCGACGTCGCGGATTCGCTCGAGAATTCGGTCGCGTTCGGCGACCAGCTCGGCCGTCGATTCGATCTCGGGGAACTCGTCCGGAACGTCCGCGAGCAGCCCCTCGAAGGAGCGGACGTACTCGTTGTACGCGGCGACGAACGCCCCGTAGTCGGCCATCGCCGTCTCGAGCGCCTCGGGTTCGGGCGGCTGTTTGCTCGAGACGACGTAGGTCTCCTCGCCCGATTTCGGCTCGAACCGGAGGTACTGGACGTCGCCGGCCTCGTACTTGATCGTCCAGGTTCCGGCGTCGGTCTGGAACGTCTGTTGGCCGTAGTCGCCGCCCTGAAAGACGGCGAGCTCCCGCGCGATCTCGCCGGCGTGGGTCCGGACGCGGGCCGCCAGTTCGTCGCGTCGCTCGGCGACGTCCGCCATTTCCTCGACGTCCGTCTCGAGTCCCTCGGTCATCAGTCGTGAGAGGAACCGGATCCCGATACCAGTTGCGTCTCCGCTCGGTTCGGCCGTCGGACGGCCGCGGCGATCCGACCGGCGACCGGTGACCGGCGTTCCGAACCTACTCGGTCTCGGCGTACTCGGACGCGAACGTCTCCGGTCCCACGACTTCGAGGTCACCCTCGGCGACGAGCGCGTCGAGGTACGTCACCGTTTCCTCGAAGCGGTCGACCACGTCGCCCGCGAGTCCGTGGTAGCAAAGCACGGTGATCCCGCCCAGATCGGCCGTCCGCTCGAGCAGTGCTTCGGGGCCTCGGGGTCGACGGCGCGCGGGTAGCGAGCCGCATCGACGACGCAGCCCTGAACCGGCTGGCCCGCGGCGAACCCGAGGTTGGAGGTCTCGTCGACGAGGTCGAGCGAGGCGGCGTCGTACCGTCCGGCCGGATAGGAGACGAACCGGGCGCCGTCCGCGTACCCCTCGTCCTCGAGTCACTCCCGCGCGTCGGTCAGCTTAGCACGACGGTTGGCGCCCGTTGTGTCCCGTCCGGGTTCCGTTCTCAGCCCTCGTCCTCGCTCTCGTTCGTCGTCCCGCCGGTTTCGTTGTCGGTATCGTTCTCCCCGTCGTCGCTCTCGTTCGTCATCTCGCCGGTCTCGTTTTCCGTTTCGTTGTCGGTATCGTTCCCTTCCCCGTCGACCAGGCCCTCGTCTTCGTCTCGGTCCTGACCGTTCCCCGTCCCCTCTTCGGCGGCCGGTTCGTCGTCGTCGCCGCCGCCGCTCGGGCCGCCACAGCCGGCGACCAGCGCCGTCGCCGCTGTCGCACCCGTTACCCGCAACAGCCGTCGTCGCGTCCGTTGCTGTGGACTCATACCACGTGCAAGCATTCCCCGTCCGATAAGTTCTGAGCCGACACTCGCGTGTGTCGTCCCCTCGACGGCGAGGGCGAACGGCGACGGATCGACTCGAGGAGGTCGGAAGATGAGCCGACCGACGGAATCGGCTGCGCCGCAGCCCGCGGCGTTACCAGGTGCGTCGACGAGGGGACCCCCTGCCGGCGTCGAACCGCTCGACCCGAGGCCCGGGCTCGAAGAAGTCCCCGCGGTCGTCGTAGGCGACCCAGCCCTCGAGGACCATCGTTTCCAGCACGTCCCGGACGAGCCCCGGATCGTAGCCCTCGATCTCGCGGGGCCGGAGCGGGAGACCCCGGCAGACCATCCACTCGAGGGCGTCGTTCCAGATCGCGTCGCGCTCGGGATTGCGCGCGTACATGTGTTAGCTGCGGATTCCCGACGGTAGCTATCAATCTTCCGCCCGTTCCGAGCGTGGATCGACGCGAGCGTGCCTCTCAATGTAGGCAGTATACAAAAGCCGAACGCGAGCGAATCGCCGCCCGTGACAGCAATCCCCGACGCCTTTCACGACCTGTTCGAGAAGCAAACGTTCGCGCACGTCGCGACGCTGACCGGGGACACCGACCCCCACGTCACGCCGGTCTGGATCGACTACGACGCCGACGACGACCGACTCTTGATCAACACCGAACGCGGTCGCCGCAAGGAGCGCAACGTCCGCGAGGACCCGTCGGTCGGCGTCAGCATGGTCGACCCCGAGAACCCCTACCGGCGACTCTCGATCATCGGCGAGGTCGAGGAGGTCACGACCGAGGGGGCTCGAGAGCACATCGACGAACTCGCGCAGCGCTACACGGGCGAAGACGAGTACGGAACGCCCATCGAAACCGAGCGGGTTATTCTGCGGATCCGCGTCGACGAAGTCGTCGACGCACAGGACGCGAGCTGATCGCCGCCAGGTTGTCTCCGCCGTCGACTCCGTCGCCGTTACGCGTCGTCGGTTTCGGTCTCCGGTTCGCCGTCGGACGAATCGGCCGGCGTCGTCTCGTCGGCGGCCGACGGTTCCGAATACTGGCGCCGAGTCTGCTGGTTGAGCAGTTCCACCTCGTGGCTGCGCTCGGCGTGGCGGTTGAAAAACGTCTGGGCGTCCTCGAGCCCCTCGATGAGTCGTTCCGTGTTGCAGGTGTGACAGACGCACCGGTACAGATCCTCACTCATCGATCGACGCTCGTGAGGAGATGGCGGTGACTATCGGCCGGACGTGGCCAGCGACGGTCTCAGGGCGGGGTCGAGTGGCGTTCATGTAGTCAGGTTGCGCCGCGCCGGTCGGGAAACGATTCTCGCTCTCGTCGTAATCGGTGCTTCTGATCAAGGTAGTTGTGTGTGGACGGTAGCTGTATCCGGTTCGGTACGACAGTCATTGTCCACGACTTGTTCGGCAATACAAAAAACCCGTCCCTAATCTATTTGGAAGAAAAGTAGGTACTTATTCTAGTTTGGATTTTCGAAGTTATTCGGGAAGGATTTATTCTCGGAAGTCGCCGGGTCGCTGTTCTTCGCCGACATTCTCGTCGAAGAAGTCGACGGGACGACTCCGCGTCTTCCGCAACAGCCGTTCCCGTTCGATCGTCAGCGGGAGGTCGTCCAGACGGCTCGTGATCTCGTTTACCTCTTCGGTGTTGTTCGCGACCGCCAGCGCCTGAATGTTCTCCCGCGCACTCAGCATCTCGTCGACCTTGACGACCTGGGGGAGTTCGAGCGCCCGCTCGGCGACCTCCTGGCGGTCGTCGGTCGCGGCCGTACAGGAAAACTGGAGGCGGATCGGGAACCCGGCCTTCTCGTAGTCGATGATCGGTACGTAGCCCTCGATGATTCCGTCGTCCTCGAGCTGTTCGATCCGGTTGCGGATCGTCGTATCCGTCACCGGCAGCTGTTCGGCCATATCGACCGGTGTGGTCGCTCGAGCGTTCTGTTGGAGAAGATGAAGGATTCCGTAATCGATCTCGTCGAGTCCGTCGGCAGCCATACTCAGGGTATCCGAGCAGTCGCTAAAGGGTCTTCGGGTCTCGAAGCGGGTAAGCGGGGCGTACGCACGCACCAGAGTGAATCCGCGTGTCGATCGGTGGCGCGTCACAGGTGAAGCCGGAACCGGAGACGCGTCGCGCCGATTACGCGTCGTCGCGGTCGTCCGTACACTTCGTATCGGTGTCGGCCTTCTCCGTGTCGACCGCCTCGCCCTCGTAGGTGACGGTCACGGACGTCTTCCGGTCGTCGAGCACGGTCACCCAGAACGAGTCCGACCCCTTGGCGTCGACGTAGCACTTGCCGCCCTGCTCGTCGCCGTTAACGGTCCAGCCGAGCTTCACGGCCTCCTTGCCGCGATTGCGGACGCAGAACTTGGCTTCCGTCGTCTTCTCGACGCCGCCGTTACCGCCGTCGCCGGCGCCGTTCTCGGCGGTCCGCTTTCGCGTCCGGTAACAGACCGCCTCGAGGTCGATCGTGTCCGCCATCGTCGACTCCCGGCACGCCGCCGTGTCGACGCTGACCGACTCGATCCGCTTCCCGTCGTAGTAGAGTTCGACCGCCGAATCCATCGAGAGGGCGGCGGCCCGGAACGACTCGACGCCGCCCTTCGGGACCGTGACCGTCCCGTAGAGCTTGTCGAGGTCGAACTCCGCGTCCTCGAGGTCGACGCCCTTCTCCTCGGCGAGTCTCTCGAGGTCGATCGTCTGCTTGCCCAGATCGAGCGTCGTGCCGTTGAGTTCGATCCGCTTCCCCTCGAGACGCTCGAGATCGTCGGCGTCGACGTTCATCCCCTGGGATCGGGCGTAGGCCTCGAGCGCGGCCGTATCGTTCTCGTCGAAGTCGTCCGGATCCAGCTCCTCGAGGGCAGCCATGTCGAGGGCGCCGAGCTCGAGCCCGTCGACATCGACCTTCCAGCTGAGCGTTGCTTCCGCCGAGCGCTCGTTCCGGACACGGACCGTCGCCTCGCCGCTCTCGTGGCAGACGACCTCGAGGTCGAGGCCGGCTTTCGTCGCCGCCTCGTCGTCCTGATCGGCGTCGTCTTTTTTGTCGTCGTCGCCGGCTGCCAGTTTCTTCCCGTCGGTCTTTTTCTCGGCCGTCTCGTCGCCGTCGAAGACGCCCGAAACGCCGACGGCGGTTCCGCTGATGGCCGTCCCCACAGCGCCGATTCCGAGCAGACTCTGTCGCCGTGAAAGTAGATCGTCCTCTGACATCGTTGAACTCCCGCAACCCGATGGTCGCGGCTACCGAACACTCGCAGAGAGTCGACTATTGTTATAGCGCGACTGTAGTGTCGAGCGCGCGACGGCTCTCGACGATCGGTTTCGACCGCTGAGCGCGCCGTCGATCGAGTTGTATTCGACCGCGCCTCCCGGAAGAAATCGGTTGCTATCGTCCGTAACGTCCTCCTTCAATTTCGAACCGCTAGTAGGGGAACCGCTCCCCTGCAACATCCCGGACGCGACGACCGGACGCCGCGTTGCCTCTCGGCAGTCCCTACTCGCCGGCGGGCGAGTGGTCCGCCGCTGTAGCAAGCGGTTTTCGTTCGCCCCGCCGACGCCGTGTGTGCAGGGCGGGCGATTAATGACGGCGCCGTGGACGGGACGTCCATGGCGACCACAGCCGAGTTGCTCGTCGACTGTCTCGAGGCGGAAGGCGTCGAGCGCGTCTTCGGCGTGCCGGGCGAAGAGATCGAGGATCTGCTGTTCGCGCTGCGCGAGTCGTCGATCCGCTTTCACCCGACGCGCCACGAACAGGGGGCGGCGTTCATGGCCGACGTCCACGGGCGGCTGACCGGCGAGGCCGGCGTCTGCCTGTCGACGCTCGGCCCCGGCGCGACGAACCTCATGACCGGCGTCGCCGACGCCCAACTGGACAAGAGCCCGGTCGTCGCCATCACCGGCCAGGGGGGCCGCGAACGACTGCACAAGGAGAGCCACCAGGCGCTAGACGTCGTCGACGTCTTCGAGCCGATCGTCGCCTGGAACACCAGGATCGGCGAGTCCGAAATCGCGCCCGAGTCGGTCCGCAAGGCGTTCAAACTCGCCGAGTACGAGAAGCCCGGCGCGACCCACCTCGAGTTCCCCGAGGACGTTGCCGCCGAGGAGATCGATGCGACGCCGATCGAGACGCGCGACCCCGTGCGCCGACCGGACCCGGACGACGAGTCGGCCGAGCGCGCGGCGCGGCTGCTCGAGGAGGCCGAGCGCCCGATCCTGCTGGCGGGCAACGGCGCCGTGCGGACGCGCGCGTCCCAGACCATTCGGTCGCTGGTCGACCGCATCGGGATTCCCGTCGTCGAAACTTACATGGGAAAGGGGGCGATCTCGGACCGCGAGGCGGCCTCGCTGATGACGCTGGATTCGGGGCCGGACGAGGAGGCCGCGCGGGCGATCGACCGCGCCGACTGCGTGATCGCGGTCGGCTACGACATCGCCGAGCACGATCCGGCGGGCTGGAACCCCGACCTCGAGAAGACCATCGTCCACGTCGACTACGAACCCGCGGAGGTCTACCGCCACTACAACCCCGACGTGGAGATCGTCGCCGACGTCGGCGCCGCGCTGGCGGCCATCGACGAGCGCCTGCCCGACGCGGCCTGTTCGCTGTGGTGTGACGACCTCCACGAGCAGTTGCTCGAGTCGGTGACCGAGCCGCCGGCCGCCGGCGATCCGATCACCGTCCGGAACTGCCTGCCGCTGTTGCGCGAGGCCATGGCCGATTCGGACGTGCTCGTCTCCGACGTCGGCAGCCACAAGATGGCGATCGCCCAGTCGTTCCCGACCTACGAGCCCAACACCTGCGTGATCTCGAACGGCCTGGCCAGCATGGGGATCGCCGTCCCCGGCGCTCTGGCGGCCGATCTGACGACGGATGCGAACGTGGTGGCCGGGACCGGCGACGGCGGGTTCATGATGAATGCGGCGGAACTCGAGACCGCCTCGAGACTGGACTGTGGCTTCACGACGGTCGTGTTCAACGACGACGACTACGGTCTGATCTCGGAGAAGCAGGAGGGCCACCGGGGCGAGCACACCGGGACCGAACTGTCGAATCCGGATCTGGTGGCGTTCGCGGAGAGCTTCGGCATCGAAGCGTATCGGCCGGAGGGATGGGACGAGGTGGAGGCGGTGTTTAGCGACGCTGTGCCGTCGGACGAGTTGGCGTTGATCGAGATCGGACTCGAGTGAGGGGAGTGGCACACCGTTACCGACCGCCGGCGAACGAGTGAAGTTTTGATTGTTCAAGATATGATTAAACTATCTTCAACAAGAAATAAAACTGATCGAAGTTACTATTATTTAGTGAGTAAATATTTGGAGTGTAATGTCCGACGAGACTAGTTCAACTACGTTGAACAGGCGAAACGTTCTAAAAACGGCCGGTGCGATCGGCGCGGCCGGGCTCGGGCTCTCGTTCGGTACCGGTTCCGTCGCCGCCGTCGAACCCGGCGACGCGAGCGAGTGGACGGCGGAACACGCGTCGAATATCGAACGCACGGACGCGACCACCGCACCGGTGATCGACGACGGACCGGAGCCGATTTCGGACGACTACTGGATCTGGGACACGTGGCCGCTCCGACATCGCGACGGTTCGATCGCGAAGATCGACGGCTGGCAGATCGTCTTCTCGCTCACGGCGTCGAAAGACCTCGTGCCCGGCGATCGCCACAACGAGGCGACCATCCGCTATTTCTACTCCCGGAACGGCCACAGTTGGCGGGAAGGGGGTACGGCCTTCGAGAACCCGCTCGGCCACCACCAGTGGGCCGGCTCCGCGATGTACGACGAGAGCGAGGACCAGATCTACCACTTCTATACGGCTACCAGCCCGGAACCGGAGTTCCGACAGCGACTCGCACTCGCCAAGGGGGCCTCGTTCGAAACGGGGCCGCGCGGGGTCGAACTGACCGGTACGCAAGCGCACACCATCATCGGTGCGGCCGACGGCGAGCTGTACCAGACGCTGGAACAATCCCGGGAGCAAGGCATCGTCTACGCGTTCCGCGACCCGTGGTATTTCCAGCACCCCGAGACCGGCGAAGACCTGCTCGTCTTCGAAGGGAACACGCCGACGGGAAGCGACAGCCCGTCTGATCCACGAAGCTACAACGGGAACGTCGGCGTGATGCGAGCGACGAACGACTCGCTCACCGAGTGGGAACTCCTCCCGCCGAACCTCGAGGCGATCGAGGTCAATCAGCAACTGGAGCGACCGCACTACGTGTTCAACGACGGGAAGTGGTACCTGTTCGTCCTCAGCCACGAGTTCACGTTCGCGCCCGGCCTCCAGGGCCCCGACGCGCTGTACGGGTTCGTGAGCGATTCGCTCTACGGTGACTACGAACCGCTCAACGGCAGCGGTCTCGTCGTCGCGAACCCCGAGTCGGCGCCCTTCCAAGCGTACTCGTGGCTGGCGATGCCCCACGGGAACGACGTGCTGGTCGAAAGCTTCGAAAACTTCCGCGGGCTCGACGACACGTCGCGGGGCGAGATCAGCCTCGACGAGGTCGGCCACCTCCCCCCGGAGGAACAGAAGGACCTGTTCGGCGGCACGCTCGCGCCGAGCCTGAAGGTGCAACTCCAGGGTAACGAGACGCGCGTCGTGAACGAACTCAAGGACGGTCACTTCATCCCCTCGGGGAACTAACGACCCAGGGACCCCCGATCGTCGCCGAGTCGGCGATGCCGCCCTCGCGTTGCAGAATTGAATCGCGTGTTGAAAGGCAGCCACCGCTTCGGTCACGGGGTTCGTTATTCGCCGTCTCGGTACACTACTGCGCCACGCTTCGCTCCTCGTGTTGTGATGCGGGAAAAGTGGGCCGGCGCAGATTCGAACAGCGCAAACCTCGCTTCGCTCGGTTTGCTGGCTCGAATCGTTGCGGCTGCGTTTCTGCCCGCTCACGAACACGACTCGCTTCGCACGTCGGTTAGAATTCGCGGGCAGATGTGGGCCGGCGCAGATTCGAACCACGGTCGGAGCGACGCTCCTCCCTGATTCGAATCTACGCGCCGTCATCGACTCCTACACTCGGTTACCTCGAGTCGCGTACGCGTCGCTTGAGGTTGTGAAATGCGGGAGAAGTGGGCCGGCGCAGATTCGAACTGCGGTTACGGCCACCCGAAGGCCGAAGGATACCAAGCTACCCCACCGGCCCGCATTTGTGAGTGAGAGTCCCCGATTGTTTAACGCTTCCGAAAGTGTCTATCGCTTCGCTCGGTAGCGATTCGCACACTCGAGTCCCGAGCTAAAACCGCTCGTAGCCCTCGGTGTCCAGATAGTGGTGCGCGACGGTGATCGCCTGATCGGCGTGTAACAGCTCCGGACCCAGCCGCAGGCGCCGATCGACGACGTCCTCGAGCACCTGCTCTTCCTCATCAGTAAAGTCCCGATGGTCGGACAATACGAACACGGGGTCCTCGAGGCCGTCGACGCCGACGTCGACGACGGCGTCACCGTCCTCGTGTAGCTGCACCACGGTCCCGTCGGCGAGTTCCTCGAGCGTTTCCTCGAACCCGCGCCGGTACACTTCGATGCCGGGACTGGGCTCGGCTGGAAGCGCACCGATGGCCTCGTCGCGGTGCTCGAGGGCGGTCCGCACCAGCGCCGCGGTGCTTCGCTCGTCGGGGTTGAGCCGGCGGAGTTCGCTCCCGTCGAAGGTGATCGTGAGCTCGTCCTGGACGACGAGGTGCGTCCGGACGTCCTCGCGGATCCCGTGGGAGGTGACGAACGAGGCGGTGATCGATCGACAGAGCGCGTCGAGGCGGCCGGCCCCGCCCGCGAGGTCGTCCAGCGAGAAGTCGGAGTCGGTCGGGACGTCGTGGCCGATGCAGACGAACTGGCGCATACCGGTACGCGGCGGGCCGCGGGGATAGCCGCCACGGTTCGCCGCGACCGGTCGCCGTCGACCGCTCGTCTCGGATCGAGAGCACAGCCGTCGCAGCTGTAGCCTCCGAATACCGTCGATCCACGCCGCCGTCGTGCGGTGTCACTCCCGTCGTACACTGCATAGGCATGGCCAACCGTTTCCCTCCTCTCGGGAGAGCTATGGTACATATGGCGAAATCACAGTCGTCAGCGACCGACGGCGAAGATCCGCAGTTGATCGCGATCCTCGAAGGCAGACCGTGTCCGTACTGCTCGGACGGCGAACTCGAGCGCGGACGCTACAAGGACAAACAGGCGGCGGTCTGCGACAGCTGCGACACGCCCCACGCCCAGCTGTGGCAGCCGGGCGAGTAAGCGATCAACGCGTCCGCGAGAACCTGCGAGCGATCCGGATACCTGCACTATTTTTGCCGAGTCACGCGACGCACGGACGGTCGAATCGACCGCGCGAATGCATCGAACAGCCGGTATCGAAGTCGTCCCGACGGACGTCACTTCGGCCCGTCACCGCGATCGCGATCCGGAGTAATCGTGGCCGATGATCAGCGCGAGGGCGTGGATCGCGAGGAGGCCGACGACCAGCGAGAGGGAGCCGGCGGAGTCGACGCCGGAGAGAAAGACCGGCAGGTAGGCGACCGGCAGCAGGGTGCCGATCCAGAACCCGGCGGCGGTGACGGAGTTTCCGAGGTGCATCGTCGGGACCTAGCGCATCGATTCGAGCGAGACGAACCCGTCGTCGTAGGCGACGATCCAGGCGGCGTCCAGTTTCTCGTCGCTCGCCTCCCGCGGGAAGATCGCACACTCGTCGGGAGCGTCGTCGTTCTCGATCGTGACGTGATCGAGGTCGGTCAGCGGTGCGTCGGTCGGACGGGCGGTGTCAGCGTCGGGAGTCATACGTGACAGGCGATGGGTGATCGCGCTACCGATAGCTACCGGAGTCTCACCTATTGTTATCGACCTGCTAAACCCCACTGCCTGTTGATTACGGCCGATTGACTCCCAATTCAACCCAGTCGTTCACGAATTTGGGACAGAAACGAAATCTGACTTGTACGGGGCGTCTACACCGGGTTATCGTCTCGACACCGTCGATTACGCTCGGCTAGGCGGTCGTTTCAAACAGTTTTGATCGGTTCATCGTCCCGACGGAACCGGTCGCTGGCGCCCGGCTCTCGCTCGCCTCAGTTGGCCGGGGGTCGCTCCCCGAGCGTCAGCGAGATCGCGGTCTCGTCGCCGTAGCGCCAGCACTCGAGTTCGATCGTGTCTCCCGGGCTGGTCCGCAAGGCGAGGTGGCTCGAGAGCGCGTGGCGGTCGGGGATCGGCTCGCCGTCGATGGCGTAGATGACGTCGCCCCCGACGGGGATCGAGTCGCGCGGGCGGGGCGTTGCGGCCCGGAGGACGCCGTCGGCCGGGTCGCCCGACTCGACGCCGGTGACGATGACGCCGGTCGCCTCGGGGAGGTCGTTGGCCTCGGCGATGTACCGGTCGACGGTCGCGAGGGTGATCCCCATGTAGGAGTGATCGTAGGTTCCGGTCTCGATCAGCGAGGGGACGACTCGACTCGCGACCGCCGACGGGATCGCGAAGCCGATGTTGTCCCCGCCGCCGGCGGTGATGACGCCGGCGACCTCGCCGTCTAGGTTGACCAGCGGCCCGCCGCTGTTGCCGGGGTTGACCGCGGCGTCGGTCTGGATCGCGTTCGAAAACGAGAACGTTCGGTCCGGCATGTCGAGCGTGCGATTGACGCCGCTGACGATTCCCTTCGACATGGAGCCCTCGAACCCGTAGGGGTTGCCGATCGCGAGCACCTCCTGACCGACGACGGAGCGCTCGGCGGCCAGTTCGAGGGGCGTCGCCTCGTCGGGGACGTGATCGACCTTGAGGACGGCCAGGTCGCTGTAGAAGTCGGCGCCGACGATTTTGGTGGCCGACCAGTCGCCGTTGATGTACTGGAGGTCGACGCTGTCGGCGCCGGCGACGACGTGCTCGTTCGTGACGAGGTGGGAGTCGTCGACGAGAAAGCCCGAGCCCTGGCCGCCGCTCCCGTCGCCACCGTACGGGCTTCCGGCGCCCATCGCCCGCACCTGTGCGACCGAGTTGATGACCGCCTCGTAGACGTCGGTGTACGTCGAGCCGTCCGCGCGCTTGTCCGGATCGATCTCCCGCGAAACCGAGTGCGAGGACGAGCCCTCCATCGAGTCGCTCGAGGTGGGTTGGGCGCAGCCGGCGACGGCGCCGACGAGGCCGGTACCGGCGAGCGCGAGGAACTCGCGACGGTCCGGGGTGTGTCCGTTCATAGGCGAGGCTAGCACTCGATCTATTTGAACGTCCGGGCCACTTGAGAGTCCGTTTATCAATACACTATCTCGAGAGGAAATGACGTGCCGGCTGCGAGAGCGATCCGAGCGACGCCGTCCCCGACGGGCCGAAGGGAAAACGTGTTACCCGCGGCCGCCCGATTCCCGTGATATGATCACGGAAGACGCCCGCGCGCTGCTCGAGACGGGGCCGGTCTGTGACTCCTGTCTCGGTCGCCCCTTCGCCGAGCGGAGCTTCGGACTGACCAACGCCGAGCGCGGCCGGGCGCTGCGGACGACGATCGCGATGGAAGACGACGCCGACTTCGAGCCCGACGAGCCCGCCGACTGCTGGGTCTGCGAGGGGTACTCGGGCACCGTCGACGCGATCGCCGAGACCGTCGTCGACGCCCTCGAGGACGCCGACTTCGCGACCTACCAGGTCGGAAGCCGCGTCCCGCCGCTGGTCGAGGAAAACGACCGGCTCCTCCGGGAGGACGCCGGCCTCGAGCCGGACGTCGGCGAGTCGTTCAAGCGCGAGGTCAACCGCGAGGTCGGCCGTCGCGTCGGCGCGAAGACCGGCACCGACGTCGACTTCGACCGCCCCGACGTCCTCGCGATCGTCGACCTCGCGGCGTTCGATCCTCTCGAGGCCCTCGAGTCGGAATCGGTCACGGGCCACGCGGTCGACGTTCAGCTCAACCCCGCCTTCGTCTACGGCCGGTACCGCAAACTCGAGCGGGACATTCCCCAGACAGAGTGGCCGTGCCGGGAGTGTGGCGGCAGCGGAACCCAGTTGAGCGACGACGGCGAGGAACCCTGCGACTACTGCGGCGGCTCGGGCTACATGTACGATACCAGCGTCGAACAGGTCGTCCGTCCCCACGTCGTCGACGCCATGGACGGCGACGAGGGGACCTTCCACGGCGCCGGCCGCGAGGACGTCGACGCCCGGATGCTCGAGGAGGGCCGTCCGTTCGTCCTCGAGGTCAAACGGCCCAAGATTCGCGACCCGGACCCGAAGACCCTCGAGCGCGAGATCAACGCGGCCGCCGAAGGGAGCGTCGAGGTCGAGGGGCTCCGACTCGCGACCTACGAGATGGTCGAGCGCGTCAAGGAACACGACGCGAGCAAGCGCTACCGCGCCGACGTCGAGTTCGCCGAGCCGGTCGACGAGGCCGACTTCGAGGCCGCCCTCGAGGAACTGACGGGAACGACCGTTCAGCAGGATACGCCCCAGCGCGTCGACCACCGGCGGGCCGACCTCACCCGCGAGCGGACCGTCTACGACATCGACGGCGAGTTGGCGTCGCCGACCGAGGCCGAGGTCCGCCTCCACGGCGAAGGCGGCCTCTACGTGAAGGAGCTGATCAGCAGCGACGACGGCCGCACGGAACCGAGTCTGGCCGGCCTGCTCGAGACCGACGCCGAGGTCACGGCGCTGGACGTCTTCGGCGTCGAGGGTGAGGAGGAACCGTTCGAACTCGAGGAGTACTTCCTCGACGAGCCGCGGGACGACGGCGAGGCGGCCGCGACGGACGTCTGACGGGAGCGGACCAACAACGATTTTTCTTCGCGTCGCGACCGAACAGCGCAACGGTTTAGCCGTCGGCGACGGATCTGCGGGGTATGCCATTCGGCGTCGACGAAGCCGGTAAGGGACCCGCGCTCGGGTCGATGTTCGCCGCGGCGGTCCACTGCGAGGACCCCGCGGCGCTCCCCGACGGAATCGCGGACTCCAAACGACTCGCGCCCGAGCGCCGCGAGGAACTGGCGGCGACGATCCGCGAGGACGACCGCGTTCGCGTCGGCGTCGCGGAGATCTCGCCCGCGCGCATCGACGACCCGGAGACGGACATGAACTCGCTTGCCGTCACAGCCCACGCCGAGGCGATTGGGGACGCGCTCGCGGGGCTCGACTTCGAACCGGGCGGATCCGACGCCGACACGCTCGAGGCCGACGCCGTCGAGTCGGCTCCGATCACCGGACTCTGCGACGCCTGCGACACCGACGAGGACCGCTTCGCTCGCCGCGTCAGGGAGGCCTGTACGTCCCTCCCGTCGACGCCGGACTCGCTTTCGGACGCCCTCGAGATCGAGGCCCGCCACGGCGCCGACGACGAGTCGCCGATCGTCGGCGCGGCCAGCGTCGTCGCCAAGGTCGAACGCGACGCCCACGTCGCCGCCCTCGCGGACCGCATCGACGAGTACGAGTCCGTCGGCAGCGGCTACCCGAGCGATCCGAACACCCGCGAGTTCCTCGCGTCCTACGTCGACGAGCGCGGCGAGCTCCCCCCGTTCGCGCGGGAGTCGTGGTCGACCTGCGAGGACCTGCTCGCCGAGGCCCAGCAGACGGGACTCGGCGAGTTCTGAGCGCCGAGCCGTGCCGCTCGAGACGATCGCTGGTGATCGGTCCGGGCCGGAGAAATCTACCGTTCCATATTCGTAACTATTTAATTCACCAGGTATGATATAATCGCCGTGTTTCGATCGATCATCGTCGGGATTGGGGACGTACTGCTCGGACGACTGCTCGTCGTTCTCATGTTGGGCGTGCCGGTGTTCGGCGTCGCGTTCGTGTTGGCGTTCGGAACGGACGCTCTCGTATCGCTCGGCCTCTCGAGAGGAGTCGCCGGCACGATCACTGCGACGATAGCCACTGTGGGAAGTATCGCCGGATTGGCTGCGTTCGCCCACTATCTGATCGACTGGTAGCGACGCCTCTCGTTTGGGGACGTCGCCGACCTGTCGACCGTTTTATGCGCGACGGCTACGCAGCATCGAGCATGCTCGACGTGGTCGGCCTGCTCGCGCTCGCCGCCGTCGGAACGGCCGTCGTCTGGAAGGGAAGCACGTGGCTCGAGACGTCCGCGAACCGCCTCGCGACGGGCTACGGCGTGCCGGCGGTCGTCCAGGGGGCGATCATCGCTGCCGCGGGCTCGAGCATGCCAGAACTGGTGAGCGTGCTCGTCTCGACGCTGTTACACGGCGAGTTCGAGATCGGTATCGGGACGATCGTCGGTTCCGCGGTGTTTAATCTGCTGGCGATCCCGGCCGTGTCGGTCCTCGCGGCCGACGGCGACGGGATGTCGACGGGTCGGGAGCTGGTGTACAAGGAGGCGCTGTTCTACATGCTCGCGGTCGCCTCCCTGCTGTTGACGTTCTCGCTGGCGGTCATCTACTATCCGGCCGCGGGCGCGGGGCTCCAGGGGAATGTCACGCGGCCGCTCGCGCTGTTTCCGCTGGTCCTGTACGGACTCTACGTCTTCACCCAGTACCTGGACACCACCGAGGACGAGACGGCGGCGGACACCGACGTCGCCATCGGGCGGGCCTGGCTCTGGTTCGGGCTCGGGCTGGTACTGATCATCGTCGGCGTCGAGGGGCTGGTCCGGGCCGCGGTCGGGCTGGGCGACGCCTTCGGCACCCCCGCGTTCCTCTGGGGGATGACCGTCGTCGCCGCTGGCTCGAGCGTCCCCGACGCGTTCGTCAGCGTCGCCGCCGCCCGGTCAGGGCGGTCCGCGGTCAGCCTCGCGAACGTGCTGGGGAGCAACGTCTTCGACTTGCTCGTCGCGGTGCCGGCGGGCGTGCTGGTCGCCGGCACCCTGTCGATCACCTTCACGCATATCGTCCCGATGATGGGCTTTCTGATCCTCGCGACGATCGTCTTTTTCACCATTATCCGAACCGATATGCTGCTCTCGGAACGCGAGGCGCAGTTGTTGCTCGGTCTCTATGGCCTGTTCGTCGTCTGGCTGGTCCTCGAGAGCGTCGGCGTGACGACCGTCGTCCCGACGTGAGACGTGGGAGGTGACTCGACGAGAGCCCCGCCGACGTCCCGCTGCATTTGCAGGCGCCCCGCTCTTGCCGTTGGCCGGATCAATTGCAGTGTTCGATATGCCAGTCTGTACTAACTGCGAGAACCCCGTTTCTCTCGACTTCGAGCGCGCCTACGGCGACGACGGAACGGTCGAGTGGTGTCCGCGGTGTCGAGACCGAGCGTGAACGCGGGCGACCTGTTCCTGCCAACACCACAACTGCTTCTCGTCGGTGTCAAGCGAAGCATCGGCTAGCCGGTTCGCGTCTCGAGTGAGCTGCACAGGACACAGTCTTTCACCGCACGTCTCTACGTCAGGAGTCGAAGGTCCTCGAGTGGTACCGATACCCGTTGAAAGCCGATAGCCGCTGAAAACCGACCTCCGTTAAAAAGACCGCTGCGTGTCTGTCTGCGCTACTTGTCCGTCAGCAGCCGCTGGAGGATGTCCCCGTAGGCGGGCCGGGTGATGAGCACGCCGACGAGCACGCCGAGGATGGTGATGATGGCGAACCCGCGCAGATCCCCGAGGCTCAGGACGGCCAGTGGCGACATGGCGATGATCGTCGTCGCCGCGGCGGCGCCGATGACCCAGAACGCCTTCCGGAAGCGGGATTCGAACACCCGCCTCGAGCTGACGTCGCCTTGCTCCATCACCTCGTCGGCGATGATGACGAGGTCGTCTACCCCGGTCCCGACCACGGCGATGAAGCCGGCGACGTGGGAGAGATCGAGCGGCATGCGTATCAGCGCCGCGAAGCCGAGCAGGATGAACACCTCAGACATCGCGGTGACGATCATCGGCGCGGCGACCCGCGGGTTTCGGTAGCGCAGGAAGACGACGCCGCTGACGGTGATCACCGCCAGCGCCCCGATCACCAGCGAGTAGAGCTTGAACTGTTCGGCCAGCGCCGGCGACAGCGAGTAGGTCTGGGCCTCGCCGAAGTCCAGCGGCGCGGGCAACGAACCGGACTGGAGGTTCACCGAGAGCGCCTGACCCTGCTGGGCGTTCTGTGCGCCCATCTGGAACGTGGGGTCGTTCTCCCAGGAGCCGGCGCTCATCGAATTCGCGAGACGGGGACCCATGGAGTGGGCGTCGACGACTTCGCCGTCGATGACCGTGAGCAGACAGTACCGCTCTCCCTCGTGGTCGAAGTTGATGCTCTCGCCGTCGCCGCGGAGCCCACATTGCTGGACGCCGACGTTCGGGTCAGTGAAGCCGAGTTCGTTCAACCGCGACTGGAACTCCGGCGCGGCGTTGCTGTCAACCTGAACGGGAACGACTGTTTCCCCGGTTTCCTGATTGATTTCCGGCGGATCGACCTTTGCAATATCGTCCCCGCTCAGGACCGTTTCGTTCGTGTGGTTGCCGTCCCCGGTCGGGTAGTAGGCCTGCACTTCGACGATCCCTCGCTCGGCGAGCAGTTCTCGAAGCTCGTCGGCGCCCATGTCCGGCGCCTCGGTGACGATGTAGTAGCCGCCGCCGAGCCTGGCCGATTCGTAGACGTTGCCGCCGGAGAGCCCCGCCGCGTTGATCCGCGACTGGATCGTATCGACCATCTGCTGGCGCGTCTCCGCCGTCACGCCCTCGCGGATGTCCTCGTCGGGATCGACCTCGACGCCGGCTTCGGCGAGCGCGGCGGCGAACTCTTCCTCGCTCACGTTCTCGGTGAACAGCTCGGCGTGGGCGTTTCCGTCGTCGTCGACGCTGACGCGGACGTTCCCCGTCTCGAGGCCGGTTTCGTCGTACAGCGTGCGCTCGATTTCGGTCAGCCGTGCCTGATCGACGCTGCCGTTATCCCTGACGGCGCCGGCGTCGATGTCCTCGGCGGTCATCCCGGTGACGGGGGCGCTGATCCGCGTCCCGCCCTCGAGGTCGAGCCCGTACTCGAGGTTCGTCGCCCCGCTGTCTTGGGTCTCGACGTAGTCGTTGCCCCCCATGACGCCGCCGGGGACGAACAGGGAGACCATCGAACCGGTGATGAAGACGACCAACAGCAGTAGCCGCCAGTGTTCCTTGACGAACGCGACCGGACCGGTCATGATCGGATCCCCTCGAACTTGTACCAGCGAAGCAGACTCAGATTGAGCATGTAGGTGTTCATCAGGTCGGCCGCGAGCCCGACGAAGAGGACGATCCCGATCGACGAGAGCAACTTGACGCCGAACAGTCCCGCGGCGACGCCCATGACGAGCATCGCCGCCATCGACGTTACCGTCATCGTGATCCCGGTGCGCATCGCGCGGTGGGTGCTCTCGTAGAAGTCACCCTGGCGACGCAGGATGTGGTTGTTCAACAGGATGTCGGAGTCGACCGAGTACCCGATCAACATCAGCAAGGCGGCGACGGTCCCCAGCGACAGCGAGATGTCGGCGACCGTCATGAACGCAAGCGGGATCACCAGGTCCGAAAACGCGGAGAGGACGATGGCGATCGACGGCACGAACGTCCGGAACAGCAGGAAGGTAATGACGCTCATCCCGACGAAGGCCACGGCGACGCCCAGCAGCGCCGTCCGCTGGGTCCGTTCCCCGAAGCTCCCCGACACCGTCGACTCGAGTTGGACGATGTCCGCGTCGCCGTCCTGTTCCAAGTTCTGCTCGGCCTGCTGGCTCAGCGACTCGAGGTCGGTCGAGGTGAACTGGACGACGTACTGGTTCTGGGAGTCGGGCGCGGAAACCGACTGAATCGACTCGGGTTCCTCGTCGAAGGCGTTCGCGATCTCCTCCTGGGAGGAGGTCGTCTGAATAGTCAGTTCGGAACCGCCGGCGAAGTCCATCCCCAGCGGCACCGGCGCGCCCGTCATGAGGAACGTGCCGGTGAGAACGAGCAATGCAACCGCGAGTACCGCAAGCGGCACCGCCGCGAGTTGGCGGTTGCTGTACCGGGTGTAGGAACGGTCCGGTACGTCGAAATACCCCATATACTTGATCACTGGCGGGCCCCTGAGGTAAGCCTTCTCAATTTATGCAGCATTTTCAACCGTATCGGGGGTGAGAAATACCGTAGGCTGAAGCCGCTCGAGGCCCTTCGGTCGGGTATCATGACCGAGTCCGACCAGCGGTCCGGAGTCGCGGACGACCGGTCCGGTCGCTCCGACGCGACCGGCGCCGAACGCATCGTGGTCTCGTACCCGGCCGCCCTCTCGGAGGCTGGCCGCCGGCAACTCGAGAAGCGATCGTTTCGATCGTACCTCCACAAAACCCACGACGAGGCCCGAGCGGGCGACGTCTGGGAGGAGTTCGTCGGCGTCGGCTGCGGGACCACGCGCGACGTGTCGCTGCGGATCGAACGCGTCGACGGTGGTGCCGAAGTCACCGACGAAACGACGATTGGCTACGCGCCTCGCGACGACGGCGAACTCGAGGATCGGTGACGTTCAGGATCGAACTGCGCGAACCGAGAGCGTGGCCAAGCGAGCGCTTCAGTCGGGCAGGTACCGCACGCTCAACACGCCGTCGTCGGCCGACCGGCGGACCTCGACGCGGACCGCCTCGAGTCGGGCCGCCCGAGCGATGGTCTCCTCGTCCTCGAGGATGTCCTGGGCCGCCGACTCCACTTCGGCTTCGGGAACGCGGAAGACGTGGATCTCGCCGGTGCCGGCTCGCTCCTCTTGAATCAGGTCGCCGACGTCGGCGTCGGCGGCCAACTCCGTCGCGTGCTGGGTCGGCGCGAGGTCGCTGTCGACCAGTTCGATCGACCGTCGGTCGGCGACGTCGACCACCTGCCAGGTGACCTCCAGTGGCGGCTCGGGGGCGACGGTCGCCTCGATGACGTCGTGGACCTCGAGGCCGGGGTTCGAGCCGAGCGTGTGGACCTGTGCGGTCTCGACGTCGCGGACGACGGCCGACTCGCTCTCGGCGTGGGTGACGACGAACGTGCTCGTCTGTTCGGTCATGGACTGCCGTAGGCGGGGGTCGGGTTTCGGGGTTTCGGCTTTCGACCGAGACGGGCGACGGGCGCCACTCGCCGACTGCAGCGCTCGCGACGGATCCATTCACTCAGTTCATCAAAACTCAGATGTACGTGAAAATGACGTGAAGTCAACCGTATCCGTCCCCAATTGCCACCGTATGAAAGCGATACGAAATCGGTTATTCGACGCGCTGTCGAGCGGGCAACGACGACGGATTCTGTTTACACTTCTCGAACGGGAGGATCTAGTCAATATCGACTCGCCGCCGGACGGCGTCGAGGATCGGCACGGCGCGGCGGTCGACCGACGACACGTTCATCTCCCCAAACTGGTGGATTACGGCTTCATCGAGTGGGATCGACAGGCGAACGCCGTCACGAGAGGATCGCAGTTCGCGGAGATCGAACCGATGTTGCGAGTGGTAGCCGACAACCGGGAGTTGCTACCCGTCACGCTGGAGTGACGAATGATTGCTGCCCGGAACGAACTCGAGAGATTCGATGTCCCCGTTTATCCATCAGACCGGCGTCGACGAACCGATCGACGTCCTGCTCGTCGAAGACGACCCTCGCGACGTCGGCCTGCTACGGGAAGCCTTCGAGAAAGCGAAGACGAACCGTGAGATCTGGCTGCACGCGGTCGCCAGCGGTAGCGACGCGCTGTCGTACCTCTGTCAGTCGGTCGAATCGGACTCGGGTCCCCCGCCGAACTTCGTCCTTCTGGATTTGGACCTCCCGACCCGCGACGGGGTCGAGATTCTCGAGGCGATCGTCGACGACCCGAAACTGCGACGGCTCTCGGTCGTCATTCTCACTGAATCGGATCGATCCGACGATATCGTGCGCTGCTACGAGGCCCGGGCCAACGCGTATCTGACGAAGCCGACCGATCTGAGCGGCTACGTCTCGCTCGTCGGCGGAATCGAATGGTTCTGGCTCGAGCAGGCCAAACTTCCCTCGATTTCGGCGTAACTACTGACCAGGCCTGATCCGATGTCGGTCCCGGCCGGTCCGCGAGTGCGTATCGACTGTGTTCCGCTGAGCCGTAGCTACCGGAATCACGGGCAGTCGTATTTCAGAGAAATGACAGGACCCATCGTGGTTGGGCCTGAATGGGACCTGCCACTACCCTCTATCGAACGTATCCCCAAGTAGCTTGTGTGATAATCTGAGTGAACAACTAATTCCAGACGTACCGGAGAGAATCAAACCACTAACCGGCCGTTCTCGAACGCGAATTCTTTTCCATACGGGTGCCCTATTTCGGGTGTTCGGTTATCCGAATTCGTGGTTGGGCCATGACACAGGACGAAACAACGGTAGAAGCGATTAGTCTGTTACAGGACCTCGGTCTGCAGGAGTACGAGGCACGCTGCTTTATCGCGTTGAACAAACTCCCCAACGGGACCGCAAAGGAGATCCACGAGATCTCCGAGGTTCCTCGAACGCGGGTGTACGACGCCATTCGCGTCCTCGAGTCGCAGGGACTGGTCGAAGTCCAGCACTCGAGCCCTCAGCGGTACCGCGCCGTCGGGATCACCGAGGCGACGCGGATTCTGCGCGAGAAGTACAACGATCGGATCGACACGCTCGAGACGTATCTCGAGGAGACGGACGTCGAGGAGCCCGGAGACGACGAGCACGTCCAGGAGATCTGGTCGCTGAGCGGCCACGAGGCGATCGAGTCCCGGACACTCGAACTGATCGGGAACGCGGAGTCAGAGATCGCGCTGCTCGTCGTCGACGACGACGTCCTCTCCGAGGCGCTGTTCGACGGCGTCGAGCAGGCGACCGAGCGGGGCCTCACCGTCGTTCTCGGCGGCCAGACACCGGAGACGACGGCGACGCTGGAGGCTCGACTCCCAGAGACGCGCGTGTTCGAAACCGAGATGGAGTGGCTCACCGGGAGCGAACTGGACGCCGAGGTCGCGATCAGCCGGATCCTGCTCGTCGACCGGGAGACGCTGCTGATCGGAACCTACTATCCCGACGCCGACAGTGGCAAATCGAAAGAGCAGGCCGTGTTCGCCAAGGGACTCCAGAATGGGGTCGTGGTGCTCCTGCGCAGACTCGTGACCGCCGGCCTGTCCGCGATCGAGGATCCGGGGACGTGACGTCCGCGTCGGCGCCCGATCGCTGACGGAACGCCTTTATCGAAGGCGGTTGCCTTCTCGCGTATGAACGTCGATATCGGTAACGCGCTCGCGTCGGTCGCGTCGCCGGGCGCCTCGAGGGAGTCCCTCGAGCGCCTGGACGAGCAGGTCGCGGACGCCCACGAGCGCATCGTCGTGGGAATGGAAAATTCGGAGCACGGCTACGAGGCCCTCAACCTCCCGGAGCGAACCGACCCGGACGAGATCCGGGCGGCCGTCGAGCCGGTCGTCGACGCCGAGGCGCTGATCACCGTCGGCATCGGCGGCAGCGCGCTCGGCGCGGCGACGATCACGGACGCGCTCGCCGACGAGAGCGACACCGACGCCGTCTACCTCGACAACGTCGACCCCGAGTGGGTGTCGAACCACCTCGAGGGACTGCCCCTCGAGGAGACGGCGATCAACGTGGTCTCGCGGTCGGGAACGACGGCGGAGACGCTGGCGAACTTCCTCGTCGTCCGCGACGCCTTCGAGGCCGCGGGCGTCGACTGGACCGAGCGGACGATCGTGACGACCGGCGAGTCCGGCCCGCTCCGGAACCTCGCGGACCGGCACGACCTCCCGTCGCTGAAGGTCCCCGACGGCGTTCCGGGCCGCTTCTCGGCGCTGTCGGCGGTCGGCATGGTCGCGGCGGCCGTCTGCGGCCACGATCTCGAGGCCTTACTCGAGGGCGCCGCCGCCGAGCGCGAGAGCCTGACCGGCTCGCTGTTCGACTGCCCGGCCTACGCCTACGGAGCGACGGCCTACGCGCTCGACCAGCGCGGCGCCGCCGTCAACGCCATGGTCCCCTACGCGGAGTCGCTCGAGACGTTCGCCGAGTGGTTCGCCCAGCTGTGGGCCGAGAGCCTCGGCAAGGACGACCTCGGGCAGACGCCGGCGCGGGCGCTCGGCGTGACCGACCAGCACTCGCAGTTGCAACTCTACCGAGCGGGCCCGCGGGACAAACTCGTCACCTTCGTCTCGCCGGGCGAGACCGACGACCGATCGATCCCCGATACCGATGTCGACGAACTGGCGTACCTCGGCGACGCGACGCTCGGCGAACTGCTCGAGGCTGAGTTCGAGGCCACCGAGGCCAGCCTCGCGGCGGCCGGCCGGCCGAACGTCCGGCTCGAACTCGAGACCGTCGACGAGTACGAACTCGGCGGCCTCCTCTACGGGATGGAGGCGGCCTGCGTCCTCGCGGGCGAACTGTACGGCGTCAACACGTTCGAACAGCCGGCCGTCGAGTGGGCCAAGAAGGCCACCCGCGGCCTGCTCGGCGGCGGAGAGTTTGAGGAGGCCGACGCCGTCGCTGAGAAGACCGAGCTTCGTATCGAGCGGTAGCCGGATTCAGTTCCGGACCCGACCGCGTTGCGGTGCGCCTATGGGTTCGCGCTCGAAGATTCACGTATGAGCGATCTCACCCGGACCGCCGACGGCGACGGTGACGCCGGCTCGGCCGCGTCCGACGTCGTCCCGACCGTCGGAACCGTCCTCTCGGCCGTCGTTCTCGTCGCGCTCTTGTTACCGGTCCGCCGCGGCGTCGACGCCCCCGCAGTCTGGCTCGCGGCGGTCGGCGCCCTCGTCGCCACGGGCGCGTTCGTCGGTCGCCGCCACGGCCTGCTCGAGCGACGCGTCGCCGGGCCGGCCGCTGCCGGAGGGAGCCTCCTCGTCGTCGCCCTGTCGGGGTACGCGATCACCCAGGGCGTCCTGGGTTCGGTCGTCGTCCCGGGCCTCGAGGGATCGGTCTCGCTGCTGTTCGTCGCATTGGTCGCCGCAATCGGTGCGGTCGGGGTCGGGATCGCCGATCGCGGCGGCGTCTCGGGTCCGGGTTTGTACCGCCGGCTCGCACGGACGGTCGAGATGTGCATACTCGCCGTCGTCGGCCTGTTCAGCCTCTCGATCGCGGCGGTATTCCTCTCGCTGCCCGTGACCACCCTCGTCGGCGAACTCACGCCGCTCCAGCAGTCGCTGGTCGAGTACCCCGCCTACGCGGTCGGCCTCGGCGGGGTCGCGGCGGGCTACCTAGCCTACCGCGGCCGCGACCTGTCGTTCATCGACCTCGAGCGGCCGACGCTCCGGACGGTCGGCTGGATCGTCCTCGGACTCGTCTTGCTCTTCGCCGTGAATATCGGGATCTCGCAGGTCATGACGGCGCTGGGCATCGACGCCTCGGACCACACCACCACCCAGCGGCTGGCCGAGAACCCCGAACTGGCGATGGTCGCCGTCCCGTCGATGCTCCTGTTCGTCGGGCCGTTCGAGGAGCTGTTCTACCGGAACGTGATCCAGAAGAGCCTCTACGAACACTTCTCCCGGGCCGGCGCCGTCCTCGTCGGGAGCCTCGTCTTCATGATCGTCCACCTGTTCGCCTATGCGACCGCGGGACCGGGCGCGATGCTCGCGAGTCTCGCGCTGGTGTTCGCGCTCGGGTTGATCCTCGGGACGATCTACGAACGGACGGACAACCTGCTGGTGCCCGCGCTGGTCCACGGCTGTTACAACGCGTTGCTGTTCGTCGAATATCTCGTGTGAGAAAGCCGGGTGCCGACGGCGGTTGCCCAATTACGACGGGTTCTTCCGGGCGAGTTCCGAGCCACAGATCGGACAGCGGTCCTTCTGTTCGTCGAACTCGCGACCGCAGCCCTGACACTGGTAGCGCCAGTGGCGCTGTTCGTCGATGCCCTCGCGGGCGATCACTTCCACGTCGACGTTTAACTTCTCCGCGACGTTTTG
Organism: Haloterrigena salina JCM 13891; assembly: GCF_000337495.1. Taxonomy (GTDB): domain Archaea; phylum Halobacteriota; class Halobacteria; order Halobacteriales; family Natrialbaceae; genus Haloterrigena; species Haloterrigena salina. The sequence goes on from NZ_AOIS01000060.1 coordinate 46,772, forward strand.
CATCGCGTAGTCGTCGGTGACGAGCGTTCCGTCGAGTTCGAAACTCGCCGCGACGAGGCGAACGTCGGTGTCGGAGAGGACGTCGAGATCGCCCGATTCGCGGGCCGCGCGCTGGACTTTCTCGGTGGTGTCGTCGTTCGGAATGTGGATGTGCATCCCCGAGCCCTCCATCGCGTCGTAGCGATAGGCGCTCTCGTCCTCGAGTTCTTCGCGGACGAGGGGGATAGTTGCAGTCTGTTCTGTCGTGTGAAAGTCGTGGATAAACGCCGAGGAGTCGAGAACGTACATACCGTTAGCGCTGGACGACAATGTAGTCTTTGACCGCCTGAACGCGGTTGACGGGGACGAGGAATCGGCCCGCGTCGTCGACGTCGAAGTCGACCGTTCGCGGGGAGATTTCGTCGTCGGGATCGATAACGAGGTCGTGGAGCTTGCCGGATTTGAGATCCATTGTGATGTTATAGAGCAATCCGAGCTCGGTGCCGTCGGAACCCATGACGGACTTCCCCGAGAGATTTTCAGCGAGTATATCGCTCATGCATACCCGTACTTACTAATCGGTATTAAAGTCCACGGGGTAGATAGCGAGGCGTCGTACCCGCCGTCGTCGCGTCGCTCGAGTCGATTCGGACTCCCTCGAAGCGACACGGATCCGGTCCAATAGCGGCCGCTCGAGGGGCGGCCGATCGGCGCCGGTTCGGACGGACTCAGTTTCGCGTCGAGCGACCAGTCAGACCGGCGAGAACAGCGCGGATGACGATGGGTTTAACTACCGCTCTACCGACCCCTTAGATAAGACCTTCTCGGGTGGTTCACCATGTCGAATACGGATACGCACGACCCCACATCTCTCAGAACTCCGATCGTGGCCGTCCTCGGCCACGTCGATCACGGCAAGACCAGTCTCCTCGACAAGATACGCGGCTCCGCGGTGATCGAGGGCGAAGCGGGCGCCATCACCCAGCACATCGGCGCGACGGCGGTCCCGCTCGACATCATCTCCTCGATCGCGGGCGACCTCGTCGACCCCGACGACTTCGACCTGCCCGGCCTGCTCTTTATCGACACGCCGGGCCACCACTCCTTTACGACGCTGCGCTCGCGGGGCGGCGCGCTCGCTGACATCGCTATCCTCGTCGTCGACGTCAACGACGGCTTCCAGCCCCAGACGCTCGAGGCGCTTGACATCCTCAAGCGCTCCCAGACGCCCTTCATCGTCGCGGCGAACAAGATCGACACCGTCCCCGGCTGGGACCCCAACGAGGACGCGCCGATCAACGACACCTACGAGTCCCAGTCCGAGCGTGTCCGCCAGCGACTCGACGAGAGCCTCTACGAGATCATCGGCAATCTGAGCGACGAGGGGTTTTCCGCCGACCTCTACTGGCGCGTCCAGAACTTCCAGCGCAACGTCGGCGTCGTCCCCGTCTCGGCGATGACCGGCGAGGGCGTCCCGGACCTACTGACCGTGATGATGGGCCTCTCCCAGCGGTACATGAAAGAGGAGATGGAGATCGACGTCTCCGGCCCCGGTGTCGGCACCGTCCTCGAGGTCAAAGAGGAGAAAGGGTTCGGGAAGACGGTCGACATCGTCCTCTACGACGGGACGATCAAGGAAGACGACACGATCGTCGTTGGCGGACAGAACGACCCGATCGTCACCGAGGTTCGCGCGCTGCTCCAGCCCCGTCCGCTCGCGGAGATCCGAACCGAGAGCCGCTTCGAGAACGTCGACGAGGTCGGCGCCGCGGCCGGGATCAAGGTCGCCGCGCCAGAACTCGGCGACGCGATGGCCGGCGCGCCCGTCCGGGTCGTCCGCGACCGGGACCTCGATGACGTCATCGAGGAAGTCCAGGCCGAACTCGCCTCGATAGCGGTCGACACCGCCGAAGAGGGCGTCGTCGTCAAGGCCGACACGCTGGGAAGCCTCGAGGCGATGGCCGACGCCTTAGACGAGGCGGAGGTGCCGATCGTCCGCGCGGAGGTCGGCGACGTCGCGCCGCGTGACATCTCGGTCGCGTCGACCGCCGAGGACCCGAAACAGCAGGTCATCCTCGGGTTCAACGTCGACGTCCTCTCAGACGCCGAACACCGAGCCGAGACCGACGACGTGACGATCTTCACGGACGAGGTCATCTACCAGCTCGTTGAGGAGTACGACGAGTACGTCGAGGGGATCGAACAGGCCCAGCAGGACACCATCCTCGAGAACATCTCGCGGCCCGCCCGGTTCCGCATCCTGCCGGACCACACGTTCCGCCAGAACGATCCCGCGGTCGTCGGGGTCGAGGTCAACTCCGGGACCGTCCAGAACAACGCCACCGTCGTGAAGTTCGAGGGCAACGAGCCCGAACGCGTCGGCCAGATCAAGGGCATCCAGGAGCAAGGCGAGGACGTCGACGAAGCCCGGGCCGGCAACCGGGTCTCCGTCGCCATCGACGGCCCGACCGTCGGCCGCCAGATCGAGGAAGACGACGAGCTCTGGATTCAGATTCCCGAGAAACACGCGAAGATCTTAGAGCAGGAACTCGCCGACGAGATCCCCGCCGACGAACTCGAGGCGCTGAACATGTACCTCGACAAGCAGCGCAGCCGGGATCCGTTCTGGGGCAAGTAGCGCCGACCGCGGTTCCGGTCGGCCCGCTGAAACCGCTCTCTGACCGGCCGCTATCCTTATCGTGATAGTAATATTATAACTCTCATGAATCGTATAGTCTGGCTACTCGCCACCTCGTACGTCGCGCTCGGGACCGCGCTCTTCTACGGGCTCGCGATCGACTCGGCGACGGTCGTTCTCGGCGCCGCCGCGTTGCTCGCGCTGCTGGGCGTTCCCCAGTGGCTGCTCCTCTCGAGGGGCGGCAGACGAACGCGGACGCCGCGGAATCGCACCTGAGGACGGAACTCACGCCGCGCGCTCGAGTCGCAGTCGCGCTCCGCCCTCGAGATCGGCCAGCGCGGCGCAGTCCCTGACTCGAGCGACGACGGTAACGGGCGCGGCGGCGCGCGGTTTGCCGTTCTGGCTCGCGGTTCCGTCGTCACCGCTCGCCATATCGAGGTCTTCGCTCCGCTCAGACCTCGCACGGCTCGCGGGCGTCTCGCCCCAGAACAGACACAGTTTCTCGCCGGCCGGCCAGTAGGCGATCGCGCCCTCGGGAACGACCTCGCGGGCGTTTTCGGGTGGAACATCGAGCGAAACGTCGAAGTAGAGTTCGTTACCCCAGCGGACGGCGTCGCCGGCGACCGGCAGGGCCGCCTCGAGCGCCGCGCTCGTCTCGGGGGCGTCATCGGTCCAGACGGCCGCGAGCGTTCGGTCGCCGACGGTAACGGTGAGATCGGTCATGCGAGAGGCCACGGACGGATGTGCCTTCAACCCGCGAGGTCCGGTTGCCGCGTCGCGTCCGCTCGCCCGCGGGCGCGTTGGATTCCCTCGACGGTCGCCTCGGGGTCGTCGATCGCCGCGCGGTCGCAGCGCAGGTCGAACCACCGGCGCTCGAAGACGAGTTCGTCGTCGGTCAGCCGCACGTCTGCGATGTCGTCCCACGAGACGAACGTGCTCGAGACGGAGCGCTCGACGACGAGTCCGGCCTCGTGGGCGCGGATCGTCGGCGGAGTTCCCTGTTCGTTCCGGTCGAAATTGTGCCAGTCGCCGCCGATACCGTACCACTGGAGGAGAATGATGAACCCGTAGAAGACCATGAACGGACCGACGCTTAGCCCCCACGCGATCGTGCTGTAGAGGCCGCCGCCGATCGTGATCACCAGACAGGCGCCGAACACGATCTCGCCGGAGGTGAGGCCGGTCTGTCGCCACGTCCAGACCGCCGCGGGCTCGTCGGCGGTGAGCGCGTCGATGTACCGGTTGCGGGCCATCCGATCGACGCCGTAGGCTGTGACGCCGGTGACGAGCGTCACGACGAGCGTCACGACGACGAACCGGCCGGTCGCCTCGATCGATATGACGAGGGGGAGTGCCAGCGTCGCCGCGAACGCGATCGGCGGCGCGTAGCAGGCCAGTCGGCGCCACCGGCTCCGACCGATCCGCTCGGGCAGGCCGCGAGCCCGCCGCGTGAGGATGTGACCGGCGATCGCGACCGCCGTCACCATCGACGGCAGGACGCCGAGCAACGTCGCGGTGGTTACCCCGGCCAGGAGCCCCGCGGTCGCCGCGACGCCGGCCGCGACGAGGCCGACGTAGAACCCGAATCCGGCCTGAAAGCCGGTGTCCGGCTCGTCGAACTCGAGGGCGGGTCGTCGTTCGTGAGATGCCACTGTACCTCGGTGTACGAACGCACGGTATAAAATAAATGGGGAACTGGGAGCGATCCGACATCTCCGCTCGACGATTGACGGCCTCGAGGCGCACGTCGTGCACTCGACGATGAAATCGCGCTCAGCACGCTCGAGACGGTAATCGCGCGGCGGTTTCGACCGGCGACTCACCGCGGGCACTCATGAATTGGTTGAGCCTTCCACTACAAGCATTAACTGGTTAGTGCTGGTGGCCAGTATCATGCTCGTTCATCTCCGGCAGTACAAGCACGAGGAGGTCCAGTTCGACGATAACAGAACGACGGGCGAGTCCCAGACCGAAGACTCGGTCAACCCGGACGCGGAGGACTACTTCGGCAAAGACATGGACGAGTTCGACATCGAGACGTGGGACACGGTCGAGTACGAGGGCGACCCGATCGAGCGTCGCTCCGTCACGATCGAGGGGGTCACCGCCGTCTCCGTCCCGCAAGAGCCGACCGATGAGGACGATCCGGACCTTCCGGGGCAGACGCTCCAGCTGCGCATGGGCGGCGGCATCGAGTTCATGAAGCAGGCCGAAATCGTCGAAGTGCAGGACATGGAGGTCACGGAGTCGGAGGCCGAGGGCAAGGTGTCCAAGGAAGACGATCCGCAGGGGAAGGCGTCCATGGACGAGGAGCCCTAGTCGTCGATAGTCGCCGACAGTCGCCCTTCTTTCCGGTCGCGGTTTCGGGCGAACCGGCCGCGGCCGAATCTATCATCGTTCGGGATGACAACGCCTGTCGGAGACGGTGCGGTCCCGAAATCGTTTTCAACCGGTCGCGCGCACACTCGGTATGCCGACGGAATCGGACACTCATTATGACCCCTCGCTGGGGAACAAGTTCATCTTCGTCACCGGCGGCGTCATGTCGGGACTCGGCAAGGGGATTACGGCCGCGAGCACCGGCCGTCTCCTCAAAAACGCCGGGTTCGACGTCACCGCGGTGAAGATCGATCCGTACCTGAACGTCGACGCGGGGACGATGAATCCCTACCAACACGGGGAGGTGTACGTCTTGGAGGACGGCGGCGAGGTCGACCTCGATCTGGGGAACTACGAGCGGTTCCTCGATATCGACATGACCTCGGACCACAACATCACTACGGGGAAAACCTACCAGCACGTCATCGAGCAGGAGCGCGCTGGTGACTACCTGGGCAAGACGGTCCAGATCATCCCCCACATCACCGACGACATCAAGCGTCGCATCCGCGAGGCCGCGGAAGGCACCGACGTCTGTATCATCGAAGTCGGCGGCACCGTGGGGGACATCGAGGGGATGCCCTACCTCGAGGCGCTGCGCCAGTTCGCCCACGAGGAACCCGAGGAGAACGTCCTCTTCACCCACGTCACGCTCGTCCCGTACTCGAAGAACGGCGAGCAGAAGACCAAGCCGACCCAGCACTCGGTCAAGGAGGTCCGCTCGATCGGCCTCCAGCCCGACATCATCGTCGGCCGCTGCGAGGACCGACTCGACCCCGAGACCAAGGAGAAGATCGCGCTGTTCTGTGACATTCCCACGGACGCAGTGTTCTCGAACCCCGACGTCGAGGACGTCTACCACGTCCCGCTGATGGTCGAAGAGGAAGGCCTCGACCAGTACGTCTTGGAGCACTTCGGGATGGCCGACGAGGCCCTGCCCGTCGGCGAACGCGCCAACGAGTGGCGCGAGATCGTCACGACCGAGAAGGAGGGGACGGTCGACATCGCGCTGGTCGGCAAGTACGATCTCGAGGACGCGTACATGTCGATCCACGAGTCGCTGAAACACGCCGGCTTCGAGGTCGGCGTCGACGTCGACGTCCACTGGGTCCCGGCCGACGAACTGGCCGACGGCCACCAGGGCCAACTCGAGGGCATGGACGGCGTCATCGTCCCCGGTGGCTTCGGGATGCGGGGCTCCGAGGGGAAGATCGAGGCCGTCCGCTACGCCCGCGAGAACGACGTGCCGTTCCTCGGGCTCTGTCTCGGCTTCCAGATGGCCGTCGTCGAGTACGCCCGGAACGTGCTGGGCCTCGAGGACGCCCACTCTGCCGAGATGGTCGAGGACACGCCCCACCCGGTCATCGACATCCTGCCGGAGCAGTACGAGGTCGAGGACATGGGCGGCACGATGCGCCTCGGCGAGCACACGACCGTCATCGAACCCGAGACGCTCGCCTACGACCTCTACGGCGACACCTCCTGTTCGGAGCGACACCGCCACCGATACGAGGTCAACCCCGAGTACTTCGACGCCTTCGAGGACGAACCGCTCGTCTTCTCCGGGACCGCGGGCAACCGGATGGAGATCCTCGAACTCGAGACCCACCCCTACTTCGTCGGGACGCAGTTCCACCCCGAGTACACGTCCCGTCCCGGCCAGCCGAGCCCGCCGTTCCTGGGACTGGTCGAGGCCGTCCTCGAGCAGTCCGACGCGGCGGGGACCGAACCTGCAGACGCGGATGCCGACGCCGACACCGACGCGGAAACGGAGGTAACCCACTGATGGTAGACACCGACACGTTCGTTCCGGAAGCAGTTGCAGAGATCGGCGACGAAATCGGCGACGAAAACGCCGTCATCGCACTCTCGGGCGGAGTCGACTCGTCGGTCGCCGCCGCCCTGGCCTACGAGGCCATCGGCGACCGGCTGACCCCGGTGTACGTCGACACCGGCCTGATGCGGAAAGGCGAGACCGACCAGATCCGCGAGACCTTCGACTACATGGAGTCGCTGCGGATCGTCGACGCCAAGGATCGGTTCCTCGAGGCCCTCGCGGGCGTCACCGACCCCGAGGAGAAACGGGAGATCATCGGCGAGCAGTTCATCCGGGAATTCGAGCGCGAGGCGAAAGACGCCGACGCGGACTACCTCGTTCAGGGGACGATCTACCCCGACCGCATCGAGAGCGAGGGGGGAATCAAGTCCCACCACAACGTGGGCGGCCTGCCGGAGGTCGTCGACTTCGAGGGGATCGTCGAACCCGTTCGCGACCTCTACAAGGACGAGGTTCGCGAGGTCGCGCGCCACCTCGGCCTCGACGAGATCGTCGCCGAACGGATGCCGTTCCCCGGTCCCGGACTCGCCGTCCGCGTCATCGGCGAGGTCACCGAGGAGAAACTCGAGGTCGCCCGCCACGCCTGCCACGTCGTCGAGGAGGAACTCGAGGAGTACGAGCCCTGGCAAGCGCTCGCAGCCGTCATCGGCAAGGCGACGGGCGTGAAAGGCGACAACCGCGTCCACGGCTGGGTCGTCTCCGTCCGCTCGGTCGAGTCCCGCGACGGGATGACCGCCCGCGCACAGGAGATCGACTGGGATACCCTCCAGCGCATCCAGTCGCGAATCACCGGCCAGAACGACAACGTCGCCCGCGTCGTCTACGACGTGACCCACAAACCGCCAGCGACAATCGAGTACGAATGAGCACGGACGCAATCGTCGCCGGCCCCGACGAGGACGACATCGCCGCCGCCCTCGAGGCGGAGGGCGCTACCGTCGCCCGCCTCAACGGCGTCATCTCCCGGCCCGCCCTCGAGGAGGCCGGGATCGTCGACGCCGATCTGTACGTCCTGACCGACATTGGGCAGGCGACGACGATCCCGATCGTCTGCGACCTCTCCGAGGACGTTCGGACGGTCGTCTACGCCCGGGACACGGTCCCGGAGTTCGTCAAGGGCCAGCTCGACCTCGCCGTCGATCCGCAGCTGATGGACGCCGCGATCGTCGCCGACGAACTGACCAGCTAGCCGCTCGCGGTAGCTTCCCTTTTGTGCGGATCGTCGCCGTTCGCCTCGACTTCGAACCGACGCGTCCCGACGTTCACGAATAACTGTACGTTGAGACGGGGTGTGGCAGTATAAACCGTCACACGGCCGATTTCGGCCGCGTAAACTGGGATTGAAATCGACGGAATCCGGGATAACCGTCGAATACCATCGCCCCCGTTGAAGTGGGATCCGCGGCTATCGATAGATGGAGGTCGACGGGCAGACCCCACCGAGGCATCCACCGCCTGCACCCGTGACTTCCACTCCACCCACAGCACCCTTCCCCCACCACTGCCACACCGTACCGATTCCCGGTACCGACGCAGGCCTTGCACCCGCCTGCGTCCCCACACCCTGCGGTTGGCACTCGAGGCGCCGGGGTATTTCCGGCCCTCGAGATGGTTCTCAGTACTTCCGCTTCGACGGTCGCTGTTCGATCGCAGCGACGGCTCCGGACCGATCCGGCGAACCGACTTACGGCGACTGCAACCGCCGGAGGACCGGAATCTCCTCGAGACGGTCCTCGTCGAGCAGATTCCAGTCGATTCCGGACGGTTGCGCGCGGTGTTCGGGACGGATCGTCCGCTCGGGCGTGACGACGAGATCCATCGCGACGTCGTGGTCTCCGATCGCGACGGGGTCGTCGACGAGTTGCCGCTCGTGGACCGTCGTCGCGACCGCCGTCGACTCGTCGACGAGGCCGAGTCCGCGCAGGATCGCGTACTCGAGGTCGCTGTAGCCTTCTCCCTTGCCGATCCGCCCGCCGTCGTCGGTAACGGCTACGCTCCCCGAGACGATCAGATCGATCTCCTCGACCGCGTCGGGCCCGACCTGCTCGCCGTGTTTCGAGGACCCCGAAACCGTCGTCGCCGCGTCGTAGTCGGAGAGTTCGTCGGGGTCGAGTTTCAGGAAGCATTTCTCGTCGGCGAGTCGCGGAACGGCCATGTAGACGGTCTTCCCCGCGCGTAACGCCGCCCGCCGGACGGGCAACTGGGGCGCGTCGGGGTTGGCCTTGATCGTCGTCGCCTCCGTCCACTCCGGCTGTTCGGCCAGTCGTTCGGCGGCGTCGTCCGCGCCCGCGAAGTTCGGAATCCGGCCGTGGGGCGGGAAGGGGAACCGCGCCTCGCCGCTCTCCTCGAGGTCGTCCCAGACGCGCTGGCGGATCGTCTCCTTGTCGACGCCGTCGGCGTCGGCAGTGGTGTCGGAGCCGTCCATCTCACTCGCCTCCGTCGTCGGGTTCGGACGCGCGGTCCACGGTCGTTTCGCCCTCGTCCGATTTCTCTCCCTCTCCCTTTCCCTCGCGGTCCCGTTCGTCCCCGGTCGCTTCGCCCTCCTCGAGTGCGGCCTCGTCGACGGCCCACCTGTCCTGGGCGATGTCCTCCCGGGCGAGGCTGACGAGATTGTGGACTTCCGGCAGAATGAGTTCCTCGAGGCCCATCCGCGCCGCGTCCTCGTTCCCGGGGAGACAGAACACCGGGGTTCCGTCGGAGACGCCGGCGATCGTCCGCGCCGCGACGACGCGAGTGCCCACCGCCTCGTAGGACAGCGTGGTGTACAGGTCCTCGAAGGCGCTCAGTCGCTTCTCGAGGAGCGGCTCGACGGCCTCGATGGTGACGTCGCTCGGCTCGATGCTGGTCGCCCCGCCGGTGACGATGACGTCGACGTCGTCGCGGTCGAGCAGCCGGGAGACGGTCGACTGGATGCGGTCGTGGTCGGCCCCGATGTGCTCCCGGGTGGCGACCTCGTGGTCGGCCTTCTTTAGCCCCGATACGATCGCCTTGCCGGCGCCGTCGGACTCGAGCGACCGGTCCGCCGCGATCGTGACGACGCCGACGCCGAGCGATCGGCCGTCGATGTCATTACCCTCGTCGGGCGGCTGCTCGTCCGCGTCGCGTTCCTCGTCCGGCGCCGGTTCATCGGTCGCCCCCTGCTGTCGCTCCTCGCTCGAGTCCGTCTCGGTCATAGCTCGTCGTTCGAGGGCCGACGGGTAAAACGCTGTCACCCACCGTCGTTCCGCGGCGCGCTACGAGTCGTCGGTCTTCAGATCGTCGATCAGCGCCTCGAGGGTGTCGATGTGGTCCTCGAAGAGTTCCTCGCCGCGCTCGGTGAGCCGATAGGTGGTCCGCGGTTTGCGGTCGACGAACTCCTTGTCGACGGCGACGCAGTCGGCGTCTTCCATCCGCTCGATGTGGCTGGCGAGATTCCCCTCGGTGATCTCGAGTTCCTCGGTCAGCGCCGTGAAACTCGCCTCGCCGTTGGCGTAGAGGTGGGCGAAGATGCGAAGGCGGGTCGGCTGGTGGACGAGTTTGTCGAATTCCATGTTAGCGCCGAGAGAGTACGACGTAGGCGGCGACGTGCTGGACGGCGATACCGAGCCCGAAGACGGCGTACTCCCAGCCCTCGGCGGCGGGGACGTGGGGGATGGCGGCGGCGAGGACGAGGATCCACGCGCCGCCGGCGTAGAAGGCGTAGCGGTCGGCCGCTCGGATGTCGTACGCGCCGAGCAGCTGGCCCATGTAGACGTAGCCGGCGCCGACGACCGCCCCCGCGGAGACCAGCGCCAGCCGGACCGCGTTCCGCTCGCCGAGCGCGTCGAACACCGGCAGGAGGCCGACGAGCAGCGCGCCGATGGCGGCGAGGACCGCGAGGAGCCAGAGACGCTGGTCCGGCAGCCCCGCCGTCGGCGGCTCGTAGGCCGCTCTAATCCGGCGTTTGACGAGCGTCTCGAGGCCGAGCAGGCTGATGAACGCGGCCAGGATTGGCAGTTGAGGACCGCCGCGGAACCAGAACTGCACGAGGGTAAAACAGAGGCCGGCGCCGACGCCTTCGACGAGCCAGAACCGCCACCAGTAGGGGTGGTCCTCCGCGAGTCCGATCGCTCCCTTGATCTCGTCGAGCTCCGCCTCGAGGGCGGCCGGATCGACGTCTTCGGTTCCGTCGGTCATCGGTTGTGTGTCGGGCGTTCGTCCGGACCAGTGTTCGTGTAGTAGTTAAACAGGTCGGTGTACGTCGGCTCGGCGACGGCGAGGTCGTCCGGGTCGATGCCGGTCGCGGCCGCGGCGTCGTCGACGGCGGGATCGGGGTCGTCGCCGTCGGCCGGCAGGAACCCTCGGACGTTGCCGGCGACCGCGTAGGGATCCCCGCGGATCGCGTCGGCCAGCGCGCCCGTATGGGCGGTCCCGGTCTCGAGGATCGGCGGGAGCGACGCTAACAGCTCGTCCGGCGTCCCGGCGGCGGCGATTTCGCCGTCCGCGAGGAAGGCGACCCGGTCGGCGATGTCGGCGTCCATCGGGCGATGGCTGGCGACGACGAGCGTCTTCCCCGCGGCCCGTTTCTCGCGGAACAGGTCGTGAACCGTCTGGACCGTCGGCAGGTCCAGCGCCGCGGTCGGTTCGTCGAAGAGGTAGATCGGGACGTCGATGCTCGCCGCGATCGAGAGCTCGAGCTTGCGCACCATCCCGCCGGAGTAGTTCTCGACGGGCCTCTCGAGGTCCTCGGCGATCCCGAGCCGGTCGGCGTAGTCGCGCCACGCGTCGGTGAACTCGGGGTGGAGCCGGTCGTAGAACGCGACGTTCTCCCGGCCGGTGAGCTTCTCGTGGCAGAGCGCGTCCTGCAGGAGGAAACTCGTCGTGTCCGCGCGTGCGGTGGCCGGCTCGTCGAAGACGGACACGCTGCCCTCGGTCGGGCGATCGCTGCCGGCCAGACAGGAGAGCAACACCGACTTGCCGACGCCGTTGGGCCCCATCAGCACCAGGAGCTCGCCGTCCCTGACGGTGAGGTCGACGTCCTCGAGGACGCCCTCCTCGTCGAAGGACTTCCGGACCCCGCTGGCGGTGACGACGGCGTCGCTCACGGCCACCACCCCCGGTCGTAGGCGTACCGGTTCAACAGGACCGTTCCGGCGACCAGCGCGACGATCGCGTAGCCGGCCAGCAGCGCGACGAACTCGAGGCCGGTCGGCATCGCCGGCGGCGCGGCGCCGAGTTCCGTCCAGTTCTCGGTGGGGACGAGGTGGTAGACCAGCAGCCGCGTCGGCAGGGCGTTCGGGAGGTAGTTCAGCAGTTCGCCCTCGATAGGCGACTGTGCGGGCAGCGCGCCGTTGAAGCCAGTGAGGATGAACGCGGCGACCGCGACCAGCGAGCTGACCCACTCGGCGACGGACTCGTTGTCCGCGGCCAGCACGATCGGGATCGCGACGACCATCCAGAAGACGCAGGTCAGCAGTCCAGCGACGACGACGATTGGAATCGACTCGGGCCCGCGGAGGCTGTACTCGGCGCCGGTCGCCACCCCCGCGAGGATCGTCGCCGCGAACGCCGCCGTCGCGAGGACGAGGCCGGCGGCCATCCGCCCGGCCAGATCGGCCGCGGGCGAGAGCGGCATCGACCGGTAGGCCGCGTACCGCCGGTCCTCGAGGTCGCCCGCGAGCTGGTCGCCGAAGAGATAGAGGCAGACGAAGAGCGCGCCCATCACGCCGATTCCGATCGAGATAATCGCGTCGGCCGTCGCCGGCCCGTCCGTTCCCTGCGCGACGAAGAAGAGGTACATGATCGCCGGAAACGCGATCACCCACCCCAGCAGCAGCCAGCTGTTGTGCACCTCCTGAAGGCTCCGTCTGGTGAACGCACTCGCCTGCGCGAGCCAGCGTCGCGGGTCTCGATCCCGGTCTCGTGTGGGTTCTCGGTCCTGTCGATTCCGCTCGAGGTCAGCGTCGGATCCGCGGCCGGTTTGTGTCTCTGTTGACATCGTCCCTATGTCAGATGACACATCTGTAACACATAATAGTTTCCGTCACAAAGTAACTTTGCAGCGCAAAGGGACCGGTCGTCGACCAGCAGAGTGCTGGTAGCCCAACTGTTATGGCCGGAGTTTCCGTCATACGCGAGTATGCAGGCAGTCAAGATCACCGAACACGGCGACACGGACGTCATCGAGTACGGGGAGTACCCCGATCCGGAGGTCGGCCGCGACGAGGTGCTGGTCGACATCAAGGCGGCCGCGCTCAACCACCTAGACATCTGGACGCGCCGCGGCATGCCGGGGATCGACCTCGAGATGCCCCACGTTCCGGGCAGCGACGCCGCCGGCGTCGTCGAGGAGGTCGGCCCGGACGTCACCCGCTTCGAGGAGGGCGACCGCGTCGCGGTCTCCGCCGGCGTCGGCGACCTGCGGATGGACGATCCGACGCTCGATCCCCGGTTCCACATCATCGGCGAGCACGTCCAGGGCGTCCACTCCGAGTACGCCGCCGTTCCCGAGGACAACCTGATTCCGGTCCCCGAGGACGTCGACTGGGCGGTCGCCGGCTCGAGCTGTCTGGTGTTCCAGACCGCCTGGCGGATGCTGATCGACCGTGCGGAACTCCAGGCCGGCGAGAAGGTGCTCGTGCTGGGCGCCAGCGGCGGTGTCGGCCACGCCGCGCTCCAGATCGCCGACTACGCGGGCGCGGAGGTCTACGCGACCGGCAGCACCGAGGAGAAGTTCGACTACGCCCGCGAGCACGGCGCCGACCACGTCTGTAACTACGAGGACGAGAACTTCGCCGACTGGGTGCTCTCGGAGACCGACGGCCGCGGCGTCGACGTCGTCGTCGAACACGTCGGCGCGCCCACCTGGCAGAACTCGCTGAAGAGCCTCACCAAGGGCGGTCGGCTGGTCACCTGCGGCGGCACCGGCGGGGGCAATCCCGAGACCGACATCCCGCGAATCTTCTGGGAGCAACTCCAGATCATCGGCTCGACGATGGCGACGCCCGATCAGGTCGACGAAGTGATGGACCTCGTCTGGGACGGCACCTTCGAGCCCGCGATCCGCGAGGAGTTGCCGATGAGCGAGACGCCCCGCGCCCACGAGATCATCGAGAACCGCGAAGGGTTCGGCAAGGTCGTCGTCCGTCCCGACAGCGAACTCTAGGAATCGACGACGGTGAGTCGGAATCGGCTCGACGCTGCCGAGATAGCGCCGTTACCGTTCGGAGTCGTCCGACTCGAGTCCGTAGTCTTCCGGATCGTACGTATCAGTCATCGAGAGGACCAACAGCGCCCCGAACGTTAGCAGCGAACTGTAGAAGACGTCGACCGTGATCGGTCCGACGGCGAACTGGTGCGTTCCCGGACTGGAGCACACGACCGTTACGATCAGCCCGCCACAGGCGAGAACAGGATAGTGGTAGTGGTGGATCTTCGTCAGTGTCCGCAGCCACGTTTCCATGCTGTGATCGGTCGCCGTTGCGATACAAGTAACTTGACTGTTTCCGAGACGTGGACAGTGGCGACTCGAGTCGTGCTGTGTCTCCGTTCAAATCGGCTTCAGCGGCCAGCTCGAGTCATACGCCGAACCGGTTCGGCCGCGGTGCGAAATCCCTCCGGAACCGTGAGGACTTTTACCGCTGCCTCGCAAGCCCCGCGTGTGAACTCGAGCGACGAGGGCGGCTACGTCCACGACCCCGCCGCGTTCGACGGGGACGGTGAGCGGGCGGACGTCGCGGACGACGATTCGACCGCCGAACCACCTCATCCCGAGGCGGCCGACCGGGAGTTCGACTGGCGTGGCTGGACCGTCGTCGGGATGATCGTCCTTACCTTTATCGTCGCGCCGGCGGCGATCACCTTCTGGCCGCCCGACGTCGGCTACCGCTTCGCCCTGCTGTCGCTGCCGCTGTTCCCCGCGGTGTTGCTCGCACTCACCGCCGTCTGGGGCACGACGCGGCCCTGACGGACGCCGCCAAGCGGGGCATGTCGGCCGACACCGGCACGACGGTAGCTACGCGCGAGCCTCGCGGCCGTCTTCGATGCGTTTCGGTGGGAGCTGTCCTGGCCCTTCAGCAACGGGTCGTGACGGATCTGGCGACTACGAGTTCTTGTACAGGACGTCGGGCCGCGTGACTGTCGCGTCGTCCACGTACGACGCCGCCTCGAGAGTCGGCCACTCCCCGGTCGTCGTGAGCGGTTCGATCGCGTCGTCGGTCACCAGGACCGTCCCTTCGCTCTTCGCCCCTTTCACGGTCGGATTCCACGCGTACGCCATCGGTGCCGTGACGCTCGTCTGTAGCCCCGGCGTCGCGACCCACTCTCGGCTCGCGTACCCGGCCGCGCCACCCTGGTGGTGTGCCTGCCACTCGGTCGAAAGGCCCGCTTCCCCGTACCCGGCCTGAATCGCCCGGAAGACGTCGCCGGCCGTTCCGTCCGACCGCGCGGCCGCCCGTGTCGAGGCCAGCGCGGTAGCGTCGATGCGCGTCGCGATTCGATGTCGTTCTTCGAGCCACTCCGGCGGGTCGAAGGCGACCGTGCGCGTGCAACTGGCGTACTCCCCGAGCCGTCGGCCGACGACGGAGACGACGACGAACTCGCCGAGTTCGACGTCCCGCGGGACGGGATGGCGATACTTCCGCGCCCGCGCTCCGCCCGCCACGAGTACGACCGGATGATCGATCCCGTATCGATCGAGCGCACAGCCCAGTGCGTTCGCGAGCTGTTGCTCGGTGTCGCCCGACTCGGCGTTTTGACAGACGCCCTCGATCGCGGCAGCCGTTTCGGCGCTCAGCGTTCGGTATCGTTCGATATCGCCGGCCGTGAGCGGCTGCCGGAGCGGGCTCACATCTAGCGACTCGAGTCCGGGTACGTTGAAGTCCGCAGCTGCGGGCGTCGGCGACCGTTCTGCGATGGCGTCGCCGAGCGACGTCGCGTACCACGGGAACGTCTCGATCGTCACGTCGGGAAGTGCCGGCGTCAGGTGGCAGTCGTCCGAACCGCCGCCGTCGAACCGCTCTTCCCGGACGAGCGCGCGTTCGTCGTTGTCGACGACGATCGTGAGGTCCGCCCCGTCGTAGCCGACGGCGGCGACGCCAGTTGTCGAACTCCGATCGATGACGTTGCTCCGGCCGGTGAGCCACGCGTACGAGTCCGAATCCGCGAACCAGACGGCCTCGAGTCCGTTCTCGTCGAGATACGCGTCCAGCCGGTCGAACTTTTCCTGACGAGACTGGGTGACGTCCGCGGCGTCGTCGCTCCGTGCGCCCACTGCGCTACTCAGCGCGGGAATCGACACGGCACCGCTGGCCATCTCGAGATATGTTCGCCTATCAATGTCGAGGGGATCTTGCAGTGTCATCTCATAGCACACTCCGCCTCGCCCTATTTTACCATAATACAAATCGATACCGGAGAAACATTTACCAACAACCGCTTGATTCTCACCTGAGTACACAAGACTCGAGGAACGGCCACGGAAGCGAAGTGCCGTACCGAGCGACTGTCCCGTCCGCGGATGCCATAGTCGTCGCCCGCCCAGACACCGTAGATGCCGTCTGCCGAGTTCTCGACGCCGCGACCCAGCAGGAAGAGGGCTGGTTATGCACCGTATTGGCCGACTCCAAGAGAGCTGCCGGCTGCGCTGCGTCGATCGTTCGCTCTGGCCCCCGATCCGGTACAGGTCGATCGTCGACCCGTCGTGCGTACCGACCTAGTGGACGGCGTGCAGAGCGAGATCCGCATCGCGCGTGCTCTTCTCGTCGGGAGTTTGTCGATGGCATCCTTCGTCGCTTCCCGGTCCCGGTCGAGCGAGTCCTGACCGTCATCTGCGTCGACGGGGCTGCGGTCGGGAGATCACCCAACCGCACTGCTGTCGCTGCCCCTGTTCCCCGCGCTACTGCTCGCCCTTTCGGCCGAGGAGCGGGTTTCGGCCGTGTAGGGACTCACTCGTCCCTGATCGAACGGCAATCTGCGCTCGCGGCACCCGCCGCGGACGGTCGTCTCGGTTCACCCTGATCCCGCAAAATACGTTCGCGGTCGTCTGACCGCGTTTCGTCGCCTTTAGCCGTTGTTCGGGACGGACTACGCCGTCCCGGGGGACTCGAGGTGGGCCTCGAGTCGGTCGGCGACGTCCGATCCGTGGACGCGGTCTTGGTCCGGAATCCCTTCGCGCTCGAGATAGTCAGCCATCGCGTCGGCGAGTCGTCGGGTCTGGAGTCCGGTGAGTACCTCCGTGTTGTCTCCGGACTCGACGGCCTCGAGCAGTTCGACCGCCCACGCCGGCGGGGTCTCGTCGGAATCGATAGCGTCGTCGATATAGTCCGCGAGGATGGCGTGAACGACCCATTGCTCGTCTCTGGAGAGCGTGACTTCGTGCGTCTCGGTTTCCGGTGGTTGGGAACTCATTACGTCACACGGACCGTTTTCATCGGTCCTCGGTCGTGGCTACGAACTACCGTATAATAAGCCTTGTTACCGAATCGCATATCTCCACCTCGTGTCGCGATTCGATCCGCCGGTGTCCGCGGCGACGGCCGACCGCTCGAGTCGGCGACCGGTCGGTTCGCCGATCAAAAGCTACTAACAGAATCACCTCCAGCCAGTATACAGGAGCCGACGCCGATGGATTTCGCGACGCTATCCGAGACGATCGCGACCGGTCGCTTCGGCCGCGCACTCTCGCGACTCGTACCCGCGACGGCCGTCTGGGACCGCGAGTGGGACGTCTGCTGTATTCTCGACGGCTGCCGACTCGATCTCATGCGCGAGGCGGCCGCGGCCGGCCACGAAGCTCTGCCCGGACCCGACGGGGTCGACTCGCTGTGGTCGGTCGGCTCGCAGTCGGCCGAGTGGATGGACCGAACTTTCGCGCCCGCCTACCGCGAGGAGATGGCTCGCACCGCGTACGTGACCGGCAACCCCTTTTCCTCCCAGTCCTGCGAGCACATCCTCGTCACCTCCGACGAAGTGTTGCCGCTCTCCGAGGCCGACTTCGGCGTCTTCCACGAGGCCTGGCGGGACGACTGGGTCGACGACGGCATCTCGACGATCCCGCCCGAGTCGCTGACCGACGCCGCGATCGCGATCTGGCGCAATCGCGAGGAACTCGGCGTCGACCGCGTCCTCGTCCACTACATGCAGCCCCACGCCCCGTTCCGATCCCGCCCGGAGTGGTTCTTCGGCTCGGCCGACATCGAACACTGGGGGCAGTTCGCCGGCGGTGACGACGGCGACGACCCGGCGGACGAGGACCTCGACCTCGAGGACCTCACAGCCGAGGAGCGGGAGGCTCTCGAGGCCTTCGCCGAGGCCGACGACGACGAGGGGTCGATGAACGACCCGTGGCTGCGGGTCCGCGACGGCGATCTGTCCTTCGAGGCGGTCTGGCGGGCCTACCGGGACAACCTCGAGTGGGTGGTAGACGACGTCGCGCGCCTGCTCGAGAACTGCGACGGCCGGGTCGCGATGACCAGCGATCACGGCAACGCGCTCGGCGAACTCGGCGTCTGGTCGCACCCGCCCGGAACGCCCGTGCCCGCGCTGCGGCGCGTCCCGTGGGTCGTCCGCGAGGGACGAGATCTGGGTACCTGCGATCCGGCGCTTCCCGATGCGGTTCGCGAGGGCGGCGAGGGCGGTGAAGCCGGCAGTCAGGGAGACGGCGAGAGCGACGAGGACGACGTCGAATCGCGCCTCGAGGCGCTGGGGTATCGGTGACGACGGCGGATCCGCTGCCCGGTCGCCTGCGAGACGCGATCTACGCCCTTCGCAAGGCCCGGCTGGGCCTCGAGCGTCGGCGACTCGATTACGGCCGGGAGACCGACGAGCGAGCCGAGCGGCTGGCGGGGGTGCTCCCCGCGTCGGTCGACGAACTCCGAGCGTACGAACGCGAGTACGAGAACCTCGAGTGGTTCCACGACGCCTACGCCGACCGCGTGGCGGAGATTCACGAGGCCGGCGTCGCCACCGACACGACCCACTGGCGCGACGGGGTGACGCTGTATGTGGTCTGTCGCGCGCTCGAGGTCGAAACCGCCGTCGAAACCGGGGTTCTGTTCGGCTCGTTTGACGCGCATATTCTGGCTGCGATGGAACGAAACGGCGGCGGAACGCTACACGCAGTCGATCTTCCCGGCGGTCCGCCCGGTCGGTTCGACTACGGCCACCTGATTCCGGACCGGTGTCGCGAGCACTGGGAGTTATGCGAGGGCGACGCGCTCGCGGTGCTTCCCGATTTGCTCGAGGCAGTCGGGCCCGTCGACCTGTTCCTGCACGACTCGGACCACCGACTGCCGCACATGCGCTTCGAGTACGAGACGGCGCTGCCGCACGTTTCGCCGGGTGGCGTGCTCGCGAGTCACGACGTGCGGCTCTCGAGGCTGTTCGACCGGTTCACGGACGCGAACGGGCTGCCGTCGTGCGTGGTCTGTGATACGGGAATCGGGCGGCAATCACGATAGCGCTCGCCGCGAACTCGTTCGGGTGGCGGCAAATCGGTTGGTGGACGTATATTTTTTTACTGTAGTCCCATAGCTGGCGTATGGAGCAGATGACGCAGACGATTTTGATCAGCGTGATCGCATTCATCGGTGCGTTGATTTTCCTCGGACTCTCCGTTTATCCCTTCCAGTATGGATTCCTGGAAAGCGTTCTCTTGGCGGGAGGCTTCGTCGTTCTTTCACTCGTCGAGTTCGTCGTGGACGATGCAGGCATCTGACGGTGAGTCGCGCCAGGTACGACTCCCCACCTCCTCATCCGCACTCCCTATGGAATCGCACGGAGTTCCCCGTCCGAGGGGAGGGAGTGAGCGAACTCGCCTGAGCGACGAACGGGGGCGTGCTCGGACGACAATCCGTTGAATAACGCGCGCAGCGCTCTTTTCAGTGCGTTCGACGTAGGGAGGCCGTGGTTCGACTCTCGACTATCGTCATCCTCGTCGGGCTCGTACGGTTCACGCCGTTACCGCCGCCGCTGGGAATCGTTCTCGGGGCAAGCCTGGTACTCGCCGGAGTCGCGCTCAGAGTGTTCACGGACAAATGACCCGTCCCGAGCGATCGCTGTCACGTGGCGGGTGTCGCACTCTCCGTCACTCCGGCTGCGGATCGGTGAAGAGATCCGCCGCCGGCGAGAATCCCGAGAGCGCGTCCGCGGCCAGCACCGCGGCCGCGCCGGTCCAGGTCGGCCGTTCGCCCGGCCAGAACGCCTCGTCCTCGAACTGATAACCCGTCCAGAAGATCCCCTCGTCGTCGGTCCACTGGAAGAGCCACTCGTAGATCTCTCGAGCGCGCTCCGTCCGGCCGACCGCGGCCAGCGAGAGCACGAGTTCGCAGGACTCGGCGACGGTTACCCACGGCTCGTCCGAGACGCACCGACAGCCCAACTCTTCCTCGAGGAACCGACCCGCGCCGGCATCGAGACGCTCCCGCGCGGAATCGCCGGTCACGACGCCACAGAGGACCGGGTAGAACCAGTCCATCGCGTACCGCGACTTGCTCTCCCAGGTGCGGTCGAACCGATCGGGTCGGGTTCGGATCGCCTCGCCGAGGTCGGCGCGGGCCTCGAGCCACCGATCCCGTTCCTCGACGCGGCCGAGAACGTCCGCGATCGCCGCGCCGCAGGCGAGGCTCTTGTAGATCGAGGCACAGCCGGCGATCAGCGCGTCCTCGTAGACCTCGCCGTCGGGGTCGACGGTCCAGTAGATCTCGCCGGTCGGGGCCTGGTGGTCGCAGGCGAAGGCGAGCGCGTCGCGGACGGTCGGCCAGAGGGCCTCGAGAAAGTCGCGGTCCTCGGTACAGCAATAGTGGTGCCAGGCGCCGACGGCGACGTAGGCGCTCCGGTGGGTCTCCTTGCGCGGTTCGTCGCCGTCGTGGGCGCCGTCGTCGTCCTCGCTGTCGCCGTAGGTCGCCCACAGCGCCCCGTCGTCGTGTTGGGCCTCGGCCACCCAGCGGTAGGCGCGGCGGGCGGCCTCGTCGCGGCCGGCGATCGACAGCGCCATCGCGCTCTCGACGTGGTCCCAGGGGTCGGCGGGGCCGTCGGGATACCAGAGGATCAGTCCGTCCGCGCGCTGGACGCGCTCGATGTGGTCGACCGCGGGCTCGAGGCCCCAGTCGGCAAGCGACCGGGGCCCGGAGCCGTCGCTCACGCTGGCCCCTCCAGTTCGAAGTAGTAGACGACGCTCTTGCCCACCAGCGGGTCGAGCGCGCGCTCGAGCAGCCGGACCGGTCGGGGCGACTCGAGGACGTCCCACTCGAGGAAGCGATCGTAGGCCCGCAGCGGCAGCGGCGGATCGCCGCGCTGATCGCGGTCCCACCAGAGACACTTCAGCCACCAGTAGGGGGCGTGCAGGGCGTGGGCGAAGTGGTCGTCGACCCGGCGGAAGCCGCGCCGTTCGATCGCGGCCCGCAGCTCATCGCGGTCGAAGATGCGGACGTGGCCGCCCTCGACCTGGTGGTACTCCTCGGACAGCGCCCAGCAGACCCGTTCGGGCCCCTCGCGGGGGACGCTGACCGCGAGCGTTCCTCCCGGCGCACAGACCCGGCGAAGTTCGTCAAGCGCCGCCTCGTAGTCGGGGATGTGTTCCAAGACCTCGGTACAGCAGACGACGTCGAAGGAACCGTCCTCGAAGGGAAGCCGGAGCGCGTCGCCCGCGGCGAACGTGACCGGCACGTCGGTCTCGTCGGCGATGTACTTCGCGTAGTCCTCGCGGGCGGCGGTCAGGCTCTCCCGCCCGATGTCGACGCCGACGACCTCGCGGACGTTCTCGAGGGCGGCGGCGTGGACGTGTCGGCCCTCCCCGCAGCCGACGTCTAAGACGCGCATCCCCGGCGTCAGCGTGAGCCGGTCGAAATCGATCGTCTCCATGGTCAGGTCTCCCGCGTCCGCCGGGCCTCGATCGCGGTTCGGTACGTGCGGACGGTCTCGCGGGCGGCCCGCTCCCAGTCGAACTCCTCGACGATGCGCTCGCGGCCGCGTTCGCCCAGCCGGCGGCGCCGGTCGGCGTCGGCGAGCAACTCGCAGATCGCGTCGGCCATCTCGCCGGCGTCGCCGGGGGCGACGAGGACGCCGGCGTCGCCGACCACCTCGGGCAGGGCGCCGCCGGTGGTGGCGACGACCGGGACGCCACAGGCCATCGCCTCGCCCGCCGGGAGGCCGAACCCCTCGTACAGCGAGGGGACGACGGCGACGTCGGCGGTGCCGTAGAGCTCGATCATCCGGTCGTAGCTGATCTCGCTGTGGGTCTCGACGGCGTCCTCGATGCCCAGCTTCGAGACCAGTCGCTCGCAGTCGCCGCCCTCGTCGAACTCGCCGACGACGACGAGTTCGGCGTCGACGTGCTCGCGAACGTCGGCGAAGGCCTCGAGCAGGTAGCGAGCGCCCTTCAGGGGCACGTCGGCGCTGACGGTCGTCATCACGCGCGGGCGGTCGTGCTCGCGGTCGACGGGTTCGAACAGGTCGGTGTCGATCCCGTTGTGGACGACGCGGAGCGCGTCGGGGTCGGCGCCGAAGTCGGTGACGGTGCGGCGCTTGGCCGCTTCGGAGACGGTCAGGACGTGGGGGAGCTCACGGACGACCTCGCGTTGCATCCGGAGGAACCGGTACCAGCGGCGGATCAGCAGCCGCTCGCCCCAGCCGTCGGCCGCGGCGAGGGCGACGTCGCGGTCGACGGTGATCGGGTGATGAACCGTCGCCACCACGGGGTGGCCCCGTTCGCGTAACGTCTGCAGCCCGTAACACAGCGACTGGTTGTCGTGGATCACGTCGTACTCGGGTCGACGTTTCTCGAAGTAGTCGACGACGCGGCGACCGAAGGCGTAGGGGTCGGGAAAGCCGCCGGTGAGCGCGCTCAGCCACTCGTACATCGCCAGCGGATCGCGCAGATAGGAGGGCTCGAACTGCCCCAGTCGATCGAGTTCGTCGACGACGTTCTCGCCGGGCAACTTCACCAGTCCGACGTCGTCGTCGAGTTCGGGGTAGGGCTTCCCCGAAATCACGTCGACGGAGTGTCCGAGATCGGTCAGCGCTCGGCTCAGGTACTTCACGTAGACGCCCTGGCCGCCGGAGTAGGGGTTCGATCGGTAGCTCAACAGACAGATATCCAGCGGCTCGCCCTCGGGTCGCGCCGAGTCGGGCGACGGCCCCGTCTCCGCCGTCGATCCCGTCGCGGTCGAACTCCCCGCCGACGCGGACGAGGTGGCGACGCTCCCCCGGAGAAGACGCCTGAACGTATCACTGACCATCGCAGTCTATCCTTCATGTGTGGGCACTCACTAATAAACCTCCCGCTAGTGTACTGTTTCTAGACGGTGTCCGTCGCCGAGACGAGAGGGTCACGTCTATCGTTTCTCATCCGAAAAATCGCGGGAGTTGCGTCCTCGAGCCGTCCGAACGGCCGGCGCTCGGCGTTCGGTGACGACGGGGTTCGGGATCGGCCGATTCGGCGGAAGTGTCAGAATGACGGCTATCGGGTCGCGATCGGCGGCGTTACCGGACGTCGCGTCGCATCGCGATCTCGAACCAGGGACAGAGGCGGAGCTGGCGGTACCATTCGGGGTTCGAGTGGAGTCGCTCGTAGGGGACCCACATCAGGCCTGCGACCTCCTCCTCGTCGGGATCGAGGCTCCGGTCGTCCAGTGTCAGCTGCAGGACGGCACAGACCTCGTGTTCGACGCCCGCGTTCTCGAAGTAGCGCTTGTACTCGAAGCGGTCGGTCAGCCGCAGGTCGCCGTACTGGTCGGGGGAGATCCCCAGTTCCTCCTCGAGTCGCTGGCGCGTCGCTTCCTTCTGGCTCTGTCCCTCGACGGGGTGGGAGGCGACGGTTCCGTCCCAGTAGGTTCCCCAGAGGCGCTTGTCGGGGGCTCGCTGGGCCAGCAGAATGTTCCCCTCGCCGTCGAAGACCAGCGACGTAAACGCCCGGTGGCGAATTCCGTCGCCGGTGTGGGCCTCGAGCCGGTTGACGAGCTCGAGTTCGTTGTCGTCGGCGTCGACGGCGATCACGTCCTGTTCGGCGTTCTCGTGGGAAAGGTCGTCCTGTGGCGTACTCATACCCCCACAATCACAGCGGGTCTTGAAACCAGTATCGTCTCGCCGCGGCGGTGCGCACGGTTCAGCCCCGCCGTGCGCGTCAGACGATCCCGCCGTTCGTCGCCTCCTCGTCCGGATCGATCCGGTACTCGCTCCCGACGGCGATCTCGAGCGCGCTCGCGTCGGTCTCGAGGTGAAGCGTCTCGGTCTCGAGCATCTCGCCGTCGAGGCTGTACTCGACGGCGTCGCGCCGGCTCTCGATCTCGAGCGACGGCGTCCGTCGCGTGATGATGCAGTCGCTGTCGCCGTCGAACAGCCCCTTTCGGGCCGCGCCGCCGAGCAGGTTCATCGCCGCGGTGTCCTCGACGATCGTCACCTCGAGCAGGCCGTCCTCGACGTCGGCCTGGGCGGTCCGCGCGCCGGTAAAGCGCCGGCAGTTCCCGATGAGGACGAACAGGGCCTCGCCCTCCCAGGCGTGCGCTCGCTCCCCGTTCGGTCCCGCGGCCGTCTTCACCCGAAGCGGCAGCGAGTCGAACTCGCCGACCGTCTCGATCGTGTTTTTCACGTACGCGAGCACGCCGAGTTCCGCCTTGCTCTCCGAGGACGTCTCGCCGCTCGCCGCGGCGGTGATCCCGCCGACGCAGGAGTTGACGAAGACGCGATCGTTCGCGACGCCGATGTCGATCCGCCGACGGCGGCCGTCCTCGATCACGTCGAACGCGTGCTCGAGTCCTCGGATTCCGATGTTCGAAGCGAAGTTGTTGCCCGTCCCCGCGGGGACGACCCCGACAGTCGTCGACTCGAGGGCGTCCGCCGCTGCGACGCCGTTGGCGACGGCGTTGACCGTCCCGTCCCCGCCGGCCGCGGCGACCAGGTCGGCCTCGGGGGCGGCCTCGCGGGCGAACCGCTTCGCGTCGCCACCCTTCTCGGTCTTTCGAATCTCGAAGCCGTGATCGGCCGCCAGTTCGACGACCTCGTCCACGTGGTCTCCGCTCCCGCTCACCGGGTTGAGAATGAGAACGCGGTCGCTCGCACCGTCGGATCCCATACTACAGGAGATGCCGGCCGCACGCAAAAGGGTCTGCCCGGCGTTTGCCCTTCCATGTACTCCGTTGACCTCCACGCGCACACGAGATTCTTCCACGGTCGTCGTCGCCTCGGCGACCGCTTCGACCCGCTGGGCGTCCGACTGCTCGCTCGGGCCGCCGATCGCCGCGGCCTCGCGGGCGTCGCGACGACCAACCACGACTACTACACGCCGCTGGATCCGCCCGGCGGAGCGCAGACGCTGCCGGGGATCGAGATCACGACCGATCGCGGCCACGTCCTCGTCGTCGGCCCCGATCCGCCGGAAGCGACGAAACCCGGCGCGCTCTCCCCCGAGGAGGCGGTCGCGCTGGCACACGACCGGGGCTGCGCCGCGATCGTCGCCCACCCCTTCCGGAACAGCACGGTGCGGGAACTCGAGGACGTCCCCTTCGATGCGATCGAAGTCAACGGGAAACACCCGCGCTCGCGGCCGCTCGTGGAGCAACTGGCCGAGGAACGCGATCTCCCGCTCGTCGGCGGCAGCGACGCCCACTACCCCTTCGAGGTGGGGCGGGCGTACACGGTCGTCGAGGCCGACGAACTCACGCCCGAATCGGTCGTCGACGCGATCCGCGACGGGCGGGTGAGCGCCCGGGTCTCCGACTCGCTACTGGACCGACTGCTGCGCCGGGGCTATCGGACGATCCACCGCCGGAAACACGTGATCGACGCGATCGAGCGACCGACGCCGGGCGTCGGGACGCCGCCGGGAGAGGGCTGATCCACCTCGAGGCGTTACCGTGACGAAGAGACTCGAGAAGAGAAGGAGCGTCCTGCTACCCTGGCAACGGGGAGTGGCCACGCCCTCCCCAGCCGATTCGCTCGCTCCTTCCAGTCGCTTACTCATCCCTCGCGCGACGTCGCCGATCGGCCCTCGCGTTCGCTCCGGCCGATCGACAGCGCGCGCCATCGCGGTGAATCCCTGTGTCAGAGCGTCCGATGGCGGAGATTCCCTGACCTAGCCGAGTTCCTCGTCCAGGATGAGCCGCGTCTTCGTGCTCACGACTTCCTCCTGATCGCGGGCCTTCGTGATGAGATCGTTGACCCCACGCGTGTCCGCGGCGTCGACGACGAGCACGACGTCCTGCTCGCCGGAGACCATCCAGACGAAGTCCACTTCGTCCCACTCGGCGATGCGCTCGGAGACGGCCTTCGTGTCGACGTCGACCGCGACGCTGAGCTCGATCATCGCCTGGACGTTGCCCGTCCGGGTCGAAATGGTGAAGCGTTCGATGACGTCCTCGTCGATCATCCGTTCGACGCGGTTGCGGACGGTTCCCTCGCTCGTCCCGACCTCGTCGGCGATTTCGGTGTAGGGCGTGCGGCCGTCTCGCCGAAGCTGATCGAGGATCTGTCGGTCCAGGTCGTCCATGGAGATGCGTGACTACGCGTGACCTGCACTTACCGATTACGAAAATCGTAACTGAGCTTCGAAGACAACACTTATGATGGTCCATCCGATACGTAGATCGTAATGACGGAAGCCTACGTCGCACTAGAAGACGGCCGCGTACTCGAGGGACGTGGTCGCGCTCCGGGTACGGCTCGCGGGGAACTCGTTTTCACGACAGCGTATACGGGATACGAAGAGAGTCTGACCGACCCCTCCTACGAGGAGCAGGTCCTGACCTTCTCGTACCCGCTGATCGGTAACTACGGCGTCCGCGAGGAGCGGTTCGAGGACGACCGCGTCCACCCCCGCGCCGCGCTCGCAAAGGAGTTCACCGAGGACGTCGCCGAGTGGCTCGAGAGCGAGGGCGTCCCCGCGGTCGACCACCTCGACACGCGAGAGGTCGTCACCACGATCCGCGACGGCGGCGCCATGAAGTGCGGCATCGCCGTCGGTGAGGACGTCACCGAGGAAGACGCCAAGGAGCAACTCGAGGCCTGCAAGGCGATGAGCGACCACACCGAGATCGGCGAACAGGTCAGCGTCGACGAGGCCGAGGTCTACGGCGCCGACAACGACGGCCAGACCGTCGCGCTGGTCGACTGCGGCGCGAAGGGCTCGATCGTCGACTCGCTGCTGGCCCGCGACGCCGAGGTCCACGTGCTCCCCCACGACGCCAGCGTCGCCGACGTCGAGGCCGTCGACCCCGACGTTCTCTTCATCTCGAACGGCCCCGGCGACCCGGTCAACTTCGAGCAGGCGATTCACCTCGTCGAGGAGTTCGTCGAGGACACGCCCGTCGCCGGCATCTGTCTCGGCCAGCAGATCGTCGCCGAGGCGCTTGGCGGCACGACCGAGAAGATGGACTTCGGTCACCGCGGCGTCAACCAGCCCGTCCTCGACCTCGAGTCCGGCCAGGTCGTCATGACCACCCAGAACCACGGCTACACGGTCGCCGAACCCGGTGAACACCTCGAGGTCACGCAGATCAACGTCAACGACGACACACCGGAGGGCATCGACGGCATCGAGTACGATGTCATCACCCGCCAGTACCACCCCGAAGCCAACCCCGGCCCGGAGGACACCCTCGACTTCTTCGACGACGTCCTCGCGATGGCCGACTCGCGATCGGAGCAGGCCGTCCCCGCCGACGACTGATCGGCGACCGCGAGTGAACCGCGGCTTTCGGCTGCTATCATTTACCGTTCGTCGCTTGATCTGATCTCCCCGTAGCGACTGGACCGCCGCGACCGCGACGCGAGTCGGAACTGCATCGCCGGTCGATCACGGGACAGGCCGTTCGTATTCTATTTACAATATTTATAGTGTCGGCAACACTATCGATACGTATGACCCGTGATCGCAGTCGCCGATCCCTGCTAGCCGACGACAGCTGGCGGTACGCGATCGTCGGCGGTCTCGCCTCGCTCCCGTTCACGACGGTCACCTACTGGCAGACGGGAAGCGAAATCGGCCTCTTGCCGGTAGTGTTCGGCGGACTCGTCGCCGGCTACCTGTACGAAGGACCGTCGGCCGTCCGCTCTCGAGTCGGCTTTCGGGCCGGTCTCATCGGTCTGTTGCCGGCGCTGTGGATGCTGGTCGATATACTGTGGTTCGTCCACGTCGAACTCGGCGGACCGGTGGTGTCGCGGGTACTTCAGACGGTCCTCGCAATCGTGGCCGTCGTCACTATGTTCGTCTTCGCCGGCCTGGCGGCAATGATCGGGTCGCGAATCGGGGACTGGCTGAGCGAGAAAGTCGGACGCTACCGGCCGCCGGTCGTCGCTCGGTGAGGACTCGCCGTGAACAGTCAGTCGGAGCGACGATTCGCTATTCCGATCGCTCGAGTTTTGCCGCCCGCTCGCGGATACGCTCGAGCGCCTGCGCGAGCCGTCGCTGGCCCCGTTCGTCTCGCCGTGTCGCGGTCTCGTCATTGATATTGGAGTCGTCGCGTTCGGCGACGTCGGACTCGGCGCGATGTCGGATTTCGTTCGCGTCGCGGTCGTTGGGCGCCGTCGCCACGAAGAGATCGATCCACGGCTCGAGGTCGGCCCGCTCCGCGTCTCGATTCCGGAGGTACCACCGCCAGTAGCCGACGTACCGACGCTGATGGCCGCGGTTCAGAACTCGCCGGTAACGATCTCCGCGACTCGTTCGCGGTCGAACAGCGTCGCGTCGTCGAACGCGTCGGGATAGATGTCCGTCGCGGCGCGTTCGGTGTGGTAGAAGTTGATGATCGGCCCCTGATCGAGGTAGCCGGCGTTGTAGACGGCATCGTCCTTGACTGCTTGGACCTTGCTGGCGGCCGAATCGTCCTGCAACGGCTCGACGACCGCTTCTCGGAACTCCGATTCGGAGTCCCCGCCGTGGTTGCGAACCAGCAGTACCTCGGGATCGATCTCGAGGAGGGTCTCCAGATCGACCGTACTTCGATCACCGTATCTGTAGTGTCCCACGTCGGTCGTCGCGAGCGCGTCGGTCAGTCCGAGATCCCGCCACTGCTTGGTGCTGATCCCGCCGTCGTCGAATCGGAAGGGGTAGAACTCGTCTCCGGACTCGGCCGGATAGACGAGCATCGCGGTCGGTCGCTGGTCGTCCGGCGGTAATCGCTCGTCTATCGTCTCGAGCATCGTTTCGTGAAGATCGACGAGCGCATCGTAGCGGTCTCGCGCCTGGAACACCTCGGCCATCAGTTCGAGGGCCTCGTAGAGCTCGTAGTAGCGGTAGTCGTGCCACTCGTCACTGTGGCGGCGAATGAAGTTGCCGAAGAAGGGGCCGACGTCGGTTCTGACTTGATCGACGTCGTCGCGATCCCAGTCGTACCAGTGTGTCAGTATGTGTGGATCGATGAAATGGGCGTCGGCGTCCATCTCGTAAAACAGCTCCGTGTCGACGCCGCCTTCGGTCAGTTCCGCGACCTCGTCCTCGTCGAACTCGATGCCGGGCAGTTCGTCGTAGACCTCGGTCCCGAACCGGTCGTGGTTCTGAATCCCGAGCGTCTGCCCGCCGCCGAGCGCGAACGCCATATCCGCGTAACTGGGCAACAGCGCCGTCCACCGCTCGGGCACTCCCTCGAATTCGACCTCGCCCATCGGCTCCATCGAAACCGTGTACGTCTCGCCGCTCGAGTCGTCCATTGCGTCGCCGGTGATACAGCCCGCGAGGAGCGCGCCGCCGGTGGCAGCCCCCGCGCCGATGAACTTCCGTCGCGTCGTTTCAGACGATCTCATCACACCCGATATTTTTAGGTCTACCTAAAAATTGTACCGATTGATCAGTCGTCGACCAGGTCGGCGTCCGACCGCGCGTTGCCGCCCTCGAGTGCTGCCGCCCGCTCGCGGATCGCCTCGTCGTCGACGGCCTCAAGCAGCACCTCGTCGTCGAGCGCTTCCGCGAGCCGTCGCTGGCCGCGCTCGGTTCGCCGAGCCGCGGTTTCGGCCTCGAGATAGCTCTCGTCGCGCTCGGCCGCGTAGGACTCTGCGAGGCGCCGAACGTCCCCGGTGTCGCGGTCCTCGGGGGCGGTCTCGTCGAAGAGTTCGACCCAGCGCTCGGGGTCGGCCCACTCCTCGTCTCGGTTCTCTGTGTACCGGCGCCAGTCGTACTGCCGTGCGAATCGGTCCCAGTACCCCTCCTCGCGGCGCAGGTCCCGGAGCAGCGTCCGGGCCACTGTCGCGCCGTGGCCGGCCGCGATAATCGCCTGATCGCCGCTTCCAGCCAACGGGCCGGCGACGTAGAGTCCCGCGACCGGCGTCCGGCCGTCGTCGTCCGGATACGCGCGGTCGAACCGTTCGACGCCCCCGTCAGCGCCCTCCTCGGTGACGAACAGCGCCTCGTCGTCGTCCAGTCCGCGGAGGTACGACCCGTCGTACTTCGTCGCCGCGATCACGAACCGCGCCGTCACGGGGTCGCCGCCCTGGGGCTCGAGTCGGAACCCCTCGCCGTCCGCTGCGTCCTCGGTTTCGCCGTTCCCCGCGAGTGCGACGACGGAGTCCACGAGTTCCTCGCGGATTCGACACCCCGCTTCCCTGGCGTGAGTCTGGGCTAACTCGAGGAACCGCTCGGCGTCGATCCCGCAGGGGAAGCCGAGGTAGTTCTCGAGGCAGGCACACCGACGCAGCGAGGAGGAGCCGCGGTCGAAGACGACCGTCTCGAGACCGTACCGCGCGGCGAAGACGCCGGCCGAACAGCCGGCGGGGCCGCCGCCGACGACGGCGACGTCGACGTCGAATCTGGCGTCGGTATCGGCTCCGTCCGCCATCGTTACTCCGCGGCGCCGTCGGTGATGATCCCCGCGACGCGGTCGCGGTCGAACAGCCGTTCGTCGTCCGGAATCTCGGGGTACGACTGCCCGGATTCGTGCCCCGGCCACTCGCCGAACCGGTCGGGATAGAGCTGCTTGGCCGTCATCTCGAGTTGGAAGAGGTTCATGATCGGTCCCTGGTAGCGCATCCCGCTGGCGACGACGCGGTCGTTCTGGACGGCCGTCAGCTCGCTTCCCGCGGAGTGGCCCTCGAGCCGTTCGCGGACGTCTTCGATGGCGTACCGTGGCGTGATTCCCCAGAGGTGGAGGATGACGTCCGGATCGGCCTCGAGCATCGTCTCGTAGTCGACCTCGCCCCAGTCGCCCGACCACTCCACGTCGCCGAGCGCGTCGTGGGCCCCGAGCGGCCGCGTCTCGGCCTGCCAGAAGCCGTCCGTGTTGCTATGGTAGGAGTAGAAGATGTCCTGTCCGTCCGGCCCCAGCGTGACCCTCGCGACCGTCGGCCGCTCGTCTTCGGGCGGCAGGTTCGACTCGATCTGCGACCGCGTCTCGTCGTAGACTTCCTTCAGCGCCTCGTAGCGCTCCCGTTCCTGAAAGACCTCGGCGACCCGCTCGAACAGTTCCCAGAGCGTGTAGTACTCGTAGCTGTCGGCGTAGGCATCCGCGGGCTCGCTGTGGACCCCGCTGTGGAAGTTGCCGAACCAGGGACCGACCTGCTCGGCGACGTCGTCGATCCGGGATTCGGACCAGTCGTCCTCGGTCGTCAGGACGTACGACGGGTCCAGGAAGTGGACGTCGCTGTCGTACTCGTAGAAGTCCTCCTCGACGACCCCGTCCTCGAGCGGGTGGGGCAGCGACTCGCCGTCGAAGGAAACGCCCTCGAGCCGGTCGTAGAACATCGACATCGTCGACCCCGACATCTCGGGCGCGAACAGCGTGTTCACCGCGTCGCCGTGGCCCAGCGCGACCGCCATGTCCGCGTAGTGGGCGAACGTGACGAACGCGTCCTGGGGGACGGCGTCGAACTCGACGTCTCCCATCGGCGCCATCGACACCGTGTAGGAGTTGCCGTCCTCCGAGTCCGAGCTGTCACCGGTGATACAGCCGGCCATCGCCGCGCTCCCGGCGGCGATTCCCGTCGCCACGACCTCCCGCCGACTTCGCTCGAGTTCCCGTATCGATCCCATACACTTTAGGCTGGCCTAACAATCCAAAAGTCGTTCGGTTTTTGGCCGGCCGAAACCGTTGCGGCGGCACCGCTCGGTCACCCGTAATTACTCGACGAACGCGTACGTGACCGTCACGCTGGCGCTCACGCTGACGGGATCGGTCTCGATCTCCGTCGGCGGCGCCGCCTCCGCCGCCGCGTCACCGCTCGCGAGATGCCCTTCGACCGGCCGAACTCGAACATCGCTGGTCGTGACGGCCGTCGTTCCCTCGAGGTCGACGTTCCGGTTGTCGGCGACGTGGGCCGCCTCCTCGTCAGCGGTAGCGAGCGCGGCGTCGATCGCGTCCCGTCGCAGCGTCGCTCGCGTCTCCGCCTGCAGCGCGAAGTTCACGCGTCCGACGTCGTCGGCGCCGGCCTCGATCGCTGCATCGATGACCTCGCCGACGCGGTCGACGTCGGTGATCGTCACCTCGAACGAGTGTGCCCCCTCGAACCCCTCGGCATCCCGCTCGCGTTCCGGATGGACCCGGTATTGGGCTTCCTCGACGTCCTCCGGCGGGATTCCGAGAGCGGCGAACGTTCCGCGAAGTTCATCGGCCCCGTCGCCAGTTCGTCGGTCACGGCGTCGGCGCTCTCGCCGCTTGCCTGTACGCCCACGGTCACGACCGCCCGGTCGGGTTCCGCCTCGACGTCGCCGCTGGCAGTGACCGTGATCTCGCCGCGGTCCGCGCGCTCGCGCTCGCCGCTGGCCGATTCGGTCGGCGCTTCGCCGTCGGTATCGCTGCGCACGTCTCCGACACAACCTGCTATCGCCGCCGCGAGCCCGACGGTCGAGCCCGCGAGGAACTGTCGTCGATTCATAGCCGACGGACGACGGGTGGCGGAAAAAAGCCCCACCCGCGCTCGACCGACCCGCCGAACCGCGAGCGCCCGCACGACCCGAACCGATTCGGGACAACTGGTAGTGGGGTCGTCCCGCGTGTCTGAACTAATGGCACCAGCAGTCGACTCCGCGGCCGAGACCGAGATCGACGCCGCAGAGACCGTCGACGAACTGATCGGACGAACGCCGCTGTTGCGCCTGGACGTGTTCGCCGACAACTGTTTCGGAAAGCTCGAGGCGCACAACCCCTATTCGGTCAAGGACCGGATCGCGCGGGAGATCGTCGACGCCGCCGAGCGAGCGGGCGCGCTCGAGCCTGGCGACACCGTCGTCGAATCGACCAGCGGTAACACCGGAATCGGGCTGGCCGCGGTCTGTGCCGCTCGCGGCTACGACTGCGTGCTGACGATGCCGTCCTCGATGTCGACCGAGCGCCGTCAGCTCCTGGCGGCGTTGGGCGCCGACCTCGAGTTGACGCCCGCCGAGGACGGAATGGGCGGCGCGAACGACCGCGCCGAGGAACTCGTCGCCGAGCGCGAGGACGCGATCATGGCCCGGCAGTTCGAGAACGAGGCCAACCCGGCGGCCCACCGGGAGACGACCGGTCCCGAAATCTGGGAGGCCACCGACGGCGCGGTCGACGCGGTCGTCGCGGGCGTCGGCACCGGCGGGACGATCACCGGCGTCTCGGAGTACATCAAGGAAGAACAGGGGAAGACCGACCTCACGTCGGTCGCCGTCGAACCCGCCGAGTCGCCGACGCTTTCGGAACTCAGCTCCGACGGCCACGACATTCAGGGGATCGGCCCCGGCTTCGTCCCCGACATCCTGCGGACCGACCTGATCGACGAAACCCGCGCCGTCGAGGGGGACGCGGCGAAGGAGGCGTCCCGAAAGCTGGGTCGCACCGAGGGGGTACTGGTCGGCATCTCCGCGGGCGCAGCGCTGTCGGCCGCGGCCGACTACGCGTCTGAGAACCCCGACGAACTGGTCGTGGTCGTCCTCCCTGACACCGGGGAACGGTACCTCTCGACGGATCTGTACGCGGACGAGTGAGCGGAGACTCAGGAGTCGACGAGATCGCCGTCCTCGTTCCACTCGCAGGTGGCGACCTGGGCGTACCCCTGGGCCACCTGTAGGTCGTCGAGGCCGACGTCGACGAACGCCTGAAAGCGTCCCTCGTCGACCGTCCAGGTCTCGGCGACTCGCTCCGAACGCGCCGGGATCTCGATCGCGGCGCGATAGCTCCCGAACCGGTAGTCCGGGCCGTCGAGCGTGGCTGACTCGTTCGCCGAGACGGTGACCGTTCGCCCGAGCAGCGGCTCCTCCTCGTATTCGACCCGGACCTCGAGCGTCACCGCTTCGTCGGTCCCGTTCTCGATCCGCACAGGATCAGCCGGCGGCGCGGTCTCCTCGAGTCGCAGCCGGGTCACGTCGTCGCCGTCGCGTTCAACTACGGCCGCGTAGTAGCGGTCGCACCACCGAAGATACGACTCGTCGACGTCGACCGTCTCCGCGAGGACCAGTTCGTCCTCGGTCTCGTAGCTGCCGTTCTCGAGGGCGTCGGTTACCGCCGCTTCCGCGGGATCGGGGAGCGAACTGACGCGGACGATCGTGTTCGGACACGTCTCGTATTCGATGTCTCTCTCACGGGCGAACGCGCCGAGACAGCCGGTGAGACCGAACGCAGCGGCGCTGGCGGTCGCGA
>NZ_AOIS01000061.1 GCF_000337495.1 Haloterrigena salina JCM 13891
TCGCGCCATCAGAGATGTGTATAAGAGACAGCAGTCGTGCCGGAACCAACGAAAGACGCTTTGCGTCTTTCGAGCGTTAGACCTCTCTCGTACGCTCAATCGTGTCTGAAGCTCCGCTGGCCCGTAAACGCCATCGCGATCCCGTGTTCGTCCGCGGCCTCGATCACGTCGTCGTCGTTAACCGAGCCGCCGGGCTGGACGACCGCCTCGATGCCCGCCTCGGCGGCCTCCTCGATCCCGTCCGGGAACGGGAAGAAGGCGTCCGAGGCCATGACCGCGCCCTCGGCGTCCTTTCCCTCGGCGTGCTCGTCGGCCTTCATCGCCGCGAGGCGGACCGCGTCGACGCGGGAGACCTGCCCCATGCCGATGCCGACCGTCTCGGTGCCGTCCGCGAAGAGGATCCCGTTGGACTTGACGTGTTTCAGGGTCTGCCACGCGAAGACCATCGACTCGAGTTCCTCGTCGGTCGGCTCGCGCTCGGTGACGACCTCGAGGTCGTCGACCGAGATCGACTGCAGGTCGCGTTCCTGGACGAGTCGGCCGCCGACGAGCGGTTTCTCGGTGAAGCGTTCGGTCCGCTCGCCGAGTTCGCCCACGTCGAGGACGCGCAGGTTGTCCTTCTCGAAGAGCACCTCGAGGGCGTCGTCGGTGTAGCCGGGGGCGACGACGACCTCCTTGAAGGAGTCGATGATCTGTTCGGCGGTTTCGGCGTCGCACTCGCGATTCAGGGCGACGATGCCGCCGAAGGCGCTCATCGGGTCCGTCGAGAGGGCCTTCTCGTAGGCCTCGGAAAGCGAGTCGGCGGTCGCACAGCCAGCCGGGTTCGTGTGCTTGATCACCGCGGCGGCGGGCTCGTCGAACTCCTTGATCAGGTTGAGCGCCCCGTCGGCGTCGTTGTAGTTGTTGTACGACAGCGCCTTCGCGCCCTCGTTGAGCTGGTCGGCGTGGACGACGCTGGCCTCGTCCGTCGTGTAGTCAGTGTAGACCGCGGCGTCCTGGTGGGGATTCTCCCCGTAGCGGAGGGTGTCGGCGCGGTCGTTTGAGACGAGCCGGCGCAACGGGAGACCGTCGTGGTCCTCGTCTCCGACGGTCGCCACGTCGCTCTCGACAGTGACCTCGCCGGCCTCCGTATCCACGTCCACTGCCCCGTCGGCGAACCACTTCACCGCACGCGGGTACGCGCGGAACTCGCCCTCGTAGAGGACGCGCTCCTTCAGGCTCTCCTCGTCGTCGCCCTCGTAGACCGGAATCGGCTCCTGAGTGACGATCGGGCCGGCGTCGACGTCTTCTTCGACGACGTTTCCGTCCCCGTCGGTCGCGTCCGTGACGACGTGGACCGTACAGCCCGTCACCGAGACGCCCTCCTCGAGCGCATCGCCCCAGGCGTCCATCCCGGGGAACGCGGGCAAGAGCGCAGGGTGGACGTTCAGCGTCGTCGGCGCCTCGGAGAGGAACGTCTCCGAGAGGATGCGCATGTAGCCGTCCAGACAGACCAGCTCGAAGTCGTACTCCGAGAGGGCCTCGAGCACCGCTTCCTCGTGCTCGCTCCGACTCATGTCGTCCTCGAGCGGGACGACTTCGGTCGGGATCCCGCGCTCGGCAGCGGCCTCGAGCACCGGCGCGTCCGCGTCGTTCGTGAGGACGACGGCCAGTTCGGCCCCGCCCGGGTTGCGATCGGCGATGTTCAACAGGTTGCGCCCTCGGTTGCCGGCCATCCCGGCGATTCGCGTCATGGTCGGAGTGGCGCCCGCGAACGGCAAAGTGGTTGCGGTCTCGTTCCCTCGGGTATGCACATTCGTGGACACTTATGCCGATATTACCGGACCGGAACGTCGAGATATGCACGCTCGTGGCCCCGAGCGGGTCGCGGTTTCGATACCCTTTTTCGCCATCGTTGCGGACGGACTACTATGGCCGACACCGACGCCCTGTACGCCGTCTCGCCGCTGGACGGTCGGTACAGCAGCCGGACCGCACCGCTGTCGCCGTACGCCAGCGAGGCCGCGCTCATGCGAGCGCGGGTTCGCGTCGAAGTCGAGTACCTCGTCGCGCTGGCCGACCTCGAGGCGACGCCGCTCGAACTCGACCTCGAGGAGCGCGAACACCTCCGCGGGCTCTACAAGCACTTCGCCGAGGAGGACGCCCGCCTGATCAAGAAACTCGAGACCGAGGGCCACGGCGAGTTCGAGGCCACCAACCACGACGTCAAGGCCGTCGAGTACTTCATCCGCCACGAACTCCCCGCTGACAGCGACGCCTCGGCGTGGATCCACTTCGGGCTGACCAGCG
Source organism: Haloterrigena salina JCM 13891 (assembly GCF_000337495.1). Taxonomy (GTDB): domain Archaea; phylum Halobacteriota; class Halobacteria; order Halobacteriales; family Natrialbaceae; genus Haloterrigena; species Haloterrigena salina. Next base: position 2,290 of record NZ_AOIS01000061.1, read on the forward strand.
AGGACGTGAACAACCTCGCCCACCGGCTGCTCGTCCGGGACGCCGTCGACGAGGTGCTCCTGCCCGAACTGTACGAGGTCCGCGACGCGCTCGCCGAGATGGCCCGGGAGCACCGGGACCTCCCGATGCTGGCCCGCACCCACGGCCAGCCCGCGACGCCGACCACGTTCGGCAAGGAGATGGCCGTCTACGCCTCCCGGCTGGCCCGCGCGACGGGTCGCATCCGGCGGGCGACCGACGACCTGCGGGGGAAACTCGGCGGCGCGTCCGGAACCTACGCGGCCCACCACGCCGCGTACCCAGAGGTCGACTGGCCGGCGTTCGCGCGGGAGTTCGTCGAGGACGGTCTCGACCTCGGGTTCGAGCCCCTCACGACGCAGGTCAACCCCTGCGACGACCTCGCGACGCTGTTCGACGCCTTCCGGGGAGCCAACGACGTCCTGCTGGATCTGGATCTGGACGTCTGGCTCTACGTCTCCGATCGCTATCTCGGCCAGGAGGCCGTCGAGGGCGAGACGGGCTCCTCGACGATGCCCCACAAGGTCAACCCGATCGACTTCGAGAACAGCGAGGGGAACCTCTCGAAGGCCAACTCGGATCTGACCTTCCTCGCCGACTACGTCACCACCTCGCGGCTCCAGCGGGACCTCTCGGACTCGACGGTGAAACGCAACATCGGCGCCGCCTTTGCCCACTGCCTGATCGGCTACACCAAGGCCGCCGCCGGCCTCGAGAAGGTCGTCCCCACCGAACAGGTCATGCGCGAAGACCTCGAGTCGACCCCCGAGATCATCGGCGAAGCGGTCCAGACGATCCTCCGCCGGGAGGGCCAGGCGGACGCCTACGAGCAAGTCAAGGCCGTCACGCGGGGCAAGGACGTCACGATCGAGGACTTCCGCGAAATGTTCGACGACCTCGACGTCGACGAGGACGTCCGCGAGGAGCTGCTGGCCCTGACGCCGACGGACTACGTCGGCGTCGCCGACGGGCTGGTCGACGACCTCGAGTAACGAGGGTCGCCCGACGGGGCCCACCCGACGTGTCAGTACCTATTTCTATCCGTAGTGGGTAGGGTCGACCGTGTCCTCGAGTCGATCGATCGCCGGAACGGTTCCGGCGCGCCTCCGCGTCGTCGTCCTCTGTCTCGCCCTCGCCTTCGGCGGCTGGCTGACCGGCTACGCCGCGACGCTGGGCGTTCAGGGACAGGTGTTCGCGCTCGGCTACGAGGCCGAGGCGATCACCCAGATATCCACCTCGGTCGCGTTCAACGTCGTCGGGACCGGCGGCCTCGCGCTGACGTACCTGATCGTTCGCCGCAACGGATTCGACCGCGATTTCACCCGCGCGTTCCTCCGCCTTCGGAACCCCACGATCTGGGATCTGGCGTGGATCGTCCTCGGACTGGCCGGGGCGTTTATCGTCGTCGTCGGCTACCACAGCCTCGTCGAGTACGTCGATCCGTTCGGCACGGGCGGCGAGGGCGAGACCCACTCGAGCATCGAGCAGAACCGTAACCACCCGGTGTTGTTTCTGGTCGGCATTCCGATCGCGATCCTCCTGACCGGTCCCGGCGAGGAACTGCTCTACCGCGGGGTCGTCCAGTCGCGGCTGGGCGAGGCGTTCCCGACGCTGCTCGCCGTCCCTCTGTCCGCGCTCGTCTTCGCCGCCGTCCATCTCCCCGTCTACATGGGCGAGGAGTTCGGGGCCGTCCTCGTGAGCCTCGGAACGGTGCTGTCGCTGGGGCTCTACCTCGGCACGCTGTACGAACTCTCGGGCAGCCTGCTCGTCCCGGCGCTGATCCACGGCTGCTACAACGCGGTCGTCTACCTCTCGAACTACCTGACCTACGCCTGAGATCGGACGCCAGGACCGAGAAGTTCGGGTCGTCCGTCGGCGATTTCGATTCCTTGTAACTCGAGTCCGACCGGGTCGAAGAGCAAATTCCGTTGCACTCGACGACTCGAGTCCTGCTGCGGCCAGCATCGATTCCCGCTGCCGCCGACCCGCTCACGGCGGCGCGCCATCCGTGCGTCCTTACCGTTCGTCGGCGGGTTCCTCGCGAGACGGCTCGGCGTCGCCGTCCCCGTCGTCGGCCGCGTCGGCGTCCCACTGCCAGCCGCCGACGGTCCAGTTCTCGCCGTCTCCGACGATGTCGATCTCGTCCCGGCCAGAATCGTCGTCGCCGTCCCGTTCGAGGACGGCCTCCGTCCCATCCGGCCACGAACGGTCCTCGCGGTCCGCCGGCTGTCCGGCCGATTCGTCTCCGCCGTTCCAGGTCACGGCGGCCGGCGACCGGTCCGGTTCGGTCTCCCACCCGGCACTCGAGCGACCGATTTCCGACCGCCCGGCCGACTCGCCGGCCGCGTCGCCGTCGAACAGGCGCTCGTCGACGTCGAACCGAAGCCGCGCGACGGCCCCGATCGCGACGGTCGCCAGCCCCATCGCCACCAGCGCGCCGAACACGGGAACGAGTTGGCTCGCGCCGAGGACGACGGCGCCGCTGCCGACCGCCGGAACGAGCGACGCCGAGTCGCCGCGCCGTCGAGCGAGTCGGTCGCCGATCGCGACGGCTCCGAGACAGCTACCGACGACCACGGCGAGGCCCCAGACGAACAGTCCCGGCCCGGCGACGACCGCCGTCAGCGCGGAGATCGCCGGGTGTTCGACCGTCATCGACAGAATCAGTGGCAGCGTCACGACGACGAGCAGTCCGAACAGGCCGAGAAACCCGACGGCGAACGAGAGATCCGGCCGCTCGCCGATCTCGTCACCGACCGTTCGCGTAACCGACGAGGCGGCGGCCAGGAGAACGACGCCGACGAGGAGCGCGACGATCGTCGTCCCGAGCGGGAGCCAGAACGGGCGCGGAACGACGGCGCCGACGCTCGAGGCGGCGAGGGGAGTCGTCCAGTTCGGGCCGACGGCGGCGAGGGCGAGCGGAGCGAACGCGGTTTCGAGGGCGACGGCGAGGGGAGACACGTGCGTATACGGATAGGTGTGGCAGTATCGACAAAAAACGCCCGATCGGATCGGTCTCGGTTCAGGCACTCCCGGCCGGCTACGCGACGAGCGTCCGGAGCGTCTCCTCGAGCGCCCGCGACGCCGCTCGAACGGCGTCGACGCGGACGTACTCCCGCGGGGCGTGGGCGACCGCCCCTTCGTCGTCCGCGAGCACGCCGGGACCGAAGACGACCGTCGGCGCGTCGGCCGCGAAGTAGGAGGCCTCGGTCGCGGCGGTGAACGGGCGCACTTCGCCCCCGGACGCGTCCGCGAGGACGTCGACGATTTCGGCGTCAGGGTCGGTATCCCAGGCCTCGAGGAACGGCGTCGGCCGATCGGTAAAGCGGAACTCGACGCCGACATCGTCGGGAACGGCCGCCTCCAACTGGTCGGTCAGCGCGGCGTGGAACTCGTCGGCCGTCTCCGGGGGCACGCTGCGACGGTCGACCGTCAGCGCGCAGTCGGCCGGCACCTGGTTCGTTGCTTCGCCGCCCTCGACGACGGTCGGCGTGAGCGTCGCGGCGCCGAGCTGGGGGTGTTCGGGCGGTGCGTCCGCCCGCTCGTCGAAAGTGCGGATCGCCGCGAGGACGGACTCGAGGGCCGCGACCGCGTTGGCGCCGGTCTCCGGCTCCGCGGCGTGGGCGTTGGCGCCCGTCAGGTGAATCGTTCCCTGAAACCGGCCCTTCGCGGCCGTACAGACGTCAAGATCGGTCGGTTCGCCGACGATCACGGCGTCGGCGTCGCGCGTCGGCGAGTCCTCGCCCGTCACGAGTTTGTAGGCGCCCGTCGAGAGCACCTCCTCGTCCGGCGTGATCGCGAGCGTGACCCGGCCCTCGGTCGGGTCGACGGCGAAAAACGCCGCGAGCAACGCGGCGAGGGGCCCCTTCGCGTCGCAGGAGCCGCGGCCGCGGATCACGTCGCTCCCGCCGGCTTCGCTCCCGCTCTCGTCGCGCTCGAACGAGACGTGCGGCGAGACGGTGTCGATATGCGTGTTCAACACGACGCGGGTATCGGCGTCGGCCGGCCCGCGGGTCGCCAGCACGTTGCCGCCGTCGTCGACGCGGGGCGAGACGCCGTGGCTCTCGAGCGTCTCGCAGAGGAACGTCCGCATCGGACCGACGTCCTCGTGTGAGTCGTGCTGGACGGCCGTCTCGAGGAACTCGACGGGGTCGAATCCGGCGAACGCGCTGTCCGCGGTCGACATCGTCGTCGCGCCGTCGTCCCCGCTCACAGTTCCGTCGGCGATCGGACGGTCACTTCGCCGTCGAACTCGTGTTCGACGGGGCCGGCGAGCGTCGCGTTCCCGCGGTCGTTGAAACTTACGCGCAGATCGCCGCCCGGCGGATGGACGTCGACCGGGTCGGCGTCGGTGTGGCCGAGTCGGCGCGCGACGACGGCGATGGCGACCGCGCCGGTGCCACAGGAGTCGGTCTCGCCTTCCACGCCGCGCTCGTAGGTTCGCTGATCGAAGCCGCCCTCACCGTCGGAGCTGGCGAGCGTGACGTTCGTTCCGACCGGGAACGCGTCGGCGTAGCGGACCGGCGGCGCGACCGTCTCGAGGTCGACGTCGTCGACGTCGTCGACGAACGTGACGGCGTGGGGGACGCCGGTGTTGACCATCGTCACCTCGAGACCCTCGATCTCCTCCTCGAAGACCTGCTCGTCGGCTCGGACGGGTACCTCGTCGGGGGCGAACGTGGGCGTGCCCATCTCGATGGTGATCCCCTCGTCCGTGCGGTCCGCGCGGAGGGTCCCCGCCTGCGTGTCGATCATGACGCTGTCGGAGCCGGTCTCCTCCATGGCCCAGTCGGCGGCACAGCGCGCGCCGTTGCCGCACATCGGAGCCGTCGCGCCGTCGGGCTGGACCAGCGTCATGATGACCCGCGGCGGGTGGAACCGCTCCTCCAAGGCGAGATAGAGGATGCCGTCGGCACCGACGCCGTCGTCGCGGTCGCACTCGCGTTCGGCGAGTGCGCCCCGATCGGGGACGTACTCGTCTGCCTGGATGATTAGAAAGTCGTTGCCGGTGCCGTGGTACTTCTGGAATGGGACGCTCATCGTGCTATCGTATATCGTGGTCGTTATGTGCTTCTCGGTTGGTATCCGCGTTCCGGTTCCGACTCGGGTTTTCGATCGTCGGATCGGCCGCGTCCGTCTCGACTCGCGTTACGTCGTCGAACGTCTCGCGTCGGCGGGCGAGTCGGCCCGCGTCGTCGCCGTCGCCGTCGATGACGACCGACGCGGGCCGGGGCCGGGAGTTGTACTGGTTGGCCATCTCGTAGCCGTAGGCCCCCGCGTTGCCGATCGCGAGCACGTCCGTGCGTCTGCTGGCCGGTAGTTCGCGGTCGGAACAGAAAACGTCCCCGCTCTCGCAGATGGGGCCGGCGATCGTCTGTGGGACCGTCTCGCGGCCGTTATCGCTCGATTCTCCGGCTTCGTCGCTCGAGTCGGCCTCGAGGTCGGCTGTCAGGTTCCGAATCGGGTGGTAGGCGTCGTACATCGCGGGCCGCAGCAGGGTCGTCATCCCGGCGTCGACGCCGACCGCGAGGGTGTCGCGGGCCTCCTTGACGGTGTTGACCTCGGTCAGGAGGACGCCCGCGTCCGCGACGAAGTAGCGACCGGGTTCGATCGTCAGCCGCGCGTCGACCTCGCCCAGTGCCTCCCGCGTCGCCTCGGCGACGGCCTCGAGGTCCAGCGGGTCCTCCTCGGCGCGATAGGGGACGCCGAAGCCGCCGCCGATGTCGACGAATTCGAGGTCGCCCACGGTGTCACTTACATCGCGTGCGAGCTCGCCCATCCGCGCGACGAACGCCCGGTGGTCGTCCAACTGGTCGCTCGAGACGCCCGATCCGACGTGGGCGTGGACCCCGACGACGTCGAAGCCGCGGTTGGCGGCGTCCGCGAGCACGTCGACCGCGCGCCCGATCGGCACGCCGAACTTCGCGGCGGCGCCGGTCTTGACCTTCTCGTGGTGGCCGGCGTCGATCCCCGGATTCACGCGGAGACAGAGTCGTCCGTCGTAGCCGCGCTCCTCGAGGCGGTCGATCGTGTCCTTGGCGCCGACGGTGATCGTCAGTTCGGGGTGGTCCTCCCAGGCGTCGACGACCCAATTGAGGTCCCGCGCGGGCGGATTGACGGCCGTGTAGTGGACGTCCGCGCCCGATCCGTCGCTCCTATCGCTCGCCTCGGCGGCCGCGAGCGCGCGTTTCACTTCCCCGGCGGAGGCGCACTCGAGTCCCGCTCCCTCCTCGTGGAGCGCCTCGAGAACGTCTCCCAGCGCGTTGGCCTTCACGGCGTACATGATCTCGGCGTCGGGAAACGCCGCCGCGAGGCGTCGGTAGTTCTCGCGCACGCGCTCGAGGTCGAGCGCGTACAGCGGTGAGCCGTAGTCGCCGACCAGCGACTCGAGGCGAGTCGCGTCCCAGTCGGCGAGCCGGCGAATCGCCGGCGAATCCGCGAACTCGGTCATTGTTCATCTACAGTGACCGAAAGGATTCAAGGGTTTGGATTCCGGTTCTCGAGCGTTTTTCTACGGTGTTACAGCAGAGAGGGTCCTGCAAACACCACGAAAGCCCCTGCCTGTTCTGGTCGAAGGGCTCGCTGCGCGCTTCCTTCACTTCGTTCAGTCAGTGCTTGCGTCGCCCGTCTTCCCGGAACAGGCAGCCCCTTTCAGTCCCACCCGCGGTGGCCAGACCGATCAGCCGGAACGGGTGGGACTGAAAGGGGCTGAGGCGGTCGACGAACCTAGACGACGTAAGCACCGCAGGCCGAAGGCCGAGAAGCGCAACGAGTCTCGGGAGTCGAGCGCCTCAGGGGCTTTCGTGGTGTTCTCGATGCCTCCAGTAGCGGAATCCGTGCTGTAGAAACGAACCGTCCAAAAACCGTGACGTCGGTAAAACGATTATTCGCGAAGCGCGTCCTCGCGCTCGGTCGCCTCGAGCGTCTCCGTCTCCAGATCGGTCGCGACCACGGCGGGCTTGTAGGCGCCGCCGTCGAAGAGGTCGTGATCGCTGATCGAGGACTCGACGAAGCGCGTAAAGGCCCGGCGGTCGGCGGGCAGTTCGCCGTAGATGACCTCCTCTTCGACGAGGTCGTAGACGGGGATGCGCGGCGTCAGCAGGGTGTTCTCGCCGACGACGCTGTTCTCGCCGACGACGAAGCCAGAGGTGACGCGGCAGCCGGCACCGAGCGAGACGTTGTCCTCGACGATGACCGGCGCGTTCTCGACGGGCTCGAGGACGCCGCCGATGAGGGTGTTGGCGCCGAGCTTGACGTTGTCGCCGATCTGGGCGCAGGAGCCGACGGTGTCACAGGAGTCGACGAGGGTGCCGTCGCCGACGTGGGCGCCGATGTTGACGAACGACGGGCTCATCATGATGCAGTCCGAGCCGATGTGAGCGCCCTGTCGGACGACGGTGCCGTCGGGCGTGTTTCGGCTGCCGCGGTCGCCGTACTCGCTCGAGTCCGCAAGCGGCAGGACGTCGTTGTACGTCGTGCCGCCGTGTTCGTACTGCTGGATCGAGCGGAGGCCGAAGTTCAGCAGGATGCCCTGCTTGACCCACTCGTTGGCCTCCCAGGAGTCGCCCTGCTTCTCGGCGGCGCGGACCTCGCCGTCCTCGAGGGAATCGAGGAACGCCTCGAGGGTGGCGTACTCGTCCTCGCCGGCCGTGCCGGCGTCGATAGCGTCGTTCTGGTACTGCGTCCACAGCTCCGAAATCTCGCTTTCGAGTGCGCTCATTCGCTGATCACGTCCGCGAAGTCGTAGCGACCTGCCTTTTGTCCAGCGATCCAGACCGCCGCGTCGACCGCGCCGGCGGCGAAGACGCCCCGATCCTCCGCGCGGTGGGTCAGTCGGACCTCCTCGTGGTTGCCCGCGAGGACGATCTCGTGTTCGCCGGTGATGTCGCCGGCCCGCAGCGCGTGGACGCCGATCTCGCCCTCCTCGCGGGGCGCCTTGCCCTCGCGGCCGTGCGTGCGCTCGGAGAACTCGCCGTTGGCCTCGATCTCGGAGAGCAGCCGGTTCGCGGTCCCGCTAGGCGCGTCGCGCTTGGCGTTGTGGTGGGTCTCGACGAGTTCGACGTCGTATCCCGGTAGATTCTGGACCGCCTCGCCGACGACGTTGACCAGCGCCTGCACGCCGCGGGCGAAGTTCGGCGCGTGGAGGACGGCGACGTCGTCGCCGGCGGTCTCGAGCGCCTCGCGCTGGTCGTCGTTGAAGCCGGTCGTCCCGGTGACGAAGGCGACGCCGGCGTCCGCGCAGGCCGCGGCGTAGTCGACGGCCGACTCGGGACCGGTGAAGTCGATGATGGCCGTGGGTTCGCGGTCGACGACCAGCGAGTCGAACTCGTCGGCCGGCTCGATCTCGACGCCGTCGACGGTCTCGCCGTCCGGCTCCCGGTTGACCGCGAAGACGACCTCGCAGTCGTCGCGGTCGGTGGCGGCGGCGATCACTTCGCGGCCCATCCGACCGGTCGCGCCGGTGACGCCGATCCGAACCGTCATCGATCGCCCTCCACTGCGGCTCCCTCGTCGCTCGCGTCGGTGGTACCGGCGCGGGTCGACTCGTCCTCGAGGTCGGCGAGGACGGCCTCGAGGTCATCGCGGTACTCCTCGGAGAGGCGGGTCAGCGGCGAGCGCATGCGAGCGGGGCCGTAGCCGCGGATCTCCATGGCCTCCTTGACCGGGATCGGGTTGGTCTCGACGAACAGGTGGCGGTACAGCGGCCCGAGCGTGTGATGGAGCTCTTGGGCGCGCGCGTAGTCGCCGTCGAGGGCGGCGCCGACCATCGCGCAGGTCAGTTCGGGTTCGATGTTCGCACAGACGCTGATCGTCCCGGTCGCGCCGACGGAGATGGTCGGCAGCGTGAGCGCGTCGTCGCCCGAAAGGACGGCGAACTCCTCGGCGGTCGTGCGCTCGGCGATCTCGCCGATCTGACCGAGATCGCCGCTGGCGGCCTTGTAGCCCGCGATGTTTTCGTGGGCGGCGAGTTCGACCGCGGTGTCGGGTTCGATGTTGCGACCCGTCCGCGAGGGGACGTTGTAGACGATCTGGGGCAGGTCGACGGCGTCCGCGATCGTTTCGTAGTGTTCGATCAGCCCGCGCTGTTCGGGCTTGTTGTAGTACGGCGAGATAAGCAGGAGGCCGTCGGCGCCCGCGTCGGCGGCCCGCTCGGAGAGTTCCAGCGCCTCGCGGGTGTTGTTCGAGCCCGTGCCCGCGATGACGGGAACGTCGTCGACGGCCTCGATGACCGCCTCGACGACCTCCACGTGTTCGTCGTGGGTCAGCGTCGCCGACTCGCCGGTCGAGCCGACGGGAACGAGCCCGTCGACGCCCGCGGCCTCGAGTCGCTGCGCGTCGGTCTGGAGCGTTTCGAAGTCGATCCGTTCGTCCTCGTCGAAGGGCGTACACATCGCCGGGAAGACGCCCGAAAGGTCGAGTGCTGTCATTGTCGTGTATCGTGGTCGTGTCGGTAGTGGCGTTTCGATCGTCCGTGATCGATCGTCGTCGCTGGCGTGCGGACCGAGACCGCGCCCGAAACGGGGCTGCTACACCCGCTTCGAGCACTTTCACACACGTTTACGTTTCGAAAAACGAGGGGAGACGTCGCTCGAGACGGAGCCGACGGAGCGGTGAGCGACGTGGCGCATACCTGATTCACTGATCCGAACCCCCTTATCCGTTGCGTCTTCGGCCGGCGGCCGTCCCCGCGGCGTACCAGCAGCTGATATGATCTTCCGCGTAATTTATCCCCGAGCGTTACATAGAATCGTCTATGACAGACTTCGGACTGAAACTTCGGATGGTCGTCGTCGGTACCATCCTCTTTGCCTTCTACGTCGGAGCAGCGACGTTTTTGGCCCTGCTATTCGGCGTCAGCCCGATCCTGATACTGCCCGCCGGGATCGTCATCCTTCCCGCGATCCAGTACAAACTCGGGAAGTGGATGGCGCTCAGAGGCGCCGAGGAGATGCCCGAGGACGGCCGGTACCGCGAGGTCCACCAGATGACCGAATCGCTCTCCCGCGACATGGGCGTCGACAAACCCAAGCTGATGGTGATGAACATGGGCGTCCCCAACGCCTTCGCCGTCGGCCGCAAGGGCGCCGGCGTCGTCTGCGTCTCGACGGAACTCATGCAGATCCTCGAGCGCGACGAACTCGAGGGCGTCATCGCCCACGAGATCGCCCACATCAAGAACCGCGACGTGATCACGATGGTCGTCGGCCAGTCCATCGGGATGATGGTCGGCTACGTCGCCTACTTCGCGGTCCTGATGGGCGGCGAGCGCAACATCGGCACCTGGATCCTCGCGATGGTCGCCTCCTCGCTGGCGAACATGCTCGTGATGATCTTCGTGCTGGCCATCTCGCGGTACCGCGAGTACGTCGCCGACGAGGACGCCCGCCAGTACATCGGTACCGGCGAACCGCTGGCGCGTGCCCTCGAGAAGATTTCCGGCGGCGCGAAGGGACGCGAGTCCCAACTCGACGACAGCATGAGCGCGCTGTGTATCATGAACACCGACCGCGGCCTCATGGAGAAGCTGTTCGCGAGCCACCCGCCGACGGAGAAGCGCATCGAGAAGCTCCGCAGCTAAACGGACCCACTCGTCAACCGTTTTGTATCGACGCTATCGTCCTCGCACGATAGCCGCTGTGACGGCGACCCGTTCTCGTTCGGTCAATCGAGCAACACGTATTTCAGGCGTCACCTGAAACGTCCAGTATGGAGTGGCCGGTGGACTGGGGCCTGCGAGTCCGAATGCTCGCGACGATGGTCCTGCTGCTGGCGGTGTACCTGGGTATCACGTCCGGTATCGCCACCGTAGTCGTCGGCTACACTAGCGGTGGTGGTACCGTCGTCTACGGACTTCTCGCGCTCGGCTTCGCCGGCGTCCACTACTGGTACGCCGCGTGGTTTCTCCCGCGCGGTCTGGGTGCGACCGCGGTCGATCCTGACGAGTATCCCGACCTCCACGCGACGGTCGAGCGACTCGCCCGGCAGGCAGACCTCCCGACCCCGACGGTCGCCGTCATCGACGCCGAGGTCCCCAACGCCTTCGTCACTAGCCACAGCCGGCGCAGCGCTACGATCACGGTAACCAGCGGGCTGCTCGATACTCTCGAGGGCGAACAGCGCGAGGCTGTCCTCGCGCACGAACTGGCTCACGTCAAGAATCGGGACGCGATCGTGATGACCCTCGCTTCGTTTCTCCCGACGATCGCGCTCGTGATTCTCGTGGCGAGCGGTCTGGCCTTCGACGGTCGCGACGGTGGCCACGACGTTCCGAGCGGTGTCGTCGTACTCGCCCCCGTTTCGATCGTCGCCTGGCTCGTCGGCTCCGTCTTCGTTCGCCTCCTCGCTCGCCACCGCGAACTCGTCGCCGACAGCGGCGCGGTCGCGATCACCGGCAACCCGTCGGCGTTGGCCGCCGCGTTGCGATCGCTTTCGGACGAACTCGAGCGCGTTCCCGACGAAGACCTCCGAGGTGTAGCCAAACTGAACGCGTTCTTCGTCGTCCCCGTACAGTCGGATTTCGTCGGTCGGTTTCTCTCGACCCATCCGCCGGTCGACCGGCGACTCGAGCGGTTGCAGCACCTCGAGCGCGAACTGGCGTAACTCGCACCGACGAGACATCTCGGTATGGGAGGCCGTCGCGAGGCTCGGTACGGTAACCGGCGATCGTGCGATTCGCGGAACGCCGCGATTTTTACGGGAGCCCCGCACAGTGTGACGTATGACCGAAATTCACCCGGGCCAGCGCGTCGCCGTTCTCGTCGACGCCCAGAACCTCTATCACACGGCCCAGAGTCTGCACAGCCGCAACATCGACTACTCCGCGCTGCTCGACAAGGCCGTCCAGGACCGCCAGCTCACCCGCGCGATCGCCTACGTCATCCGCGCGGATTCCCCCGAGGAGGAGAGCTTCTTCGAGGCGCTGATCGACATCGGCTTCGAGCCGAAGATCAAGGATATCAAGACGTTCTCGGACGGGACCAAGAAGGCCGACTGGGACGTCGGAATGAGTCTCGACGCGGTGACGCTTGCCAACCACGTCGATACGATCGTGCTCTGTACCGGCGACGGCGACTTCTCGCGGCTCTGCTCGCACCTGCGCCACGAGGGCGTCCGGGTCGAGGTGATGGCGTTCGAATCCTCGACGGCCGAGGAACTCATCGCGGCGGCCGATTCGTTCGTCGATCTCGGCGAACGCCACGAGACGTTCCTCCTCTGAGAGCAGGCCCCGCTCGCGTCAGGGCCGATCCGAGCGCCCTTTCCAGAGTCCGACTAACAGTGCGTACCCGGTCACGAGCAGCATCGCTCCCGTCAGAACGTATACGAACGGCCCGGAAACGAGCGTCGCCGGCCCGGCCAGCGTCAGGGTGCCAAAGAGGAACAAGGCGACCCCGAGAGCGATTTGCGTGGCGTCCATACGATACCGGAATTACTGAATCGAGTATTATAACGTTCGTCATTTTAGATAGTCATGAAATCCAACAGTCTTACTCTCGCGGCGATTCGGGTACGGGAGTCGGGACCGATCGCTCGAGTCCGGGCGAGGTCGAAGGGCTTTCGACCGCGGGCGCGAAACCCCGTCCAATGAGCGATCCAGCCGACGGGAACGGACAGGCGGGACTGCCGGAGCTGCGGACCATCGCGGACTACCAGTTTGGCGCGGGCGCCGGCGACGCCCTCTTTCCGCCCGCGGAGTCACTCACGATCAAACGCACCTCTTCGGGTCGTCCCCAGCAGATCCACGCGGATGACGGGCGGATCGTCTCCTTCGGGACCGACGGCCGATTCACCCTCGGCCTCGAGGGCGGCCGTCGGCTCCACGCGGCCCTCGAGCACCCAGCCTACCGCGTCGTCGTCGACGACGAGAGCGAACCGTTCGTCCGCGACGAGAAGAACGTCTTCACGAAGTTCGTCCTCGAGGCCGGCCCGGAAATTCGGCCGGGCGACGAGGTGCTCGTAGTCCACGAGCGCGGCGAGTTGATCGCGGTCGGGACGGCGGAACTGGCGGCCGATGCCATCGCGGACTTCGAGACCGGAATGGCGGTGAACGTGCGCGAGGGCGCACCCGCGGAGAACTAACATTTTGCTGGCCGGGAGCGCGCCCGAGCGATAGCGAGGGCGCGCGACCCAACGGAAGACGCGTAGCGTCTTCCGGACATCGCGGAGGCGTTGCCTCCGCTCAACGGGGAAGGGCAGGGGATCACACGAAACGACCGCGAGCGAAGCGAGGCGGCGAAGCCGCCTCGGATACGCGAACGGCGCAGCCGTGAGCGAGGCCGAAGGCCGAGCGAGCGGGCNGAGGCGGCGAAGCCGCCTCGGATACGCGAACGGCGCAGCCGTGAGCGAGGCCGAAGGCCGAGCGAGCGGGCCGACGACCGACCCGGAAGCCGCGTTCACGCGGCTGGAGGGGAGGGAGGAGTGCTTTTCATCAAAGCTGAGCGGGATCTTCGATCCCGCGAGGTCCAAAAGAGCGCTTTGCACTCTTTTGAAGATTTTGCCGAGGGTGCGCCGCAGGCGCACCCGCAGAGCAAAAGTTTGAACCGCAGAGTAAAAGGGCGCGGGTAGCGACGTGTCGGGTATGTTTGGAGGAGGCGGCGGCGGACTGAACCCGCGCAAGATGGAACAGATGATGCAACAGATGGGGATCGACGTAGAGGATATCGACGCCGAGGAGGTCATCATCCGCACCGAGGAGTACGACCTCGTCTTCAACGACGCCGAGGTCACCAAGATGGACGCCCGCGGCGAGGAGACCTACCAGATCATCGGCTCGCCCGAACAGGTCGAGTCCGGTGCCGCCGGCGCCAGCGCCGGCGCCGACGAGGACGCCGGGGCCGCGATTCCCGACGAGGACGTCGAACTCGTCGCCACCCGCGCCGGCGTGAGCGAGGACGAGGCCCGCGACGCCCTCGAGGCGGTCGACGGCGACCTCGCCGCGGCGGTCGAACGCCTCGAGTGACGTTCGCGTGACCGACGACAGCGATTCCGAGACTGAGGTCGAAACGGAGGGCGAGGACCGCGTCCCCGTCCTGCTGGTCAAGGACGACCGCGAGTACCTGATCCAACCCGGCGGCGAGCAGGGGACCGATCTGGGCGTGCTCGAGGTGCCCGAGGACGTCCAGCCCGGCGACACCGTCGAGACGCATCTGGGCGAGGCGTTTCGGGTACGCCGGCTGCGCGGTCCGGATCTCTTCCACCAGTTCGAGCGGACCGGGGCGCCGATGGTCCCCCGTGACGTGGGACTGGTAATCGGCGAGACCGGCGTCTCGCGGGGCGACCGCGTGCTCGACACCGGCACCGGGACGGGCGTGCTCGCGGCCTCGATGGCCCGCGCGGGCGCCGAGGTAGTGAGCTACGAGCGCGATCCGGAGTTCGCGGACGTCGCTCGCGAGAACATGAAACTCGGCGGCGTCGACGACAGCGTCGACGTCCGGACGGGCGATCTGACCGAGGAGATCGACGCGCTCGAGCCCTCGTCGTTCGACGTGTTGACCCTCGATACGGGCGACGCGGCGGCCGTCGTCGAGCACGCGCCCGACCTGCTGGTCGACGGTGGCTTCGTCGCCGTCTACAGCCCCTTCATCGAGTCGACCCGTGAGGTCGTCGCGGCGGCCCGCGAGGTCGACCTCTCGAACGTCCGCACGCGCGAGACGATCCAGCGGGAGATGCAGTTCGACGACCGCGGCTCGCGGCCGTCGACCGCGCCGGTGGGCCACACGGGGTATCTGACGATCGCCCGCAACGTCTGAGTTCGCTTCGTTCGGCCCGACCCGTCCACTCGGTGGCGGACCGCAGTGTTCGACGGTTCACACGTCGGCCGAAATCCCGTTGTAAACCGGTTCTTACCACAGAAATTCATTCAGTTTCGAGTTGCGAATGTTCGCAATTGTTCGCAACCTTCTTTATTCGCTCGGGTGTCGAGACAGATAGCAATGGCTGTACTCTGGCTGGACGAGATCAGTGCCGGCGACCTCGAGAAGGTCGGCGGCAAAGGAGCCTCCCTGGGCGAACTCACGGGTGCTGGGCTGCCCGTGCCCCCAGGATTCGTCGTAACCGCCGGGACCTATCNGGCAAAGGAGCCTCCCTGGGCGAACTCACGGGTGCTGGGCTGCCCGTGCCCCCAGGATTCGTCGTAACCGCCGGGACCTATCGATCGTTCATCGAAGAAGCCGAAATCGACGAGGAACTGTTCGCGGCCGTCGACGTCGACGTCGACGACTCGTCGGCGCTGGCCGAGGCGGCCGACCGCGCCCAGGAACTCATCCTCGAGACGCCGTTCCCCGACGAACTGCGCGCGGAGATCCTCGAGTCCTACCGACAGGTCGGCGACGGCGAGGCGTTCGTCGCGGTGCGGTCGTCGGCGACGGCCGAGGACCTGCCGGACGCCTCCTTCGCGGGCCAACAGGAGACGTTCCTCAACGTCACCGAGGAGGCGCTGCTCGATCGCGTCCGGGAGTGTTGGGCCTCGCTCTTTACGCAGCGGGCGATCTACTACCGCCAGGAACAGGGCTTTGACCACTCGGCGGTCAACATCGCGGTCGTCGTCCAGCAGATGGTCGACGCCGAGAAGTCGGGCGTGATGTTCACGAGCCACCCCTCGACGGGCGATCCGACGATGATCATCGAGGCCGCCTGGGGGCTCGGTGAAGCCGTCGTCTCCGGCGCCGTTTCGCCGGACAACTACGTCGTCGAGCGCGAGGATCGGTCGATCGACGTCACCGTCGCCGAGAAGAAGGTGATGCACGAAAAGGACGAGGAGACCGGCGAGACCGTCGAGAGCGAAGTTCCCCAGGACAAGCGCAACGAGCGGGTCCTCTCCGACGACGAGATCGGCGCGCTGATGGATCTCGGCGAGCGCGTCGAGGACCACTACGACGAGCCCCAGGACGTCGAGTGGGCCATCGTCGAGGGCGAGGTCTACATGCTCCAGTCCCGGCCGATTACGACCATCGACGAGGGCGGTGACGAGGCGGCCGAAACCAGTGGTGTCGACATCTCGAAGGGGCTGACCGACGGCAGCGGCGGCATGCAGGCCGCCGGCGGCGAGTCCTCGAGTTCGGGTTCGGACGCCTCCGGCGACGTTATCGTCGACGGACTGGGCTCGAGCCCGGGGACGGTCAGCGGGGCCGCCCGGATCGTCAAAAAGCTCGACGACCTCGATAAGGTCGGCGAGGGCGACATCATCGTCACCGAGATGACGATGCCCGATATGGTGCCCGCGATGAAGCGGGCCTCTGGGATTATCACCGACGAGGGCGGCATGACCAGCCACGCCGCCATCGTCTCGCGCGAACTCGGCGTTCCGGCCATCGTCGGCACGACGAACGCGACGACCGTCCTCGAGGACGGCCAGGTCGTCACGCTCGACGGCGACAAGGGCGCGGTCCTCGAGGGGACGGAAGTCGAGCCCGACGAAGAGACCGAACCCGTCGAGGAGGTCCGCCCGCAGTCGCCGGTCAAGCCCATGACGGCGACGGAGGTCAAGGTCAACGTCTCGATTCCGGAGGCCGCCGAACGCGCGGCCGCGACCGGGGCCGACGGCGTCGGCCTGCTCCGCATGGAGCACATGATCCTCTCGCTGAACCAGACGCCCGCGAAGTTCATCGCGGAGAACGGAGAGGACGCCTACATCACCGAACTCGTCGAGGGAATCCGCGGCGTCGCCGACGAGTTCTACCCCCGTCCCGTCCGCGTGCGCACGCTGGACGCGCCGACCGACGAGTTCCGCCAACTCGAGGGCGGCGAGGACGAGCCGAAGGAGCACAACCCGATGCTCGGCTATCGGGGCATCCGGCGCTCGCTCGACCGTCCCGACGTCTTCGCCCACGAACTCGAGGCGTTCCGGCGGCTCTTCGAAATGGGCTACGACAACGTCGAGATCATGTTCCCGCTGGTCAACGACGCCGAGGACATCTACCAGGCCAAGTCGCTCATGAAGGAGGCCGGCATCGACCCCGAGAAGCGCCGCTGGGGCGCGATGATCGAGACGCCGGCCTCGGCGCTGTCGGTCGAGGAGATGGCCAAGGCCGGCATCGACTTCGCCTCCTTCGGCACGAACGATCTCACCCAGTACACGCTCGCGGTCGACCGCAATAACGAGCACGTCGCCGACCGCTTCGACGAACTCCACCCGGCCGTCTTGCGACTGATCGGCGACGTCATCGAGACCTGCCGCGAACACGACGTCGACACGAGCATCTGCGGTCAAGCCGGCTCCAAGCCGGAGATGGTCCAGTTCCTCGCCAAGGAAGGCGTCACGTCGATCTCCGCGAACATCGACGCCGTCCGCGACGTCCAGCACGAAGTCAAGCGCGTCGAGCAGAAGCTGCTGCTCGATTCGGTTCGCTAAGTCGGTTGGTTAGCCTTCGAGAATCCTTCTTCCCCGTATTTCGCTTCGCCGTGAGGTGCTGTCGGCGGCGTAGTGCGCAACCGTCCGTCGACGCGGTCGGTCTCGCCCCTGTCGATACGAGGACGGTGCGTAGGCGAAGCGTCCGCTGTGCGTTCGGTCGACTGCCGTTCGTTATCTCGAGAGCGCTTCGAACTCCGAGGTCCCGCACCGACAGCCGTCCTTTCGGCCGATGGGCTGGACGGTCTCGTCGGCGAACACCCACGCGGAGTAGATCGCGCCGCAGTCGCGACATTGCGCGGCTACTTTCTCCCGCTCGTCGGCCGCGGGCTCGTCGACTTGCTGGCTCTGGCGGTGCCCTGTCATAGACGGATAAAGACGACCCTTGCGGAAGAGAGGGGTGGTTGTATAGACCACCTCGAGATCGGTTACGCGGAACCACCGCGGGCGGAGGTTACTCGTCGTCAGGGTGAGAGAACGTCAGCGTGCTCGTGATGAGGTTTCGATGGGCGGCGTGAAACCGTTTCGAGAGCGCCTGCTGGGAGACGTGCAGTCTGTCGGCCAGTTCGCTCATCGTGATTTCCTGTGGAACCGCGTAGTAGCCCTCCTCGAGCGCCGCGACCAGCGTCTCGCGTTGCTTGGTCGTGAGATCGTACTGGGCGCTGGCCATCGGCTGTTCCTGGTCCTTGATGCGGTTGAGTTCGAACGCGATTTCGTTGTCTTCGCAGTAGTCCTGAAACTGCGCGAGGCTGTCCCGATCGTCGAACCGCATCCGGAGCTCCCAGTTTTCGTCCCGTCCGATCGCCTGCAGGATCGTCGCTCCGAGTTCGACGTAGGCGTAGACGATCGTTTCGACGTTCTGCGTCCACTCGGCGCGATACAGTCTGGCGCCGTCTACTTCGTCGATCGGGGTGACGCCCGTCACGGAGTCGTCCTCCTGAAACGCCGCCTCGAACTCCGCGTGATCGCCGCCGCTGACCCAGAAGTACGGCATCACCCTGTCCTCCATCGTCGCCACGACCTGCTCGATCTCGACGACCATCCCCGGCGCGGCCGTGAGGGTGTGGTACAGCGCCAGATCGTCGGATTTGACCGAGAACTCGGCGATAACGCTCACACCGTCCGTTCACCGTCGACCCGAATAAATCCGCGGCCGTCCGCCGGCATCTCGTTCCCGACCGCCTCGAGTCGATGGCCCCACGAGTCGATCGCCCTCGAGACCTCGTCGCCTACGACCCGGTCTTCTCGACGTGATACCAGCTCCCGTCCCAGCTCAGGACGTACTCGAGGACGGACCGGAGCGTGAGGACCCCGAACGCGGGGTAGCAAAGCGGCGCGAGGGCGACGCTCCACGCGATCCCGTCGATGCGGCCGTCGCGCCGATCGCGCCAGGCGACGAGGACGATGGTGGCGACGAGGGCCGCCGACGGGAGCAGGACGGCCGACTCGACGTCGAGGATGAGCAAGAGCAGGAGCTTCGAGACCAGCGCGAGGGTAAAGAGGCTGCCGAGCAGGCTCGAGCACATCCGGCCGATCGAGATCGCGCCGCGGTGGCCGACCCGACCGCGCAGGAGGTCCACGAGGGTAGCGTGGAGCACCTCGATCTGGCCGACGCGCCAGCGCTTGCGCTGGCCCCAGAGGTCGGCCCAGGTGTGGGGTGCTTCCATCGTGTTCGTACACTGGCGGGCCTGTCTAACGTCGAGGCCTTCGCGGTAGCAGGCGTGGGCGAAGTCCAGATCCTCGGTGAGCATGTCGTCGTAGCCGCCGACGTGCTCGTGGGTCTCGCGGGTAAAGGCGGTCGAGGAACTGCGGCAGTTCGTGAAGCCGGCCAGTTCGACCAGCTTGTAGCTGGCGTGGAAGACGACGCGCTCGCAGTAGGCGACCGTTTCGACGAGGCCGGTCGGTCGCGGGACCCGCCGCCCCTGGAAGACGTCCGCGCCGGCCTCGAGTTCGCCCATCGCCGTCGGGAGGAACTCGGGGGCGATCCGCTCGTCGGCGTCGAAGACCGCGAAGCGGTCGGCGTCGCTCTCGCGGACGGCGTAGTTGATCGCTCCCGCCTTCGATCCCGGCTCGCCGTTTACCAGACATCTCACGCGGTCGTGCTCGGCCGCGAGTTCGCGCGCTCGTTCGAGGGTCGCCTCGTCGTTCGGCTCGGCGACGACGGCGACCTCGAGGTTCTCGTAGGCGCTCTCACAGAGGCTCTCGACGCTTTCGTCTATCACCGCGTGGTCGCGGTAGACCGGGACGATCGCCGCGAGTTTCGGCCCGTCGGTCACCCGCTCGCGGTCGTCCCGCGAGGACCACACCTCGCGGACGAGCAGTAGGCCGGTCAGTCCGACGAAGAACGTGAAGACCGCGGCGGCCGACAGCGCCTCGAGGAAGACGAAGCGGACGGTGACCGCCAGCAGGTCGATCGTGATCGACTGGACATCCGTTGCATCGAGAAACCCGAAGACGAACAGCGCGAGGACGCCGCTACCGGTGCCGACGTATTCGACGAACCGCGACGCGGACGGGAGCATTTGCGGGCTCTTTCGGCTGACGCGGTATCAATATTTCTTCGGCCCGTGGACTCCCTCGAGGTCACGTCCGCCGGGAACCGATTTCGGCGGGATCTGATCGCGGACAGGACCGTTAAGCGCAACGTCTAAACGGGTGAACGTACTTGTGCGTGATATGCAATCCGAGCCGCAAGCGTTCGACCGGGTGCTGTCGTCGATGTGTACGGAGCCCCACCCGGTAGCGCGCGACGCGGCCGAACGGTTCCTCGCGACCAATCCCGGCGATCCGGGGACGTATCCGTCGGTCTCGACCCTCGAGGAGGAGGCGATCGCGATGCTGGGTTCGATCGCCGGCCTCGAGGAGCCGGCCGGCTACATCGCCAGCGGCGGGACGGAAGCGAACATTCAGGCCGTTCGCATCGCTCGCGACCGCGCCGAGAGCCGGCGGCCGAACGTGGTCATGCCAGAGTCGGCCCACTTCAGCTTCCAGAAGGCCGCGGACATCCTCGGCGTCGAACTGCGCATCGTTCCGACCGACGACGACTTCCGGGCCGATCTCGAGGCGGTCCGCGCCTCGGTCGACGAGGCGACCGCGCTGGTCATCGGCGTCGCGGGGACGACCGAGTACGGCCGCGTCGACCCGATTCCGGAACTCGGCGAGATCGCGCGGTCGGTCGACGCCATGCTCCACGTCGACGCCGCGTGGGGCGGGTTCGTGCTGCCCTTTACGGACTACGACTGGAACTTCGACCACGCCGCGGTCGACACGATGGCGATCGACCCCCACAAGATGGGCCAGGCCGCGGTTCCCGCCGGCGGGCTGCTCGCCCGCTCCGAGGAACTGCTGGACGAACTCGCCGTCGACACACCCTACCTCGAGTCGACCTCCCAGGCGACGCTCACGGGGACGCGGTCGGGCGCCGGCGTCGCCAGCGCCGCGGCGGCGATGGAGGAGCTGTGGCCCGAGGGCTACAAGCGCCAGTACGTCCGCTCGCAGAACAACGCCGAGTGGCTCGCCGACGCCCTGGAGAAGCGGGGCTACGAGGTCGTCGATCCGACGCTGCCGCTGGTCGCGGCCGACGTGCCCCGATCGACGTTCGACGCCTTACGCGCGAAGGGGTGGCGGATCTCCCGGACCGCTACTGATGAGCTTCGGGTGGTCTGTATGCCCCACGTCACCCGCGAGATGCTGGCCTCCTTTATCGGCGATCTGGACCGACTCGAGGTGCGCGCGAGCGTGCCCGTCGCGAGCGACGATTGATTTTCGCTCGAGTGATCGGGGCTCGAGACTGTGGTTTACCGCGGCGAGTGACTACCGTTTCCTGGAGACTCGAGCGTCCTGCTATCGTGGCAACAGGGAGTCGCCACACCCTCCCCAGCCGATTCGCTCACTGTGTTCGCTCATCCCTCGCACGGTATCGGCGATCGGTCCTCGCGTTCACTCGGACGCGATCGACAGCGCGCGCCACCGCACGCCGAAAGTCGAATAGCGACGATCGGTAGCTGTTTGCCGCGTCGCTGCAACTCTCGCGTATGGCGCTGGCACTGGATCGGATCGACGTCGTGACGATCGTCGGCTTCCCCGTGCTGGCCGCGGCGTCGGTCTCGGCGGCGCTCGAGGGGGTCGTCGTCGCGGCTCTCGTCGGGGGCTTCGCGCTCTCGCTGTCGACGTGGCGGCTCCACGGCGGGCGGCCGTGGGAGGCGCTGGCCTGGCTGGCGTGGGTCGGTGCGGCGGTCGCGGTCGTGATCATTCCCGGGATGCTGGGAATCGTCGCGTTTCTCGTCCTGCTGCTCGTCGGCCTCGGACTGCTGTTCGGCGGTCGACTGGGACTGTTGCCGTCGATCTGGGACCGCGACGGACCGGCGACGAGCGACGAGTCAGTCGACGGCTAGGCGGAGCCGGGCGGAGGTCGCCACGGTCGATCGAAAACCGGCGGGTTTTACGCCCGGCACCGCCTCGTAGTGCATATGAGCAACGACGAGTTCCCGACGGACCAGCCTGCGGTCGTGACCTGCGGGTTGCCCTACGCCAACGGCGACCTGCACATCGGTCACCTGCGAGGGTACATCGGCGCGGACGCCTTCTCCCGCGCCCTCGAGACGCTCGGTCAGGAGACGGCCTACGTCTGTGGCTCGGACATGCACGGCACTCCGGTCGCCGTCAACGCCGAACAGCAGGGCGTCGATCCCGATGACTTCGCTCTCGAGTGGCACGAGCAGTACGAGGAGACGTTCCCGCAGTTCAACGTCGAGTTCGACAACTACGGTCACACCCACGACGAGACGAACACGGAACTGACCCAGGAGATCGTCCGAAAACTGGACGACGAGGGCTACATCTACGAGAAGGAGATTCAGGTCGCCTACGACCCCGACGCCGACCAGTACCTCCCCGACCGCTACGTCGAGGGCACCTGCCCCTACTGCGGCGAGAAGGCCCGCGGCGACGAGTGCGACGAGGGCTGTCAGCGCCACCTAGAGCCCGGCGAGGTCGAGGACCCGACGAGCACGATCACGGGCAACCCCGCGGAGTACCGCGAGCGCACCCACAAGTTCTTCGAGGTCTCGGAGTTCGCCGACTTCCTCACGGAGTTCTTAGACGGCCTCGAGGGCACCTCCAACGCGCGCAACCAGCCCCGGCAGTGGATCGAAGAGGGGCTGCAGGACTGGTGCCTGACCCGCGACATGGACTGGGGAATCGACTACCCCGGCGACGACGGCGAGGCGTCGGACCTCGTCCTCTACGTCTGGGTCGACGCGCCCGTCGAGTACATCGCCTCGACGAAGCAGTACTCCGAGCGCGTCGGGAGCGACGAGTACGACTGGGAGCGGGTCTGGAAGGACGACGGCGAGATCGTCCATGTCATCGGTCGCGACATCATCCAGCAGCACACGATCTTCTGGCCCGCGATGCTCGAGGCGGCCGACTACAACAAGCCCCGTGGCATCGCCGCGACCGGCTTCATCACGATCAACGGCAAGGGGCTGTCGACCAGCCGCAACCGCGCGATCTGGGCGAAGGAGTACTTGGACGAAGGGTTCCATCCCGACCTGCTGCGGTACTATCTGACCACGACGGGCGGCCTCCAGCAGGACGTCGACTTCTCGTGGGACGCCTTCCAGGAGAAGGTCAACGGCGAGTTAGTGGGTACGGTCGGTAACTTCTGGTACCGCTCGCTGCTGTTCGCCTACCGCAACTACGAGGGCACCCCTGAGACGGATATCTCCGAGGAGGTCCGCGAACGCATCGAGGGCGCCATCGGCGACACCCGCGAGAGCGTCAACGACTACGACCTGCGGGGCATCGGGGAGGCCGCGACGCAACTGGCCCAGTTCGGCAACGAGTACATCCAGCGCAACGAGCCCTGGAAGCTCGAGGCCGAGAGCGAGGAGGCGACGCAGGTCATCCGCGACTGCGTCCAGATCGCCAAGGCCGTCGGCGTCCTCCTCGAGCCGATCGCGCCCGACAAGGCCCAGGCTCTCTGGGAGCAACTCGGCGAGGACGGCGCGGTCGCGGACGCCCACCTCGAGGACGCCCTCGAGGCCCCGCCGCGGAACTTCGACGAACCCGGCGAGCTCTTCGCGAAGATCGAGGACGACCGCGTCGAGGAGTTGAACGAGAAACTCGAGGAGCGCGTCGCCGCCGCGGGCGATGACGAGAGCGCGGACGCGGAAACCGAAAGCGACGACACCGACGGGGACGAATCTGACTCCATGGCAGACACCGACGATCTCGAGGCGCTCGCCGACGAGCGCATCGGCTTCGAGGACTTCCAGGAACTTGACATCCGCGTCGGCCGGATCGAATCCGCCGAGGGAATCGAGGGCGCCGACGACCTCGCGCGACTCGAGGTCGACATCGGCTTCGAGACCCGACAGGTCGTCGCGGGCATCAAGCAGCTCCACGACCTCGCGGAACTCCCCGGGGAGAAGTGCATCCTGCTGGCGAACATGGAGAAGGCCGAACTGTTCGGCGTCGAGTCCAACGGGATGATCCTCGCCGCCGGCGAGGAGGCGGACCTCCTGACGACCCACGGCGACGCCGAGGTCGGCGAGAAGGTTCGGTAACGCGGTCGATTGGACTCATTTCCGTTTTTCGGCACGTTCGAACGATCTCAATTCGCTCGCCGACGATTCGATCTGCGGTGGCGCACGCTGGGCCGCGGTGAGTGACCAACGAACCGCGTCCTGAAGTCGTGCGAGGGATGAGCGAACGAACGGAGTGAGTGAGCAAATCGGCTGGGGAGGACGTGGAAATCACTGTCGCCACGTGAGGAAGACACATGAATCGACCAGAAGTTCTATTGATGAGACTGTAACCGAGGCGTTCTGCTCATTCTGGCGGCTAGGAATTCCACACCCTCCCTAACCGATTCGTTCGGTCGCTACACTCCCTCTCTCATCCCTCGCACGAATTCCTCGGCGGTCTCGCTTTCACTCGCCCGCCCGAGAGCGCGCGCCACCACACGCTGGGGCGACGGCTCGAGAAGCCTCGACGAATGATGACACTGCTCGAGTGAACGCTTACGTCACGATCGAGAACGAACAAACCAGAGAGAACGAATGACACGCGATCCGAACGCCGTTCAGAGAACCGTCTCGAACGCCTCGAGCGTCGAGAGTTCGTAGGTCGGCTCGTGGGCGTGTGGGCCGCCGTCGTCGTCGTGACCGGGATCGACCCAGGCCGAGTCCAGCCCCATCGCGTTCGCGCCCGCGACGTCGGCGCGGATCGAGTCGCCGACGTGAATCGCCGCGTCCGGCGCCACACCGAGTTCCCCGAGGGCGTACTCGAAGGGGGCCGCGTCGGGTTTCGGGAAGATCCCCGCGCTCGGCTCGGTGAAGACGCTGACGTCGAAGGCGTCGGCGATGCCCAGCGCCTCGAGTTTTTGCGTCTGAGTCGGCCGGCCGCCGTTGGTGATCAGCCCGACCGGTCCGAGGTCGCGGGCGTGCTCGAGGGCGGCCCGCGCGCCGGGACGGAACCTGACGGCGGTCGGGTCCTGTTCCTCGAGGTACGCTCCGGCCAACCGCGGCGCGACCGCGGGGTCGACGTCGGCCCGATCCGCGACCTCGGCGAAGAGGTTCTCGTAGAACTCGCGATCCGTTTCGGCCGTCGGGAGCGACGGGACGGCCGCTCGCAGGTCCGCCGGCGTACAAAACGGGGCGATTCCGGCCCGCTCGAACGCCGCCCCGAGCACGTCCCCGGCGTCGCGCGTCGGCTCGCAGAGCGTGCTATCGAGATCGAAACAGATCGCGTCGTACGCAGCCATCTCCGACACGTACGGTCGTGTTCGTTCTTAAGGTTTCGACAGCGTGAGAATCTCTTTCACACGATGGTTCGAGCTCGCGGATCGAAGTTCAATCGATCGACGTTTTTCGCAGCCGTTATTTTCACCGCGGCACCTGTCGGTGTATGGACGTCGTCAAACGAGTACACATCGTGCCGCTTGGCTACGAGTACGACCGAATCCTCGGGCCGATCCGGAACCAACGGGCCGATCTCGTCTACCTGCTCGAGGACGACGGCACCGACGCGGGGGCCCGGACCGGGACGGCCGACTACCACGACGACCTCCGGGCGGAACTCGAGTCGGCCGTTCCCGAGGTTCGAACGCGGGAGTGCGACCTGACGGACGTCTACGCCGTCCTCGGTATCGTGACGACCCTCGCGGCGAAACACGCCGACGACGACGTCTCGGTCAACGTCTCCGGCGCGGGGACGATCCCCGCCATCGGCGCGACGATGGCGTGTATGGACGTCTCGACGGACGCTCGAGCCTACTACGTCGAACCCGAATCCTACGACCACGACGGGGAGCGCGAACCGATCTCGGCGGGCGTCGCCGAAACCGAACAGCTCCCGGCGTATCCGATCGACTCGCCGACGCCCGACCAGGTCGCGATCATGGACTTTCTCGCCGAGCCGTCCGACTGGGAGGCGTATCACGACGCGCGGACGACGCCGCCGAAGAAGAAGGACCTGATCGAGTACGCTCGCGATCGGAGCCTCTCCTTTATGGCCGACCGACGGCCGCCCGAGGATCGCGGCGGCGAGGACAAGGGAGCTTTCCGGGTCCTCGATACGCACGTGCTCGAGCCGCTCGCGGACGACGGCTACGTTACGATCGAATCCGTCGGCCGGCGTCGCGTCGTCGAACTCACCGAGCAGGGGGAAAACGCCTACCGGGCGTTCAAGCACAAGCTCGCGGCGGTCGACGGCGTCGAGTACGATTACGAATCCGAGGCACGAGGCTGAGCGACCGCGGCATCCGACGATCCGATGACGTTCGGAGGGCCGAAGCAGCGGAGGGGCCGGCGCGTCACTGCCGGCGTATCGGCGAGTGGAGGGCCGAAGCGTCGGGGAGCGGATCGATCGGGCGGCGCGGACGCCGACGCGGAGAGGCGGCGAGGTGAGCGACCGCCAGCGGCGACTTACTCGTCGGCGACCAGCGCGGCTAGCTTCGTCCCCAGCCGAGCGCACTCGAGGTCGGCCTCGAGTCGCCCGACGTGGGCGCGGAGGCTCGCCTCGTCGAGGTCGGCCTCGCGGTCGTCGAGACAGACGGGATCGCCGGTCGCTCGAGCGAGCAGGAACGGGGCGGCAGCGGCGAGATACGAACCGGGTAGGTCGGGGCCAGCGACAGTCCCGCGCTCGGCGGCGGCCAACAGCTCGCGGGCGACGATCAACCGGCGCCGCAACGACGCGATCTCCGACTCCGGCGCCGGCGTGCCGAGATGGCGCGATAGCTCCGATTCGGCCGCGACGACGTCGTCGAGGTCGACGTCGAACGCGGCCGCGAGCTCCTCGCGGTCGACCGTCGGGCGTCGGCTTCGCCGGGTCGCGAGCCGAACGGCCCCCAGTACGGCCGGGGTGTGGCCGTGTTGCAGGGCCGCCAGCTCGCCGGCGTGATCGAACGCCGCGCGGGCGATGTCGGCGACCGCGTCGACCTCGAGTCGGCGAACCGCTTCGTCGACCGACGGACCGTCGTTCGCGATCCCGGAACCGCCTCCCGCGGGGGACTGTCGCTGACCCATATGCGTGTCATCTCGCCGCCATACATTATCTACTTCTGAGAAAGTATCGTTACTATCGTTACTTCCGTTACTACCGATACGATCGGTACTGTGAGCAATTTTCCGACAGGCCGCGAGTGTTCCGACCGTCGCTTGGTCCCACATCGCCCCTCGAGTCGGCTCTCGATCGAAGACGGCGACTCGCCAGCGAAGACGTGACGGCTCGGAGACATCGGCCAGTACCGTCCCGAACAGCCGACAGCGATCGCGGACGGGTCCGCCCGCCCTGCGGCATTCGCCACGTTCAAGCCGGTCCCCTTCGAGGGTCGAGATATGACGCGATCTGTCTGGGTCAAAGCCGACGACACCGTCGGCGACTGGGACGACCGCCGGGCGCGGATCACCGCCGCGCTCGAGGCGGGTGCAGACTGGGTACTGGTCGACGAAGAGGACGTCTCCCGCGTGCGCGAACTCGGCGACATCAACGTCGCCGCCTTCCGGACCGACGGCGACGTGACGCTGGTCGACGACATCGACGACGTCGAGACCGACGCGGACGCCGACGACGTCGCCGAGTCGACGACGGACGCCGACGCGGTCGTCGTCGGCAAGAACGGCGAGGGTGACGCGACGATCGACCTCCCCGAAGACTTCTCCGGCTCGGCCGACCTCTCGACGCTTCGCCGGCGCGACGGCGACGTCGAGCGCGGCGCCTACGTCCGCATCCTCGGCAAGGAGTACGAGCGATTCGCCGAGACGGCCGCCGAGGAGGCCGACCACACCATCATCGTCGGCGAGGACTGGACGATCATCCCCCTCGAGAACCTGATCGCCCGGATCGGCGAGGAAACTAACCTCATCGCGGGGGTCACCACCGCCGACGAGGCCAAGACGGCCTTCGAGACTCTCGAACTGGGCGCCGACGCGGTTCTACTCGACTCCGACAGTCCGGACGAGATCCGCGAGACCGTAGAGGTCCGCGACGAGGCCGAACGCGAGTCCCTCGACTTGGAGTACGCCGAGGTGCTGGACATCGAGCAGATCGGTAGCGCCGACCGGGTCTGCGTCGATACCGGAAGCCTGCTGGAACACGACGAGGGGATGCTCGTCGGCTCGATGGCCCGCGGCCTCGTGTTCGTCCACGCCGAGACGGCCGAATCGCCGTACGTCGCCTCCCGGCCCTTCCGCGTCAACGCCGGCGCCGTCCACGCGTACATCCGCACGCCCGACGGCGGCACGAAGTACCTCTCGGAGCTCCAGAGCGGCGACGAGGTTCAGGTCGTCGACACCGCGGGCAACACCCGCGAGGCCATCGTCGGCCGCGTCAAAATCGAGAAGCGGCCGATGTTCCGGGTCGCCCTCGAGACCGACGACGGCGACCGCATCGAGACGCTCCTCCAGAACGCCGAGACCATCAAGGTCGCCACCGGCGAGGGCCGGACCGCCGTCACGGACTTAGAGGCCGGCGACGAACTCCTGTTGTACACCGAGGACACGGCACGCCACTTCGGTGAGGCCGTCGAAGAGAGTATCATCGAGAAATAGTCGATTTCGTCGACCTCTCGGATCGGTATCATAGTCATTTGGTAACTTACCCCACGCTCTGCGGTCAGATTCGGAACGGTGTGTCGATTAGTTGCCACCTTCGCGGACAGTATCCCGTCGAGACACCCTGAAACGGAACAATCATCTCTTGTGGCGGTAATTCCACGCGGCGGCGAACAACTTCTATGGTGGTTGTTATCGTCACACGTGGCAGACGATGAGTATTACTCGAGAGGCCATTCGATCGGTCGAACCGCCCGAATTCGCAGTGACGCTTCGCAACGCCGGCCTCGCGGGCGCAGGCGGCGCCGGATTCCCGACGTACGCCAAGTGGGAGCGCCTCGACGAGGTCGACTCGCTGCTGGTCAACCACCAGGAGAGCGAACCGAACTACTACATGGACAAGTGGCTGGGCCGCGAGCGAACCGAGGAGTTGGCGGCGCTGTTCGACGGTCTCCTCGATCGCGCGTTCGATCGGATCGTCATCGCCGCCAAGTGGCCCGACCGCGACGAGTGGATGGGCGACCTCGAGGCGGCGACCGACGCGACGATCCACGCCCCGGACACGCTGCCGGTCCCCGAAGACGAGACGGGGATCGTCATCGCCTACACCGACGACAAGTACGAGTTCGGGATGGAGAGCGTCCTTATGCGGCTCGTCGCGGGCGTGGTCATGGGAGGGAACGAACTCCCGATGGACAACGGCTGGATCGTCCAGAACACCGAGACGCTCTCGAACGTCTATCGCGCCCTCGTCGACGGGGAGCCGACGACCCGCAAGTTCGTCCACGTCGACGGGCGGGTGCCGACCCACCGGTTCCTCGAGGTCCCGATCGGCACGCCGGCGACGGACCTGCTCGAGGCGGCGGGTCGCACGGACGACCTCGCCGACAACGAGGTCATCCTCGACGGCGGTCCGGGGTGGTGTTTCGAGATCGACGCGGCCCCGGACGCGTTCGGGGTCCGCAAGCGAACGAACTGCCTGCTCGTGATGGAGGAGTCGGTCGTCGAGGAGAACACCATCGGGAGCGGCGGCCGAGTCAACGTCCTCGCGCCGGCGGCGTGGAAGGAGTCGGTCCACGAGACGGCCCCGACGGAAGCGCTCCGTCCGGATCGCGTCGAAGTGCCCCTGATCACGAACCCCGCTTTCGAGGGCGTCGTCACGCCGAGCGAGCCGATCGTCAAAGTCGGCGACGAGCTCGGGACCGGCGAGATGATCGCTCGGCCGGCCGACGGGATCAGCATCGCCCAGCACGCTCCGATCGACGGCACGGTCACCGGCGTCGGCGATCGATCGATTACGATCGAGCGCGACGATCGGTCGACGTCGGGCTGATGCCGCCGGCGCGGCTACGGCTCATCGCCGGCACGACCACGGCTCACCGCCGGCACGGCTACGGCTCATCGCCGGCACGACCACGGCTCACCGCCGGCACGACCATACGGTCGTCGATCGGATCCACGCGGACGGGGTCCGCCGATCGCAGATGACGGTGCCGCCGCCGTCCTCGTAGCTGACGTAGTGGTCGAACGCTCGATCCGCCGTCGCCTCTCGCTCGTCGTAGTCGCCCTTTGCGTGCATTCGAAATCACGTCCGTCGGTCGCCGAGACCGACTTGATAGCCGCCGTACCAAGCGATCAGTGAAAAGGGCTCCGTCGATGTACTACTAGTGTGATTATATTACGGGTGCGCGGTGGTAACGCCGGTCACTCGAGCGAGGCTGGGGATTACGTCTGGGCCGGTTCCTCGTCGGGGCTCGGCTCGAGGCGGGCCGTACACCAGTGACAGAACTCGAGGTCCTCGTCGAGTTCCTTACCGCATTCGGGGCAGGTGGCCCCGCCGTCGTCTCCGCCGCCGCTCGGCGAGAACTCGAGCGCTCGAACGATCGCGTCGAACGCCGCGATGAGGTTGACGAACAGGAGTGTCAGCTGAGACAGCATGTCGACCTCGCCGGTGATCGTCATCGCCTCGGCGAACGATTCGGCCGTTGCGATCTGATCGACCGGGAAGAAGAGCCAGAACGTGACGAAGTAGAGTCCGGCAAAGAGCAGCGCTCGAAGCCAGTCCCGGATCACGACGTGTCCGGCACCGGGAAAGACCATCGAGAGGCCAGCGGCGACGACCGCGCGAAGCCATGTCATCGTACGTGGTGGTAGGGGACCCTCGTCCTTAACATTCCGATTTCTTTCGACGGCGGTGTACGTTCGGATCGATAACCGTTCCGGGCGGGAACGGACCGGCAACCCGTACCCGAGTAGTCGCTTCGCTCCCACTCGGTCTGGTAACTTCTCGACGGCTCGGATACGCGCTCTACAGTTCCTCGAGAACACCAGCATCCACCGCGCCCGTCTCGAGCGTCTCTACCAGCGAACGGAGGTCGCGCAGCGGCAACTGTCCAGGCGCGTACTCGCTCGAGTCCGAGGCCAGCGGCGCGTAGCCGAGCGCCGAACCGTACAGCGGGGCGACGACGCGCGTGTGACTGCCGAGTTTTCCCATTCCCATCCCGGCGGTCCGAATCCCGTCGCGAGTGGCGCTTTCGATCGCCGACAGAATCCGCAGACAGTCCCGGCGGTCCTCGACTTGGGTAGCGAACTTGGCGATGTCGCCGTACTCGGCGCACTCCTCGATGATCGCGTCGAGGGTCTCCCGATCCGGCGTTGCGTCGAAATCGTGGAAGGAGATCACTAGTTCCACGTCCTGGTCGCGGAACTCGTCGACGACCCACTCCGTCCCGCGGGCCGTCTCGAGTTCGATGTCGACCAGTTCGACGGCGTCGAATTCCGCGGCGGTCATCAACGCGTCCAAGCGACCCTGATCCTCCGCGTGGCCGCCGGCCCACTGCGACCGGTTCGTGGCGAGGATCGGCAGTTCGCCGTCGTAGTCGGCGAGTTGCTCGATCGGGTCGTCCGCGCTGTCCATCCGAAACTCGAGCAGGTCGGCGGCCTCGCGCGCGTCCGGTTCCCGTCCGAGATCGTTCGTCGTCGCGGCGAGGGAGAACCCGTCGACGGTCATGATACTGGCTACCAATCCTCCGGATAAAAGGATTTCGAGAGGCTGGATAGCGGCGTCTGCCGAACGCCCGTCGGCGACGGGATTCGATCACCACGGAGGGACGGAAAATAACGAAATACAACGGTCATTCGCCGGAGTTAGTCGAAGTGAAGCGTCCGATCGACGTCGGAGCCCTCGTTCGAACCATGCGACAGTTCCAGACTCGAGATGGCCATTTATATATCTCTCATCGAGAATCCTCGAGACCGTTCGTCCGAAACGATTCGAGCGGCGAGTCAGCGGACGAGTAGGAGGCGTCAGCGATCGGCCAGCCGACTGACGTCGGAGAGAACGGCGGTGGCGGTCTCCGGGCCGCCGGCGCCGCGGCCGCTCGAGTGGAGCGAGCCGGCGTGGCGCGTTTCGATCTGGACGATATTGCGGGTACCGGTGACCGCGAGCGGGCCGTTTTGCGGGACGAGTCGCGGGGCAACGCGAACGCCCTCGCGGGTGGCCTCGCCGATCAGCCGAATCGTTCGGCCGTCCTCGGCGGCCAGATTCAACGCGCTACCCGGAATATTCTGGATTCCCTCGACGTCCGCGTCCTCGAGAGCGAAGCCGCCGTCGGAAAGCACGTTCGCGAGGATGACGAACTTGAGCGCGGCGTCGGTGCCGTCGACGTCGAAGGTGGGGTCGGCCTCGGCGACGCCCAGGTCCTGGGCTTCCGCGAGGACGTGATCGTAGTCCAGCCCCTCGGCGGCCATTCGGGTCAGGATGAAGTTCGCCGTGCCGTTGAGGACTCCGCGAACCGCCGTGACGGCCTGAGGCGTTTCGTCCTCGATCGTCGAGAGGACCGGGATGGCACCGCCGACCGTCGCTTCGAACCGGATCGAACCCGCGCTCTCGTCCTCGAGCGCGCGGAGTTCGTCGTACCGTTCGGCGACGGGGCCCTTGTTGGCCAACACGACGTGACGGTCGGCCTCGAGGGCGCGTTCGACGTGGGAGAAGCCGGGTTCGGCGTCGCCGAGCGTCGTCGGTGTCGCCTCCACGAGGACGTCGTACTCGCCCTCGAAGACGTCGTCGGGGTCGTCGACGCCGACGGGTTCGCCGCTGCGTTTGCGCTGGAGGGCGCCCTCGACGTCGATGCCGTCGTCGTCGATGACGGCGTTCGTCGAATCGGCGAGGGCGACGACCTCGTGACCGTACTCGCCGGCGAGGTCGGCGACCGATCGCCCGACGTCGCCCGCACCGAGAATCGCGAGTCGCATCAGGCGTCACCTCCGAGCAGCGGTTCGACGACGGTGAGATCTTTCTCCTCGCTGACCGATCGGATGGTCTCGAAGACCGCTTCGGACCGCCCGGAGTCGATCGCGAGTCGCACTCGGGCGCTCGAGGTGTCGCCGGTTCCCTGTGGCGCGGACAGCGACAGATCGAGGACCGCGGCGCTCGTCTCGTTCTCGATCGCCAGCAGGGTATCGGAGAGATCCGTCTCGATGAGGTGGCCGACCAGCACGACGCTGATCTCCTCGCCGTAGCGTTCGGCGCCGGCCTGAATGACGTTGATACCGTTTTCTCGGAGTGCGGCGACGATATCGTCGAACCGATCCGGCGGACAGCCGAGGTCGACCTCGACGGGAATGTGTCCCCGCGGCGTGATGTTGCCGCGTTCGTGGTGAATACTCATGAGATTGCCGCCGTTTTCGGCGATCGGTTCCAGCGCGGCGAGTAACTCGCCGGGTTCGTCGACCAGCTCGAGGCGGACGGTGTAGGTACGAACGCCGCCGTCGGTCTCGGTGCCGAGGTCACCCGGTGGCGTCGGTTCGTCACCCATCGGTGTCACCGCCTCTCGGCACGTGATCGTCCGTCATCGTGGGCATGCTATCGTCTCCGTAACGGGAACGTAAAAGCGTATAGATATCCTCATCGTTCGAGACCGACTCGAGCGGGCCGCTGTGGCGGTTTCGGCGGCTGGGAGAGACGTTCCGTCAGTTCGCTCGAAACGATGCTCTCCCGAATAGGGAGCGACACTCGTTCTTCATTGCAGCCGCCGAACGTGCTCTTTCTTCTCTTGCTCGAGGTGTCGCTCTCGAGTGTATCTACATAATTATGGTTATCTCGAATACTCTATTATCGTGTATGTATCCGTTGCTCAGCTCGGTTGAGTGATCGAATTGGACGACACCCGAAAGAGCGACCCTTCGCCTGTTATCAGGCGTATTGGTCACACCAAATTAGACTGTGACACTATTTCGATCATCTGTATTTCTTGCGCTCAGAAATAGATATTGTAGCCGAATTCGTCCAATTTAGGCCGATATCCGATATTTCGGTGTGTAATTCGGGACTGTTTCCCTACTCCGATTACCCGGAGGAGATCAAATATGTCGTACTAAGAAGTAGTCTAGAAAGATGGTAATCGATACCCCCTGCTCGAGGCGACGAGAGCAAACTGCTCCGTCTGCGTCCGAGCGAACAACCCACGAGACCCATCGTGTCACCCGGCAATCCAGGGCCACTGTTCACCGTCAACCGCGCTATCAACGCCGACTAGCCAATTCTATATCGCAATATACGGTTTATGGTTATCGTAAACGGACTGCTATCGGCTGTGTGGATCACGACTGAAAGAAATTCGACGACCGCGTCGCCGCGATTAGATGTCCGAAACGACCTCGTGCTCGACGTCGACGGCCTGCGCGTCCTCGTCCAGCAGCGCCACGACGAGATACGGCACGTAGGACTCGAAGTACTCGATGACCTTGGCGATCCGTTCGGAGTCGATCGCCTCGAGGGAGTCGAGCAGCATGAACGGGACCGTCTCGTAGACGTCGTGGACGAGATAGCCCGCGAGCGCGAACACGAGCCCGGTCACCTCTCGCTCGCTCTCGCTCAGGTGTCCGATCGTGTCCTCGTAGGCCGCGCCGTCGTCGGTACTGCGGACGATTTTGAGGTCGAACGACGACCGCTCGACCTTCCGGCGGCCCTCGCGGACCTCGCGGCGCGTCCGGTCGATCCAGATTCGGTCGAGGTTATCGTAACCAAGCGCCTCGAGGAGGTTCTCCATGTGTTCGTTGAATCCCTCGACGGCGTCGGCTTCGATCTGATCGATGCGCGTTCGGAGATCCGTCAGTTCGTCGGTGATGTCTTCGCGACGCTCCTGGAGATTGCCGCGGTCGTCGAGGCGCTGTTCGATCTCGTCGATCTCGTCGTCGATCTCCTCGCGCTCGCGCTCCTTGCGTTCGAGTTCGAACTCGAGCTGGTTGACCTCCTTGTGCTGGTCGAGGACCCCGCTGTAGTCGTCGGTCTCGAGGTCGTCGATCGTCGTCTCGAGATCGTCGATCTCCTCGGTAAGGGCCTCGCGGTCGTCGACCAGGTCGTCGAGCCGGCCCTGTCGCCGGTCGAGCTCGTCGTCGATCGAGTCGAGGCGACGCTGGGTTTGCCGGTACTCGGTCTTGTTCTCGTTGATCTCCGAGAGCGTCTCCCGGCGCTCGTCGAGTTCGGAGCTGATCTCGGAGCGCTCTTCGATGCGCTCCTGTCGGACGGACCGGAGCTGTTCGATCGTCGTCTCGATCTGGTCGCGGGGAACCGACGAGCCGCAGGTCCAGCAGGTGACCGACTCCGAGTCCGCGAGCAACTGGTCCGTAACCGGGCCGTCGTCGTCCTCGGTGGCGGCGTCCGGAAGGACCGATTCCTGTTCGTCGAGCAGTTGCTCGTTGAACTGGATCGTACTCTGTAGCTGCGAGATCTCGTCGGAGAGTTCCGCCTTCTCCGTCTGAAGGGTGTCGATTTCGGCTTCGAGGCGGCTGACCTCCGTCTCGTCGCCCGACGAGAGCGACTCGAGACGGTCCTCGACCTCGTCGCGTTCGTCCTCGAGAGCCTCGATACTCTCGCGTTCGGTCTCGATGCGGTCGCGGACGGTTTCGAGCTCCGAGCGAGTGTCGCGAAGCTCCGAGAGTTTCTCCTCGAGTTCGGACTCCTCTTCCCGGCGCTGTTCGACGTCGACGTTCGTCTCTTCGAGTTCTTCGCGGGCCGCTTCGAGGTCCTCCTGAAGCGACTCGATCTCGTCGGCGAGGCGCGTCCGTTTCGCCTCGAGATCGGGCAGCCGGTTCTCGAGATCGTCGAGTTCGGACAGCCGCTCGTCGAGTTCCCGTTTCTGCTGTTCGTACTGCTCGATTTCGGCCTTGATCGCGTCGGTGTCGACCGGCCGCATGATCAGTTCGCGGAGGTCGTCGCCGCGGGCGACGGCCTGTCGCGCTTCGTTGGTCTCGAGCAGGAACGCGAACAGATCGGCGAGTTCCGGATCGTCGAGATACGGATCGCCGTCGGTAACGATCGTTCCGCCTCGGCGTTCGAGCGTCCGTCGGTACGTCTCGTCGCCGAACTC
Source organism: Haloterrigena salina JCM 13891 (assembly GCF_000337495.1). GTDB lineage: Archaea > Halobacteriota > Halobacteria > Halobacteriales > Natrialbaceae > Haloterrigena > Haloterrigena salina. The sequence goes on from NZ_AOIS01000061.1 coordinate 38,079, forward strand.
GAGGACCGCGTTGCCCTCGTCGGCGTCGGCTTTGAGACTCGCTTGCTTGCTTCCGAGCGCCGCCATGATCGCCTGCAGCAGCGATGTTCGGTTGGTCGCGTTACGCCCGGAGAGCACCGTCACCCCGCGGTGAAACGTAACCTCCGTTTCGTCGATGCCCCCGATGTTATCGACCGAAAGGGTGGCTGCCCCCGGAATGTCTCGTTGTTTCGTATCCAGTCCAGGTTCCATGCACCGGTGTACTGTCCCCACACATATAGATATTCCCACTTCAGTCACTCGTGAGAAGTTGCCGGTTCCGGGTTTCGACGACAGAGCGGATTATGCGCCGTCCGCGTCCGTCGCGTGACAATCACACGCCCGGTTCTCGAGGAGTTCCCTGATGGTGTACTCCTGGAGGCAGTCCTCACAGGTCACCGTAACCGAGACGGTGACGTCGAAGTCGCCGATGGCGACGACCTCGTTGCGCTCGAGTTGGGCGACGGTGTCCGCCGTGACGGCCGCAGTCCGATTCTGTAACGCACCGAGCTTTTCGCTGCTTCTCTCCAGCCGTTCTTCATCGCTCGGCGTCTCGAGTTTCGCACCGAGACAGTCGGTGAGGTGGTTGTAGACCGTCTGGTGGGAGACGAAATCCGACTCGACTCGGTCGATCGGAACGCCGTCCCGCTGGAGTTCGTTTCGAGTCTGAACCCGGGTCCCGCTGCTGACGTCGTCGTCGGTCAACAGTCGGTAGGTGTTCTCGACCTCTCCCTCTTTGGGCGGGATGTCCGCCTCCTCGAGCGCCGCCTCGAGCACGCGGTGATTGACGTAGGTCGCGAGCTCGCGCGTGCTGCGCTGGTCGTCTCCGTCCCCAGTCCAGTAGGCGACCAGGTCGTCGTTGAGACCCGCGAGCTCGTATTGCGTCGCGACCCGCCCGAGCTTGCACGTACACACCGCCTCCGAATCAGTCGAACTGGAACGATCGGCCACTATGCTTGTCTACTCGTCAGGAGACGAAAAACGTTCGGATCCACGTCGTCTTCGGAACGTGCAGGTGTGATCCGTGGCGGTGGAGAACTGCGTTCCGGGTCAGTACCTCGTCTTACCGCCATGTTGGCAAACCGTTCTACAGAGACATATGTAGGTTCATATCGCTATCGAGCCTCTCATCTGTCATCATCTGAGTTATGTATGTAATCGATACACCCGATTACAGAGGTACTTTTGTAATTTGTGGTACACACAGATATAAAAGTAGCGTACGTTACTTGTGGCAGCCGTGTATATACTATTTGGCTTGCAGTTGACTGGTGTTCGAGACTGACTGTCGATCCCACCCAGATTCAGGCTTCTATCGACTATTCGAACTTAGCGTGTTCAAGGCGAACTACTGAGCCCTGTTTTACGACTGTCGTCCGTGACAAGAGCAGTGGACAAACCCGTAAATAAATCGAATACTGCGATATCTTTTCCTGGCATGGGTGTTGTTTCTGTTCTGGCCCGGTATCGCGTCCGACTTGCGTTGCCCTCGAAACCTCACCGACGGATGGTATCTAGTTGCTGGTTACATCACCGAATTCGCTATCGGCATCGGAGACAGCCGGCGAGCCGTCGCCCGATTGTCGATCGAGTACAGTCGTAATTCAACAATATTGGAATTATGAAGGGCGAGTGCTTCCGCAAATTACGCGAGTACCTCTGTAAATAGCGTCCTGGTCTCGCGTCGAGATGGAGTAGTTGTCTACTCCGGTCGAAACGGGGTGGGTGCTCGCGTCGTAACTGCCTGAAGGCGAGATTGCTAAGGGATTCGGTTCCCGTCCCCTCCGATTGCGATATTACTATGCATTCTGGACGCGACGCTTCGAACACCAGAAGCGAGTGAGGGAACTATTATTTATTCGGCACCCGTCAGTACGGCGTACAATGGACTACACTGAAGAATCCGACCGAATTGTCGTCCGACTCGACCCCGGCGACGAGGTGCTGGCCTCCCTCGAGACGCTCCGGGACGACGCGGGACTCGAGCAGGGCTTCCTGATGGGGATCGGTGCCGTCGACGAAGTCGTGCTCGGTCACTACGACGTATCCGAACAGGAGTACAACGAGGAACGGTTCACCGGGCAGTACGAGGTGACGAGCTTCCTCGGAAACATCGGTCCCGACAAGATCCACACGCACATCCAACTCGGAGACGAGAACTTCGAGTCCCTCGGGGGCCACTGCTCGGAGGCGGTCGTCTCCGGGACGTTCGAGATCGTCGTCTTCCCGGGCGAGACCTCGCTCACCCACCAGCTGGACGAACGGACCGGACTCGACGTCTTCGACCTCTGAGCCCGGGACCGATTCGGTCGGCCCGATACGGTGCTCTGATCGGGCTCGCGGTCGATCCGCCCGAGTCTCGAGGCGGCGGTCGGCATTTCCGAGACCACTCGAGTCGGTCACGGCTGTGCGACGCCGTGGCACCGACCCGGAACGTCGGATGTGCCGCCGACCGAACCGACGATCGATTGATCGGCGCCGTAGCCAACATTTCGTCGCTCGATTCCCACACCTCGATTGGAAAATGGCTCAAGTACCAGAATAGAATAATAGTGTGAAAATAGACAATCTCGTTCTCTCGAGATGTAGATCAAATCTAACGGTCATCGATACGCGGCACAGTATCGCTTCTAAAACTGCTTCTATGGCACCACTTTTCGACCGCCTAGTACCGAGAGAAATAGTTTATATCCTCGAAAACAGAAGAGAGGGTACAAGGAATATCTCGATAAAACTCCATAAGTTGGCCAATATGGTGGTATTGGGTCAGAAATCGATTACAATATGAATACTCAGTCATTTCCTTACCTCTCTTAGACACTTCTCAAATACCATATGGAGATTGGTACTATATCTGACCGGGTTAGATTCCGGTTGCGTGGCAGAGAAACACGCCGAATAACTACCAGTCGGCCGACGCCCGAGGCAGTCGGTCCGCGACGGTGATACCACTGACGGCGAACCGAACGTATCGAGAACGGAGTTCGACACCGCAGGGAGTATCGAGCAACTGCAGTCGAGAGGTCAGTCGAAACGACGGTGAAAAGCCGAGCGGACCGCTTACGCGAGACCGAGGGTCTCCTCGGCCTCGAGGAGTTCGTGGTACCGGTTCCGGATCGTCACTTCGGAGATGTCGGCGACATCGCTAACGGCGGCCTGCGTGGTCTTCTCGTTGGTCAGCAGGGCGGCGGCGTAGACCGCGGCGGCCGCGAGGCCGACCGGCGACTTGCCGCTGTGGACGCCCTTCTCCTTGGCGTTCTGCAGGAGGGCACGGGCGCGGTGTTCGGCCTCGTCTGAGAGGTCCAGTCCCGAGGCGAAGCGGGGGACGTAGCTCTCGGGGTCGGCGGGCTGGACCTCGAGCCCCAGTTCCCGGACCACGTAGCGGTAGGTGCGGGCGATCTCGTTTTTCTCGACGCGGGAGACGTCGGCGATCTCGTCTAAGCTACGGGGCACGCCGGCCTGACGGGCGGCGGCGTAGACGCAGGCCGTCGAGACGCCCTCGATCGAACGGCCCGGGAGCAGATCCTCGTCGAGCGCGCGGCGGTAGATGACGGAGGCGGTCTCGCGGACGTTCGTCGGCAGGCCCAGTGCGGAGGCCATGCGGTCGATCTCGCCCAGCGCCTGTTTCAGGTTGCGCTCCTTGGAGTCGCGGGTGCGGAAGCGCTCGTTCCACTTGCGGAGACGCTGCATCTTCTCGCGCTGGCGCGAGCCCAGGGAGTTCCCGTAGGCGTCCTTGTTGCGCCAGTCGATGTTCGTCGAGAGGCCCTTATCGTGCATCGTGTTCGTCGTGGGCGCGCCCACGCGGGACTTCTCGTTTTTCTCGGTGGCGTCGAAGGCCCGCCACTCGGGGCCGCGGTCGACCGAGTCCTCCTCGACGACCAGTCCGCAGTCCTCGCAGACGGTCTCGCCGTGTTCGTCGTCGACGACGAGGTTGCCCGCACACTCGGGGCAGTCGAGGTTGCTCTGCTCGCTTTCGTCCGTCGTTTCGGTCGTGTCGTCTGTTTCGTGCTCGGTACGCCGTACTCTTGTGTTCGATGGTGTGTTGCTCATACGATGGCGAATGCTGACCGGCCGAACTAGCTGCAAAAGCCCGGACGGATTCGTTACCTTCCACGTTCAGACACTCGATGGTTAAGGGTTTCGAAATCGCGAGCCGACAGCTCTCGAGAGCGGGTAATTCGCCGGAACTAGTATGAATGATCGGGACAATCATGAGGGGCGTCTCGCCGAACCGGAGCCCCCAACTGCCGCCCCTTCGAACCGCCGCTATGGACCTCGCAGTCGGAAGCACGAACCCGACCAAGATCGACGCCGTCGAACGGACCCTCGAGCGATTCGATCCGACCGTCGTCGACGCGGCGGTCGACTCCGGCGTCCCCGAGCAGCCGTGGTCGATCGAGGAGACCGTTACCGGCGCCGAGAACCGCGCCCGGCGCGCGCTCGCGGCGACCGACGCCGACTACGGGATCGGCCTCGAGGGCGGCGTCGCGCGTATCGACGGCGTCCCGGGGCTCTCGCTGATCATGTGGGCCGCGGCGACGGACGGCGACCGACTGGAACGCGGCGGCGGGCCGACGCTTCGCCTCCCAGACGACGTGGCGCGTCACCTCGAGGACGGGGCGGAGCTGGGTCCGGTAATGGACGACCGCCTCGGCACGGACGGGATCGCCGAGGCCGAGGGCGCCGCCGGCGTTCTGACGGCCGGCCTGACGAGCCGAACGCGAGCGCTCGGCGAGGCGGTCGCGTGTGCGTTCGGTCCGTTCGTCGCGGACGAGTCGAGCCCCGATCGCGTCTAGCGCCGTCGTACCGTGTCACAACCCATCACCGGAGATGACAGACTGACCGGGATCATCATCAGAGACGCGTGATGGTCTATCGCGCCTGATGCTCACCAAAAGACATATATTAACCGCACGTACCAACGGGAGCTTTCTACTCGATTATGGTCCCATTAACTCCCGGCAAAACCGCAAGCGGGCGTCGGGTTAACCGCACGTACCAAACCCCCTAAGGGTGTTCCTGCCATCGAACGAAGTATGAGCACTGCAATGGCGGCCGACCTCACGAGCAAGCAACGCCGTATTCTCCAGTACCTTCGCGATAACGCCGGCACGAAGACCTACTTCAAGTCGCGACTCATCGGCCAGGAACTCGGGATGACTGCGAAGGAAGTCGGATCGAACATTACGGCGCTGCAGGACGGCAACTTCGACGTCGAGATCGAAAAATGGGGTTACTCCTCGAGTACGACGTGGAAAGTTAACGTTTAACGCTCGCGACGTCAGGCGACGGGCGCCATCCGCCGTCCTCTCCGTATTTTCTCTTCGTCATCCGTCCGGTAGCGTAGCAGCCGTTTTTTCACGGTTCGCGGCGTAGGACCGGGCGAGAAATGCCACAGCCGATTCTGTTCGATATGGACGGCGTCCTTCTCGAGGGTCCGGGAACCCACCCGCAGGTGTACGCGGACGCCGCCGACGCCGCCCTCGCCGAACTCGAGGCCGATCCGACGCCGACCCAGCGGGACGATCTTCGCCGAAACGACCTCGAGAACGTCGTAGACCACTGTGGGGCGCTGGGTATCGATCCGGCGCGGTTCTGGGAACTGAAGGAACGCTACGCCTCGCAGGGAACCCACGAGCGACTCCAGGCCGGCGAGCGCGGACTGTACAACGACATCGACGCGATCGAGGCTCTAGCCGAACGAACCACAGTCGGGCTCGTGACCAACAACCGCCACGAGACCGCGGAGTTCGTCGCCGACTACGTCGGTATCGACTTCGCGGTCGTTCGCGGTCGCGATCCGACGTTCGAGGGCTACCGGCGCCGCAAACCCGAACCCGATTACATCGAGGAAGCGCTCGACGAACTCGGCAGCAGCGAGGGGCTCTACGTCGGCGATTCGATCAAAGACGTCACGGCCGGTCGAGCCGCCGGCCTCGAGACGGCGTTCCTCCGACGGTCGCACAATCGCGACCTCGACCGCCCCGCCGAGGCGACGCTCGAACTCGAGTCGCTGGCGGCGCTGACCGATATCGTCTGAAGGGTATCGATCACAAAATCGACGCGTAACGCGCTATTACCGGTGAGTAGTCCGCTCTTAGCCGTCGTACGTGAGGTACTGGTCCGCGTTCCGCGCGAGTTGACGGGCCGCGTCGCCGAAGGAGTCGGCGTGGCGGACGACCAGAACGAGGACCGTCTCGGGCCGTTCGACGGCGTAGCCGTCCTCCCGGGAGAGCAGGCCCTCGTCCTCGAGTTCGCCGGCGTACTTGCTGACGGTCGGCGGCGAGACGTCGAGTACCGCCGCGAGGTCGCCGCCGGTCGCCGCCGGGTTCCGGAGGAGTTCGATCAGCATTCCGCGAGGCGTCTCCCGGCGGAGGTAGCCAAGCGCCTGCTTTTCGAACTCGTCGAACCGGCCGGCCGGCACGAATCGTTTGTAGTCCCCGTCCCGGTAACGCTCGATTACCTCGAGTTCCTCGAGGCGTCGCAGGTGGTGTTGGGTTTCGCCGGTTCCCAACTGGAGATCGTCGCGGATCTTCGAAAAGTGGGCGCCGGGCGTCGTCGAGAGATAGCCGGCAATCGCGTCGCGAGCGTCGCTTTCGCCCGTGTCGGCCGCAGCTGACTCGGAGAGTCCGGCGAGCGGCGACGCTGCTCCGAGCGCGGCGAAGCGACGGAGGGTCGCTCGTTTCTCGTCGTCGACCCCGTTTGATGTCGTCATGCTGTGCTTACTACGAGGAATGGGACGGTACCTAAAACAGGTTTCGCTCCGATTCGTTTCGTGAAGTGTGACAGTCTCTGCGCGATGTTTATGGCGGAATTCGGTTTTCGAAGGGGTCCGGTTTGGGACCAGAAGGTTGGCGGGCGGTTGGTGAACTGCCGCGGCGCGTGGCAGTTAGTTCGTCGTCGAGTCGTCGGCGTCGTCGGCCGACGGTTCGGCGCCGCCGTCGGTTCGTTCCTGGAAGTCCTGATCCATCTCCTCGATGACTGCGTCGGGGTCGGAGATGGTGCCGGCGTCCTTGCCTTCTTTGATCGCTTGGGCTTCCTGTTCCATCGCCTCGAGGTCCATCTCGGCTTCCTCGTCGATCTCGCCGATGATCTCGGCGATGTCGTCGAGGCCGATCAGTTCGCGGGTCTCCTCGTCGAACTCGCGGCTCTCGAGTTCGGCGCCGTTCTCCTTCACGTCGCTTCCCGAGAGGTGCTTCCCGTAGCGGCCGACCAGCGAGGTGAGCTCCTGGGGCATGACGAACGTCGTCGATTCGCCCTGGCCGATGTCGGCCAGCGTCTCCATCCCCTTGTCGATGACCGCGCGTTCGCCCATCGACTCGGCGGATTTGGCGCGCAGGACCGTCGAAATCGCGTCACCCTGGGCCTCGAGGATCTGGCTCTGCTTTTCACCCTGGGCGCGGATGATCTCGCTCTGTTTGTCACCTTCGGCCTTCTCGACGGCGCTGCGGCGTTCACCCTGTGCCTCGAGGATCATCGCGCGCCGTTTGCGCTCCGCGGAGGTCTGTTGCTCCATCGCGCGCTGGACGTCCTTCGAGGGGTTGACCTCGCGGACCTCGACGGACTCGACGCGGATCCCCCACTCGTCGGTGGGTTCGTCGAGTTCCTGGCGGATGCGCGCGTTGATCTCCTGGCGCTTGTTGAGCGTGTCGTCGAGTTCCATGTCGCCCAGCACGGCTCGGAGGGTGGTCTGGGCGAGGTTGGAGACGGCCTTTTTGTAGTTATCGACCTGCAGGAACGCCTTCTTGGCGTCCATGACCTTGATGTAGACGACGGCGTCGGCCGTCACGGGCGAGTTGTCCCGCGTGATCGCTTCCTGACGGGGAACGTCCAGCGTCTGCGTTCGCATGTCGAACCGATAGGTGTTCGAGACGAACGGCGGGACGAAGTTGATCCCCGGCTCGAGCAGTTTGCGGTACTCGCCGAAGACGGTCAGGGCGCGCTTCTCGTAGGCGTCGACGATTTCGATCGCACTGAGCAGTGCGGCGATGACGACGAGGAGGACGAGCGCGCCGACGAGCAGCAGCGCACCCTCGACGGCGGATTGCAATGGAAGTGTTTCTACGACCATATTTCGCTCTTGCGGCGGTGGAGGGAAAAACGTTCCCTTGTTTAGACTACATGTTTGGTCGATCCGATCGGGTCAGCTCGATTTCTCGGTCTCGGTCTCGGTCTCAGCTTCGGGTTCGGACGGCGACTTCTCGTCGACGGCGTCGGTATCGTCGGCGTCGTCCGCCCCTTTCGAGAGCGCGCGATCGATCTCGTCCTCGGCGATCGAGCCGAGCGCCTCGACCGTCAACACGTTGCCGCCGCCGGGATCGAGGACGATGACCTCTTCGCCCTCCTCGATCGTCCCGCCCGTCGACCGGGCGCTGTAGTACGGCGAGAACCCGCCTTCCTCGAGTTTGACCTGTCCCTCGCGGGCCGTGACGGTCTGGGTCACGTAGCCCGTCGCGCCCGCCAGCGAACTCGAGTCGGAGGTCTGGGCGGTGCCCTTGCCGCCGTAGAAGTCGAACTCGCGGTAGACGTAGGCCGCTCCGACGCCGATGGCGAGCGTCAACGCCGCGAGAACGATTGGGCTCAGGGTGAGAGGGACGAGCACGCCGATCAGTCCCGCACCGACCAGTGCGACCCCGATCACGATGAGGTGTGCGCCCGGCGAAATCGCCTCGAGACCCATGAGTACGAGCCCCGCGATCAGGAGCGCGAGCGGCATGTTCCCGACGAGGAGTTCCAGCATACTGTCAGCTAAGTTCTCACCCGGATTAAAGGTTGCCGAGCGACGCCACCACGGGATCGGGGCTACAGGTCGAGAACCGCCGACGAACGCCCGCTGTGGGTGTCGACGGCCGCCTTCGCGGCGAGTCGTCGACGCGTTCGCGCGGTCGCGATCGCGATCACAGCGGGAGGGTCATAACTCGGAGGAGGACGAGCGTCATCGCGACCGCGCCGAGGACGACGAAGATAGCGCTCTCGAGATCGGGATCGCCGGGTTCGACCGGCGTCGAATTCGGTTCGGGCGCGTACGAATCGTCCCCGTCCTCGTCCGCGTCGGCGTCGGCCGCCACGTCGGCGTCCCCGGAGAGATCCAGCGGCACGCGGTACTCGTCGTCCCGAGAGGGGCCGTCGAACCCGTCGTCGCGACGGTCGAAAGCGCTATCGTCGGCACGCTCTCGCCGGTCGTCTCGATCCCACGGGTCGCGGTCGTCCGCGGTCTGCCGATCGTCGATCGAGTTCGTCGCGTCCGGATCGGACGCCGACGAGCCGCGTCGCTCCCCGTCGTCGCCGCCGGCTCCGGCCGCATCGTCTGCCATAGGTGACCGTAACAGCCCCGTCGTCAAAAACCCGCGGGCCCGCGGATCGGTTTTCCCGGAGCGCAATCAGGGCCGGTCGGCCCGTGCGCCGAGATCCCCGCCGTAGACGACGCCGCGCTCGGCGTCGAGCGTCACGACGTCTCCGTCGACGGTTTCCTCGAGGTCGGCGCCGCTGATCATCGGGATGTCCATCTCGCGGGCGATCAGCGCCGGGTAGCCCGTCAGCCCCCGCTGGGCGTCGATGATCCCGCCGATCTTCGTCGGGTCGCCCGTGAACTCCTCGTCGAAGTCGGTCGGCAGCGAGAGGATCGCCCCCTCGGGGACGTCCGTGAGGTCGCCGTCAGTAAGCTCGACGACGGGGCCGGTCACCCGTCCGTCGACGACGACGCGACCGGTCGTCAACGCCTCGGCGGCGACGTGGACCTTCAGCATGTTGGTCGTGTTCGCGCCCTCGAGTTCGGTCATCATGCCACAGAGGACGACGACGGTGTCGCCGCTCTCGGCGACGCCCGCGTCTAGGGCCGCCTGGACGGCTCGCTCGACGACCGCGTCGGCCCCCTGATCGGAGACGCGGGCGTACAGCGGCGTCACGCCCCACGTAAGCGACAGCTGCCGGCGGACGCGGTGACTCGGCGTCGAGGCGACGACCGGCACGCCCGGGCGGTACTTGGCCGTCTTCAGCGCCGTGTAGCCGGATTCGGTCGCGGCGACGACGGCGTCCGCGTCGATATCCCGCGCGAGGAAGCGCGCCGAGCGCGCCAGCGCGTCCGTCCGCGCCTCGCCGGCGGCGGGAACGCGCTGTTCGAGCAACTCGGCGTACTCGTTCGATTCCTCGACCTCGCGAATGATGCTGTCCATCGCGTCGACGACCTCGGCGGGGTGGTCGCCGATGGCGGTTTCGGCCGACAGCATCACCGCGTCGGTGCCGTCGAGGACGGCGTTTGCCACGTCGGAGGCCTCGGCGCGGGTCGGCCGCCGGGCGTGCACCATCGAGTCGAGCATCTCCGTGGCGGTGATCACGGGCGACCCCGCCTCGCGGCAGTTCCGGATGATCCGCTTCTGGATCATCGGGACGTCCTCCATCGGACACTCCACGCCCAGGTCGCCGCGGGCGACCATGATCCCGTAGGACGCTTCGATGATCTCCTCGAGGTTCGCCACCGCACCGGCTCGCTCGATCTTCGCGATCAGCGGAATCTCGACGCCCAACTCCTCTAAAACTTCGCTGACCTCGTAGACGTCCTCGGCGTCGCGGACGAAACTCGCCGCGACGAAGTCGACCTCCTTCTCGGCGGCCAGCTCGAGGTCCTTCCGGTCTTTCTCGGTGACGATGTCCAGGTCGAGGTCGACGCCGGGAACGTTGACGCCCTTGCGGCCGGCCAGTTCGCCGCCGGCGTCGACGCGGGCGCGGACCGAGTTGCCGTCGTGCTCGAGGACAGTCGTCTCGATCAGGCCGTCGTCGAGCAGGATCCGGTCGCCCTCCTCGACGGCGCCGATGGGCAGGGAGAGGCCGACCGTCTCCGAACTCGCCTCGTCGCCCTCGACGAACCGGATCTCGGAGCCGGTCTCGAGGGAGACCGTCTCGCCGTCGGGCAGTGGCGCGGTCCGGATCTCCGGGCCCTGCATGTCGAGCATCACCGCGACGGGCTCCGGCCGCTCCTCGTCGACGGCCCGAACGCGGTCGATCAACTCGGCGCGATCCTCCCGGCTGCCGTGGCTGGCGTTCAGTCTCGCGACCGACATCCCCGCCTCGGCGAGCTCCTGAATCGTGCCTCGATCGCTCGAGGCGGGCCCCAGCGTACAGACGATTTTCGCGTTTCGCATAGGTCGACGTTGCGCGAGTACGGCCAAAAATGGTGGGGTCGGGAACTCGAACTCGAGTTCCCGTTCGTGCCGTCCTGTGCCACGCGAACCGTTTTCCGCTCGTTTGCCGGACGCCGACGTATGGCAACCTACGCGTCGCTCGTCGACGTCGACGATCGGGCCGTCCAGAACGCCCAGGAACTGTCGTCGATCTGGGGCGAGATCAGAACCGAGTTCGAGGACCACGAGGCGGAGATGCTCGACTCGTACGCGATTCTGGGACGGCACGACTTTCTCGTCCTCTTCGACGCGGCGGACCGCGAGTCGGCGTTTAAGTCGGCATTGACCCTCCGCCGGCACGGACTGTCGGCGCAGACGATGGAGATCGTCGACACCGACGACTTCGCGAATCTAGTCGACGAAATCTGACGGCGTCGAGCGCCGCCGTTCCGCGGTGGTGTCGATACGCTACGCGCCCGACGGCAACAGATCCGTGTGGACGACGGCCCGGTACTGTTCGTTCGTCGCGGCCTCGAGTCGGCCGAGGAGGGCGGTGGCGTCGGCAAAGCTCTCGGGGAGTTCGAAGGAGTCATCGGCGTCCTCGTCGCGCCGTTTACAGCGCTTGACGAACGAGAGCAGCGTCGGGTACGTACCGCCTCGGGCGTAGACGACGCCGATTCCCTCGCTCACCTGCTCGGCCCAGTGGTCGACGATCGGCTCCGTCTCGACCCGCGGTCGCTGCTGTTTCTCGGCCAACTCCGCCGCGTCGATCTCGGTCTCGCCGAGGACCTGATCGAAGGCCGCCTCGAGTTCCTCGGCGTCGTCGGCGGGCGACGGCGCGTCGGCGTCGGCCGCGAGCAACTCGCGAAACGCCTCGATCTCCGACCGTCGGACGGCGACGGGGTAGACGAAGTCGTGGGTCTCCTTCGGCAGTTTGTACGATCGCCCGTCCACGCCGCTCTCGCCGGGACCCGATTCGCCCAGCATCAACTCGAGTATGCCCATACTCGAAAGAGACACCGGAAGTCGAATAAGTGTTCCGCGGCCGTCTCGCGGTTCGCAGCCGAGGGCTGCTTCGGGGTCACCGATTCCGCCGTGCGGACCGTCGACGCCTTACCATTCCTCGCCCAGCGCCGCCTTCACGCCGCCGAACCCGCTCGCGGTCGTCCACGTTCGGCCGCTCGCCGCGTGCTCGACCTCGTAGGCGCCGCCGCAGGCGCCACAGCGGTACCGGTCGGGCGCCTTCACGGGCTTCGAGGCGCGGTGGCGCCGCGCCTCCCAGTCGCAGTCGTCGTCGCGACAGCGGAGGACGTACCGGGGGTCCGAAAACGACTCACAGTGACGCGGCGCCTCGAGTCGCGACGCCTGCTCGCGAAAGCGCGACCCGTGTCCCGACTCGCCGAACCGCTGGAACTCCCAGGCGTGGACGAGTTCGTGTCTGACGACGCCGGCGAACGTTTCCCAGTCGTACCGCCGGTAGGCCGCCCGCGTGAGCACGATCGTCGCCACCTCGCGGTCGGCGTCCCAGCGACACGCCCCGGCGCGGCGGCGTGCGCGCGTCGAAACGTCCCACTCGAGGGCGTCGCGATCGACCTCGAGGTCGTGGGCCTCGAGAACCTCGCGGGCGTGGATCCGCGCGCGGGCGACGATTTCGTCGTCGACCGTGAGGGCGTCCTCATCGTCGTCGGTCACGGACCGACGAACGAAGGCGGATTTCGAGAGCGTTTCGATCGAACTCGAGCGCGACGAGGGTGGGACTTCGCGACTTTCACTCGAATCGAGGTGATGCGTACCGCGTTCCCTCGAGCGGAATCGACGCGAATTGCCGTTCGAGTACCGATTCTGGAAGAGCCGGTTTTCAGACACGAGGTGACGGGCCCGCTTCTCAAATAATGCGAAGCGGGTTGGCCGAAGCGCGATCGGGAAGACCCGATCGTGATCGGTCCGGAGTGTTCCAGTCAATATCCTCTGAGCGTGAACTCGCCGAGCCTCGTGTACGTGGTTATCCCCGACGGATGGGGTACCTCGTCCGGTCGGCCTTCCATCAGCAGCCAGGCGAAGACCGCCTCGCCCTGGATGAGTTCGTCGTCGACGTACTGGGCGGGATGATAGAACTCGAACTCGGCTTCCGGATCGAGGGCGCGGATGGCGTCGCCGATTTCGCCTTCCTTGGGGCGGACGACGACGACTTCCTTGAGATCGTCGAGCGCGAGGGTGATGCTCTCGGGGCCGTCGGGGTTCCGGAACCGGACCAGCGTCTCCTCGTCGCCCGTGAGGTAGAATTCCGTCTCCGGCGTGGTCCACTCGCTCCCGTCGAAGATCTGTGTCTCGACGCCGTCCGTCGTTCCAGGAGTCGGCCGGGTTACCCACTTCGAGACGTAGAAGATCGTCGGCCCGCCGTACTCCGCGTCGCGGTAGGTCTGGAACTCCGTCACATAGCCGGGGCCCTGACGCTGCCAGACCGGCATGAAGACGCCGTCCTCGTAGAAGTCGTAGTTGATGTAGTAGTTGTACGGGGCGAACCGATGCCCGGAGTGGAAGTCACGGGCGTTCGGGACCGCGCCCGTGTGAAAGTGCGTCCGAAGTCGGAATCCGCGCGGATGCTCGGGGGTCTCCGGATACTCGGTCGTCCCGAGCACACCGGGACCACCGAAGTCGTTGCTGTGGATGTCCCAGTAGAGCAGTTCCCCGCTGAAGACGGGCTCGTCGTCGGGAAACATGAACTCGCGCGTGTTGCGGCCGTTCCGCTCAGGAAGGGCGTAGCCGGTCGACGTGCTCACCGGAGCAATGTACTCGAACGCCGGTTTCCCGTTGTAGGTCGCGCTGACCTCCGCACCGACGGTTCGCGGACCCGACCACTCGACGGACCATCCCGCGTCCTCGATGACTTCGTCGACGCTTTCGACGCGGTGGTATCCCTCCGGTGCAGTGATCTGTGGCCGTTGCATCATCGGCGGTTCCGGGACGCTACCGAGAACCGTCTCTCCGTCCGGATTCATCCCTCGTGCGAGTTGTTGCGGTGGGTGTTCGGCGAAATCCTCGACGAGGACCACGTCCAGGAGTTCGATATCGTCGCCCGCGACGTTGATGAACGTGCTCACGACGTTGAGTTCGCCGTCCTGCATCACGTAGTACATCGCGGGCGAGACCTCCCCGTGGGCGTAGTCGCCGTAGGCGGTGATGATCTCCGCGGCCTTCTCCATGGGGTACCAGTCGTTCCCCTCGAGGTGTTGCCAGACCTCGTCCTGATCGAGGACGTACTCGTGGCGTCGACGTCCCTCTTCGTCCGGATAGTCGCGGTTCCACGTTACATCGATCGGGTCGGTGATGTGGAGCGCCTGTAGCTCCTCCGTGTGCCGATCGACGAGACCGTAAGCGACCTGCCGTTGCTCCGCCGTGACCTCGAACTCCCCGGATTCGCGGCCACCGTCGACGCTCATTCCGGTCGTTCCCTGGACGCTGATGGCGTCGAGATCATTGGTTAGCGGATCGTAGGCTTCGAACGACGCAATCCACTCGCTCGCCACGTCGTTCACCGCTGGGTCCGCGAGTAGCGTTTCGACTGCCTGTCGCTTTCGGTATCCCCACAACTCCTTGTATCCGAAGTCGCTGACGTCGCGCGGACCGATACGACGTGCGTTCGCGATCCGATCGCCCGGTTCGGGCGGATCCTCCGATTCCGGCTGCCCTTCGACGCTCCCGTCCGAACAGCCCGCGAGGGCGCTCCCCGTCGCGACGCTCAACGCCGCTACGAATCGACGTCTACTGACGTTTCGAAGCGTGCTTTGTATGCCTTGCTTTCCCATACCACGAACAGTGCCTCTTGGAAGTCTTCTACTTACCCAATAGTATCCTGAATATTCTATCGGTAATGTTCCGAGTATCCGTCGGTAAAAATCAGTGATTTACTTCCAGTCCGTTATCTACCTGTGAGAGGCAATCGTACTGCTCATAGCATCGCGAACGAAATAGAGTCGCAATGAGTTACCGTCTCGCGGAGACACGTTTCTCGGTAATCGTGCAACCGAACGAACCGTTTGCTTCGGCGGGGACCATCCATGACCGCCAGTGATGACACACTCCCGATCGCTCGCAGTCCGGACCCGGACGACCCCGTCGTCCCCGCCGCGCTCGTCCTCACCGCGGCGTTCGAGGATC
>NZ_AOIS01000062.1 GCF_000337495.1 Haloterrigena salina JCM 13891
TAGAGCGACGCGGCGACGACCGTCACCGCCCTGCTCGCGACGCCGGGACTCGATCTCGAGTCGGCTTACGTCGTCGCCTGTGGCATCGCGGGGTCGTCGCCCGAGACCGCCGCGCTGGGATCGGTCGCCGTCGCGGACGCAGTCGTCGACTGGGACCGGAAACACCGGTGGGATCACGGGAACGGGGACGGCGAACTCGGCGAAGCGACCGACGAACGCGAGCGCCCGATCGACCTGCTGGCTTACCGGCCGCGAGACTACGTCCACCGGCTCGAGGGTGCCCTCGTCGAACGCGCGCTCGCGGCCGCGGGCGAGATCGACCTGCTCGCGGACGACGACGCGCGAGCGTACCAGCGGACGTATCCGGACGCCCCCGATTCGGGACCGACCATCGAGCGCGGCACGACCGTCTGCGGCGACGAGTTCTGGCACGGCCCCCGCTACGCGCGGGAGGTGGCGGAGCTCTGTGAGGCCTACGGCATCGGCCCCTACGTGACGACTCAGATGGAAGACGCCGCGACGGCGCGGGCGCTCGAGCGGTTCGACCTGCGCGATCGCTACCTGAGCGTGCGGGCCGTCTCGAACTACGACCGGCCGGCCCCCGGCGAGTCGGTCACCGAGAGCTTCGACGGCGACCCGGCGAGTCTCGCGCTGGCGATCGACAACGCCGCCCGCGTCGGGGGGTGGGTCGTCGAGGAGTTGATCGCGGCGGATCCGCTCGATATCGGCGCGGAGCACGCCGTGTGACAGTAGCTAGTAGCGCGATTTCTTTATTCAGATCTACGGAGGGGATACAGTCGGGGATTTCGATAACTCTGTGTACAGATGCAGCACTCGGCCACCGTCGATCTCACGCTTTCATTCGTGGACCGACTGCTCGGTCGGGACGTGAACTAGGGCGCCAAGAAAGATGCCCAGGTACCGCCGAAAGGTTGCGTTGCTCATGACACACTTTTTATGCCATTGTATAGTCCTCGTTCGTATGGATCCGACCGATTATCTCCAGAACGGGACAGTCAGCGTATCGGACGACACATATGCGGTCTGTCGGACCGATCACGATCATCCCGGTGCATTTGCGACTATTCGAGACGAGACGGAGACCACGGTGGTCGTCGAGCAGGACAATGTCGATACGGTCGACGCCAGTGAGATCGAGTCCGGGTGGAAGCGACTGACGTTCGAGATGGACCTCCCGTTTGAACTCGTTGGCTTTCTGGCGGCGGTTGCGTCAGCTCTTGCCGAAGTAGACGTTTCGGTGTTCGTCATCTCTACGTACTCGACCGATCACGTGTTCGTCAAGGAAGACGAGCTTGATGCTGCTGTCCTGCGACTCGAAGATTTGGGATGTACCGTCACCGACTGATGGCGATCGACAGTGAGATCCACGATACCTGTAGACCGAACTCGTTCTCCGTCTCGTACGTCGATCGTGGCACTGTTCAGAAATACGGGTAGCAGCTCCGATCAGTGCTTTCCCTGTACTGAGCGCGGTTTTCACGCCAAACTCTGAATGAAGAATCCGTGTTACCAACTACTGATACCGCTTCCGATCCGGTAACTCGTCCCTGCGAAAGTTAGAGCACGCCGTCGCTCCGGAGCGCTTCGAGGGCGCCGACGACGGCCGCGCGCTCCTCGTCGCGGACGGCCCGGCTCTGCTCGAGTTGCAGGCCGCCGGCGCCGTCCCGCGAGAGCCAGTTGACGAAGTTGTTCGGACTGACGCCGGCGTAGGGGCCCGAGGAAACCGACTCGACGGGCGCCGAGACAGCCGTCTCGAGGCGATCGCTGACGCGCCGTTTCGTCTCGGTATCAGTGCCGCCGCCGACGAGCACGCGATCCGCGCCGAGACCGTGGAAGCTGACGACCGTCTCGAACCCGCGGTCGGCGATCTCGTCGAGCAGCGGGTACTCCTCGGGGGAGAAGGAACTGGACGGCGGGTGCCACAGCTCGAACGGGTTCCGCAGATCGTCGTAGCCGAGACAGGCCCAACAGCTGGCCGACGGGAGACGGGTCGTCAACGCGATCGCCTGCTCGGCGGTCCAGGGTTCGACCTGCCCGCCGTGGGCGGCACAGACCAGCACCTCGTCGTTTTCCCCGTCGTCGTACAGAAACTCGGTGTAGTGGCCGGTGTCGGTCTCCTCGAGTCGGTGGGTCCGAACCGTCGCTCGAGTCACGACGTCGGGTACGCGATCGATCGAAAAAATTCCCGGCCCGTCTAGAGCCAGCCGGCGAGGGTCGTCGCGAGCGATTCGGCCGTCAGGGCGCTGCCGACCAGCAGAACGAGCGCGACGAGCGCGAAGGCGACGTTCTCCTTCTTCGAGACGTCACCGTATCGGTTGACGGCGCCGATGAGTCCGAGGACGGTGACCGGCAGGGCGATCAGCCCGTTGATCGCGGGCATGATGATCGCCATTCTGACGGGGGTGAGACCGGTGTTGACGAGCAGCCAGAACGCGGCCAGCGCCGAGCAGACGATGAGGCCGACGACGGTCGCCCGAAAGCGCGCGTCGCCGAAGACGGTGTGGTGGCCCAGCGCCTGCGGGACCATGTAGCCGGCGCCGAACAGCGTCCCGGTCGCCGAACTGAAGCTGGCCAACAGCGCCGCTATCAGGAAGACGTAGAGCGCGCCCTGGCCCAGCGTGGCCGCCAGCGGTTCGCCGGGGCCGGTGAGCGTCATCGTCCCCTCGGTCAGCGTGATCGCCGAGACGATCATCACGAACGCGCCGATCGTGAGCGTCGTCATGATCCCGGCGGCGTTGTCCCGCCGGTAGGCGTTGACGTCGGTCCACTCCTTGGTCGGGCCCATGCTCGACTGGATGAAGAAGTTCGGCCAGTAGACCGTCGTTCCGAGCAGCGCGATGATGGCCGTGAGGTAGCCGATATCGCTGACCAGCGCCGGAACGAGTCCGGCGGCGACCTCACCGACGGGGATCTCGAGTCCGGCCAGCAAGAGGCCGTACGAGGCGAAGACGGCGATCACCATCGCGGCGATCGCGCCCTCGATGCGCTCGTAGACCCGCAGCTGCACCAGCGCGACGCCGACGCCGGCCGCCAGCAGGATCCCGATAAGAACGTTGTCCAGTCCCGGAACGAGCCACGCCAGCGCCGCGCCGGCGATCGCGTAGTTCGAGATCGACCAGAGGGCGCTCATCGCGGCCATCGATACGATGAGGGCGCGGCCGCTGGCGCCGGGCAGGTAGTCGACGATGTAGTCGGTCAGCGGCTCCCGGGAGACCGCAAGTCGAGCCGACATGTCGTGGAGAGCGATGTCGATGAGGAAGGCCAGCGGGAGCACCCACAGCAGCGCGAACGCGAAGTTCGCGCCGGTGTCGGCCAGAATGTAGACCGATCCCGCGCCGAAGACGTTCGCCGCGAACAGCACGCCGAGCCCGTACGTTTCCAGGAGATCGGCGACCGTCGCCTGCACGCCGCCGACCTCGTACGTTTCACTCGCCATCGGCGACCACCTCCGGACGTGGGTCGACGCGCGTGATGTGACGGGTGACCGCAGCGAATCGTGATTCCATACCCACCAAACAGGCAAGATGGGGGAGTGGGTTCGGCTTGCACCGTCCACCGTCGGATAAATGGGCGGAAGCTGCAAGCTCCCGGAAATCAACGATAGCCGAACAGTCGATCCTCGAGACGAATTACGACGACCCGGCTACCGGGGAGCCACCGAGAGAACGGAGCGACGGATAGCGGATGACAGCGCCCGATGTGCGTCGATTACGCTACCAGCACTCGCCACGGTCGAAAACGGCGCGCGCCTCGAGTCGTCGAGTCGATGTGAGAACGATCGCAGACGGGTACGGTTCAGGCCTGAAGCGCCAGCCCGGCCGCGTCCAGCGCTTCGTCGGTCGACAGATCGTCGTGGACGACGCCGGAGACGGCGGTCGCGATGGCTTCGGGGTCCTCGTGCTGGAAGACCGAGCGGCCCATCGAGATGCCGGCGCCGCCGGCGTCCATAACGCCCCGGACCATCTCGATCGTTTCGCGGTCGGTGCCCTTCGAGCCGCCGGCGATGACGACCGGGAGTCGGGTCGACTCGACGACGTGTTCGAAGCTCTCGGCGTCGCCGCTGTAGCCCGTCTTGACGATGTCGGCGCCGAGTTCCTCGGCGAGGCGGACGGCGTGGCCGAGCGCCTCGGGATCCGCGGAGTCGACGCCTGGACCGCGGGCGTAGGCCATCGCGAGGACTGGCATGCCGAGGCGCTGGGCGTCCTCGGTGACCTCCGCGAGCTGGGCGATCTGGTCGGGTTCGTGATCGGAGCCGACGTTGATGTGGAAGGAGACGGCGTCGGCGCCGACGCGGACGGCCTCCTCGACGGTGCCGGTCATCCGTTTGTCTTGCTCGTCGGGACCGATCGTCGTCGAGCCGTTGAGGTGGACGATGTACCCTTTGTCGTTTTTGTGCTCGTGGACGCGGGAGGCGATCCCCTTCTGGGTGAGGACCGCGTCCGCGCCGCCCCGAGTCACGCCGTCGATGGTCGCTTCGATGTCTTTCAGTCCCTGAACGGCCCCCATCGTGATCCCGTGGTCCATCGGGATGATCACGTAGGAGTCGTCTGTGCCGATTCTGTCGAGTCGCGCGTCGATACCTGTGGTAGTCATTGCGAGTGTGTAGCAATCTTGCGGTTATGGCTGTTCTGGTTCCGGTGTATCTTCCGCATCGACCGTGAGAGACTCCGCGCCCCGAACCGCGCCGCGTTTGAGTTCTTCGGCTTTGGCCTCGAGGTCGGCTTCCGGATCGTCGCTGTCGGCGACGATGTCTATCAGCGCGCTACCGACGATGACGCCGTCGGCGCCCGCCTCGATGATTTCGGCGGCGTGATCGCCCTCGCTGACGCCGAAGCCGACGGCCTTGGGGACATCGTACTCGGAGAGACGCTCGAGGCTCTCGTGAGTCGCGGTCGAAACGTCCGCGCGGGCGCCCGTCGTCCCGAGGCGGGCCTGGACGTAGGCGAAGCCCGAGACCTGCGACATGATCGTCTCGAGGCGCTCGCCCTCGGTCGTCGGCGCGACGATGAAGACCAGATCGAGGCCGTGGTCGTCGCAGGCCTCGCGCAGTGGGTCGGCCTCCTCGGCGGGGAGGTCGGGGACGATGATCCCCGAGAGGCCGGCCTCGGCCGCGCGCTCGACGAAGGGGCGGACATCCGGCTCCGAACCGTACTGGAGGATCATGTTGTAGTAGGTCATCACCAGCAGCGGCGCCTCGGTCTCGAGGTCGTCGACCAGCTCGAAGAAGCCTTCGGGGGTCGTCCCCGCGTCGAGCGCCCGGTTGATCGCGGCCTGGATCGTCGCGCCCTCGGCGACCGGTTCCGAGAACGGGAGGCCGAGTTCGATTAGGTCCGCGCCGCCGCGGTCTAATGCCTCGACGTATCGCTTGGTGTCCTCGAGCGAGGGATCGCCCGCGGTGATGTAGGTGATGAGCGCGGGGTCGTTCTCGCGGATGGCGGTCTCGATGGTACTTTCTGGGGCGGCGTTCGAATCGTCGGTCATCCGTCGAACACCTCCACGTCCGGTGCCGCCTCGAGATCGCGTTTCTCGGTCTCCTCGAGCACGGTCTCTAAGTCCTTGTCGCCGCGGCCCGAGACGTTGACGACGACGAGGTCGCCCAGCTCGTCGTGCGATTCCTCGAGGTAGCCGAGCGCGTGACTCGACTCCAGCGCCGGGATGATCCCCTCGAGTCGCGAGAGCCGGTGGAAGCCGTTGAGCGCAGCCTCGTCGTCGACGCTGACTGGCGTGACTCGCCCCGTCTCGGCGAGATACGAGAGTTCGGGGCCGACGCCGGCGTAATCCAGTCCCGCGCTGACGCTGTGGGACTCCATGATCTGGCCCTCCTCGCTCTGGAGGAGCTTTGTCATCGCGCCGTGGAGGACACCGTCGGTCCCCGTCGAGAGCGTCGCGGAGTTGGGCGCGAGCCCCTCCTCGGCGTCGATCTCGAGGCTCGAGCCGCCGGCCTCGACCGCGTAGAGGTCCACGTCCTCGTCGGAGACGAACTCGTGGAAGGTCCCCATCGTGTTCGAGCCCCCGCCGGCGCAGGCGACGACGCTGTCGGGCAGGTGACCGGCCTTCTCTCGGATCTGCTCGCGGGCCTCGCGGCCGATGACGGCCTGGAAGTCCCGGACCAGTTTCGGGAACGGGTGCGGGCCGACCACGCTACCGATCACGTAGTGGGTCGTCTCGACGGTGGTCGCCCAGTCGCGGAACGTCTCGTTGATCGCTTCCTTCAACGTCCCGCTGCCGGCCTCGACGGGGTTTACCTCGGCGCCGTTCATCCGCATCCGGTAGACGTTCGGCCGCTGGCGGTTGACGTCCGTCCGACCCATGTAGATCTCACAGGGCATGTCGAGGTGGGCCGCCGCCATCGCCGTCGCCGTGCCGTGCTGGCCGGCGCCGGTCTCGGCGATGATCCGCTCTTTGCCCATGTACTTGGCCAGCAGCACCTGCCCGAGGGCGTTGTTCAGCTTGTGAGCGCCGCCGTGGACCAGATCCTCGCGCTTGAGGTAGATCTCGCGGTCGTAGCGCTCGCTGAGTCGGTCCGCGCGCTGGAGCGGCGTCGGTCGCCCGCCGAAATCGCGCATCCGCTCGCGGAACTCGTCCATGAAGCCGTCCTCGTTCTCGAGGACGTAGCGCTCGTAGGCGTCCTCGAGTTCCTGCAGCGCCGGCATCAGGGCCTCGGGGACGTACTGGCCGCCGTAGTCGCCGAACGTGGCCTCGCTGTCGCGCTCGCGGTTGTGTTCGGGATCGCTCGTGCTCATTGCTCGTCTCCGTCGGTGAGTGTGTGCTCGCTCATGTCTCGTCGTCCTCCGCCTCGACCAATCGCCGGGTGTTCTCGGTCACGTCGCTGTCGCCCGCGCCGTGGTCCATGATGGCGCTGCCGACCAGCAGGGCGTCGGCGCCCGCCGCGCGCATCCGTCGGACGTCCGCGGGCGAGGACACGCCGCTCTCGGCGATCAGCGTTACGTCGTCCGGAACCTCGGGCGCGACCGACTCGAAGGTTTCGAGGTCCACCTCGAGTCGCGCCAGATCGCGGTTGTTGACGCCGATAATCTCGGCGCCCGCCTCGAGGGCGGTCTCGAGTTCCGCCCGGTCGTGGACCTCCACGAGCGGCTGGAAGCCGCGTTCGCGGGCCGCGGCCACGAGGTCCGCGAGCGTCTCGGGCTCGAGGAAGCGGACGATCAACAAGAGGAGATCGGCCGCGACGGCGTCCAACTGCGCCTCGCGGAGGAGGAAGTCCTTCCGGAGGACGGGAACGTCGACGGCCTCGCGGATCCGGGCCAGCGACTCGGCGGACCCGCCGAAGTGGCTCGGCTCGGTGAGCACCGAAATTGCCGTCGCACCGCCCGCGACCATCGCCTCCGCCAGTTCGACGGGGTCGTCGTCGCGAGTCCCGTTGGCGGTGGGGCTCGTCGGCTTTACCTCGGCGATTACCGGAACGCGGCCGTCGGCCTCGGCCCGCGCGACGGCGTCAGGCAGCGACCGCGCGTCGACGTCGACGACCTCGTTGCCCCCGGGGCGCTCCCGGGCGGCCTCGAGGATCGACTCGACCGCCGGTGCGAGATCCGTATCAGTCTCCATTGTTGTACATCGACGTACTCATATGTACAAAAGGCTTGCGCCATCGGGGCGCGGTTCTCGAGCAGGCGGGTCGTCCGCGGTGGCACGCGCTGTCGGCCGGCCGAGCAAAGCGAGGTGTGACCGACGGGAGCACCTCGAAGGCGAACGGGGAACGGAGTGACCCGTGAGCGGTAGCGAGGCCGGTCGATAACACCGCGTGAGGGATGAGGACCGCAGTGACGAAGGAGCGAGGACCGCAATCGGTTGGGGAGGGCGTGGCGCTCACCGTTGCCAGAAGTGGCAGAACGCTCGTGTCTTCGTTGCAATGAGGTCGTGCGGAGTCGCGTTTCGCTCAGCCGTATTTCGATCGAGCGCGTCGACCGGCGATTATTCAAGTCCCTATCGCTTACGATGACGTATGGAGGACGTCACGGACGCCGGAATCTACGCGCGGGAATCGTCGTACCTCGATCGACACGTCCAGCTCGGGGCCGCCAGCGGACGCGTGCTGAGCGTCACGTTTCCCGAGCGACCCGACGACGACGCCGAGGCGGACCACCCCGTGCTCGACCGCATCTTCGAGTACCTCGACGGACTCGAGGAGATCACCTTCGACGACGTGCAGGTCGCCCTAACGGTGCCGACCGACCAGCGAGCCGTCCTCGAGTCGGTCCGGGAGATCCCCTACGGCGACCAGGTCACCGTCGACACGCTCGCGCGGATGACCTCCGGACTCGACCACGAGGACGAGGACGACGTCATCCTCGTTCGAACCGCCTTGGACCAGAATCCGGCGCCGATCCTCATTCCGGACCATCGCGTTCGCGACGGCCCCAGCGCCGCGCCCCCGGCCGTCGAACAGAAGTTGCGCTCGCTCGAGGAACTGTAGCCGCTCTCGAGTTCGGTGGCGACACTCGAGACACTGAACCGGTTTCTCGCCGCGCCGTCGGTTCGACCCGATCTCCGCCGCGGCAGTCGACACGATACCCAGTAGTCACCGCTCCCTTCGTTAGTCGACGATCCAGACGGCGTAGATGTAGAGCCCGATGCCGGCGAAGACGGCGAAGGAGGACGCCTGATCGAGCGACGGCACCCGGGTGAACAGGAACGTCAACTGGAGGACGCCGCCGCCGACGAGACAGGCGGCCGCGCCGAGGATCGCCTGCGGGGCGACTCGCACCTCGCGTTGCAGGAAGAGGATCGTGCCGACGCCGATCGCGATCACGGCGAAGACGAACTCGGCGGCGTAGGTCGCCAGCGGCTCGCCGGCGACTTGCCCGTAGATCAGGAGGGCGAAGTAGAAGACGACGGCGAAGAAGATGCCGCGGTAGATCGCCGCCGGAACCTCGTCGGGCCCGTTCGTAGCCATACCAATACCGACCGAGCCCACCCCCTTAGCTTTCGAGGGTCTCGGCCCAGTCGAACTCGAGGCCCTCGTGGACGACGAACTCGAGGGCGTTGATCAGGTAGTGGGCGACGAAGACGACCAGAACGCTCCCGGTGACGACGAAGACCGCCGCGAGGACGAATCCGAGCAGCCCGGTGACGAGGATGCCGATCGACCCCTGCATCCCGTGGCCGAGGGCGAACGCGATCGAGGAGACGACCGCCAACAGCCACGGATCGACGCCGAAGCCGGTCGAGAGGGCGCCGATCATCGCCGCCCGGAACAGCAGCTCCTCGAAGCCGGCAATCAGCGGGAGGACGAACGCCAGCAGCACCACCCACTCCCACGTCGTGTCCGGCGCCAGCAGCGTCCGCAACTGTTCGTCGTGGTCGAACCCGATATGCGTCGCCGCCGCGGCGCCGATCTCGTTGGCCGCGTAGAGGACGAGTCCGGCTGCCGTTCCAACCACGAGCCCCTCCCGAAGGAACGCTGTCGAGAACTCGATCCCCAGCGCGCCGACGGGGATCCCGGTGTAGAGGACCGCCCCGAGGAGGACGCTCGCGAACAGCCCCTGTGAGAGGGCGACGTTCGCCAGGAGTTCCCCCGCGGACAGCGACTGCGGATCGAGTTCCTGTTGCGGCCGTCCGTCGGAGCGCGCGCCGGTTCCGGATACCCTTGCGGGGTCGGACGGCGACTCCGTCTGCTGTGGCTCGACCCCTCGCTTGGCAGTCGTCGGATCGTTCGCGGTGGTCGGACGGTCAGGGGCCGCAGAACGGCCGTCGCGATCGGCCGTCGCATCGGACTCCGATTCGGCCGCCGTTCCCGCGTCCACACCGCCACTCGAGTCGGCGTCCCCCACCTCGTCGTCGGCGGGCGCGGCCGTGTCGTGTGAATCGCGACGATCGCTCTCCGAGTCGACCTCGGATCTGTCGCCTCGAGCGCTCGAGACGGACGCGGACTGCGGGGACGCAGTATCGGCGCCGCCGCTATTGGTCGAATCGTCGTCGGAAAACGCGCCCTGTGTCAGGTGTGAGAGAACGAGCAGCAAAACAAGGACGACGCCCGTAACGCCCGCGAACGTCGCCCACTGAGCCATTGGTCGGTACTCGTTACTGCGGGCTCGGGTTGGAGCCGCTGCCGACGGTACCCTGACTCCCGTCGAACGCCGAGCCAGTGATCGACTTGAGGCGATCGACCAGGGAGTCCTTCTTGGGTTCGCCCATCAGCGCGACGTCGAGCACTTCGCTGATGTTCGAGCACGGGATGATCTCGATCATCTCCTCGTACTCGTCTTCGATCATCACGTCCTGTTCGTTGGCCTTCGGGATGATGACCTTCGTACAGCCGGCCTTCGCGGCGGCTTCGATCTTGTGGGTGACCCCGCCGACCGGGAGCACGTCGCCGCGGACCGACAGCGAGCCGGTCATCGCGACCGTCTGGTCGACCGGGATGTCCTCGAGCGCGCTAATGACGGCGGTCGCCACCGTGATGGAGGCGGAGTCGCCGTCGACACCCTGTTGGCCGGCCTGGACGAACTGGATGTGGATGTCCTTCTCCGAGAGATCGACGTCGGAGAACTTCTTGATGATCGCGGAGACGTTCTGGACCGACTCCTCGGCCATCTCCTTTAACTTCCCGGTGGCGATCACCTGACCGCCGCCCTGTGCGGGCGCGATCTCGGCCATGACCGGAAGCATGATCCCCGAGTCCTCGCCCATGACGGCGAGGCCGTTGACCCGTCCCTCGACGCCGCCCTCGGCGACCTCGAGTTCGTAGTCCTTGCGGCGCTCGATGTAGTCGTCGGCGAGCTGTTGCTCGATCGAGCGCGAGCGGCCCTTGGCCTGCAGGACGTCCTCGCGGGTGGTGAACTCCCGATCCTCCGAGCGGGCGATGTCGCCCGCGACGCGGACGAGCCCGCCCAGCGTCCGGAAGTGAAGCGTGAGGTGGTTCTTCCGACCCGAGCGACGCTTGGCCTCGAGGATGAGTTCCTCGACGGCGTCGTCGGTGAAGTGAGGCAGACGACCGTCGCGTTCGACCTCCTGAGCGATGAAGCGCGCGTACTTGCGCCGCATCTCGGGAGTGTCCTCGATGGTGTCCTCCATGTAGACCTCGTACCCGTACCCCTTGATGCGGTTCCGGAGCGCGGGGTGCATGTTCTCCATCGCGTCCAGGTTGCCGGCCGCGATCATGATGAAGTCACAGGGGACGGGCTCGGTCTGGACCATCGCGCCCGAGGAGCGCTCGGACTGGCCCGTGATGGCGAACTCGCCCTCCTGGATCGCGGTCATTAGCTTCTGCTGGGTGCGGATGTCGAGCGTGTTGATCTCGTCGACGAACAGCACGCCCTTGTTGGCCTGGTGGATCGAGCCGGGTTCGACGCGGTCGTGGCTCGGCGTCTCCATGCCGCCGGACTGGAAGGGGTCGTGACGGACGTCGCCCAGCAGCGCGCCGGCGTGGGCGCCGGTCGCGTCCTCGAAGGGCGCGGTGCGCTTGTCGCCGTTGTTGACGATCATGTTGGGCACCATCGCGTCGCTGCCGCGGTTGGTGTAGCGGAAGATCAGCCAGACGATCCCGGCCGCGAGGATGCCCAGCAGGATGTTCCCGACGACGAGGATCGCGTACGCGAGGATGATCGCGACGATGATCCACATCAGGATCGAGCGCATCTGGTTGCGCTTGCGGGCTTCCTCCTTGTGGGCGTCGATGATCTGTTCGCCCTTCCCCGCCGGGACGGTTCGGACCTTCGGCTCGTTGCCATCGTCCGGGTTGTGGTAGACTAAGACGTCCTGGAGATCCTCCTGGGGGAGCAGCTGACTCATCGCCTTCGCCAGCATCGACTTGCCGGTCCCCGGCGAGCCGATCATCATGACGTGGCGACGCTGCTTGGCTGCCTTGATGATGATATCGCGTGCTTCGTCCTGGCCGATGACCTGGTCGACGAGTCGGTCGGGAACCTCGATTTCCTCCGTCGAATCGATCTTGAGACCGCCGAGCAGATCGTCCTCGGCGATATCCTCGTCGATTTCGACGCCCGGATCGACCTCGACTTCGCTGCCGAGATCTTCGACGGTTTCGATGTCGTCCTCGCTCGAGTCCGGCTCGAACTCGTCGACCGGATCGTCGAACTCGTCCCCGTCGTCGACGTCGTCGCGCTGGTCACCGTCCTTCTCGAGCGGCGACCGTTCTCCCTGACGCTCCGACTCCGGCTCCGTGTCCTGGGGCCGCGGCTGGCCCTGCTCCTCGTCAGGTCCAGCGTCGGTGGCGTCTTCGGGAGGGTCGTCAACGTTCGTATCGTTACTCATAGAACTCTGTTCAGTACCTGATTCGAAGGGATTGGGACTGATATACTTTCTCCATGCGGAGGATGGTGACAGTGGCTGAATATCGGCCCCACAGCGGCCGACGGGGTGGTTCAGCGATTCGACGCGTCGTCCTCGTCGAACGCTATTTCGGCGGAGATTGTATGGTAGCATAGCTCACAATACTCCCGCCGATCGCGACGACCCTACCCGACGACGCGTCGGCAAACTCGCCACGCTTATGCACGCCGCCCGAGGAGGTTCCGGCATGACCCGGGGGTTCTACATCGGCCGGTTTCAGCCCTTCCACAACGGCCACCTCAGCATGGTCGAACAGATCGCCGAGGACGTCGACGAGCTCGTGCTCGGGATCGGGAGCGCCGACGACTCACACACCGTGCACAACCCGTTCACGGCGGGCGAACGCATCATGATGATCACGAAGTCACTCGTCGACTACGACCTCGTCACCTATGCCGTTCCGATCGAGGACTTAGAACGGAACTCGGTGTGGGTGAGCCACGTCCAGAGCATGAGCCCGGACTTCGACGTCGCCTACTCGAACAACCCGCTGGTCATCCAACTGTTCCGCGAGGCCGATATCGACATCCGCCAGTCCCCGATGTTCAACCGGGAGGTCCTGGAGGGCAGCGAGGTCCGTGAGCGGATGATCACCGGCGGTGACTGGGAGTCGCTGGTCCCCGAACCCGTCGTCGATACCGTCGACGAAATCGGCGGCATCGAGCGGATCCAGATGATCAGCGACTCGGATTCGAACGGCGACTGACCGCCCTCGAGTCCCGTCCCCGGCGGAACGGGCTGTGACCGAGGCCGCCGGAGCCCTCGAGACGGCCGGCCGACGCCGAGACGTGTCGATTTTCACCGTCCGCCTCCTACCGCCGTACATGATCACGCTCGCGTCTGATTTCGGGACGCCGTACCCCGCGGCGATGAAGGGAGTGCTCTGTCGGCGAACGGACGCCAGACTGGTCGACGTCGCCCACGATTTCCCCCGGCAGGACGTCCGCGCCGCCGCATTCTGGCTCCGCGAGGTGCTACCGTACTTTCCGCCGGCCGTGCACCTCGTCGTGATCGATCCCGGCGTCGGCACCGACCGCAACGCGATCGTCGTTCGCGCGGGCGAGCACGCGCTCGTCGGGCCCGACAACGGCGTCTTGCTCCCCGCCGCCCGTCGGCTCGCCGGCAGTCGGGACGCCGCCCTCGAGACGTACGTCGTCGACGAGACGAGACTCGACCCGACCGAACCCGCCGGCGGCCCGGTCGGTCCGAGCGCGACGGCGCTCTCGGCGGACTCCGACGCCGGTGAGAACGGAGGCGGCCGAGAGGGTCCGGCCAGCGCCACCTTCCACGGCCGGGACGTCTTCGCGCCCGCCGCCGCCGATGTCCACGAGGCCGGCGTCGACGCGCCGGCCGACCTCGAGTGGCTCGATCCGCTCGACGGCGATCCAGTCGACTGTTCGCTTCCGGAGCCGACCCTCGAGGACGACCGCGCGACGGGCGAGGTGCTGGTCATCGACGACTTCGGCAACGCCGTCACGAACGTTCCCGGTGACGTCCTCGCCGGCTGCGATCGGATCGTCGCCAACGGCGAGCCGGTTCCCGTCGGCGAGACCTTCGCCGCGGTTCCGGTTGGGGAGCGACTCGCGACCGTCGGGAGCCACGGCTACGTGGAACTCGACGTCAATCGGGGACGCGGCGACGAGGCGTTCGATCTCGCGGTCGGCGATCGCGTCGTCCTCGAGTCGGCCGGGACGGACCGCGCGAACTGAGCTGCAGTTTCAGCGGCCGACCGACGGGACGCGTTGCTCGGGATCGACGACGATCTCGCCGGTCGAGTGGACCGTGACGACACACGTCGCGAACGGAAAGGTAATCCTTCCGTCGACGTCTGCCATGTCGGCCCGTCGCCAATGGCCGATCAGCGAGTTCAGTGCGTCCGGCTCGACGGCCGCCGAGAGCCGCTCGAGGTCGTCCGTATCGACCTCGAGCACCGACGCGACGGTGATCACTACGGCCGTGCTTGCCAGATCGTCGGTGCCGTCGTCGCACCAGGTGTGGTAGGTCCCGCGGTCCTCGTCGTAGTAGATCGTCTGCCCCCCGTCGTCGTCGACCGGCGTCAGGTTCTTCCTCCAAGCGGGTCGGGACATAACGTCTCTAGATACTGTGTGTTAACATTTATCATTATTGGCCGGACTGTCATCCGAACCGACAATCACGCAGTCAATCGAGGCGTCCGTTAGTCCTCGATATACGTCACTTTCCTGATGACAAGGTGTGCGTCCTTCTCTTCGCGCGGGTTCTCGTGGCCGTCGTCCTCGTTCGGCGAGACCGCCTCGACTGTCCGTCGTCTGTGAGTGCCCGACCGAGGGAGACGAGTCATCCGAACTGCGGTCGGCGAGTTCCCACCGGTGGTTCGCTCCGCTCGTCCAGTGGCACTGAACGACGTTCTCGCCGGAGTCCTCGGCGTCGAGGACGTGACCGCTGTTCGCGTTGACGAAGCCGTAGCGGTCGCCCGCGAGCGCGACGGCGAACCACCGTTGGCCGTCCGCACCGGTCCACGACTGCTGGACGATGTCGGCGCCGTCGTCGGTTCCGGCCACTTCGACGCCGAGGACCGTCCCGCTGTGAACGGCCTCGAGGCGGGGCCGTCTCGTCGTCGCGAACGGGTAGCTACCGCTCGCGGCGAGACGGCGTCCGTACGCGGTCGCGAAAAGAAAGAGGGGTTCAGCGACGGCTCGGCGGCGTTACTCGGCGGCGATGACGTCGTCGATGCGGGCGATCATCGTCGCGGCCTCGGTGGCGCTCTCGATGGCCTCGCGCTTGACGTCGGCCGGATCGATGACGCCGTAGTCGAACGGATCGTCGATCGTGACCTCCTCGCCGCTGGTGATCAGGCCGGCACGCCCCGTTGAGTCGTGGGCGGCGCGGAGATCGACGAGCGCGTCGATGGGATCTCGGCCGGTGTTGGCTGCCAGCGTGCGCGGGACGATGTCCAGCGCGTCGGCGAAGGCGTTGACGGCGAGCTGCTTGCGGCCCTCGATGCCGGCGGCCTCCTCGCGGATCTTGTCCGCGATGGCGATCTCGGTCGCGCCGGCGCCGGGAACGACCTCGCCGGAGGCCAGCGCGGTCGCGACGACGTCGAGCGCGTCGCCGATGGCGCGCTCGAGTTCGTCGACAATGTGTTCGGTGCCGCCGCGGACGAAGACGGTGACCGTCTCGGCCGCCGCGCCGCCCTCGACGAACGCGAGATCGTCGTCGCCGTAGTTCTCGGCGCTGATGCGGTCGGCCTGACCGAAGTCGGCTTCCTCGAGGTCGTCGAGGGCGCCGACGCGGGTGGCGCCGGTCGCGGAGACGATGTCCTTGGCGTCGCTGTCGCCGATACCCTCGAAGACGAGCACGCCTTCAGTGGCGAGATAGGAGGCGACGCGGTCGTCGACGTCCTCGGTCGTGAAGACGACATCGGCACCGCTCTCGGCGACGGTCTCGGCGTAGCCGCGGACCTCGCTCTCCTCGGCGTCGATGGCGCTGTTGAGCTGGTCGATCGAGTCGATCGAGTACTCCGCGTCGATCTCGCCGGTGCGGACGCCGAGCTCGACGTCGAGGACGGCGAGCGACGCGTCCTCGACCTCGCCGGGCATGCCGTCGTGGGCGGGCTCCTCGTCGATGACGATACCCGGAACGAGCTCCGTCGCGTTCGAGGAGGCGCCGATCTGGGTGTGGACGGTGACGTTGTCGCGGGCGACGCCGTCCTCGAGTTCGACGTGGCGGATCGCTTCGACGACCGTCTCGGCCAGCGATTCGGCGGTGAGACCGCCGGTGCCCTTGCCGGTCATGCTCGATTCGGCGACCTGCTTGAGCACTTCGTCGTCGACGACCTCTTCGCTGACCTGTTCCGAGATCGCCTCGAGGGCGATCTCGCTGGCCTCGTGGTAGCCCTCGACGATCGTCGTCGCATGGACGTCCTGTTCGATGAGGTCCTCGGCCTCACCGAGCAGGTTGCCAGCGATCACGGCCGCGGTCGTCGTCCCGTCGCCGACCTCCTCTTCCTGGGAGTCGGCGACCTCGACGATCATCTGGGCCGCGGGGTGCTCGATGTCCATCTCGTTGAGAATCGTGGCGCCGTCGTTGGTGATGACGACCTCGCCGCCGGAGTCGACGAGCATCTTGTCCATCCCGCGGGGACCCAGTGTCGTGCGTACCGACTCGGCGACGGCCTTGCCGGCCATGATGTTCGACGACTGGGCGTCGCGGCCCTGCGTTCGCTGACTATCCTCGCTCATAATGAACATAGGCTGTCCGCCCATGCGTCGCTGTTGTGCCATAGTTGAATCCTCACTACCTATGTCGTCAGCACTTCTATATAAAAGTTTCCCACTCGCCACCGTTCCCTCTGGCGATTGCGCGAATGAGAATAGTACCCAATGTACCCCGGCTTCCCCGGTTTCGTCCCGCGAATCGCGGATTCCGGTGTCGGTTTCGGCGGGCCAGTCGCGGTCGCCGGTCCGAGACGCGACTCCCCACCGCCGACGCCGACGGCTCCGCGGGCCAGTAGGGAAATATGGTTCCGGTGGAAAGAGCCGCCACGAATGCTCGAGCTGGAACACGGGTTTCGCATCGTCGACGTCTACGCGCGGCTCTCCACCGGCGATACCGGCCCCCGCGTCGACGGTCGCTCGGTCACGCCCGACCAACTCGAGCGGGAGATGCACCAGACGGGAATCACCAAATCGATCGTTTTTCCGCCCGCGCGCCCGGACCGGGGCTACCTCGCGCCGAACAACGGCGTCGCCCGCCGCAGCGTCGAGCGTCCGTTCGTCGCCTTCGCGCGGATTACCGGCTCCCAGCGGCCGACGGCGTCGGCGACCGAGCGCCTGCGCAACGCGGTCCGGAGTCGCGACGATCACCACACGTCGCCGGCGGATATCGAACGCTACGCCTACGACGACCGATTCCACGGCTTCGTCCTCGATCCCGGGGTCGACGACTACCCCGACGAGGACGTCCTCGCGGCCCTCGAGGCCGTCGACCTCCCCGTCATCGTTCGCGGCGGCGCCGACGCCACCCCCGAAACCCTCGCGTCCACCCTGCTCGAGCGCTCGTTTCCCGTCGTCGTCGCCCACTTCGGCGGCCACCCCCTCGACCGGTCGCTCATGCACGACCTGATCGACCTGCTCGAGGAGTACGACGGCTGTTACCTCGAGACGAGTTTCGTCCGCTACCGCGACCCCCTCGAGCGCGCGCTGCTCGAACACCCCGATCGGGTTCTGTTCGGCAGCGGCGCGCCCGCCTGCCACCCCGACGTCGCCGTCATGGAAATCCTCACGCTCGACGTCTCCGAGGACAAGTTGTGGCGCGTCTTCTCGAAGAACGCCGCTCGCGTTATCGACGCGCTCGCGCCGGCCGGCGGCGCCTGATCGCGTCCGCCTATTATCAACTATCTGTCCCTTGGTCGAAAGGCTCATGTCTCAACGGACGAAGATATCTTCGATCTCGCATGGCGGAGTACGCGGCCGAGCGGTGTGCCGACTGCAACGGGAAGCAAAAACGACGCGCCGACGGCTCGATCTGGTGTCCGAACTGCGCGCTGTTTCGACCGACGACGCCGAAACCGTGAACCGAACCCCGTCCGCTCGACGGTGACTGCTCGATCGAAGTCGCCGCCGACGCCGCGGGTCGGCTACGGGTTCGTCTCCGCGGTCCGTCCCGTTCCGAACCCCGTCACTAGGCCGTCTCGAGCCGAACGTCGTCGAAGCGACGGGTGATATCGGTCTCCCAGACGACGTTCATCCCGACCGCGACCGTGACGTCGCCCTCGAGTTCGCCGACCGAGTACGAGTAGGGTTTCCACCCGCTGTGGTCCTCGATGTCCTTCTCGCGGTTGAAGTCCTCCTCCGAGAGCCCGTCGTCGGGTTTCTCGCCGGCGAAAAACGCTACCTGAGACATCCGGTTCGCCGAGTTCATTCGGCTGTAGACGTCGACCGTCACGGTCTCGGCGTCGGTGACGTCGACGGACTGCTCGACCCAGATCGTTCCGTCGTCGGCGATGCCTTCGATGTACAACTCCAGCGACCGATCGCCGTCCGACGCGTCGTCGACGGTGGTCGAGGCGGAATGAGCGACCGGTTCGTCCTCCGCTCCGGGGGTCGCCGGAAGGTCTTTTCCGACCGTCCACCCCGACAGTTCCTCCTCGAACGAGGGATTGTGAAGGGTGGCTTGAGCCGGTTGCTGAGGCGAGTTGTTCGGATCGTCCGTCTCGTTCTCTGGATCTGTGGTCTCGTCCGGATCCGTCCCCTCGTCGGGACCGTCGTCGCTGAGTTGCGAACAGCCGGCGATTCCGGTGGCGAGTGCGCTTCCGAGACCGATCGCGTACGTTCGTCGGTGCATCGTCTGCCCGTGGTCGCCCGGATACAACGAAGCTATTCCAAGCTGAAAGACTCCTTTGAGCGACGTTCCGACTCCTTCCGCTGCGGTACCCGTCTCCGATACAGGACGATCCACGAGCACAAGTGGTACCGAGTACCGGCGGATACAGCCCACGAATCGAACGCTGAGTCGATGCGGACGTTCTTGCCGCGGCGGACTCGAGACACTAGTACTGAAGAGATGGCCTCGAGATCTGCGACGCGCGGTTCGGAACGCCCTATTTCACCGGTTATCGGCGTCGGTCTCGCCGTCGCGATCACGCTGGCGGCGGCGATCGCCGTCGGCTTCCTCGCCGTGGTCGTGGTCGGATAGGACGGTAGTCGCTGTGTGCTGCGTACTGTTCTGTCACCACAGCGGCGCGTGTTCGGCCGTCCAGTCCGGAAAACTCGTCGAAGGGAACTCGAGTCGGCGACGCGCTTAGCCGATGTACCGCAGGTCGTCGTCCGTCGGGACGTCCATCTGCTGTTGTTGCTGTTGTTGTTCCATCTCCTGGATCTTGCCGATGACTTCCTCCATCTCGTCGGCCCGCTCGTCTAAGGATTCGTACTCGAGGTCGAAACCGAGGGTTTCCTCGAGGACCTCGAGGACCGCGCGGGCGCTTTTGGGGTCGACCAGATAGCCGCTGGTCTCGCCCATCAGACACGCCCCGTCGAACCCGCGGCGGCCGCCGAGGCCGAGCAGGAGTCCGGAGACGCCGACGATCCCGCCGGCGGGTTCGTCCTCGCGGAACTCGACGCCGACGTCCTCTAACTCCTCGAGCAGTGACTCGTTGCTGACAGCGCCGACGACGGCGTACTCCTCGATGAGTTCGCCGGTCGGGACGCCGCCCAGCGCGTAGAGTTCGCTCGCGCCGAACTCTTCGGCGATGTCGAGGAAGGCGTCGGTCAGAATGTAGTGACCGTCGTTAGTCTGGGCCTGATGATCCCCGGTCAGCAGTAACAGATCGCGGCCGTCTGG
The DNA here is from genome assembly GCF_000337495.1 of Haloterrigena salina JCM 13891. Taxonomy (GTDB): domain Archaea; phylum Halobacteriota; class Halobacteria; order Halobacteriales; family Natrialbaceae; genus Haloterrigena; species Haloterrigena salina. The sequence continues at coordinate 19,651 of NZ_AOIS01000062.1, forward strand.
AACAGTGACGGCGTGAATTTCGGCGCACGTGAGGTCCGCGACGCCGTCTTCGACGCTCACCTGCGGCGGGAACTCCTGGGAGTAGACCCGGCGCACGAGCGTGCTGTCGGCCTCGAGTTCCTCGAGCAGGTGCTCGACGGCGAGGCTTCCGACGTGTCCCACACCCGGCAGCCCCTCGACGAGGACGGGGTCGTCTAGTTCGACCTCGGCGACTGCGTCGATCTCGAGTTCGTCCATACTGTATCAGCGACGGCGACGTTTAAGAGCGCGTCGGTACTCGCCGTACGGATCGTTCGGATCGAACGGGGCCGGCGCGCTGTTTTCCGCGTCGGCGCCGCAGTCGGGACAGGAGTCTGAGAGGGTATACACCGGGCGGTCGTGTGCGTCGCGCCACGCCGAACACACCCGGATATCCGACTTCATGCGTTACTCGTCGTCGGTGCGACGCTCGCGGTGGTATTCGCCCGAACCGCCTTCGGACTCGATCGCCCGGACCGCGCGCTGTGCGCTCTCCTCGAGCTGGCTCTCGGCGGTCTTGTAGTTGGGCGCCTGCACCTCGATGCGGTACTCGGGCGCGCCGACGTAGCTGACCTCGAGGTCGACTTCTTCTGGCACTTCGCCGTTCCCTTCGGCGGCCTCGAGGGCAGTACGGATGCCGTCGACGCCGCTCGGCGACGGGTTCTCGAGGTCGACGTAGCCGGTGACGTTGACGTACGGCACCGAGACGTTCTCGCGAGCCGTGTCGACGATCGACTCGATCTCGTCGTCGGAGAGATCGGTGTCCTCGAGGGCCTCCTCGCCGTGGATCGCGGCCTGCTTGAAGCCGTCGTAGAGGCTGCCGTGGGCGCCGATCAGCTCGTTGGCGATCGCGGTGTAGCTCTCGTCGTCGACGTCCTCGCCCAACGCGATGCTCATCCAGTTGTCGGCTTTCTGCTCGTTTTTCCACTCCTGGATCTTATCCGAGCGCTGGTGGTCGTTGACGTCTTTCAGCGAGAGATCGATCTGCTGGGATTCCTCGTCGATCTCGAGGACCTTGCAGACGACGATCTGGCCCTCGCGGACGTGATCGCGGACGTTCTTGATCCATCCCGAGGCGACCTCGGAGATGTGGATCAGGCCGCGCTTGTCCCGGTACTCTTCGAGATCGACGAAGACGCCGAAGTCCTCGATTTCGTCGATCTTCCCGACGACGAGTTCGCCGGGGTCGGGCCAGCCGCTGTACTTCATCGTGACTCGACTGTTTCTACGATCTCGTGTTCGATCCCGGCTTTGCCGCCGGTCGGTCGCACGAGCGTCGTGCCGCAGACGGCACAGG
>NZ_AOIS01000063.1 GCF_000337495.1 Haloterrigena salina JCM 13891
GTGGGCCTTGCCGCACTCGCTGCAGCGGTATTTGAGGTCGGTCTTCTTGGTAGGCTTTTCGCCGACCGGCACCTTCGAGAAGCGACCGGAGTTACCGATGCTCGAGGTGGTTCGCCGGGTTCGGCGAGCGTCCCACTTGAGACCACTCGAGCGGCCCGTTCGGGACTTTTCGACTTCGTGTTCGTGGTGTTCGTTGCAGTGCGGACAGTACGTATTGAATCGGCGTGGCATCTGCATGGTTATCTCACTTGGCGTGGGCTAAGGCAGCGCTGTTTAAAACCCGTTTGGTTCGTCGCCGTCAGTCGATCGGACGCGGAAACTATCACCCGGAAATAAGTGACCGGCGACTGACGTCTATATGCTTACCTCGTTGTTTGGAAACAGATAGCACAGCAACGGAGTGTGACAGCACGCGATGGGTTTCAGCAATCTCCTTCCAGATTCCGGGCGTCTCGGGACGGACAGCCGCCGGGAAGCGACCGACTCCGTGACGGATCGACTCGAGTCGAGCGCCGAAGCGGTCGGCGAACTGTCGACACGGGTTCGCGACGCGGCGAGCCGGCGGGCGACCGACGTCGCCGAGCGCGCCGTCGACGAACTCCTCGAGCACGTGCTCGACCGAAGCGCCGACGACTTGCTCGCGGCGTCGGAACTCGACGGCGGTAACGGCGCCGCCGAGTTCGGATCGGATGACCCGCTCGATCGGGCGCTCGAGAACTTCCTGCGGCGCTACGGCCTCAACGAGGATCGGCTGGACGAGCGCACGCTGGACGCGATCCGGACCCGCCTGTCGGTCGCCGGCACCGACGCGGACGCGGACGCCGAAGCACTGCTCGAGGAGGTTCTGAGCGACCGATCGGCATCGGGAGCCGAGTCGGCCGACGGGACGGACCTCCCGACCGACGATCCGCTCGCCGAGGCGTGTTCGCGACTCCGTGCGCGACTGGACGGGACCGCGGAGCGCCCCGTCGACCGCTTGCTCGCGGATCTGCTCGAACGCGACGCCGTGGTCGTCGGCCACGAACTCGAGCGCGCGCTCGCCGAGGAACTGCCGGCGCTCGTGGCGGACCTGGAGGCGGAACTGGCGCAGACGGCGTCGAGCGGTTCGACGCCCTCGAGAGCGAGGACGCTCGACGCGGGCTTGAACGACGGCCTCGGCGAGGGGCCCGCGGGTCGCGGTCGGTCGATGAGCGCTCGATCGGCCATCACGATGGCCGTCGCGGCGACGACGCTGTGTTCCGACGGCGACGGCGTCGATCCCGCGGTCGGGGAGCTGGCGACGAGCCTGTTGCAGGTCGGCGACGGGGACGTTCTGATCGACCGCGTGCTCACCGAACTGGTCCCGTTACTGGTGCGAACGGGGGCGGAGCGCGATCTCGGCCTCGATGCGCTCCGTTCGAACTCGACCGGGTCGCTGGCGCTCGTGGGGCTGTTCGTCGCCAATCTCGCCGCGATGACGCTCGGGGCCTACGTCTCTCGAGAGCGGGCCCCGCCGATCCCCGACGAGATCCGCGGCCCGAACGGGGAGACCGTCGTGACCGCCAAGCAAGTCCGGACGGGGAAGAAGGCGTTTCAGGCCAACGGGCTCATGAATCAGGGGTCGATCCTGGGCAACGGCTCGTACTTCGGGGTCGATCTGACGGCCGACGCGCTCGAGTCGAAAGCCGAGTACATGCGGGAGTACTACGCGCGCCAGCGCGGGAGCGACTCCTTTGCATCCCTTCCGGAGGGCAACCGGGCGGCCGTCGAACGGCGCGTGAAGCGGGAACTCGACGCCGACGCGCCCGAGGGCGACGTCGCTCGCTACTCGGCGGCGGAGGGTTACGCCCACCGGCGACTCCGCGAGGCGTACGTCGACCGCTACTACGGGGGCGCTCCCGAGCGGGGGATTCCGCAGGGCTACGTCGACTCGCCCGAGGAGGCCGCCCGCATCGCCGACTTCGCCTGCTGGACGGCGTGGATGGCCCACACAAACCGTCCCGATTCCGACCACTCCTACACGAACGATTGGCCGTACGTGCCCGCGACCGGGAACCGGCCGACCGGCCAGGTCGTCGTCTGGAGCGCGATCAGCGTCGTCCTGCTGATCGCCGGCGGCGGGTTCGGCGTCTGGGCCTACCACTCCTTCGACGTCGCCGAGCCGACGACCGAACTCGTCGACGTCCCCTCGCCCGACTCGGTGTCGGTTACGCCGGCCCAGTACGCCGCCGCGCGGTACGTCCCCGTCGCGGGCGCGCTGTTCGTCGCCCAGGCCCTCGTCGGTGCCTATCTGGCCCACTACTACGTCGAACGCACCGGCTTCTACGGCATCGGCGAGGCGTTAGGGATCGACCTCGTCTCCTTGCTGCCGTTCTCCGTGGGACGCGCCTGGCACGTAAACCTCGGCATTCTCTGGATCACGACGCTGTGGCTCGCAGGCGGGCTCTTCCTGCCGGGCCTGTTCACCGAACAGGATCCGCCGTGGCAGGCCGAGGGCGCGACCGCGCTGCTGGGCGTGCTCGTGACCGCCACCGTCGGCGCGTTCGCGGGCGTCTGGCTCGGGACGCGGGGCTACTTCGGCTCGCCCGGAACGAGCGGCGACGACGGCGACCTCTGGTGGTGGCTCGGCAGCGAGGGTCTCGAGTACCTCGAGGTCGGCCGCGTCTGGAAGCTGGGCCTGCTCGCCGGGTTCGTCGCCTGGACGGGACTGGTGCTTCGCGGCGTGCGCCAACTGGACGAACCCGCGACGGGACTGGGCCACTTCGTGACCTATGCGGGCGGCTCCATCGCGCTGCTGTTCGCCGCGAGCATGCTCTACACGCCCGAGACGAACGTGGCCGTGACGGAGTTCTGGCGCTGGTGGGTCGTCCACATGTGGGTCGAGGGCGTCTTCGAGTTCTTCGTCACCGCCGTCATCTCCGCCGCGCTGGTCTCGATGGACCTGATCGAGAAGGCCGACGCCGAGCGGGCGATCCTCTTCGAGGTGTTCGCGATCATGGCCGCCGGCATCGTCGGCGTCTCCCACCACTACTGGTGGGTCGGCCTCCCCGATATCTGGGTCCCCATCGGCACCACGTTCTCGACGCTCGAGTTCGTTCCCCTCGTCTTCGTCCTCTACCGGAGTCTCGGCGAGTACCGCTCGCTGCGGGCCCGCGGCGAGGAGTTCCCCTACACGCTGCCGCTGCTCTTTATCCTCGGTTCCTCCGTCTGGAACTTCGTCGGCGGCGGCGTGCTCGGTTTCTTCGTCAACCTGCCGCTGATCAACTACTACGAGCACGGCACCTACCTGACCGTCGCCCACGCCCACACGGCGACGTTCGGCGCCTTCGGCCTGCTCGCGCTCGGACTGGGGACGTACATCCTGCGCGTGGTGACCCCCGAATCGGCCTGGAACCCCGCGTGGTTCCGCGGCGCGTTCTGGCTGACCAACATCGGACTCACCGTCATGACCGTCGCCTCGCTGCTCCCCGTGGGCTTCCTGCAGCTCCAGGCGTCCTACCAGGACGGCTACGCCGCCGCGCGTAGCCTCGAGTTCTACGACCGGGACCACGTCCAGACGCTGCTGTGGGCGCGAACGCTCGGCGACACGCCGATGATCCTCGGCGCGCTCGCCTTTACCGCGGCGTCGATACGTCATCTCCGGGACGCCCGAAAGCGGCGGCTCGAGGCGGCGTAGCTTCGACCCGAACGACGGGTATCGGTGACTCGAGGCGCATCGAAGCGGTTTGACGGTTCGGCGTCCCCACTCTCGCCGTCGAGTGACGCGAGAACACGACTAACGCCGAAAGACAGAAGGCTTAATCCACTCTCGCGAGAAGTCGCCGATATGAAGCGGCTCATCATCCACGGCGATCCCGGGATTCGGAAGGGGGCCATCGTCGATTACGACGGAACGGAACTGGTCTGCTTCGGGATCAACCGCAACGGCGAGTGGCACGGTCCCGAGGAGGTCCAGCTGTGGTGTACCGTCGGCACCGAAGACGAGTACGAGGACTACGAGAAGCGCAACTACACGCCCCACTTCCTCGATGTCGACCGCGTCGACGCCGAAGACGTCGACGTCATCCGAGCGAAGGCCGACCTCGCGGTCTGAACCGCCCGCCGGTTCGGCACGGGCGCCGAGTCTCTCCGAAATCTTTTGTGTGCGCGGTCGATACTGTCGCGACCACGGACAGATGCGTCTCTGCCGGATCTCCAGGGATCGAAAATCCGAAACCGATGCTCCGGTCAATGATCGATAGAGCCGTGTTCATCGACCGAGACCACCGGCCGAGCCACCGACGGTGTCCACGATGAGCGATTCGCTCGCGGAGGCCGTTCGGACCCGGCTTCGCGCATTGCTCTCGACGGCGCGGTTTAGCCAGTTCGCCGGCGTCGGGATCGTCGGTGCGACGGTCGATATCGTCGGCCTCGCCCTGCTGGTCGACGTGTTCGAACTCTGGTATCTAGGGGCGAAGACGATCTCGTGGGAGCTGTCGATCGTCGTCATCTTCGCGATCAACGAACACTGGACGTTCGCCACCTACGGCGATATGACGCCTCGAGCGCTGGTCCGGCGGTTCCTGCGCTCGAACGCGGTGCGCTTTGCCGGCTTCCTGGTCACGTTGACGGTCTACGGCGTGCTGGTCGATCGGTTCGGCGTCTGGTATCTGGCGGCGAACGTCGTCGGCATCGTGGTCGGCTTCTTCGTCAACTACACCTGCGAAAGCCTCTACACGTGGAAAGTCCATCACGACTGACGGTAGAAATCCCCATACGGCGCCCGAATCATAACCCTTAACTAGTGCACTCGGGTATGATGTAGTAGCGGGATGGGATAGCCAGGAGATTCCGGCGGGCTCATAACCCGCAGACCGGTAGTTCAAATCTACCTCCCGCTACTTTTCGAGACGAACACTAACGCCAAGCACGGCGAGGCGTTTCATGAGTCTCGAAAATAGCCAAGTAGATTTGAAGCAGGGAGCAGCTTCGCTGCGACCGTGGTTCAAATCTACCTCCCGCTATACTTCTGCCGCGAGCAAATTCGCGAGCGGCAGGTATAGCACGGGGTCGTTTGAACCAGACAGCGCTCGAGCGAAGCGAGAGTGCTGGCGTGGTTCAAATCTACCTCCCGCTACGTTTCGAGACGAACACTAACGCCGAGCAAAGCGAGGAGTGGCGCGGTTCAACTCCCTCGAGCCATCGATAGCATGGCGGTCGTTTAACCGGTTGGCGTCCGAACAGAGGAAGGATACAAACGCGATCGGCATTTCGCACCGATCAGTGCTCACGACGGCGTCTCGTACCGCTCGCTCCGGTGTGCGTCTCGGACGACGGTAAATATCACAGCACCGGTTCGCAAAATTGTTATATTTGAAACGCAGACTCAACTAGTAGCCCTGGATGACCTTCCCGTCGGATCGGTCTGACGACCGAGTAAGTAGACGTGCCGTGCTCGCCGCTGGAAGTACTGGAATCGCCGGTTCCGTAGCCGGCTGTATGGACCGCATTCAGCGACTCATCACCGGCGCCGCCAGCGATCAACTCTCGATAACCATCTTAACGCTACCCACGGACAACGACCGACAGGCGATCAAGATCGCCCGCCAACTCGAGGAGAACCTCAAGGCGGTCGGTATCAACGTCCGGATCGAGCCCCGCGCCGACGCCGAGTTGCTGCAGACCGTCTTGCTCGAGCACGACTTCGATTGTTACATCAGTCGCCACCCGGGCGGATACGACCCCGACTTTCTGTACGAGACGTTTCACTCGAAGTTCGCCCCTGAAGCCGGTTGGCAAAACCCCTACGGGTTCGTGGACACCGAGCTCGACAAGTTACTCGAGCGACAGCGCTCGACGACGGGGTCGGAACGGGAGGAAGCGATCGGCGAAGCGCTCGACCGATTGGCGCAAACGCATCCGATCGTGCCGATCTGCGTTCCCGACGAGCGGCGGCTCGTCAGAACGGATCGGTTCGCCGGTTGGAACGATCACCACCTCGGGACCCGACTCGGCTATCTCGGTCTCGAGCCCGACGAGAACGACTTCGAGGACGAGGTCGTCCTGAACGCGGTGATCACCGACTCGAGCCCCTCGAGAAACATCAATCCCCTCGCCGCGGCGTACCGCTATCGGGGTCCGTTCGTCGATCTGCTCTACGACTCGGTAGCGACCCGGGACGACGACGAGCTCCGGCCGTGGCTCGCCGAGTCCTGGGAGTGGGACGAGTCGGTCGCGACGATCACGCTCCGATCGAACTGCCTGTTCCACGACGGCGAGCCGGTGACCGCCGACGACGTCAAGTTTACGTACGATCTCCTGGACGACACCTCGCTCGGCGACCGCGACGGGCAGTCGCCGGCGCCGAGATACCGCGGGGTGGGCGACGCCGTCGAATCGGTGACGGCCGTCGACGACCGAACCGTTCGGATGCGATTCGGGACGAGCGACGAGGTCGGTGAACTGGCCTTTACCGTCCCGATTCTCCCGAAACACATCTGGAAGACGGCGGTCGAAGACCGCCTCGAGAACGGCGCAGAGCCTATCCAGGGGACGTGGGATCTCGTGACCACCGAAGAGATTCCGCCGATCGGCAGCGGTCCGTTCGCGCTCACCGAGCAGGAGCCGCGCTCGCACCTTCGTTTCGAGCGCTTCGACGACCACTTCACCCGCCGCGGCTACGTCGACCTGCCAGAGCCCCGCGTCGACGAGATCGCCTTTCACGTCGAACCGAACAGTAGCGCGGCCGTCGACCAGCTCGAGGCGGGGAACGCCGACGTGACGGGCACTATCCTCGGCTCGGAGACGGTCGGAGACGTGCCGGACGGCCTCGAACTCGTCGAGTCCGAGTCGTGGACGTTCTACCACATCGGGTTCAACGTCAGGAACTCGCCGTTCAGCAACCTCCACTTCCGGCGAAACGTCGCGCGATTGATCGACAGGGAGTCGCTCGTGGCGGACGTCTTCAACGAGCAGGCGAGCCCGACCGTCACGCCGGTTACGGGGGAGTGGGTTCCGGACGACCTCGAGTGGGACGGTTCGGCACCATACGCGCCCTTTTTCCGTGACGAAACAAACAGTGGGGATACGGGAGAACTGGACATAGAACGAGCGAAGCGCGAATTCGAACGACACGGGTTCCAGTACGACGAAGACGGAGAATACATCGTGAGGTCCTAATGCTCGCCGAGCTGTTGACGCAGGTAACGGCCATCATCGTCGTCCTGCTCGTCGGGTTCGTCCCCGTCTGTATCGGCCGACGCCGGTTGCGGGCGACCCGCCGCGAGTGGCGGGACCGAATGCGAGAGGCCGCGCCCGTCGCGGGCGTGGTGCTCGTCGTGTTACTCGCGAACCGATTCACTCGACAGCGCCTGCCCGACATCTCCTGGGCGATCGACTGGAACCTGACGCCGACGTTTTACGCCATCGAAGGGGAGGCGATCATCTGGTTTCAGCAGTTCGCCAGCCCGCTGGTAACCCAGTACTTTTCGTTCGTCTACATCTACGGCTACGTCTTCATTCTGGTCTTCCCCGTGATCGCGTACTTCGCGCTGTCGGATACGCGCCCGCTCCGGGAGCTGCTGTCCGCGTACGCGCTGAACTACCTGATCGGACTGTTCCTCTATCTCCTGGTGATCGCCTACGGGCCGCGAAACATCATGCCCACCGCGATCGAGACCGTGCTGTACGATTTCCGCCCGCAGTATCAGTACCTGACACAGGAGGTCAACCACAACACCAACGTTTTCCCGTCGCTGCACACCTCGCTGTCGGCGACGATCGCGATCTTCGCCTACCGAACCAGAGACGAGTACCCGATCTGGTTCGCCGTCGCGGTGCCGCTGGCGGCGAGTATCGCGGTGTCGACGATGTACCTGGGGATCCACTGGGCGATCGACGTCGTCGCGGGCATCGCGCTCGCGGTCGGGACGGTGTACGCCGCCGACCGATTCGTTGGCCGCTGGTCGCTCTCGGAGGACTTCGGCATCGAGATCGACGAGTATGTGGACCGAATCCGTCGAACCGCCGGAATGCGTACGCCGGCCGATCCCTCCCCGTCCGCCGACGACGAGTACGGCGAGGCCGACGGGACCGACGTCGAGGACCCCTCGAGCGACGAGCCGTCGACGGGTCAACGGTCGTAACGGGACGCGACCGGTTCCCTCGACATATCCGACGGGTTCGCGCTCGAGGCTCACTCCCGGATTTCGATCTCGGTCGCGGCGACGAGACCGCGGTCGGCCGCGTCGTCTCGATTGACCCGCGCCGTGAGCGCGTAGCGTCCGGGATCGACGGGTTCCCACTCGTCCTCGGCGATCCGGATGCGCTGGGACCACTCGCGACTGAACCGCTTGCGCTCGCCGCGGGCGAAGGAAAACGCGTCGGGACGGTCGGGAACCGGGCGCTCGAGCCGCGAGGCGGCCGTCGCTCCGTCGACGGCCCAGACCCACCGCTCCGGGGAGTCGGTCCGCAGCCGGATCGGAAACGGGAGCCGGTTGCGGAACTCGACGCGGACGGCGACGGGGTCGCTGCGCTCGTAGACGTCGCGGTCGGTCGCGATCGAGACTTCGACGGCCCGCGTGCGGAGCGCGACGGGCACGAACGCGTGGCTGAACGCGTCCCAGTTGATCGTCCGACCGGTCCTGTCCGCGGTCGCCGCGGGCGCGAACGGATCCTCTCCGTCCCGCTCGAGCGCGTTCGAGTCGTCGACTCGTTTTCGTGTCATCGTTCGGACGTCCTCGTTTCGGAGTCGTTCGGCAGGTGGTCCGCGTACGCGTCGTCGAACCGGTGACAGGCGATCGAACGGTCGCCGTCGCCGCCGACCGGCTCGAGTCGCGGTCGATCGGTCTCGCACGGCGTCGCGAAGGCCGACGCGAGTCGCGCCCGACCGTCGTCGATCTCGCCGGTCGCGACGGACTCGAGGGCGTCCGCGAGGACGCGTTCGGCGTCGTCGTCCTCGAGTTCGGGCGGGATATCGAATTCGTCGCGGATCGCCGCGGGAACGTTTTCGTCGGTCGTCGGAGCGGCGAGTACCGACTCGAGGCCGTTCCCGGCGTCGGCGAGCCGTTTCCGTAGCCGACGGATCGCCCGGACCGTGTCGGACGCGAGGTCGTATTCGGCGGGCGAGAGCACTCTCGGACAGCGCGTGTGGAACCGACAGCCCGACGGGCAGTCGCTGGGCGCGGGGACGGTGCCCTCGAGAACGATCCGGTCGCCCTCCCAGCGCGGGTCTGGTTCGGGGATCGCCGAGCGGAGGGCCGCCGTGTAGGGGTGTGACGGGTCGTCGAAAACCGCCTCGGTCGGGCCGACGTCGACGATCTTCCCGAGGTACATCACGGCGACTCGTTCCGCGACGTGGGCGACGACCGAGAGGTCGTGGGCGATGAAGAGGTAGGAGAGCCCGAACTCGTCCTGCAGATCGGCCAGCAGGTTGAGTATCTGGGCCTGGACCGAGACGTCCAGCGACGACACCGGTTCGTCCCAGACGACGAACTCGGGCTCGACGGCCAGCGCGCGGGCGATGGCGAGACGCTGTTGCTGGCCGCCGGAGAACTCGTGGGGGTACCGCTCGGCGTGGCCCGGCGCGAGCCCGACGGTCTCGAGTAAGTCCCGGACGCGGGCGTCGCGCTCCGACGGCGGGACGACGTCGTGCACCTCGAGGGGTTCGCCGACGATGTCGCGGACGGTCAGCCGCGGGTTCAGGCTCGCGCCGGGATTCTGCGGGACGTACTGGACGTTCGTCCGCACCGCTCGGAGTTCGGATCGCGAGAGGGCGGTCAGGTCGGTGCCGCGGTAGGACACCGTGCCGGCGGTCGGCTCGGTGAGCCGGAGCAGCGAGCGGGCCAGCGAACTCTTGCCACAGCCGCTCTCGCCGACCAGTCCGAGCGTCTCCCCCTCGCGGACCTCGAGGTCGACGCCGTCGACGGCCGTGACCGTGCGCCCGGAGCCGAATAGGCGGTCGAGGAGGCCGTCGGCTGCCGCGTACTCCTTCTCGAGGCCCTCGACGCGGAGCAGCGGTTCGTCGTCGCTCACTCGGACTCACCCCGACCCTCGTCCTCGCCGCTGACGACGACGTCGTAGTCCAGCCCGTCCTCGAGGGCACCGGTGTACTCGTGGCAGGCGGCGAGATGGGCGGTAGGGGCGGCCTCGAGCGGCGTCGCAGTCGTCCCGGTCTCCGCGTCGACGAGCGACGGCTCGCGGGTCGCACAGCAGGACTCGGCGTACGGACAGCGCGGGTGGAACCGACAGCCCGTGGGGGGATCGATCAGGTCGGGTGCGGCGCCGGGAATCGTCGGCAGCCGATCGCGGTCGGCGCCGAGGCGGGGGATCGACGCCATCAGCCCGACCGTGTAGGGGTGTTTGGGATCATAGTACAGGTCGTCGACGGACGCGCGCTCGACGACCTGCCCGGCGTAGACGACGAGCACGCGATCGCAGCGTTCGGCGACGACCCCGAGGTCGTGGGAGACGAACTGGATCGCCGTCTCGAACTCCTCGACGAGTTCCTCGAGTAACTCGAGAATCTGGGCTTCGACCGTGACGTCGAGCGCCGTGGTGGGCTCGTCACAGATCAGCAGGTCGGGCTCGCAGGACAGCGCCATCGCGATGACGATCCGCTGTTGCTGGCCGCCGGAGAACTCGTGAGGGTAGTCCGCGTAGCGGTGCTCGGCGTCGGAAACGCCGACACGCTCCAGGAGTTCGACCGTCCGTCGGCGGGCCTGCTCGTCGGTGACGTCCCTATGAGCGCGGATCGCCTCGGCGATCTGTTCGCCGACGGAGTAGACGGGGTTGAGCGCCGTTTCGGGGTCCTGAAACACCATCGCGATCTCGTTTCCGCGGAGCGATCGCAGCTCCGAATCGGAGCACTCCAAGATGTTCCGCCCCCGAAAGCGGATCTCGCCGCCGACGATCTCGCCGGGGTCCTCGATCAACCCCAGTAGGGCAAGGCTGGTGACGGTCTTGCCGGCGCCGCTCTCGCCGACGAGCGCGAGGTGCTCGCCGCGTTCGATCTCGTAACTAATCCCGTCGACCGCGCGGACGACGCCGTCCTCGGTGTAGAACTGGACGACGAGGTCCTCGACTTCGAGCAGCGCCACGCTACCGACGCCTCCGTTCGGCGGTCTCGCCCTGCGGATCGAGCGCGTCGTTGATCCCGTCGCCGACGAGGTTGATCGCCATCACGAACAGGAAGATCGCCAGCCCGGGGAAGGCGGTGCGGTGCCAGTGGCCGGCGGCGATCGAATCGCGGCTGTTCGCGAGCATCGATCCCCACTCGGCGGTGCTCGGCTCGAGGCCGAGGCCCAGGAATCCCAGCGCCGCGGCCGTCAGGACGACCGTCCCGACGTTCAGCGTCGCCTGGACGACGACGGGGGCGACGGCGTTCGGAACGACGTGTCTGGCGATGATGGTCCGGTCCGGCGTCCCGAGGACCCTCGCGGCGGTGACGTACTCGCGTTCTTTCACCGAGAGGATCTCTCCCCGCAGCAGGCGGGCGTAGCCGATCCAGCCGGTCAGCGCGAGCGCGGCGACGATGTTCCAGTAGCCGCGACCGACGACCGCCACGACGGCGATCGCGAGCACCAGAAACGGGAACGCGTAGAGGATGTCGACGACCCGCATGACGAGTTCGTCGATCCAGCCGCCGAAGTAGCCGGCGATCGCGCCCAGGGGAATCCCGACGACCAGCGCGAGCGCGACGGCGACGACCCCGATGCTGAGGCTGAACCGCCCGCCGACGAGGACCCGTGAGAACAGGTCCCGGCCCGCCCAGTCGGTTCCGAAGGGGTGGGCCGCCGACGGCCCGGCGTTGGGCGGCCCGACGTACATCTCGGCGGGATCGTACGGCGCCAGCGAGAACGGCTGGATCGTGATCGTGTACTCGGCCGTCGAGAACGCGATCGGGCGGGCGAAGATCGCGACGACCGAGAGCGCCGCGATGATCGCGAGGCCGAGCACGGCCGTTCGGTTCGATCGAAAGCGGCGCCAGGCGTCCTCGAAACGGCCTCGAGACGGGGTCTCAGCGTCGTTCGTCCGTCCGTCGGCCCAGCGATCGACGGCGTCGTCGTCGCGGTCGGCCGCGACCGCCTCGTCGAACCCCTCGATGCGAATCCGGCCGCGGTCGGTCGTCGATCGATCTCGTGTCTCTCGTGTCATGGGTCGTGTGTCACCGTTCGTCTCTGATCCGCGGGTCGAGTACGGCGTAGGCGATATCGACGAGCAGGTTCGCGAGGACGACCGAGACGGCGACGACCAGCACCGTCGCCTGGACGGTCGGGAGGTCGCGCTGTCCGATCGCGCCGACCAGGAGCCGCCCCATGCCGGGCCAGGAGAACACCTGCTCGACGACGACCGCGCCGTCGACGAGGAGGGTCAACTGGAGGCCGGCGACGGTGACGACGGCGATCAGGGAGTTGCGCAGGACGTGTTTGCAGATCACCGTCCGCTCGGGCAGCCCCTTCGCGCGGGCGGTCCGGACGTACGACGCGTTCAGTTCCCGGAGCATCGACGAGCGCAGCAGGCGCGCGACGAGCGCGGCCGAGGCCGTCCCCAGCGTGATCGTCGGCAGGATCAGAAACCGTAGCGTCGCGGGACTCAAAAGCGGCGCGTCGGGCGGAATGACTCGAAACCAGCCGAGGCGGACGCTGAAGACGAACAGGAGGACCAGCCCCAGCCAGAAGTTCGGCGTCGCGATACCGGCCAGCGCCGCGATGCGGCTGACCTCGTCGGCGGGTTCGCCCCGCTTGACGGCCGCGACGACCCCCGCCGGAATCCCGATTAGGAGCGAACAGAGCCACGCCGCGCCCCCGAGCACGAGTGTGTAGGGTAGCCGATCGGCGATCGTCGCTCCGACGTCGCGACCCGTGATCGGCGACCGGCCGAACTCGAGGACGAGCGCGTCGCGCAGCCAGAACAGATACTGCTCCCAGACCGGGCGGTCGAGGTTGTACTCGGCTTTCAGCGATTCCCGGACGTCCGGGTCGACCTCCTGAAAGCCGAGTACGGCGTCGACCGGATCCCCCGGCGTCAGGTGGAGCAGCGAAAACGTCAGGGCCGTCACACCCAGCAGTACCGGGATCGAAACCAGCACCCGCTTTCGGACGTAGGTGGCCAGCGTCATTTGGAACCGAGTTGCGAGCGGCGGTTAGCCGAAGTACTCGTCGACGATGCGCGCTTCGAACTCCGGATCGACGAAGGTCTCGTGGGTCGGGGAGATCGGCGTGTAGGCTACGGTGCCGGCGCCGTTGAACACGTCCTCGATGATTCGCTGGCGCGGAATGAGCCGCCCGATCCCGCGCCGGACCTTCGGATTGGAGAAGGGCTCGCGGTAGCTCGGATAGCCCAGGAAGTCGACGGCCGCGCCGGTCGTCCGGTCGACGACGAACCCGTCGTCGTCCTCGAACGCGTCGAGGCTCTCGTTCGGGAGGCCCGTGGTCAGGTGGATATCGCCCGTCTCGAGAGCGCCGCGGCGGGCCGACGATTCGGTGATGATCCGCATCGTCACAGTCTCGATCGGCGGCGTCTCGGGGACGCCGTTGCTCCCATCGTGCCAGTGATCTTCGTTGGCGACCAGCCGCCAGAGCCGGGCGGGCTCGTGCTCCTCGAACGCGTACGGACCGGTTCCGACCGGTCGCTCGGAGATGTCGTGCGTGCCGTCCGCGACGGCTTTCGGGACGATCGGCACCTGCGCGATCGCCGTTTCCAGCGGCCCATACGGCCGCCGGAGCGTGATCTCGATCTCGTGGTCGCCGAGGACGTCCGCGCTCTCGTACCAGGTGTAGACGTCCCGTTCGCTGGGCGACCCCTCGTAGCGCTCGAGGGTCGCTTTGACGTCCGCGGCGGTAAACGGTTCGCCGGTGTGGAATCGGACGCCCTCTCGCAACTCGAACCGCCAGGTCCGTTTGTCGATCCGGTGCCAGTCGGTCGCGAGCAGCGGTTGCGCGCTCCCGTCGAAGTCGATCTCGAGGAGCTGTTCGTAGAGCAGGCCGGTGGCCATGTACGAGACGTCGTCGGCCGCCCGGACCGGATCGTAGCTGTCGATCTTCGTCCCCGCGTCGCCGACGAGCTCGGTCTCGTCGGTGGCGAGGTCCGTGTAGACGCCGAGCGTCGGCGCGTAGATCGACTTGTACTCGTCGCCGGGGACCGGATACGTCCGGAACCCGTCGACGGCGTCGGCGCGGTAGGTGACGATCTCTTCGGGCGCGCGAACGAACGACAGCGGCGATTCCTCGACGAGGAGTTCCTGTAACTCCTCGTAGATCGCGACGCGCTCGTCCTCGTCGACGGTCGTGACGCCCTCGTCGATGAGCTCGTCGACCCGCTCGTTCTCGTAGTGGTTGATGTTGAGGCCGGTCGGAGTGAAACTGTCGGAGTGAAAGCCCGGATAGACGTACTGGTGTGGGTCCCAGCCGCCGATAAATCCCAGACAGACGAGCGCGTTCTCCTCGTTGGCGGCCATGTTGTTGACCAGATCGATGTAGGAGGTCCACTCGAGGGTCTCGAACGAGACGTCGAACAGATCGGTGTCGTCCAGTTCGTGTTGGACCAGCTGCGCCCACCGCTTTCGTCCCTCGTTCTCGGCGTTCGAGTACATCGTCGTCTCGACGGGCGGTTCGACGCCCGCCTCCTGAAAGCCCTCGAAGATGAGTTCCTCCACGTCGCTCTCGAGTTCGACCCCGGGGTTAGTGCTGATACAGCCGGCCGCGCCGGCGACGCCGAACCCCCCCAGTCCGGCGAGCACCGATCGACGAGGGAATCGATCGGTATCTCCCTCACCAGTGTGTGCCATTGGTGACGGATACCCAGTCCGCTACTATATTCCTTGTTACCGAGCGCTCAGCTGCCCGTTCAGTAACTACTAGTGATATCTAATCGATTCGAAACGACGGACTCGCCGGATGCGCGACGCCTACGAGTCGCCGTCCTCGTCGACGATGACGACCTCGCCGTCGACGACGTCGACGTTGATCAGCGTCTTGACGTCGTGGCCGGCGTCCGCGGCCTTGTTCTCGCCGCCGACCTTCTTGATGACCGCGACCGTGTCGATGACCTCGGCGCCGATCTCGTCGAGGGCGTCGAGGACGGCCGCGAGCGTGCCGCCCGTCGAGAGGACGTCGTCGAGGACGAGCACCTTCTCGCCCTCGCGGACGTCGTTGATGTACATCTCGTTCTCCGAGTAGCCGGTCTGCTGGGAGATGGCGACCTCGTCGTCGAGGCCGTACTGGCGCTTCCGGATGACGGTCAGCGGGATGTCGGTCATCAGCGAGACCGCGGTCGAAATGTGGATCCCCATCGCCGCCGGCGTGACGATACGATCGACGTCCTCGAGCTCCGCCTTCCGAATGATTCGGATGACGATCTCCCGGAGCAGGCCGGGGTCGAGTTTCGGCACGCCGTCGCTGATCGGGTGGACGAAGTAGTGGTAACCGTTTTTCTCGATAATCGGCGCCTCGAGAAGCGACCGCTTCAACTGATCCATGTCGTGGGTCGGACGGTAGCGGAGTAAAAGTTGACGATCCGCTCGAGCCGTGTGTCGGACCCCCACCGCGGGTCGCCGCGCCGCCGGCGCGCCGGCGAGCGCTACTTATCTGTAACTGAGTTCGGGCGGCTGATCGCCGTGGCCGAGCCGCATGTTCCGCTCGTGGTAGATGTGGGCGACCGCCGCCAGCGTGACCGTCACGGCGATGATCCCGGCCCACGTCAGATTGGACAGGAGCGTCAGCGGATAGATCTCGAGCCACAGCGCGGCCACCAGCGCGGAACTGATCGCCCCCAGCGAGAGGTACAGTTCCCGCCAGGCGAACTCGCGGCCGGGGACGATCTCCAGGTAGACGCTGATGTCCCGCGTTCGGTCGGTCGCCTCGATGACGCCCGTCTCAGAGTCAAAGACGAGGATCCCGGACTTGTCCATCTTCGGGAGATGGGTCTGCTGGAGGGTCGTGTAGACGCGCTTTCGCTGTTCGGGCGTCACCTTCTCGGGGATCGTGTCGTACTCCCAGGCGGCGACCTGCTGGGCGAGGTCGCCGAGCGCGACGGGTCGACCGTCCTGTTTCAGGTACTGCAACACGTAGCGTCGCCGCTGGTTGCGCAGCACTTCGAAGATTTCGCCCTTCGAAAGCGGATCGCTCTCCTCGGTGTCCGCCGGTTCGTCAGTCACGTCCGTACCGTCGGTTTCGTCGGGCCGCCGGTGTTGTTGTTGGGGCACGTCGAATCACCTCGTGGTGCCAACCGGGTACCGCTCGGCGCCGTCGGGGGCGACGACGGCGTTCCATCCCGCACTCGAATCACCAATTGAGACTGTTCGCATAGCTGTTACGTCGTCGCACGAACGCCTCGTATATAATTCTCTTGCCCCGCTTTGCCCGGTTTCGTAAACGTCAATTCGGTTATAACGAGTTGTTTCCGACGACCGCCGCGATCGAGTCGGCGATTTCGCCGCCCAGTCCCGCCTTCGTTCCCTCGTAGCGGGCGGCGTCGGCGTCGTGGACCAGCAGCGCCGCGGTCCGATCCGATCCCATCACGCCCGCGTCGTTGGCGACGACGAAGGCCAGGCCCGCGCGCTCGAGCGTCTCGCGGGCCTTCTCGATCATCGCCGCCTCGTCGCCGGAGGTCTCGGTCTTGAAGCCGACGATCGGCAGGTCGGGTCGCGCCTCGCGGACCTCGTCGATGAGTTTCGGCGTCGGCTCGAGGTCGAGCGAGAGCTGCTGGCCGGAGCGGATCTTCTCGTCGCTGCCCTCGACGGTGTAGTCGCCGATCGCGGCCGCCGAAACCAGCGCGTCCGCGTCCGCACAGGCGTCGCGGGTCGCCGCGAGCATCTCGCTCGCGCTCTCGACGTGCCGGACGGCGGCGTAGGGGAGGTTCCCGTCGCCGTCGGTTTCCGACGGTCCGTCGCCGTCCCCGATCGGTCGCGGGCCGACGACGCCGTGGACCAGCGCCACGTCCGCGCCGCGAGCGTAGCAGGCCCTCGCGACCGCACGCCCCATCTTCCCCGACGATCGGTTCGTGATCACGCGCACGGGATCGATCGACTCGGCGGTCGCGCCGCTGGTGACGACGACGCGCTCGCCCTCGAGCGATCGCTCGCCGGCCGCGCGGGCCACGTCGCAGACGATCGCCTCCTCGCTGGCGATCTTGGCCTTCCCCTCCTCGAGGCGCGGATCGACGAAGTCGACGCCCCACTCGGCGACGGTGTCGATGGCCTCGAGGACGCCGGGGTGGTCGTACATCGGTTCGTGCATCGCGGGGGCGAGGACGACCGGCGTGTCGGCGCCGAGCGCGGTCGTCGCGCACGTGGTCACGGGCGTGTCGTCGACCGCGCTGGCGATCTTGCCGACCGTGTTCGCCGTCGCCGGGGCGATCAGGAACACGTCGGCCCAGCCGTCGTTACCGCAGAGCTCGACGTGCTCGACGCTGCCGGTGATCTCGGTGACGACCTCGTTGTCGGTGGCGAACTCCACGGCCCAGGGATGGATGATCCCCTGCGCACTGCCGGTCATGACGCCGCGCACCTCGGCCCCCTGTCGTCGCAACTCGTGGGCCAGTTCGACCGTCTTCACGGCCGCGATCGACCCCGTCACTCCGAGCGCGACGTTGACTCCCTCGAGCATTCGTCTGCTATTCTCTCTCGATGCGTGTTAAGCGTAGCGAGGCGGTTCCGGAGCTACGCTTCCGGGACGAGGTCGACCCGGTCGGCGAGCCACTCGAGGGCTCGATCGACGGTTTCGGAATCGGTACCGGTCACCTTCAAGCGGTTTCGCCGCTCCGTGTCCGGATAGCTGCCGATCGTCACGTCGAAGCGCTCGCGAGCGTCGGCGATCGCGTCGACGACCGATGCCTCCGGCTGTGGCGTGTAGACGGTCCTCGAGACGGCGTCGCCGCTAAATTCCCTGCCGACCCGCTCGAACAGCGCTTTCAGCTCTGCGGGCACGCCCGGGAAGGCGTACACGTTCTCGAGGACGCAGCCGGGACAGAGCCCCTCCGGATTGAGCAGCGGTCGGCTCCCGGCGGGCAGCGCCGCCCAGGCGTCGACGTCGAAGTCGAGTTCCTCGGGCGCGACCGACTCGGGATCGAGATCGCGGTACTCCGCGACGGTCTCGTGGACGTCTCGGCGGACGGACTCGTCGACGACGAGCTCGCGGTCGAACGCGTCCGCGAGGGAATCGGCGGTGACGTCGTCGTGAGTACCGCCGAGCCCGCCGGTCACGATCACGGCGTCGAGGGGGTCCGTCCACTCCCGAATCGTCGCCGCGATGCGGTCGCGGTCGTCGGGGAGAGTGAGAATCCGATCGACGGTCGCGCCGCTGTCGGTCAGGCGGCTCGCGAGCCACTTCGCGTTCGTATTCGCGATGTCGCCGGCGAGCACTTCGTCGCCGACGGTGAGAATGGCGACCTCCATCGAGTGAATCGATGCGGAGAACGGCAAAAAGGGTGGCGTCGCGGCGGTTCGCTACCGGTTGGATGGAGACAGCGGATTCGACACCTCGCTCGTGACGTACTCGTGGCGTTTGCCCCGTAGTCGCATCGCCGTCAGCGCCTTGTGCGTCGCCGGCTCGTCGAACAGTCCGCGTCCGTCGCGTCGCATTCTATCGGAACCACAGACTGTACCCACAAAGTGTTAGTCACTGTAATTGAAACTACGACCGATGCGGATACGTCAGCTTCAGTGGGGAGACCGCGGCATCTCGATCGTCATCGGGACGGTGCTGCTCGTCGGAATCGTGACCATAACGATGGCGATCCTCGCGACGGCGATCCTCGGTACCGATCTCATCGACCGGTCGCCGGAGGCCGATATCGTCTACGAAGAGGACCAGAACGGGACGGTACTGATCGCGTTGGCCGACGCTCGAGGCCTGTCCGCCGGGAACACCGAACTCCAACTACGGGGCGAGGGGAGTTGCGGCTCCTGGGACGGCGACGGGACGCTCGGAAAGGGATCGATCACGCTTCTCGAGGGCAGCGACTGTCCGGACTCGCTCGAGGAGGGCGACGTGATTCAGGTGATCGGCTCTGATACTCTCATCGACACCTATGAACTTCGGGGCCCGTTCGCTGATTTCGGCTGCGAAGCCTACGAAAGCGAACTGAAAAACGGCGATCCAATCATCATCGAGGACGGCGATACCGTTGCGTGTGACTTCACAGATGACGGGAGTCGACTTCCGAACGATATTCGCGTCAGAGACGGTGGCACGTTAATCGGAAATATCAACACGAGCGGAGTACTCGAAATCACGGACGCTACCGTTGATGGTAACGTAGACAGTCTAGACGGGTTCGACTTGAAGGTGGGTTCGGTCGTCGATGGAGATGTCACTGCTGATGTGAAAAACGTCTATCTCCGAGACGGTTCGGACGTCGAAGGGTCGATTGAGAGTCTAGATAGCGGGAAAGACGTCTACTTGGAAGTCGGATCCACGGAATCGAGCACTATCGGTGGGGACGTTATGAGCGAGCGGCACGTGATTATCAAGGACAGTAATACTGTCGAAGGAAACGTCATCGCCGACGACGAAGTACAGTTGAAGAAAAACGCCATCGTCGAGGGAGACGTGCTAGAGGGAGAGATCACGGAATGCGGAAGCGGTGCCGAAATCAACGGCGAGCCCTGCCACGAGCACGAGAACTACACCGGTAGCTAACTCGATTCGAAAGACTGCCGTTCACCGCTCGATGACCGAGGTCGCTATCGGCCGATCTCCTATAATACCCCGCGCATCACCGAGACCTTCGACTGACATATAGACCGGTTCCTCACGGTGTCGTGAGCCCGTGTAGCTGTCCACTTGTTTAGCCGGCTTACCGGACGATCTTCCGTTACCGGTCGGACTGAGACAACGGATTCGATACCTCGTTCGTAACGTACTCGTGGCGTTTGCCCCGTAGTCGCATCGCCGTCAGCGCCTTGTGCGTCGCCGGCTCGTCGAGCAGCGCGCGTTCGTCGCGCCGGATGCGATCCTCCGGAACGTCCCCGTCGGCGCGAAGTTCCGCGAACGCTCGCTCGCACTGCTCGCGGATCCGCGTCCAGCACGCGCGCTCGTCGACCGCGAGTTCGTAGTCGACCGTCGCGACGAGCTCGGCGAGGTGGTTCTGGAAGAGCGCGTAGTACAGCTTCCGGTGTAGGGCCGCCTCGCCGTCGGCCGCGAGGTCCGAATCCGGATACGGCTCGAGCGAGAGTCCGCGGGCCTCGAGCCGTCGGCCGTGAACCCGAATGCCGCCGAGGTCCCGGACCAGCGTCGCCGTCGGGGACGCGTCCGCGGCGTCGAAGACGACCAGGCTGTTCTGGAGGTGGCTCTCCAGAGCGATCCCGTACGCCGAGGAGAGCCGCAACTGGTCGGGGACGACGACCGCGGCGTAGCGCTCGAGGAACTCGAGGGCGGCGTCCGCGGGGTCCGAACGACCGCGCGCCGTCGCGTACTGTTCGATCAGGTCGCAGACGAGCGGGCGGCCGGAGGCCGGCGAGTCGGCGACGAGGCTCGAGGCGACGACCGGTATCATGTCGTCCGGACTGTTCCGGACGAGCGGGTGCGCTTCGGGATTCGTTCGCAGCAGTCCCGACAGGTGCCGAGCGTCGTCGTACGCCTCGCCGCACGGATGGGGGCCGCCGGGCGCGTGGTAGCAGGTCGCCGCGGGTTCGGCCAGCAGCCCCAGCGACTCGACGGGCTCTCGCTCCGCGATCGTCGAAACGATGTCGGTAACTCGCGGCCCGTTAGCCACGGCCTGGGGCGACAGCGTCCGCACGACGTTGGTCGTCTGGACGGGGATCGCCAGTTTGAGGTGGGGTAGCGGGCCATCGACGTGATCCGTTCGGTCGGTGTCGTACGGAACGATCGTGCGGAGATTCAGCTGCGGCGTCGCCGGGTGTGCGTAGTCGGGAATCGGAACGACGCGACCGTCGTCGATTCGGTCGGCGTAGCGGTCCGGAATCGTCCGGTGATACTGGAGGGGGTGGACGGGAACGACGGCGTACGCGTCGGGGTCGCGGCCCGTCGGCAGCGCTCGCTCGAGGGCGCCCTCGAGGCCGTCGAACGTCGCGAACAGCCGATCGGTCAGGCGTTCTCCGGCCTCGGCGACGCTTCGCTCGCCGCCATCCGATCGGTCGCCGACGCTCGTCTCGAGGGCGTACTCGCGGTCGATCGCGACGACCCGGAGATCGATCCGGTCGGTGAACTCGGGCGCGTAGGCCAGCCCCTCCGCCGGGGTCATTCCACGTCGGATCTTGCCGCTCGGATGGAATGGGTGGCCGTCAGTGACGATCCGCTCGAACGCGGCGGCGTCGTCGGCCGCCGGAACGCCGTCCGCGACGGCCTCGAGCGGCGCTCGGTCCGCACTGGCGTCGCGAACGACGGTCCGCGCGTGAGCGTCGCCGGCCAGTCGCGCGAGCGCGAGGTTAGCGACGCTCTCGGCCACCTCACCGCGGATCCGCTCGGCCTGCTCGGCGTCGCTGAACGCCCCCTCGCACTCGAGGAGCGGAACGAGGTCCGCGGGGTGAGTCAGTTCCGCGAGGGTCCCCTCGGTCCATCGATAGAGCGCTCCGACCGGTCGGAACCGGTCGTAGCCGTGTCGCCGCGCGATCGGGACGAACAGAACGGTCCCGGAGTCGGAACACGGAACGACGGCGAGTCGACGACAGGATTCGGGAACCGCCGCGACGACGTCATCGACGACCGATTCGAGAGGGTCGCCTCCGAGCATCGAACCCGCCGCCGAAATTCGGTCCGCGTCCGCCGAGACCGTCTCGAGGTCGACGAACCGAGCCGCGGGAAACCCGGCCAGATCGCCGCGGAGTATTCCGCGAGCGAATCGATGGCAGATCTCGCGTCGGGCGCCCTCGAGAGCCTCGAGGTAGGCGTCCCCGGCCGGTCGCGAGAGGTCGTGCGTCCGAGCGTATCTGGCGGCGGCGCCGACGGTCGCCCGTTCGGCCGCCGTGCGGAGAGTGGGGTAGTCGCGATCCCCGCGATTCGTCCCGGTCATAGTAGAGCCACGACGAACCGGTCCTTCCACGCGCCCCGCTGTTAACTCACCGGGTGGCGATACACTGGTCGCGACCGCGTTGCCGTCCGATCGCCGTCAGTCCTCGCCGTCGTCGACGCTCGGGTGCATCGTCGGCTGTTCGTCGAGCGGTTCGGCGAAGGCCTCGTGCATCGTCTCGCGGGCCCGCTCGTCGCGCTCGAGTCGTTCCTCGTCGTCGATCTCCTCGCAGCCCGGCGGCACGTCGCGGTCGCGGCCGGTGAAGTAGCCCTCGGGCGTGACCCAGTCCTGGTAGAAGGCGACGTCGGCGTCGTAGATGACCGCGAGGGCGACTTTCGCTCCGTGGCCGGCCGCGACGACGGCCTGATGGGGTTCGTCGGCGATTCGGCCCGCGGCGTAGACGCCGTCGACGGCCGTCCGTCCGCCCTCGTCGACGCTCACGAAGTGCTTGTTGCCCCGTTGCATCCGCCCGACGTCCAGCGGCTCGAGGTAGTCGCTGTTCGGCCACGAGGCCGCGATCACCCGCCGCGCCTCGAGGGGGTCGCCGCCCTCGGTCTCGAGGACGAACCCGTCCTCGAGTTCGCCTTCGGTGACCGGTTCGGCGTGGGTCACGTGCCCGAGTTCGAATTCGGCACCCGCGTTCCGCGCCTGGTCGCGGCTCAGTTGCAGGTATCGGCGGGCGTCGACGCCGTCCGGGAAACCAGGGTAGTTCTCGAGGCTGGCGTTTCGCGCGAGGATGGATTCGCCCCCGTCGATGACGAGGGTGTCCAGACCCGCTCGAGCGGTGAAGATCGACGCGGCGAGGCCGGCGACGCCGCCGCCGACGATACAGACGTCTCGCATGGGGATCCGTTGCCCGGCGGCGGTATAGAAGGTTGCCGTCTCGGGTTCGGAGCGGGACGAAGACGGAGCGAAAACGAGTTCCCGAACCGCGGGACCGTCGGGCGACCGTCAGTCGTCGGCCACGCCGGGCCCGCTGCTGGCGCCGACGTCCGGCGTCTGCAGCACCGTCACGTCGGTGTCTCGGCCGAGCGGCTCGAGGCGGACGCTCGAGATCTTGTACTCGGGGATGCCGGCCTGCGGGTCGAACGTCTCCTGGGTGAGTTTGTTGACTGCGCCGGCCGCGAAGTGCATCGGGATGAACAGCGTCCCGTCACCGACGCGGTCGGTGACCTGCGCCTTGACGACGATCTCGCCACGGCGAGACTCGACCCGAACGTACTCGCCGTCGGCGACGCCGAGTTCGTCGGCCGTCGAGGGGTTGATCTCGACGAAGCTCTCGCCGACGTGGCTCATCAGGCCCTCGACGCGGCGGGTGATCTGGCCGGTGTGCCAGTGGTAGAGCACCCGGCCGGAGGTGAGCGTGAGCGGGTAATCCTCGTCGGGGAGTTCCCCGGGGTGGCCCCCGTCGGCGGGGACGAACCGCGCCTTGCCGTCGGGGAAGTTGAACTCGCCCTCCTCGTAGTCGTAGAGGTACGGCGTTCCGGGGTGGTCCTCGTCGGGGACCGGCCACTGGAGGCCGTGCTCGTCGCCCTCCTCGAGTCGCTCGTAGCTGACCCCGCCGTAGATTGGCGTGAGGTCGCTGATCTCGTCCATGATCTCGCGCGGGTGGTCGTAGTTCCACCCGTAGCCGAGGCGGCGCGCCAGTGCCTGCGTTATCTGCCAGTCCTGGCGGGCCTCGCCCGGCGGCTCCGCCGTGGGGCGGACCCGCTGGATCCGGCGCTCGGTGTTGGTGAACGTGCCGTGTTTCTCCGGCGAGGTTGCCGCCGGCAGGATCACGTCGGCGTGCTCGGCGGTCTCGGTCATGAAGATGTCCTGGACGACGAGGAACTCGAGGTCCGCGAGCGCCTCGCCGGCGTGTTCGACGTCGGGTTCGGAAAGCGCCGGGTTCTCGCCGACGACGTACAGTCCCTCGAGGTTGCCCTCGTGGGCCTCCGCGAGCATCTCGGGCACCGTGAGGCCGGGCTCCTCGGGCGGTCGCTCGCCCCACTCCGCTTCGAACTTCTCGGCGACGTCCTCGTCGGACGGGTCCTGGTAGCCGGGCAGGCTGCCGGGGAGCGTCCCCATGTCGCCGCCGCCGCCCTGGACGTTGTTCTGGCCGCGGAACGGCGAGAGGCCGGCGCCGGGCTTCCCTAACTGGCCGAGCACCAGCGCGAGGTCGGCCATCGCGAGCAGGTTCTCGGTGCCGGTGCTCTGCTGGGTCATGCCCATCGCCCAGCCGAAGACGACCGAGTCGGCCTCGGCGAGGGTCTCGGCGGCCTCGGCGAGGTCGTCCGGCGAGACGCCGGCCAGTTCCTCGACCTTTTCGGGGGTGAAGGCCTGGACCTTCTCCTTCAGTTCCTCGAAGTTCTTCGTGTTGCGTTCGATGAACGCCTCGTCGTGGAGGTCGTGCTCGATGGTGTAGCGGATGAGCCCGTTGAGCCACGTCACGTCGTAGCCGGGGTTGGTCCGCACGTAGTGGTCGGCGTGTTCGGCGATGTCGACCTTTCGCGGGTCGAAGACGACGAGGTCGGAGCCCTCTCGGACGTTCTGCTTGATCCGCGTCGCGAGAACGGGGTGGGACTCCGTGGTGTTCGAGCCGCTGATGAGGTAGGCGTCGGCCTCACCGACGTCCTCGTTGATGCGGTTGGTCATCGCGCCGAAGCCGACCGTCTGCTGGAGCGCCGCGACCGTCGAGGAGTGACAGAGCCGTGCGCAGTTGTCGATATTCTTCGTCCCCAGCACCTGTCGGGCGAACTTCTGGACGAGGTAGGCCTCCTCGTTGCTGCCCTTCGAGGAGGCGAGACAGCCGACCGCGTCGATACCGCGCTCGTCCTGGATGTCGGTCAGCCGCTCGGCGACCAGATCGAGGGCCTCGTCCCAGGAAGCCTCCTCGAGTTCGCCGTCGTCGTTACGGATCAGCGGACTGGTCAGCCGGTTCTCGCTGTTGGCGAACTCGTGGCCGAACTTGCCCTTCACGCAGGTCGAGAAGTCGTTGGCGGGGGCGTCCGCGGGGTCGTCGACCGGTTCGACGCCGAGCGTGTCGCCGTCCTCGCCCCACATCTCGAACCGACAGCCGACGGCGCAGAAGCCGCAGGTCGTCTCTTCTTTTTCGATCTTGTCGAGCTGGTGGTTGCCGACCGCCTCGGCGATATCGAACATGTACCGCTCGGGGAGCACGTTCGCGGCGATCCCTTCGGCGGTGTGTTCGGCCGCGAGGAACGCCTGCCTCCCGTACTCGCTGGCGGCGTCGGCGGCCTTCTCCTTGGCTCGCTCCATGAACCCGGCGATACCGCGCTTCTCGTTGTTCATGGTCGCAGTGGTGCCAACCGAGACGTCGCCCCCGGGATTCGGCGACCGGTTCGGCGCGGTCGTGTCGTCGAGCGTCTCGGCGTCCTCGCCGTCGAGGACCGTCCCGATCGAGTTGCGCTGGGTGAACCCGGGAAGCGGAAGCGTTGCAGCGCCACCGATGCCCTTCTCGGTCAGCGCGCCGGTCGGACAGACCGTCGCGCAGTGCCCGCAAGAGACGCACTCGGAGTCGGCCATCGTCTCGGCGTCGGACTGGAAGCCGATGCGGGTGTCCTCGCCGTGGCCCTCGATGCGGAGGACGCCCTCGACCTGCACGTCGTTACAGCCCTCGACGCAGCGGTTACAGAGGATGCACTTGTTGCGGTCGATCTGGATGAACGACGAGGTGTCGTCGAGGGGTTCGTACTGATTGCGGTCGTCGAAGACGCCGTACCGCGGGTGGTCGACGCCCTCGCTGATCGCCGTCGCCTGCAGTTCGCAGCGGCCGTTGCCGTTGCAGGTCGTACAGCGGAGGTTGTGGTTCGAGAGCAGCAGGTCGAGGTTGACGCTGCGGCTCTCTTCGGCGTCTGGGGTGTCCGTCTCCACGGTGAGCCCGTCCTCGGCCGGGAACGAGCAGGACGGGACGAGCCCGTGCTCGTCGGTCTCGACCATGCAGGTCCGACACTCGCTGCGCGGCCCGATCTCGTCGCCGCAGTCGCTGTCGCGGTCGTAGTGACAGAGCGCGGGGACGTCGGTGTCGTCTTCGTCGTCGATGCCGTCGACGCCGGAGCCGACGCTGACGACGTCGTCGTCGACGGCCTCCATCGCGTCGATGACCGTCGAGCCCGGCGGGACGGTCACCCGCTCGCCGTCGACCGTTACGGTCGTCGGCTCGTCACCGCGGGTGCCGGCCTCGGGGTCGTTCGCGGTCCCGGTCTCGAACTCGGCCGTGACCGGCGTCTCCGCTCGCGGGTCGCTGAGATCCGGAACGCCCGGAAGCGCCTCGTTCGCGTCCGTGTCTGTGTTCGCGTCGGTGTTCAGGTTCGTACTCATAGGTTCTCGGTGCAGGTGCCGCTCGGACAGCGGCCGTCAGTGTGCGCGCGGAACTCCGGTTCGAACGCGTCCATCGCCGTGAGCACCGGCCGCGGCGCGCGGGCGCCGATCCGGCAGTTGCTCGTCCGCGACATGACGCGTCCGAGCTCGCGGATCGCGTCGCTCTCGAGCGAGTCGTCGTAGACGGCCCGCAGGAGTTCCGTCAGCTGTTTCGTTCCCTCGCGGCCGGGGACGCACCGGCCGCTGTTCTCGGCGGCGGCGAACCGCGCCCGCTCGCCGGCGGTCGCGACTGCACACCGCTGGTCGTTCAGCAGTTCGATCGCGCCCTCCGTCCCGAGGTCGGCCGCGGTCAGCGCGTCGGCCGTCGCGGGCACGTCCAGCGACTCGGTGAGTCCGCCGAGGACGCCGCCGACGCAGGCCATCTTGAACGAGCCCTCCAGGTCGACGGCCTCGCGAGCCGCCCCGAGGGCGTCCTCGGGCCCGAGTTCGACGGTCGCCGGCGACGCCACGTCGCCGGTGACGGTGAACAGGCGGGTCCCGGGGTCGCGGCCGGTCTCGTCGGCGGTGGACGCGCCGTCCGTCTCGTCCGTCAGCAGTCGCCGAACCTGCAGCACCGTCCGGACGGAGTGGATCGCCGTCGGGCGGCCGTACAACCCGTGGACCGCCGGCGACGGCGGCTGCCGCCGCGGTTCGATTCGGTCGTTGCCCTCGAGGGCCTCGAGTGCCGCGGTCGGCGCGCCGGCGCGGTACTCGTCCGGGCCGGCGACCAGCTGCGGCACGACGGGAAGCACGTCGGCCGCCGCGTCGATGGCGGCCGTCAGGTGGCGGTGGAGGTCGGGGTCGGTCTCGTCGACGAACAGCACCGCGTCCTCGGCGCCGACGTGTTCGGCGATCGACGCGAGTCCGTCGAGGACAGCGATCGGCGCGGCCGCGAGCAGCGTCCGATCGACGCGCTGGCGGTCGTCGGCGTCGTTGGCGTTGACGACGACGATCGGGTCGCCGTCGGTCTCGCGGACCGTCGCCCACGTCTCGCCGACGTCCTCGTTCGCCGCTGCATCGCCGCGACCGCGGCCGAGCAGTCCGGCGTCGGCGACGCCCCCCGCGTCCCGGTCGGTCGAGACGAGGTCGTAGTCCTCGGGGACCAGCGGATTCACCCACCCGCACGGACCGAGGACATCGCGGCGGCCGACGGACAGCGGGCCGCGCTCGGGGGCGGGAAGCGACCTCGTTTCCGGGTCGTGTTCGACGACCGCGGTGGCGTCGTCGGGCAGGAGGTCGCCGTCCTCGAGGGCGGCGACGACGTCCGCGACCGTCGATCGGTCCGGATCGGGGTGGAACGCCGTCCGGCCGTCGACGGTAGCGAGCACCAGCGGCTCGACCGCATCGATTCCGGTCGGTCCGGTCCGGACGACCGGAACGGCGTCGGCTGTGCTACGGGCCGTCTCGTACGCGGTCTCGCGGTCGGCGGTCGGGTCGGTCGCGACCCGGAGAACCGTCGATCGCTCGACCGCGCGCGTATCAGTCATCGGTACCATTTCTCGTTCGAGTCATTTCAGTTTCCGTATTCGTGAAGACCGCGACGCGGCCGCGACGGCCGCGTCTACGGTGGTATCGCAGCGATCGTATCGGGGTAGCTCGCGATTCCGTTCGTCACCGCTCGACGGACGAGGCCGTCTCCGTTCGGACCCCGCGTCGCTCGCGGCGTCAGTCCATCGACGGCTGTGCGGCGCTCCCCTCCGTTTGTTCCGCTTTGATGCTCTCGATATCGAAACGCAGGAGCGCCATGCAGCCGAGGCCGACGAGGAGCGTGGCGGCGACGATATAGAACGACAGCGAGTAGCTCCCGGTCTGCTCGACGATCTTGGAGACGAGCGTCGGTCCGGCGACGCCGGCGAGCGCCCACGCGGTGAGCGAGTAGCCGTGAATCGCGCCGAGCTCCTTCGTTCCGAACAGGTCGCCCAGATACGCGGGGAGGCAGGCGAAGCCGCCGCCGTAGCAGGTGACGATGGCGAACATGAACGCGGCGAAGATCCAGACGTTGGAGATGTTCGGCATCAGCGCGAACGCCACGATCTGAATGGCGAAGAACCCCGCGTAGGTCGTCGTCCGACCGAGGTAGTCCGAGACGCTCGCCCAGCCGATACGGCCGGCGCCGTTGAACACGCCGATGACGCCGACGATGGAGGCGGCCAGCGCGGCCGACGCGCCGGTGATCTCCTGGGTCATGTTCGAGGCGACCGACAGGAGCATGATCCCGGCGGAGATGTTGATGAACAGCGCCGTCCAGACGAGCCAGAACCGCTTGGTCTTGATCGCTTCGTTGGCCGTGAGCTGTGCCAGGTCGCTCGAGACGGTGACGCCCTTGCTGTTGGTGTCCTCGAGTTCGTCGGGATCCATCCCTTCGGGGACCCAGTTAGCGGGCGGTTTGGCGAGGTAGTTCGCACCGAGGGCCATCGCGAGGAAGTAGCCCGTCCCGAGAACGTAGAAGTTCATCGGGATGGAAAGGGACGTCATCAGCCCCTGTGCGACCGGGCCGGTGATGAGCGCGCCGGCACCGAAGCCCATGACCGCCATCCCGGTGGCCATGCCGCGGCGATCCGGGAACCACTCGACAAGCGTCGAGACGGGGGAAATGTAGCCGAGACCGAGTCCGGCACCGCCGAGGACGCCGTAGGTCGCGAGGAAACCGACGTAGCTCCCGACCTGAATCGAGACGCCGGCGAGGATCGTCCCCCCGCCGAACAACACCGCCGCGGTGAGTCCGGATAGCCGCGGACCGTACTTCTCGACGTACTTGCCGAGGAACGCCGCCGAGATACCGAGGACGAAGATGGCGACGGTAAAGGCGAAGGTGACGTCGGAGATGCTCCACCCGTGGAGTTCCTGGAGCGGATTCTGATAGACACTGTACGCGTATATCGAACCGATCGACAGGTGGATCGCAACGGCGGAGAGCGCGATCATCCATCGATTCTTCTCTGTGTCTGCCCCTGACATACACCACCGTAATACGACGGGTCATTTTTATCAGTTTATAACTGGTGGGCCTAAACGATTAGATTATCACAGGTATAAACGCTAATTAAACTATCTAGCATTCATCGTCGGAGAATACTGTCTCTCGGTTTTCAATTACGGCCGGGTATCAGCCGCACCGAGCGACCGCGCGGAGTCGCCCGCGATACTCACGTTCGCCGCTCGGACCGACGCCGCTCGAGTCGCGGGCCGCGGACCGTTCCGATTTAGTCCCTCGAGAACGGCGTCCGTGATATGACGAACCCCCAGTTCGAGGAAGTCAAGACGGAAGCGGCCGCAGCGATCACGGGCGACGAGGCGGAGCTCCGTTCGGTGTACGCCGGTCTCGTCCACGAGGACGGGCGCCACGAGTACTACTTCGGCAACGACACCGAGGAGGCGTCCGAACTCCGCGAGGCCGCGGCGATCCAGCTGGGGATGCTGACCCGCGTCCTCGCCGACCGCTCCGACAGCTCCGTCGACGAGATCGCGGAACTCGCCGCCGAGCGCGCCGAGGAAATGGAACTGCGGTGAGCCGGCGCGGACGGCGTCGCGACGCCTCGGCGTGACGATCGTGACACGGAGTAGACACCGACGAAGGCGGTGATAACGCTTTTTCCGATCCGCGACGTTCCGTGTCGTAGTGACTCCCGATACGCCGGACCGTCTCCTCCGCGTCGACCTCTCGACGAGAACGGTCGAGAGCGTTCCCGTCCCGGAGGCGTGGCTCCGTCGATACGTCGGCGGGAAGGGGCTGGGCGCCCGGTACCTCTACGAGGAACTCGAGGCCGGCGTCGATCCGCTCGGTCCGTCGAACGCCCTGCTCTTCATGCTCGGGCCGCTCTCGGGACGCCTGCCCGGCGAGTCGCGGTACGCCGCCGTCACGAAGTCGCCGCTGACCGGCGGGTTCCTCGACTCCTACGCGGGCGGCTCGTTCCCGGACGCGCTCGTCGGCGCGCTCGGGCCCAACGCGGGGCTGCTCGTCACCGGCCAAGCGGACGAACCCGTCCGCGTCGTCGTCGAGGACGGCGCGGCGACCGTCGAACCGACCGACGCGTGGGGCGAGGACACCATCGAAACGGCGGCGGCTCATCCCGACGCGGCGGTGGCCTGCATCGGCCCGGCGGGCGAACGGGAGGTCGCCTACGCGACGATCGCCTCCGACGAGGGCGACCACCACGCGGGCCGAGGCGGCGCCGGTGCCGTGATGGGATCGAAGCGCCTGAAGGCCGTCGTCGCGAGGGGCGAACCGCCCGCCCTCGAAGACGAGCGCCTGACGGCCCTGCGCGAGGCCTTCGCCGAGCGGTACCGCGACGACGAGACCGGCCGCTGGCTGCGAGCGAGCGAGACGGTCGAGAGCGTCGACTTCGCCAACGAGGTCGGCGCACTCTCGACCCGCGGCTGGGCGGACGGCCGATTCGAGGACGCCGACGCGATCGGCGTCGGCGCGGTCAGGGAGCGGGCGACCGGACGGGAGAACGAGAGCGCGGACGCCGACACCGACGACCCGGGCGGCTTCCGCGTCGAGACCGACGAGGGCGACTACGTCCCGCGCGGGGCCGCGTCGATGTCGCTGGGGGCCGGCCTCGGTATTAACGAGTTCGACGCCGTCGCACAACTGGGCCAGACCTGCGACCGGCTCGGGGTGGACCTCATCAGCGCCGGCAGCGCCGTCGCGTGGACGATCAAGGCCGCCGACGCGGCCCTGCTCGAGCGCTCGCTCGACTTCGGCGACCCCGACGGCGCCCGGCGGCTGCTCGAGGAGATCGCCGCGCGGGAGACGCCGCTGGGCGACGCGCTCGCCGACGGAGTCGACGCGGCCGCCGAGCGGTTCGGCGGGGACGACCTCGTCCCGACAGTCAAGGCGATGGCGCTGCCGGCGTACGATCCCCGCGGCGCACAGAGCATGGCGCTGGCATACGCGACCAGCGACCGGGGGGCCTGTCACCGACGGGCCCGGCCGATCGAGCGCGAGGTGTTCGACGGGGAGTGGAGCCCCGACCGCACGGCCGAGACCGTCGTCGCCGAGCAGGACCGGCGGTCGATCCTGTGGTGTCTCATCGTCGATGACTTCGTCGGCGAGGCGTTCGACGACCTCGGGGCGGCGTGGCTCGACGCCGTCGGGCTGGAGCCGCTGGGCGACCTCGCGACCGTCGGCGAGCGGGTCTGGAACCTGACGCGGCTGTTCAACGTCCGGGAGGGCGTGACTCGCTCCGACGACGTGCTGCCGTCGCCGCTTCGAGAGCCCCTCGAGTCCGGACCCAACGCCGGGGAGGCCGTCGACCGCGAGCGGTTCGAGGCGACCCTCGACCGGTACTACCGGAAGCGCGGCTGGGGTCCCGACGGGCGACCGACTCGAGCGACCGTCGAGCGACTGGACCTCGCCGAAGCGGTCGACAACGACTCGCTGCTCGCGTCCTCGACGTCGTCCGTTCCCGAAGAGTAACGCGGACGGAGACGTCCGATCCCGAGCGACCGCGACCCACGACCCGCGATCGCCGACTCGACGCCAAGGGTAATCCTTACTTTCGGACCCATCGTAGCGCCGCCGTGGACAGAATTCTCCTCAGTACGCTCGCCTATCGCCCGCCCGAGGCGGTCTTTCCGTACGTGCGGTCGTTCACCGACTACCCGCGGTACACGGAACACCTCAAGGAGGTTCGCGTTCACGGCGACGGCGACGTCGGTTCGATCTACGACCTGAAACTGGCGTGGTGGAAGCTCAGCTACACCGCCCGCTCGGAGGTCGTCGCCATCGACGCGCCGTCGTCGCTCGAGTGGCGGCTGACCAACGACATCGACGCCCGCGGGGAGTGGCGCGTCGAAGCGGAGCCCGAATCGGCTCCCGACGGCGAGGAGACTGCGAGTCGGATCTACTTCGAAGCGGTCTACGACCCGCACTCGGCCGACGAGAACACGCTCTCGCTCCCCCGGTTCGTCTCGCTGGACTGGGTCGTCAAGAAGGTCGAGCCGAAACTCCTCGGCGAGGCGCGAGAGGTCGTCGAACGGCTCGTCGCGGACATCGAGGGCCGATCTCGGGATGTCGAACTGACGGTTCACGAGATGCCCTGATCGGCGAGGCAGCCGGGTGACGGGTTTCGGCCCGATAATTCGGTTTCGGCCCGGATTCTCACGGACGTCGGCCGACGCTCCGACGACCGATGAGCACCAGGAACAGGACGAACGCGACGACCGTCGTGCACGCGAGCAGCGTCCACGCGTCCTCGTAGCCGCGAGCGTCGACGAGGTAGCCGAACGCCGGCGGCGCGACAAGCGCGCCCGAATTGAGCGCGAGTTGTCCGCCCGCCGTGGCGCTTCCGATCCCGTCGGTCGGCACGATCGAGCCGATACACGAGTAGTAGACGCCGGTGAAACCGAGGATGAACGCGCCGAGCAACGCGAACAGTCCCAGGACGACGAGCGGCGGTTCGACGAACGGGATCACCGCGAAGAGGATCGCCGAGACGCCGGCCTGAATCGCCAGGAGCACCAGCGTCGAGCGCGTCAGCGATCCGAACCAGTTGTCGGCGATCCAGCCGAATCCGATGCGGCCGACGCTCCCGCTGGCCTGGGCGGCAGCGAGGGTCGCCCCGGCGAAGACCGAACTCGCGCCGACGACGTCGGTCACGTAGAGGAGCGTGTAGCCGACCGTGGTGAACAGCCCGGCGCCGAGGAAGAACCCCGCGGCGACGAGCAGCACGTACTCCGGATCCCCGACGTGCGTCCGGAGGGACGTCCCGGACTCGTCGGCGTCGCCGGTTCCGGCGTCGTAGCAGACGCGGAAGGCGACGGTAACGACGGCCGCGACCGCGCCGGCCCCGAGAAACGCGACTTCCCAGCCGACGCGACTGGCGCTGAGCGGCACCAGTAGCGAGCTGAGGCCGCTCCCGGCGGTCACGCCCATCTGTTTGATTCCCATCGAGACGTTGAGCCGCTCGGCGGGGATCGCGTTGAAAACGGCCTTGTTCGTCCCGGGGATCGCCGTCGCGTAGAAGGCCCCGAGGACGGCGACGGCGCCCAGCAGAAGGGGATACGTCGAAGCGGCGGTTACGAGGACGGTCGTCGCGCCGAGGCCGGTCAGGCCGACGACCAGCACTCGAGCCTCGCCGTACCGGTCGATGAGGCGGCCGACGGGCGCGACGCAGACCGTGTAACCGAGCATCAGCGCAGTCAACAGGAACCCGATCCGGGTCGTCGAAACGCCGAACTGCGCGCGAACGAACGGCGTGACCGCGTAGACGGCGTAGAAACAGCCGCTCGCGGCGACCTGCCAGACGAGGATGAGGGCGGTGTACCCCTTCCAGCTCCGCGGCTGTAGATCGAGGGCGGCGCCCGGCGCGGACTCGGTCGGCCCGTTCATCGGTTCGTCCCTGTCTCCGTCCGTTCGGCGTCGTTTCGGTCGGAGCGGATACGCAGCGCTCTCCGCTCGAGCGCCGCGTTCGATCCGCGGTCGTTGCTCCTGTAGTGCCGTCGCGCCGACGCGACGGGCGTCGGTTGCTGCGTGTCGATCATCGATCGTGACGGGGAGTTCGTGTGGCTCGTCGGTCTCGAGGCTCGGTCGGCTGTGCGAGCGATTTCGCACCCGGTTCCACCGAATCCGGTCGCAAGAGCGTCCAACGACGGGCGCCCCTCTCGCGGCGCCGCGCGGTCGGACTCACCACAGCGTGTGCGGCCAGACGAAGGTAAACAGGAACCAGATGAGTCCGGTCAGCACCGCAGTCATGATGGCGTTCAGGATGAGTCCCGTTCGCAGCATGTGGCGCTGCTCGATGTAGCCGCTCCCGAACACGATGGCGTTCGGCGGCGTCGCGACCGGGAGCGCGAACGCGAAGCTCGCGGCGATCGTGCCGGCCACGGCGAGGAACAGCGACGTCGAGAAGTCGGTGAGGCCGAGGGTCGCCGAGAAGACGCTCCCGAGACTGATCAGGATGGGGACGATGATGCTCGTCGTCGCGGCGTTAGACGTCATCTCGGTCAGGAAGATGACCAGCAGGACGACCACGGCGATGATGAGGACGATGGGCGACCCGACGAGCCCCCCGAAGACCGTTTCAGCGATCCACTCCGTCGCGCCGGTGTCCGCGAGGGCGTTGGCCAGCGAGATGCCGCCGCCGAACAGCAACAGCGTCCCCCAGTCGATATCGACCAGTTCGTCCCACTCCATCGTGTCGGCCAGCACGAGCGCGGGCACCGCGGCGACGCCGACCACCACATAGTACAGCAGCCCCTGGTGGCCGTCGACGCCGAAGACCGTCGCTCCCTCGCCGCCGAACAGCGACGTCATCCAGACGCTCGAGAGGTACGGCTCGAAGAATTCGCCGAGACCGCCGATCATCCAGAGGCCGGCCGTCGCGGCGAAGATCGCGGCGACTCGCTTGCCGCGCGTACTGAGTTTTCCCTCCGCAGCGAGTTGCTCCCTGGCGTTCGCTCGGGCCTCGGTGACGTCCGGAACCTCAGGCGGGTAGAGGACGTAGGTGAGGAGGAACCAGACCAGCGGCAGCGTCACGACGACGATCGGGAAGCCGACGAGGAACCAGTCGGCGAAGCCGACTTCGTAGTCCAGGACGGCGTTCAGTTGGCCGACGAGGATCGCGTTCGGCGGCGTGCCGATGATGGTGCCGACGCCGCCGACGCTCGCCGCGTAAGCGGTCCCCAGCAGCATCGAAATCTGGATGTTCGTGAACTCGACCGGCGTCGATTCGACGGTCCCGCCGTCGGCGGCCGTTTCGCTCGGCTGGTCGTCGGGGACCGGATCGTCGACCGAGGCGAGATCGTCGCGATCGAGCACCTGCGTGAGGACGCCGACCGCGATCGGCGTCATCATCGCCGTCGTCGCGGTGTTCGAGACCCACATCGACAACGTGGCGGTCACGACCATGATCGCGAGGATCAGCCGCCGCGGCGAACTCCCCATCTTGGCGATGGTGTACAGCGCGATCCGCCGGTCGATGTTGTACTTCTGGATCGCGTTCGCGAGCATGAAGCCCGCCAGAAACAGAAAGATGATGTGATCGGCGAACCCCGATAGCGCGACGTCCATGTCGTCGTAGACGCCGGTGCCGGTCAGCAACAACGGGATCGTCAACGCGGTAACCGCCAGCGGGAAGGTGCCCGTCACCCAGAGGAAGCCCGCGAAGAACATCGTCGCGAGCGCGTACTGGCCCGCCATCGAGAGGCCGGTCGGAGACGGTGCGGCCGCGATGGCGATCGTTCCGACAACTGCGATGAGGAATTTGACGATCCGCTTGTTAGACTGGCTCATTCGACCGTGTATCATTGATACAGTCGATCATTATCATTATCGTCCTTAAGTCTTGTCATGAGGTCACATCCTACGAAGCGCCGCCGAACGGCCGCTAAAAGTGACGAACGATCGCGCGGATCTGGTCTTCGGTGAGCTCCTCGCTGTAGAGTTCGAGGAGCGTTTGCCGGCGGGATCGGGAGAGGGACCGATTCCCGTTCTCGAGCATCGAGATGTGGGCCTGCATGAGCTCGGGAACCTCCCGCTCGACCGCCCGCTGCTCGTAGCCGGCCGCCACTCGAAGCAACCGCCAGCCGAGGGGAGAGATCCGGTCCAGGTCCAGATCCGGAACGTCAGAAGATGTCATACGTAGTCCGAACGAGGAATACCAAAAGGCTCTGTTGAAATCGTTCGATTCTCGCCACTGTCTTTCCGCCCGACACAGACTGGTAGAAAAAACCGCGGCTGTCGGCGGCCGATCGAGACCGTCTCAGTCGCAGTCTCGATCGCGGCAGCGGCCTCGGAGTCCATCTCAGAGGGTGTAGTCCTCATCGCCGTCCTCGCTCGAGAGGAACGCCTCGAGGAGGTCGATCGTCGCCGCGACGTCGTCGACGTGGGCGGCCTCGGTCGGCGTGTGGAGGTATCGCGTCGGAATCGAGATCGCGCCGACGGGTTTGGCGCCATTCGAGAGCTGGAAGCCGGCCGTGTCGGTGCCGCCGGCGGGGAGGATCTCGCGCTGGTAGTCGATCTCCGCCTCGTCGGCGACCGACTGGAGCCGCTCGTGGACCTTCGGATTCGTGATGACGCTCCCGTCCTTGAGCTTGATCGCCGCGCCGTCGCCGAGTTCGGTGACGCGGTCGCCGGCCTCGAAGCCGGGGATGTCGTTGGCGACGGTGACGTCGAGCGCGAGCGCCAGATCGGGGTCGACGTCGACGCCCAGCGCGCGGGCGCCCCGCAGGCCGACCTCCTCCTGGACGGTCGCACAGAAGTGGATCGTCACGTCGGGATCCTCGAGCCGGCCGGCCGCCTCGAGCATCGCGAACAGACAGATCCGGTCGTCTAAGGCCTTGCCGGTGACCGTCTCGCCGACGCGCTCGGTCGTCTGGTCCATCGTCACGAGGTCGCCGGGCGAGACCCGCTCCTCGAGGTCCTCGTAGGGGAGGCCGACGTCCACGACGACGTCCTCGACCTCGGGAGTCTTCTCGCGGTCCTCGTCGCTCAAGGTGT
Source organism: Haloterrigena salina JCM 13891 (assembly GCF_000337495.1). Lineage (GTDB taxonomy): Archaea > Halobacteriota > Halobacteria > Halobacteriales > Natrialbaceae > Haloterrigena > Haloterrigena salina. The sequence continues at coordinate 36,728 of NZ_AOIS01000063.1, forward strand.
GTGGCGGCGGCGAGCCGATGACTCCCGGCAGGTCGCCGTCGTCGGTGTGGATCGTCACCCGCTGGGCCTTGAGGACGCGTGCGTCCCAGCCGCCCAGCGCGTCGAGTTCGACGAAGCCGAAGCCCTCGTTGTCGCCCTTCAGGTGACGAACCATGAAGCCGATCTCGTCCATGTGCGCGGCGACTGCGACGGAGTAGTCGGAATCGCCCTCGAGCGTTCCCACGACGTTCCCCATCGCGTCGGTTCGGATCCGGTCGACGCGCTCCTCGAACGCGTCGACGACGAGATCGCGAACGCGGTCCTCGTAGCCTGGGACGCCACTCGTCTCGGTCAGCTCCGCGAGAAACTCGAAATCGAACGGAACGGATGCCATGACCGATCTTGTGATGGGTTCGACTATAAACCCGCGGATGGAGAGCCCTCGGCGAGTTCGGCGGGCGAATTCGTAGGACGGCTCGATCGCGGGCCACGCGCGTGAATCGCTCGCGACGGCTGGGGGTTTCCATATTAACCGCGGGGTATTAACGCGGTGGTCCGCTAGACGTGTGTATATGAGTGACGTACGTGTCGCAGGTGTCGGCCTGACCCCGTTCGGAAACGCGCCCGAGCGGACCAGCCGGGACCTCTTCGCGGAAGCGAGTATCACGGCGTTCGAGGACAGCGGCGTCCCTCGAGACGACGTGGACGCCCTCCTCTACGGTAACTTCATGGGCGAACTGTCCGAACACCAGGGCCATCACGGGCCCCTCATGGCCGAGGCCGCGGGCGTGCGGGCGCCGGCGACCCGCTACGAGTCCGCCTGCGCCTCGAGCGGCACGGCCGTCCGGGACGCGGTCATGCGCATCCGCAACGGCGAGGACGACGTGATCCTCGTCGGCGGCGCCGAGCGGATGACCAACCTCGGCACCGCGGGCGCGACCGAGGCGCTCGCGATCGCCGCCGACGACCTCTGGGAGGTCCGCGCCGGGATGACCTTCCCCGGCGCCTACGCGCTGATGGCCCAGGCTTACTTCGACGAGTACGGCGGCGAACACGAGGATCTCGCCCACGTCGCCGTCAAGAACCACGAGAACGCCCTGAACAACGAGAAGGCCCAGTACCAGAGCGCGATCGAGGTCAGCGACGTCCTCGAGGCCCCGCAGGTCTCCAGCCCGCTGGGACTGTACGACTCCTGTCCGATCTCCGACGGCGCGGCCGCCGTGGTCCTCACGAGCGAGGAGTACGCCGAAGAACACGGTCTCGAGGCGCCGGTTTCGATCAGCGGCACCGGGCAGGGCGGCGACCGGATGGCCCTCCACGATCGCGAGTACCTCGCGCGCTCGCCCGCGGCCCGCGAGGCGAGCGACGAAGCGTACGCCGACGCCGGCGTCGACCCCGCGGACGTCGACTTCGCGGAGGTCCACGACTGCTTCACGATCGCCGAAGTGCTCGCGATCGAGTCGCTCGATCTGTTCCCGATCGGCGAGGGGGTCTCGGCGGCCCGAGACGGCCGAACGACCGCCGACGGCGAGACGCCCATCAACCTCTCGGGCGGGCTGAAGGCGAAGGGCCACCCGGTCGGCGCAACCGGCGCCTCCCAGATCGCCGAGGTCACGAAACTGCTCTCCGGAAAACACCCCAACAGCGAGTTCGTCGAGGGCGCGACGACCGGCGTCGCCCACAACGCGGGCGGCACCGTCGCGAGTGCGACCGTTCACGTCCTGGAGGTGAGCGAGTAATGAGCGACTCCGAAACCCGAGACGCCGGCTTCGACGAGTGGCTCGACGCCGCCGAGGAGGACCGAGCGTACTACCTCGCGTGTCCGAACGACCACGGCTCCCTGCCGCCCCGTCGGGTCTGTCCCGACTGCGGCGCGACCGAACTCGAGGACCTCGAGTTACCCGACAGCGGCGAAATCCAGACGTTCACCGTCACGCACGTCCCGACGCCGGCCTTCGAGGAGGACGCCCCCTATGCGACGGCCATCGCGAACTTCGGACCCGTGCGCATTACGGGACAGGTCGTCGGCATCGACCCCGCGGACGTCGAGACCGGACTCGAGGTCGAGATCGAGGTCACGGTGTCGGAGACGACGGGGGAGCGCGTGCTCGGGTTCAGCCCGGTATAGCGGATCGAATCGCGGTTTGTGGCGCCGTTCGCTCCGCCTTCGCAGACGCGGTTCGCAGACGATTTTCTCGGACGCGTTTCTCAGTCCGAGACACTCTCTCGACCATCTGTGCGACGCACTCGGATCGATCGTCGCGTCGCTCCTGACGGACGGAGTCTCTTCCGTCACGACGTGAGATAAATCGGTGGACAGAAACTGCGAGTACCCCTACCCGCTGTCCACCATCCTACTCGGCGAATCGCACTTCCGCGGAATATGCTTTGTGGCTCAGCTCGGGACTCGAACGGTGAGTCGTCCGCACCGAACGACGACAGATGGGACGCGTCTCCCGTCGCGGTGCTCGGTCGATCCCCGCCTGACCGTCGTTAGTCCCCGATATCGACGTCGACGTGTGGCAGCTCCGCGGTCAGGTACTCGACGAACTTGTCGGGGTGCTCGGCGTGGGGCAGTTGCGTCGCGTAGTCGATGACGACGAGGTCGGTGTCGGCGGCCTCGGCGAGGTCCCGCCCCTCGCGCAACGGCACGAGATCGGCGTCGCGACCCCAAACGAGCGTGGTCGGGGTCTCGAGGCCGGCCAGTTCGGTCTGCAGGTCGAAGTCGGGGTCGAGGGTGCCGCTGCTGAACGAGGCGGACGCGTAGCGGGCGCCGGGCTGGTGGGCGCTCCGCCACGCGTAGTCGACCGTCTCGTCGTCGATCCGGTCGGAATCGTAGTAGCCGTCGCGGTCGTAGAAGTAGCGAATCGAGGGTTTGCTCGCCAGCAGGTTGTAGAGCGTCGTCCCGACGACGGGCGCTCGAACGAGGGTCCGAACCCACGGCCGTTCGTCGGCGGTCTCGTCGGTCGGGCAGATCAACACGAGCTGTTCGAAGTCATCCCGGTCGGAGGATTCGGTCTCCGCGGCGGCCCCGACGGCGAAGGCGCCGGTCAGCGAGGTGGCGACGACGATCGGTTCGTCGGTCACCTCGTCGGCGAAGTCGCGGAGGAACTCGGCGTAGAGCGTCGCCGAGTAGACCAGCGGCGGTCGCTCGGAGCGGCCGAACCCGGGGAGGTCGACGGCGATCACGTGGTAATCCTCCGCCAGTCGCTCGACGATCGGCCGGAACTCGTGGCTGCTCGCGCCCGCGTAGATGCCGTGACAGAGGAGCAGATCGGGATCGTTCGGATCGCCGGCGACGGTGTAGCGCGTCTCGATGCCGCGCCAGCGATACGTCCGCTCGATCCCGACGAGCGGGTTCTCGAGGTCGCCCGCTCGCTTCGTGAGGAGGCGATTGCCGAGGACAGCTGCGCCGACGGTGCCGACCGCTGCGCCGAGGACTGTTCGGGCCTTCATGACCGATCGGTACGACCGCGAGCGTCTTAGATTTGCGGTTGGAACGCAGTCGCCGACACCGGGATCGCCGCCGGTATCGCGTCGATTCCGTTAGCCGTTATCGATCTCGAGATCGTCGAGACAGGTCTCGACGGGGGCCAACACGTCGTCGGCGATGGAGTAGGGATCGGTCTCGCCCTGCCGGACCGCTTCGGCGAGGTCCTCGACGCCTCCGGCGGCCGCGAGTCGGTCCTCGAGCACGGCGTTGACGTCCTCGCGCAACAGCGTGCGGATCTCCTCGGCGTAGCGACCGCGGACCTGTTCGGCGTGCTCGCCGGAGTCGACGAGGTACTGCCGGTGGTCGGCGAACGCCTCGAGGAGGTCGTCGACCCCCTCGCCGCGCGTGGCGACGGTCTCGACGATGGGGGTGGACCACGTCTCGGCGTCGGCTTCGTCGATGTCGTCCTCGGGATCCCAGTCGTCGTGGGCGTCGATGACCTCCTGGCTGTGGTGGCCGCTTCCGCCGGCCATGCCGCCGCCCTCGTCGAGCTGGATCATATCGCGCAGCTCCTGGACGGTTCGGTCGGCGCCGTCGCGGTCGGCCTTGTTGACCACGAAGACGTCCGCGATCTCGAGGATGCCGGCTTTCAGCGTCTGGATCTCGTCGCCCGACCCCGGCGGGACGAGGACGGCGACGGTGTCGGCGGTGCGGACGATGTCGATCTCGTTTTGCCCGGCGCCGACGGTCTCGATGATGATCTTGTCCTTTCCGAAGGCGTCCATCGCCTTGACGGCGTCCGCGGTGGCGGTCGACAGTCCGCCCAGCGTCCCGCGGGCGCTCATCGAGCGGACGAAGACGTCCATATCGCCGACGGTCGAGGCCATCCGGATGCGATCACCCAGTACCGCGCCGCCGGTAAACGGCGAGGAGGGGTCGATCGCGATGACGCCGACCGTCTCGCCGCGGTCGCGGTAGGTCTCCGCGAGTTTGTCGACCAGCGTCGACTTCCCCGCGCCGGGGCTGCCCGTGACGCCGATCACGTCGGCGTCGCCGGTGTGGGCGTACAGTTCGGAGACGAGATCCCGGTACCCCGGCGACCGGTTCTCGATCTTCGAGATGACTCGAGCCAGCGCGCGGTGTTTGCCCGCGAGCAGGTCCTCGAGCAACTCCTCGTCGGCGCTCATCGCTGGGGGGCGTTCTCGCGGACGAACTCGATGGTCTCCTCGATCGACGTCCCGGGGCCGAAGACGGCCGCGACGCCCTCCGCCATCAGTTCCTCGCGGTCCTCTTCGGGGATGACGCCGCCGGCCAGCACGAGCGTGTCCTCCTTGGCGCCGTACTCCTCGAGCCCGTCCATGATCTTCGGGATGAGCGTGTCGTGAGCCCCCGAGAGGATGGAGATTCCGAGCACGTCGACGTCCTCCTGGACGGCCGCCTGAACGATCTCCTCGGGCGCCTTGTGCAGCCCGGAGTAAATGACCTCGAAGCCGGCGTCGCGGAACGCCCGCGCGATGACGTGAGCTCCCCGATCGTGGCCGTCGAGACCGACTTTGGCGACGAGACACCGGATCGACTCCTGTTCCTGTTCGCTGCTCATAGCGGGGGTTCTTCGTCCGACCGTTTGACTTTAACGGAAGACATTAATGGAAGACTATGATGGTTAGAAACATCCGTTCTCGAGCGGAAACGGTATCGAGTCGACGATTTGGACCCGTGTCGGTCTCCGCGAACCGGCTCTCACTCGCTGCGTTGAAACTCGTCGTACAGTAGCTGCTGATGGAACCGAGAACCAAGAGAACCCGTAATTTGTCCGTTCGGACACTCTACGTTGTTACTTGTAACCCCTTGGTCTTTGGGGTCATAATTGTGCTATTGAACACGGCTTTTCGCTCCGCCGTCGAGGATCGAGACGCATGCGAGAAATCAGTGAAATACGCTTCAAGACGGTCGGCGAAGCCGAGAATAGACGGCTCATCGAACGTTACGTCGTCGACGCGATCGACAGGCTCCCGGAGTTGTCCTGCTGTGAGTACGCGGCGTTCATGCCCGTTACGCACGAGGCGGTCGACGGTAGTAACGTGTGGCTCACGGTCGCCGGCGACAGTGACGCCCTCGTCGAACACGAATCCGAGGCGTGGGACGCGCTCGTCGAAGCGGACCTCGTCTCGGAATGGGACGTGACGGAAGTTACGGAGGACTGGTACGAGACCGCCGGCGAACAGGGCGGCGAGTTGCTACTGCAGTGTCACGACGTTGCGAACCAGCTGACGACCGCCGCGTTCGAGACGTTCGACACTCGGCCCGCGCCGATCGATACGTATCCGAACGAGGATTCGAACCAACCGATCGGGTGGTGGATGGTGCTCGAAATCGCGGCGGGACACCAGGAGTACTCCTTCGGTGAACGGGCGGAGCTGTTCCTGTCCGGACTCGAGCATACCTACGAAGATATCGCGGAGCTTGGATCGCCCGAGACGGCGGCACAACACATCGACGAGGGCATTCGGGCGCTCGAAGCGCTTCGAGACGATCTCACGGGTGAAGCGGACGACGGCTGAATCACCAGCGATCCGGACAGATGGCGCTAATCGCCTACTGAATACGTGGTCATCGTTCGACGCGACCGACCGACGACCCGACGCGAGCCCTCGCGTCGATCGACTCGTAAACTGCTACGGTAATCGACTACCTCGGTGACCGCACACGGCGCCGACGCGTCGACCCGGATATTGTCGGCGACGTGATCACAGGCCGTATCGTTCGTTATCGAGGCAAATTCGCCCTTCGCGGAGTCGTACTACGTCCAGTCCGGCGGGGTGCCACGCGGCTTCCTCAGCGAGTCGGCGGCGGGTTGCCGCGCGTGACCGTGCCCGTAACGACCGCAACCGCGTTCGGAGGCGCCTTGACGTCTGTTTGGGGTCGTCTCCAGCGTCGTTACGGGTCGGGTGCGAACCGCGAGCCGACGAGACGAACCGAGTGATATCGGCCGAGCCGATACCGAGAAAACGGCCGTCTCGTGAGAGAAACTCCCCCGAACCAAAGGCTAAAGAACGTAACGACCTAACATTCGAGTAATGACTATCGTTCGTTTATTGCGGAGGGATCTCTCGTGGGCGTCGAAATAAAAGAGACCAGGGTATCCGACGCCGAGTTCGAGGAGATGAAGGGATTCGTCTTCGAGTATCTCGCGGCCAGCGTCGAGAAGGAAGAGGAGGGCGGTCGGATGCGCTGGTACCCGTGGCACTCGGCGGAGTACCGACACAATCACATCCTCAACGTGGTCGAACTCGCGACGGATATCGCGCGCGAGGAGGGCGCCGACATCGACGTCACCCGCGTCGCCGCGCTCTTTCACGACGTCGCCAAACTCGAGACCGATCAGGAGCTCCACGCCGAGGCCGGCGCGCGCGTCGCCCGGGAGTACCTCGAGTCCCGCGCGGACTACCCCGAATCGTTCATCGAGCAGGTCTGTCGGGCCATCGAACACCACTCCTACCAGGGCGACCTGACCGATCTCACGCTCGAGGCCCAGTGTCTCATCGAGGCCGACCTGCTCGATAAGGTCGGGGCCAACGGCACCGCCCTGATGCTGTTGCGGATGGGCTACGAGGCGCGGACTCACATGGACTGCGACGAGATGGTCGACCGCGTCTTAGAGCGCGGCTACGACGCTGCCTCCCGCGTCCAGAGCGACACCGCCGAAGGGATCGCCCACCGCCGGCTCAAGCGCGTGAAGTGGTTCCGGGAGTGGCTCGAGGACGAAATCGCCGCGATGGGCGACTAGAGCCGGTCTCATCCCGTTCGACCGGTCGATGAAATACCCTTCTCGAGCGCCCGGTCCCGCCGATATCCCGACGAGAGCCGTCGATCTCCCCACGAGAATCCCCGCCGCTCGAGAGCGACGCTATCAGTCCCGTCCGGTCGCGGAAGCTGAAACGCTTCGGCGGCCGACCAGTGTCGATTGAGTCTCGACGGACGAAGGAGGCGTTTCAGACACGAATCATATCGGGTCGAGACGGCCGTTGCGTTCATGACAGTGTAGCCTCGAATCGGTGGTAATGGGACGCGTTCGCCGAACCGGCCTTGTCGTGTGTTGTTGCCTAGCTATACTGACAGTTGGGCCGGTCGTCGGAGCCGCACAGCAGTCGGCGGCCGTCGTCGACGGATCGCCGGCTGCGAGTCAGACCGAGGTCGACGTCGCCGGGCAGGCGTCGGCTTGCTTCGACGCCGGAGGCTCCGAGTTCGTCATCGGTTCGTCGGACGGAACGAACATCTGGATTCGCCTCCACGCTGGGCCGCTCACCGATTCCGGCTGGGCGCTCGGCGCCGAAATGATCGGCTCGACCGGGGGGACCTCGATCGTCGAGGTCGTCGCCGGGATTCAGTTCGTCGGCGACGGCTTCCTCGATCTCCTCTCGAGTCCCGGTGAGTCGGTCGAACTGATCAGCGGGTTCGACTTCCAGTTGCCGATGCTCGAGATGGCCTCGAGCGGGCTCGGGGCCGACGAGGCCGCCGGGAGCGACGGCGGCGCCGAAAACGAGAGCGGAGACAGCGCCGCGAACGGGAGCGACGACGGGCAACGCGGTGGTCAACGGGCCAGCGACAGCCCGTTCGAGATGATTCGGTGCTGAGTCCTCAGACGACCCGAAGCGTTCCGATCGCGAGGAAGACCAGCCCGAACCCGACGAGGACGACGGCGCTCAACGCCGCGATGACGGGCGCGAAGGCGTCGACGCGGCGGCCGACCGCGTCCAGCGTTACCGGATAGACGACGATCCAGAGCGCGATCCCCGCGAAGAAGCCGGTCAACAGCGCGGGAGAGCCAGTTTCGACGACCAGCACCCCCTCGAGGGCCGACCCGGCGGCGGGGACGTGCGAGAGGATGTCGAGCGTTCCAGGTTGGAGCAGGCCAACGCCGACTGTGAGCCAGAAGCCGATCTGGTAGGGGTTGGTCAGCGAGAGGACGAACGTCTTGCGAAAGCCCGACGACCCGTCCTCGCGGCCGCCGGTGAAGGTGGTGGCGCTTCTGGCCTCTTCTACCGCACCCACGGCGAAGTACAGCATCAGCAGTCCGCCAGCGAAGTAGAGCGCGGGCCGGGCGGCCGGATAGCGGTCGATCACCGCGACGGCGCCGGCCAGCGTCAGGACGAAGAACAGTGCGTCCGCGCTCATCGCACCCAGTCCGGCTCGGAAGCCGGCGATCCGGCCGCGGATGACGCTCTCTTCGGCGATAATCGCGTTCATCGGTCCCGGTGGCGCGGCGAGCGCGAGTCCGAAGACCACGCCCGCGAGCGCCGTCGTGAGGACGGTCACGGTTCTCATACTCGAGTGGGCAACCAGCCGTGAAAAGCACGCTGACTTCGATTTCGTATGGGTTCTCGGCCCGTGACAACGACTCGCCCGAGTCGACGGCTTTGATACCCGGGCCGACGAAGGGCGAGCCATGGTCGACGTGCTTTCGGACGACATCGGTCGCTTCGTTCGTGCGGTCGGACCGAACCCGGACGAAACGTTGCGCGAGATGGGCGACTACGCCCGCGAGGAGGGGTTCCCATACGTGGGCCCCGAGGTCGGCGCCACTCTCCGCCTGCTCGCCCGCCTGACCGACGCCGAGCGGATCTTCGAGTTCGGTTCCGGCTACGGCTACTCGGCCTACTGGATGGCCGAGGCCCTCCCCGACGACGGCGAGATCGTCCTCACCGAGGTCGACGAGGACGAACTCGAGATGGCCCGCGAGTACATGCGTGAGGGCGGCTACGACGACCGCGCGCGGTACGAACTGGGCGACGCGCTCGAGACGATCGACGACTACGACGGCCCGTTCGACGTCGTCCTGATCGATTGCCAGAAACACCGCTACCGCGACGCGTTCGAGGCCGTCCGCGAGAAGCTGTCGCCGGGCGGCGTCGTCGTCGCGGACAACGCGATCACCGCGGCACCGATGGACTTCGAGCAACTGCTCGCGCTCGTCGAGGGCGAGGAACCCGGCGACGTCGACGAGCACACGCAGGGGATCGCCGACTACCTCGAGCGGGTAACTGACGACCCCGACTTCGAGACGATCGCGCTGCCGCTGGGCGAGGGGATCGCGATCAGCTACCGGCTCGAGTGAGGCGCCTCGAGGGAGCCGACGTGCTGTCCTACTAGGATCGGTAGCAGCGCGACTTATCGTCAGCTTTCCGTCGAAATTCCGACACTTCCACCGAAACTCGAGCGAAGAGTCCGACCAACGGGACCGAAAACGAGCGTTACTGCGTCGAGTAGTCGGAGTCGCCCTCGAGGACCTGTTCCTCGGGCGAATCGGCGCTGGTGGTGGCGCCGTACTCACGGAAGCCGAGGAACGTCGTCGCGGCGACGGCGGTCAGCAGCGTCGCCCACGTGACCGCGGTCAGCGAGCCGGCGATCGTCGCGTCGCTGCCCGGGACGGTCGCGCCGATGGTCTCGAGGCCGATGCCGTGGAGCGCGGCGGTCGCGAGAAAACCGAGCCAGAAGGCGGCCGAAAGCCCGGCCAGCGTCCGTCGGGAGACGCGGGTCGCGTACTGGGCCACGCAGTAAACGCCCGCGATGGCGACCGCGGTCGCTCCGACCGTCGGCACGAGCGCCTCGACAGTACTGGTCGCCATGCCGGCGACGGCGAAGCAGGCGAACGATACGGCCAGCAACAGCCGATCCGAACGGATGGAGGTCGGAATCACGTCGTGCACCGCTTTGCCGGGATGAATAGGCGGTCGGATATATAGCTGTTGGCTCGATTCGTCGACCGCTGTGAGCGGCGACGATCGGCCGACTGCTGGCGAAATCGACCGCGATCGGTCCGCTCTCGGGTCGCGAACTGCGACCCGGCTGATAGCTCAGTCGTCGGCGGCCGGCAGCGTCACCGAAAACGTCGATCTTCGCCGGACACGGACTCGAGGAGGATTCGCGGCGGCTCCGGTACACGGCCCTGTTCCGTCGAGCGGCGCCGGTCTCCGTCACGACCGGTTCGCCGTCGGTTCGCGTTAGTCGTCTCCGCCGTCCGCGAGAACGCGTTCCTCGGGCGAGGGTCGGCCGGGGTGGACGCCGTAGCTGGCGAAGCCGTACAGCACCGTCACCGCCACCGCACAGCAGACGACCGCACCTGAGATCGACTCGAGGATGAGCGGGATCGGCGGGGCGGCGAGTCCGTCGGTGACGGCCGCCGCCGAATCGCTTTCAGGGGCCGCGACCAGCGCGTAGGGGAGAAACGCGACGAACGCGACGACCCACCAGCGTTTCGCCGTCAGGCGGAGTTGAGCGACGCTGTCGTCGCGGACCTGGGTCGCGACGCCGGCGACGCCGAGCGCCATCAGAAGTAGGGACGGGAACAACCGGTACGGCGAGTCCAACCCGATATTACTCGCGACGCCGACGGCGACGAGCGCGACGGCCCCGACGAGCACCAAACTGGGACGTGACGCGAACGATCGTTTCATAGCTGCAAAGCGGTAGCGAGTCGTTGTACAAAACTCTCGCGAACCGGCCGCGCTCGACCGCGCGGATCGTGACCACAGTTCGGTCGCGGTCGACAACAAAGAACGTATTACCGACGTCGACGAGACGAAGGTGAGAATGATGTGGCCCGAGACGCAACCGAGTGCGAGTCGGACGTCCGTCGGTACGGACCGACGGACGGCGATCCGCGCGGATCCGTTCCGTCGTTCGCCGAGACCGACCGTTCCCGTTCGGCCGACTCCGGAGGGTGATTCGTGCGGTTCGTAACCCGACTCTGGAAACGACACGTCCGGAAGCGGCCGGACGAGTATCAGGCGTACGTCTCCCTCCCGACGCGCGACGACGACCCGTCGTTCGGCGAGGTGCACGACTGTATCGAACGCCTGGAACACGTCTTCGAGGGACGCCTCGACGTGTACGCGCGGACGCGCCGACTCGCGGTCGTTTCCGACCCCGTCTCGGCCGACCGGTTCGACGCCGACGCGTTCGAGGCCGCCCTCGAGTCGCTCGAGGACTGCTATGAGGCGCGCTCGCTCGCGCGAGTCGAGAAGTGGCGGCCGTCCGACGACCGGCTCGTCAAGTCCCACGTCGTCGTCCCGGTCAAGCCGCTGTTTCCACCCGATCGAGCGACCGACGAGCAGCGGATCGAGTCAGTCGTCGAGTAACGGCGTCCGGCGCGGCGGACGGTGATCGTCGCGCGGCGATCAGTCGTCGTCGTCGGTCGGTCCGGGCTCGGAGCCAGGGTCCCGATCGGAGCGGCGAGACTGACTGCCGGCGGACCGATCGCTTCCGGTCGAGCGACCCCCGCTCGAGCCTTCTTCGTCGGGCGTGACGGTGGCGGTGCGTCCCATCCAGCGACCGATGTTCTCGGCGACGTAGTCCTTGCCGCCCCAGCCGAAGGCGACGCCGGCGCCGATGGCGACCGCCGCGGCGAGGCCCCACGCGAGCGCTCGCGCGAAGACGTAGAGGATGCTGACGTCGATCCCCATCGTGTCGAGCCCGATGACGATCGCGGTGAAGTAGAGGAACATGCGGGCGCCGTTGGCGAACCAGTTCCCGTAGACCGTCTCGGCTGCCGCTCGCGTCCGCTCGATGATGTCACCGACGAAGTCGGCGACGACGAAGCCGATGACGATGACGAGCAGTCCGGCGATGAACGCCGGCAGGTACGAGACGGCCGTCGCGATCCACTCCGACAGCAACTGGATCGCGAGGGCGTTGGCGGCCGCGAGGATGGCAAGGGCGTAGACGAACCACTTCGCGAGCGAGCCGAAGGCGCTGGAGACGGCCCGTTCCGTCCCGCCGAGGATGCGCCCCAGCGGCGTCTCGAGGACCATCCTGTCGAGTTCGATCCCGTCGGCGAGGCTTCGAACGGCGCGCGCGGCGACGCGGCCGATGATCCAGCCGATGAAGAGGATCACCAGCGCGCCGATCAGCCGCGGAAGGAACGTGACGAGTTCCGCGATCGGATCCTGTAACCAGTCGGGAACCTGTCCTTGCTGGGCGAGTTGCGGTTGAACCATACACCGACGCGTCGTCCCCGCGGGGTTTCGTAATTGAGTCCCTATCGAAATATAGTGAAACCAACCCGTTCGGCCCGGCGATGGCACCGCAATTGAAGTGTCCGTTGTCCCGAATTGCGCGTCGAACGGACGGTAACGGAGCGGTATCGGTTTCGAGCCGTGACGACGCGTAGCTCGCCGCTGGTGTCGGAGTTGTCGTCCCGCCGGCGTGCGATAATGAGGGTTTGGCGATCCTGTCGCCGACCCGCCGACAGATCGCGCGACGGCACCGTCGAATTCGGAGACGAATCTCGGACGGTAACTACCGGGTTTCGTGCATGACGAGACCCGGTACTATCCGCGCTTCGAGACGAGGCTCGAGGTCGTTTCGATCCACGACTCGGTCCGATTCGCCCACCGATTCGGAGCGGTCGTTCGCGGTCGCTCAGCGAGCGGCCGTTTCGGTGTCTAGCTAACCCGACGGCCGTAATAGCGGATTAGCGACGACGGCGAATCGGTCCGGCTGCCGAGGGCCGAGCGCGACCGAGATCGGTCCTCCATCGGCAGAACGGAACCGTCAGCGGGGCATTCACGCGCCCTCTCGACGGCGATCCGACCGGGGCTCCAGCTGCGGTTCCGGCATGAGCTCCTCGATCGGCCGCTCGTCGAGCCACTCGAGCAGCGCCACCAGTTGGTCCGTCGCGGCTTCGAACAGCTCTTCGCCGACCTCGGGGGTCGCGTCGGTCTGGTCGCCGAAGACGCCGTTGGGGCTGTTCTCGATGCAGTCGTAGAACGTGGTCGCGCCGTGTACTCGCTCGGCGTCGTAGTCGAAGACCGCGCCGCCGTCGCGGGCCTCCTCGAGGCGGTCCTCGCGGACGAGTTCGTTGGCGATGTGCATGATCATCGCCGTCTCCTTGGGGCCGCCGTGGGGGCCGGGGGTCTCGAAGACCTCCTCGATCAGTTCGGGGATGGACTCGTCCCACATCCACTCGATGGCGTAGGCGGTGCCGTCGTCGTGGAGCCGCCGGCCGACCTCCCGGAGGTGAGCGACGTTGCCGCCGTGGGCGTTGACGTAGACGATGCGGTCGATGCCGTGGTAGGTGAGGTTTCGCGAGAGGCTCTCGACGTAGTCCCGAAAGATCGGCGCCTCGACCCACATCGTCCCGTGGAACTGCCGGTGGTGGGAGCTGACGCCGATCGGAATCGGCGGCGTACAGAGGTACCCGGTACGATCGGTCGCTTCGCGGGCCAGCGCCTCGGCGATCATGTGGTCCGTCCCTTCGGGGAGGTGCGGGCCGTGCTGCTCGGTCGAGCCCAGCGGGACGACCGCGAGCGACTCGTCCGCGACGTAGTCGCCGAGTTCCGGCCAACTCCGGTTGGCGAGGTACATAGTCGACGCTCTCGGCGAAGCCGGAAAACAGTGGGTGCTGCGGAACCCGTCGCCGCCTCGGTCCGACTCGAGGGCCGCCTCGACGCGGTCCGCCGGGTCGATCGACCGATTCGATTGCTATTCGAGCCGGTTCCAGACGGACTATTATGATAACTCTTAATAGATCAGTCCCCGGAAGTTATTATATGGCAGTCGTCAGCGTCTCGATGCCGGACGAACTCCTCGAGCGACTCGATCAGTTCGCGGACGAACACGGCTACACCGGCCGGAGCGAGGTCGTCCGGGAGGCCTCGCGGAACCTCCTCGGCGAGTTCGAGGACACCCGTCTCGAGGACCGCGATCTGATGGGAATCGTCACCGTCCTCTTCGACTACGAAACGACCAGCGTCGAGGAACAGATGATGCACCTGCGTCACGAACACGAGGACCTCGTCGCCTCGAACTTCCACAGCCACGTCGGCGACCACTACTGTATGGAACTGTTCGTCCTCGAGGGCGAACTCGAGGATATCTCGACGTTCGTCGGAAAGATCCGCGCGACCAAGGACGCGCTGACGGTCGACTACTCGGTAATTCCCGTCGACGATTTCGATCCGTTCGCACAGGGTAACTGACCCCGTCTCGGGTTCGATCGAACGACTAGTTTTACTGTACGGCAGCCTAACACACGGACATGACCTACCGGAAGGTGAACTACGAGGACGTCGAACAGGTCTCGAGCGCGATGCACTTCTTATCGGATCCGCTCGAGACCGAGCAGGTGGGGGTGACGGTCGCTCGCTGCGATCCCGGCTGGAACAGCAAACCCCACGATCACACGGAGAACGGCCACGAGGAGGTTTACGTGCTGATCGAGGGGAATGCGACGGTCATCATCGACGACGAACCGGTCGCGATGGAGACCGGCGACGCGCTGTGGATCCCCCCGTCGTCGACCCGCCAGATCCGCAACGGCGACGCGGAGAGCGCGTTCGTGCTCGTCAGCGCCCCGAGTATCGCCGAGGAAGACGGCGACAACGGAGAGTGGTCGCTTTCGGGCTTCGCCGGCTGAGATCGCAGCGTCGCTTCGATCGAACCGCGCCGCGGGGTGTCGCGCTCGGTCGCGGTCGGCGAGGAATCGAGAGACAGCGGGACGGTTTTGTGCCTCGCCGTGGTTTCGACTCCCAGGTGACCGCCGATCTACTCGAAACACCACGCCGCCATCTCGCTCGTCGCCGCCGGCGTTCTCGCCGCCGTACTGTCGCCGATCAGCGCGCTGGGCGTCGAACTCCCTGCCGTCGCGGTCGTCGTCTACGGCACCGCCGCCGGCGTGCTCATCGACGTCGATCACTTGCTCATCGCGCGGATCAAGACCGGGAGCTGGGACGCCGTCTGGTTCTGCCTCGCGAATCCGATCGCGGCCGTCGCCGACCAGGGGCAGATCTTCGAGAACGGCGACGTCGGCGTGCTCTCACGGCTGTTGAGCCACCTCCTCATCATCGGAACCGTCGTCCCGCTGCTGGCGCTCGCGAGCCGCTCGCTCGCGATCGTGACCGGCGTCGTCCTCTACGTCCACGTCGTCTGTGACGTGGTGTGGGACCGCTGGCGACTCGAGGACCACGCGGCCAATTCGGCCTCGGTCAACGACCTCGTTCGGGAGCTTCGATAGCAGCGACGGCACTCGACTACCGGCCGTACCGTCTGAGCGACGCTACCGCCGGTGACGGTACCGTCTCGCAGCGGAAGCGGTGAACGGCGACCCGGCTCCGCCGCTGGGCGATCCAACTGCGCCGTCGGAACTACGAGTTCGCCCCGCTCTCGTTGTCGTCGTCCGCACTGCCGTCGTCCGTTTCGTTCCCGCCGGAGCCGCCGGTCTCGCCGTCGTTCGCCTCGGCGTCGCCACGGTCGTCGGCGTCCTCGTCGCTCTCGTCGGATTCGTCGTCGACCTCTTCGACGTCGACGTCCTCGCCCGCGACGCCGCTCTCCGAGATGACGGGCGTCAGGTTGTAGCCGCCGTTTCCTTTCTTGACCACGTTGATGTCGAACACGAACTCGAGGGGTTCGTCCTCGCGAACCTCGAAGGCGTGGGTGATCTGGAGTTTCTCGCTCGGCACCTTCACGGGCACCGTCTCGCCGTCGACGACGCCTTCGACGTCCGCGACGTGGAGTTCGATCTTCTCGTAGGTCCCCGCCGAGAGGCCGCCCTCGAAGACCGAGACGGCCTTCTCGCCGACGACCTGCGTCAGGTCGACCGTCGCGCCCTCGAGGTCGAGCCAGTAGAATCCGCGGCGTCGCTCGACGCCGGTCTCGCTCGAGTCGGATTCGTCACCGTCTGCGTCCGATTCGCCGTCGTTCGCGTCCGATTCGTCGCCGGATTCGTCACCCGACGATGTCCCGTCGTCGCCGTCCTCGGACGATTCCTCCTCGTCCCCGTCGTCGGCCGCTTCCTCGTCGTCGGTTTCGGCGTCTTCGCCGTCGGTCTCGGACTCGCCACTCTCGCCGTCGTCCGACTCCTCGCCCCCGCCGTCGAAGATGCGGGCGCTGTCAAAGGACACGTCGAGTCGATCGAAGTTGCCGATGTCGGCGGGCCTGTCGCTGACGAGCAGCCGGAAGTTCGCCGCGTCGGCGGTCGTCGGCCCGTCGGTCTCCTCGCTGTCAGCCTCGTCGTCCGGCGCGTCGCTCGAGTCCTCAGGCGTCGCATCGCCGGCGCAGCCGGCCAGCATCGTCGCGCCGACGGTGCCGCCCGCGGCGATGAACGCCCGGCGGTCGATATCGGAGTCGTACGGTTCGTCGTCTCGTTCGTCGTTCGTCGGGTCGGTCGTCATATGCCGTCCGTCGGATGCGGGTCGCTAAAAGGGTGACAGTCGTTCTGAACGGACAGAACGGTTCACGAACGTTTCGGACGGCGACTTTCTGCAGGAAGGAACCCGACGGAACCGTCGAGCGCTCCGCAGGACGCCGTTTCGGCGAACACCGATTCGTCTCCTCCCGCGAGCGACAGCGACCGGCGACGCCGAGGGGACGGCCGCCCCGCCGCATCCCGGTCTGTGGCTTGCAACGGATCACCGCACCTATATTTATCGTGCTGTCCTCTGACACCATATGGACCTACTCGACGACAGCATCGTCCCGGAGCACGCCCGCGATATCAAGGCCGAAGCCCGGGAGTTCGCGCGCGAACACATCGAACCGAACGCCCAGGAGTACTACCAGGCCGGCGAGTATCCGGAGGAGATCCTCGAGGCGGGTCAGGAGGCGAACCTCGTCGCGCAGGACATTCCCGAGGAGTGGGGCGGCCGGGGGCTCGATCTCCCGCAACTGCTTGCGCTGACCGAGGAGTTCTACCGCGCAGACGCGGGGATCGCGCTGACGCTCCAGTTGGCGAGTTTCGGCTGTGAACTCACCTACGAGTACGGCACCGACGAGCAGTGCGAGGAGTACATCCGACCGGTCGCCGAGGGCGAGCAGCGCTCGGGGCTTGGCGTCTCCGAACCCGACACCGGCAGCGACCTCGCGGGGATGGAGACCACGGCGGAGAAGGACGGCGACGAATACGTGATCAACGGCGAGAAGTACTGGATCGGCAACGGCGTCGAGGCCGACTGGATCACCCTCTACGCGCGCACCGGCGACGACGAGTCGAACCCCTACGCCAACTACTCGCTCTTTATCGTCCCGACCGACACCGACGGCTACGAGGCCGAACACATCCCCGAGAAGATGGCGATGCGCGCCTCGAAACAGGCCCATATCGAACTCGAGGACTGCCGGATCCCCGAGGAGAACCTGATCGGCGAGGAGGGCGAGGGGTTCTGGATGCTCGCGGACTTCTTCAACCACGGCCGAATCGCCGTCTCCGGCCACGGGATCGGCCTCGCGGCGGCGGCCATCGAGTCCACTTGGGAGTTCGTCCACGACCGCGAGCAGTTCGGTCGGACGATCAGCGACTTTCAGGCGGTCCAGCACGGCCTCTCGGACATGCTGATCGAGTTCGAGAGCGCCCGTTCGCTCACCTGGCGAGCCTGCGAGAAAGTACAAAACGGGGAGAACGAGGGCTACTGGGCGGCGCTGTCGAAGACCAACGCGACCGAGACCGCGACTTCGGTCGCCGAACAGGGGATGCAGTTCCACGGCGGTCGGTCGATCCTGGACGAGCGACGGATCGCCCGCGTCTACCGCGACGTCCGCATTCCGGTCATCTACGAGGGGGCGAACGAGATTCAGCGCAACCTGATCTACGGGCAGGCGCCGTAACGTCGGGCCGGCGGAACTTCCGCGTTCGTCGACCGTCGACCTCCGGCCAGTCGATGCGTCCGCGACCGCGTCCGCAGCCGATCGATGGTCCATTGGCGTGACTGACACGCCGAAAGAACAATCCGTTTCGCCCCGGTAGGCAGCGGTATCGACGATCGATACCGAATCCGAGAGTGACTGAGTGATATGAGTCGGCCACGCGTCCTCTGTGTCAGCAACGATCGATCCACGCGTGCGTCCGTCACGCTCGCGTTGACCGACGCGCCGGTCAACGTCGTTATCGCCCAGCGCGCGGCCGAGGCCGTCGACCGACTCGAACGGGGAGCGATCGACGCCGTCGTCATCGACGCGAGTTCGATCCCGAACGTGCCACAGCTCGTCGACACCGTCGAAGCGGAGGCGCCGTCGACGCCGGCGTTCGTCCACTGGGGCGACGACGAGAGCGACGCGTCCGTCGCCGTCTTGAGCGAGGTGGTCGCTCGAACCGACGAGACCGGCCGGCCCGATCGCCTCGCCGAGACGATCACCGAACGCGTCGGCGCCGACTCGCGAACCGCGCCCGACGATCTCGAGGCGGGCGATACCGACTCCGAAACGGACGACGGCCTCGCGTCGTTGCCCGACGACATCGCGGCGCTCGTCTCCGCGGTCAGGCGGCGGCTGGTTGACGTCACCTCTCCCGTCGACGTCGAGCGAATCCTCCGCGAGGAGTTTACCGCGACCGACCGCTACGCGTTCGCCTGGGTCGGCGAGTACGATCAGGGCGAGGGGGAGATCGTCCCCTGGCTGACCGACCCCGACAGCATGGAGTGGCCGATGCAACGCACCTTCGGGATCGGCGACGGCGACCAGCCGCTCCTCGAGCGGGCGATCCGAACGGACGAGTTCCAGAGCCACCAGCACGTGGCCGACCGGTGCGGCGCGGTTCCGTTCGGCGAGCACGCCGTCGACCGGGGCGTCCGCGCCGCCGCCGTCGCGCCGCTCGCGTCGGGCGACGAGCGGTACGGGGTGTTCGTCGTCTACGCGCTCGAGACGCTCTCGGAGGCCGAACGGACGGGGATCGAGATGGTCGCCGGGACGGCCTCTCACGTCCTCGAGACGATCGCGATCCGCGGTCAACTCGAACAACAGGAGCGGACGCTCCAGCGGTACGAGCGCCTCGTCGAGACGGCCGGCGACGGGATGTACGTCCTCGACGAACAGGGCCACTTCATGACCGTCAACGACGCGCTGACGGCGATGACCGGCTACAGCCGCGAGGGGCTGCTCGGCGAGCACGCCTCGATCGTCTTCGGCGAGGCCGACGTCGACGCCGGCCGGGAGATGATCCGCTCGCTGCTCTCCAGCGGCGACAGTACGGACACGGTCGAACTCTCCCTCGAGACGAAAGCCGGCGAGCGAATCCCCTGCGAGGCCCAGATCGCCGTCCTCGTCCGCGACGAGGCGTTCGTGGGCTCGGTCGGCGTCGTCCGCGATATCACCGAACGAAAGCGCAGCGAGCGAAAGCTCCGCGAACAGAACGAGCGGCTGGACGCCTTCGCGCGGATCGTCAGCCACGACCTGCGCAATCCGCTCGGCGTCGCGCAGGGCTATCTCGAGTTGCTCGAGGAGACCGAATCGCTCGAGTACGTCGACAGCGTTCGCGACGGACTCGATCGAATGGAGGCGATCATCGAAGACGTCCTGGCGATCGCGCGCGACGGGGAGTGGGCGACCGACTCCGAACCCGTCGACCTCGAGTCGGTCGCCGACGACGCCTGGGAGTACGTTTCGACGGCCGACGCGACGCTTTCGGTCGCGGAGACGATGGCTATCGAGGCCGACCGATCGCGACTGCTGCGCTTACTCGAGAACCTCTTCCGGAACTCGATCGAGCACGGCGGCAAAGACGTCGCCGTTCGCGTCGGCGCCCTCGAGTCCGAGGGTGGTTCCGATCGCGGCTTTTTCGTCGCGGACGACGGGTCGGGGTTACCCGACGAGATCAACGACGACCTGTTCGATCCGTCGGTCTCGACCGCCGCCGGGGGGCTCGGGATCGGACTCTGGGTCGTCAGAGAAGTCGCTACCGGACACGGCTGGTCGGTTACCGCGACCGAAAGCGTCGACGGAGGGGCTCGGTTCGAGTTCGCGTTCGACGAAGGCGATTAGTGCTCCGATTGAAGGTCCTGAAACGCGCCGACGAAGTCGTCGTGGGACGACATTCCGGAGACGGTCTCGTCGACGCGGGCCTCGAGTTCCTCGACGCGGTCACAGAGGTCCTGGTACTCCTCGTTGTTCGCGAGTTCCCGATCGGCCTTCTCGGACTCCAGCAGCGCCTTCTTCGAGACGAGCGCGTAGTACTCCTGAATATCCGATTCGTACTCCGTTCGGTCGGCGACGTCGTCGACGATCTCGATCAGCTCGTCCTTCGAGACCGGTTTGACGAGGTAATCGTCGAACCCCATCTCGATGATATCGAAGTCGGGATCGACCGCCGTCACCATCACCACCCGGGACTCGTAGCCGGCGTCCCTGATTCGCTCGAGCACCTCGTCGCCCGACAGACCCGGCATTCGACGGTCCAGCAGGACGACTTCGACGGAGTCGGATATCTTCTCGAGGGCCTGTTCGCCGTCGTAGGCCGTGTCGACGGTCCACTCGCTCTGGAGCCACGCGGCGAACAGATCCGCGAGGCGCGCCTCGTCGTCGACGACGAGAATCTCGAGGTCGTCACTCATTGGGAGCCCCCTCCGTTCTCTGCATCGTTACAGCCACGGGTCTCCAATGGTACCTCTTCGTGATAAATCTCGCGACCAAATATCAGTGTTCGGACCACTAGACGGATGAATCACGGACGGAAGCGGTCGGATATATCGTGTTCGAAGCTAGAACCCGGACTCTCCGAACGTGTAAATATACGTAGGGTTACGATTCATTGAACCAATATACTGTCAATATAGTCTCACTACGCCCCTCGCGACTCGGTACCAGCGACGGGCTCGCGACCGCAGCGAGCCTGTGGCGCTCGGCCGCGATCGGCTTACTTCCCTTCGAACTCCGGCTCTTCGTCTTCCATGAAGGCCGTGATCCCCTCCATGAGGTCGTCAGTCGCCATCAGGTGTCCGAAGGCGGAGGCCTCGTACTCGAGGCCGGACTCGGTGTCGTCGCGGCCGGCGAGCATCGCGCGCTTAGTGAACCGCTGGGCGATCGGCGGGCCACCCGCGAGGTCGGTCGCCAGTTCGAGCGCGCGCTCGGTGAGGTCGTCGTTGTCGACGACCTCGTTGACGAAGCCGTAGTCGGCCATCGTCTCCGCGTCGAACCGCTCGGCGGTGAGGATGATCTCCTTCGCGCGGCCCTCGCCGACGACGTGTTTGAGCCGCTGGGTGCCGCCCCAGCCGGGGATGAGGCCGAGGTTCAGTTCGGGCTGGCCGAACTCGGAGCGCTCGCTGGCGACCCGGAGGTCGGCGCAGGTGGCCAGCTCCATCCCGCCGCCGAGGCAGAAGCCGTCGATGCCGGCGACGACGGGCAGATCGCAGGCCTCGAGCTTCCCGAACGTCCGCTGGCCGAGCCGCGAGAGCTCCTGGCCCTCGATCGGGTCGGCGCCGCTGCCGGCCATGCTCTGGACGTCCGCGCCCGCGGAGAAGGCCTTCCCGCCCTCGCCGGTGAGCAGAATCGAGCGAACTTCGTCGTCGTCCTCGAGCAGGTCGACGGCCTCGGAGAGTTCCTCGAGCAGGTCGTCGCTGATCGTGTTCATCCGGTGGGGTCGGTCGAGGACGACGTGGCCGACCATGTCGCCGGGGTACTCGATTCGGATCGTCTCGAACTCGGTCGCTTCGGCGTCGCCGCCCTGTTCGTAGAACCCGCCCGCTTCGGCGCGTTCCTCGAGGTAGTCGGCCGGCTCGTAGCGCGGATGGCCGGTCTCCTCGTAGGCCTCCTCGAGGGCCTCGAGGGCGTTCTCGATCCCGAACTCGTCGACCATCTTGACGGGGCCGTCCGGGAAGCCGGCGCCGAGCTTGGTCGCCTCGTCGATCGATTCGGGCGGCGCGACGTCGTTGCCGATCAGCTTGGCGGACTCGTTTGCCAGCGTCGCGATCAGTCGCTTCTCGACGAGTTCGGACTGCTCGTCGGTCGGGATCTGGGCGCCCTCGCCGTCCTCGTAGTCGTAGAACCCCTTGCCAGTCTTCTTGCCGAGTTCCTCGTCCTCGACCTTCCGCTCGAACAGCGGGCTCGGCTCGTAGGCCTCGCCGAGCACCTCGTTCATGTAGTCGAGCACGTGATAGCCGACGTCGATGCCGGTGAGGTCGGCGAGTTCGAAGCTCCCCATCGGCAGCCCCATCCCGTACTTGGTCGTCGAGTCGACCTCGGCGATGGTCGCCTCGTCGTTGTGGACGAGCCAGCAGGCCTCGTTCATCAGGGGAACGAGCACGCGGTTCACGATGAAACCGGGCGAGTCCTTGTGGACGCGCACGGGCGTCTTGCCGATGTCCTCGGCCAGCGCCTCGATCGTCTCGAGGGTCTCCTCGGCGGAGTCGGCGCCCGAGATTACCTCGACGAGGTCCATGCGCACCGGCGGGTTGAAGAAGTGCATCCCGCAGAACCGCTCGGGGCGCTCGGTGACCTCCGCGAGGTCCGTAATCGAGAGGCTCGAGGTGTTGGTCGCGAAGATGGCGTCGTCGTCGGCGACCTCCTCGAGTTCGGCGTAGACGTCCTTCTTGATGTCCATCTGCTCGGGGACGGCTTCGATGACAACGTCGGCGTCGCCGCAGGCCTCCGCCATGTCGACCAGCGGCGTGACGCGCTCGAGGGCGGCCTCGGCTTTGTCCTCGGTGAGCTGGTCGTTCTCGGCGAGCTTGTTCAGCGACCACTCGATCTGCTCGTAGCCGTTCTGAACGAACTCGTCTTTGATATCCCGCATGTTCACGTCGTAGCCCGCCATCGCGAGTACTTCCGCGATGCCGTGGCCCATATTCCCTGCGCCGAGAACTGCGACGGTGTTGATGTCTTCCAGCTCCATGGTCACAGTTGCAATGTGCACGTGTTTGAACGTTTCCCTCATTCGCACATGAAACTATAGTTCGGTTTATTTCCGGTTACAAACCTCTTTATCGATGGGGTAGGAATACCGTCACATGGAATTCGGGCTCTCAGAAGAACAGGAACAGATTCGCGACGAAGTCGCGCGGTTCGCGGAGAACGAAATCGTTCCCCACGCCGAGGAGTACGACACCGAGGAGAAGTTCCCCCACGACATCGTCGACGAGGCTGCCGAGATGGGACTGGTCGGCGCCTCGATCCCGATCGAGTACGGCGGCGCCGGCTACTCGACCCTCGAGTCGGCGATCATCGCCGAGGAGCTGTTCTCCTACGACCCCGGCATCGCGCTCTCGATTCTCGCCTGTTCGTTCGGGACCGAGGCCATCCGGGAGTTCGGCAACGAAGACCAGAAGGAGCGCTTCTTAGAGCCCGTCGCGCGGGGCGAGAAGATCTCCGGGGCCGCCATCTCGGAACCCGACACCGGGTCGGACGTCTCTTCGGTCTCGACGCGCGCCGAGAAGGACGGCGACGAGTGGGTGATCAACGGCAACAAGATGTGGATCACCAACGGCACCGTCGGCGACTTCTTCGTCATGCTCTGTAAGACCGATCCGGACGCCGAGGGCCGCTACGACGGCTTCAGCCAGATCGTCGTCGAGGCCGACCGCGACGGCTTCACGTCCGAGAAGATCACCGGCAAACTCGGGATCCGCGCCTCCGACACCGCCGAACTCATCCTCGACGACGTCCGCATCCCCGAGGAGAACCTCATCGGCGACCAGGGCGCCGCCTTCCTCCAGCAGATGCAGTTCTTCGACGCCACCCGAACCGGCGTCGCCGCACAGGGCGTCGGCATCGCGAAGGGCGCCCTTCGCGCGGCGCTCGACTACGCTCAGGACCGCGAGCAGTTCGGCAAGTCCATCAGCGAGTTCCAGGCCATCCAGCACAAACTCGCCGACATGGCGACGAAGACCGAGGCCGCGCGCAACCTGACCTACAAGGCCGCCTGGAACGTCGACCAGGGCAACGACATCACCAAGGGCGCCTCGATGGCCAAGGAGTACGCCTCCCGCATCGCTGTCGACGTCGCCAACGAGGCCGTCCAGATCCACGGCGGCTCGGGCTACGTCAACGACTTCCCCGTCGAGCGCTTCTACCGCGACTCGAAGATCACCCAGATCTACGAGGGCACCTCCGAGATTCAGAAGAACGTCATTGCGCGGGAACTGCTAGATAAAGGGTTCTAGGAACGAACTTTTACTCTGCGTGCGGTCGCTGCGCGACCGCACTCGGTAAAATCTTCAAAAGAGCGCTACGCGCTCTTTTGGACCTCGCGGGAGCTTCGCTCCCGCTTAGCTTCGATGAAAAGTACCGGAAGACGCTTCGCGTCTTCCGAGCCCTCGTTCACGTCGTTCACGAGAACACTCCACCTTTCCCTCCAGCCGCGTGAACGCGGCTTCCGGGTCAGTCGTCGGCCCGCTCGCTCGGCCTTCGGCCTCGCTCACGGCTGCGCCGTTCGCGTATCCGAGGCGGCTTCGCCGCCTCGCTTCGCTCGCGGTGACTATCGGGTGACTGCCTGCCCTCCCCCGAGTCGCGGACACGGCGAGGTTCGCCGCGTCCGCTCCCGGCCATTAGTTCCCGTCTTCGGCGTTGGGCGAGTAGCTGTGCCGCCGCTCGAGTCCTACGATAGCTACTCCCGGCGGTATCGCTATCGCTCGAGTGCGACCGATTCGCGCTGCGGGGTGACAACTACGGTCGACAGGTTAGAAAGTTATTTGTACACTTTGTAAAGTACACTTTACACATGATGTCAGAACGTCGATCGGTTGCCAGCGTCGTATTGATGGCCGTCGGGTTCCTCAGTATGGGTCCGCTCTCGGATATCGTCGGTTCGGGAACGCTCGGGCTCGGGCTGGCCATCGGCGGTGGAGTGGCGTTTCTCGTCGGCGGCCTGTGGTGGCTGCAGCACCTCGACGACCGAGACGTGACCGACGAGCGATTCCTCCAGATCGGATTCCGTGCCTCGACGCTCTCGTTCTGGGCGCTCCTCGTGGGTCTGATGACGGTCGGTAACATCGAGAGAAGCGCCGACGTCACCTATCCCGTCTTCAGCCACTACACGTGGCTGCTGCTGGCCGGGTTGGTCGTTTTCGGAACTACTTGGTCGTGGTATAGCCGACGGATGTAACGATGGAGAACGACCTGAAGGTCTGGCGAGCGAAGCGGGACGTGACGCAGGGCGAATTGGCCGACGAGGTCGGCGTCTCGAGACAGACCATCAACGCGATCGAGCGCGGGCGATACGACCCGAGCCTCGAGCTCGCGTTCGAGCTGGCGGCGTTCTTCGACTGTCGGATCGAGGACCTCTTCGACTACGAGGCCGAGAACGAGTGAGCCGGCAGCCAGACGCGCTGGATCGCCCCGTTCGGTCTCCCGTCGCTCACGAGACGGCGACCTCCGGCGACAGCGCGACGAACGCCACGCGTGCGAAGACGTGGGCCGGCACGGTCGCCTCGAGTCGCCCCGTCGTCGCCGTTTCCGATCCGGCCTCCGCCTCGTCCGTCAGCTATCGCTGTCTGAGTCGGTATCGCCGTCGTCGCTGTCCGAATCGGTGTCGGTACCGTCGCTGTCCGAATCGGTGTCAGTACCGTCGCTGTCCGAATCGGTGTCAGTACCGTCGCTGTCCGAATCCGTGTCGCCGTCGTCACTATCGCTGTCAGTGTCACCGTTTCCGAATCGGGGACTCGAGTTCGTCCTCGAGTCGCCGCCGCTCGAGCGACCAGCGGTCGACCGCCGTTTCGTCGAGTCGACGGTTCGCGCGGTGTGATCCGCGGGACGGCCCTGCTGTGGAGAGCCGTCGGCGGCACTGGGAACCCGTTCGTCGGCGAGAGTATACAGAGCGACGGGCGGAAGCACGTACGAGCCGATAGCCAGCACCGCGAACCACGGATCGAGGAAGATCAGCAGGCCGAATATCGTCAGCGCCGCGGTCGCGGCCGTGTGGATCGTCGTGTCCGTGTAGCGGCGATAGAATGCCCAGAACTGGCTTATCTGTCCGCTGACGGTCGAGATCACTACCGGCGTTGGCATTGCGTGACCGTACGCGCTCCAGCGAGAAACCCCTTTGTCGTGTGGCGCCCTACGACTGGGTAATGAGAGAGTTCGTCTTCGCCCTCGAGTACGAACCGGGCACGAACCCCGTCGCGGACGTCCTCGCCGACTACCCGGACGCGTCGATCCGCTCGCTATCGTGTCACGTCACTCGGGACAGCCTCTGGCGGGTCGACCACGCCGAGGGGTCGGCCGAGGCGCTCGAGGCCCTCGAGGACGCCTACAAGAACGCGGCCTTCTTCGCCGACTGTCTGGTGAAGGACGACTGCGGGGCCGACTGCGAGGTCCAGGTGCTGGATCGATCGAACGACACGCTCGTGGTCTACACCTACTGGGACCGCACGGACGTCTGTACGTCCGTTCCGCACGTCGCCCTCGAGTATCTCGGCGAGGGGCTGCTGTTCGAAACCTACCGCGAGGAGCGGCGCTACCGCTGGCGGATCGTGCTGGGCAGCGACGCGCCGATTCACGAGTTCTTCGACGCGCTGGGCGACGAGGTCGGCGAGTGTACCGGCATCGAGATGCTGCGGCTGACGGAACTCGATCCCGATCGCAACCACATCGAACCCGAGCAGGCGCTCCCGGACGAGCAGCGCGAGGCGCTGCGGGCGGCCGTCGAACGCGGCTACTACGAGACGCCTCGACGGATCGAACTCGGAGAGCTGGCGGAACAGCTGGAGATTCCACGCTCGACGCTCTCCTACCGACTGCGGCGGGCCGAATCGAGTCTCGCAACGAGTTTCGTGGAAGCGGACGATTCGCTCGAGACGTTAGCTGCTGGGTTGTGACAGACCAGTTCGATTGGACCCTCTAGACTCCAAATTCGGTATATGAGTAGGTAGTTATCCAGTCTGGAACGCACATCGTTTTGAATCTTGAAAAGAACTATTATATCTCAGGAATTATATAACTAAATAGATGTCTGTATCGCTTCAGGTAATCGCAAGTCCAGCGTTCATACTCATAGCTGTCGTTATTCTGTTACTTATCAGTGTATTCTTCTATGTCGTCTATCGCGTACTACAGTACGTCAATTCGGCTGATACCACGCCTACCCGTACTGAGTGAGGCGAGTTGTCGGTTGGTGCGTGGTCGGGCTGACACCATCGGTCGAAGTCGATTCTCGGGAGCCGATCCAGCGACCAGATCGACACACCATTTGGCGCACGCCAAATAACCCGTATAGTAGCGGGGCGACTACTGTGAGATAATGAGCGACACCTCCCCATCTGCTCCCGACGCGCCGCCGGACGCGAGCACGAGTCGGAGCCTCGAGCTCCGCGTCCCCGACATGGACTGTCCCTCCTGTGCGGGCAAGGTGACAAACAGCGTCGAGCGACTCGAGGGGATCGACGCGATCGACGCGCGGGTGACCAGCGGTCGCCTCGTCGTCGAGTTCGACCCGACGCGGACCGACGAGGACGAGATCCGCGAGCGGGTCCGCGCGGCCGGCTACGAGATCGTCGGCGCGGCGTCGGAGCTGACGTTCTCGGTCCCCGACATGGACTGTGCCTCCTGCGCGTCGAAGGTCGAGAACGCGCTCGAGGGGACCGCGGGCGTCCGCGAGATCGAGACCCGGCCCGCGTCGGGTCGCGTGACCGTCGCGGTCGCGGACGGAACCGGCTCGGAGACGGTCGTCGAGGCCATCGGGTCGGCCGGCTACGACGCGACGCCGATGGGCGACGACACCGACGGCGAACCGATGGGCGACCACGAGCCGATCTGGAAGAGTCGCCGGGCCGTCACCACGGGCGTCGGCGCCGCCCTTCTGGGTCTGGGAATGCTCCTCGAGTTCGTCCTGCCGAGCGCGAACCCGGCGCTGTTCTCGATCGCCGCCGGCGACCTCGTCGATCGGACCTACTACCTCTCGACAGGGCTCTTCCTCGTCACCGCTGCGATCGCCGGCGCGCCGATCCTCCGGAACGGCTACTACTCCGCGCGCAACCGGAGCCTGGACATCGACTTCCTGATGGGGGTCGGGATCCTGGCCAGTGTCGCAGCCCACCATCCCTTCGAGGGGGCGATGCTCGCCGTCCTCTTCAGCGTCGCCGAACTGCTCGAGCAGTTC
Source organism: Haloterrigena salina JCM 13891 (assembly GCF_000337495.1). GTDB lineage: Archaea > Halobacteriota > Halobacteria > Halobacteriales > Natrialbaceae > Haloterrigena > Haloterrigena salina. The sequence continues at coordinate 64,930 of NZ_AOIS01000063.1, forward strand.
TCGATGGACCGGGCCCGCGACTCGCTGCGAGAGCTGATGGATCTCTCGCCCGACACGGCGACGGTCAAGCGCGAAGACGGCAGCGAGGAGACGGTCCCCGCCGAGGAACTCGCGGTCGGCGACACGGTCGTCGTTCGACCGGGGGAGAAGATCCCCGCCGACGGCGTCGTCCTCGAGGGCGAGAGCGCGGTCGACCAGTCGCCGATCACCGGCGAGAGCGTCCCCGAGGACAAGACGGCGGGCGACGAGGTGTACGCCGGGACCATCCCCGAGTCGGGCTATCTCGAAGTCGAGGTGACCAGCGAGGCCGACGACTCGACGATCGCTCGGATCGTCCGCATGGTCGAGGACGCGGAACGGGAGAAGACCCAGCGCGAGCGGTTCGTCGACCGCTTCGCGAGCGTCTACACCCCGATCGTCGTGATCCTCGCGATCGCGATCGCCGTCGCGCCGCCGCTGCTCACTGGCGCCTCGTGGAACGTGTGGTTCCTCCGCGGGCTGACGCTGCTGGTGATCGCCTGCCCCTGCGCGTTCGTCATCTCGACGCCGGTCAGCGTGGTCTCGGGGATCACGAGCGCCGCCCGCAACGGCGTCCTCATCAAGGGCGGGCGCTACCTCGAGGCCGTCGGCGAGAGCGACGTGCTCGCGGTCGACAAGACCGGCACCCTGACGGAGGGCGACCTCTCGGTGACCGACGTAATCCCCCTCGAGGGGGCCGACGAGGACGACGTCCTCCGGCGGGCCGGCGCCCTCGAGCACCGCAGCGAACACCCGATCGGACGGGCCATCGTCGACTACGCCGAGGAGCGGGGCGTCGCGACCGACGACGACGGGCCCGACGTCTCCGCGTTCGAGGCGCTAACCGGAAAGGGCGTCTGTGCCGAGATCGACGGCGCGACCCACTACGTCGGCAAGCCGGACCTGTTCGACGGCCTCGCGGACCTAGCGCACACGCACGCGACGACCGACGGCGGTGTTTCGCTGGCCGAGATGGGGTACAATTCGAGCCCGCAGTGCGGGCGCGAGGGTTGTCTGGACGTCCTCGCGGACGTCGTCCCCGACCTCGAGGCCGAGGGGAAGACCGTCGTGATCGTCGGAACCGAGGACCGGCCGCTGGGCGTCATCGGCGTCGCCGACCGGGTTCGCCCGGAGGCGAAGTGGGCCGTCTCGAAATTGCAGGACCAGGGCGTCCGCGTCGTGATGCTCACCGGCGACAACGAGGGGACCGCCCGCGCCATCGCCGAGGAAGTCGGCATCGACGAGTACCACGCCGAACTGCTGCCCGACGAGAAACTCGAGTGGATTCGTCGGTTAGAGGGCGAGACGGAGGGTGACGCCAAAGAAACCGACGATGACGCCGAGGCCACCGTCGCCATGGTCGGCGACGGTATCAACGACGCCCCCGCGCTCGCGACCGCCGGCATCGGCATCGCGATGGGCGCCGCGGGGACCGACACCGCCCTCGAGACGGCCGACGTGGCGCTGATGAGCGACGATCTCACCCGGCTGCCGTACCTCTACGAGCTCTCTCACACCGCCACCGGCGTCATCCGTCAGAACATCTGGGCGAGCCTCGCGGTGAAGGCCGCTCTCGCGGCCGGGACGCCGTTCGGGTTCGTCACGGTGATCCACGCGGTCGTCATCGGCGACATGGGGATGAGCCTCGGCGTGACCGGCAACGCGATGCGGCTGGCGAACGTCGAACCCGAGACGCCCGAGGGACTCGAGCGCCCACGCGGCGATCAGTGAGGCGAGCGAGCCACTCAGACGGCTTCACCGAGTTCGTCCGCTTCCCACTCGGCGACGAGTTGCTTGGCCAACTCCCGCGGTTTGTGTTGGTACACGAGGTGGTGTTCGAGGTCCTCGTCGAGGACCATCTCTTCGTTGCACACGTAACAGAAGACAGCGGACGTCGTCGACATACTCGTAGTAGACGGTCCGAAACGAAAACTGGCTCGCCGAATCACGTCGGTATCCGGAGCGGGAGAACGCGCCGCTTCACCGCTGCTATCCGTCGGAGCGTCGCCTGATCGGACCGAGTCCCGGTCGTCCGTCGACCCACCATAGCGCGGCGCCGGCGACCAGAATTACGGCCTCGAGCCAGAGCGTCGTCACCTCGACTCCGCCGACGGTCGCCAGCGGCTTCGTTCCGCTGTACGGCGGCATGGGCGTGATCGGCCACAGGAGAAACCCGAGTTCGTCGTAGTCGCCGGCGATCACGTGCCACGGGACGTCGGTCGCCAAGTGGGAGACGACGCCGATCGCGAAGGCGGTCCCGAGCGGCGGTCGACCGCTCGAGCGCGCCAGCAACCAGCCCACGAGGACCAGCGGGACGGCGAACAGCAGCGAGTGGCCGATCGTTCGGCCGACCGTGTGCCCGAGCAGCCACGGCGGTTTGTCGAGCAGATCCGGCAGGGCCGCGCCGACGGCTGCAACGACCGTCGCCCGCTCTCCCGGGGGCGTCCCCTCGCTCCAGCGGACGTAGCCGGCGTAACAGAGGTAGCCGACGGCGAGATGGACGATCGGCTGCATCCTCTTCGATGGATCCGACGGCCTCGAGTCGGGTAAAGGATAGGCCGACGACTAACGCCGAAACGTACGCTACAGCCGTTTCCTCTGCCGAATTGTATCGTTTGGGGCGACCCCTAAATACGCGCGGCCCATACATTAGTCGTATGACAGAAACATCCGCTGACGACCGTCGACCGGCGGAGAACGCGCGTCGGGAATCGGCCGCGGCAGCCGACATCGGCGGCGTAGCGAACCGAATCGGGCGAACGAACCGATCGGCGTCATCGGACGGCCTCGAGTACGACGTCGTCACGACGCCGGTCCTCGTCGTCGGCGCGGGGGCGGCGGGTGCCCGTGTTGCGATCGGCCTCGCCGAATCCGGCCTCGAGCCGCTGGTGATCGGGAAGCGAGACCACGGCGACGCGCACACTACCTGGGCGGCCGGCGGGATCAACGCCGCGCTCGGCTCGCTGGACGACGAAGACGACTGGACGATCCACGCCGCGGACACGCTGAACGAGGGGCACCACCTGAACGATTCCGAGGCGGTCGAACTGACCGCGCGCGAGATGCCGGAGCGAATTCGCGAACTCGAGGAGTGGGGGATGTCGTTCGACCGGACCGACGACGGGGCGATCAACCAGCGGTACTTCGGCGCCCAGTCGTACCGCCGGACCTGCTTCGTCGGCGACCGGACCGGCGAGGCGATGCTCGAAACGCTGATCGGACGGGCTCGCGACCTCGAGATCCCCTACCGCGAGAACGTGATGGTCACGCGGCTGCTCTCGGACGGGCGCCGCGTCTTCGGTGCGGCCGGTTTCGACATGGAGACCGGTCGCGGGCTGTTGTTCCGGTCGAACCACGTCGTCCTCGCCGCGGGCGGCTTCGCCGCACTCTACGACCGCCACTCCTCGCGGGACGACGAGAACAACGGGGACGCCCAGGCGCTGGCTCTCGAGGCGGGCGCTCGACTGATGGACCTCGAGTTCGTCCAGTTCCACCCGACGGGGATGGTCGGCGAACGCTACGGGGAGGAGTGGGACGGCCGACTCGTCACCGAAGCCGTGCGCGGCGAGGGCGGACGGCTCTACAACGCCGAGAACGAACGGTTCATGGAACGGTACTCGCCGGATCAGATGGAACTCGACGCGCGCGACGTCGTCGCGCGGGCGATCGGTCGAGAGATCGAAGCGGGCCGAGGAACCAAGAACGGCGGCGTCTATCTCGACATCTCGCACCGGGACGCCGACTACGTCCGGGAACGGCTGCCGCGGATGGTCGAGCGCTTCGCGTCGCTCGGCGTCGACATCACCGCGGAACCGATCGAGGTCGCGCCGACCGCCCACTACACGATGGGCGGCGTCGACATCGACTTCCGCACCGGCGAGACCGGCGTCGACGGCTTGTACGCCGTCGGCGAGGCCGTCGCCGGCGTCCACGGCGCGAACCGTCTCGGCGGCAACTCGCTCGCCGAGACCGTCGCGATCGGCAAGCTCGTCGGCGAGCACGTCGCAACCGCGGTCGACGGATCGGACGCCGAGCCAGCGGTGACCGACGAACAGCGAGCCCTGGCCGAACGGGAGTTTCGGGCCCTCGAGTCGCTCGCGGCCGCCGACGGCGAGGTTACGCCGACGATCCTGCTGGAAGAGCTCCGCGAGTTGCTGTGGGATCATGCGGGCATCCTCCGCGACGAGGCCGGGCTTCGGACCGGCCTCGAGGAACTCGAGGCGCTCCGCGATCGAACGGGGGACTTGCGCGTCGAGGGCGGACTCACCTCGCGATCGTTCGAGTTCGCCGTCGACCTCTCGGTTAGCCTCACCGTTGCCGAAGCGATGCTCCGAACGGCCCTGGCTCGGACCGAATCCAGGGGCGCACATCACCGAACGGACTATCCGGAGACCGACCCGGACTGGCGCGTGAACCTGCTCGTCTCGGCCGACGAGGGTGGCCTCGCGATCGACCGTCGCGGCGTCGCCGAACCGAGCGACCCGGTCCGCGAGGCGCTCGCGGAAGGGTACGAACTCGACTACCACCACCTCGAGTGACGGACCGCGACCGAACCGCGAACCCGACGACCGAGAGGCCTTTCAGCCCTCGAGCCCTCCCCTTCCTCTACGTAGATGTTAGACGAGGCCGAACCCGTTATCCGGACCGACCCCGTGATGGCGGAACTCATCGAGCGACACGACCCCTACGTCGAACCCGACTGGAACGAGTTCGAACGGCTCTGTATCTCCATCATCAACCAGCAGCTATCGACCGCGAGCGCGACCGCCGTCCGCGAGCGGGTCTTCGAACTGCTCCGCGACGAGGTGACGCCGGAGACCGTCCTTGAGGCGGAGGACGAGGCCCTGCGAGCGGCCGGCCTCTCCGAGAGCAAGATCGAGTACATGCGCAACGCCGCGCGAGCCTTCCGGGAGAACGACTACACTCGAGCGGGCCTCGCCGACTACTCGAACGACGAGGTTATCGATTTGCTGACCGAGATCAAAGGCGTCGGCGAGTGGACCGCCCGCATGTACCTCCTGTTCGTGCTGCAACGCGAGGACGTGTTGCCGCTGGGCGATCTGGCGATCCGCCGCGCGATCGAGGAACTCTACGGCGACGGCGAGGAGTTGAGCCGCGCCGAGATGCGGGAGATCGCCGAGCGGTGGCGCCCCTATCGGAGCGCCGCGACGCGGTATCTGTGGGCCGAGTACGAGTCGGAGTGACGGCTCGAGCACGCAAACGCTTGTTTCGCGGAGAGAAACGGTTGTTGATCTGACCTTCGTGAACCGACCGGACGCGGTAATACGCTCCTATCCGCGCCCCCGAACGGTGGGGATCGACCCGACGCGACGACTAACCGGCGATTACGAGCCCGATAATTCATGCCCGTACAGGGGTCTCGAGAAACGAGATACTGACCGATGAGAAGGCCCCGCTGACTCAAGTGTGATTCGACCGGGAACGAACGTATGGCAAACGATAGGCCCGCGGACGAACCGTCGACAGGAGACTCATCACAGCGGCGAATGACCACCGACCCCGAGCGCATCAAGGAGTGGGCCGAAGCCCGCGACGCCGTCCCCGTAACGATCCGCGACAGCGAGGGACACGGCCACTCCTTCGCCCGTCGGGACGACCTCGGCGCGGACCACGAGGAGTACACGTGGGACGAGTTCATCGAGACGTTCCGAGACGAGGATCTGGTGTTCGTCTACCACGAGGACGAGCCCACGGAGGAGGGGCTGGGCCACTTCGAACTCGTCGAACGCGAGCAGGCGTTCGAACGCGCCGACCTCGGCCGCGAGGAACTCGAGGACCAGCTTCGCGAGGGCGAGACGGTCACGACCGAGATCGTCGAAACGCAGGTCGTCGAGACGGAGGTCGTCGAACGGGACACGATCGAGAGCGAGGTCGTCGATACCGAGATCGCCGAGCGCCACGTCGTCGACTCGGAGCTGCTGAACCGGGAGATCGTCGACACCGAGTTCGTCACCGCCGACGAGATCGAGGTCATCACCGAGGAGAGCCGCCTCGATACGGTCGAGGAAGTCGAACGCTACACGATCGAGAGCCGGGTCGTTGACGTCGACGTCGATCAGCACGACGAACTCGAGAGCGACAAGATCGAGACCGATATCGAACTCGAAAGCGTCCAGCGGTCGATTCTCGATAGCGATGTCGTCCGCACGGACGTAACCGCCGACGACGTCATCGATCAGGAGGTCATCCAGAGCAAGCGCGCCGAAGGTGACGTCGTCCGGAGCGAACTGCTCGAGCGGCGCACGGTCGAAGAGCAGATCGACGAGCGAACGCGCATGCTCTTCACCCTAGAAGAGACCGACCTGCTCGAGTCGGAAGTCATCGGCAGCGACGTCATCGAGGGCGAGATCATCGACGTCGAGGAGTACGGCGCGATCGAGACGTCGGCCGAAGTCGATGAGGCCGGTACGGGCACCGGTGCCGGAATGGGCGCCGGAGCCGGTGGCGGCGCCGGGACCGGCGGGGAAGGGGCCGGCGACCCCACTCCGGACGTCGAGGTCGAGTCCGGAACCGGCGGCTCGTCCGCCGACGCGGGCGACATGGGACGGGTCGAGCTCTCCGAAGACGATCAAGGAAAAGACGTCGTCGACGAGACGGGCGAACAGATCGGTATCGTCGCGGAAGTCGAGGGCCAGACCGCCTACGTCGATCCCGAGCCGGGACTGACGGATCGGCTCAAGGCGCGGATGAACTGGGGCGGCCACGACGACGAGGACTACCCCATCGAAGCGTCGGAGATCAACGAGATCACCGACCGCGAAGTGATCGTCCAGCACCGGGACGATGAGGACACCACCGGCATCGAGTAGGGACGACTGATCGCGGACCGATCACAATGCGAACGGCGCGTCGAACGAGAAGGCGAGGGTGAGACGAAGTCAGTGGTGACGGCTCGAGTCCCTACTCGAGGTCGAAACGGTCGTTGGTCATGACCTTGCGCCACGCGTCGACGAAGTCCTCGACGAACTTCTCTTCCTCGGCCGCGTAGACGTCCGAGATGGCGCGAAGTCGGGAGTTCGAGCCGAAGAGGAGGTCGACGCGGGACCCCTTCCACTCGACCTCGCCGGTCTCGCGGTCGATCAGTTCGTAGACTTCCTCGCCCTCCGAGACCTGCTCCCACTCGTAGTCCATCGAGAGCAGGTTCACGAAGAAGTCGTTGGTCAGGGTCTCCGGCTCGTCGGTGAAGACGCCGAGGTCGGAGTCCTGGTAGTTCGCGTCCAGCGCGCGCATGCCGCCGACCAGAACGGTCATCTCCGAGGCCGTCAGGTCGAGCAGGTCGGCGTGGTCGACCAGCAGGTCCTCCGGCGGCTCGTTGTGGTCGCCGCCGAAGTAGTTGCGGAACCCGTCGATCTTCGGCTTGAGCGCCTCGAACGACTCCTCGTCGGTCCACTCCTGGGAGGCGTCGGTTCGTCCGGGCTCGAACGGAATCTCGACGTCGTAGCCGGCGTCCGCCGCGGCCTGCTCGACGGCCGCGTAGCCGCCCAGCACGATGAGGTCGGCCAGCGAGACGCGCACGTCGTCGGAGCGCGAGCCGTTGAAGTCCTCTTGGACTTCCTCGAGGGTCTCGAGGACCGTCTCGAGTTCGGCCGGCTCGTTGACCTCCCAGCTACGCTGGGGCTCGAGGCGGATGCGAGCGCCGTTGGCGCCGCCGCGCTTGTCGCTGTCGCGGTAGGTCGACGCCGCCGCCCAGGCGGTCTTGGCCAGTTGCGAGACGGAGAGTTCCGTCTCGAGAATCTCGGCCTTGAGTTCGGCGGCTTCCTCGTCGCCGATCAGTTCGTAGTCGGCGTCCGGGACGGGATCCTGCCAGACGAAGGTTTCGTCGGGCACGTCGGGACCGAGGAACCGCTCCGACGGGCCCATGTCGCGGTGGATCAGCTTGTACCACGCCCGGGCGAACGCGTCGAGGAACTGCGGCGGGTTGTCGCGGAAGTTCTCGATGATCTCCCGGAATTCGGGATCCCGCTTGAGCGCGACGTCCGTCGTCATCATCATCGGGGCGTGCTTCTCCGAGGGATCGTGAGCGTCCGGAACGGTGTCGTAGGCCTCCTCCTCGACCGGCTGCCACTGCTTGGCGCCGGCGGGGCTCTCGGTCAGCTCCCACTCGTAGTCGAGCAGGTTGTCGAGGTAGGAGGTGTCCCACATCGTCGGCCAGGCGTTCCAGGCGCCCTCGATGCCGCTGGTGGTCGTCTCCGAGCCCGTGTCGGAGCCGGCCCAGCCGAGGCCCTGGTTCTCGATCGGCGCCGCTTCGGGCTCGGCGCCGATGTCGTCGTCGGTGGCGCCGTGAGCCTTGCCGAACGTGTGTCCGCCCGCGATGAGGGCGGCCGTCTCCTCGTCGCTCATCGCCATCCGACCGAACGCCTGACGGATCCGATCGGCCGATTTCAGCGGCTCAGGGTTGCCGTTCGGCCCCTCGGGGTCGACGTAGATGAGCCCCATCACGGTGGCGCCGAGCGGTTCGTCGAGCTCGCCCTCCTCGTCGACGCGGTCGTGCTGGGGGGCTTCCCACTCGTCCTCGGGACCCCAGTAAACGGCCTCGTCGGGTTCGAACTCGTCCTCGCGGCCGCCGGCCCAGCCGAGCGTCTGCATGCCCATCGACTCGAGGGCCGTGTTCCCGGCCAGGACGATCAGGTCGCCCCACGAGAGCTTGCGGCCGTACTTCTGCTTGATCGGCTCGAGCAGCCGGCGCGCTTTGTCGAGGCTGACGTTGTCGGGCCAGCTGTTGAGCGGCGCGAAGCGCTGGTTCCCGCCCGAGGCGCCGCCGCGACCGTCGGTGGTCCGGTACGTGCCGGCGCTGTGCCACGCCATGCGGATGAAAAGCGGCCCGTAGTGGCCGTAGTCCGCCGGCCACCAGTCCTGGGACGTCGTCATCAGGTCCTTGAGGTCCGCCTTCACTTCCTCGAGGTCGAGCTTCTGGAACTCCTCGGCGTAATCGAAGTCGTCGTCGTACGGGCCGACGTCCTCGGCGTTCTGGTCGAGGACCTCCAGATTCAGCTTGTTCGGCCACCACTCGTGGTTTCGATTGCGCTCGTACTCAGTCATGCTCGAGTCACCTCAACAATACCACCGTTGCCGCCGCGTTCCGCATGCTCGTCTGCCATGATTTCTCTACAAAGGGAAGATGGGATCAGAGAATAATATATGTACCGATCGCGACTTCCGATTCACGATTCGCCCCATATTATTTCCGATACTGAAAACAAACCTCGTTAATATCGCTATCGGCCACTACTCGAGCGCGTCCGTTACGCGTCCGTCGCTTCGTCGACTTCCGCTTCTTCTTCCTCTTCTTCCTCTTCTTCGGGCGTGTCCGGTGCGTCCCGGTCCGCGCGACGGCCGACGTCGACCTGGTAGTTCCCGAGGATGTCCCGGCCGAGGATGACGGGGTAGTCCATGTGGCTGCGGTCCTCGACGCTGGCCGTGACGGTGTGCTGGGTGCCGCCGACGCCGACGACGACGTCGACGACGGGGCGGCTCTTGGACTGTTTGCTGCTGCCCGATCGGATGCGGGTGATGGACTTGATCGGTCCGGCGCCGATGTCGGCGGCGAGGGCGGTGTCGATGCTCGTCCGCGTCGCGCCCGTGTCGGACTTCGCGAGGACGGTCTTCGAGCCGCTGGTCCCCGAGAGCACGATCTCCTCGGTGTAGCCGATCACGCTCGGTTCCGTGTCCGGCGCCGACGTCTCGACGGGCTGGGCGGTCGGCCGGGAGTCGTCGAGGACGTTCGAGATGTCGCTGACGCGGTCCTCGTCGACCTCGCCGCCGGCGCGTTCGATCGCCAACTTCGCGATGTAGGGGGCCGGACTGACCTGGGTCGCCTCGTAGAGGCCCTTGAACCCGGCCGTCGGGTTGACCTCGAGGACGAACCAGCCCTCGTCGCCCTCGACGAGATCGACGCCGGCGTAGTCGAGGCCGATGGCGTCGGCCGCGCGGCGGGCCATGTCGCGGGCCTCCTCGGGGAGGTCGTCGGTCGCGTCCTCGACGCTGCCGCCGAGCGCGACGTTGGTCCGCCAGTCGTTGTCCGGCGCGTAGCGGTACATCGCGCTGATGATCTCGCCGCCGACGACGTAGACGCGGACGTCGCGGTGGCGGACGTCCTCGCGATCGATAAGTTCCTGCAGGAAGGCGTAGCGGTTGCCGACCTTCGCGTTGATCGGATCGTTGGGGCCGACCTTCCACGTTCCGCCGCCGTGGGTGCCGATCGCCGTCTTGTAGACCGCTTCTTCGCCGTACCGATCCCGTGCCGCGTTGAGCTGATCGCCGCTGAGCGCGAGGGTGACGTCGGGGGTTCGGACGTCGTTGGCCGCGAGCGTCGTCGCCGTCGAGAGCTTGTGGATCGCCGTCAACACCGTCGACGGCTCGTTGAGCGTCGGTACCAGTTGCGCGAACGTGTTCGCCAGCCCGAGTTCCTCGGCGGGCTGTTCGGTGTTCGACAGCAGCATCCGGTTCGCGATGACGTCGACGTCCGGCTCCAGGATGACGCTGCCGTCGGTGACGCTGATGGACGTGTTCTCCGATCGCAGCCACTCGGTGTCGTGGCCCAGATCCTCGACGGCGTTGAGAATCGCTTTCGTTTCTTTGCTCGTGTGTAGACTCAGTACCCCGACGGTGACAGGATCGGAAACAGCCATACCCGAACACACGACGACGGGTGGGAAAAGGGTACTGTCAGCAGCAGTCACCGCCGGCGTCCGGTCGTCGCTCGCGGATTTGCGGACTCGTACCAGCTGAAAGTCGGGCATGCGATCAGCGTGCAGTCTGGACGAGCGATCGCCGCGCCGTCACGTGATCGCCGCCCGAACCTCGTTGGGATCGACCAGTCCACTCGCGACCACGAGGACGGCCCACGTGACCGTGCCCAGTGCGATCGCACCCACCAACATCACGAGACTCGAGACCAGCGGCGTCACGAGCAACACGGCGCCGGCCATGATCCCGGTGATCACGCAGATGACGCCGATCGACCGGGCGAGTCGTTTAAGCCGGAGCTCGAGTTCCAAGTGGACGATGTAGAGGTTCACCGCCACGTACACTGAGTGCGTCGCGACGGTCGCGATGGCCGCGCCGACGACGCCGACCGTCGGGATGAGGACGAGGTTCAATAGGAAGTTGGCGACGGCCGTCCCCCCCTTCGCGATCGCCCGGTGGCGGGCACGCCCGAGGTAATCTAAGCTGTCGCTGGTCAGGTTCGTGATCGCCTGCAGGATGATGAACGCGGCCAGGACCTGCAGGACCGGCACCGCACCCGCGTACTCGGCGCCGATGACCATCGGAATGAACGGGTCGGCGACGATCACGAGCCCGGCGGCCGCGGGGATATACACCATCATCGTGTTCGTCAGCGCCGTCTCGTAGATCTGCCTGGCCTGCTCGAGTTGGTTCGAGGCCTTCTGTTCGCCGAAGTTCGGCGAGATCGTAAAGCCGAGCGATTCGGCGGGCGCGAGCACGAAGTCGGTGATCTGCTTGCCGAGCGTGTAGAACGCGACCGCGGTCGGAGTTAGGATAACGCCGACGAGCACGGTGTCGACCTGTTTGTCGATGACGTTCGCGCTTCGCGTCGCGGTCAGCGGCACGCTGTACTCGATCATCCGTCGCGTCAGCCCCTCTTCGTGGGTCTCTGCGGCGTCGTACCGCGCGTAGAAGGCGTAGTAAAGGACCGCCAGCCCGACTGCGGCCGACAGCGCGTAGCCGACGACGTAGCCGAAGAACGCGCCAAGCGCCCCCAGTCCCATGAGCACAAAGCCGACGGCGAAGACCAGTCTGGAGAAGCCGCTGATCGCCCTGACGGCGGCGCTGTACGGGAGGTGGTTGAACCCCTGGAAGGCGATCTCCGTGAACGTGCTAAAGGAGAAGACGGCGATGTAGAGCACGCCGGCCGCGAGAAACGGCGCGGCGTCCGGCCGACCCAGCGCGGCCGCGAGCTGCTCGTGGAACACCAAGAGGAGGTAGCCGACCAGCGCCATGATGACGATCTTGAACGTGATCGTCGATCTGAGCAGGTGCGGGATCTGGCCCGGATCGTCCTCGCGGTACTCCGAGAGATATCGCGCCGCGGATTTGCCGATCCCGAGATCCGCGACCAGTCGGACCATCGCCAGTATCCCGATCACCCAGTACAACGTCCCGTAGCCGTCGGGATCGAGGAGATAGCGCGCCAGTACGAACATCAACAGCGCGCTCGAGAGCATGTAGATCGCTCGAGCGAGCAGCGTTGCCTTGAACCCGCGGACGATGTGGTCCTCTCGACTCATGTGATAGGGGAGAGTATTCGGTTGCGCGCGGTCGATCAGCCGCTCGACCGTGGGAACCCGTCGTCTCTACGCCGATGACTGAGTCGGCAATTGTAATGCGGGGACAACAGGTGTAACGTCCCGGTACCATCGCTGAAACGGCGTCTTAAGTCTGTATCTCTGAATCGGAATCAGTCGACGGACACCGCAGCGAACGGACGGCTTGACGCATCCGATCGACCGTCCAGCCGAGTACGGATCGCATACTGTCTTCGATCCGGTCAGTTCGCCGGCGTATCGCCAGTGCGGCGGTCACCCGACAGCCCGACCGAACGAGTCCGTCCGGTACGAGACGGGGACGGTGCGACCGTGCGGTATCGACGGCCGCCCCTCAAAGATACGACGCGTCCCAGCGGGTCGCCTTCCGGCGGTTCCCGCAGTTGTTACACTCGATTCGGCCCATCGTGTCCATCGTGTTTTCCAGCGAGTCGCAGTTACCACAGAACCAGCCGTACAGGTCCTGACGACCCTCGCTCTTGTAGGCGCTGTAGAACGGCGCCTTGGCGCCGCGAGCGGCCTCGCCGTAGCTCACGTAGATCGTCTCGCCGTCGCTCTCGAGTTCGTCGACGGCGCCCCACCCCTCCTCGCCGATCTCGTCTTCGGCGTAGACGTTCTCCGTGAACGTCTCGTCGCCGATCTCGACCTCCCGCTGGCCGGCCCGTTCGAAGCCGTTGTCGGCGTAGAACTCGTTGCCGCCCTCGTTGTCCTCGAGGACGAGCCCCTGTACGTGATCGGCACCCTCGTCGAGCAACCGCTCGCGGGTGCGGACGAGCAGCCGAACGCCCGTGCCGCCGCCGCGGTGATCGGGATCGACGTGGAGCCAGAGGATCCGGCCGGTGTCGTAACGCTGGCCGATCAGGTCGTTCTGCGAGAAGCCGACGACGTCGCCGTCGCTCTCGACGACGAGGATCAGCGCGTGATCGTCCTCGAGCACGTCGTCGAAGGAGTCGCCGTACCACTGCTCGATCGCGTCGGCGACGGTGTCCTCGTCGAGGAACTCGGTGTAGGTCGACTCGAGCGAGCGCTGGGCGATCGATCGGATCGCGTCGATATCGTCGGCTGTCGCTTCGCGAATCTCCATGCCCGATGCTACCATGTCTTCATACAAAACGTATGCCCACGGGGAGAGATTTTCCCCGTCTTCAGTTCAGCGGAACGAGCCGTCTCGACGTAAAATCTACACCGGCGGTTTCCGGCACCGTTCCGTCCGGTCTCGAGGGGAAGATTCACATTGCCACCCGCCGAGCCATCGTTATGAGCGACGTTACGGACGAACCGCCCGACGACGGTCCGTCCGACCGCACGGCCGAGCCGTTCACGTACAACGGCGGCCGGGTCGATCCCGGCGAGTCGGCTAACATCCGGTACGGAATCAGCGAGACGTATCTCGGCGATCCCGTCAGGATTCCGGTCACGGTCGTCAACGGCGAACGACCCGGGCCGACGGTGTTTCTCTCCGCGGCCGCTCACGGGGACGAACTCAACGGCATTGAGGTGGTCCGCGAGGTGGCCCACGACTGGGACCACTCGGAACTCCACGGGACGCTCATCTGTCTGCCCGTGATGAACGTCCCCGGCTTTCTCGCTCAGGAGCGGTACCTCCCGATCTACGACCGGGACCTGAACCGGTCGTTTCCCGGTCGCGAGGGCTCGACGAGCGCCCGGCGGATGGCCTACCAGATCTTCACGAACTTCATCGAGCCCTGCGACCTCGGCATCGACTTTCACACGTCGACGCGGGGGCGGACGAACATGCTCCACGTGCGGGCCAACATGGAAGAGCCGACGGTCGGCCGACTCGCGAAGGCGTTCAGTTCGAACGTCATCATCGCCGGCGAGGGCCCCTCGGGGACGCTGCGCCGCGAGGCGACCCTGGCCGGCATCCCGACGATCACCGTCGAGATGGGCGAAGCCCACCGGTTCCAGCGTCGGCTGATCGACCGCGCGCTGACCGGCGTCGCCAGCGTCTTCGCCGAGTTCGGCTGCCACCTCGACTCGTCGGTCCACTGGCCCGGCTGGCGGACCATCATCGACGACGACAACGAGAAGACCTGGATCCGGGCCGATGCCGGCGGCATCGTCGACATGAAACGCGGCCGCGGCGAGTTCGTCCGCGAGGGCGAAACCATCTGTACGATCACCAACCCGTTCAAGGAGGAAGACGACATCGTCACCGTCGAGGCGCCGTTTACCGGCCTCATCGTCGGCGTCCTCGAGAACCCCGTGGTCTACCCCGGAAACCCGCTATGTCACCTGGTCGGGCTGTCGCCGGACACGCGGACGGCCCTAGAGCGCGAGCGGACCACGGCGAGTTCGCGGTCGGAACTCCGCTCGGCCGGTCCGGACGACTACGGCGCGTAACCCGCGCCTCCGATCGCCGGTCGTCGGCGGCGGTCTGTGGCAAACGGTCACACGATCGCTCCCGTCCCGAACGAATTCGTGATTTGTGGCCGATGACGATTTATTTCTTCTAACTATTATTCGCAGGGAAGGTTTGGCAAGAGAGATAAAAGTAACTTCTATACCCCCGCGGTCTAACGGTCAACATGAGCGCATGAGTCAGTCTTACAATCGCGGTCTCATCGAGGACTTCGGTCGCTGGAAGGAGTTCTCGGCGGGCATGTGGGCGTGGATCTTCCACAAGTTCACCGGGTGGATGTTGATCGGCTACCTGTTTACCCACATCGCCGTGTTGAGTAGTTCGCTAACCGGGCCGGAGGCGTACACGAACACGATCGGCGGCCTCGAGTCGCTGTTTATCGTTCGAGTGCTCGAGGTCGGACTGCTCGCCGTCGCAGTCTTCCACATCCTCAACGGGCTTCGCCTGCTGATGGTCGACCTCGGCGTCGGCCTGGAGGCCCAAGACAAGAGTTTCTACGCCTCGCTGGTGTTGACGGCGATCATCACCGTCGCGAGCGTGCCGACCTTCCTCGACGGGGTGACCCTCTAATGGCGGAACGATACTCCTCCTTCGCGCCGGGCGGCACCGCGTGGCTACTCCAGCGAATCACGGCGGCATTTCTCGTCGTGGTACTTGCCTTTCACTTCTTCCTCCTGCACTTCGTCAACCACGCCGCGGAGATCGAGTTCGCCGGCACCCAGGCCCGCATGGAGAACGTCGGCTACTTCCTGACGATGGTGTTGTTCCTGGTCGCAGGGACCTTTCACGGCGTCAACGGCGTCTACAACGCTCTGATCAACCAGGGGCTGGACGGAACGCAGAAGAAAGTCGTCCTCGCAGTGCTTGTTATCGCGAGCCTTGCACTCATCGCGCAGGGAATCTACGTTGCGACTACCATGGCGGGGTGGACCTAATATGAGTACTCAACAACAACAACCGGAGGAACCGCAGAGTCAAGAGGCACCGGAAGACCCCGAAATGCGAGGGGCCGAGTCGCCGGTCGACGAGAAAGAGAAGCAGGGCGGCGATATCGACCAGCAGACGACCCCCGAGGACGAACTCGAGGGCGAGACGGTACACATCAAGGTGTTCCGCTACGACCCCGAGGTCGAGGGCAAACAGGAACCGCGGTTCGATGACTTCCACGTCCCCTTCGAGAAGGGGATGACGGTCCTCGACGCGGTCATGTACGCGCGGGACACCTACGACTCCTCACTGACCTTCCGACACTCCTGTCGGCAGGCCGTCTGCGGATCGGACGCCTTCTTCGTCAACGGCAAGCAGCGACTGGGGTGTAAGACTCAGATCGCGGATCTGGAACAGCCGATCCGCATCGAGCCCCTGCCCCACCAGGAGGTCGTCAAGGACCTGGTCGTCGACATGGACCACTTCTACGACCAGATGCACACCGTCGAGCCGTACTTCCAGGACGAGGACACGCCGAACCCGGCCGACCTAGAGGAGCAGCGCCAGAGTCCCGAGAACCGCGAGAAGATCAAGATGTCCTCGCGGTGTATCTGGTGTGGCGCCTGCATGTCCTCGTGTAACATCGCGGCCGGCGACAACGACTACCTCGGCCCGGCGGCGATCAACAAGGCCTACAAGTTCGCGATGGACGACCGCGAGGGCGAGGAGATCAAGGAGCACCGACTCCGCATTCTCGAGCAGGAACACGGCGTCTGGCGGTGCCAGACCCAGTTCTCCTGTACCGAGGTGTGTCCGAAGGACATTCCGCTCACCGAGCACATTCAGGAGCTCAAGCGGGAAGCAGTCAAGAAGAACCTGAAGTTCTGGTAACCATGTACGAACACGATGTAATCGTGGTCGGCGCCGGCGGCGCCGGCCTCCGGGCAGCGATCGCAGCACACGAGGCGGGATCGGACGTGGCGATCGTCTCGAAACTCCACCCGGTCCGCAGCCACACCGGCGCGGCCGAGGGCGGCATCAACGCCGCGCTCCAGGAGGGCGACGACTGGGAACTCCACGCCTACGACACGATGAAGGGGTCGGACTACCTCGGGGACGCCCCCGCGGTCGAGACCCTCGCCCAGGACGCCCCCGAGGACACGATGCGCCTCGAACACTGGGGAATGCCGTTCTCCCGCGAGGAGGACGGACGCGTCTCCCAGCGACCGTTCGGCGGCCTCTCCTACCCGCGGACCACCTACGCCGGTGCGGAGACGGGCCACCACCTGCTGCACACGATGTACGAGCAGGTCGTCAAGCGCGGCATTCAGGTCTACGACGAGTGGTACGTCATGGAGCTGGCCACCTCCGACGAGGACGAGCCCAACGACCGAAGCTGTCACGGCGTCGTCGCCTACGACGTCCAGTCCGGCAACGTCGAGGGCTTCAAGGCCAACGACGGCGTCATCCTCGCGACCGGCGGTCCCGGGCAGGCCTTCGACCACACCACCAACGCTGTCTCCTGTACCGGCGACGGCCACGCGATGGCCTACCGCGCGGGCGCGCCGCTCGAGGACATGGAGTTCATCCAGTTCCATCCGACCTCGCTGCCCTCGACGGGCGTCCTCATCAGCGAGGGCGTCCGCGGCGAAGGCGGCATCCTTTACAACAGCGAGGGCGAGCGGTTCATGTTCGAACACGGCTACGCGAACAACTCCGGCGAGCTCGCCTCCCGGGACGTCGTCGCTCGCGCCGAACTGACCGAGGTCAACGAGGGCCGAGGCGTCGACGACGAGTACGTCCACCTCGACATGCGCCATCTGGGCGAGGAGCGCATTCTCGACCGCCTCGAGAACATCCTCCACCTCGCGGAGGACTTCGAAGGCGTCGACGGCCTCGTCGAGCCGATGCCGGTCAAGCCCGGCCAGCACTACGCGATGGGCGGCATCGAGGTCGACGAGAACGGCCAGACCTGCGTCGACGGCCTCTACGCGGCCGGCGAGTGCGCCTGCGTCTCCGTCCACGGCGGCAACCGCCTCGGCGGCAACGCCCTGCCGGAACTGATCGTCTTCGGCAAGCGCGCCGGCCGCCACGCCGCCGGCGAGGACCTGGGCGAGCCCCAGATCAGGACGGGCTACGGCGACGACGTCGAGGACGAGACCGAGACCGAACTGCCCGTCCAGCCCGGCGACGCCGGTCTCGATACCTCGAGCGGCGTCGCGGCCGATGGCGGCGTCGCAGCCGACGCCCAGGGGATCGTCGAGCGCAAGGTCGAGCAAGCCCGCACGCGCGTAGACACTCTTATGGACCGCGACGACGGCGTCCAGCACGCTGAGATCCGTCAGAAGCTCCAGAACGCGATGACGGATTACGTGAACGTCTTCCGGACGGAAGAGGGCGTCAAGAAGGCGCTGCGGATCATCCGCGAGTGCCGCGAAGAGTACCAGAACGTCTACGTCGACGACCCCTCGCGGACGTTCAACACCGACCTCCAGCAGACCATCGAGACGCGCAACCTGATCGACGTCGCCGAGACCATCGCGCTCGGCGCGCTCGTCCGCGACGAGTTCCGCGGCGCCCACTGGCGCAAGGAACACCAGGAGCGCAAGGACGACGAGTGGCTCAAGCACACGCTGATCTCCTGGAACGACGGCCAGCCGGACATCTTCTACCGGCCGGTCATCCTCGAGGGCCAGGACAAGACCTACGAGCCGAAAGAGCGCAGCTACTAACGCGTCCGCTGCGATTTCGGCCGCCGTCGCCCGTCGAGGCATAACAATACTGCTATATGTGCGGTCCCGTTTGGTGTACGTAGATGGGTCTCGAACGGTTCGTCCGTCTGAATCTAATTCTCCTCCCGGTGCTCGTGACCAGCGGCTACCTGTTACGCGACTCGATACCCCTAATTGTGTACATTCCCCTTGCCGGATACTGCATCTTTGCCGGCATCATCTGTGTCACGTGGCTGCTCTCCCAGCTAGAGACGTTCGGCCAAAACTCCTGAACGGCGGGGCTGTCCCGGACGAGTCTCACAGCTTCAGCGTCTCGAGGAGATCGATGCCGACGCCGAAGTGGTCGATCACCCTGTAGCCGACGTAGATTCCGATGATCCCCATGATCCCGGGGAGCTCTGGCGGTGCGGGGATCGGAACGTTGAGGAGGCGAAAGAGCGCACCGGTGACCGCTCCGGTTAGCAGGGCGAGAACGGCGAGCTGGGTCGACATTTCGTGTTGGTTTGCTCCGGTATCTACAAAAGCGATGCGTCTAGCCCCTCCGCGTTCCGCCGATTGGAGCTGTGTGCTGGCAGATCACATGCGAAATCTCGGTCACGTCGATCGTCTCATCTCGAGGGCGGTCGGTATCGAGCCGTTCAGACCGTTTCCAGCCGTATCCGGTCTGTCGAACTGCTAACCGTCTCCGCATTGCCCGCTGTGTTTCGACGATCGTTGTAGCTGAGATTTATTATCGTCGAAATACAGACTCTGGCGTATGGCGTCACAGTCACCACAGGGGATCGACGTTTCGATACCGACGAGTCTGGATTCTGCACAGGCGAAACTGGTCTACCTCTACGTCGCCGCGAGCGGTACCGCGTCGGCCGAACGCCTCTGCGACGATCTCTGCGTCAAGAAGGGAACGGTCCTCTCGATCACCAGCACCCTTCGGGACCGCGGCCACCTCGAGCGGACCGATTCCGGCTTCACACTGGCCTAAAGACGCGGATTTCTCACTCTCTCTAACTCAGCGAACTGGCCGGGAGCGGGGTTGCCGAAATGACGTCGACTCCGTGACTCGGGGGAGGGAAGGCAGTTGCACGGTCGATTACCGCGAGCGGGCCGACGACCGATGTGAACGAACGACTGAAAGGAGTGAGGCACGGAGGGAGGAGTGCTTTTCATCAACGCTAAGCGGGATCTTCGATCCCGCGAGGTCCGAGAGAGCTTTGCTCTCTCTCTCTCGAGATTTTGCCGAGTGCGGTCGCGCAGCGACCGCACGTGGTTCGAGACGCCTTCGGCGTCTCGTCATCACGAGAGAGTTTCGCTCTCTCGAACGACAGAGCAAAAGGTTGTTTCTAGAGCTCGATCCGCTCGACTAACTGGTCGCGGTTCTCGTTCGTGTTGACGGCGACGATGCGGATCTCCTCCTCGAGGCCCGAGCCCTCGAGTTTCGCCTTGAGCAGGTTGTCGACCTGGTAGACGCCGGCGGCGTTGGTCATAGCGATTTCGACCATGACCGGGCTGTCCTCGCCCTCCTGGAGCGAGACGCTGCTGATCGCCTGACTCGAGAGGGTGTTGATCCCGCGACCGCCGTGTTCGTAGGGAATCCGGGAGCGGCCCCGTTCCATGTCCAGGGCGTCGGCGACGCGGATGACGCCGGCTTCGGTCGTCAGCGGCGTCTCCGAGCGGTGGTGACAGAGGATCGCGTGGAGGACCTCGCCCCTCATGCGGACGGTTTCGGCGACGTCGTAGAACTCGGGGAGGATTCGGTCGAGGATGTCGGCGGCCAACGGGATCGAGTAGTAGGCGTGCTGGTCGCGGTGAACGACGTGGCCGACGTCGTGAAGCGTCGCCGCGAGCGCGATGATGACCGCCTCGTCGGCCTCCTCGAGGTCTTGCTGGCGAGCGCCGTTGAAGTCGACCCCGCCGGCCTTGAGCAGGTCGTAGAGACACAGCGCGCGATTGCGGACGATCTCGATGTGTTTCGCGCCGTGGTCGTTGTACCGCATTCGGTCGACGGCGTTGACGTTCTGGGCCTCGAGGTAGGTCTGGATCTCCTCGTCGCTAGTGATGAACTCGAGAACTCGGTTCAGTTTTGCGTCCGGAAAGTCGTGATCGGCATCGGGGGAGTAGACGCGGCGAGCGGTGTCGTCGCCGGTAGAATCGCTCATAGGTAGCCATCGCTTGCGTGCTAAAAAAGCCCTGCGACGGACCGAGCTGTCAGTCCCAAACCGGCGGTCGACGGGGCGTCGATGCCGGAGGACGCTGTTGTCGGGTGCGGTATCGACGGTCGTTCAGGCCAACTCCTCGACGGCGGCCTCGACCTCGTCGTAGTCGGGTTCGACGCCCGGATCGTCGCTGACCCACGAGTAGGCGATTTCGCCGTCGGCGTCGACGACGAACACCGAGCGCTTGGCGACGCCGTGGACGCCCAGGTCGGCGAAGTCCATCGAGAGGCCGTAGTCGCCGATGATCTCCTTGTTGTAGTCGCTGATGAGGCCGAACTCGAGGTCGTTCTGCTCGCGGAACTCGTTCAGGGTGAACGGCGAGTCGCGGCTGACGCCGTAGACGCTGGCGTCGAGGTCGTTGAACGCGGCGATTCGATCCTGGAACGTACACATCTCGGTGGTACAGACGCCGGTGAACGCCCCTGGGAAGAAGGCGAGCACGATCGGCGCCTCGTCCTCGAGGCGGTCGGAAAGCGTGAACTCCTCGATGTCGCCGTTTGCGAGCGGTGCCGTGAAGTCGGGTGCGGCGTCTCCAGTTTCTGGCATCGTCCTCCCTTTGTCGGTAACCGGGAAAGACAGTTTCGTTCGCGGACGAATCGTCCGTCCGGCGACGGTCGAACCGGGGTACGGACGTTCGGGGACGGACGGTCAGTTGCTGTTCAGCGGGGGTACATTCCCCTCTATCCGTCGATTGTTCTTAGGAAACTCATGGGGCGTAACTGAACTTTCGCTGAAACTTGCTATACTTAGTGGTCCAAAAAGGTTATAATTGCCAGCGGGTAAGCCACGTATAGAGATGGCAATCGAAACCGCACCGTTGTTCGTCCCTACCCCGGGGGCACCAGAACTCCTGATCATCCTCTTCGTCGCGATCTTGTTGTTCGGGGCCAACAAGATCCCGAAACTGGCTCGGTCCACCGGCGAGGCCATGGGCGAGTTCCAGAAGGGGCGTGAGAAGGTCGAGACCGAACTCGAGGAGATGCGCGAATCCGGCTTCGAAGAGGAGATCGAAAACGAGGACGACGACTTCGTCGACACCGAGCCCGTCACCGAGGAGGGCGAGACGAAGACGGAGGCGGAGACGGAAACCGAGACCAACTGACGTTTTTTCTGCGGGCGTGTGGCCTAGCGGAGAGGGCAGGAGGTTCCTAACCTTCTGATCGTGGGTTCGAATCCCGCCACGCCCGTGTAGCGTGCCACGGAGTGGCGAGCGAACCGGCATAGCGGATTCGAATCAGGGAGTGAAGCGAAGCGGAACGACCGCGGTTCAAATCCCGTCACGCCCGTTTCCTGCGAGCGGCGGCGAGCAGTGAAAACGGGTTGGGGGATTTGAATTACGAAACGAACGAGCGCAGCGAGTGACGGTTAGGTGGTTCAAATCCCGTCACGCCCGTGCAGCGAGCCGCAGTGTGGCGAGCGAACCAGCACTACCCGCACACAGCCACCGCCGCGTGTCGTTCGCTGTAGCGAGCGGAGTTCCGGAGATCGAGCCGTCTCTTCATCCATCTACGAGCGACGGGACAACAGACTCGGACGAGGATACCGTACTCGGTTAGTGGCCGCTGCCGCGTCGCGTGTTCGGATCGCCGAATCGGGTCAGGGGCTCGAGTTCCTCGCGATTCACGTCCGCGAAGGCGTCGCGGGCGATGACCCGTCGGTGGACCGCGTCGGCGCCGTCTACGATGCGGAACGTGCGGACGGCCTCGTAGAAGTCCGCCAGCGGGAGGTCCTTCCCGATGCCGTTGGCGCCACAGCACTGGACGGCGAGATCGACGGCCTCCTGCGTGACGTTCGCGGTGAAGACCTTGCACATCGAGACGGGAACGCGGGCGTCGTCGCCGTCCTCGATCCGGTCGGCCGCGTCGCGGATCGCGGTGCGGGCGACGTGAAGCCGCGTCTCGGCGTCGGCGATCCGGTGGCGCAGCGACTGTTTGTCCGACAGGGTCGACCCGAACCCCTCGCGCTCGCTGGTGTAGGCCTTCGCGATCTCGAGGGCGCGCCGGGCCATTCCGGAAAAACGCATGCAGTGGGTGAGGCGGGCCGGGCCGAGTCGCGCCTGGGTGTGGGAAAATCCCTCGTTCAGATGGCCGAGCAGGTGTTCATCGGGTATTCGGACGTTCTCGTAGACGATTTCGGCGTGAGAGACGCCGCGAGCGCCGCCCCCCATGTGGGGAACGTCGCGAACGATATCGACGCCGTCTGCGTCGGCGGGAACGAGGAAGAGCGAACAGCCCTCGTAGGGATGGACGTCGGGGTCGGTGCGCGCGAGGACGATCAGGACGTCGGCCTCGACGCCGTTCGACGTCCACCACTTGTGGCCGTCGATGACCCACTCGTCGCCGTCTCTCTGCGCGGTGGTCCGGATCATCTTCGGGTCCGAGCCGGCTCCGTCCAGCGGTTCGGTCATCGAGAACCCCGACGCGATCTCGCCCTCGACGAGCGGCTCGAGGTAGGTCTCCTTCTGTAGCTCGTCGCCCGCCAGTTCCAGCAGGTGCATGTTCCCCTCGTCGGGGGCGTCGACGCGCATCGCGGCGGCGCCGAGGAGGCTGCGACCGGCCTCCTCGAAGACGGGCAACGCGTCCCGGAAGCGTTCGCCCATGCCGCCGTACTCCGCGGCGATCTGGGGCGCGTAGATGTCGTACTCGCGGGCGGCGTCCCGAAGCTCCGCGATCGTCCCACTCGAGACGGCCATCCCGCCGGCTCGCTCCCGCTCGATCGGGAGGACGACCTCCTCCATCAACTCGCGGGCGCGGTCGGCGAGCTCCCGTGCGCGGTCGGAGTCGGCGTAGTCCATACGGCCACTGGGTCCGGCGCGGCGATAGGTGCCGGTGGAAACTACCGTGGCTGTGGAACTCCCCCAATTGTATTTACGATGGAAAATATAGTTGCGGGTTTCAATTCCGGAAGAAATGTTCCGTGAAATATATCCTCCGAGGAATCTCCACTAGCTCCGACGGATCAGTCGAACACCGCGCGCTATCGGGCGGTCCAACCGCCGTCGACGGCCAGACAGGCCCCGGTTACGTAGCTCGCGGCGTCGCTCGCGAGGAAGACCACTGGGCCGGCGATTTCCTCGGGATCGGCAAAGCGCTCGAGGGGCGTGCGGTCGATGATCGACTGCCGAAGTCGGTCGTCGGCCTCGAGGTCGTCGGTCAGGGCCGTCGAGACGTAGCCGGGGGCGACGGCGTTGACCCTCACCTCGGGGGCCCAGTCGAGCGAGAGGCTCTTCGTGAGGCCGACGAGGCCGTGTTTCGAGGCGACGTAGGGGTGCTGACGCGGCAGGCCGACCAGTCCGCCGACGCTCGCGACGTTGATCACCGACCCGCCGTCGTCGCGGAGGTGGTCGGCCGCGGTGCGGGTGACCTCGTAGGCGCCGTTCAGGTTGACGTCCAGCACCCGATCGAGGCTTTCCGTGTCGACGTCTTCCGGCTGGCCGAGCGCGTCGTCGGGGTTGAATCCAGCGTTGTTGACGACGACGTCGACCCCGCCGAAGGCGTCGTCCGCCCGGTCGATGACGTCCTCGACCGCGTCGGGATCCGTCACGTCCGCGGGGACAGCGACCGCGTCGCCGCCCGCGGCCTCGATCTCGTCGGCGACCGCCTCGATCTCGTCGCTCGAGCGTGCCGACGGGACGACTGCGGCTCCGGCGTCGGCGAGTTCGATCGCGATCGCGCGGCCGATCCCTCTCCCGCCGCCGGTGACGACCGCGACGCGATCCTCGAGACTGAACTGGTCGTTCATTTACTCGACCGATACCGGTGCCGAACCCATAGCTGTTCTCCCGTCGGGACCGCGCTGCTCAGAACGCCTCACAAATGCGGGCGGGTTTCCATTAGAAATAGATAACGTAGTCCGACAATATATGTAGGATGGATCTGAAAACGGGAGTGTATCTGAGAGTGACAGTAACGTGAACTGGTTTGTGATACCGAGGGTACACGTACGGATACGTCGGGAAGGAGACTGTGTTCGGGGAATTATCAGAAGTGGTAATGTATGGATGAATTTTTTGAAGGGTGAGAGTTTGGGTGAAGTCAATGGCTATTGACGAGGCCGACCAGTCGGATGCCGGGGACTTTTCTGAGGGTGAGGCGTCCGAGTCTGCGTCGGAGGCGAATCGATCTCGCGGGTCGGACGGCGATGCGAACTCGGACGGGGGAGTTCGCGTCGGCGACTACACGTGGGAGAATTTCATGGAAGAGTATGGGTACGGCGACGACGCGTCGGTTCTGTATCCCGACGATCCTGTTGAGGCGGCGTCGGACGACCAACTGGGATTAGATACCGACGAAGGACCCGAACGCACGGCCCCGTCCGGCGAGGACTGGACCCGAGTCGAGTTCGATCCCGAGTCCTACCTCGGCTATCACCCCGACGATCTGGACTCGACGGTCGTGCCGACCGCCGGCGACAACGCCGAGGAACTCTGGGACGTCTTTCGGGAGTACGCCGACCCGGAGACGACGCCGGTCGTCAAAGACACCTGGACCTGGGAACACTACAAGTGGGAGTACTACTACGAGGACGACGGTTCCCGGCCGCGGGATAGCGACGGCGACATCGTCCGCCACGATAAGGAGGAGTCGCTCGGCTTCGATCCGGATACACTTGAACAGCGCCTGTCCGCGGCCGATGACGCCGCGATGGAGCTGGACGAACTCGTCGAGGAACGAACCGTCAACGTCCAGGAGGAGGTCGACGAGGATGAGTTCTTCTCGACGGCCGCGGGCAACACGACCGTCACCAACCGCTACGACCTGGAGAAGGCCGTCCCGATGGACAAGAAGACCCACTTCAGGGAAGTCGAGCGCTACTGGGTGAACAAACCCTACGCCTGCGTCGTCATCTTCCACTCCGAGAAGGAAAACGAGAAGAAGTACTACCTGATCGAGCCCTACCTGAACGAGATCGAACTCGAGTTACAGGAGTTCCTCTCGGGCAAACTGCGAACCGCGATCAAGTACTCCGACGAGGGGATCAAGGAGAAGGCGACCGAGGACGGACGCCGGACGGTTATCGAGGACGAGACCCGCCAGTTGCTCAAGCGCTACGACCTGTTCGAGAAGACGGCCAGCGGGTCCCAGGAGAGTATCCTCGACACGCTGCGGAATCTACTCGACGACGACGAGGGCGACGGCGACGTCGAGAACGACGGCCCCGACCCGCTCGAGGGGCTCTCCGTCCGACCCGAGCCGGCGATCCTCGAGGACGACCCCGACACGCTAAGCGAGTATCAGGTCGAGAAACTGCTCTACCTGCTCAAGCGCAACTTCATCGGCTACGAGCGAATCGACGGCATCAAACACGACATCAACGTCGAGGACATCTCCGTCGACGGCTACAACTCGCCGGTGTTCGTCTATCACTCGGAGTACGAGCAGATCATCTCGAACGTCTACCACGGCGAGGACGAACTCGACGACTTCGTCGTCAAACTCGCCCAGCGCTCCGGAAAGGGTATCAGCAAACGGCTGCCGCAAGTCGACGCGACCCTCCCCGACGGATCGCGCGCCCAGTTGACGCTGGGAGAGGAGGTGTCCGACCACGGGACCAACTACACCATCCGTCAGTTCAAGGACGTCCCCTTTACCCCGATCGACCTCATCAACTGGAACACCTTCTCGCTCGACGAGATGGCGTTCCTCTGGCTCTGCATCGAGAACCACAAGAGCCTGATCTTCGCCGGGGGTACCGCCTCCGGGAAGACGACCTCGCTGAACGCGGTCTCGCTATTTATCCCCTCGAGCGCCAAGATCGTCTCCATCGAGGACACCCGGGAGGTCGAACTCCCGCAGCGAAACTGGATCGCCAGCGTGACGCGACCGTCCTTCGCCGACGACGAGCAGGGCGACGTCGACGAGTTCGACCTGCTCGAGGCCGCGCTCCGCCAGCGTCCCGACTACATCGTCATGGGTGAGATCCGGGGCGAGGAGGGGCGGACGCTGTTCCAGGTCATGTCGACGGGTCACACGACCTACACCACGTTCCACGCCGACTCCGTCGACGAGGTGCTCAAGCGGTTCACGACGGATCCGATCAACGTCTCGAAGACGATGTTCACCGCGCTGGACCTGGTCTCGATCCAGACTCAGACGCGGGTCCAGGGACGGAAGGTCCGCCGGAACAAGTCGCTGACCGAGATCAACCACTACGAGGCCGAACACGACGAAATCAACGTCCAGGACGTCTACCAGTGGCAGGCCGAGACCGACGAGTTCCTCAAGATGGGGGACTCGAACACCTTAGAGGAGATCCAGTTCGACCGCGGCTGGAGCCGCGAGAAACTCGAGGAGGAACTGTTCAAACGCGAGGTCATCCTCGCCTACCTCATCAAGAACGGACTCAACACGTACGCGGAGGTCGCCGCCACGGTGCAGGCGTTCATCAACGATCCCGACACGATCCTCACGCTCATCGCGAACGGCCAACTCGAGGACAGCCTCGAGGACCTCCGGGAGATGGAGAGCGTCCTGATCGACGTCGATCCGGAGAAAGAGGAACTCGTCCCGCGACCGGACGCGACCGACGAGACGTACAACACCTCGATGGACCTCCTGGAGCGCGCCGAGGAGTCGCTGTTCGAGGAGTACCGCGGCAAAACGCCGAGCGGACTGGACAGCGCCCTCGGAGGACCCGAGGCGGCGGACGCGATCGAGGTCGACGGCGCCGACGCCGACGAGTTCGACTTCGCCGGCGACGTCGACGACTCGGTCGAGGACGACGAGTGGGAGCTCGGCGACGGCTCGAGCGGGTTCGGCGCCGGCGAGGACGCCGGGGAGCCGGCGTGGCTCAGCGACGACACCGGCTTCGATATCGGCGGCGACGAGGGCGAGGCTGCCGCCGACAGCGCCGAAGCGGTTTCGAGTGCCGGCGAGGGAGCCGCCGCCGAGACGGTCGGTGACGGAACGACCGCCGGGACGGGCGGCGACGGGATCGCGGCCGAGTCGCCCGATGCCGGCACCGCGGACGAGACGTCCGACGGATTCGAGATCGACGACGAGACGGGCGGCGTCAGCGGCCCGCCCGCGCCGGCGGCGAGCGCGGACGGCGCGGACGCGGAGACCGAAACTCCGCAGCCGGCGGCCGCCGACGAGACGGAGACCACCGTCATGCCGACCGACGACGCCGACGACGCGGATCTCGGCGGGCTGTTCGACGACATGGGCGACACCATCGATCGGCTCGACGCGGACGGCCAGCCGGAACCGCCAACGGAGGCCGTCGCCGCGTCGACGGCCAAGCCCGACACCTCCGGCTTCGATTCGATGTTCCCCGAAGACGACCTCGAGTCGATCTTCGATCCCGAATCCGACGCGGAGACGGCCGGCGACTTCAGCGATCAGTTCGAGCCGGCGACCGCCGACGGGCCGGTCGGCGACGGACTCGAGACCGCCGACGAACCCGACGAGACGCCGACGATCGACCTCGGAGGGGCGGCCGACGACTCCGCCGCGACGGACGACGCCGGGGAGGTTGTCGAGCCGGAAGCTGACGCCGGTTCCTCGAGCATCATCGACGACGGCAGCGATGAGAGCGCCGCTGGCGAGAACGGCGACGGTATCGTGGCCGGCGAACCGACCGCCGACGCGTCGGCGTCGGACGCCACGTCCTCGGCGAACGACCGAAGCGAACGCGACGGGCGTCTCGAGGGCGATGGCGACGACGCTCCGGTCGACCAGCCGACCGACGAGGGGCCGACGGCGACCGCGGCCGATCCGCCCGGCGAGGATCGAGACGATCCGACGGAGCCAGCGGAAGTCGACGATACCGACGAATCGGAGTCGATCTTCGGGACCGAGTCCGACTCGATCTTCTCCGAGGAGTCGGCGGTGGACGATAGCGACGACGGATCGCTGTTCGACGGCGAACAGGCGCAGGCCGAGACTGACGATTCGATCTTCGAACCGGCCGAGAGCGAGGACGACGGACCGGCGGATGGCGAAACCGATCCCGCCGACGATAACGGGGATACCGACGCATGAGCCTCCAGACCGACAGCAGCGGCGGCGGTGGCGGTTCCGGCGGGCTCTCGGGGGGCTCCGACGTGCTCGGCGAGACGTTCTACCCCCTCTACGACTGGTTGTTCACCGACGATAGCGAGTTCGTCGGCGACGTCGAGACGAAGTTGGCCCAGGCTCGAATGACCGACACGGTCGAACTCTACCTCTCTCGAGCCCTCGGGATCGGCTTCATCAGCGGCCTGGCGCTGTGGCTGCTCGGCCTCCTGCTCGGCTACACGCTGTTTGCCACCGGCATCATTCAGGTCGACGAGATCCTCGGCTTCCCCGTCAGCAGCGAGTTGGTGCTCCAGATCATCGACACGCTCCGCATCCCGGCGTTGGTCTTCTTCACCGGGCTCGTCTTCGGTTCGATCGGCTTCGCGATCGGGTTCGGATCGCTGGTCGCGATCCCCTACTCGCGTGCCTCGACCCGCAAGCGCCAGATCAACATGCTCCTGACCGACTCCGTCTCGTTCATGTACGCGCTGTCGGTCGGGGGTCTGAACCAACTCGAGATCATCGAGGCGATGGCCCAGGCCGACGACACCTACGGCGAGGTCGCAAAGGAGTTCCAGAGCATCGTCAAAGAGACCGAGTACTTCGACATCGACTACCGAACCGCCATTCGAAAGCAGGCGCTTGAGACGCCCAGCGACGAACTCTCCCAGTTCCTGACCGACATGCTCTCGATCGTCAACAGCGGCGGCGACATGGAGAGCTTCCTCGAGGACAAGAAGGAAAAACACATGCGGACCGCCAAACAGGAGCAGGAGCTGACCCTCGAGACGCTCGAGCTGTTCGGCGAGATGTACATGACGCTATCGCTGTTCCCGCTACTCCTGATCATCATCATGGTCGTCATGCAGATGATCCCGCAGGCGAGCGTGACGAACACGATGCTCTATATGACCGTCTACGCACTGATCCCGCTGACCGGGGTCGGCTTTCTCATCATGGTTTCGACGGTCAAAGAGGACGAACCGGGTGACGGCTACCTCTCGATGGGGGACACCGACGACCGCCTCGAGAACCAGGGCGAACAGGGCCTGCTCGATCTCGGGCTGATCGAGAAGTTCACGGGCGATCACAGCGTCTTCGACCGGATCAAGAACCGCGAAGGGACCTACGAGACGATGGAGGTCTTGCAGAAACCCCACCTGTTCTTCCGGGACAACCCGTTGCTCACGCTCGCGCTGACGGTTCCGGCGGCGCTCGTGATCGTTACGACGGCAATGATGAACGGTTCGGCGCCCACGTCGTGGGACGGCCTCCTCGAGAACGCCGTCTGGGGGACGTTCATCTACGTCTACGTCCCGCTGTACGTCATCGCGATCCCGCTCGCCGTCTTCCGCGAGTGGAACGTTCGATACCGCAACTCCGTCGTCAGTCAGCTCTCCGAGGACCTGCGCAAGCTCTCGAGTTCGAACGACACCGGACTGACGCTGCTCGAGTCGTTGAAGGCCGTTTCCGACACCACGAGCGGGAAGTTGGCTCGCGAGTTCGAGATGATGCACACGAAGGTCAACTACGGGACCAGTCTGAAGCAGGCGCTCATCGAGTTCAACAACAAGTACCACATCCCGCGGCTGGCTCGGACGACGCGGCTGATCACCGAGGCCCAGGAAGCCTCGAACCAGATCTCGGACGTGCTCCGGACGGCCGCCCGCGCAAGCGAGAACCACGACGATATCGAGCGCGAGCGCAAGTCCCGCACCCGGATGCAGGTCGTGATCATCATCATGACGTTCATGACCGTTCTCGCGGTGATCGCGATCCTCAAGACGCAGTTCATCGACACGATGGCCGGCCTCTCGAGTTCGACCGGCGGCGGTACCGACGCGGCCAGCGGCGGCGGTGGTGGCGGCCTCGGGGAGGCCGACCTGAGCGACAACATCGACGTCGATATGCTGTCGGTGTTGTTCTTCCACGCCGTGACGATGCAGGCGATTCTCTCCGGGATTATCTGTGGGTACATCCGCGATGCGGACATCTTGAGCGGACTGAAATACGCCGTCATACTGGCGACGATCGCACTCGTCGGCTGGACGCTGGTGGCATAACCATGAGCCGAAAACGGACCCGAACCGACCGCGACCGCCGCTCGAAGACGGTGTCGATCTCCCTGCGCGAGCGCGGCCAGACCACGCAGGACTTCGCCATCGGGATCGGCGTGTTCATCCTGGCTGTGGCCTTCGTCTTCTCGTTTCTCCCGTCGATCCTGACTCCGTTCGACTCGTCGGTTTCCGGCGGGCAGACGGCTCAGGCCGACCGCGTCGCCGACCGGGTCGTGTACGATCTGTCGACAGAGACGGGGCCGGAGACCGAACTCAACGGCAGCGCGTTCGAGGAGTTCGTCGACGATGACGAGGGACTGTCCGAACGGCTCGGTCTCAGGGAAGACCAAGCCCGCTACGATCGGATCGACGTCCGCCTCGAACCGCTCAACGAAAGCGAACCGCTCGGGGACGAGTGGACGGTCGGCGACGGCTACGAAAACCAGTCGGCGGCCAGTTCCGCGCGGATCGTCACGTTCGCCGATGGAACGGGGCCGAGGAATGGCTGCGATCCGGCCTGTCGACTCGTCGTGAGGATGTGGTGATACGATGCGAGACACACCCCACTCCGAAACCGACCGCGGACAGGCCTACACCCTCGAGGGATTCGTCTCGGCGATGATCGTCCTGATGGCGGTCCTGTTCGCGCTCCAGTCGGTCGTCATCACGCCGACGACGGGCGGGCTCGCCGACCGGACGTCGAAGGCGCAACTCGAACAGGAGGCACAGGACGCGCTGGTGATCGCTGCGAACGGGACCGCTGCGAACGAGAGCATGACGCTCTCGGAGATGGTCCGGTACTGGAACGAGGGCGGAGACGGCGAGTTCCACAATGCGGATCCGGAGGCGGGAGAGGGTGCCTACAACACGTCGAACGACTCGGAATTCTATCAACAGACGGTTCTCGGCCAAATCCTTCGGGAGCGGTTCACCGAACGGGGGTTAAGCTACAACGTCGAACTGATCTATCAGAACGAGAGCAACGAACACGAGAGCAGGTATTTTGTCGATCAGGGTAAATCTGCGGCCGTCACGGCCAGTTACACCGTGCCGCTGTACGACTCGGATAATCTCACGGCACCCGGGTATCGGGACCGCGAACTCTCCGAGTCGACGAATTACCCGATCCCGGAGGCGGGTTCGGCGGACGGCTCTGAACTCTACAACGTCGTGGAGGTACGTGTTTCAGTATGGTAGCAGACATCACTCGCAACCGGCCGAACGGAGGCGGCGATCGATCGGACGACCGACCAGACAGGGGACAGGTGATGCTCATCGGCGCGGTCGCGCTCGCCTTTATCGTGCTCGGCGTGGTCGTCGTCTTCAACGGCGTCCTCTACACCGAGACGCTGTCGTCGGGCGAGACGAGCCAGAGCGCGAGCAGTGCCGAGGCGACCGAACTCGAGGTCCGGCAGGGAGTCGGCTGTCTGATCGCAGAGTACGAAGGCGATCAAACGGGGAACGACGAATTGGTCGACGGCGGCGATGTACAACCGTCGTTAGTGGAATCGAATCTGGAGAACGATATCGAGAACTACTCGGTACTGTATCGAAACGCTACGGCCCACTCGCAGCCGACTGCCGTACATATCGAGCCCGAATCCGTCTTCGACATCACCGAATCTGGCGGTACGGTCTCCATCGAGAACGTGACCGTCACGATTTCCGTCGACTCGACCGACCAGAGCTACGATCGGACGATAGACGTTCGTTCCGAGGGGTGTCCGTCGTGATTCGCCGACCCGACCACACGTCCGACCGCGGGATGTCCATCGCGCTCACCCACGTCCTCACGATCGGCATCACGACAATCCTCATCGCCATGCTGTTAATGGCCGGCAGCACGATGCTCGAGTCCGAAACCGAGCGGTCGACCGAAGCCGCCCTCGAGACCGTCGGCGAGCGACTGGCGGGCGATATCGACAACGTCGATCGGATGGCCGCCGGCGGAACGGGCGGAGCCAACGTATCGCTTACGTCCGACCGGCCGCGGACAGTCGCGAGCACGGGGTATACTATCGCTGCGTTACCGGAAGACCAGTGTCAGGAAGCACCGCTGCTCAACGGTTCGAATCCCTGCCTCGAGTTGGACGCCACGAGTACCGACGTAACGGTTTACGTTCCGGTGAAGGTCACTGACGGAGTCGACCTCGAGGGAACGGTTCAAAGCGGCGAGATCGAGATCGCGTATGTCGACGACGGCTCCGGCCCCCGAATCGAGCTCACGGAGGCGGACGGATAATGGATCGACGATCGAACTCGACGTCGGGCCTGGGACTCGACGACCGCGGGGTCTCCGAAGTCGTCGCCTTTATCCTCACCTTCG
Source organism: Haloterrigena salina JCM 13891 (assembly GCF_000337495.1). Taxonomy (GTDB): domain Archaea; phylum Halobacteriota; class Halobacteria; order Halobacteriales; family Natrialbaceae; genus Haloterrigena; species Haloterrigena salina. The sequence continues at coordinate 97,888 of NZ_AOIS01000063.1, forward strand.
CGATCATCCTCGGCTCGGTCGGCCTGCTGTACACGACCGCGTTCGGGGCGATGCACGACTACCAGGAGAACGAACAGGAGACCAACGCCGTGCGCGCGATGGATTCGCTGACGGACAACTTCAACGACGTGCTGCGGAACAACGGCGCCAATCAGCGGTACGGTGAACTCTCGCTTCGAGACGGGAGCATTACGACCGGAGACGGCGGGACGAAGCTGAATATCACGATCCACCGTAGCGGCGGCGCCGAGACGGTCGGAGTGAGTTCCGCCGATCGGTTCGCCGGCTACGGCGACGACGTCACCGCTGAACTCGGCGAATTCGCCTACGAATCGGACGACAGCACGATCGCGTACGAGGGCGGCGGTCTCGTTCGCGGCGACGAGACCGGAAGCGTCGTCCTCCGCGAACCGCAGCTGCGGTGCAATCCGGACCAGAATACGGCGATTATCTNGTCGCCGTCTCCGCCGAGGACCGTTCGGTACAAGCTAGCAGCGGGCTCGGCGTGGCGATGACCGTCGAAGATCGCAGCAGTAAGGTCTACACTGGCGTCGAGAACGTGACTATCGAGCGCGAAGACGACGGCGCGTACGAAAACGCGTGGAACGACATCCTTTCTGGATGGAGCGAGGGCGACGGCGGCTGCGGTGATTTCGGCGGCGACGGTCGCGTCGTCGTCACCATCGTCGAAGCCGATATCGACTACTGAGCGGTCGAACCCGACGGTCTCTTTTAGTCCCAATCGCCGGTCAGCATCGCTCGAAACCCCGCTCGAGCGGTGAGCGCCTCGACGCGGTCGGCCCGTTGTGCGACGTCGCCGCCGGTCTCGAGGTAGAGTCCGTTCGAGAGCTGCCGGGGAGCGGTCATCGGGGTCCCGTCGGGATGCGTCGGGGACTCGTGGAGGACGGCTCGCGTATCGTCGCCGTCGTCGGGACACCAGGGGACCGAGAGCCCGGAGAGGCCGCGCTCGAAGAGGTACTCCGCGGCGGCGACCAGCGCCCGATCGGAGCTGGAGTGGCCGATCGCGCCGATCGAGCCCCGCTCGTTGAAGAAGCGAACGACGTACTCGCCCCCGCCCTCGTCGGCACCGGAGTCGCTTCGTTCGGGTCTCGAGGCACTCGCGCGGGCGGCATCGCCGCCCCCGTCCGGTTGTGACTCGTCCCCGTCTGCAGCGTCTGCGCCGGCGTCGGCGTCAGTCTCGCATTCCTCGGTCGCGCTCGTCTCGTCCGTCGAGGCGTCCGGGTCGCCGGTCGAAGGGTGGTTTGGCCGGCTCTCATCCGTCGACATCGACTGCCGGGTCGCTTCGCTCTCGTCGCTCGAGGAACCGGGTTCGGAGAACTCGAACGACACGTCGGCGTCGGCGGCCTCCAGCTCGCCGGCTACGGGTCGCTGTCCGTCGTCGCTGAAGGCAGCGACGAGTCGCTCGACGAACCGGTCGGCCGCGGAGTCGAACTCCGCGCGGTAGGCGTCGCCCTGATCGGTTACGGCCGTCAGTTCGTCGACGATCGACGCGACGATCCCGTCGCGTGCGACGGCGAGTTGGCGGGCCACGAACGGCCGGGAGTGGCGCTCGAGTCGCTGGCCGATAGTCTCGCGCGTGTAGTGGGCGAGCGCCGACTCGTGGTCGGGTAACGCGGCGAGCCGACAGGCCAGCCGATTGGCGTCGGTCGTTCCGGCCAGCAGGAGGAAGTCGCGGCCGTCGGTGTAGATCGCGCGGTCGATCCCCGTCCACGCCATCGTCTCGAGGAGGGACACGGCGCGGTCTCGGTCCAGCGACTCCCCGTAAGGTTCGACGGCGACCAACAGTGCGGGGACCCCGCCGACGGCGGTGACGTACTCGAGTCGGGTACCGTCGACGGTCGTCTCGTGCAGACAGGTATCGGCGCGGACGTCCCAGCCCAGCGTTTCGAGAAGGGGATCGACGAGCCAAGTACGCGTTTCCCGGCGCGTCGCGGGCGGCGTGGACTCGACGAGCGCTCGAGAGCGACCGACGAACGCGTCGAGATCGAATGCACTCATCTCGACTCCGTTTTCGCGGCCCCGATACGTAAGCGTCGCTATGTGTTACAGAAGACGGATTGCGAACCGTCCCGCGGTTACCGGCCGCGGTTTACTTCGACGGTGTCCGTTCGCCGGTCAGCGAGGCCGTTTCCAGCGTGTCTCGGTGGTAGATGCGAAGCCGAGCGTCGCGGACGGTGAACGCGGATTTGAGGTTCGGGGGGATCGTCTCGGCCTTCCCGATGACGAGGTACCCCTGTTGCCGAAGCGACTGGGCGATCGTCGCCAACATCGGCTGCTTGTACTCGTTGTCGATGTAGATAAACAGGTTCCGACAGATGACCAGATCGAATCCGGTCTTGGGGTCGTCGTTGATCAGGTCGTGGCACGCGAACGTGACGTTCCGTTTGACGGCGGGATCGATCCGGAAGGTTCGGTCGTCGCGCTCGACGTACGCGTCGTAGTCGTTGAGGAAGTCGAGTTGGTCGGCGAGGTCGACGGTCCGGGATTCCTCGTAGACGCCCGACCGGGCCGTCTCGAGCGCCGGTTCGCTGATGTCGGTGCCGAGAATAGAGACCGACGATTCGTCGATCTTGGGGTCGTCGTGGGCGAGCATCGACACGGAGTAGGGTTCCCGCCCGTCGGCGCAGGCTGCGCTCCAGACGCGGACGGTCTCGTTAGTCGCGGTCAGCCGTTGCAGGACCTCTCGGATCCCGTCCCAGACGTCGGGATTGCGGAAGAACCCGGTGACGTTGATGCTCATCGCCTCGAGCAGCGCGGTCTGTTCCTCTGGATCGTCCCGGAGCGTCTCGAGGTACGTGGCGTACGTCTCGGACTGGGTCCGGCGCATTCGCGAGGAGACGCGCCGATCGAGGTAGCTGTCGTTGTAGTGGCTCGTCGCGAAGGCGAGTTCGTCCTCGACGAACTCGAGGAGTTCGTCGAACGCCGCGTCGCTCATAGCTCCACCCGTCCGTTCTCGGCGCTTTCGTCGGCCGTTTTGACGAGGAGCGTCCCCGTTCCGGGCGTGAACTCGACGGTCCGGCCGTACTCGCCGCCGACGTCCTCGGCGATCAGGGGAACGCCGAGCTTCTCGAGTTCCTCCTTGGCGGCGGCGATGTTGCGCTGGCCGACACCGTCGCCGAAGCTCTCGAATTCGAACATGTCGCTGCCGCCGGCGATCTTGGCCTTGACGGTGGTGTAGCTTGCTCCCTGCTCGACCATCCGTCGCAACAGCGCCCGGATCGCGGTGTCGGCGTACTTGCCGGGTTTTCGGTCACTGTTGTCGGCGGTGTCGCCGTCGGGGAGCATAACGTGGGCCAGTCCGCCGATGTCGCTGTCGGGGTCGTAGAGGGCGATCGCGAGACACGAGCCCAGCCCGTAGGATTTGAGCGTATCGTCGCCGTCGCTGACGACCAGTTCGGAGATTCCGACCTGGACCGGCGTCGGCGCGCCCGGTTCGGTTCCGTACGTCTTCATGAGTTGTTGACTTCCTGGAACTCGGCCGTCGTCGGCGTCTCTTCGATCCGATCGACGTCGAGGTTGTTCAGCGCCCGCTCGAGGTCGGCTTCGTCCGGGATCGCGTACACCTCGCAGTCGAACTCCCGACCGTCGGCGACGACGACCGTGTCGAAGACGAACGCGAACTCCTGGTTCTCTCCGAGCTGGATGATCACGGGGTCGACAGCGGCGGCGCCCATGTCGTGGATGAACTCCGGCGTCGAGTGGTCGATCGTCGTGTCGAGGACGTTCGCCCAGCCGTCGAGGAAGCCGCTGGCCATGATGTTGCCCAGTTCCTTGATCGCGCTGGTGCCCATCTCGCCGAACCCGTCCTCGTCGACCTCCATCGGTACCATCGCGTCGACGATCTCGTGGGCCGACTCCTCGTCGAACAGGAAGAGCAGATAGCCGCTGGGCATGCCGTCGAACTCGAAGGCGACGCCGACGAGTTTCTGGTCGGCCACCTGCTCGGGGATCGCCTCGAGCGAGACGAAGTTCAGCCGCCGGATCTCGACGCTGGTGTCGATGCCGGTCAGCGTCGTCGCCGTCTTGGCGACCTCCTCGGCGCCGCGCTCGGCCATGCGGTCGAAGCCGTCGAGTTTGTCGTACTCGATACCGCCGCTGGTCCGCAGGCGGTCGAGCAGCGCCGACATCGACTCCCGTTTCGGGAAGAGGTAGTGGCTGAAGCCGACTTCGGTGCCGACGGTCTCGATCCGGCTCTGGAAGAGCAAGGCGAGGTCATCGTCGTCGGGCGCCTCGCTGACGTCGCCGAAGAAGGGTTCCGCCGTCGCCCCCTGGACGAACTCGGGCGTCGAGACGTCGATGACGGTCTCTAAGACGTCGGCCCAGCCGTCGATGAAGCCGCTGTTCATGATGTGGCCCACCTCGGTCGCGGCGCTGCGCGTCATTTCGTCGAACTCGCCGTCGACGTCGATTTCGGCCTCGTCGGATTCTGCGAGCAGCGTCTCGACGATCCGGAACGCGTTCTCGCGTTCGAAGACGATCATCGAGTAGCCCTCGATGGCGCCGGTGAGCTTGACTCGCACGCCGACTTTCTCCGTCGAATCCTCGAAATCCCGCTGGATCTCGCGGCCGCGCATGAAGTTGAGTTTCGTGACGCCGACCTGCGTTTCGACCCCGGTCATGTGGGTCAGCCGCCCCGCGGCCAGTCCGGCGCCCTCTCGGGCCATTCGGTAGAAGGTTCCGAGTGCGTTGACGTCGAGTTTCATGCGTGCTGGACTTCGATGCCGTTGACCATCTCGACGAACTCCTCCAAGTCGGGGAAGGCGTAGATTTCGGCTTCGATCTGGTAGCTCGGAACGGTCAGATCCGAGTCGAAGAACAGCGCGAGATCGTCGCCGCCGAGCCCGGCGGTTCGGGTGACGATATCGCCCGTCGGTGCGTAGACGAGCTGCGGCGCGGCGATGTCGATCGCGCGCCCGAGCACGTCGGCCCAGCCGTCGATGAAGCCACTCGCCATCATGTTACCCATCTCCTCGACGGCGCTTCTGGCCATCTTGCCCGAGACGTCGGACATGTCGTCGACGACGTCTCGGAGCATGATCGCCGTGATCTTCTTGGCGCTGGCCTCGGGGAAGAGGATGAGGATGTGGCCGTGTGGCGGATCGAGCAGCCGGACGCGGACGCCGACTCGCTTGCCCGAGTCCAGCTGGGACTCGATGTCGTCGACGTCGATGAAGTTCGTCTTCGTCACCTCCATCTGTGCGTCCTCGCCGGTAAGCTTGCTCATGTTGTCGGCGACGCCGTTCGTCCCGACCTTCGCCATTTCGTTGATGAAACTCAGCTTTCGAATATCGACCATTAGCGTCATGGGTTCCTCCGTGGGTGTGGGTAGTCGTTAGTTGTCATAGTGTTGTTACGTCTAGTATGTTGACCACTTCCCCCCGTCCTCGCACCGTCGCTCCGCTGAGTCCAGGAATATCGCTCATGAAGCCCTCGAAGGGCTTGACGACGACTTCCTGTTGGCCGTACACGTGGTCACAGTGAAGGGCGACCGACCGGACGTCGTCGCGGATCCGCACGACCATTCCGTCGCCGTTGGCGCTCGCTCGCGGCGTCTCGAGGACGTCGTCGAGTTCGATGACGGAGTAGGTGTCGTCGCCGTCGGTGAGGACCCGCCGTCCGTCGACGATCTCGAGGGTGGCGGCCGATTCGATGTCCTGGACGGCCTTCGTCGGCACCCCGAACTCCTCGCCGCCGCACTCGATGAACAGGATGTCGTCGATGGCGACCGACACCGGGAGCGTCATCGTCACGGTCGTCCCCTCGCCGGCCTCGCTGTCGATCGCGACCGTGCCGTCGAGGTCCTCGATCGTCCGCTTGACGACGTCCATGCCGACGCCGCGGCCGCTGACATCGGTCACCTCGTCCGCCGTCGAGAGCCCGGGATGGAAGATGAGGTCGTACGCCTCGTCGTCGGACATGTTCGCGACCTCGTCCTCGGAGCGGACGCCGGCCTCGACGGCTTCGTCGCGAAGCCGGTCCGGATCAAGGCCGCTCCCGTCGTCCTCGACGGTGATCCGCACCTGATCTCGAGACCGGTCGGCGTGGACCTCGACGGATCCCTCGCGCGGTTTGTCGGCCGCTTCGCGCTCCGCGGGCGGTTCGATCCCGTGGTCGACGGCGTTGCGAACCAGGTGGATCAGCGGGTCGCCGATCCGGTCTAAGATACTGCGGTCGAGCTCGACGTCCTCGCCGGTCATCTCGAAGGCGACCTCCTTGTCCTGATCGCGCGCGATGTCGCGGACGACCCGCGGCAGTCGGCTCGCGACCGTCTGCAAGGGGACCAGCCGGATGTCCATCACCGTCTCCTGGAGGTCCGTCGTCAGGTCCTCCAGGTCGTCGAGTTCCGTCTCGAGCGCGTCGGTCGCCTCGCTTTCGGTCGCGGTGTGGCGGAGCCGAACGCGGCTCGTGACCAGCCCCTCGACGAGGGTCAGCAGCGAGTCGATCTGGTCGATGTCGACCCTGACCGACTGGATCTCGTCGGTTTGCTCGTCGGCGTCCGGTCGGTCCGTCGACTCCGGAACCGTCAGCCCGGGGTTCTCGAAGGTCGGTTCCTCGATCCGGTGGACGACCTCCGCTGCCGATTCGTCGCTGTCGTCGGCCCCGGCGTCGTCGTCGAACGACGGCGTTTCCGCACTCGAGTCGGTCGCCGCCTCGTCGTCCTCGTCACCGAAATCGTCGAAGCCGTCGACGACCTCGTCGACCTCGTTGACCGACTCCGCGTCGGCGTCGGTCGCGGGAGTCACGTCGTCGAACTCGTCGTCCGGCGACTCGAACTCGGTGTCGAACGACTCGTCCGCGAAGGGATCGTCTGCCGCGAACGCGTCGTCTTCGCCGAAGGCATCGTCCGCCGCGTCGTCGGCGAACGGATCCTCATCGTCAACAGCGAACGGATCGTTCTCGCCATCGTCAGCGGCGAACGGGTCGTCGCTCGAGGCGTCGGCCGACGCCGTCGAATCGAACCCGTCCTCGAAACCCGTCTCGAGATCGTCGAGTTCGCCCTCGGCGTCGTCCGCGGTCTGTCCGTCGCCGGCGGAGTCGGCCGTGACGGCGTCGTCGCCGAACGTCTCGTCGCGGTCGTCGGTCGCCTCCTCGGGTTCGGAGTTCGCCTCGACGGATCCGTCGTCCGTACCGTCGGTCTCGGCGGTTGTCTCGGGCGTCTCGAGGTCGGTCGACTCGGCGTCTGACTCGTCCTCGAGCGCGTCGCCGTCGTCTCCCGGTTCCAGCGCCGCTTCGATCGCGTCGTCCGACTCCGCCGTCGACGGATCGTCGACCGCGGGTTCGTCCTCGTCAGGTAGTGCGGCGTCTCCATCCTCGCCGTCAAGATCGCTTTCCGCAGCCGTCGCGGACTCGAGACCGTCGTCTGCGTCGGTCCGTGTCTCTGTTTCGACTGCGGGCGACGCCGATTCCGTGGCCGACTCTGCTTCGGCAGCCGGCTCCGCTTCGACGGCCGGTTCCGAGTCTGCAGCTGACTCCGATTCGGTCGCCGACTCCGGTTCTGCGTCCGGATCCGTTTCGGCGACCGCTTCGACGTCATCGTCCGTCGACGGCTCGTCGACGATGTCCTCGTCGTCCTCGAGCGCGGGCTCGGACTCTACGGCGGCGTCCGATCCCGACTCGGCCGTCGCGTCCTCGGCCATCGCCTCGGCGGATTCCGGTTCGGCTTCGGGTTCGAACGGTTCGACCGCCGTGTCTTCCTCGTCGGTCGACGCGGTGGCGGTCTCTTCGTCGCCTGCAAACAGGTCGCCGAACTCGTCGTCCGTCGCCGCGTCGGCGGGTTCGTCCGTCGTTGCAGCGGCGGTATCATCCGTCGCTGCGTCGGCGGTATCATCCGTCGCTGCGTCGGCGGTATCATCCGTCGCTGCGTCGGCGGACGCTTCCTCGTCGCCTGCGAACAGGTCCTCGAGTTCGTCGTCCGTCGCCGCGCCGACAGGTTCGTCGCCGCCTGCCAGCAGATCGTCGACCTCCTCGTCGGCCACTGCATCGTCTGGCGCTGATTCGTCCTCGTCTCCGGCCAGCAACTCGTCGAGTTCGTCGTCCGTTACGGCGTCGGCCGCCGCCGGTTCGTCGTCGCCGGCGTCGACGAGAATGTCGTCGACCGCGTCATCGGTCGGTTCCGGCCCCGCGAGGAACGCGTCGTCGGCGTCGGCATCCTCGCCGAGGAGTTCGTCCATATCGACCTCGTCGTCGCTGTCGAACTCGTCGAACTCGAGTTCCTCGAGTTCGTCTTGCAACTCGTCGAAGCCGACCATCTCGACCTCGTCTTTGAGTTCGTTGAAGACGGCGTTGGCGTCGTCGACGTCGTCCGCGTCGGCCGACGCGTCGTCGGCCGCCTGCTCGCTCGCGTCGTCGTCGGCTGTCGCGTCGTCCTCGATCGGATCGACCGCCGGCTCCCCGAGTTCGCCGTCGACTTCGAGGTCGTCGTCGTCGAGGAGATCGTCGAACGAGCCGGCCTCGCCCATCTCCTCGAAGGCCTCGAGTTCGTCGTCGTCGACGTCGTCGACCATCTCGTCTAAGTTGTCGAACTCGTCGAACTCGTCGAGCAGATCGTCGACCTCGAGGTCCGCGGCGTCTTCCGTGGAGATCCCGTCGCCCGGCTCGGTCGCCGCGTCCGACCCGTCGGAACGGGCGTCGAACCGGTCGCTGATGTCGACGAGTTCGAAGTCGTCGACCTCCTCGACCGGCTCGAGGCCGGACGTGATCGCGGATTTTCCGACCGCGCTGCCGAAGACGGCGTCGAACGTGCCGTCGTACTCGCCGGCCTCGATCTCGTCTCGGGGCGGCTGGGTCCCGATCAGATCGAACGCGTCGATCAACGCGTCGACGACGAGTTTGCCGCTGTTGACGCCGTCCCGTTCGGCGATCGCGAGCCGCACCAGATAGGCGCGGTGTTCGTCGTCGGCCGGCGGATCGAACCGCTCGGTGACGGCGTCGATCTCGTCGGTCGAGGGCGTCGCGATCGCGGCGTGCCCGTCGGCGGCCTCGAGTTGGTCCCGAAGGGCCGCGATCGTCGCCGACGGATCGGTCTCGATCTCGCCGCCGGTCGCGACCTCGTCGATCATCGTCTCGAGTTCGTCGACTGCGTCGAAGACGACGTCCATCAGTTCGGGCGTCACTTCGAGGCCGCCCTGCCGGACGGCGTCGAGCAGATCCTCGATCGCGTGAGCGAGATCGCTCGCCGGCTCGAGTCCCATCGCGCCACAGTTGCCCTTGAGCGTGTGTGCGACCCGGAAGATGTTCTCCATCGCCTCGTCGTCGGTCGGATCGCGCTCGAGCGTGAGCAACGCGTTGTTCAGTTCCGTAATTCGTTCTTCGCTCTCCTGAACGAAGTCGGTTAGATAGTCAGTCATCGGTCTCACCGTCCGTATCGAACGCGTCGACGATCGCCGCAACGAGTTCGGGGGCGGGCGCGATGTCGTCGACACAGCCCGTTTGAATCGCCTGACAGGGGATGCCAAAGACCGGACTCGTCGCTTCGTCCTGTGCGATGGTTCGTCCGCCCGCGGCGTGGATCGCTTCGATTCCGTCCGCCCCGTCCCGTCCCATCCCGGTCAGCACGACGCCACAGAGCGGGTCGTCGACCCGCTCGGCGGCGGTCCGCATCGTCACGTCGATCGCCGGACGCACGCCGTGAAGCCGCTCGCCGTCGTCGAGTCGGACGCGAAGGCGCCCGTTGACGTTGCTGAGGACCTCGAGGTGGGCGTCGCCGGGGGCGATCACCGCCTCGCCGGGATGGATCGATTCGCCGTCGGTCGCCTCGCGGACGTCGTACTCGCTGCGCGTATCGAGGCGGTCGGCGAAGCGCTCGGTGAAGCCAGCGGGCATGTGCTGGACGACGAGAACCTTCGCGTCGAGCTCGATCGGCAGCCGTTCGAACAGCCGTTCGACGATCTTCGGACCGCCGGTCGAGGCGCCGAGGACGACGACCGGATCGGCCGCGTACTCGCCCTCGAGATCGACCGGCGGGAAGTCGCCGATCTCGGTTCCGGCGGCGGCGCGGGGCCCGACCGCCGGACCGTCCGGCGATGCCTGAGGACCGCCACCGGAACCGACCTGTGCATCGTTTCCGGAGCCGGCGACGGCCCGGCCGGCGGCCGCCTCCTGATTGGATCGCGTCGCGTAGGCGGAGGCGGACGCGCGAGCGAGGGCGATCGACGAGACGTTCGCGTCGGCGAGTTCGTCGACCTTCGCGACGACGTCGTCGGTCAGGTCGGTGACCGTTCGCTCGTCGGCGCCGTCGGGTTTGTGAAGGAAGTCGACGGCGCCGCGCTCGAGCGCGTCGAGCGTGGCTTCCGTGCCCTCCTCAGTGTGAACGCTGAGCATGAGAATCAGCGTCGGATTCGTCGCCATGATTCGCTCGACGGCGTCGATACCGCCGAGTTCGGGCATTTCGACGTCCATCGTGACGACGTCCGGGTCGTACGCCGCCACCGCTTCGATCGCTTCCGAACCGTTCGTGGCCGTCTCGACCTCGTAGCCAGCCCCGGTAAGCGCGTTGCCGATGACTGTCCGCATAAACCCCGAGTCGTCGACAACGAGTACTCTCGTCATGCCGCAGCGACGTCTGTGAGGGCCTTTCTGACGCTGGGTTCTTCGAACGGTTTCGTGACGTAGCCGTCCGCACCAGCCTTCACGGCGAGTTTCATTTTCTCACGCTGTCCGACGCTCGTACACATGATGACGCGGGCGTCCGGGTCGATCTTCTTGATCGCCGCGGTCGCCTTGATGCCGTTACACTTGGGCATCACAATGTCCATCATGACGATATCGGGGTCGTGTTCTTTGTACAGTTTGACTGCTTCGGCGCCGTTGGACGCCTCTCCGAGAATGCGGTAATCCTGTTCCAAGATCTGGCGCAGTAAGTTCCGCATAAAATGAGAGTCGTCCACGATGAGCACCCCTGTCGACATTCAGTAGTACACCAACCGCTGATAACAATACAACTACCATAAATGCTGTCTCTCGATTATCAGTCATGATAAGTGATATATACGGGACGGGGACGTCACCCAGAATGCGACATCGTCGACCCCGTAATCGGCGGCTCCGTCGCCCTATTCTCCCTGTCCGGACGCCAACAGGAGACGTTCGATATCTACTACGGGTGTCGCCTCGATGACGACCTCTCGAGTCGATCTCGCGTCCGCCGTTCGGTCGTCCCCCTCGTCGGCGTCGTCCGGCGCTCCCGCGTCCGCGGACTCGAGTTCGAACGGATTCCCAACCGCGTCGTCTGCCCCGTCCGAACCCGACCGCTGCACGGCTGACAGCGCACTCCCCTCGGCGCCGCGGTCGGCATCGACTGCGCTCGCGCTCCGCTGGGAACCGCGGCCGGCCCTCCCGGCGGCGAGTTCGCGCTCCGTTTCGAAGAGCGCGACGACGAGCGGATGGTCGAGCGCATCGCCGGAGAACCGACTCTCCTCGACGGTCGTTTCGTCGACGATATCGTCCTCGGGAACCGTCTCCACGCCGATCACGTCGTCGACGTGGATCGCGGCTGACTGCTGGTCGGACGGCCGGTCGAGCACGAGCAACCGTTCGCGCCCCGCGGTGGCCTCGCGCTCGACGGTCGGGAAGTGAACGCCCGGATCGACCATGGCCGTGATATCCCCGCGCAGGTCCACCATCCCCTCGATCGCCGGCGGCGCCCGCGGAACGCGGGTAACGTCGTCGGGGACCTCTGCGAGCGTGCGCACGGTCGCGACCGGCATCGCAAACCGGTGGTCGCCTAGTCCGAAGACGACGAACTGTTCGAGTTCCGCCCGCGGTTCGTCCGTCTCGCTACCGTCGCGTTGCCGTCGCTCGTCGGCGTCGTCGATATCGATTCCGAGAAGCTTCTCGGAGAGATCCGGGGTCATGTTCTTGCTCGAGCATCACATTCCAACACTAAAACGTTGACTCCCGCCGCCGGGAATCGCCGCCGACGCGGATCCGCCGTCCATCGTTTGTTGTTCGAATGTCGACCGAAATCCTTATCTTTACACAGTTAAATTTCGCAGCAGTATGGCATCGTCCGTAAACAGGGACCGCGACGACGATCGGATCTCCGTGCTGACGTTTACCCTCGAAGGGGACCGGTACTGCGTCCGGGCCGCCTCGGTCGACTCCGTTCTTGGTGTCGGCGACGACCAGTCCGTCGCGACGGCCGACGACCCGTGGAACGCCGGGACCGTCTCCGTCGCCGGCGACCGCATTCGGGTCGTCGACCTCCCCCGAGCGTTCAGTTCGTCGGTCCGGACGATAAACCGGATCGAGACGCCGAAACTGCTCGTCTTTCGGCTGACCGACGCCGACGACGCGTACGTCGGCTGGCTCGTCGACGACGTCGACGTCACGCGAACCGTGCGGACGAGCGACCTCGAGCCGACGCCGACCAGCGCTCGGATCGCCCACGTCAAGGGGCGACTCGAGATCGACGGCGACGAAGTACTCTGGCTCGACGAGCGAGCGATTCACGGCTGACGATCCGTCTCGATCGGTCGCGAAAATCGACGCGCCGATAGTACGGCGTCCTCGAGCCGGGTTAGCCCATTCCCGGCGGCGGACCGTCGTTCGAATCGTCGTCGATATCGACGTTCAGGCCCATCTCCTCGCGTTCTTTGCGGAGTCGCTTGACCTCCCGATAGTAGTACGCGATGCCGGCGCCCCCGATGAGCGCGACGGCGCCGATCAGTCCGATGAACAGGGGGACGTCGCGGCTGAGGTAGTAGCGGACCGAGAGTTCGTTCTCGAGTTCCTCCCAGTAGAGGCGTTCCTCGTCGTCGACGATTTCCCGCTCGTAGCCGTTCGGGCTGACGTCGCCGAAGATGAAGTTCGTCGTCCGGTGACCCTCGGGGAGCCGGACCTCGTGGGAGCCCTCGACGTACGCCGGCAGGCTGAACGTCTTCCGGCCCGCCTCGCCCGAAAACGCGAGCGTTCCGTTCTCGTCGGGGACGCGAATCTCGGTGCTCGAGCGGCTCTGCTCGATGTCCAGTTCCGACCCCGTCACCTCGGTTCCGTTGGGGTACCAGTAGCGGACGCTGTGGATGTCGAGGGCCTCCTCGCTGAAGAGCGTCGACCGGGAGAGCGAGAACTCCTCCGTTCCGTCGAGGTCGTACACGGCGCGGAATTCGCCGCTGTTGAGCATGTTGCCGCCCTCGACGTCGATGGTGACGTCGGCGTCGGACGCGTCGCCTCGCAGGTCGTCGTACTCCTGGTCCCGATCGAGCTGCTCGTCGGAAATCCCGCCGAAGACGCCCGAACAGCCGGCCGTGGTAACGAGCAACCCGACCGCGATCACCGCCAGAACGAGCCGTCGATTCATGTTACGGAACGACACAGCGGAGCTCCGCTGGGAGGTACTCGCCGACGCTCGCGAGCAGTCCCGGCGGGTCGGTATCTTCGGTACAGATCACGCTCTGTTCGAGGAGGCCCAGCCGCTCGACGGTGACGTAGTCCTGGGCGTGGCCGGCGCGGTTCAGCGTCGCCCGCACTTCGGCGCGGGTGGCGCTGTTGACGTTGAGCCGACCGTCGCCGCGGGTCCAGTCGTAGAGTCGGTCCTGTTCCGCGTCGGCGAGTCGGGACGGCTCGCCCTCGCTGTCCTCGCCGGCGTCAGCCGAGCCGTAGACGAACCGCAGCGGCAGATGCTGGACCAGCCCGTACCGCTCGCGGAGCTGTTCGGGCGACCCCGGACCGAGTCCGAGTTCGTCGGTCGGGATCCGCACGCCCTCGCCCTGTCCCGCGTCGAGGACGAAGCCGTCGTCGTCCCAGGTCTCGAGGGTGCCGACGTACGTTTCGCCGGGCTCGAGATCGGGGACGATCTCGCCGAACTCCTCGCGGAGGGCGTTGCGCGCGACGGTGGCGTCCTCGCCCTCGATGGTCACCGACGGAAAGTCGTCGTGGCGCACGCCGAGTTCGAACTCGACTTCGAGCTCGCCGATCTCGTTGGCGACCAGCGAGCGAAGCGAGTCCAGCGCCCGCTCGCGGGCGTCACCTTCGACGTACAGTTTGGTTGCGAGTACGACCATCAGGCCTCTAGGTTGAGTTCGTCCTCGAGGGCGTCGAGGCGGTCGTCCATCGCGTTGACGAGCCGATCGTTGTCCATCGATTCGAGCGGCGAGCCACACTCGGGGCACTCGAAGCCGAAGTCCATGGCCTCGCCGAACTCGAACCGGATCGAGCAGATTTCACAGAGGTAGAACTCGTGGTTGCGCTCGTACTCCCGGCGTTCCTCGAGGGCCTCGTGAAGGCGGTACATCTCGTCTTCTAAGTTCTCCGGGATGTTGTCGTACTCGAACGTCCAGAGGTAGGTGAGCCACCCCGAGTCCTCGTCGCGCAGCCGTCGGTAGGTCGCGAGATCGTTCTCGTACAGGATAAACAGCGCCCGCCGCACGTCGTTCAACTCGAGATCCAGCTCCTCCGCGAGCTCCTCGTCGGTCACTTCCCCGTCCGGCGGCGCCGCCGCGACGGGCATCCCCTTGGGACCGACCAGCTCGTGCAAGTACTTCTGGATGACCGGATCCTCGAGCAGGTCCTCAAAAGCCATTACCTACGTGTAACGGCATGTGGCCATTAAGTCTTGTTAACTGCCTCGCGTGCCGGGCCCGCGGCAGAGTCTCCGGATCGTTGAACCGTCGCCCGATGGGCGTCCCCGCTACTCTGTCGGTTCGTCGTCCGACCGGCCTGTTCGCCCCAGCACCAGACGCAGGGTGGCGACGATCAGCAGGAGCATGGTCGCCTCGAAGAGCCCGAAGAACAGCCCCCTCGGAATCGCCACTAGGAGGCTGTGGCCGGTCGCGACCAACACGACCATGTTGAGCACGACCAGCACCGCGGCGAACATGTAGTACTCGATCGGCGTCCGCTGAAGCGGCGCGTCCGAATCCATACTCGATTTGGGACCTCGAGGGGTGAAAAACTAGCCGTTCGCGGCCGCGCCGAATCGACCGTCGCGGCCTCAGGCGTCGTCGTCCCAGGACTCGAGCTTGTACTTTTGCACCTTGCCGCTGGTGGTCCGGGGAAGTTCGTCGACGAACTCGACCTCCCGAGGGTGTTTGTACTCGGCGACGCGGTCGAGGCTGTACCGCTTGAGTTCGTCGGCGGTCACGTCCGTTCCCGGGTCGACCCCGACCGCGGGAACGACGAAAGCCTTGGGGACTTCGTTGCGGCGGTCGTCCGGGACGCCGATGACGGCGACGTCCGCGACGGCCTCGTGTTCCAACAGCAGGGTCTCGAGTTCGCTGGGGTAGACGTTGTAGCCGGCGCTGACGATGACGTGTTTCTTGCGGTCGACGATCTCGTAGTAGTTGTTCTCGTCCCGTCGGGCGACGTCGCCGGTCCGGAAGTAGCCGCGCTCGGTGAACGCCCGCTCGGTCGCGTCGGGCATCCCGTGGTACCCCTTCATGACCGCCGGACCGCGCACGAGGAGTTCGCCCTCCTCTCCGGGGGCAACCTCGTCGCCGCTCTCGTCGACGATCTTGCAGTCGGTCATCCGCAGCGGCTGGCCGATGGTCCCGTGTTGCAGGCCGAACGACGAGCCCTGTTGGGTGTGGGTAGCGCCATGGGTTTCGGTGAGCCCGTACCCCTCGGAGATGTCGACGCCGGCGGTCTCCTCGAACCGCTCTTGGACCGCTGGCGAGAGCTTCGCGCCTCCCTCCGAGGCCGACTCGAGGCTCGTCAGGTCGTAGTCGCCGAAGCCGTCGGCCTCGACCATGTCCGCGTACATCGTCGTCACGCCCACGAAGTGGGTGATCCCCTCCGCTTCGATGAGTTCCATGCACTCCTGGGCGTCCCACTCGAGGGCGCTGCGGAAGTACAGGCCGCCGCCGCCGACCAGCGGCTGGAGCGCGGTGTGGGTGAATCCGGTGATGTGATACAGCGGCAGCCAGATGAGACTGCGGACGTCCTCGCCTTCGACGTCGACGTTGGAGGAGGTCAGCGGCCAGCTCATCTGTGCGCGCGTGTTTCGGTGGGTGAGCTGGACGCCCTTCGGATCGCCCGTCGTTCCCGACGTGTAGGAGAGCAAGGCGACGTCGTCGTCGGCCCGCTCGACCAGCGTCGGCTCGCCGCTGACGTCCTCGAAAAAGACGTCGTCGGGGTCTCGATCCGCCATCTCGCTCTCGATAGTGATGACCGCGGGCTCCCGATCGGCGTCCTCGAGCGCTTCGTCGACGACCTCCCGGAGCAGCGGGTGGGTGACGATCGCCGTCGCGTCGGCGTCCGCGAGCTGGTAGGCGACCTCGCGGCGCTTGTACTGCGGGTTGACCGGCGAGAAGACGACGCCGGCCTTGAACGAACCCAGCGAGGCCACGAGGTACTCTGGACAGTTCGGCAAAAAGAGTAGCAGTCGATCGCCGGGCTCGAGACCCAGCTCGTGGAGTCCTCCGGCGAAAGCGGCGGTCCGGTCCCGTAACTCGGCGTGGGTCGTCCGCTCGCCGTAGTGTTCCATCGCCTGTGCGTCCCCGTGGTGTGCGGCCGTCTCGTCGAACAGCTTCGCGACGTTCCCCGCCCGCGCGGTCGGATCGACGTCGTCCAGGTCCATGGTACATGATACCGAAGATCGCGTATAAAATTTCGGCCCGGTTACACCTTCGCCGCGAATCGCCGGACGGTCCGTTCGTGCTCGCTCAGTCGATCGGGTGTTCGCTGGGGCGCTCGAGGGCGCCAGCCCACCGGAGCCGGACGCGTCTTCGGTCGATCGTCCGTCCAAACAATAGTATTAATACCGGTGGTGTACGATTTAATACACGATGATCCGTCGATTCGCCGCCCGATTCCGGGACGAGATCGACCGCGCCGACGTCACCACCGCCGCCGGCTTCGGCGCCGTCCTCGCGCTCTCCGGTAACGAGTCGACCGCGATCGGCGTCGTCGTCGGCCTCCTCGTTGGCGTTCCGTTCCTCACCGCCCTCATCGACACCCTCGGACTGGACCCCGAGCCCGGTCCCGCCGGCGTCGCCCTCGGGACGCTGGTCGTCGCCGCAGGCGCCTCCCTCCTCCTCGACGGCGGTCGTTGGGTTGGCTGGGGAGTCGTCGCGATCGGCGCGTGGATCCTCCTCGACGGGGTCGACAAGTGGCGGCGCCGTGACTCCGCCGACGCGGGCGATTCGACGGCCGACGAGGACGACATGTCGAAAGCGGACGTGTTTCGCTACGGCGAGTACAACCGCTGGCTGCTCGAGGAACTCCGGGCGGCCGACCGTCCGTTGACCGCCGACGAGATCCAGTCGCGAACGGGACTCACCGAGGACGACTTCGAACGCCTCCTCGAGAGCCACGGTGAGTCCGGACCGATCGAACGCGTCGGAAACGGCTACGCGCTCGACGAGAACGAGTTGGGCGCCGTCGCGTTCGTCCGGAACTTGGTCCGCACGGTCGGCGGTCGCCTTCTCCGTCCGTTCCGACTGTTCCGGCTGGCCGGGTGACGGCTCCGGTATCGACACACCACCACCGTCGAGCGATCTGGAATAGTGTCAACTATATCACTGGTATTTTGTACTGTCGTCGCGAAGCGAACCGTATGACCCACCCGTTCGTTCGGACGCTCCGGACGGAACTCGAGCCGCGGAACCCGATCTCGTTCGCGGTCGCGCTCGCCGCCGTCTATCTGCTGACCGAGTCGTGGCTGACCGTCGCCGCGTTTCCGGCCGCGATCGTCGGACTGGCCGTCTTCAGAGCGATCCTGGCGACCCTCGAGGCGCCCGACTACCTCTCCGGAGTCCTGATCGGCGGCGGGGCCGGCGTCGGCTCCGCTATCGCCGCAGTCAATTGGTTCTCGTGGATGTTCGTCGCCCTCTCGGCCGTCGGCTGGTGGCTCTGTCTCGACTCCCTGTACGACCGCCGCCACGGGATCGATCGGTCGGGCCCGCTCGAGGACCCCATGGACGACCGCTCGTTTCGCGAGAACGTGCGGGTCGTGTCAGACACGGGCGCTATCGGCCGGGTCCTCCGCGAGTCGTCGGTCGCCCTCTCGCCTGCAGCTATCGCCGCCCGCAGCGAGTTCTCGGTCGACGAGGTCGAACGACTCCTCGAGGAGTTCGGCGACGACGTCCCGATCGAACGGGTCAGCGACGATCGATACACCGTGAACGAAGCGAAGATGGGCGTTTCGGGGCTGGTGCGCGACGCGATCCGCCGGCTCTGCCGACCGTTTTCGGTGCTGATCCCGGGCCGCTAGCGGGGTCTCACTCCTCGTCGGTCGACTCGACGCGCTTGCCGGTCTCCATCGGCATGACGTGACGGTCGGCATTTTCCCAGTCGCGCTCGAGTTCCCGTCCCTCGAACAGCCGGTCTAAGAAGACCGCGAGGCCGGCGACCTCCGAGTGGGGCTGGTTGGTGACGCCGACGTTCCAGTCGGCTTCCTCGTAGACGTCGAAGGGGACCTTCTCGGCGCCGACGACGATCAGCAGCGGCCGGCCCTCGTCGCCGTGGGCCGCCCGGATCTCGTCCTCGACATCCTGGACGCGCTCGCCGTACATCGTGAGGTGGACGACCCGACCCTCCCAGTTGCGGATGACCCCCTGGGGCGAGTCGGTGAGTTCGACCCCGAAGGGGCCGCCGAAGCGGTCGGTGATGTCTGCGACGGTCTCCTTCGATTGGCCCGCGTTATCGGGCAGGAGGACGCGGTCGGCGCCCAGCGCCCGCGCGGTCAGGCCGACGTGGGTCGTCATCCGCTCGTCCCGGCCGGGGCGGTGGCCGAGTCGGAGGACGGCGACCTCGCTGTCGTCGTGCATGCTCGAAGTCACTCTCGGACGGGGTTAGGGGGTTTCGTTTTCCGACCGAACTTTTTCCGCCTCGGGTTCGCCGTAGGCGAACCGCTCGGCGCAAAAACTTCGATGAAAAAGGCCGAGCGCGCCAACGGCGCGCTCGGTGAACCGCTCACTTCGTTCGCGGATGCTGAATTGCCCCGACGGCCGGTTCACTCACTTCTCGTGCCCCGATCAGCAGTGAACCGAAACGATTCGGCCTCGAGAAATCTTATACCGTTGACGGATGTCGGTAACTGGGTATGGGGAAAATCAACGAGTCGGACCTCGAGTGGAACGAGTACGACCCCGAACCGGACGACGTCGCGTTTCGCCGCAAGCAACTCTCGACCGCCGCCGACGCCGACGACCTCGGCTGTAGCCTCTACGAACTCCCGCCGGGGAGGCGCTCGTGGCCCTATCACTATCACACGGCCAACGAGGAGGCAGTGTACGTGCTGGCCGGCGACGGACTGCTCGTCGCGGCCGACGGCGAGACACCGCTCGAGGAGGGGGACTTCGCGAGCTTCTCGGCCGACGAGAGCGGAGGTCACCGGATCGTCAACGACGGGAACGAGCCCCTGCGCTACCTGATGGTCTCGACGATGAACGAGCCGGATATCACCGTCTACCCCGAGATGGAGACGTTCGGCGTCTACGTCGGCTCGCCGCCGGGCGGCCGCGAGGAACGGTCGCTCGAGGGCTACTACCGCATCGACGACGAGGTACCTTACTGGGACGGGGACGACCCCGACGACGAGTAGCCGGTCGCCGCGATGGCGAGTTCGTTGTCTCCCAGCGACTCCAACGCTCTCGCGCGGGACGGGTCGCGGGATCGACGACCGGTAACCGGCGACGATAGGCTTTTTTCGCCGGGCACGAGACGGTATGTCATGGACGCGTTCGAATCCGGGCGGGTGACCGGCCGATGACGGGGCTCGGTGAGCGACTCGAGGCGCTTCGCGAGGAGCGGTGGGGGATGTTGGCGGATCTGGTCTTCGCCATCGTCTGGGTGACGCTCGTCGACGTCATCTTCCGGTTCCTCGAGGGCCCCCAGTGGGCGTACTACCTGTTCATGTTCGCCGGGATCGTCGCCTACTTCGGCTTCTTCGCGAGTCTCGATTTGGCGAGATCCGAGCAGTAGGCCGACACGAGAGCAACCTCGCCCGGCCTCGAGAGTAACAGCGTACTTTTTCCTTCTGCACCGGTCGTCGGCCCGCCGACGGAGTCGAAGGCTCGATTTCGAGGATCGATCGTCGTGGGCACCGCTATCGGTCGTTGCGCTCCGAAAAACGTCGCAGTCCGCGTCCGCGCCGCGTTACTCTCGGTCCGTGTCGACGACGAGGACCGGCGCGCGCGTCGATCGGAGCGTCCGTTCGGTGACGCTGCCGAGCAGCGTCCGTCGGATGCCCGACCGTCCGTGCGATCCCATCACGACGAGGTCGATGTCGTTGTCCTCGACGTACTCGGCGATCAGCGAGTGAGGTTTCCCCGCCGAGACGTGCTCGACGACCTCGAGGCCGCGCTCTCGAGCGCGGTCGGCGACGTAGTCGGTAGCGCGCTCGGCGCGCTCCCGGACTTCGTCCATCTCGCCGAACTTGCCCTGTTCGATGCGATCGAGCTGTTCGGCGCCGAGGGTGAGGCTCATCGAGTCGGTGTCGACCACGTACAGGGTGTGGACGACGGCGTCGTATCGCTCGGCGAGCTCGAGTGCGTGGTCGACGGCCGCCTCGGCCGTTTCGCTACCGTCCGTGGGAACGAGGATGCGTTCGTACATGATCAGTCATCCGCGGGGGTTTCGCCCCCGTCGGTGACGACGTCTTCCGCGGCCTGTTGCTGGCCCATCGGTTCGGGGCTGTGACACTGTCGCACGACGCGTTTCGTCTCGATCGGCGGCTCGTCGGTCATCGCCGAGACGCCGATCGTGACGGCGAAGACGATCGGGACGGCGACGAGCGCCGAGCCGATGGCCGGCACCCACTGCGCCAGCACCGGAACGTACGGATCGCCGGAGCTGGTCGTGTACGTCGGAACGACTTCGTTGATCATCGGGATGATCCAGATGGTCAGCCCGGTGAGCATCCCGGCGAGCGCGCCCTCGCGGTTCGTGTTCTCCCACCAGAGACCGAGGAAGAACATCGGGAACAGCACCGCGCCGGCCAGCGAGAACGCGTAGGAGACCAGCGCGGCGATCGGCGCCGCGGGGTCGAGCGCGGCCAGCGTGGTCAGCACGCCCAGGGCGACGATGCCCAGGCGACCGACGAGGATCTGCTGGCGCTGGGTCGCGTCCTCGTTGATGAGGTTCGTGTAGATGTCGTGGGAGACCGCCGAGGAGCCGGTGATGAAGAGGCCGGCGGTCGTCGCGATCGCGGCGGCGATCCCGCCGGCGGCCACGAGGCCGACGAACCACTGGGGCAGGTTCGCGAACTGCGCCGCGATCACGACGAGGACGTCGGCGGTCGAGCCGGACATGCCGGGGTCGCCGTAGGTCGTCCCCGTCGCCGAGTTGAGGTCGTAGAGGCGCGTCCCGAACGCGGTGTAGGCGGGGGCGCCGAGGTACAGCAGGCAGATGAAGAAGAGCCCGGTCACGGTCGACCAGCGGGCGGTCCGCTCGTTTTCGACCGTGTAGAACCGGACCAGCACGTGCGGGAGCCCGCAGGTCCCGACGACCAGCGAGAAACACGTCGCGATCCACAGGTACGGACTCGAGTTCGCGAAGGGTTCGGTGAACTCGTTGCCGAGTTCGTTCAGGAGCATCCCGTACTCGATCTGCGGGAGCACCGTCGAGTACCCCTGCGTCCAGCCGACCACGTACATGCCGGCCAGGAAGGCGCTGATGAGGATGACGTACTGCACGGCCATGTTCTTCGTCGCGCCCAACATGCCCGAGAGCGTCAGGTAGCCGACCGTGATCGTCATCATGAAGATGACCATGGCCTGGTAGCCGCTGAACCCGGCGAAACCGAGGTCGCCGAAGATGTAGAGGCCGACCAGGGCCATCCCGCGAGCCTGTCCGATCGCGTAGACGAACGCGATGAGGAAGGTCGTGATCGCCGCGATGGCGCGGGCGCTGTCGGAGTTAAAGCGGTCGCCGACGAAGTCCGGCGCCGTGTACTTCCCGAACCGGCGCATCTGCGCGGCCATGAAGATGAGCAGGATGAAGTACCCCGTCGTCCAGCCGACGACGAATGCCAGGCCGTAAAAGCCCGACAGCGCGATCAGCGCCGCCATCCCGAGGTAGGACGCGGCGGACATCCAGTTGGCGCCGATCGCCATCCCGTTCTCGATGTTCCCGATCGAGCGGCCGGCGACCCACATGTCCTCCGTGTCGGCCACGCGGAACACGAACCCGATCAGGAGGAAGGTGCCGAGCATCCCCAGAACGAGGATGGCCGGCGCGAGCTTGAACGAGACGTCCATCCCCTGGGGCAACAGCTCGGACTGCAGGACGGTCGCCGGTCCCGTCATTCGGAGACACCTCCGTCAGACCGCTCCGCGTCCTGACGCGGATCGCGATCGCTCTGCGATCGCTCGCCCCCGTCGGTCGCCGCGGCGTCCTCGCTACCGCCGCCGCCGGATTCCGTCGTCGTCGTGTGATCGATCCCGTACTTCGCGTCGAGCTGGTCGCGCTTGCGAGCGTACCACGCCGAGAGGATCAGCGCGCCGCTCGGGCCGCAGACGGCCACCAGGAAGTAGTGCAGCGGGAACTCGATGACCGGCATCGTCGTCGTCATGAGGTCCGGCATCGCGGCCGTCAGGAGCACGGGGCCGAACACGAGGATGGCCCAGGTGACGAATCCGGTCCAGATGATGCGCAGGTGATCGCGCATGAACGGCGTACTCGGATTCAGGAGGTTTACCTCCGCGTTGAGATAGTCGGTGTCTCGGTGGGACTGACCGTGATGCCCGGCCACCCCCCCGTCCGTTGCGGTCCGTTCGTCCGTCGAATCTTGAGTGTTATTGTCTGCCATATTTTGGTGCAGTGTGTCGATATCGTGTGGTATCGTTCGAAAATCGAGGAAGTGTTCAGTCGCCCGCGACCTGATCGGCGATCTCGTCGACGATTTCGGGGTTCCGGAGCGTCGAGGTGTCACCCAGCTCGTCACCGCTGGCGATGTTCTCGAGCAGGCGGCGCATGATCTTGCCCGAGCGCGTCTTCGGGAGTTCGGGCGTGAAGACGATCTCCTCGGGCCGGGCGATCGGGCCGATCGAGTCGAGCACGGCCTCCATGGCCTTCTCCTCGAGTTCGGCGTGGCGGTCCTCGTAGCCGTCCTCGGGGATGGCGTAGACGTAGACGGCCTCGCCCTTGACGTCGTGGTCGCCGCCGACGACGGCGGCTTCGGCGATCCCCTCGACGCCGACGACGGCCGATTCGATCTCCATGGTTCCGAGCCGGTGGCCGGAGACGTTGATCACGTCGTCGACCCGGCCGAGGATGGTGATGTAATCGTCCTCGTCGATCTTCGCGCCGTCTTCGGGGAAGTAAACCCACTCGTCGGCCTCCTCATCGGAGTACTCGGTCCAGTACTCCTCGATGAAGCGCTCGTCGTTCTGATAGAGCGTCCGGAGCATACCGGGCCACGGGTTGTTCACCGTGACGTAGCCGGCTTGTCCGGCCTCGACCTCGTCACCGTTCGCGTCGACGACGCGGGCGTCGACGCCCGGCAGCGGCGGCCCGGCCGAGCCGGGCTTCATCTCGTTGATCGCGGGCAGCGTCGTGATCATCATCCCNCCCGGCAGCGGCGGCCCGGCCGAGCCGGGCTTCATCTCGTTGATCGCGGGCAGCGTCGTGATCATCATCCCGCCGGTCTCGGTCTGCCACCAGGTGTCGACGATCGGGCATTCTTCGTCGCCGATGTGCTTGTAGTACCACTTCCAGGCCCGCGGGTTGATCGGCTCCCCGACGGTGCCGAGCAGGCGAAGCGAAGAGAGATCGTGCCGCTCGGGGTACTCGGTACCCCACTTCATGAACGAACGGATGGCCGTCGGTGCGGTGTAGAAGGTATCGACGCGGTTCTTCTCGACGAGGTCCCAGAGGCGGTCCTTCTCGGGGTAGTCCGGCGTCCCCTCGTACATCATCGTCGTCGTCCCGAGCGCGAGCGGGCCGTAGACGATGTAGGAGTGGCCAGTGATCCAGCCGATGTCGGCCGTACACCAGTAGGTATCCTCGGGTTTGACGTCCAAGACGGCGTGGGAGGTCCAGGCCGTGTAAGCGAGGTAGCCGCCGGTGGTGTGCTTGACGCCCTTCGGCTCGCCGGTCGTTCCCGAGGTGTACATCAGGAACAGCATGTCCTCGGCGTCCCGCGAGACCGGCTCGACGCTCGCTCCCTCGTGCTCGGCGACGAGTTCGCCGTAGTCGTGGGCGTCGGCGCCGAGGAAGTGGGTCAGTTCGTCGCCGAGTCGGTCGACGACGACCGTCTGGACGTCGTTCTCGACGCCGCGCAGCCCCTTGTCGGCCTTCTCCTTGTGGTTCAGGGCGTCGCCGCGGCGGTAGTAGCCGTCGCAAGTGACGAGGTACTCGCTGTCGGCCGAGTTCATCCGCGTCGCCAGCGCGTCGGCCGAGAAGCCGGCGAAGACGACGCTGTGCGGTGCGCCGATGCGAGCGCAGGCGAGCATCGCGATCGGCAGCTCCGGGATCATCGGCATGTACAGCGTGACGACGTCGTCCTCCTCGACGCCGAGGTCGCGCAGCGCGGCCGCGAACGCCTCGACCTCGTTCAACAGATCGCCGTAGGTGTAGGTTCGCGTCTCGCCGAGTTCGCCCTCCCACTTGATCGCCGCGCGGTTCTTGGCGCCCTCCTCGACGTGGCGGTCGAGACAGTTGTACGACGCGTTCAGCTCCCCGCCCGTGAACCACTCGTAGAACGGCGCGTCCCCGTCCTCGAGGACGGTGTCGTACTCCTCGTCCCACGAGAGGAGGTCGGCCGCCCGTTCCCAACAGTCCGGCCAGTTCTCCTCGAACTCCTCGTAGACGTCCGGATCCGAGACGTTCGCCTGCTCGACGAACGACTCGGGCGGTTCGAACGTCTCCTGTTCCTCGAGGCGGGCCTCGAGTTCGACTTCGGGCTCGCCGGTGTCGTCGCTCATAAACACTGCTACCATCGGACAAGATCGGGATAAACGTTCCCCTGTCGGCGTCCCGTCCGGCGGTTTCGCGGGTCCACCGTCCCCTCAGTTCCCGCGCATGGTGTGAGAGCCGACGGGTCGCGGGTATTATCCATCCAGATCCGTAATCGACCGATATGCCGCCGACGAATCTGCTCGTCATGAGCGGAGCGCTCCTGGTCGGACTGGCGATCCTCGGGGCCGGGCTGTTCGTCGCCTCGATCGGCGTCGGCCGCGTCCGCCTCGCCCGACGGCTCCGGCAGGCCGGGCCGACGCCGCTCGGCGAGGTTCCCGACGCGACCGGACTCGTCGCGTTCGACGGAATCGCGCGAGCGGGCGCCGAGGGGGCCCTCGAGGCGCCGCTCTCCGAAACCGACTGTCTGGCCTACGCAGTGCAGTCTCGCTCCCGGACCCGCGCCGACGCGGACGTGGATGCGGACGAGACGTGGACCCACGACGGACGCGTCTCAGCCGGCGTCCCCTTCGTGGTCGCCGACGGCGGCGACCGCGTCGCGGTCGACCCGAGCAACGCCGTCCTCTCGCTCGCCGACTGGGAGCCGGACGCGACGGCGTGGACGGACCGCGCCGACCTCTCCGCTCGAGCGCGCGATCGGCTCGCGGCGGTCGGTCTCCCCGGTACGGACGCCGAGCCGACGGACGATCCGTCCGCCTCGAGCGACGCGGCCACCCAGTACCGCGAGCTTCGCCTCGAGCCAGGAACCGACGTCCACGTCTTCGGCGGCTCCGTCGTCGACGACGCTCGAGGTCGCCCGGACGACGCTCCCGTCACCGTCGGCGGCGACGATTGGTTCGAGGTGTCGGCCGGCGAGCGATCGACGGTGATCCCCGATCGCCACCGATCGGGCTCGCTCTACGTGATCTTCGGCGGGCTGCTCGCGATCCCGGGACTGGGTTTTACGCTCGCCGGGATCGTCGGCCTGGTGTCGACGTTCGTGCTCTGAGTGGCCGCCGTGACCCGACTCTCGGTTCGAGCGCCGCTTACGCCAGTCCGATCTCCTCGCTGTAGGCGCCGTGCTGTGCTTCGAACACCTGCATGATCTCGCCCATCGTCGCGTACGCCTTCACCGCGTCGACGATGTACGGCATCGTGTTCTCCCCGCGCTCGCTCGCCTCGCGGAGATTCTCGAGCGCGTCTTCGACGGCCGCGTCGTCGCGGTCGGCCTTGACGTCCTCGAGGCGCGCGAGCTGCCGTTCGGCCGTCGTCTCGTCGATCTGGAGGGTGTCCGGACTGGTGTCCTCCGTCAAGGTGTACTCGTTGACGCCGACGACGACCTCCTCCCCGTGCTCGACGCGCTCTTGGTACTCGTAGGAGGCGTCCTGGATCTCCCGCAGGAAGTAGCCGTCCTCGATACCCTTCAGGATGCCGTCCCGGACGGAGCCGTCGCCCATCTCGCGGATCTCCTCGATGTAGCGCATGGCACGTTGCTCGGTTTCGTCGGTCAGCGCCTCGACGGCGAAGCTGCCGCCCATCGGATCGACGATGTCCGCCGCGCCGGACTCCTCGGCGATGATCTGCTGGGTGCGCAGGGCGACCCGGACCGCCTTCTCCGAGGGGAGCGCCAGCGCCTCGTCGAAGCTGTTGGTGTGCAGGGACTGCGTGCCGCCCAGTACCCCCGCAAGCGCCTGAATCGTCACCCGGACGACGTTGTTCAGCGGCTGCTGGGCCGTCAGCGACTGGCCCGCGGTCTGGGTGTGGAACTTGAGCCGTTTGGACTCGTCCCTCTCAGCACCGTACCAGTCGTCCATCACGCGGGCGTAGATCCGTCTGGCCGCCCGATACTTCGCGATTTCCTCGAAGAAGGAGTTGTGGCAGTTGAAGAAAAAGGAGAGCCGCGGCGCGAACGCGTCGACGTCGAGCCCTCGCTCCATCGCGTCCTCGACATAGGCGAAGCCGTCCGCGAGAGTGAAGGCCAGTTCCTGCACGGCGGTCGAGCCGGCTTCGCGGATGTGGTAGCCCGAGACCGAGATGGGGTGGAACTTCGGCGTCTCCTCGGTGCTGAACTCGACGACGTCCGTGACGAGATCGAGCGACGGCTCCGGGGGAATCACCCACTCCTTCTGGGCGATGAACTCTTTGAACATGTCGTTCTGGAGGGTCCCGCGGAGGTTCTCGCGGGGGACGCCCCGCTGGTCGGCCAGCGCGACGTACATCGCGTAGATCACCGGCGCGGAGGGGTTGATCGTAAACGAGGTCGAGATCTCCGCCAGGTCGATCCCGTCGAAGAGGATCTCCATATCCCGGAGTGTATCGACCGCGACCCCTTCCCTGCCGATCTCGCCCTCGCTCATCGGGTCGTCCGAGTCGAGTCCCATCAGGGAGGGCATGTCGAACGCCGTCGAGAGGCCGGTCTGCCCCTCGTCGATCAGGTAGTGAAAGCGCTCGTTGGTCTCCTCGGCCGTCCCGAAGCCCGCGAACTGCCGCATCGTCCACGTCCGCCCGCGGTACATCGTCGGATACGGGCCGCGGGTGTACGGCTTCTCGCCCGGAAAGCCGAGGTCCTCGAGGTAGTCGAGGTCGGCGACGTCCGCGGGCGTGTAGAGCCGGTCGACCTCGAGGTTCGAGACGGTCGCGAACCGCTCGCTGCGCTCCCCGTGGGCGTCGAGGGCTGGCTCGAGCGTCTCCCGTTCCCACTCCTCTGTGGCCTCCCGGATCGACTCGAGGTCCTCCTCGTCGTACATACGCACACGATTTGCCGGACGCGGCATTAAGGATTCCGGGGAATGGTAGCGTGTGACGAAGGCGGTCGCGAGAGCGACCGACGACCGGTCAGGTTCGGATCCGGACGGGACGATCAGGCGAAACTCGAGAATTCGGTGCCACCACAGCCACAGCGGTCGCCCATCCCGATCAGGAAGACCGCACCGTCGTCTTCGATTTCGGCCGTGAAGATGGACTGACAGTCGCCACACCGAACGGCGGTCTTCCGCTGGACGTTTGCGCGTTTCATCGTATCCGCTCGAAGGGTCTAGGCAGGGTTGAACCCGTCTCCAAAATACAGTGGGTCCGCGCTCGACGGACCGGGGACTCGAAACGACTCGATCGGTAGCCGGACGTCCGCTACTGCTCGGCCAGCCACGCCAGCGCATCCGCGTCGCTCGTGAACGTCCGGTACTCGAATCGGGGGTCGATCTCGTTCAGCGCTGTCTCGATGCGTCGCTTCTCGAGCGACGCGACGGCCGAGTCCGCGTGTACGCCGGCACCCACCCGAACGCCGAGGTCGAGCAGTTTCGGGATCCAGGTCTCCCCGAGCCACTCCTTATCCTCGTCTTTGTGCGCCATGAACTCCGCCGTGTTCACGACGTAGCGGTCGGCGCCCTCCGCCTCGATAACCTCGGCCCACCTGAGCGCGGCCTCCCGTAACTCCTCGCCCGTGACGAACCGGTTGTACGTGAAAACGGGGATACCGAGCTCCGGCTCCAGTTCCACGGTGTAGTCGTCCGTCCGTTCTACTACCTTCGTTGTCATATATTGCGGTCTTTTCCCACGGTACTTGTAACTATTCAGCCGCGGCTATCAGATCTGATACGCTGATCGGACCCGTCGCCGGCGAGCCGTCGGCTCCCCTCAGTTGTTGGACTGCAGCCGCTCGGTCGTCTGGACGAGCGGGTGGTGTGCGTAGTCGACGACCTCGATGTCGTCGATCCGCTCTAGGTTCTCCTTCTCCGCGGTCTTGGCCATCCCGAGCTCGATCGTCTGATCGACGACGATGACGTAGGCGTCCATCTCGTCGATCCCCAGCCGATCGGCCGCGAGCACGCGGTGGTGGCCGTCGGCCAGCAACAGCGTGCCGCCGTTGTCGATGACCACCAGCGGCTCGGCCAGCCCGTGCTCGAGTTCGTATCGCCGCCCCTCGAGTTCGTCGGCGTAGACCCGGCCCTGCGTGGGCGTCAGCTCCGCCAGGGCGACGGTTCGGCGCTCCTGCTCGAGGTGGGTGTCGTGGATCTCCTCTAGGGTCCGGACGAGTTTCCCCACTTTCTCGGGCGTGGCGCGCTCGATCTGGCTGCGGATGACGTCGGCGTTCGAGATGATCCCCACGAGGTTGCCGGCGTCGTCGACGACGGGGAGTTTCTGGATGCCCGACCGGAGGATGACGCGGGCGGCGTCGGTCACCTTCATATCGGGATGGGCCACGAGCAGGTCGGTGGCCATCACCTTGAAGATCGGATCGTCGTCGTCGGCCAACAGCAGGTCGCGGGCGCTGATAAAGCCCTCCACGCGGCGCCGCTCGCAGACGGGAAAGCCGCTGTGCTCCTCGCTCTCGGCGATCCGCGTGGCGACGTCGCCGACGGTTTCGTCGGGAGCGACCGTCGCGACGTCGCGCGTCATGTACTCCTTGACCTTCGGCTTGCTCCGGTCCGACAGGACCTCCATAGGCGGGTCAACGAGCCCCGCGCGCAAAAACGTGTCTTCCGCGACCGCTCGGACCACTCGCGGGGCGCGGGTCTCGAGACGACCCCTGACCCTAGACCGACTCCCCGTTCTCGTCGGCCGACGTTCGGTTCCTCGAGGGAGACTCAGACTCGTCGTCGACCGAGAACAGCCGCTCGCTGGTCTGGGTGTAGACGCCGACGGACGTTCCCGGGCCGGTGTCGATCGCCTCGAAGAACCGGTTCGTGATGACCTCCTCGACGACGCTGACGATCGATTCGACCTCGTCGGCGTCGTCGGCGTTGCCGAGGATGCCGAGCTCGAGCTGGGCGCCGGCCATATCGGCGTGGCCGCCGGCGCTGCCGATCCGATCGAACGCGTCCCGGACCGTCTCGCCCAGGTCGACGTCGCCCGACCGCGAGCGCGCGGAGACGAAGACCATCTCGTCGCGAAAACCGAAGACGAGCGTCGTTTCGATCCCCTCCATCGACAGCAGCTGCTCGGCCGCCTGCGGGAGGGCGTCGCGGTTGGTGATCTCGCCGACGCTCGCGACGGCGACCGAGTCCCGCTGAATGCGGTTCTTGATCGCCCGGGCGATCGTCTCGAGCGTGTCGCCTTCGACCGTCGGCTGCTCGATCTGTTCGAGCATCGACGTATCGGCGTGGGGCCACAGCACCGAGGCGGCGTTGAAATCTGCCGGGGAGACCTCGCGGGTGAAGTCGTTCGTGTCGATCCGGATCCCGTACAGCAACGCGGTCGCTGTCGGCCGCCGCGGTTCGAGACTGAACCGGTCGAGGTACTCCGTCAGCACCGAGCTGGTCGCTCCGGCCCCCTCGCGCAGATCGACGAACTCGCCGGGAACCGGACCACGGGGCGGGTGGTGGTCGATGACGATGTCGATGTGGAGCCCCTCGGGTAGTTGGTCGTTGACGCCGGGTCGGGAGTGATCGACCAGCGCGAAGGCCGAGTAGTCGTCGAGAGAGTCGGACGACGAGAGGTTTCGCAAGTCGAGATCGAGCAGGTTGACCATCGCGCGGTTCTCCTGGTGGGAGATCTCGCCGAAGTAGCAGGCGTCGGCGTCGACGTCCATCTCCGCGGCGATATCGACCAGCGCGACGGCGCTTGCGATCGCGTCCGGATCGGGGTTGTCGTGCATCACCACCGCCAGCCGGCCGTCGATTTCCGCCAGCTGTTTCCGGAGTCCGATCGCGGCGCCGGCCGACGGACTCACGGCCCCCTCGAGGATGTGATCGACCATCGACTGCCGGGCGTCGACGACCCAATCCGCGAGTTCCTCGAACCGCGTTCGGTCCGCTTCGGTCGCGTTCCCGCCCATGTAGGCGACGATCGAGCTCGTCGGAAACCGCTCCCGAGCCTGGACGAGCGCGAGCCGGTTCCGATCGGTCCGGTCGCCGGCGACGAAGATCACGTCCGGCGTCTCGAGGTTCGCGATCACGGACGGGTCGGTCGGGTCGGCTCGCCGCGCCGGGAGGCTCTCGTCGCGAAGTGTTTCGGCGACGCTCTCGTCGTCGGTGACGACGAGCAGGCGATCGCCGGTGCGTGCGTCGCGCTCGGGGAACCGTTCGACGACCTGTCGGCCGACCGTTCCACAGCCGAGCACGAGCCGGAAAACCATGTATCGCAGTTGCGATTCCGAGCGGGAAAAGCTACCGGGTCGCCAGCGACGGCCCGGCGATCAGTTGACGAGTGCCTCCGCGGCGCCGGTGGCGGCCTCGGCGACCGGACCGAAGCCGGGGAGGATGACGATCGTCATCACGGCGGCGACGACGATCGCTGCGTAGAGCCCCGTCGGCTGTCCGAGCCGGTCGCGCGTCGCCGGCGGGTCCTCGATCCACAGCGCCTTGACCAGCCGCGAGTAGTAGTACAGCGAGAGCGCGCTGTTGACCACCAGCGCGGCGGCCACGGCCAGCATCGCCGTGTTCGCCGTCGCCGCCTGGAGGGCGCCGGTGAAGAGGAAGTACTTGCTGAAGAAGCCGCCGAAGGGCGGGATCCCCGCGAGGCTAAAGAGGAAGACGGCCATCGCGCCGCAGGCGACCGGCGCCTGCGACGAGAGGCCGTTGTAGTCCTCGAAGGTGCGGCCGACGCCCCAGTGCTCGGCCAGGGCCACGAACAGGAACGCGCCCGTGTTCATGAAGCCGTAGACCAGCAGGTGCATCAGCGCCGCGC
Organism: Haloterrigena salina JCM 13891; assembly: GCF_000337495.1. Classification (GTDB taxonomy): domain Archaea; phylum Halobacteriota; class Halobacteria; order Halobacteriales; family Natrialbaceae; genus Haloterrigena; species Haloterrigena salina. Next base: position 129,307 of record NZ_AOIS01000063.1, read on the forward strand.
CCATGACGAGTTCGCCGCCGTCGGCCGAGAGGCCCGCCAGCCCGATCAGAGCGTAGCCGGCGTGGCCGATCGACGAGTAGGCGAGCATCCGCTTGACGTTCTCCTGGGTCGCCGCCGCGAAGTTCCCGACCGTCATGGTGACGATCGCGAGCACGACGAAGGCAACCGTCCAGTCGAAGCCGATTACGTTCCCGATCTCGCCGAGCGGGAAGGCCACGTTGAACACGCGGAACGCGATCACGAAGCCGGCGGCCTTCGAGGCCGAGGAGAGGAACGCGCTGATCGGCGCGGGCGCGCCCTCGTAGGCCTCGGGCGCCCAGAAGTGAAACGGCACGCTGGCGGTCTTGAACGCGATTCCGCCGAGCAACATGAGGATGCCCAGTCCGAGCAGGCCACCGAAGCCGTCGGCGCCGCCGTCGGCGATGACCTCCGCGATGCTGTCCAACTGGAGGACGCCGGTCGCGCCGTACACCAGCGAGATTCCGTAGACGAAGATCGCTGAGGAGAGCGCGCCGATCAGGAAGTACTTCAGCCCGGCCTCGACGCTGCCGCGGTTGTCCTTCAAGATCGCCACGAGGGCGTAGGACGGCAGGCTCGTCAGCTCGAGGGCGATGAAGATCGTCACGAGGCTGTTGGCGGCCGCGACGGTCGCCATCCCGGTCGCCGCGAGGACGACCAGCGAGTAGTACTCGGCCTGGTAGGTGTGGCCCGCCAGGTAGTCGTAGCTGGCGACGACGATCAGCGCCGTCACGATGGTGACGACGATCATGAAGTACAGCGCCAACTGGTCGACGACGAATTGGCCGTCGAAGATCTCGATGACGCCCTCGCCGCCGTCGACGGTCGGCGTGCCGACACCGGCGGCGGTAAACCAGACGGCGACGGCCAGCGAGGCCAGCGCGCCGACGGCGGCGGTGCCGGCCAGCAGCGTTCGATCGGTCGACCGCGGCGAGATGCTGTCGATGAGGAACAACACCAGCCCGGTCAGCGCCAAGAGTAGCGCCGGGGCCAGCGCGGCCCACTGTGGGAGTTGGTAGGCCGCCATTACAGGTCACCTCCGTTCAGGATCGGATCGACTGCGTTGGTTATCATGTCGAATATCAGTTCGGGAGCTACGCCGAGGGCGATGATGAGCGCGAGCAACACGAACATCGGCGCGACGTCGTGCAGCGGCGCGCGGCCCACGTCGTAGTCGGTTTCCAGGTGATACGGGCCGAAGACGGTCCGCTGGAGCGCGAAGAGCAGGTAGCCGGCGACGATGACGATGCCGAACATCGCCAGCGCCGTAAACAGCGGCGCGTAGGCGAAGTCGGCCTGGAAGGCGCCAAAGAAGATGGTGAACTCGCCGTGGAAGCCGGACATCAGCGGCAGCCCCATGTAACCGAAGGCGCCGGCGACGAGGATGCCGACGGCGATCGGCATCCGGTCGGCCAGCCCGGACATCTCCTCGACGCTGCGGGTGTGCGTGACGTTGTAGATGACGCCGACCGACATGAACATCAGTCCGGAGATCAGCCCGTGGGAGACCATCTGGAACGTCGCTCCGCCGACCCCGAACTGGGTGTAGGCGATCAGTCCGAGGATCACGTACCCCATCGAAGACACCGAGGAGTAGGCGACGATCCGCTTGAGGTCCGTCTGAGCCAACGCCAGCATCGCGCCGTAGATGACGCTGATGACCGCGATGGCCGCGATCGGCACGGCGAAGGTCTCGACCTGCTCCGGGAACATCGTGAAGTTGAACCGCAGCAGGGCGTAGGTCCCCATCTTCAGGAGCACGCCCGCCAGCAGCACGGAGGCGGGCGTCGGGGCCTGCACGTGGGCGTCGGGCAGCCACGTGTGGAACGGGACCACCGGCACCTTCACGGCGAACCCGAGGAACATCGCGATGAACACGAGCGCTGTGAACGTGCCCGGATCGATGCCGAAGACGCTCGACTGGACGCCGCCGTTGACCATCGCGTCGGCGATCTCCGGCATCGCGAAGCTCGTTACAGCGTCGCCGAGGCCGAAGACGAGCGCGATGAACGCCCCGAACATCACCAGCGACGCCACGTTCGTGTAGACGAAGAACTTAATCGCGGCGTACTTCCGGTCCGGACCGCCCCAGACCCCGATCAGCAGGTACATCGGGATGAGGACGGCCTCCCAGAAGATGAACCAGACGAAGAAGTCCAGCGCCGAGAAGACGCCGATCAGGTTCGCCTCGATGAACAGCACGAGCCCGTAGAACTGGGACTCGCGGCTGTCGATCGGCGTCCACGAGCTCAGGATCGCCAGCGAGCAGAGGATCGTCGTCATGACCACGAGCGGCAGGCTGATGCCGTCGAGGCCGACGAACCACTCGATCGAGTACTCGCCCAGCTGGATCCACTCGAGGTGGGATTCGAAGGCGAGGTCGCCGTCGAGTAAGGCGTTGCCGCTGCCGTCGAAGGCGGTGAACATCCACAGGCTGAGCGCGGCCGGCACGAGGCTGATGGCGAAGGCCAGTTTGCCGGCGACGCGATTCGGCGCGACGAACGTGACGAGCGCGCCGATCAGTGCGACCGCGATCAGTGCTTCGATCATCATCAGAACCACCCTCCGTAGAGTCCGAGACCGAGGAGCAACGCGATGAACCCGGCCACGATCAGTGCCGCGTAGTTCGTCACGAGTCCGGTTTGGATGCGTTTCACCCAGCTACTGCCGAACAGGCTGGCGCCCGAGACGCCGTCGACGGCGCCGTCGATAACCGACCGGTCGAACAGGTCGGCCGTTCGGGCCAGCGGCAGCGTGAGTCCCTCGGCGAGCCAGACCTGGTACTCGTCCTGGTAGTAGTTGTTCCGCAGGACGGTGTAGGCGCCGCCGAGTTTCGTCGTGTGTCGCTTCGGTTCGGGGACGTTGTACAGCGTGTGCGCCGCGAACGCGCCGGCCAGCGCCAGTCCCAGCGAGAGGCCGGCGCTGAGCAGCATCGTCGTCGTCTCGGAGCCGATGTACCCCTCTTCGAAGGCCACCATCTCGTGGTAGTGGTGGTAGGTCAGTCCCTCGACGTAGCCGTACTCGCCGTCGAGCCAGTACTCGAGGAACGTGATGTCCATCCCCGCGACCTTGGCGATCGGCGCGAGGTTGACGAAGCCGACGAGGGCCGCGAGGAGTCCGAGGACGACCAGCGGCGCCTTGATCGACCAGCCGACGCCGTGTGGGTCCTCGGCCGTCTCGGTGCGGGGCTCGCCGTGGAAGGTCAGGAAGACCATCCGGAAGGTGTAAAAGCCGGTGAAGAAGACGGCGAGCAGCCCCATCGCGTAGGCCGCGAGGATGACCGGCTCCTCTAAGCCGACGATCAGCGCGTCGAACAGCACCTCGTCTTTCGACCAGAAGCCGGAGAACGGGACGATTCCCGCGAGCGCGAGCGCGCCCGCAAGAAACGTGTAGTAGGTGATCGGCGCCTTGTCCTTCAGGCCGCCCATCTTCCACATGTCCTGTTCGTGGTGCATGAGGACGATGACGGCGCCGGAGCCGAGGAAGAGTAGGGCTTTGAAGAAGGCGTGGTTCATGAGGTGGAAGACCCCGGCGACGTAGCCGCCGACGCCCATCCCCAGCATCATGTAGCCGTACTGGCTGATCGTCGAGTACGCCAGCACCTGCTTGATGTCGTCCTTGACGACGCCCATCGTCGCGGCGAAGAGCGCCGTGAAGCCGCCGACGAAGGCGATGATCGACAGTGCAGTCGGGGACAGCGCGTAGTAGCCGAACATCCGGGCGACCAGGTAGACGCCGGCCGCGACCATCGTCGCCGCGTGGATGAGCGCGGAGACGGTCGTCGGGCCCTCCATGGCGTCGGGCAGCCAGGTGTGCAGCGGGAACTGCGCGGACTTGCCGATGACCCCGCCGAGCACGAGCAGCCCGGTGATCGTCACCCACGTCTGGGCGTCGAAGCCGAACAGCGTCGTTCCGTCCTCGATGGCCGTCTCGGCGGCGACGACGAACGATTCCTCGCCGGCGAAGGCGACCGTCCCGAACGTCGACGCGATGGCGACGACCCCGATCAGGAAGAAGTAGTCGCCGAAGCGGGTGACGAGGAACGCCTTCTTCGCGGCCGAGGGGGCCGACTTCGTCCGGAACCAGAACCCGATCAGCAGGTACGAACAGAGGCCGACGAGTTCGAAGAACATGAACGCCATCAGCAGGTTGTCCGCGTAGACGAACGCGAGCATGCTGAACGTGAAGAGCCCGAGGCTGGCGTAGTACCGCGGCAGCCCGGTCTCTCCCTCGTCGTTCATGTACCCGAGGCTGAAGACGTGGACGAGGAAGGCGACCAGCGAGACGATGACCAACATCAGCGCCGACAGCGGATCGATCAGCAGGCCAAAGGAGAAGGCGATCTCCTCGGCGCCGACCTCGGTCGTGACCGCGCCGGCCGACCACTCGTAGAGCGTCTCGTGATACGTTTCGCCGCCCGCGACCGTCGCGAACATCCACAGCGAGAACAGCAGCGAGGCTGCCGTCGCGAAGATACCCGGAATCGCGCCCTTCTTCGGCAACTGTCGGCCGAAGACGAGCGAGATGACGAACGCCGCGAGCGGGAACAGTGCGATCGCCGGAGCGTAACTGAATGGGCCTGCACCAGTTCCTACCATCTTACCACCTCATCGTCGTTGGGACCGTGACGTCGACGTCACGGAAGTTGCGATACAGCACCAGGATGATCCCGAGTCCGACGGCGACCTCCGCGGCGGCCAGCGCCATGGTAAACAGCGCGAACACCTGTCCGGTGAGGTTGCCGTGGTAGAACGCGAACGCGATCAGATTGATGTTCGCTGCGTTCAGCATGAGTTCGACGGACATCAGGAACAGCAGTGCGTTCCGACGCGTCAGGACTCCCATGAGTCCGATACAGAAGACGGCCATCGACAGCAGGACGTAGTACTCGACGGCGACCGTCACTGACGGTCACCTCCGTTCGAGTCGTCGCCTGCCGCGGTCTCGGATCGGCCGCCATCGGTCGCCGTCGGCTCCGAGTCGCCGAACCCGCTCGAGTCGGTCGCCGGACGGGCGCCGGTGCCGGCGTCGTCGGGGCTCGTACTCGAGAGCGGCGAGACGGGTTCGCCCGACTCCTCGCGTTTCGCGAGGACCAGGGAGGCGTCCAGCGCCGCGTCGAGCGCGACCGCGATCAGCAGGAACGCCGCGAGGAACGGTTCGGTGCCCACCACGCCCGCGTCCTGCTGGAGCGCCTCGAGGTCGAACAGCGCGTAGCCGATGGCAGCGGTGATCGATTCGGCTTCGAAGCCGCCGTCGGCCATCGACTCGAACGGCGTGTTGAGGACGATCAGTGCCATCAGCGCGAACAGCCCGACGGCGAGCAGCCCGGGGACGAGCGTCTTCCCAAGTCGGAGTCGCGGTCGGTTCGTCATGTCCGCACCACCTCCTCGGAGTCTGAATCGGACGCCGTGTCCTCGCGCTGGGTGAGCATCACGGCGAACGTGATGAGGACCAACACCCCGCCGACGTAGACGAGGATCTGCATCATCGCGACGAACTCGGCGGCGAGCATCACGAAGTGGACCGCGATGCTCATCAGCGCGACGCCGAGTAACAACGCCGCGTGCCAGGGCTCCTCGATGAGGACTACGCCCAGCGCGCTGGCGATCGTCACGAACGCGAAGGCCACGAAGGCGATCGTTTCCAACATGGTTACTGGTAGTCGACCTCTCCTTCACCCTCGCCGATCCACGCGCCCCGGTCGGGTTCGCGCGACTCGAGCGGGTCGATGTCCTTGTACCACGGTACCGCTTTCAGCTGCTCCTTGTTGTAGACGAAGTCGTGTTTCGTGTCCGCCGTGAACTCGAAGTTCTGGGTCAGCAGGATGGCGTCGACGGGGCAGACCTCCTCGCAGAGCCGGCAGTAGACGCACTGCCCGATGTGGAGGTTGTACTGTTCGCCCTGTCGCTGGTCGTTCGTCACGATCTGGATCGTGTCGTTCGGGCAGACGTTCTCACACTGCCGACACCAGATACATCGCTCCTGACTGAACTTGTGGACGCCCCTGAACCGCGGGGAGACGTCCGGTGCTGTCTCGGGGTACTCGACCGTGAAGGTCGACCCGTCCAGTGCGTGCTTCATCGTCGTGGCCATTGATTTGAGAATTCCGATCATGCTAGGACCCCCACGATCACTGCGGTGAGGATGAGGTTCGCGAAGGAAAGGACGAGCAGTCCCTTCCAGCCGATCTCGATCAGTTGGTCGATCCGGACCCGGGGCACCGCCGAGCGGAGCCACTGGGTCAGGAGGAATATCGCCCAGATCTTGACGATGAACCAGACGATGCCGAGTGCCGCCGGCCCGGGCCCGGCCGGACCGCCGAGGAAGATCGTCGCGATGATCCCGCCCCCGAGGAAGATGTGGAGGAACTCCCCGAGGTAGATCAACACGAAGTAGACCGAGGAGTACTCGGTCTGGTATCCGGCGACGATCTCGGTCGGCGCTTCCGGCGTGTCGAACGGGTTACGGCCGACTTCCGCGAAGTTCGCGACCAGGAAGAGGACGAACGCGAACGGGTTGACCAGCGCGTACCACCGCGGGATGTCCAGGCCGGCGAACGAAACCAGCGGCTCGGCCTGGGCCGCGACGATCTCGCTCATCTGGAGGGTGCCGGCGAAGATCACGACCGACATCCCGGTGACGACCAGCGGGATCTCGTAGGCGATGTTCTGTGCCACCGCGCGGAGTCCGCCGATCAGCGAGTACTTGTTCGCCGAGGAGTAGCCGGCCATCACCAGTCCGAGGCTCGCGATCCCCGAGACGGCGAAGACGTACGCCAGCCCGACCTCGGGATCGGCGAGGTGGACGCCGCTGCCCATCGGGATCACAGCGAAGCCGAGCAGGGCCGAGCCCGCGACGACGATCGGCGCGAGGTCGTAGGCCGGTCGGTCGGCGTTCTCGGGAACGACCAACTCCTTCGACAGGAGGCGAACGGCGTCGGCGAGGATGATGAAGATTCCGCCCGGTCCGAGCCGGTTGACCGCGATCCGGTCGGTAAAGGCGGCGGTGATCTTCCGCTTCGCCCACGGGCCGGCGACGCCGGTCATTGCCAGCATTAGGTTCCCGATGACGAACGCGGCGAGGAACGTCGCGAGCAGTTCGCCCCCGACGCCGAAGCCGTCCAGCCCCGTTAGCTCGCCGATCCGCTCGGGGAGCAGGATCGTGTCGCCGTTCTGGAGCGGTGCCGTCGCGTATCCACCCACCATGGCTATCGGTCCACCTCTCCGAGAACGATGTCCAAGCTACCGAGCGACGCGATCAGGTCCGGGACGTACTCGCCGTTCGCCATCTCCGGCAGCGCGGAGAGGTTGTGGAAACACGGGCTGCGGATCTTGAATCGGGCCGGCTTGTCGGTGCCGTCGGCCCGGATGTAGATGCCGAGTTCGCCCTTCGCGCCTTCGACGGCGCGGTACACTTCGGTGTCGGCGTCCGGCTTCAGCGTCCGCGGCACGTTGGCCTGGATCTCTCGCTCGTCTTCGGGCCAGTCCTCGAGCAGGTCGAGACACTGCTCGATGATCTTGGCCGACTCCTCGACCTCCTGCATGCGCACGAGGACGCGGCTGTAGTTGTCACAGCCCGGCTCAGTGACGACGTCCCACTCGAGTTCGTCGTAGTAGCCGTAGGGGTCGTCGCGCCGGAGGTCGTAGTCGATGCCCGAGCCGCGGGCGACGGGACCCGTACAGCCGTAGTCTTTCGCTACCTCGGGCTCGAGAACCCCGGTGTCGTGGGTCCGGACCTGGAAGATCTCGTTGCTGGTGAGCAGGTCGTGGTACTCGTCGACCTTGGCCGGCAGTTCGTCGAGGAAGTCCCGCGTCTTCGCGACGAACTCGTCGCGGGGTTCCGGCAGATCCCAGGCGACCCCGCCCAGCCGGAAGTAGTTGAACATGAGTCGCTGGCCGGTGAGGTCCTCGAGGATGTCCTGGACGACCTCCCGATCGCGCATGCCATACTGGAAGATAGCGGTGAAGTCGCCGTAGACGTCCAGTGCGAACGTCGCCAGCGCGAGCATGTGGGAGGCGATTCGACAGAGTTCGGCGCCCATGGTTCGGATGACCTGGGCGTAGTCGGGCACCTCGATGTCGGCCAGATCCTCCGCGACGCGCGCGTAGGCCCACTCGTTTAACAGCCCCGCCGAGACGTAGTCCCAGCGGTCCGGGTAGGGCATGATCTGGTGGCGGTACGTTCCGTTCTGGCACATCTGCTCCTCGCAGCGGTGGAGGTAGCCGATGTCGGGGTCGACGTCGACGACCGTCTCCCCGTCGAGTACCNCCGTCTCGAGGTGGAGCACGCCGTGGGTCGCCGGATGGTGGGGACCGATGTTCAGAAACATCGTGTCCGATTCGGCGTCGTGGTGGTCCGGCTGGATCGGATTGGCGTGGTCCGTGAGGGTGACCAGCTGCGGTTTCTCCTGGTCGTAATCCTGCGAGAGCGGGTGTCCCTGCCAGGTTTCCGGCAGGAGGATCCGTCGTGGATCCGGATGGCCCTCGTAGTCGATGCCGACGAGGTCGAAGGCCTCCCGCTCGTGCCAGTCGGCCGTCGAGAACACCGGCGCGGCGGACTCGCTGACCGGGTCGTCGATCGGCGTCGGAACGACGATCGAGACCTCCTGGGTGGGATCGGCGTACTTCTTCAGGTGGTAGACCGACTCGTACCGATCCTCGTACTGCTGGGCGGTCAGGTTCGAGAGGTGATCGAACCCGCCCCGCTCTTTCAGATCCGAGAGGACGCTCTGGACGTCGTCTGGGCGGACGACGAATCCGGGCGCGTTCAGGTGATCGTCTCGCGCGAGCGCGCGATCACCGACGATCGCCTCGAGATCGTCCTCGGAGAGCTCGACCGGCACTCGATCGCGTTCGAGTCCCGTGCTCATGGCGAATCAGCCCAGTTGTATCGCATGACGAGGTCCTCCTCGTCGATCTCGCTCGCGAGTTTCTGGACGAGTTCGTCCTGTGGCAGGTCGCCGAACTCCTCGAGTTCGTAGGGTTTGACGACGACGGGTGACGACTCGCCGTTCCGGATCCGCTCTTGCAGTTTGGCGATGCCGTAGACCAGCGCCTCGGGGCGGGGCGGACAGCCCGGGACGTGGATGTCGACCGGGATGATCTCCTCGGCGCCCTTGACGACGTTGTACCCTTCCTGGAAGGGGCCGCCGGAGATCGTACACGAGCCCATCCCGACGACGAACTTCGGTTCCGGCATCTGGTCGTAGACCCGCTTCATGCGGGGGCCGAACTTCGAGACGATCGTTCCCGGAACGATCATCACGTCGGCCTGTCGCGGCGAGGCGCGGGGGACGCCGGCGCCGAAGCGATCCAGGTCGTGTTTGATCGCGTAGGTGTGCATCATCTCGATGCTGCAGCAAGCGATCCCGAACTGCAGCATGAACATCGAGTTGCCCCGCACCCAGTTCATGAACTTGTCGAACTTGGTGAGGATGAACGGCGTCGAACCGAACGCCTCCCGGAGCTTCGAGTTGAACCGGTCGTCGGGCCCCTCTCCGATCCGCGAGTCGCGGGTGTCCGTCGACGGTGCGGTGCTGCCGTGGATCTGTTGCCGTGGATTGTTGCTACTCATTGTCGGTCAGAGTCGGCCGCTGCCTGACGGGGTGTCTGTGCCCACTGTACTGCGCCGTTGCGCCACGCCCACGCGAGTCCGACCAACAGGATGGCGACGAACAGCAACATTGGCCCGAGAATCTCGAGTAGCGAGACGGAATCCGATTCGACGGCATCCAGGTACACGACCGCCCAGGGGAACAGAAGGACGGTCTCGATATCGAAGACGAGGAACAGAAGTGCAACCGTGTAGTACTGGATGTTGAACCGGACGCGCGTCCCGCCGGTGGGGATCTCGCCACTCTCGTAGGTGGCGCGTTTGCTCGTTTCGGGAACGGTCGGCCGCAGGAGGTAGGATACCGCCATCATTCCGAGCGGTATCAACAGTCCCACGAGCGCCAGCGCCCCGATAGCGATCCAGTCATTCATCTCCGTAACGTTCGAGGGTTCCAACCGCACGCATATAAGGGTTGATTGTTCGTTTTTCGGCAAAATCAGGTATCTTCCACCGACGTTCGTGATGAATTCCGACAGCAAATCGGAATCGTATGTGATAGTTCTGCATATGAAGGCTGTACGAATCGGTAGTAACTGATTACGACCACTCGCGCTCGAGAGACGGGACGGTCGTTTTCGACGGTATCAACGGCTGATAATCGACTTCAAAGTCGACCGAACGGTCACTATTCCGGCACTAAATATACTATCAGAATGATAATTTGGCAGAAAAACGAACGGCGTCCCGTCTGTAATGACGGCTGTACAATTCGATGGCCAATTACTCGCTCGAGAAGTTCGCGGTACCCTGGTCGTGAAGCCGTCGCGATACGTCGCCGACCCCCTCTCGGAGTCCGTCGTGGTAGTCCACGAGTCGCTCGCGGACGGCCTCGTGCTGGCGGGCGAGAATCTGGGCCGCTGACAGCGCGGCGTTGAACGATTTGCCGGCGTCGACCGCCACGAGCGGCGCGCCGGTCGGCATGCCGATGACGCTGTCGACCGACTTCTCTTGGACGGGAACGCCGATCACCGGCAGGGGGTAGGCGATCGAGGCGGTCATGTTCGGTAGGTCCGCGGACTTCCCGCCTGCGCCCGCGATAATGACCTCGAGGCCGCGGTCCGCCGCCGTCTCGGCGTAAGCGGTCATTAAGTCCGGCGTCCGGTGGGCCGAAGTGACGTAGGTTTCGAAGGTGAAGCGCTCTTCGGGCGGTTCCTCGTAATCGGTCTGCTCGGCGAAGCCGAGTTCGTCGACGAAGGCGTCGTAGGCGCCGCGACGCCGGCCGCCGGTCATCATCGTCTCGAGGTCGGAGTCGCTGCCCATGACGATGCCGACGTCTGGCGTCTCCGCGTCCGGGCGGTCCTGGTCGGCCTCGCGGTGCAGGCGGTCGATGAGGTCGCTGACGCTATCGCTCATGCGTGGTGGTGTGCGGGCGGATGACTTGAAACGGTGGTAAACGAGCCGATCGGGGTTCAGTTCCGGAACGTTACCGCGTCCTCGAGTTCGCGCGCGGTCTCCAGGAGCGCCTCGACGTCGGCGTCCTCGTCTTCGGCCGACACCGTCACGTGACCCATCTTGCGCAGCGGCCGAACCTGGCGCTTCCCGTACCAGTGGAGGTTCGCGCCGGGGGTCTCGAGAAGACGGTCGATATCGCCCAGCTCCGCGCGCTGTTCCTCGTCGACGTCACCGAGCAGGTTCGTCAGGACGGTCGGCGAGCGCAGCTCCGTCGAGCCGAGCGGCCAGCCCAGCACGGCGCGGGTGTGCTGTTCGAACTGCGAGCTCTGGGCGCCCTCGATCGTCCAGTGGCCGGAGTTGTGCGGGCGCGGCGCGATCTCGTTGAGCAGGATTTCGCCGTCGGGCGTTTCGAATAACTCGATACCGTAGACGCCGCGGCCGTCCATTACCTCGAGGACGTCCCGCGCGACGTCATAGGCGCGTTCGGCAGCGGCCTCGCTCGAGCGCGCGGGGACGATCGTCTCCCGGAGGATCTCGTCGACGTGGACGTTCTCGCCCAGCGGGAAGGTCGCAACCTCGTCGTCTCCCTTGACGGCGATGACCGAGACCTCGCGCTCGAAGTCGACGAACGACTCGACCATCGCGGGGCCGGCGACCGACTCGAGGGCGTCCTCGGCGTCGGCTTTCGACTCGACCGGGACGTTGCCGCGGCCGTCGTAGCCGCCCGTACGAGCCTTCAACATTACTGGCGCGCCGTAGTCGTCGATGGCGTCGCGAATGTCGTCGGCGCCCTCGACCTCGCGGAACGGTGGCACCGGAACGCCCGCGTCCTCGAGTTCGCGCTTCTGGACGAGTTTGTCGTGGATCGTCCGCAGCGTCGACGGCTTCGGGTGGACCGGCGTCCCGGAGTCCTCGCTGACGCGTTCGAGGACGTCCTGATCGGCGAGTTCGATCTCGAAGGTGAGCACGTCCGCGCGCGCGGCGAGTTCGCGGATCCCCGCCTCGTCGTCGAAGTCGGCGACGATCTGGTCGCGGGCGACCGGCGCCGCCGGACAGTCCGGCGTTGGATCGAGCACGACGACCTCGACCCCCAGCGGCGAGGCCGCCTCGGCGAGCATCCGTCCGAGTTGTCCGCCGCCGACGACCCCGAGCGTCGGTCCCGGCGTCCGTAGCGTTGTCATTGCGCGGCGGTTGACGTTCGCCCCGCTTAAGGGTTCTCACTCCGCTACCCGCGGTCCTGACCGTCCGGTCGCAGCCCCGTCGATGCATCCGGCGGAACCCGGCGAATCGGCGGGTTCCCGATACGTGTCACTTGGCGGCCAATAACAAATTTACAGAGGGGTGCTTTGGTCCGCCAACCCACATGGCACAGCGGATCTCTCGAGATGAACCCGAACCCGGAGTATCGAGGACTGAGTCGGCTGAACGACGGGTCGAATACACGTCCGAGACGATCGATCGACTCGAATCGTTCGCCGACGAGACGGAATCTCCGACGCTCGACGTCACCGCGACCGATCTCGAGGCTGCATATGCCGCGGGCGACGGCGACACCGACGGCGAGGCGACGGCCGTGCCGGACGCCCTCGTCGCGACACAGGCCGATCTCACGGCCGGGCTGCTCGATCCCACCGCGGCGGACCGGGCGGCAGACGTCACAGCGGCCGCCAGGGACCACGCCGACCACGAGATCGCCCCATCAGCGTACGTCGCGACGTACGCCCCCGCGATCGATCAGTTGATCGACGACGCGTTCGCGTCGATCGACGGCGAAGACGAATCGGACGCCGACCTCGAGACCGTCCGGGAGACGCTTCGCGCCGGTCTCAAGTCGACGCTGGTCGACGTCCAGATCGGCGTCGACGAGTTCGCCGCGACGGAGCCCGAGTCGGATCCGAACGAGGCGTCGGACGAGGACGAGAACGCCGACAACGAACACCTCGAGTCGGTCGGCCTCGAGACGGTGTTCGACGCGATTCCGAACCCGGCCTTCCTCATCGACGACGAGAACACGGTGCTGTACTACAATCGGCCCTACAGGCGACTGCTCAATCTGGACGCCGATCACCGCGACTTCCTCGGCGACGACTGCCGCGAGACCCTGGCCGCGGCGACGTACTCGGACGGGCGACGCCACCACACCCTCGCAGACAAGGTCGCCGAGAACCCGCGGGACGCGGACGCGGCCTGGGACGTCGAGCGCGTCGACGACGACTACGGCTTCGCGGATCGCATCGTCTATGGAGACCAGAGCACGATGAAAGACCACACGGGCGCGGAGACCCACATCGAGTTCCTCGCGATGCCGCTGTTCGATGCCGACGGCGAACTAGCGACCGTCTTGGAACTCATCTACGACCAGACCGACGCGGTGCGCCGCCAGCAGTCGGTTGAGCAGCTGATCGGCGAAGTGACCGGCACGCTCCGCAGCATCGGCGACGGCGACCTGTCCGCCCGAGCCGACTTCCACGACCAGTACGGGGTCGTCGATCCGACGCTCCTCGAGTTGACCGGCGAGGTCAACGACATGGCCCACGACTTCGAGGAGCTCGTCGAACGCGTCAACCGGCAGACCGACGGGCTCGCGGCCTCGATCGAGCGCACGACCGAGTCCGCCCATGAGATCGACGGCCAGGTGACCAGCCAGAACCAGTCCCTCGAGGCCGTCGCCACGGAACTCGAGGAGTTCTCCGGGACGATGGAAGAGGTGGCGGCGTCCTCGGGCGAGGTCGCCGACGCCGCCGACGAGGCGCTTTCGGAGGCCGATCGAGGCGTCGCGGCCATCGAAGACGCCACGGACGTCACCGACGAGATCCTCGAGAGCAGCGCGGAACTGGTCGAGACCGTCGAGACCTTAGACGAGTCGGTCGACGAGATCGGCGACGTCGCCGAGGTCATCGCCGATGTCGCCGACCAGACGAACCTGCTCGCGCTCAACGCCAACATCGAGGCGGCCAAGGCCAGCGACGACGGGGCCGGCTTCGCCGTCGTCGCCAACGAGGTGAAACGCCTCGCGGAGGAGACCCAAGAGCACACGGAGGAGATCGCGACGCGGATCGAACACGTCCAGCAGCAGGCCCGCAAGACCGTCGACGAGGTCGAAACCTCCCACGAACAGGTTCGCACCGCCGAGTCGGAGATTCGGGACGTGGTCCAGTCGTTTAGCACCATCTCCGATAGCGTCCAGACCGCCGCCGACGGCATCCAAGAGGTCGCCGACGCGAACGACGATCAGGCGGCGACGGTCGAAGAGGTGATGGCCACGGTCAAGGAGGTCCAACGGCACGCCGACACGGTCGCGGAGACGACGGACGAAATCGTCGTCGAGTTCGAGAAACAGGAGCAGGCCGTCATCGAACTCACCGATCGCATCCACGAACTGTCGGCCGGCCAGTAGGGTCGACCGCGGGAGTACGCGACGCGTCGCTCGCGTCGAGTCGCCGTTCGACGGCGGGTGACGCCGAACGCCGGGTCGCGGAGCGGTCGAGAACGGTACCTCTTTTACCCACCCTCTCCACCGCTGGCGTATGACCACGCTCGGACTGGTGGTCGCGGAGTTCAACCGGCCGATCACCGAGCAGATGGAGCAGGAAGCCCTCGAGGCGGCCCAGGCCGCGGGCGCCGAGGTGTACGAGACGGTCTGCGTCCCGGGCGCGTACGACGCGCCGCTGGCCGCGGATCGGCTTGCCCGCCGCGACGCGGTCGACGCCGTGGCCGTCATCGGGACGGTCATCACCGGCGACACCGACCACGATCAGGTGATCACCGACGCGACCGCACAGCGGCTCTCCGACGTCAGTCTCGAGCGTGATACACCCGTAACGCTCGGCGTGACGGGCCCCGGGATGTCCGCCGCCGAAGCGCGCGAACGCGTCGAGAACGCGGGCAAAGCCGTCGACGGCGCGCTCGACCTCGTCGACCAGCTTCCCGGTTCCGATCCGACTACAGATTCAGCGTAATACCAGCGATGACCATGGAATTCACCGACCGTCTGACCCGAGTCGAACCGTCCGCAACGCTTGCCATCTCCGCGCTCGCCACCGAGCTCGAGAACGACGGCGTCGACGTCGTCGACCTCTCCGTCGGCGAGCCCGACTTCCCGACCCCCGAGAACATCGTCGAAGCGGGCAAGGACGCGATGGACGCCGGCCACACCGGCTACACCACCTCGGCGGGGATCATCGACCTCCGCGAGGCCATCTCGGAGAAACTCGCCGACGACGGCCTCGACCACGGCCCCGAGGAGATCATCGTCACGCCCGGCGCGAAGCAGGCGCTGTACGAGATCATCCAGGCGCTGATTTCCGACGGCGACGAGGTCGCGCTGCTCGATCCCGCGTGGGTCTCCTACGAGGCGATGGTCAAGATGGCCGGCGGCGACCTGACCCGCGTCGACCTCTCCGAGACCGACTTCCAACTCGAGCCCGCACTCGACGACCTCGAGGCCGCCGTCTCCGACGAGACCGAACTGCTGATCGTCAACTCGCCGTCGAACCCCACCGGCGCCGTCTACTCCGACGCCGCCCTCGAGGGCGTCCGCGATCTGGCCGTCGAACACGACATCACCGTGATCTCCGACGAGATCTACAAGGAGATCACCTACGGCGTCGAGCCGACCAGCCTGGGCACGCTCGAGGGGATGGCCGACCGCACGATCACGGTCAACGGCTTCTCGAAGGCCTACTCGATGACCGGCTGGCGGCTGGGCTACTTCGCCGGCCCCGAGGACCTGATCAACCAGGCCGGCAAACTCCACAGCCACTCGGTTTCTTCGGCTGTGAACTTCGTCCAGCACGCCGGTCTCGAGGCCCTCGAGACCGAGGACCCGGTCGCCGAGATGGTCGACGCCTTCGAGGACCGCCGCGACCTCGTCATCAACCTGCTCGAAGAGCACGACATCGACGTCGCCGAACCCGAGGGCGCCTTCTACATGATGGTCCCCGTCGACGACGATGACCAGGCCTGGTGCGAGGGCGCGCTCGAGGACGCCCACGTCGCGACCGTCCCCGGCAGCGCGTTCGGCACCCCCGGCTACGCGCGGATCTCGTACGCGGCGAGCGAGGAGCGACTTGAGGAAGGCATCGAGCGGCTGGCCGACGAAGGCTACCTGTAGATTAAGACAGTAACGAACTGTCTGGGATTTCTTTGGCGAACTGGTCGTCGGCCGTTTAGATTTGATGCGCTGATTACTTTCACTGCGGTTACCCGCCTCTTATTTGGATCTGGTCAGAAACAGTATTTATGGACTGTCCGACGTGTGAAAAGTCGCTGAATACGGAACAAGGTATGCGTCAACATCATACGAAAATCCACGACGAACCTCTCCCAAACCGAACATGCAAGGGATGTAGAGCGAATTTTTACGATCCGAAATCACGTCGGGAGTTCTGTGATGACTGTAACGCAAACGGTGGAAAACATAACGGGAACTGAAACGGTGGAACCGAAACGGCCTCGTGTAAACGATGTGACTCGACGTTCGAATACTATCTATCCGACAAGCCCGGGATATATTGGCCGGGTTGCGTCGAAGAAGCCGACGAATTTCTCGGGACGCCATACTACGAGGTTCACGATATTGAACGCGTGAAACGTGTCTGTGAGGTTTGTGGAAGGATTAGAACGGTTCTCAAATCTAAAGCAAAACGGGAACCGGTGAAGTTTTGCAGTCAAAATTGTCTTCGGATCTGGTTGTCTGAACAGTGGGGAAACACCGATAATCCCTACAATGGAAAATGGAGAAAAGTAAAACGCAAAGCGCTAGACCGAGACGATCACATGTGCCAGCACTGTGGAAAGACTCGTGAGGAAATAGGCCATGAACCGGACGTTCATCATATAACTCCGGTACGAGAATTCAATGACCCACAACTTGCACACACACACACACACACACACACACACACNGGACGTTCATCATATAACTCCGGTACGAGAATTCAATGACCCACAACTTGCACACACACACACACACACACACACACACACTCGACAACGTGATCTGCCTCTGTCGTAGTTGTCATCGATATGCCGAAATCGAATCGATCGATAGCATCTCGCCAGTCGAGCAGGAGTAAACAATAACTCATAAGCCGTTCTGTCGTCAACCTACATCTGCCGATCAAGTCCCGTGGTGTAGTGGCCAATCATCTGAGCCTTTGGAGCTCAGGACGGCGGTTCGAATCCGCCCGGGACTATATAAATAATTTCGCACTTCGCGGCCGGCAATACGACATCTCGAGTCCCAGTCCGATATGAATTAGATACCACGAAACGACAAGCACTGAACTCGAGAGTTTGTCCGATCCCAATGGACGTCTCTCCTCGTGAGAGCATCGCCGTTCGCTGCGGTCGCTGGAACTGCCGATCTGCTCCCGTCGATTCCGACGGTTCCACCCGTAAGAGACATGACGGGAATTCTCCGCATTTCGGGCGTCTCCGACCGTTTAACGGAACGATAATGAAGTGGTTGATCACTCTTTCAGTAAGTAGATAGCTGTGCCGTATCGACTGAAACCGCTGCCGGGAGGAAGTCGGCAGCGGTCGACCGAAGCGACCGACGACAACCAAATTTACTGCAACGATGACACGGACGTCTGACCGTGACGACACCACACCGACCGAGCGTACCGAGGGCGAAGCGGATGGGCTAGATACGCTCGTCATCGGGATCGACGCGGGGTGTCGACCGGTCTTCGAGCGACTCTTCGAGGAGAACCGGATTCCGACCATCGAGCGGCTGTGTACCGAGGGCGCAACCGCGCCGTTAGAGTCCCAGATTCCGCCGTGGACGCCGAGCGCCTGGCCATCGATCTACACGGGCGTCAACCCCGGCAAACACGGCGTGGTCGGCTTCGTCGGCTACGACGGTTACGACTGGCACGTGACGAGCAACGACGACATCCAGGCGCACCCGCTGTGGACGCTGTTGGACCGACACGACCGCTCGAGCGTCGTCGTCAACGCGCCGGTGACGCACCCGCCCGACGAGTTCGACGGCGCGGTGATCCCCGGCTTTCTGGGCCCGGAGGATCCGCCCTGCCACCCCGAGGGGCTCCTCGAGGAGGTCCGCGACGAAATCGGCGAGTACCGCGTCTACCCCGCCTATACGCGCGGCGACGACTCGCTGTCCGACGACGAAAAGATCGCGGAGTACCGAAACCTAATTCAGATGCGCGGCGAGGCGTTTCGGTACCTCGCCGAGGAGTTCGATCCCGATCTCGGCTTTCTCCAGTTCCAGAAGACGGACACGGTCTTCCACGAGTTCGCCGGCGACGAGGAACTCGTCAACCGGGTCTACGAGGCGACCGACGACCAGCTCGCGGCGGTGCTCGAGGACTGCGATCCGAATCGCGTCTTCCTCGTGAGCGATCACGGGATGGGGCCGTACGACGGCTACGAGTTCCGGATCAACGAGTTTCTGCGGGACGAAGGCTACCTCGAGACGACGACCGGCGGCAAGGGGATGCCGTCGTGGACGCCGATGCGCAGGCGGCTCCGCGAAGGCGAGGAGTGCGAGTCCTGGGAACCCGGCGCGACGGCGCGCGCGGCGTCGATCGCCGCCCGGTTCGGGATCACTGCCAGTCGCATCAGAGTCGCCCTCGAGCGGGTCGGCCTCGCCGATCTCGCGAGGGAGTACGCGCCGAGTGGCGTCTCGCGGACGGCCAACGAGCAGGTCGATTTCGTTAACTCCGCGGCCTACGTCCGGGCCCGAACCGAACTCGGCGTTCGGATCAACCTCGAGGGGCGGGATCCGAACGGGGTCGTCCCGCCCGAGGAGTACGAGTCGCTTCGCGAGGAGCTGATCCGGCGCCTGCAGTCGGTCGAGACTCCCGACGGCGAGGCGCTGTTCGAGACGGTCGCACCGCGCGAGCGGTATTTCCACGGTGACCGCGTCGAGGATACCGTCGATATCGTGACGATCCCCAACGGCTTCGACCACATGATCTCCGAACAGCTACGCGACGGGGAGTACTTCGGCCCGGCCGAACCGTGGAACCACAAGCTCGACGGGATCTTCGTGGCCGCCGGCGAGGGGATCGACGAGGAGGCGGCGCTCGATCGCGTCCACATTTTCGATGTCGCACCGACGGTCCTGTCTTCGATGGGCGTCCCGTACAGCGATCGCATGGACGGGAGCGTCGCGCCCGTCGCCGATCCGGTCGACCCGATATCGTATGCAACCTACGAGGACGACGGCGACGGTTCTGATCGGTCGGAGCCCGACGAAGACGTGACAGACCGGCTTGCCGATCTGGGGTATCTGAACTGAGTCGCCGACCGGCTCGAGGTCGTCCCGGGTACTGCAACGGTCGCTTAGTCTCCGTATAGGTTTGGACGCCGTTCCCGACCACGCGATAGGAAACGGGCATCGCATGGGATTTATCGCTGAAGTTCATCTCGTTCACGACGAGCTCGCGTTGGCATCGACGATCGCAAACCATCCCGAGACGACGTTCCGGTACGAGTACGAGGCGTCGACCGACGACCGTCGATACCAGTTTGTCTCCGTGTTCAGCGACGACGAGACGGCCGTCGAGGATTCGATGGCGTCGGACCCGACGGTCTCGGACCCGACCCGCATCGCGACGTTCGAGAACCGGACGATCTTCCGCGTCGCACTCGAGACCGACCTCGCGGTCCTCCCCGACTGGGGCGGCGAGCACGGACTGTTCGTGTTCACGGTCACGAGCGGCGAACGCGGCTGGGTCGCTCGCATCTACCTGCCGAACCGGGACGCGCTGATCGCGTTTCGAGCGCGGTGTCGCGACCGCGGAATCTCCTTTCGCGTGACGCAGCTGTACGACACGTCGGTCTCCGACAGCGGCACCTTCCACCTGACCGACCAGCAACACGAGATCCTCATGATGGCCTACTACGGTGGCTACTTCGATATTCCCCGCGGAATCACGCAGGACGATCTGGCCGAACGGCTCGGCATTTCGGACTCGGCGGTCTCCCAGCGAATCCGACGCGCCGTTGCGGAACTGATCGCGGCGACGATCGAGAACGATCGGATGCCGAACCAGTAACTGGGGAACGAAATGAGCGGGCACTCGAGGAGGTGTTCTATCGATGTCGGACGAGCGTCAGACGGGGTATTAGATATCTTATTGACAGCATTGCTGAACGAATTAGTAATTCAGGGAGGCGCCGAATATCGGCACGAGTGCGCTTCAAACCGGAGATTATTACCCCGGCAATCAGTTGTGGCTGCTGCAAGTGTTGGGTAATCTACCACTATCCCATAGGGTTTCGGACTTAAAAGCTTGCTATCCGAAGCCATAGTTACTGGACCCCGTCATCACTCAGAAAGAAGTGAATATCAATGGTGGAACGAAGCGATCTGCGGCGTTCGGATGGGATGAACTCGCCGCAGTTTCAGTCGGATGGGAACGGTGCCGATCGATCTACTGACGACGGACGAACAGATACAGGACAAACACGACGCACGGTGCTCGGTGGGCTCGTGGCTGCGGGTGCAGCTGGTCTCGGTCTGTCGACGACCGCCGGCGCTTCGAGCGCGGCGGCCCCGTACGAGGAATACCACGACGAGTACGAGAACGTCGTCGACGTCGTCGAGGCCGGCGCGGACAACACCGGAACGGAATCGATCACGCCCGTCCTCGAGGACCTGCGCGCCGACGACACGCTGTTCGTCTTCCCGGAGGGGCGCTACTACATGGACGAGCAGTTCAGATACACGGGCTTCGAGAACATCGGCTTCGTCGGCGACGGCGCGACGCTCGTCCCGGCGGATTACCACACCTTCGACGGCCCGCAGTTTCGGCTGTTCCGTCTCGGCGTCACCTACAACCCCGGCAGTCGCCTCCGATTCGAGGGGTTCAAGGTCGATCAGACGGCCCCCGATACCGGGATCCGAGCGATCGAAGCCTACGTCTCCGATCGGCTCGAGGTGCGCGACATCACCGTTCGCGGCCAGCACGACAGCGGGACGTGGGGTCCGGGACTGTTCAACATCACCGATCCCGACGGGACGGGACTCGTTGAGCGGTTTCGGGCACCGGACGGCGGTGCGTGGGTCGAGAACACGCCGAACGCGGGCCAGCGCTGGCGTGGCCCGATCGGGATCGAGGCCAACCAGAACGCGGGTACCCTCGAGTTCAAACACTGCTGGCTCGGCGGCTTCCCGAACAACGGGCTCTACGCGGCGGGCAGCGAGGGACAGATCGTAGTCAGCGGCGGTCTCTACCGGAACAGTAACGGAGCGAACATCCGCGTCGGTGGCGCGAACAGCGTGATCCAGTGGCCGACGGTCGAGGTCGACGAGTCGCGACCGGAGGATCGATCCCAGCGTGGGATCCGAATCGAGAAAGGTCGAGACATCGAAATCTACGGTGCACTCGTCGATATCACCTCGCCGATGCCGACGAGCCACGCGATCTCGGTGATGAACACCTGCGAAAAGGCTCGGATCAAGAACACTGAGATTCGGATCAGCGGGTCGAGCGTCAACCACGGTATCGTCCTCTCGCCCGACTCCGGCGAGACGACGATCGCAGACACGTCGATCAGCCACGAGACCGCGGGCGGGTATCCGCTGTGGATCCGCGACAGCGACAGATCCGATCGGATCCTCGCCGAACACCTCACGATCTCGGGCCGATCCGGCGACGCCAGCGGCTTCCGCGACGGGATCCGTTGTGAACGGGACAACTGCCGGTTCAGCCACATCTCGGTCACCCAGGAGGGTCGTGACGGGACCGACCGGAACGCCATCGTCAACACGGGCGCGGACCTGACCGTCTACAAGAGCGAGCTGCGCGCCAGCCAGTATCCGTACCTCGACGTCGGGACCGACGCGCTGGTTCGCGACTCCGACCTCGAGTCGACGGGCGGTGAGGAAGCCGTCTGTCTCTACGCGTCCTCGGAGAACCCGACCTTCAAGAAGAATCGCCTCGCGGGCGGGATCCGCGACCTCGGCGCGAGTGGCGTCACGACCTGGGAGAACACGATCGAATAGTCGAGACGGTCTCCCCTGCGAGACGAGATCGACTGTATCGGCCACTCACCGGGGTTTAACACCCGTATAATAAGTCTTCGCCGTCGCTACGTCGCACTACTGTGAGCACGTTGGATGCTGAACGGGCGTCGGCGAGGGGAGCCGCCGACCCTCAGCACGGACGCTCCCCGGTGAGAGCGTGAATCGAAGTATCGCGAGCGGCGTCTTCTCGGTTGTCAGTGTGAAGGTCGTCGTGCAGCTCCTCACTGCCCTCTCGACGCCGCTCCTCTATCGGTTTCTCGGCCCGTCGAAGTACGGGGACTACGCGTTCCTGCTGTCCGTGTTCGCCATCTACATGATCTTCGTGAGCTCCGGCGTCACCGACGGCGTCCGGAAGTTCCTCGCGGAGGATCGCAACGACGCGAACTGGAGCGAACACGTCGTCGGCTTCTACTTTCGGCTGGCCATCGGTCTCGCCGCTGTCGGCGCCTTCCTGTTGATACTCGCCGCCCGATTGGGAATTGTCGACCGCGCGTTCGGCGACGGGTTCGCGATTTACTTCTACGCGCTCGCCGCCCTCGTCGTGACGGCGCAGTTTCGCGACTACGCCCGAAAGACGCTGATGGGCTTCGGTCTCGAGCGCTACTCGGAGCCGCTGAAGATTCTCGATACGGTCGCGTTCATCGTCGTCGCCGTCCCGCTGGCGTACGTCGGGGTCGGCGTGATGGGGGTCCTCGCGGGCCATCTGGTCGCGAGTCTGCTCGTGGCCGTCGCCGGACTGACCATCGTCAACCGCCGGGTTCCGCTGACGTGTCTCTCGAGTACGCCGACCGAACGGTTCCCGCGCAAGCAGATGCTCACGTTCAACACGATGAGCATCGTGCTCGTGTTCCTGCTGATGTCGCTGTACCACATCGACATCGTGATGCTCCAGCGGTTCCGGACGAGCGCGGACGTGGGGAACTACAAGGCGGCGCTGACGCTGGCCGAGTTCCTCTGGTTCGTCCCGCTGGCGATCCAGACCGTCTTCGTCCACTCGACGTCGGAGCTGTGGTCCCAGAACCGCCGCCGAAAGATCTCGAAACTGGCGTCGCGGGCGACGCGGTACACGTTCCTCCTGACGGCCGTCATGGCGGTCGGGCTGGCGGCGCTGGCCGACGTCGCCGTGCCGATTTACTTCGGCGACGAAGCCGTTCCGGCGATCGAACCCCTCCTGTTGTTGCTGCCGGGGGCGCTCGGATTCGCGCTCGCACGACCGATCCTCGCGGTCTCGCAGGGCAAAGGGAACCTCCGGTATCCGATCGCGGCCACCGGCGTGGCGGCGCTGCTCAACGTCGTCCTCAACGCCGCGCTCATTCCGCGCTACGGCATGCACGGTGCGGCCGTCGCGACCAGTATCGGCTACGGAACGATGTTCGTCTGTCACTGCTGGAGCGCCCGTCGCGTCGGTTTCGATCCACTCGCCGACGCGCGACTCGCTCGAGCGGCGTTGACGACCGTCCTCGCGGCCGGTCCCATCATCGCCCTCGCGACGGTAATCACGAATCCATGGCTCGCGCTCGCGGTGGTCCCGCCGGTCGGGTTCGTGATCTTCGTCGGCTTCGCGCTGCTAGTCGGCGCGCTGGACTCGTCCGAACCGTTCGAGATCCTCTCGGTGTTTCCCGATCCGATCGGCTCCCGGGCGGCCGCGATACAGGTGTCGTTCGAGGGCGAGGGTGACGAGGACGGCGAAACGCGAAGTTGGCTTCAGAGCCTGCTGTTCGTCGCCGGGCTGTCGCTGTTCGTTTCCGGACTCGCGCTGGGCATTCTCGGCACCGGCATCCAGAGTCTCCTTCCCTGATCGATCGGCGGAGTGAATGCGACCGATCGGGTTCGATCTCGATTCACACGGAACGCCGTTGCTGTTCCTCGAATGAACCGCTCGAGTTGACGCTGACCCTTAGGCCGAGTGAGAGCTAGTTACGCTGCGACCGACGGGTCGGAACCTGACGCGAAGTGAACTCGAGAACAGCGAAAGTCGATGAAAGCAGAAACCGGACAGCTGGGCGAATCGCGACAACGGAACTGGAGACGCGACGAGCGATCTCGACGACGAACGCGGGACTAGCGGACCTGGCGCTCGAGGTGTTCGCTCTCGGCCATGTCGAACACCATCGCGAACAGGAGGAACGCGATGCCGGCGACGAGCAGGAACACGGTCGTCGACCCCTGCACCGACGGACCGACCGTCGCGAGCGTCGCGAACAGCGTCACGACGGCGGCGAGGATGCCGGTCGCGGCCAGTCCGGCGCCGACGAGGTAGAAGAACGCCAGCGGGTGGAAATCGAGCACGAGGTACTTCGTCTTCAGCCGCCACAGGAAGTTCCGCAGGAGCATCGTCGACACCTTCGGGATGTACTCCGAGTACGTGATGCTCGACTCCTCGTCGCCGTAGACGGCCGGCATAGCCACGTCGGCAACGCGCATCCCGTGGACGTTCAGCTTCACTAAGAGGTCGTTACAGTAGCCGTAGTACTCGTAGAGGTTCTCCAAGTCGATCGCCTCGAGGGCGTCGCCGGAGACGGCCGTGTAGCCGTTCTGGGGATCCATCGTCTTCCAGTAGCCGGAGGCGATCTTGGTCAGGAACGAGAGGATCGCGTTCCCGACGAACCGAAACCGCGGCATCGCCGCGCGGTACTCCCGCGAGAGGAGGCGGTTCCCCTTCGCGTAGTCGGCCTCGTTCTCGACGAGCGGGTCGAGCAGCCGGGGCATCTGCGAGAGGTCCATCTGCCCGTCGGCGTCGACCGTCACGGTCGCGTCCACGCCGTCGGCGCGCGCGGCGAGATAACCGGTTTTGATCGCTCCGCCGGCGCCGCGGTTCTCGCGGTGGCGGATCGGGACGACCCGTCCGATCGCGTCCCGGACGGACGCCCGTTCGGTCAGCATGGACGCGCCGCCGTCGGTCACGAGCGCCGCGTCGTCGGCCGCGTCGCGTCCCGCGTTCGCATTGGCGTCGTCGCGGGCCGCCTCGAGGATCTCGTCCCAGGTCCCGTCGGTCGAGCGGTCGTCGATGGCGTAGATCCGATCGACGTAGTCGGGCATCTCGCGGATCACGTCGCCGACGAACCCCTCCTCGTCGTACGCCGGCACCACGACGCCGATCGAGGCACCGCGGTACATCAGTACCCCTCCAGCAGGTCGGACGGGGTAACGACGTCGACGTCGGCGGCATCGACGTGTGCGAGCAGGTCCGCGAACGCCGACTCCGAGATCCCGTCGTCACCGATGTGTTCGAAGTGCAGGACCGCCAACTGGCCGTATTCGGCCGCGTAGTCGACGTAGTCCCGCGTCGTCTGGCCGGCGGTTCCCGAGAAGAACCCGACGTCGTGGGAGTCCGTCAGCGGGAGCCCGTTCGGGGCGCTGCCGAACCGGAACGCCGTCTCGTGGTGCTCCCGGACGAGGTCGAGCGTCTCCGATCCGAGGATGTTCCGCGGCGTCATGAAGTGTCTCGCGCCGTCCTCGAAGCCACGGCTCTCGAGGAAGCGCTTCGTCCGCTGAATGCGTTCCGCCTGCTGCTCGCGGGGGAACTCGTGGAGGAACCGCGCGCCGGTCCGGGGGCGTGCGATGGCCTCCCAGCCGGCGTTGCCCAGCGTCTCGAGCTGCCCCATCGAGAGGCGACCGGACTCACCGAGGGCCTCCGGGATGACGGCCTCGACGCCCGCGAACTCGAACGCGTCCAGGTACTTGAGCGCGCGTTTGTAGTGATCCTCGAGTGTGGCGTCGAACAGGAGCATCACTGCGCCGCGGTCGGGGCGGTCGACCGTTCGGAGGTCGTCGATCCGACAGTCGATCGGGCCGGTCTGGTCGCCTCGGCGGCGGGCGGTCAGTCGGATCTCGCGGACGTCGCTCAGGTCCGGCGTTCCGTCGACGCCAATCGTCCCGAAGTCGACGCGCACCCAGCGATCGGTCGGGCCGGTCAGCGTCCGGTGCATCCGCACGGCGCTGCGCGCGTCGGGCGCGTACAGCTCGAGCGTCAGTCGCAACTGGTCGCGCTCCGAGAAGGAGACCGCCAGCGAGAGGTTCCGGTCACGGAGGTCCAGTCCGTCGGCGACGGACCGATAGATCGACGCGGCCTCGGTGCCCTCGTCGGCCGTTAGCCGCGCCGACTGCGAGTCCGCGTAGGGGTCGTCCGCGGTGGCTTCGAGGTCGCCGGCGTCGATCATTGCCGACCAGTCGTCGAGGGCTTCGAAGTCGTCGATCGATTCACCTGGCAGGTCGAGTCCGTCGGTCTCGGCGCCGCCACCGTTTTCCTCCTGTTCCTGTGACGGCGTCGACTCGTCATCGTCGTCGCCGCGCAGGCTCGAGAGACAGCCGGCGAGCCCGATCGCTCCGGCGGTGCCGATCGTCGTCACGAACGTTCGTCGGTTCCGGTGGGTCATTGGCTGCGGCGACGAACCGTTCTACCTTTCTTATACAGCTATTAGCCCACGAGCGACGTCAGATCAGGGGTCGCGACCGGAGCCGCGCTCCGCGTCGGTCGCAGCCGGCAATCGATTCGAGTCGATCCCTCGCGGCGTCGTCCCCGGCGTTTAGCGACGCGATAATAATGGCTCGACCGTTCGGAGGTGGGAAAAATGCCACGAGTCAGCGTCGTGATCCCGACCTACGACAGAGCCGAGACGCTTCCGCGCGCGATCGATAGTGCGCTCGCGCAGACGATCGACGACCTCGAGGTGGTCGTCGTCGACGACGGTTCGACCGATGAGACGCCGTCCGTGCTCGCCGACTACGACGATCCCCGGGTCCGTCCCGTCGTCCACGCAACCAACCAGGGGGCCAACGTGGCCCGGAACACCGGCATCGAGCACGCCCGCGGCGAGTACGTGGCCTTCCTCGACTCCGACGACGAGTGGCGCCCCGAGAAACTCGAGCGCCAGCTCGCCGCCCTCGAGGGGCGATCCGAGGAGTGGGTCGGCGTCTACTGCGACTCGACCTACGAACTGTCGGGGGCGAACGACCGCCTCCGCGGAGTCGCCGCGTCCGCGCTCGCGCGGTCGGACGACGAACCCGTCCGGGAGGGTGGCGAGGAACTGATCGGGCCGATCCTGTCCGACGAGGTGCAGCCGGACGCCGGCTCGACCCTACTCGTCCGGACCGACGTGGTCCGCGAGATCGGCGGTTTCGACGAGGAACTCGACCGGTTCCAGGACCCCGAATTCTGCCTGCGAGTGCTCAAGGCTGGCAAGCTCGCGTACGTCGACGAACCACTGGTCGTCCGCGAGGAGACGGGCCAGCCGCCGGCGGCCGTCATCCGAACGGCCAGCGAGCAGTACCTTTCGATCTACGAGGACGAAGTCGAACGGTTCGAAGCCGAGGGGTACGAGATCCGCGCCGCCCACCGGCTCGTCATCGCGAAGGCCTACCTCTCCGAGGGGCGTCTCCTCCGCGGGCTGTGGTACCTGCGCGGCGCCGCCGCGTCCGCTCGGCAGTACCCCGGCCTCTGCTGGGCCGCCGGGAGCGGTGTCCGACGGCGTCCGCTCCCGATCGTCGCAACGGTCGCGCTCGTCTTCGGCGTCCTCGCCGTGACGGCACTCGAGCGGACTGCGATCGTCCGTCGCGTACTGACCGAATAGCCGTCACCGTATCTCCGCTTCTCAAGCGGCGAGCCCGCCCGATTTGCACGATTTCTGTTGGTCATATCGTCCGCGCTCTGACTGCAACTGTCTTGGTAGTTCGATAACTAACAGGATCCGCGTGGCAGGCTCATTCGTGAACGTCAGAACGCTCTACCACACGGCCAGGGCGGTGCAGGGACTCGTCGGGTCCGAGTACGAGTCGGACGTCTCGCGACCGCTTCGCCGACGCCTCTGGCTCTGGCGGCGCGGCTTCCTGAGCAGATCCGACGCGGTCTACGACCTCGACTCGGAGAACTACCGCGACTACGTGAGCGACTACGAGCGGTTCGTGGGCACGAAACAGATCAACGGAACGTGGTCGGTGGCCCTCTCGAACAAGCTCCTCTTTCACCGGTTCATGCAGTCGTTCGACGCCGAGCAGATGACCGTCTACGGGCTGCTCCGCGACGGGACCTACCACCCCGTCGACGGCCGACGCGGCCGCGAGATGGCCGACGGGGGGCCGACGGTCCCGGAGCCGATCGGCATCGGTGGACCGGCGTCCGAGCCGGCCCGGTCGTCGCCGCGGACGGAGACGAGAAACGCCGCCCAGCGAGTCGTCGATCGACTCGAGGTCGAGGGGCGGCTGGTCCTCAAGTGGGTCCACGGCGGCGGCGGAAACAACGTTATGCTGTGTTCGCGCGCCGACGATGGCTACCGGGTCGACGGCGACCACTACGCCGAGGCGGAGTTCCGATCGCTGGTCGCCGACCTCGAGGACTACCTCGTCTGCGAGTTCGTCGACCAAGGAACGTTCCCGGCCGCGCTGTACCCGGCGACGCCGAACACGATCCGGCTGATCACGATGTACGACGACGTCCTCGACGAACCGTTCATCGCCGCGGCGATCCAGCGGATCGGCACGACGGACTCCGTGCCGCTGGACAACTTCACGCAGGGCGGCCTCTCCGCGTCGATCGACCGCAGGACGGGCGAACTCGGCCCGGGCGCGCAACCCCCCGACAGCGACGGCGACGGCGACGGTGTCGAGTGGCACTCGGAGCACCCGGATACCGGAATGGCAATCGAGGGGAAACAGATCCCCGGCTGGCAGCGGATTCGATCGCGGGTCCTCGAGATGGCCGACGCGTGCTCGTACCTCCCGTACGTCGGCTGGGACGTTATCGTAACCGACGACGACGGCGGCTTCACCGTCATCGAAGCCAACAGCTATCCCGGCCTCAAATCCATTCAGGTCCACGGACCCTTGCTGACTGACGACCGCATCCGGCGGTTCTACGAGCAACACGGTGTTCGGTAACGGCGTCGAACGGGGCGCAACTACCTCGGGTCTTCCGGATGGATTCGCTCTCTACAACCGTTTCATGACGGTTTCGAAAGAAGAAAAAGAATATCTGCTGACGTTATTCTCGCGATAGTAAACACATCCTATTCCGAATCGGGCGGTGGAATGCAGCGGAATGCGCTTTCACGACGATCGGTACTGTCGTTCGCGGGCGCCTGCGCGATCGCTGGCGCCGGCGCGACGGCAGTCGATGGGGCACAGGCAGACGGAACATCACGGGAGTCCTTCACGATTCGCAAGGGAACGGCCGAGGAGACGACGGTCTACGTCACGAGCGCGGACGTCGACGGCCCAACGGTCGTCGTCATCGGCGGCGTCCACGGCAACGAGGTCGCGGGCTATACGGCGACGGGTTCGATCGCCGACTGGGAGATCGGCGCCGGAACCCTCGTTACCATCCCCAAAGCGAACGCGGCCGCGGTCGAGAACGGGACGCGGACCGCCGACGACGGCGTCGACCTCAATCGACAATTCCTGGAGGGGCGCGAGCCGGAGACCGACCTCGCCAGGGCGCTCTGGAGTGTTGTCGTCGAGTACGATCCGGACGTTGTGATCGACCTCCACGAGTCGACGGGCATCTACGCAAACGATCCCGTCGACGGCGTCGGGCAGGCGATCTTCCACTCCGACGGCGAAGCCGCTGCGGCCGCGGCCGATGCGGCCGAGTACGTCACCCGGAACTACATCGACGACCAGGCGCTCGCGTTTCAGACCGGGCCGTTCTCCAGTCCCGACAATGACCCGAGGGGACTGCTCGTCCACAAGGCCGCTCGCGACCTCGGCGCCGACGCGTTCCTCGCGGAGACGCTCTCGACCGGCGTCCCCCTCGAGACCCGCGTGCAGTGGCACTCGGCGATCGTCGAGCGGCTCCTGACGGACGATCTCCGACTCGAGGCAGCCGATGCGAACTCCGGTGCCGACGAGAGCGAGTCGGACGACAGTGCTGACGAGAGCGAGTCGGACGACAGTGCTGACGAGAGCGAGTCGGACGACAGTGCTGACGAGAGCGAGTCGGACGATGGTGCCGACGAGAGCGAGTCGGGCGACAGTGCTGACGAGAGCGAGTCGGACGATGGTGCCGACGAGAGCGAGTCGGACGACGGTGCCAACGAGAACGAGACGGACGACAGTGCCGACGAGAACGAGTCCGCCGAAGACGAGACGGCGGCGGACGCGCCCGTCGCGTCCATTACCGCCTGTCCCCGGAACTTCATCGGGTCGGCGCTCGAGTCCGGGCAGACGGTTCAACTCGACGCGTCGGGATCCGAGGCGCGCGGCGGCGAGATCGTCCGTTACGAGTGGGACGTCGGCCAGACGGCGCAGTTCGACAAGACCGGTGAGACGATCACGGTGACGGTCGGTACGAACGTCCGCGACACGATCGTGTTGCGCGTGACTACCGCTGACGGTGCGACCGACACCGACTCGATCACGCTCTCGACGAACTGATCGGTCCGGAACTCGCGCTACTGCGGGCTTCCTCTCCGGACGAGGGATGCGATAGAACCGTTCGTTACCGCAAGAATGGAATCAACAGACGACGCGGACTCAGTAGAACTGTTCGGTCCGGTGCTTCCAGAGCTCGTCGAACGTGATAACCTCGACGTTCGCGTTGTCTATGTGTTCGAGCAGCTCCGCGTAGTTGGATTCGGGCATCGTGTTCTGTTCGGAGAACGCGTGGAAGTTCAGAATCGTACACTGGCGGTGCTGGGCGGCGCGATTGACGCACTGTTTCGCGATGTCCAGATCGTGGCCGATCGTCCGCGGTAACGCCAGCGGGTCGAAGCCGTAGACGCTGGTCGTGTTGATGTTACCGGCCTGGTTGAAGCCGCCGCAGTAGTGGTAGTCGGACGCAATCTCGAGGCTCGCCTTATCGTAGCTGTTGTTCGGGTAGATGATGTAGTCTGCACCCTCGAACCCCTTGTTGATGTACCACTGCTTGTCGTGCTTGAAGCGGTTCCGGATCCGCTCTTCGTCGTCGAGTTCGTGGAGCGGGCTGTGGGTCCCGTGGACGACGATCTGGTCGCCAGCGTCCTGACGTTCCTTAAGCTCCGCAGCCGTTACGCTGCCACCGTCGCTTCGTTCGACCCAGCGCGGTACCGGGGCCTGAACGGCCGGGAACCCGTACTCGTCGTGCATCGGCGCGGCCGTCTCGTAATAGTCGCGGGTGCCGTCGTCCCAGGTCAGCATGACGTACCCCTTTTCGGGCTTGTCGTGGGTCCGCAGGTCGTCGATCCAGACCTCGGCCTGGTCCATGGTGTGCAAAACCTGAATCTCGAGGCGATCCAGGGCGTCGAGCGAGGGCTCGTAGTCGCTCTGTGAGAAGACGCCCGGACTCGAGCGGAACCAGGCGACGTCCGGGCTCCGGCAGGTGATCTCCCGCAGCGAGTACGCTTTCCAGCCGCCGAACTGGTCGACCAGCCGCAGGTTGATCGTGATGCTTTGTGGAGTCGTCGTTCGGATCGCAAACGAGAAGTCCGTATCGGTGAAGTCCTTGTCCGACACGTCCAGTTGGGCGACGACGTTTTGCTCGCCGTTCGACTCCAGTTTGAAGCTCTGGTCGCCGGTGAAGACGGTTTCCTGGTCGGCGCTTCCCGACCCACGGGTGACCTCCCACTCGGAGAGGTCGCTGAAGTCGTCGAGCGACTCGCCGGGCTGGCTGTACTTCTCGCGGCTGTTGTACTCCGTCTCGAGCGACGGAACGCCGTCGGCTAGCGCCGCCGCCTGTCCGGACGATTCGTCGTCCGTCTCTTCTTCCTCCTCCGAGTCGTCGTCCGATCCGCCGAGGACCGAACTGAGCTGATCGGTACATCCCGCGAGGCCGGCGGCCGCGGCTGCACTCGAGAGGGCGAGAACTCGTCGGCGGGTTGGTCGCTGCTGTGACATTGTCGACCCGAAGTTACTGACAGTCAGCCCATTATTATGGATCCGATAGGCCGAAATCTCCGGTTGCCTAGATCGCCGCTATACAGACGTTTCAGCCCTTAACAATGGCATAGTAATTGTCGTCTCGGTAGAAGAGAGGAGAGCCGCGTGCGCGGTCGAGGCGATGTGGACGAGCGAACCGCTGGTCGACCGCCGATCGGTCGACTCGGCGTCGTCCCCTCGATCGTGGGTCGCGACGGTGGTCTTCGATGAACAGGGAACTCTTCGGCGTATTCGGCGACAGAGAGACGTTCGAGCGACACAGAGCGAGCGACGAATTCGATCGGGTACTGACGGGGCCGTTCGTCACCGTCGGCATCAGAGACGACGCGCTCGGCGCGCCCGGTTGGACCGCCAGCTACGCGGACGGCGACGACCGGTGTGTCGTCTGGGGCGAAGCGTACGTCCCGGGCGACGAGTCAAACGCCGCGCGCTGGCTGCTCGAGCGCTACAAGAACGTGGGTCGCGATGCCTTGGACTTGCTCAACGGATCGTATCTAGCCCTCGTCGACGCCGACAGGGGCGACACGTTCGTCGCGACGGATCCCGTCCGGTCTCGCGAGTGCTTCTACACCGACGCGCCGGGAACTCGCGTCTTCGGAACCGACGCCGCCGAAGTCGGGCGCACGGTCCCCGATCCGACGGTTAATCGAGACGGCGTTCTCGAATTCCTCCACCTCGGCGTGGCCCTCGGCGAGAAGACCGCCGTCTCGGAACTGCGTCGACTGCCCATCGACAGCGTGCTCGAGGCCGACTCGATCGAACCTCTCAAGCGGTTCGTCTACCGTTCGGAGTCGTTCGATTACGTCGGCGAGCTCGCCGAGCGCCTCGAGCGGGCGTTCCGGCGGCGTTCGATGCTACCCGGAACCAAAGGTCTCCTCCTGTCGGCGGGCTACGACTCGCGGGTCCTTCTCACGGGGATTCCCGAGATCGAGCGGAGTTTCACCGTCGGCGCACCGGACGCCCGGGAAGTCGAGGTCGCGGGTCAGCTCGCCGACCAGTACGGGGCGACACACACGGCGTTTCCGCCGGACGAACGGTATCTCCGTCCCGACGAATCGAAGGTCCGCTACTCGCAGGGAATCAAGGAATCACTGCACATCCACCACGCCGGTTACGCCGACGAGATGGCCGTCGACACGATGTATCACGGACTGCTCTGTGATACGTTCCTTCGCGGTCACTTCACCGCCGAGAAGACCGTCGACGTCCTCGACAAGCGCATTCCGACCGGTCGACTCGAATCCGATCCCGATCCGGTCGAGGAACTGCTCGCGACCTTCGGCTACAGCCGAGATGCCAGTCGCGACCTCGCCGAACGAACGTCGTTCGGCGTCGATCCGGAGACGTTCGTCAGGGACGCGATCGCCGACGAACTCGACGCACAGGACGCCCGCGCGGACTCCGTCCAGAACGCGCTGACCTGCGTCGGGATTTCGAACCAGCCCTCGATGCCGTTTCACACGCACTTGGCCGACCAGTTCGTGGCGTCGTTTCCCGCCATCGACCGCGAGCTACTCGACTGGCACCTTCGAGCGCCGCCGGAACACCGCACGACGGAGACGTTCCTCGAGGCCTGTACGCGGATCGACGACGACATCCTGCGACACAGACCGCCGGACCGGCCACACGACGAAACGATTCTCAACGAGGTCGAACGCTTCGTCCGTCGGAAGACGCCGCTTCTCGAGTCGTTCCAGCCGCCGTGGCCCGATCGCCGGACGCTGTTCGATCGTTACGAGTTCGACCAGCGGTACCTGGACGACCTCGAGCACGTCCACGACCTGCCGGTCAGACACAAGCTGCGGCTCGTCGATCTCCGAACGTGGCTCGAGTGCTGGACCGCGCCGTCCGAGGCGTCGCTTCCGTGGCTCGCCCCGCCGGAATTCGCGACTGTTTGACTGTTGGCACAGATTTCGGCCGCTGGTACCCTCACTTTTAACGACTCGAACAGTCGTTTCCACTCATTTAGGCCTACGACAAATCGTTTGCCCAGCTCAACCGTAACAATACTTATATACCACGCAAGACTACCGCGGAATATGCGTCTGACGCCGTCTTGGTTGTTCGCGACACCGTCGGAGCCGTCCGAAGACGGGCCCGACGACGCCGAAGCCGAGACGGTTTCGGGTGTCACCATCTACCGGGACCCATCGACCGACCTCTCGAACGCCGACTCCGCGACCGAGTTTGTCCCGGACTCCAATACCGAATTGTTGTCCGTTCTGGACGGGATGGAGACGCCCGTCACCGTCGACGAAGTCGCCGACGAACTGATCCATCCGGCTCGGCCCTCAGTGGAAACGTGGGCGGCCGTGCACGAGCAACTCCACCAGTATCGCCTTCCGGAACTCGACGCGACGGGCCACGTCGAATTCGACGCGGAACAGGGGATCGTCGAGCGTCGAACAGTCCGATCGGACGCCGCTAACAGGAACGGCTCGAACGGGCTGGGACTCCGGAGACTGGTTCGACTCGCGGGACTCACAGCACTGGTTACGTCGGGGCTGGCGGTCGCGCTCCTCGCGGTCGTACTGCTCGTCTGAACCGACTCGAGAAACACGCCGTATCGCACTGGGGCGACGTCAGATATTACTCAAGAAGCCGTTTGATCGTCGATACCGTAAACAGCAGTAGGATACAGGCGCTCAGTGCGATTCCCGAGAGGAACGTCGTGAACGGCAGTTCGAGCACCGCGCCGAGCAGCAGCGCGAAGCCGAGGACCGTCGAGCCGACGTAGTAATCGTCCAGCCCCGCGTTGGACTCGTCCCCGTCGCTCGAGTCCGTCTCAGGGGCGTCCTGCAGGTACTGATCAACCATATCTGCGCGCGGTTGCCGTTCGACGATGCCGCGGTTCTTCTGGTAGTCGATGAGTCCCGCTTCGTCGAGCTTCGAGAGGTGAGACTGGTAGAGCGGAATGTAGACGCGCTGGCGTTGTTTCGACGTGAGTTCCTCGACAGTCGTATCGTGTTCCCACGCCGCGACCTGCTCAGCGATATCTCGCATACGCACGGGCTCGGTAGTGTCGCGAAGGTACCTGAGAACCAGCCGACGGCGTTCGTTTTGCAGGAGGTGGAAGATCTCGTCCTTAGAGAGGTCCTCCTCGTCAGCGGGCCGCTCGTCAGCGGACGAGCGGTCCGCATCGGCCGTCTCCTCCGTAGTATCTCCTTCGGAGCTGAT
Organism: Haloterrigena salina JCM 13891; assembly: GCF_000337495.1. Taxonomy (GTDB): domain Archaea; phylum Halobacteriota; class Halobacteria; order Halobacteriales; family Natrialbaceae; genus Haloterrigena; species Haloterrigena salina. Next base: position 164,357 of record NZ_AOIS01000063.1, read on the forward strand.
ATGTGCTGCGTTCATTGCGCCAATCTCCCCTAATCAGAAGTGTGTAATAAAGGGTGGAAACCGTATCTCTCAACCGAATTCGTTTTAACTATTTTCATAGACGGGATCGATCTTTTTACGTTATTTTAAAATAGCAATATCGGGAGATTCAGGTCATAATTCGGGCCATTCACGAATAGACGATTATTTTGTTACTCGTATTTAATTCCGTAAATATATCTGGCGGGTTACGATAAATTTCTCACTGTTGTGTCGGATAGGACGTTCTAGAACCGACGAAAGATACTTATTGCAAATTATTGTCCTACATCTGGTAGGTAAGGGGGTAGGAACCACCCCATCGACCGGGTCAAAGCGGCTTATCGGGACGATAATAAACCGCACGACGGTCGAATAACGCCGGTAATGAGCGACAGTCAATGGTGGTTCCTCGACCTGGCAGCGGTGATCGCGTTCACCGGCGCCTTCACGTTCGGCATTGTTTCCGGAGTCGGCGGCGTGATACGAACCGCGATAGCACTCCCGATGATTCTCTGTTTTCCCGGGTATGCGCTCGTCTCGATCCTGTTTCCGTCCGAACCGAGCGACGAGTACCAGTCGTTCGATGCGCTGAAAAGCGGGCTCGAGACACCGCGTCTGGTAACCGGCGGACTCGAGTCTGTCGAACGGTTCGTCCTGTCGGTCGTCTTCAGTATCGCCCTCGTTCCGACGGTCACCCTTTTCGCGTCCGTTACCCCACGGGGTATCACCCCGGAAACGGTGCTCCTCGGGCTTGCATCGCTGACCGTCGTGCTGTCGCTGCTCGCGGTCGTGTCTCGCTACCGGTGTCCGGCGGAGCAACGGTTCGCGCCGTCGCTCTCGATCGGATCGCTGTTCTTCTCCCGGGAGCGACCGAACGTCTACGAGCGAGTCAATCCGCGGCCGTACAACGTCGCGATCGTCATCGGACTGGTAGTACTGCTCGCGAGCGCCGGCTTCGCTGCCACCAACCCGCCACAGGGCGAGAGCTTCACCGAACTGTCGGTCCAAACCGAGAACGTCACGGGCGACACTGACACGATGTACGAGTCGACGTACGCCGCCGGCGAGACCGAGCCGTTGACGGTGTCGATCACGAATCAAGAGAACGCCGAGCGCGACTACACGACGGTCGTCCTGCTCGAGCGAATCGAACAGGGTGACGGTGACGAAGTGAACGTTACGGACCGCGACGAACTCGCTCGAGCATCCGCGACGGTCGCTGACGGAGAGACACGCGAGCAGTCGCTCGAAATCACGCCGACGATGTCCGGCGACGACCTTCGGATCACGGTGTTGCTCTACCAGGGGGAGGCGCCGTCGGAGCCCGCAGCAGGAGACGCCTACCGAACGATGCACCTCCCGGTCGTGGTTGAGTAGAGTAGGTGTAGCCCCGGGAGCACTCACCTCGCGTACGCGCTACGAACGTGCGTGATCGATCACCGATCGCCGTCGGCGCCAGAGGCGATCGGTACTGTCGTCGGCGCTCTGCTGTCCGTTCTTGTCGACAAGCCACCGTTCCGGACGGCTGGCGTCACGAAGACTAACTACGGGAATCGCCCACTTACTGTTCGTCGCGCCGCTGTTCTAGCTCGCTCTCGCCGCCGTCGCCGGCCGGCGTGGCGCCGAGAGCCGCGGCGCACGGGTGCGTTTGCGCTCGCTCACCGTTCACCTGATTACTGACGTGTACGTCGACGCGACCGGAACACGGGATCGTGGTTCGGGTCGTCCTGCGGGCGTTCGCCTCGGCGCCGCCGGCCAATTACGGCGGCTGTTTCGACCACGTCGTCTATCTCTCCGAAAGGTCCGCCGGTTCGTCACGGGCGGACTGACGTCGCAGCTCCTCCGTCAGATCGAGCTCGTGATTGCCCTCACCGTGCTGTGGCTGTCCGAATGGGTGTTGACCATCGCTGAATCCGGTGCTAGCTGTACGGCTATCACGAATCGTAACAGGCGCCTCACCCTGACGCCGAAACAGTCGTGCTCCGTCGGTCGTCGACGAGCGCTGACCGCGCTGCGATCGCCGCGATTGGTTTGATCGGGGACGCCGTTTTCGAGAGTCCGCGACTCAGCGTAGTCGATCGTGACTCGAGTTACACAGCGGATCACCGGAACCGTATCTGGTGGCCGCGTCCGGGAGACGCCACTCGCTCCCTCGAACGGATACGAGCAAAGCGACCGGAGGATGGACGGACTCGAGGTCGCCGTGGGTGCTCGTTGCGATCGAATCCTACCGACACTCGATGAGCGTCCGGTGTCGTCCGTCCTCGCTTGCCTCGAGATGCCAACGCTCGCTTCCGTTGTGACGTCGATGTCGGTTCGGTCGAAAAAAGGGACGGCGAGAGTCGCGGTAACGTCGGTCGCTTACTCGGTGGCCGGCGAGGGCGTACACATCGTCACGTCGCCGTTCGTGTACACGGTGGCTTGGTCCGGGCGACAGAGGCGGTCCACGGTGGCCTGTTCGATCCGACCCTGCCCGTCGGCGTTATTGAAGTAGACCGCCTCGTTCGCGGCGGTCGTCCGATAGACCGCGTAGTTGTGATCGGCGGTCCCGCCCTCTGGGACCGTCGCGATGTCCGTCGACGGATAGGCTCCTGTGCGGCTGAACAGCGTCTGATACGGATGGTCAGTGTACAGCCCCTGGTCGGGTCGGATCTCGTCGCCGTCGGGCGAACCGGTCATCTCGCCGATCGAGCCGACCGCAGCCAGTTCCGACTCCGTGTAGGCGAGTTGTTCGTGGTGCTCCTCGAAGACCGGGTTGTCGATGTTGCTCTCCGTCGCGAAGAGCATCGCGCCCGGATAGACGAGCGTGAACAGCAATAGGACGGCGACGACGAGCGCCGGCGCGAGTCCGCGGTCGAGGGTCCGCAGTCCGATCGCGCCGAGGATCGCCATCGGCGCATAGAGGAACGCGAACCAGCGGTTCGGGATGAACGAGTGGATCCCGAACATCGGGAAGCCCATGACGAACACGAGCATGAACGCCGTCGCCAGCAGCAGCGTGAACACCGACTGCTCGGCCCGGCGCCGGTGGACGATGTACAGGCAGCCGACGAACGTCGCCCCGAGCAGGATGAGGAAGCCGAGCTCATCGATGTAGGGGACGAGCTCGTCGAGCAGCGTCGTCGCCGCTTCCGCGGCCCCGCCCTCGGCCGCGTCCCCGCTGGAGCCGCTCGCGATGTTGAGGAAGCCGGCGCTCTCCCTGACCGTTTCACTGAAGTACCTCAGCACGGTCTCGAGGAACGAGTCGTCGCGGTACGGCGTCAGCGACCAGACGAAGATCGTCAGCCCGACGTTGAAGACGACGAGGCCGAGGAGGTTGACCGGTTTCTTCGTCCGGAACACGCTCGCATCGAGGCGCGTCAACCCGAGCGGGCCGATCTCGAAGACCAGTTGGGCGACGAACGCCGCGAGCAACAACACGAGCATGATGAACGTCGACACTTGGTGGGTGAGGATCACCGCGACGCTCGAGAGCAGCAACAGCGAGAAGTCCCGGGTCGTGTACTCGATGCGCATCACCCGGAGCAACGCGTACAGCATCGCGAGGAAGAAGACCAGTCCCATGCTCGTGGGGATGAGGTGCACCCCCCACATCGAGACGTGGCTGGCGAGAGCGTACAGCGCCGCCGCCAGCGTCGCCCATCGCTGCGAGACGAGCAGGTTCCCCCCGGCGTAGACGAGCAGCACTGAGATCGGCATCACGAGACCCAGCGTGAGGTACAGCGCGCTCCGCAGCGAGACGTCGAACAGCATCGACGAGGCGGTGACCAGCAGGTGATAGAACGGCGAGGCGTAGTGCTTGTCGTGGGAAATCGCGCCGACTCGCCCCTCCGAGACGATCTGCTCGGTCAGCTCCCCCATGTGCGTCCAGACGTCGATCCCGATGAACCCCGGCGTTACGTACAGCGCGGTGCCGCGAACGACCAGCGCGAAGAGGACGATCTGGAGCAACAACAGTCGGGCGTTGAAATCCCGGTCGCTCGCGAAGCAGATCTGGCCGACCACGAGGGTCCCGACGACGCTCGCGAGGACGAAAAACGAAATCGTTCGGGCGCCCTGGTGGACCGCCAGAACGACCAGCGCCGCGAGCCCGAGGAGGACGGCCGTCGGGAGCGCCATCGTCACCCGGGACGGGAGCGTCAAGCGGACGTCGTCGATCGCCTGCTGTTGGTAATACAGGCGGACGAGATACAGGATACACGCCGTCCCGAGGACCACTGGAACGGTGTTGAGGTAGACCTGCGACGCGAAAAATCGCAGCGGGAACAACACCAGTGCGATCAGGAGCCCGCCGATCGCCGCGACGGTGTCGAGTCGCAGCGGTCGGAGCTCCGAGAGCCGCTCGACCGGATTACGTCCCATGGCTCACCCCCGTGGGCTGCCCCGAGCGGTCGGGGCGTTCGAGGACGCGCCGGTACACTTCGTGAAGACGGTCCCCCAGCGCCTCGAGGCGCAGTCCGTCGATGACGTCGCGGCCGTCGGACCGCCCGCGATCGGCGGCGACCCGCTCGAGTCCGGCGACCAGGTCGTCGTCGTCGTCGCTGACGACGCAGTTGGCCAGGCCGTCGATCGTCTCGCGGACGAAGCCGACGTCGGTCGAGACGATCGGCAGGTTACACGCGGCGGCCTCTTTGACGACCATCGGTCCGCTCTCGCGTTTCGACGTGACGAGGAGGACGTCGCTGGCGTTCATGTAGTAGGGAATCTCCTCGTAGTCGACGCCACAGACCGGGCGCAACTCGAGATCGGCGTCGGCTCGTTCGACGAGTCGACGCGCCCGGGGGAAGTCCTTGACTCCGCGCTCGGTGTCGTACGGGAAGAGCGCGATCGGTCGGTCGGTCTCCCAGCCGATGCGCTCGCGAGCCTCCGCCTGTGGAATCGGTCTGAACTGCTCGGTGTCGACGCCGAACGGGATCACGTGGTGGTCGGTCTCGAGCGCGTCGGACATGGGTTGACTCGGAACGATCGTAGCGTCGGCGCTGCGGGCCGCGCGTCGACTGAGCCACCGGAGCCACGAGTGGTCGCTCATCAGGTCCGTGCCCCAGAGACTCACCACGACCGGTCGGACCGGCTGGGTGAACGCGAACGGCGTCGTGAGTCCGTAGTTCGCGTGGATCAGATCGTACTCTCCCGATCGGATCTCGGAGAGGACGGCCGGATAGAACCGGGCGTAGTCCGACGGCGATCGGCCGCCGGCGTCGTCCACTCCGGGGACGGTACAGACCGTGCAGTCGACGCCGCGCGCTTCGAGGACCGATACTTGGTGGTCGAAAAACGGCCGCGGCGAGGTGACCAACTGGAGTACATTCATGATTCGGTCGGATTCGTTGTGGAGGTCGAGCGGCCCGGTTCGGGCGTTTTCGCGTGCGTTTCTAACTGGGCGACGACGAACTCGGTTACGTCGATCCGTTCCGACAACAACTGCTGGTGGCGTTGCGTCCACGTTTCGGACGGCTCCTCGAGGACCGACACGGCCTGCTCGAGCCCGCGGACGTGTCGCCGCTCGCCGGTGTACTCGAACAGGAGGCCGAACTCCGACTCGAGCTCCGTCGTGTATCCCAGCGAGAGCGGATTGACGTAGACCGCCGGCGTACCGAGGACAGCGGCTTCCGCCGCGGTCGTCGCGCCCTCGCTCAGAACGACGTCGGCGTACGCGAGCAGGTCGTGTAGCCGCTCGGGGGCCGTCTCGAACGCGTAGTCCGCGAGCTCCGCGGGCGGTGTGCCTTCGGCCGAGAGCAGGACCTCTACGCCGGCGTCCTCGAGCCGGTCGACGACCGCTCGGGGGTCGTCGAACCCGCCGTGGCCGACGTCGTGGGACGCCTCCCAACTGCTGAGTCGAACGACGGCGAACCGATCGTCGGGCGACAGTCCGAGCGACTCGAGGACGGTCGGATCCGGCTCGAACCGGTCGGGATGGAGGTAGGCGAGCTCGTGGTAGCCCGGGTAGCGAACCTGTTTCGACCCGATTTCCCCCCGATAGCACGACGGCGTGCAGATCACGTCCGCGAACGGGTAGGCGAGCTTCGTGACGAGCGTCGCGTGTTCGGTGTCGTAGAAGACGACGCTCGTCGTCCGCAACACCGACGCGACGTGGGCGGCCGCAGCGCCGCCGATAGCCGTGATTACGTCCGGATCGATCCGACGGGCCCGGGCCAGTAGTTTCGCCTCGTAGGTCGCCTGGACCGCGGCCATCGAGACTAACGAGTCAGACGCGCCGGCGAGCACCTCGTGGTCGATGTCGTAGGCCTCGAGGAGGTCGATCGCCACGTCGCTCTCGCGAGCGAAGACGTGGACCTCGTGGCCGCGGGCCCGAAGCTCCGTGATGGGGTGACGGAAGAAGTGGACGTGACCCGGGTGCTGGATCGTCACGATGATCCGCTTCGTCCCCGTCGAGGTCGGGTGGGAGTGTGCCGTCATAACCGACGGTAGACGAACCCCGCTTCGCAGGCCGCATCCTCGTCGAACGATCCCGTCACGTCGACCAGCGCCGGGTCCTCGGCGAGTTCGGAGGCTACCGCCTCGAGGTCGAGTTCCTCGAACTCTGCGTGCGGCGTCGTGACCACGACGGCGTCGAATCCCTCGAACGAGAGACGCTCTTGGACGTCCAGATCGAACGCGTCGCGGACCGCATCGTCGTCCGCGAACGGATCGAAGCCGGCGATGTCGATATCGTACTCCGCGAGGCGATCGACGACATCCGCGACCTTCGAACTCCGGATGTCGCCGACGCCCGACTTGTACGACAGCCCCAGGACGAGCACGCGACTGTCCCGGAGCGTCTTGTGGCAGTTGTTCAGCGCCTTGATCGTCAGATCGGCGATGTGGTCGGGGACCGACTCGTTGACGGTCCGACTCGTGCGCACGAGTTCGGGTTCGAACCCTTCGCGAGCCGAGCGGTGGGCCAGGAAGTACGGATCGACCGGAATGCAGTGGCCGCCGACCAGTCCCGGCCGGTAGTCGTGGAAGTTCCACTTCGTTCCCGCGGCCTCGAGGACCGCCTGCGTGTCGACGTTCATCCGCTCTAAGGCCATCGAGAGCTCGTTGACGAAGGCGATGTTGAGGTCACGCTGGGTGTTCTCGACGACCTTGCTGGCCTCGGCGACTTCGATCGACGGCGCGCGGTGGACGCCGGCGTCGACGACCGATTCGTAGAGCGCCGCCACGTCCTCGAGGACCTTCTCGTCCTGAGCGCCGACGACCTTGACGACGTCCGCGAGGCCGTGTTCCTCGTCGCCGGGCGTCGCGCGCTCCGGCGAGTAGCCGACGAAGAATCCCTCGCCGGCGGTCAGATCGGAGGCGTCCTCGAGTGTGGGTACGAGAACCTCGCGCGTCGTCCCCGGGTAGACGGTCGACTCGAGGATCACCGTTGTCCCGGGTTTCATCTTCGAGCCGACGGTGGTCGCGGCGCTCTCGACGTAGTTCAGGTCCGGCCGATCGTCCTCGTCGATGGGCGTCGGGACGGCGATAATGACGTAATCCGCGTCGCCGATCTGGCTGGCGTCGGTCGTGTAGGAGATGTCGTCGTTCTGGACCGCCTCGTCAGAGAGATCACCGGTCGTATCGACGCCGGCCTGCAGCTGCTCGACCGTCGACTCGTCGACGTCGTAGCCGATAACGCGGTAGTCCGACCGCGCGAAACCGACCGCGAGCGGAAGGCCGACGTAGCCGAGGCCGACGACGCAGATCGTCGCCGCTCGACTGGACTGTTCGTCGGCGTGTTCCTCGGTCGCGCCCTCGCTGTCCGAGAACGAGTACTCGCTGCGTGCTTCGTCCGCTCGGTTCGTCGTGTCGCTCAGTGTCGTAGTCATGATTGAGACGGGTTCTGGACCGTTGCACGACTGCGTGAAACGGTGGCTGTCAGGACCTGTACAGCTCTTGGTCTTCGAGCGAACCAAGACGGCTGGGGCGGTTTACTATAGCCGAGATAAACGATTGCAACAGCCACATCCGACGAGCGACCCGTTTGCTGGGCCTCTTCCCGCCGACGAACCGCCGCTCACGGGAACTGGGATGACAGCGGCTTAGAAGGGTGTTAAACGGACTTATACGGATCTATAATGAAGAGGGAAGAGCGCCCACGCACCAATACGGTCGGCGAGATTCCATGACGTTCCAACGTCGATAGGCCACCGCCGACCGTCACAGAACCGAATACCCATGGTCTCACTGCCCCAGTTCGGAGTTTCCGTCCCGCTCGCGTCGATGCACGCGCCAGTTCGGCTCGGTGCGATCCGCACGCCGGATTACCGACTCGACACGCGTGCAATCGTCTCGGCTCTCGTCGGCGATAACGATGTGCTCTCGTCCGGGACGTCACTCTTGGGGCGGACGTCGGCTCTGGAAGTGGCCCTGATCACGGTGCTGTTCTTGCTGGTCAGTAGCCTCGTCGCGATCCGCGTCGCCGAGGGGTTGTCCGACCGAGACATCAATCTGGCCGCACTCCAGTCGCGATCAGCGATCGCAAACGGGTCGTCAGAACCGGATCAACGGCGAGGAACGGACCGCTCACCCACCGACGATCACCAGTCGTTCGATCGGTATATCGCACCTGACACACCATCAGTACTGCTGAGCGACGAGGGGGAGGTCGTCCGCCTGCTCGTCGCAAACGACGGTCGGCTCCGTCAGCACCGGATCGCCGACGAAACCGATTGGTCGAAGTCGAAAGTCAGTCGGCTCTGCTCTCAGCTGGACGCCGACGGGATCATCGAGAAAGTGTCGGTCGGCCGGGAGAACGTCATCACCCTGTCTGACCCGTCGGCCGACGACTCGACCGAGACGGACGACGTCGAGAACCCCGTCGCATAGTCGTTCCGACGACGCCCACCGTTCCCGAATCCGTACGGAAACCCGGGTGGACCCGACTGGCCTACTGACTGTTGTTCTGCACGTTCTCCGACCTCGAGCGGCTGAGCCGGCGATTATCTCCCTGGTAAGCGGTCCGACCGCGGTCGAGACGGGGGTCAGTGTTGCTCGCGGTATCGGGTTGATCTGTTCGCATTCGTCGGATTGATCGCTCCATCTGGTCGCAGTTTCGAACCTGAACCGGATTTTCGAACCCGAAGAATCGAACGAATGGAGAGATTTGTCTGACATTTTAACCCATTTCAGCGACGATTTCAACAGCTGAAACGGATTTCAGCCATATACAACCGATAAGCGGTATCTTATTCGTGGTATAGTAATGGGCCGTACGGACGTTGGAGCGAGTAGTGACCCGGTCCGCCGGCGGTACGGACGGACCAGGGTGTTAGGAAACAATGACACGCACTCCGACCCTCCAGACTGCTGGCTCGAATCGCGTCACGACGACCGCCCGACCGACGGCCCGGTTCGCGCTTCGACGGCCGGCCGGCCGAAGGACGCGTCGTCAGACGCCCGCTCGAGCGGAGGTGAACGGCTGATGTGCGGGATCATCGCCCGCATCGGCCACGGTGACGCGACCGAGACTCTGCTGTCGGGTCTCGAGAACCTCGAGTACCGGGGCTACGACTCGGCGGGGATCGCCGTCCAGAACGGCTCCGGTGTCAAGGTTCGCAAGTGTTCGGGGGAGGTCGACGAGCTCAAGTCGTCGCTCGAGCAGAGCCTCCACGGGAACATGGGGATCGGCCACACGCGCTGGAGTACCCACGGCCCGCCGACCGACGAGAACGCCCATCCGCACACGGACACGGCGGGCGACGTCGCCGTCGTCCACAACGGCGTCATCGATAACTACGACGAACTCCGGGCGGACCTCCAGGCGCGGGGCCACGAGTTCGACAGCGACACCGACACGGAGGTCATCCCCCACCTGATCGATGACTACCGCGAGCAGTTCGGCGACACCGAGCGTGCGGTTCGAGAGGCAGTCGAAACGCTCGAGGGGAGCTACGCGATCGCCGCGATCGTCGACGGCGAGGAGCGCGTCTACGCGGCGCGGGAGGGGTCGCCGCTCGTCCTCGGTCTCGACGACGAGGAGTGGTACCTCGCCAGCGACGTCCCGGCGTTCCTCGAGCACACCGACGAGGTGATCTACCTCGAGGACGGCGACCTGGTCGTCCTCGAGCCCGACGACTACCGGATCACCGACGTTGCGGGGTCGCCGATCGAGCGGTCGGTCGACACCGTCGACTGGGACCCGGAGGACGCGGGGAAAGGCGAGTACGATCACTACATGGCCAAGGAGATCGACACGCAGCCGACGGCCCTCTCGAACACGATCGAGGGCCGCGTCGAAGACGGCAACGTCGCGTTCGAGGACCTGCCGGCGGGGACGTTCGCGGACGTCGAGACCGTCCAGTTCGTCGCCTGCGGCACCTCTTATCACGCGGCGATGTACGGGAACCAACTGCTGCGTTCGGCCGGCGTCCGGGCCGACGTGCTCCGCGCGAGCGAGTACGACCAGACGGCCGGCCCGGTCGACGAGAACACCCTCGTCGTCGCGGTCACCCAGAGCGGCGAGACCGCGGACACGCTCGATGCGGTCCGCAAGGCGACCGACCGCGGCGCTCGTTCGCTGGCCGTCACCAACGTCGTCGGCTCGACGGCCGCCCGCGAGGCCGACGACGCGATCTACATCCGGGCCGGGCCGGAGGTCGGCGTCGCCGCGACGAAGACCTTCTCCTCGCAAGCGGTGACGCTCGCGTTGCTCACTCAGCGCATCGCCACCGACGTGCCGACCGCGACGCCGGTCGAGGACCGCGAGGCGATGCTCGGATCGCTCGCAGATCTTCCCGAACACGTCGAAACCGTCCTCGAGACCACGAACGCCGAGTCCCTCGCCCGGGAGTACTTCGACAGCGACTCGTACTTCTTCATCGGCAACGGCCTGGGTCACTCGGTGGCTCTCGAAGGCGCACTGAAGTTCAAGGAGATCACCTACGAGCACGCCGAGGGGTTCGCTTCGGGCGAGCTCAAACACGGTCCGCTGGCGCTCGTGACGCCGGAGACGCCCCTATTCGCGGTCGCGACCGGCGGCGACGACGAGAAGACGAAGACGAACGCGATCGAGGCCCGGACGCGCGGCGCGCCGATCGTCGCGGTGGCGCCGGACGACCATCCGCTCGCCGACGCCGCCGACTGGCAGCTGTCGATCCCCGACACCCACCCCGTCTGGGCCGGGCTGCTCGCGAACGTCCAGTTGCAACTGGTCTCTTACCACGCCGCCGCCCTGCTCGAGCGACCGATCGACAAGCCGCGAAACCTCGCGAAGAGCGTGACGGTCGAATGACCCCATCCACCGCCGACTAACGCCTTTTCTCGAGCGACGCCCCAACCGACGACAACGAAAGCCGCCGGCTTCCGCTTCGGTATCGATGTAATGGACGAGGAGCCGAACCCGCACTCACCGGACGAGCACAGTTTCGGCGAGATCGATCCCTCGGAGGACGCGACTGCCGGTCAGATACGCACGGTCGCCGTCGACGGACAGCCGGTCGATCCCGTCGTCGTGAGCAGTCGTCGCGGCGCGGAAGCGACCGGCGTCCGGGTCGATCGTCGCGAGGTGTCCGGACGAGGTTCCGACGAGGATCGTTCCGCCGTAGACGGTGATATCGGTGGTGACGCGGCCGTACTCCCACCCCTCGAAGTCGAGTGAGGCGATCTTCTCCCACAGGATTTCCCGGTCGTCGAGATCGATCACACCGAACTGGGAGTTCCCGGCGTCCGTTTCGAGACAGTAAACCAGACCGTCGTCGGTCGCGGCCAGCGACCGGAACGTTCCGGGGTCCTCGGCGGTCCACTCCAGGCTCCCGGCGTTCGCGTCGACGGCGTAGAGCGTACCACTGTTCGTTCCGAACAGGAGGTCCCGTTGGGAATCGAGGACGAAGTTGAACGACGGCCCGCCGACACGGTCGCCGTTGTCGAACTGCCAGACCGTCGAGCCGTCGCGGAGGTCCAGTTTCGCCGTGTTCCGGTGGTCCCCGACGTAGAGGTGTCGGCCGGATCGGAGGGTCCGCGGTGACGTGAATCGATCGGACGACGACCACTGCGGCTCACCGGAGTCGATCCCGTAGGCGGACACGTACTGTCCGGCGACGACCACGGTCTCGTCGACCACTATCGGGCGCGCCGGCGAGAACGCGTTCGTGTCCTCGAACCAGAGACGGTCGCCACCGTCTCGACCGGCCGCGACCAATCGCCCGTGTCGGCCGACCGCGAAGACAGTCTCGTCGCCCACGGCGACGGGTTCCTCGATCGACTGCTCGGACTCGACGTCCCACTCGACCTCGCCCGACCCGGCGTCGATCCGCTCCACCGTGGTACCGCGCGAGACGTAGAGTTCGTCGCCGGTCGTATCGGTGACGAGTCCGGAGACGCCGCCGAAGACATCGTCGGTCCACAGGTAGTGTGACGGTCGCTCCGTTTCGGTCGGTTCCTCCGACGATGTCGGTGTCGTCGTTTCCGCAGACGCTTCGCGCCTCGAGTCTGGAGCGAGCGGGTTGAGTGGCGTCAGTCCAATGGCGGCGCTCACACCGACGCCCGCGGCCGCCCGCACGAGGAACGTGCGGCGGTTCATCGGTCCGGTCCCTCCGTCGCTGGGGTCGCGACCGCGGACTCATCGGACGAGTACCGGGTGTAGAGTCCGATTCCGGGAAGCGAACAGATCGCGAAGACGACCGCTCGTCCGACGGGGCTCTCGACGACGAACGCGCCGCTGAGGAGCCAGGTCAGCACGAAGGCGGCCGCGAGTCCGCTCGCGATCGGTTTCAGGTACGCCGAGAGACCGCGGCCGCTCGCCGAGCGGGTCGACTCGGCACTCGGTTCCGCTGTCGGTAGGGTCGTCTCGCCGACGGTGTCGACCGAGTCGGTTCGGACCGACGGGTCGGTGTCCGCCGTCCGTTCCGGGTTCGTCTCCGCGTCCAGTTGCTCGCGTAGAGTCATCGCGTCGGTCCTTCGGTCGTCCGTTGCGTCGGTGCCCACGCTCGACGATCTCGGCGGCGACGGCGCCGTCGATTGCAGCGAGTTCCCGCTTCGGGCGGCACCGATGCCGTACGTGGTCAGTCCCGAAACCAGGAAGAACGCGCCGCCGCCGAACAGCTGCGACCGCGTTTGATTGGGGCGTTCGTATTCGACCGTCGAGCAGTCCTGTCCGTAGTACGTCGTGTCGACGCACGTCGTGCTCGTCTCCGTAACGGTCGCCGGCTGCGCGAACGCGGCCAGCAGTAACAGGAGTCCCAGTACGATACCGCATCCGCCGATGAACTTGAATGCCATGGTAGTGGGTTCGGAAGCGCCGTTAGATGGCGACGATTGAGAGTACGAACAGCAGGAAAATCGCCAGCACGACCACCGCGAGAACGGCCGAGCCATCGCGGTGATCGGTCGGCGACATGACCTCCTTGCTGTGGTCGCTCGTTCGCTCGTCCAACAGAGAGATCACGTCTTCCATCGGATAGTCGACGAGCGTATCGAGCGTGCGAACGAACTCCAGTACGTACTTCTCCGGGTTCGCACCGACGTTGACAGCGACGTTCTTCTCGCCGGTAACGGTGATCTCCGTCACGCTCTCGCCGACAGACCGGAGGTCGATCGTGAGCGATTCGCCGTAACTCGAGACGATGAAGCCGAACCGGAACCCGGTCTTTGCAGTGATCACGCCGCGGTCAGTGTCGTAATAGGCTTCGATGTCGTCGACGAGTTCGAGCGCACCCTTGACCAGCATGCGAGCTTCTTCGGGCGGTCGCTCCAGCGTTCGTGTGATCACGATATGCCGAGAGTCAGTTTATATTACATATAGGTGTCGATGATCGACGATATCAGGTTGGAAAAGTACAATTATTATACACCTGTCCAGAAATTAATTCGATGGAACGGCGTTGTCTTTTGGCGATACTGACCGACAGAGAGGGTCTCGGCCTCGCTCGATCCGGTCGAGACGCCCCTTCGAAACTCGATAGCGCGTCGTCTCGTCGAACCAAACCGTGCGAGCAGCCGAACGATCGTCGATTCGGCCGCAGCGAGAACAGTGATGGAGAGCGCCGAGGCTGCCACGGTCGGCCCGGTCCGTCGATGGACTGCAGTGAGAGACGCGAGGGTCGACGTCAGTCCTCCTCGAGGGTCAGCCTAATCGTCTTGTCGTTGCCGTTGATCGTGACCGAGTCAGTGGCTGGCTCGTAGTCGTTCGCATTGGCGGTCACCTCGTACTCGCCGTCCTCAAGGTCGAACTCGGCCTTGCCGGTGGCGTCGACGTCTTGTTCACCCACCGTCTCGCTGGAGAAGAACCCGTCTTCTTCGACGGTGACGGTTGCGTCGTCGACAGCGTCGCCCTCGTCGTCCTGGACGACGACCGTCAAGGTCTGCATGCCGTTGGAATCGCTCGCGTTGTCCCCGTCGCTGTCGTTGTCATTATCGTTGTCGTTGTTCCCGCCGCCTCCGTTGCTATCGTTCGAACCGTCATTCGTCGACTCGAGGGTCAGCGTGGTCGTCTTGTCGTTGCCGTCGATCGTGACCGAGTCGGTGGCCGGCTCGTAGCCGTTCGCGTTGGCAGTCACCTCGTACTCGCCGTCCCCGAGGTCGAACTCGGCCTCGCCGGTGGCGTCGACGGTTTGCGTTTCGTTCGAACCGCTTTCGGGAGCGACGGTAACGGTCGCGCCGTCGATCGGTGTGCCGGTGGCGTCCACGACGGTCGTCGTCAGCGTGTGGGTCCCGTCGCCGCCGCCGCCGTCCGTGTCGCTCCCGCTACCGTCATCGTTCGCGTCGGACCCGTCGTCGCTATCGGTCGCTCCGTCGTCGGCGTCGCCGCTGTTGTTCCCGGTGGAGTCGCCGCTGTCGGAACCGACTTCGTCGGAACCGCCGGGTTCATCGGTGCTGTTCGAGTCGCCGGCTTCCGTTTCGTTCCCGCCGGCGGACGCGTTGGAATCGTCGCTCGCAGTGGAACCTGTGTCGTCGGAACCGCCGGAACCGCCCAACTCGTCGGAGACCGATCCGATCGCGCTGTTGATGGACGTTCCGCTCGCGGCGAGTACCAGCCCGAGGGCCAGTAACACGATACCACAGACGGTGAGCAGGATCTGGACGGTTTTCTGCGTCGTTTGATCCTCCGTTTGCCGATTTGAGGTGTTTCCTCTCATAGTTGACGCGGTGACGTTAGGCGTTCCTCGTCGTCCCTGTTCCCGGCGACGGCGACGGCGACCGGTCGCTGATCGGCGAACCGAACGGTCGCGTCCGATCGGTCGCCAGCGCTGTCTCTGCGGCTCGCTCCGGCGTCTGGTCCGAGTCCGACCGCGGCGGCCGGAGCCCGGTGACGGGACCAGCAGGGTGCATTACGTGCCCGTTTAGGACACCAACGGTTCACTATGGCTCTGTTAAGGACACCTATCGCTCCGCTAAACTGTTGTGCTAGCTATAACTACGCCAATAAATCCACTACCCTCGCCCGTATTGGAGCGCGCTCGAGTCCCTCGGTACGCGAAATACGATCCGCATCACCCGGGATCGCGTTCGCGGATCGCCGACTCCGCTCCGGGCGGAGCGTCGCGATCGCGCAGCGTCTCGCGGACCCCCCTCGTCATCTCGATCGAAAACAGGTGGTCTCGGGGTTTTCCAATACGGCCGATAATCCGTTTGCGCGGCTGAAATCGGCCGTTTCGCCCGTACCAACTGTGGTTGCGCGTCTCCGGACAGAACGGTCGTGGCGGGTCACTACCGGCGCAGTTCCGCCGCCTGCTCGAGCTCGAGTCGCACGCGGTTGGCGTCGAACTCGTGGTCGGGACGCAGCCGAACGAAGTCCAGAAACCGTCGCGCTGCGAGTAACTCCTCGGGCTCGTAGACCGACGCGGCCGCACCGACGGCATCGGGGGCGCCGATTCGGGGCTCGAGGACCGCCAGCGCGCAGGCCAGATCGTAGGCAGTGGTCTCGGCGACGCGGTCGTCGTGGACGTTGGTGGCGTCGATGAAGTAGAACTCGCCGTCGCACAGCAGGATGTTCTCCGCGCGCAGGTCGCCGTGGGCCATCCCGTGATCGCGCAGCGTGGCCAGGATCTCGAACAGTTCCGGCGCGCGCTCGGCGACCAGCCAGTCGGGCGCGTCGTCGAGCGAGCGAAACTCGGGGAGGTACTCGAGGACGAGCACGCCGAGTCCGTTGACCTCGAAGGCGTCGATCGGCCGGGGCGCGTTGATGCCGATCTCGCGCATGCGCTCGGTCGCCTCGTACTCGTGTTCGACCATCGCGCGGGGCGTATCGAACCGGCCGAAGAAGCCGTCGGTACCCGCCGACACCGCGCCGACGTTGCGCCCGGCCGTCAACAGCGCGTGGACCAGCGCGTTCTGCCGGGAGACGATCTTGACAAACCACTCGTCGTCGATGACACAGGGGGTCGACAGCCAGTTGTCGGCCTCCAGAAACTCCACGCGGACCGCCTCGCGGTCGTAGCGATCCGCCAGCGTCCGGACCACGCGCTCGAGGCGATCCCACTCGACGGTCCCTCGGGCGAGCCGGCGGATGTCCATACCTCGCATGTGGGAGCTTCGAGGTTAAATGCGTCCCGAACTGTTTTCGGAGCGACGTATCGGCGGTGAATGACAGCTGAGTCGGCGGCTGGCGGGCGAACAGTCGCCGACGCGACCCGCTCGGATCGGAGAGCAGTATTGTTATCAACAGCGCAACTGAACAACAGGGTACGTATGGACGCGATCGACGACCTCGGCGACGCGATCGAGGCCAGTCGGAACTTCCTGACGCCGATACGCCTGGGTACGTGGGTCAAACTCGCGTTCGTCGTCGTCTTCGTGAGTTCGCTCGGGTTCGGCCTCAGCACGTCGGTGCCAGGGAGCGACGCGCTGTCGGTCTCCGGCGATCCGACGGGCGGAGGGTGGCAGATCGAAAACCTCGACGGTGCGGTGCCGACCGACGAAGTCGCCGCGATCGGGCTTGCCCTCGTCGGACTCGCGCTGTTCGCGTGGCTGTGTTACGCGTTCGTCGCCGCCATCATGGAGTTCGTGTTCCTCGAGTCGTTGCGCTCGGACGAAGTCCGCGTGCGGCGGTATTTCGCCGGGAACGTCGGGAAGGGGATCCGTCTGTTCTGCTTTCGCCTCGGACTCTTGCTCGTCGCCAGCGGGCTCGGCGCGGCACCCACTTACTTCGTCGCCGCCGGCGGCGGCAGCCCGACCGACCTCTCGCCGGGGCTGTTCGGACTGTACTCGATCTACGGCTTCGCGCTGTACCTCGGCTATTCGGTCGTGCGCCGCTTTACCGAAGCGTTCGTCGCGCCGATCATGCTCCTCGAGGACCGGGGCGTCATCGGCGCCTGGAGCCGATTTTGGGCGACGCTAACGGCCGACTGGACCGAATACGCGCTCTACCTGGTGTTGTTCTGGTTCCTCTACATCGCGGTCCTGATCAGCGCCTGGATCGTCGTCGGTATCGGGCTCTTCCTGCTCTTGACCCCCATCGTGATCGTGACGTTCGTACTGGTCCTCCTCGGCCCGATCGGGCTGCTGGTGTTCGTCGTCGTCGGTCCGCTCTCGCTCGCGGCCGTCCTGCTGTTTATGGGGTTGATCTGGACGCCGATCGCGACGTTCTTCCGGTACTACGCCCTCCTGTTGCTCGGCGATACGGACGACGCCCTCGATTTCGTCCCCGAACAGCGGGCCGCGGTTCGAGGAACCGACGCCCCCGCAGTCGGTCGGGACGACCACTGGACCGGAACCACTGACGGCCCGTCGCGGCGCGCCGATCGGTCCTCGCGAGACGGGCGAGCGATCGACGACGGCGATCCGTGGGCAGAAACGGATCCCTGGACCGACACCGACGGCGCCGACTCGTGGGACGATTCCGACGGTGTTGATTCCGACTCCGGTCCCGATCGCGACCCGTGGGGCGAGGCGTCGGACTCCGACCGCGAGAGCGATCCGTGGGACGAGACGGACGACTCGAGTGGCACCGATCAATGGGACGACGAAGCCGGAACCGATAGTGACGATCCGTGGGATCGGCCAGTCGAGTCCGGCGAGACGACGCCCTGGGACGAGACGACGGAGTCCGACTTGGAGAACGAGACGAACGGAGCAGACGATACCGACGACGAGAACGATCGAACCTGGTAGCGCAGCGCTCGAGTCCGCGCGTCGACGGTTGTTCGGCCGTCTCGATTCGCCCGCCCGCCTCGAGTCTACGGGCCGCTCGTCACACTCTCCGTACTCCGGCGGTGCGTTTATTCTTCATCCCGGCAAGTGTTGCGTATGGACACGGAACTACCCGACGAACACCGGATGGTCCGGGAGACCGTCAGAGACTTCTGCGAGACCGAAATCGAGCCGATCGCCCAGGAGATCGAGGACGAACACCGGTTCCCCGCGGAGATCTTCGACCAGCTCGCGGACCTCGATATGATGGGCGTTCCCGTCGACGAGGAGTACGGCGGCCTCGGCGGCGACACGCTCATGTACGCGCTGGTCGCCGAGGAGCTCGGTCGCGTCTCGGGCTCGATCGGACTCTCCTACGTCGCCCACACGTCGTTGGCCTCAAAGCCCCTCGAGCAGTTCGGCACGCGGGCACAGCAGGAACGCTGGCTGCGGCCCCTAGCGGAGGGCGAGCACCTCGGCGGCTGGGCGTTGACCGAACCCGACAGCGGCTCCGACGCCTCGGACATGGACACGACCGCAGAGCGCGACGGCGACGAGTGGGTCCTGAACGGGACCAAGCAGTTCATCACGAACGCCAGCGAGGC
The DNA here is from genome assembly GCF_000337495.1 of Haloterrigena salina JCM 13891. GTDB lineage: Archaea > Halobacteriota > Halobacteria > Halobacteriales > Natrialbaceae > Haloterrigena > Haloterrigena salina. The sequence continues at coordinate 183,028 of NZ_AOIS01000063.1, forward strand.
GGGCTCGATCCTCGTCAAGGCCGTCACCGAACCCGACGCAGGCTACGACGGGATTTCGACGTTCATCGTCGACCCCCATGAGGACGACGGCTTCGAGGTGACGACCGTCTGGGACAAGATGGGGCTAAACGCCTCGCCGACCTGCGAGATTCGCCTCGAGAACGTTCGGCTTCCCGAGGATCGACTACTGGGCGAGGAGGGAGAGGGGTGGACCCAGACCAAGCAAACGCTCGACGGCGGCCGCATCTCGATCGCCGCGCTCTCGACGGGACTGGCCCAGGGCGCCTACGAACACGCAAAGGAGTACAGCAAAGAGCGCGAGCAGTTCGGCCAACCGATCTGCGAGTTCGACGCCGTCCGCGACAAGATCGTCGACATGCACCGCAAGACCGAGCGCGCGCGCCTGCTCACGCACCGCGCGGCCCGCACCTACGGCAAGGGCGAACCCGTGACCCGCGAGTCCGCGCTCGCGAAACTCGACGCCAGCGAAGCCGCCCGCGAGGTCGCCGAGGACGCCGTCCAGGTGCTTGGCGGCTACGGCTACACCACCGACTTCGCGCCCCAGCGGTTCTACCGCGACGCGAAACTGATGGAGATCGGCGAGGGCACCAGCGAGATCCAGCACCTCGTCATCGGACGCGAACTGGGGCTCTGAACGACCCCGAGCCGGAGTCAGGAACGGTGCGACGGTGCGAGGAACGGGAGCGGGAGCGGGTTACTCCAGGGTCTCGAGCAGATCGTCACCGCTCTCGTTGTTCCCGTTGCCGCCGCCGCTCTCTTCGGATCCGGTGTCACTCCCGTCGTCGGATTCGTTGGCGTCGCCGTTGCCGTCGCTCTCGTTTCCGCCGGCGGTATCCTCCTCTTCCTCGGCGTCCGTGTCAACGGCCTCCATGAGCGAGAACACGTTGTCCATCTCCTGGTCCCGGGCGTACTGCGGGTAGACGCCGATGGTCACGAGCAGGTCGTCGTCGGCTTCGACGGCCTCGGTGACGTGGATGTCGACCTCGAGATCGTGCCCGTTGAACGTCGCGTCGGCGCTGAATCTCGATCGCTTCGTCGTCTCGTCGAGGATCGTGATCTCGCCGTCCTCTTCGTGGGAGATGTCGCCGATATCGTCGTAGTTCTCCGCGATCAGATCGACGAGTTCGTTCGTCGACATGTCTTCGACGGGGTTGAAGTTCCGGCCCGCGATCCCGATCTGGGGGGAGGTGAGCACGGTGAAGACGGCGGCGCGCCGGCTCCCGAGCGGCGGAAGTTCCACGGACTTCTCGTGGGTGGTCTTGTAGTTCGTAACGGTGATCGTCTCGGAGTAGGCGCTGACCTCGACCTCCTTTTCGACGACGACCTCGCTGATCGCGGTCTGTTCGTAGCTGGTTTCCTCGCGGACGGCCGGATCGACGCCGGCCGGCGACGATTCGTGGCTGTCCATTCCGACCAGTCCCAGACAGCCCGACAGGCTCGCCAGTCCGACGGCACCGAGTCCACCGAGTAGCGCTCTTCGATTCATTTTCAAAACAATGTGAATTCCGTTCCTATGAATTTATCGGATTTCTTAGATTATGTTGAATCGATAAGATGTTTCGAATTCTCGATTCCGAATTCCGAAACTGCGGTTTTCAGCGACGGAGATTGCCGAATAAATCCGATTCGGCTGGCACCTCGAATCGATCCGACCGGCGGCGGTGAAGTAATGTTACATACCGGAGCAGTACGTATCCGACGACTGCCAATCCGACGGCGACCACGACGTTTCCGAGTACAAGTTGACGGATCGCCACCTGCGCCAACTCGCCGGACAGCGCGTCTCGAGAGGCCACCGAGTCCGATCCCAGTAGGACGGATCCGACGTGAAAACTCGAGAGATACACCGCGGGTTTTACGATTGGGTTGAGCACGGCGACGGAGGCGAAAATCGCGGGTTTGCTGATCCAGGCCTGTAGCGAGACGAGGACGAAAAACAGCCCGACGCCCAGCCCGCCGGTCGGAAGCGCCGTCACGAAGATGCCGATCGCGAAGCTCGCGGCGATCTGATGGGGAGTATGCTCCTCGCGGAACGCGGCGACGAGTTTCCGGCGGACGCGATCACGATACCTGGCGAGCCGTTCCCGAACCATTCGCTTTGTGCGTGGGTTACCAGCGGCGACCAAAAAGATACCGAGAGCGACCGCCCGTTCGCCGGCTCGGTTCCGCGGAAAACCGACGGCTTACGGGAACGAGCCGGCTTCCTCGAAGGAATCGGCGACCCGCTGGATCGCGACCACGTACGTCGCGGTGCGGGGGTTGGCGATGTCGTGTTCCTCGATGGTCTCGACCAGCGAGTCGAAGGCGTCGACGATGTGGTCTTCGAGTTCCTCGTTGACGCGCTCCTCGCTCCAGTAGAAGCGCTGTCGGTTCTGGACCCACTCGAAGTACGAGACGGTGACCCCGCCGGCGTTCGCGAGGATGTCCGGGATCACGAACACGTCCTTGTCCTCGAGGACGGCGTCAGCGTCGGGCGTCAACGGCCCGTTGGCGGCCTCGGAGATGACGTCCGCTTGCACGTCCTCCGCGAGGTCGGCGTCGATGGCGTTCTCGAGGGCCGCGGGGATCAGCAGGTCGACGTCCATCGTCAGGACGTCCTCGTTGGTGATCTCCTCCTCGCTTTCCTCGTAGCCGACGACGCTGCCGGTCTCGTTCTTGTGATTTTTCGCGGCGACGGGATCGAAGCCGTCGGGGTTGTAGATCCCGCCCGAAGAGTCGCTGGCGGCGACGACGGTCGCGCCCATCTCGTCGATCAGTTTGGCGGCGATCCAGCCGGCGTTCCCGTAGCCCTGGACGGCGACGGTCGCGCCCTCGAGGTCCTTGTCGAGGTAGTCGAAGGCCTCGCGAGCGGCGATGACGGTCGAGCGGCCCGTCGCCTCGACGCGACCCTCGCTGCCGCCGCTGGCGAGGTTCTTGCCCGTGATCACGCCCGGTTCGGTGGTGTTCTCCAGGGTCTCGTAGGTGTCTTTGATCCAGTTCATCTCCCGCTGGCCCGTGTTGACGTCGGGCGCGGGGACGTCGCGGTCTTCGCCGATCAGCGGACGGAGTTCCTTCGCGAACGCGCGGGTGATCCGCTCGAGTTCGCTCTCGGAGTACTCGGCGGGATCGATGATGATACCGCCCTTCCCGCCGCCCAGCGGGATGTCGACGGTCGCCGTCTTGTAGGTCATCCAACCCGAGAGGGCCTTGACCTCGTCGCGGGAGACCTGCGGGTGATAGCGGATGCCGCCCTTGTAGGGGCCGCGATCGCCGTTGAACTGCGAGCGGAAGGCTTTGAATCGCTCGAGGCTTCCGTCGTCCATCTCCACCGTGAGGTTCGTCTCGAGCACGCGTTCGGGGTGTTTGAGCCGCTCGATCACGTCGTCCTCGACGTCGAGGTACGCGGCGGCGTCGTCGATCTGGGACTGCAGACTTTCGAACGGGTTGGTACCCTGGGTCATACCCAGTGATTTTCACGACGGGGGGATAAACGTAGCGAATATCTACCATACCTCATGATCGACTATCCACCAAGGTGATTGGTCTCTCCTTGTATTTTGAACGCTCAGTCAGTTCTCGTCGTCGGCCGCCGCTCGCTCCTGGATTCGTTCAGCCTGGGCGATCAGCGGTGCGTCGATCATCTCGCCGTCGACTTCGAAGACCCCGTGGCCTTCGGCGTCGGCCTCGCGTTTGGCCTCGAGGACGCGCTCGGCCCACTCCCGATCGGCTTCGCTGGGAGTGAAAGCCTCGTTGATCGGGTCGACCTGGGCCGGGTGGATCGCCAGCTTGCCGTCGTAGCCGAGCCGGACGGAACGGTCGGCGTCCTCGCGGAGCCGCCGCTCGTCCTCGAAGTCGGTCACGAGCGTATCGATCGCCGTACAGTCGTGGGCAGCGGCGGCGATCACGACGCGCTCGCGCGCATAGAGCACTTCCGTCCCCTCGGCGCTGCGGGTCGCGCCGATATCTGCCGAGAGGTCCTCGGCGCCGAAGACGAGCGCGTCGGTCGCCCGCGCGGCGGCGATTTCCGGAGCGGCGAGGACCCCGGCCGCGCTCTCGATCAGCGCGAAGACGGGCAGCGTGAGGTCGTACTTCGCGATTTCGTCCGCGAGGTGGCGGATGTCTGCTGCCGAGGCGACTTTCGGAGCCATGACGCTATCGAGCCGACGATCGACGTCCGTTTCCGCCGGCTCGAGAACGGTCTGGAGGTCGGCCGCCAGCGCCGAGTCGCCCGCATTGACGCGAACGCAGACCTCGCAGTCGGGATCGAACGCGGGATCGGTGAGCACCTCGCGGACCGACTCGCGGGCCTCGTCCTTTCGTCGGGGTGCGACGGCATCCTCGAGGTCGAACACGATCACGTCCGCTCCGGCGGCGGGCGCCTTGCGAAGCATCTCGGGGCGGTCACCGGGCGTGAACAGAACGCTTCTGCGGACCATACGCTGTGTCCTCGAGCCACGCCCATAGGAATACGTGTGTCAGTGTCACGTCTCGTGGTGACGGTCGTCGCTGCCGAAACGAGCGCGCTTCGAGGTCACGGGGCGACCGGCCGAATCGCCGAATGGGAGTGACGGACACCCCCAGTTCAGAGTGAAAGGAGCAATGGGACAAGAAACGGGCGGTGGACCGTCCTGGTATCGGACGGACCCGTCGTTCAGAGTGAAACGATTCCGAGGGCGTCGGCCCGATTCTGACAGGGAGAGATGACTTTCACTCTGAGCGAGGGGGGGGGG
>NZ_AOIS01000064.1 GCF_000337495.1 Haloterrigena salina JCM 13891
AGATACGGTTAGACTGGAGTCGGACTCGAGGGTCCCTCCCCTCGTTCAGAGTGAAACGGTGTTCGAGACCGGGGGGACCCTGTACTCGGTGGTGGGGAAGGAGCGTGCGTGAGGTGTGATGAGGTTTCCTGACACGGAATTCCAATTCAGATATTTCAATACTAGTGTAGAGGAATCTGATTCTCCTACCACAAGACATAATACTACTATATCTAGCTCTTTCTAGACTAGTAGAAAGAAAGCAGAAAGAGGGTTGGAGAGAACCCGGGGATCAGGACGGACGAAGCCGGTTTACGGGGGATTATCCGTTTCCAAAATTATCTATGAGGTCGCCCAGCAGAATTCGGTGAGCGGAAAGAGTACTGATCACGAAGTGACCGACCGGGGTGTCCGCGATATCCATTTCACTCTGAACGAGGGGTCCGGGTCTCCCGGTCGGAGCCGGCGTCCGTCGACCTTCAGTCTGATTCGGGAACGAGATCCACTCGAGCGGTTCCCGCCGGTACGCTGCCTCTGAGATCGTCTCGAGTCGGTTTATCAGTCTGAACTACCTTCCACAGATTTATTAGGTCGCTCTTCGAGCACGGAGACATGGCTGATCAGGCAGGGGACCCGCTTTTTCAATCACAGGATCCGATCTTCGATCGGAAGGAACTCCTCCACGTCGGGCACGTCCCCGACGAGGATCGGATCGTCGGGCGGGACGACGAGATCGAATCCGTCGCCGCCGAGATCGGCGCGATCACGCGCGGCGATCCGCCGAACAACGTGATGATTTACGGGAAGACAGGAACCGGCAAGAGCCTCATCTCCCGACACGTCGCGACGCGCGCTCGGAACGCCGCTCGAGGAAACGGTATCGACTGCGGCGTGCTCTACGTCGACTGCTCGGAGGCGAACACGGAGACGCGGACGACGCGCCAGTTGGCGCTCAGTCTCAAGGACGGCACCGACTACCGAGAGAACATCCCGGTTCGGGGCGTCGGGACGATGGAGTACTACCAGCACATCTGGGCGATCCTCGAGGACTGCTTCGACGCGGTCGTCGTCATCTTGGACGAGATCGACAAACTGGACAATAGCAACATTCTGATGCAGCTCTCGCGGGCCCGCGAGGCCCGGAAGACCGACGCTTACATCGGCGTCATCGGGATCAGTAACAAGGTCAAGTACCGGGAGACGCTCGACGAACGCATCGACAGCAGCTTCGGTCACCGCGAACTGTTCTTCCATCCCTACGACGCCTCCCAGCTCCGAGAGATCATGCGTAACCGCGAGGACGCCTTCCAGCCCGACGTCCTCGCGGACGGAACGATCGAACTCTGCGCCGCGCTGGCGGCGAAGAAACACGGCGACGCGCGGAAGGCGATCGAGATCCTGAAGGAGGCCGGCGAACTCGCTCGGCGCACCGGGAGCGAGATCGTCTCGGAGGACCACATCAAGCAGGCCCAGGAGGTCGCCGAGATCAACCGGATCGAGGAACTCACCAGCGGGGCGACCGTCCACGCGAAACTCGCTCTCTACGCGCTGGCGAGTCACATCATCACCGGGGAGCGGGAGACGTACAAGACCCGCGAGATCTACGAGCGATACGTCGGCATCTGCGATCTCGTCGCGACCGACCCGATCACCGAGAACGGGCTCTACCGCCAATTGAAGGAACAGGCGTTCCTCGGCGTGATCGAGTCCGAGAAGACCGGCGGCGGCCGCTCGCAGGGAAGTTACCTCCTCCACCGGCTGGTCACCGATCCGAAACACATCGTCAAGGCCGTCCGCCGCGACGCCTCGCTCGAGGAGCTCCCGACCTACGACCGACTCGCCGAGACCGGACCGGCGACCGGCGGTCGCGATACCGACCTCTCTTCGTTCGACTGACGGCGGTTGCGACACGGCCTCTTCATTTTCGATCGGTCGTCTCGACATGGGATAGACAGCACTCGAGATGTGAGACTCGAGTCTCCTCCCCCTAACCCTCATCCACTCCTCACCCCCCACCCCGCTTCGGACGCTTTTCACTCTGAACGAGGGGTGGGGGTCCCGCCGCTCGTCGTCGATCGACGACGAGCGATAGGAACGTTCCGGTCACCCCAGATAGAGATCGAACGGCGGTTCCAGCCCCGCGGTTCCGGGGACGACGTTGAAGACGAACAGCAGGTAGTACAGCGAGACGACGAGCAACACGACGCCGACGACCCGATTGATCGGACCGCTGTAGCGGGCCAGCGTCCGCGTGACGCGCCGGCCGAACGGCTGGGAGACGAGGGCGAACGCCAGCAGCGGAGCGCCGATCCCCAGCCCGAACGCGAGGAAGCCGAGCATGACCTCGAGTTGCGAGTCGAACGCGGGGAAGGCGACCGTCGATCGCCCGAAGAACAGCGCGATCAGCCCCGGGTTACAGGGGAGGACGGTCGCCCCGAAGAAGAAGCCGTAGCCGAACGCCGACAGCGTTGGGTACCGCGTGTGCGGCGGTTCGATTGTCGGCAGCCGGGCGAACCCGCCCGGCGAGACGATCAACACCGCGCCGACGACGGCGAGGACGGCGAAGGCGACGGGCGAAACGAAACCGACGGCGTCCGAAACGCCGGCTTCGAAGACGACGGTCCACAGCAACCCGACGAGCGTCACGAACGCGAGGACGCCCGCGACGACGAGCCCTCCGAGCACCGCGACGGGCGTCTCGCGGCTCCCCTCGCCGGCCGAGGCCAGGTAGGCGATGAAGGCCGGATACAGCGGCACGGCGCACGTCGCGGTCAGCGGCGTCGCGAGACCGATCAGGAAGAACTCGAGCAGCGCGGCGGTCGTCGACGTCATCTCGGTCGCGCCCTCGCGGTCGGCTTCGGTGTCGGGCTCGAAAGAGCGGTTGCCGGGCGTCGCGACTCGCTACGGGATTCGTCGTGTCGGGGCGACCGATCGAGATAGACCGCTCGAGTGAGGGGGTTCATCGCTCAGTTATGCGCTCGAGTCGTCCGAGTCAGTTGCGTCGCCAGAGTCGTCCGAGTCGCTCGAGTTACCGGCATCGCTCGAGTTGCTGGTAGTGCCCGAATCGTCCGAACCGTTCGAGTCGACCGGTCCGCAGACGTCCGCGAGGATCGACTCGAGATGTTCGGCGTCGGCCTTCTTCTCGAGCCTGTATACGCCGTCGTTCGGACAGACGACGATGACCGGCGAGTTCGCGCTGCTGGTCACCTCCCGTCCGAAGTCCGAGATGAGATCGCTCGTGACCTCGTCGGTTGCGGTTCCGAACCGCCACTCGTAGCCCTCTTCGTTCGCGTAGCTCCGGAGTGTCTCCGGGTCATCGCTCGAATAGATCGTGAGGTCGACGATCTCGACGTCAGCGTTCGGATAGAGATCATCGAATTCGCGGTCTTGGGATCGACAGACGGCACAGCCCGTCGAGAACGTGTGGACAATGACCGGCCGCTCGGCGTCCTCGACGCGGAACGCTTCGCCGCTCGTCACGTCGGTCAGCGACGCGGTCCGCCAGGTCGCGTCCTCGCTGACGTCGACCGCTTCCGGCTCCGGCGCGGACTCCTCGTCTGATTCGCCGTCGTCGGTCCCCGCACATCCCGCGAGGGCGGCGATCGACCCCGCACCGACTGTCCGAAGGATGTTCCGTCGAGGGATCGTATCGCGTCCAGTCGTCATTCTACCGTACTCTAGTGCGGCGGACTAACAATAATTCTGGTACGCGTCTCGATACGTGCCCGCGCTGTCGGGCGACGGTTCGTCCGCCGTCGGCACCCGTCGAAAGTCCCGCGTCGCACGGATAGTGTGCGACCCCTCGAGGCAGTACCCGACTACGGCCAGAGCCCGCGGGTCTCGTGGGCGCTCGCGATCCGCTCGAGGGCGACGATGTAGGTCGCGTCCCGCCAGGTGACGTCCCGATTGTCGTACTCCGTCCGGACGTCTTCCCAGGCCGTACACATCTCGCTCTCGAGTTCGTCGTTGACCCGTTCGAGCGTCCACGCCCGGCGATTGATGTCCTGGAGCCACTCGAAGTACGAGACGGTGACGCCGCCGGCGTTGGCGATGATGTCCGGAATGACCGGAATCCCGTGTTCCTCGAAGATGCGCTCGGCCGTGGTGGTCGTCGGCCCGTTGGCCCCTTCGACGATCATGTCGGCCTCGATGTCGCGGGCGTTCTCGCCGGTCAGGACGTTCCCGATCGCGGCGGGGACGAGCACGTCCACGTCCAACTCGAGCAGTTCCTCGTTCGTGAGCGTCTCGGGCGCGTCGTAGCCCGAAACCATGCCCGGACTCTCGTCGTGGTCCTCGACGTCGGTCGTGTCGAGTCCGTCGGGATCGTAGATGGCGCCGTCGACGTCCGAGACGGCGACGACGGAGGCGCCGAGCTCGTCGAGATACCGGGCCGCGTTGGCGCCGACGCTGCCGAAGCCCTGGACGGCGACGGTCGTCTCCTCGACGTCCCAGTCGTAGTACGCCATGGCCTCGCGCGTGATGATCCCGACGCTGCGGCCCGGCGCCTCCTCGCGGCCGTAGCTGCCCCCGACGATCGGCGGCTTGCCGGTGACGACGCCGGGCGTGGTCTCGCCCTGTTGCATCGAGTAGGCGTCCATGAACCAGGCCATCGTCTGCGGATCCGTCCCCATGTCGGGCGCGGGGATGTCCGTCATCGGGCCGATCACCGGCCGCAGCTCCTCCGCGAAGCGGCGGGTGAGTCGCTCTTTCTCGTCGCTGCTGAGCTCCTTCGGATTGACGATGATGCCCCCCTTCCCGCCGCCGAAGGGGAGGTCCATCACCGCGCACTTCCAGGTCATCCACATCGAGAGGCCGACGCACTCCTCCTCGGATACCTCCGGATGGTAGCGCAGGCCGCCCTTGTACGGGCCGCGAACGCTGTCGTGGTGAGCCCGATACCCCGTGAACATCTCGCGGGAGCCGTCGTCGCGCTCGAGGGGGACCGTCACCCGGTGGACGCTCGTCGGGTGGCGAAGTCGTTCGACGATCCCCTCGTCGACGTCGAGGTGGGCCGCCGCGCGCTCGAGTTGGTGACGGGCTGTTTCGACGGCGCTCTCCGGCTCGGATTCTGACTGTGGATCAGCAGCTGTCATGGTAGAATCGAGGGCTCCGTGGCTCGAATCTTGCTCGAGCCCGGGCAAAACCCTTGGCACTGCACTCGTCTGCGTCGGCGGCCGCGTGCCGTCTCCGTACGCTCGAGGCACGCTACGGGCGCGCGGTCGCGCCCCTTCCATCGCCACCCCACGTTTGAAGCGCCTCGTCGTGGTCTGGATCCGCGTGTCCATCGAAAGCACCAATCCGGCGACGGGCGAGGTTGTCGGCACCTTCGACGAGACCTCGAGCGGCGATCGGGAGGCCCACCTCGAGCGCGCGGTCGAGACCTTCGAGGAGTGGAGCGAGACGCCGATCGAGCACCGCCAGCAACTGCTGTCCGCGGCGGCCGACGTCCTCCGCGAGAACAGCGAGGAGTACGCCGAACTGATGACCGAGGAGATGGGCAAGCCCATCGGACAGGCCCGCGACGAGGTCGAGAAGTGCGTCTGGGTCTGTGACTACTACGCCGAACACGCCGCCGAGCACCTCGACGACGAAGTCATCGCGAGCGAGCCCGAGGCCCGGACGCTCCTCTCCTACGAGCCGCTGGGGCCGATCCTGGCGATCATGCCCTGGAACTTCCCGTTCTGGCAGGTGTTTCGCTTCGCCGCGCCCAACCTCGCGGCAGGTAACGTCGGCCTCCTGAAACACGCCTCGAACGTCCCCGGCTGCGCGCGGGCGATCGAGGACGTGTTTCGGGAGGCAGGCTTCCCCGAGGGCGCGTTCACGACGCTGCTGATTAGCTCGAGCGAGATCGACGAGGTGATCGAAGACGACCGGATCGCGGGCGTCACCATCACCGGCAGCGACGGCGCAGGCCGATCGGTCGCCGAAACGGCCGGCAGCCAACTCAAGAAGAACGTCCTCGAACTGGGCGGCAGCGATCCCTTCGTCGTCCTCGAGGACGCGCCCATGGACAAAACCGTCGAGACGGCGGTGCAGGCACGGCTCATCAACAACGGTCAGTCTTGCATCGCGGCCAAACGGTTCGTCGTCGTCGACGAGGTCTACGACGAGTTCCTCGAGCGCTTCGTCGAGGAGATGGACGCCCAGACGGTCGGCGATCCGATGGACGAGGAGACCGATATCGGCCCGCAGGCCCGCGAGGACCTCGCGGCGGAGCTTCACGAACAGGTCGAGGAGACGCTCGACCAGGGCGGCGAGTGTCGGCTCGGCGGCGAGCCGATGGACCGTGACGGCGCGTTCTACCCGCCGACCGTCCTCACCGACGTTCCGGAAAACGCGCCCGCGGATCGGGAGGAACTGTTCGGACCCGTCGCGACGGTGTTTCGCGTCCCCGACGAGGCGGCCGCGATCGAGAAGGCCAACGACACCCGCTTCGGCCTCGGCGCCAGCGTCTGGACCGAGGACTTAGAGCGCGGGGAGCGAGTCGCCCGGCAGTTCGAGTCCGGGCTGGCGTTCGTCAACGAACTCGTCAAGTCCGACCCGCGCTTGCCCTTCGGCGGCGTGAAGGACTCCGGCTACGGTCGCGAACTCGCCCGCGACGGCATCCGGGAGTTCGTCAACCGAAAGACGATCTGGGTGCAAGGCGACGCCGGAGAGGAAACGGAGATGGTCGAGTAACGCTATTCGTCGCGGAACCGAACCTCGGCGTCGTCGTCGCGGCGTCCGTCCGCGTTCTCGGCGTCCAAAAGTCGGTCCTCGGAGTAGCTGAGTTCGACGCCGCCGTTCTCGACCGTCGTCCACCACCATCGCCACAGCAACCCGTAGACGACCGACGTGACGATCACGTACAGCAACATCGGCTCCGGTGGCAGTGGCATCGATTTCGTGCTGATCTCGTCGCGGTTCGGTCGCAGTCCGGTTCTCGCTGCGTCCGCGTCTCCGTTCGCCGTCGACTCGAGTCGTCGCCGCTCGGCCGCCGTCGGTCCGATCTCGCCACCCCTCAAATGCGGGGTCGGTTCGCCCTACCACGCCAACTGTTATCAAGGTATCTGGGGCGGCGAGGTCGGAGTGACGTCGGTCGAGTCGGAGCGGAGACGTCGGCGCGAGGAAACGCCGCTACCGCAGGTTCGCCCGCGCCGCGGCGCTCGAGAACGGAAAGCCTGCGCGCCGCGGCGCGGTGTCGCTGCGGTCGAGTGGCGGGCGGTCACGTATCGCGGTCGGTCGCGACGGGAAGCGTGAACGAGAACGTCGTTCCGTCTCCGGGCTCGGACTCGACCCAGATCTCGCCGCCGTGGCGCTCGACGACGCGCTCACACAGCGCCAGCCCGATCCCGGTTCCCGAGTGTTCGTCGCGGCTGTGTAGCCGCTCGAATACGTCGAAAATGCGGTCGGCCTCGTCGGGGTCGATGCCGATCCCGTTATCCCGAACTGCGACCACGCACTCCGCTCCGTCGCGTTCGGCGGTAACGCGAATCCGCGGCGGCCCCTCGCCGCTGTACTCGATGGCGTTATCGAGCAGGTTCTGGAGGACCTGCCGGATCTGGCTGGGATCGCCCTCGATACGCGGGAGGTCCTCGGCGACGATCGTGGCGTCGTGTTCCTCGATTTTCACCTGCAAGTCTTCGCGGACGTCCGCGAGGACGTCGCCTAACTCGACCGGCTCGAACGGGTTCGCCTGCGTCTGGACGCGGGAGTACTCGAGCAGGCCGTCGATCATCTCGCGCATCCGTTCGGCACCGTCGACGGCGAACTCGAGGAATTCCCGACCCTCTTCGTCGAGGTCGTCGCTGTAGCGGTGCTCGATCATCTGCAGGTAGCTCGAGACCATCCGCAGGGGTTCCTGCAAGTCGTGGGAGGCGGCGTAGGCGAACCGCTCGAGGCGCTCGTTGGTCTTCTCGAGTTGCCGCTGGTACTCCTTGCGCTCGGTGATGTCGACGAGGGTAATGACCGCGCGACTCACCTCGCCGTTCTCGTCCCGGATGGGCATGCCGTGATTCAGGACCGTGCGGCGCTCTCCGTCGAAGCCCTCGATTTCGATCTCGTCCGGATCGGGAACCTCTTCGCCCCGGACCGCTCGGGCGAGCGCCCATTCGTCGGGGTCGACCGGCTCGCCCGTGTCCGCCCACCAGCCGTCGTATCGATCGTACTCGGCGATCGACTCGGATTCGGCGACCTCCCCGCCCCAGACCTCTTCGGCCGCCTCGTTCCACTCGAGGATCCGCCCGTCGTCGTCGGCGACGAACACGGCGACCGGGAGCAACTCGATCAGCGTCCGGAGCTCCCGCTTTCGTTCTTCCATCGCCCGCTTGCGCTCCCTGCGTTCGGTGACGTCGCGCGATATCGCGAGGACGTACTCGCGATCTAGTTCGACGTGGGAGATGTCGATTTCCACCGGGAACGTCGTCCCGTCCTTCCGCCGATGCGTCCCTTCGAAGGTGGTTTCCCCCTCGGCTCGCAGGTCCGCGACGAAGGGCTGCCACGCTTCCCGCGTCGGTAGTTCGGTATCGATATCGGGGACGGACAACCGGAGCAGTTCCGCTCGCGAGTAGCCAAGGGAGCGACAGGCGGTGTCGTTGCTGTCGAGAATCGCTCCCGTATCGGGGTCGATTACGAACACGCTGTCGGTGGAGTGATCGAGAAGTGTTCGAAACAGTTCCAGCTCCCGTTCACGCTCCTTGCGCTCGGTGATGTCGTTGAAGTAGACCGAGAGTCCGGTCTCCGACGGATAGATCCGCGCCTCGATCCAGAACCCGAGTAACTCCGAGAAGACTTCGAAGGTCGTCGCCTCTTGGTCCTCCATCGCTGTTCGGAGACTCTCCCGGACCTCGTCGGCGGTGGTCGACTCCGGGAACGTTTCCCAGAGGTCCGCTCCGAGCAACTCCTCCTCGGTCACGCCGAGGAGTTCCGCTGCCCGCTCGTTGACGTACGTGAACCGCCACCGGTCGTCCAGTGCGTAGAACGCATCGGTGACGCGTCCGTAGACCTCTTCCAGTTCGGTCTCGAGCGTGTCTCGATGCGCCCGGAGCTCCCGTTCGCGCTCCTTGAGGTCGGTGACGTCTTCGCCCGTCGTGACCACGCGGTCTATCCCCCCGTTCTCGTCGACGATCGGCGCCGCGTTGACCGACAGCCAGCGCCGGTCGCCGCCCGGGAGTTCGACCCGGAGAATCTCGTCGTAGACCGGCTCGCCGGTTTCCAGGGTCCGAGAGAACGGGTGCTCTTCGACGGAGACTCGGTCGCCGTTTTCGTCGTAGACCGTTCGATCCGAGGGCGAGTAGGAGTCGTCGTAGGCGTCGAGGAGCTCCTTGATCCGCCCGTTCATCCTCGTGACCTCGCCCTCGTCGTCTAACACCTGGATACCGACGGGACTGGTTTCGAGGAGTCGGTCAGTCAGGTCGCGCTCGCGCCGGAGCTGCTGTTCGCGTTCCTTGAGGCGCTGTTCGGCCCGGTTCCGGTCGGTGACGTCGCGGACGACGCCCACCGTCCCCTGAAAATCGCTGTCGGCGGTTTCACCGCCTTCTCGAGGCGTCTCCGACGCCTCGCCGTCGACGAGGAGACTCAGCTGTAACTCGCAGTCGATTTCGTCCCCATCGGCGGTGTGCACCGTGAACTCGATCGCGTCCGCACCCGGTTCGTCGCTCGAGAGCCGCCGCCGTATCTCCTGACCGATCCGCTCGACGTCGTCCTCGTCGAGAAGCAGGGAGACGGGTTCACCGAGGAGTTCCTCCCGTGCGTAGCCGGTCATCTCGACGATGGTATCGTTGACAGCGACGAATCGGCCTTCGCGGTCCAGTTGGTAGATCCCGTCGTCGACCGAATTCACGAGCGTCCGGTAGCGCTGGAGGGCCTCGGGCGCGTCCGCCTCCGCCCAACAGTTCACGTCGGTTTCCCCCGTCGCTCTCTCCATGCGAAAGGAGAATTTATCGAGTCCAATAAGTTCTCTGCACGGGATTCCGACTCGAGCACAAGTGGATCTCCCGACATGTGTTCGCTCCGGACCGGCGAAAGCGGGGCCGCCGAACACCGGTCACAGCCCCACGCCCCACGGCTGCGTCTCCCCGTCCTCGAGTCCCGGCGGATGGAGCGCCTCGGTCTCCTCGAGGGCCGCTACGCTACCGTCGAGATCACGTAGAGGTTAATACAGACGGCGAGCGTCCAGGGAACGGCGAGTCCGGCGGGGACGACGGCCCGATAGGCGAGGGGCAGGAGGGGACGACAGACCAGCCCGATGACGATCGCCAGCCCCTTGAGAACGAACATGCCGACGAAGCCGTAGCCGTCGATCACGCTGCGGGCGACCGGGTTCGATTCGACCAACCCGAGCCGCAGTCCGGCGAACGTCGTCAGAACGTCTCCGAACAGCGAGAGGGCGACGAAAACCCACAGCGCGCGCTCGAGGGCGGCCGGCGAGACCTCGAGCGGGAGTTCGAATCGCGGGTAGGCGCCGTCGGAGCTCATGGGCTCCCCACCGGAGTCGAACCGGTCGTCGTGATCGAGCGTCGGGTGCGTGTCACGGACACGCAAGGGTTCCACAGCTCGTGGTATTGTTATGGGAACCGTAGGCGCTGCGCCGTCCGCGTAACGCGTCGGTAACCGGTGCCGAACGTCATCGCGAGGGTCTCGAGAACGACCCAACGTTCGGACCGACGAGATAGTCCGTCGTCGGTCGAGCGACTTGGGACGACCGTCGGTAGTCGGCACGGATCGAGTAGCGGTCCTGCTGGGACGAGTCCAATGAGCGGGTCTCGAACGGGATTTCGTTACGAGGGGCGATCCCGGTGGCACCCAGCCGGCTCCGCCGGTAGTAGTCCGCTTCGGTCGGGTAACCAATCGATACTGGCGTTTGACAACGTGAAACTCGAGCGATGCGAAGCGCGATCGACACGTCGTTCGTCATCGGAGGGCGGAAGCGGCTGCCGGACTGCGTCGACAACGGCACAGAGGGAAAGAGAGGAAAGCGGTTCGCGTCGACCGCACCGATCTTTGGAGTTCGCCACGAGGGATGAGGAGGATCGCGTGCCGTGGGACGCGAACCGATCGGGAGTGAGTCGTACGGGCGGGCGGACGGAGCCGAAGTCGGTCGCGGAAAAGTGCGACCCCCTTCGATCCGCGCTGCCCGGCCGTACTGCCTCCGTGGTCACCAGCACGGAGACATCGTACGCTGGACGGGCGACTACCACCAACGCTCGCGTTCAGTCGTCCAGCTATTATATCGGGACTCGATCCGCGCGATCCGAAACGGAAACGGCAACTGCAGGCAGAATCGCTTTCGACGATTTTGCCCTTGTATCTCATCCTGATCGACCCTCCCGTGTAGGTGAACATTAGCTTTGCCACCACGCGGGGTGCATCCGAGTTGAACTATCGAGTAGCGGCATGGAACGTACATATACCGAGCATCTCAGTCACCGTCTCGCGACGATTCGAGACCGGATCGAGGCAGGCATGGACCGTCGCGAGTTTCTCCGGACCCTGGTTACCGGCGGCTACGGGATCGGCGTCGCGGGGCTGCTCGGCGTCGACGACTTCCTCGCAGCCGACGACGGCGAGGTCCCGATCGTCACCGCGTTCGTCAGACCCGATCCCGACGACCCGTGGTCCCTCGAGAAGCGAACGAAGTACGTTCCCGCGGAGTGGTATGCCACCGTCCAGAAAGCGTTCGAGCTAAACCAGTTGCTGGCGCGGACGGCGTTTACCGGCTACCTCGGCAGCGCCGTCGTCCCCGGCTCCTACGACAGCGCTACCGCGTCCGTTTCCGTCGGCATCTCGAGCGACGCGGGTTCGATTCGCGAGGCGCTCGACGGCCTCGCCGATGGCGTCTCGATCGATATCGAGACGATCATCGACATCGACGATATCGAACAGGGACCCGAGAACCTCGATCCGCGGCTGGCGAACTCCATCACGGACGACGCGGTGCCGACCGGAATCGCCTGCGAAACGGCCGATAGCCTCGCGACGCTCGGACCCACGCTGTACGATCCCGACACCGAACGAGAACTGTTCGTGACCGCCGAACACGCCTTTCAGGGCGGTGCAGAGGCGCACAGCGACGAACTCTTGTTGCCGCTCGAGAACAACGATTCGATCGAACTCGGCACCGTCGACCGCGCCCATCCGGCCGAGGACGTCGTCGCCGTCGAGCCGTACGGACCCGTCGAACCGTCGGACAGGGTCGACACGCCGGCGACGGCCCGCGTTCGCGGCCAGTTCACGCGGTTCGGACTCGCCGACCTCGTCGCCCGCGACGCGGAACTCGAGAAGGTCGGCGCGGTGACCGGCCACACGGTCGGAAAGATCCAGGGGATCGACGCGGTCACCTGTTTTACCGACGACTTCTGTCGCTACGGTCAGATCCGCTGGGGCGGCGAGATGGACCTGACAGACGGCGACAGCGGGTCGGTGAGCTTCCATTCCGACCCCGAGGGCGAGGACGACGAGGTGCTCATCGCCGGGTTCAACAACGCCCGGACCTGGTGGCCGGGTCAGAGCTACGTCTGGGGCGTCGGCGCCTACAAAATAACCGAGGAGCACGGCTACTACTTCTGACCCGCGCTGTACCGATGATCGTTCACGACCACACGACGTCCGCGTTCGCCGCCACCGCCCGCACGCACCGAACCCATGGCAACTGATACCGCTTCCGGATCGAACCACGAATCGAATCGCAATCGTCGAACCGTCCGCGGCTTCGTGAGTACCGTCCTTCGCCTCCTGGTCGACCTGCTCGTCGCCACGGCCTGGGTCGTCTTCCTGACGCTGTTTTTCCTCGAGGTCGCGTGGCCACGGTGGGCGTTTTACGCGCTGCTCATCGCCGGGATCGGCGTCTACGTCACCGTTACGGCGGCGTGGCGTCGCGATTGAACTGTAGTAGCCGCTGAAACGAATTACACACTGATCGCACTGCCGTCATGCGATCAGGTATGCATTGACTTTCAGTGGCTACTATAGAAAACCGCCCGACGACGGCGATTACTCGAGCGTCTCCTCGAGTCGATCGATCAGATCGGCGTTACCGATGTGGACCGGCGTCCGGTCGTGTAACGTGTCGGGCTCGACGGACAGCAGCGACTTGCCGCCGTTCGAGGACCGTCCCCCGGCGCGTTCGATGACGTAGCCGATGGGGTTGCCCTCGAACTGCAGCCGCAGTTTGCCTTCCGGACTGGACTCGAGGGCGGGGTACGCGAAGACCCCGCCGTAGGTGAGCACCTGGTTGACGTCGGCGATCATCGCGCCGCCATAGCGGAGCTTGAGATCGTCCTCGACCTCGCGGGCGTAGCGCTCGAAGTCCGCGGGCCAGTCGGGGACGCGGCCGCCGAAGCCGTAGACGACCGGTTCGTCGGGCAGGGCGATGTCCCGCTCGATGAGTTGCCGTTCGCCGCCGGTCATCTCGTACTCGGCGACGGTCTCTTCGGTGGCGATCACCATCGTCGTGATCGGCCCGTAGAGGACGTAGCCGGCCGCGATCAGGTCCTCGCCCGGAGCCGGCAGCGCGGCGTCGTAGACGCCGAAGATCGTCCCCATAGCGTTGTTGGACCTGAGATTCGAGGAGCCGTCCAGCGGGTCGACAGCGACCGCGTAGGCGTCGCTCGAGTCAGGGTCTTCGCCGCAGTCGATGGCTTCGGGGCGCTCCTCGCTGGCGTACTGCCCGACGCCGTCGATCGCGGCGAGGCGCTCGCCGAGCATCTCGTCGGCCCAGACGTCGGCTTCCATCTGGGTCTCGCCGCTGGGGTTCTCCTCGTCGACGGCGCCGCGGCGGCCGATGAGCCCCTGCGTGATCTCGGTCGCCGACCGACTGATGGTGGCGACGACGTCCTCGACAACTGGATCGGACACCGTCATCCTATTCAGTCTGCTCGAGGGCGGCGTCGGCGGTCTCCTCCTCGTAGATGACCTTCTCGAGGGCGTCGAGCAGTCGGGTCGGGTCCTCGCGCTGCCAGACGTTGCGGCCGACGGCCAGCCCCGTCGCGCCGGCGTCGATCACGGCCTCGACGGTCGAGAGGAACTCGTAGTCGGAGGTCTTCGAACCGCCGGACATGACGACGTTCATGTCGCCGGCACACTGCACCGCATGAGCCATCGCGTCCTTGCTGCCGGGATACTTGACCTTCGCGATGTCGGCGCCAAGTTCGAGGGCCAGTCGAGTCGCGTAGGAGATGGTACCCGGCTTGGTGTCGTTTTTCAGCCCCTGTCCGCGCGGGTACGACCACATGACCATCGGCAGGTCGTACTCGCGGCCCTTCTCCTGGGCGTCGCGGAACTCCTCGACCATCTCGATCTCGTGGTTCGAGCCGCCGTAGACGGTAAAGCCGAGAGCGTCGGCGCCGATTTCGGCGGCGTAGTCGACCGAACAGTTGACCGCCGAGTCCGGCTCGCCCATCCAGAGGTTCGACGTCCCGTTTAACTTCAACAGGAGGTTGACGTCGTCCTCGTAGCTGGGGTAGTAGCCCTCGGCGATCCCCTTCTGGACGGCCATCGCGGTGACGGCGTCGTGGGTCGCCGTCTCGAACACCGTCGACGGATCGAGTTTCTCCGGGACCTCCTCGAAGTCGACCGGGCCGTGCTCCAGTCCGTGGTCCATCGCGAGAATCAGTGACTTGCCGTCGCGAACGATCGGGGAGTCGTCGATCGGAATCATCTGTTAGACGGTGCACTAGGCCGCTATATATCTCTGATGGTCCGGATTATCGAAATTACGTACATTCGTAGTTATTAGCCCGACAGCGCCGCTCGAGTCGACTCGGGCGATCCCGTTAGGTATCGAGCAGTTCACGCGCGTTGTGTCGCCAGCTCCGGACGTGCAAGACGTCGAGGTCGAGGGCGGTGGCGACCACGAAGGCGCTCACCGTCGCCAGCCGCTCCGCCGATCGGATGCCGGCCTCGGCCAGGTCGTCGGCGTCGTCGGGACCCACGCCGGTGACCGCCGTCACGGGCGTCGGTTTCGGATACGGCCGCTCCGAGGGTTTGTCGCGCTCGACGGCAGCGATCGGTGAGTGCTCGTACTCGAAGGACTGCCAGTCCTCGTCCCCGCTGACCGCGATCCACTCGCGCTCGGCGGCCCCGAGGCCGCGCACCTCGCTCGAGCGCCGCTCGAGGTCGCTGTCGCCCTCGAACGACCACGGCAGCGAGAACCGTCGTCGCAGCGCGTCCGCGGTCGCCTCGTCGAGCCCCGCGTCGAGCAACAGCCGGTAGGAGTACTCCTTCTCGCGGACCGCGTCGGGATCGACGCCGGCGCGCTCGAGGCGCTCGCGCTCGCCGGACTCGAGTTCGCGGCCGCGACCGCGGCCGTCGCGGTCGCGTCGTTTCCCGTCGTCCGCCCGGCCCTGTGCTGATTCGTCGGCCGACTCGAGATAGTCGTCCTCGTCGAACGCGAGTTCGACGTGATCGGCGTCCTCGCCGGCGGCGTCGACGTCGAGATCGACCGAGATTCCGATCCCGAGATCGACCGTTTCGGTCCCCCCGTCGACGTCGGCGTCGGCTGCGCCGCTGGATTCGCTGCCCCCCTTCCCTCCCCGTTCGGTGACGGCGTCGTTCTTGCTCACACGGTTCACCAGTTACCGATAGCTCACACCCTCGTTCCTTGAAGGTTACCCTTGAACCGAATGTCTCTTCTACCGAACGGTTCGATTCGGTTCTCGTCGACGGTTCGAGCTCAGTCCTCGAGCAGGGGCTCGAGTTCGGCGGCGAGGGTCTCGCCCATCCTGATCATCGCGTTGTCGCCGGGGTGGACCAGATCGGTCGTCAGCCCCCCGATCGTCGGGAGCAGTTCGGGTCCCTCGAGGAGGTGGACGTTGTCGTGGGACGTTTCGGCGACGATTTCGCGCAGTTCCTCGCGGAACCGCTCGCAGCGCTCGGTCTCGCCGTCGCTCCGACAGACGTCCATGGCGTTGCGGAAGATGGTAATTGCGACGACCGGTTTGTCGGGATGGGCGCTCGCCACGCGTTCGATCAGCCGTTCGGCCCGCTCGCGGAACTCCGCGGGCTCGAACGTGCCGACCATGTTCACCGAGACCGAGAGCGTCGCGACGTCCCAGTCGTCGCGCTCGGCGATGTGGTCGGCCATCGCGGCGTCGCAGTAGGCGGTGCCACAGGAGCCGAGATTGACGAGGTCGGCGTCGAGTCGGCGCGCCGTCTGGTCGACGTAGGTCAGGTGCTCGGCCAGGGGCGCCTCGCCCTCAGTGATCGAGGTGCCGTAGGCGAGATAGCGCCGGTCGGGGAGTTCCTCGTTTCGCGGCGGCCGGACGTCGCCCTCGACGCCGTGGTAGACCATCGGTCCGCCGCGGTGTTCGCCCGGTAGCCGGATCCGACAGACGCGGGGATCGAAGGCGAGGTCCTCGACGGCCGACGGCTCGAGGTCGGCGAGTTTCTCCGGCAGCGAGACCTCGATCGCGGTCGGCTCCGGGCCGACGACGACCTCCGTCGAGCCCTGGATCGGCCCCCAGAAGACGCGGACGGTTCCCTCCTCGGCGCTCCCGCCGGAGACCGTCGAGAGCGTTACCGTCGCGTCGCCGTCGGGGATGAACCGGAGTTCGACGCCCGCGGGATGGCGCATCCGGGACTGCGCGCCGTCGTTGAGTTCGGTCCGTACCGATTCCGGAACTCGCTGGAGCAACTGCCCGTCTCGACCCTCGACCGGTCGACGATCGCCGACGTTGTGGAATTGGATGTCATCCACTTGCATAGTTCAACAGACTTTCCCAACGGCTTATAGCTCCGGTCTCTCGCCCCCACGTTTACCAGTCGGTGCGTGTAACTCGAGGCATGGTTCGCGACCGAATCGAGCGGATCGGCGTCGTCGGCGCGGGAACGATGGGTAGCGGCATCGCACAGGTCGCCGCGACCAACGGGTACGACGTCGTGATGCGCGACATCGAGCAGGAGTTCGTCGAGAGCGGCTTCGAGACCATCGCGGACAGCCTCAACCGCCTCGAGAGCCGGGACGCCATAGCGGACGATCCCGAGACGATCCGCGATCGGATCGAGGGGACGACGCTCATCGACGAGCTGTCGGACTGCGACCTCGTCGTCGAGGCCGCCCTCGAGGAGCTCGACGTGAAGAAAGACGTCTTCGCCGATCTCGAGCGGGTCTGCGACGAGGACGTGTTGCTCGCGACGAACACGAGCACGCTCTCGATCACCTCGATCGCGAGCGACTTAGAGCACCCCGAGCGGGTGATCGGCCTGCACTTCATGAACCCCGTTCCGATCATGGAAGGCGTCGAGGTGGTCGTCGGCGAGAAGACGACCGAGGCGGCGACCGAGCTCGCACATGACCTCGCCGAAGAGCTGGAGAAGACGACCTGGGAGGCCGACGACAAACCCGGCTTCGTTACCAACCGCATCCTGATGCCGTGGATCAACGAGGGGATCCGGGCCTTCGACGAGGGCGTCGCGACGAAGGAGGACATCGACGCGGGGATGGAACTCGGCACGAACGTCCCCATGGGCCCGCTGACGCTGGCCGATCACATCGGGCTGGACGTCTGCCTGCACGCCTCCGAGACCTTACACGAGGAACTCGGTGATCGCTACACGCCCGCCTACCTCCTCAAACGGAAGGTCGAGGCCGGCGACCTCGGCAAGAAGACGGGGAAGGGGTTCTACGAGTACGAGTAGCGCCTCGAATCGGTAGCCGATACGAGCAGCGCCCTCGAGTCGGCGGTCGTTTCCTCGAGTCGAGGGACGCGAGTTACCGGAGTCCCGCTGACCGACCCAGTTCCGTCGGTTCCGACACCGAATCTTCTTGCCGTCTACGGACGTCGGTTCGCGCAATGAATCGATCGTCCGCCTCCGAACCCGACTCCGAACGCGGCGCTGAGAGCGATCGGCTCTCCGGCCGCGTCCGCGACATCGAGCCCCAGGGGATCCGCGTGATGTTCGAACTGGCCGCCGAGTACGAGCGCGAGTACGGGGACGAGGTCGACCTCGTCCACCTCGAGTTCGGCGAACCCGACTTCGACACGCCGGCACACGTCGTCGACGCGGCGTTCGAGGCCGCCCGCGACGGGGCGACCCGATACACCTCGAACGCGGGCCTGCCGGCGCTCAGGGAGTCGATCGCCGAGACGCTATCGGCCGACCTGGCGGTCGATCCCGAGTCGGAACTCGTCGTCACGAACGGCGGCGTCGAGGCGCTGCACCTCGCGATCCAGACGGTCGCCGACCCCGGCGAGGAGGTCGTCGTGCCGACGCCCGCGTGGCCGAATCCGATCTCGCAGGCGAAGCTCGCCGACGCCGTTCCCGTCGAGGTGCCGATGCCGGCCGACGAGGGGTTCGAACCCGATCCCGAGCGGATCGTCGACGCCATCGGTCCGGACACGGCGGCGGTCACGCTGACCTCGCCCTCGAACCCGACCGGGCGGGCGTACGCCGCCGACGCCGTCGAACGCGTCGTCGACGCCGCTGCCGACCACGGCGCCTACGTGATCGCGGACGAAGTCTACAGGGAGCTCACCTACGACGAGATCCCGCCCCGCGTCGCGAACGTCACCGACCGCGACGAGCGGGTCCTCTCGATCGACTCCTTCTCGAAGACCTACGCGATGACCGGCTGGCGCGTCGGCTGGCTCGCCGGCCCCGCGGACGTCGTTTCACAGGTCGCGAAGATCCACGAGAGCACGACGTCCTGCGTCAACACGCCCGCCCAGTACGCCGCGATCGAGGCGCTGACCGGACCTCAGGAGCCGTTCCGCGAAATGGCCGCCGCCTTCCGCTCCCGCCGGGACTACGTCGTCGACCGCCTCGAGTCGATCCCCCGCGTGTCCGTCGCTCGACCCGAGGGGGCCTTCTACGCGTTCGTCGACGTGAGCGCGCTCGAGGGCTCGAGCGTGGACGTCGCCGAGCGACTCCTCTACGAGCAGGGCGTCGTCACGGCGCCGGGGACGGCCTTCGGCGCCGGCGGCGAGGGACATCTCCGGCTGAGCTTTGCGAACGACCGCGACCGCCTCGAACTGGGACTCGATCGGCTCGAGGAACTGGTTCGAACCGAACTAGACGCTGAGTGATCGTCCCAGTCGACGCACTACGGGTGCGTTAGTCAGCGCGGTCTGAGAAACCGGCGTGCGGTATCGGGGATGGACGGACCAGCGGTCTCGAGAGAGCTGCAGAAACGGTCTCCGATCCACTGTCACTGACCGTACCGCAATCACTCGTTTTCGAACGCGACGATTCCCTCGGCGGTGGCGACGAGACAGATGCCATCGACGAGGGTGACCGACTGAACGTAGTCGTCGAAGTCGTGACGCTCGAGGACGTCTCCGCTCGCGAGATCGACGAGAACGAGTTCTTCCATCACCAGGAGGAACACCGTTTCTCCGGCCACTGCCACCGAACGAACGGATGCGTCTTCGTCCGCGTCGGGTTCGAACGCCCACTGTTCGCGTCCCGTCGTCGGATCGATCGCGTGCAGGCTGTCGGACTCAGACGTTCTATCGGAGTTGACGACTAGCAGGGCGTCGCTCGAGAAGGCGGCCGGTTCGAGCCCCGGAGGTGCAGTATTCCCGGATATCTCCGGGTGCGTCTCCGGCGTCACCCAGTCCGTTTCGCCGGTCTCCGCATCGAGGGCGATCAGCAATCCGCCGAACGTGTGGCAGAAGAGGCGTTCGCTTCCGGCCACGATACGGCCTCGAATCCCATCGTTGAGGTCCTTCTCGTTCGGGTGAAAGTGCCGGGAGACATTCGTCTCTCGGCGGCGCTCGCCCGTCTCAGCGTCGAGGAAGAGAAGGTCACCGTCGGTGCCGGTGTTCAACACGACAGTATCATCGGCGTACAAGACGGTCGACCAGACGCCTCTTTCGAGGCTCTTCTGCCAACACTCCTCGCCGGTGTGAGCGTCGACACCGATCAGGTCCCGAGAACCGTAGAAGACGAGCAGCCCCGCCTCGAGCGCCGCTATGACGCGGTCACTGCTCACGTCGCTGGTCCACTGTTCGCTCCCGTTAGCCGTGGCGATCGCCCTCGAGACGCTCTCTCCGTCGTCGCCACCTTGCCCGAAAAACAGGGAATCGCCGCCCGCCATCAGGGAGAGACTGCTTCCCGACGCGATCGGTTCCGTCCACTGTTCGTCGCCGGTGTACAGATCGTACGAAGTGACGAAATCAGGCGCGAGGAGCCCCGCGACGAACACGGATCCGTTGATCGCGACGGGTTGTCCGGGGTGTTCGCTATCGACGCTCTACCGTTCGGTCAGGCCGGGCGCAGGTGCGCTTTCGGACCGGACTGCGCGAGTGTTCGATCCGTCGTAGTCAGGGAGCGGCCAGTCCAGCGGCGACACGTCAACTGGTGTGGGAGTACAGCCGTCATCGCGAAAAAAATTCGACCCGTAGGCGTATCCGCCGAGTGCGCCGACTCCCAAACAGAAACCGCTGGCTGCCAGTAGCTGGCGACGAGAGAGCGTATAGTTCCGGCCGGAGACCATCGTATTACGATAATCCAATCAGCGCTAAAAACATTTCATAATACTATCTACTTGAGCTCCTACTTCCTGTCGCCGCGACTCCGGACCGCGACCACCGGTCGAACCCCCGTTCGATCCACCTCAATGTTTTTATATCTTATATTCGAATATGGAAAATATGCGCGCCTCCCGCCCCGTCATCGTCGCCCTCCTCTGTCTCGTCAGCCTCGCGGGAATCGCCGCCGTCGCGGGCGCACCGCCGCCGACGCAACTCTGCGGGGTCTGTGGCTCCGACGTGACTGACGAAACGGGGACCGACGGGACGGGGATCGACGGCGCGACCGGGGCGGGGACGCTCGATATCCACGTCGACGAACGCGGCGATTCCCTCTGGCGGGCCCGCGTCCCCGTCGACTCCTCGGCCGCCGACCGATACCGGACCAACGAGAGCGCCCTCGAGGCGGCGGTCGACGACGCGTGGACGCCCTATCACGTGGCCGAGGGCGACGTCGGCGCCGTCGAATCGACGCTCGAGGGGGATACGGTGGTCGTCGAGTACGCCGTCGATGACGTCGCCAGACAGGGCGTCGGCGACGCCTGGATCGTCGATTACTTCGCTCTCGGAACGTCGAACGCTCGCTACGGCCGGACGGCCGAGCGCGTGACGATCCACGCGCCCAGGGGGACGGAAATCACGAACCGCGTCCCGGACGCCACGGTGGACGAGAATACCGCGACGTGGACGGACGACGCCGAGTTCGACGGGCAGACGTACGTCACCTACGGCAGCGGCGGCGTGCTCGGAGCGGCGGCCGGCTATGCCACGATCGGCCTCGAGATCGGTCCGACGGCCCTCGAGCACGGGGTGCGCGGCGGCGCCGCGCTCGGCCTCCTCGTCGGATTCGTCGGCGTCGCGGTCTGTCGAACCGACCTGGGAATCGCCGCGTTCGACGCCGCGACGCTCGAGCGACTGATCGCGGCCGTCGGCGCCGTCGGGGCGGCAGGCTTCCTCGTCGTCGGCGCGGCCGCGACCGACGCCGGCCTCGCGCCGGGCGCCGTCGCGCTGGCCTCGCTCGGGGTCGGATACGCCCTGCTGGGGAGCGGGGCGCGCCGCCTCGGCCGTCGGCTCGAGACCCGCGGACTCGTCGGACTGTCGCTCCTCGCGACGGGCGTCGCCGGCGGGGTCGCCCTCCTGCTCGCCGGCCCGCCGGTGTACGCGATCCCGCTTTGTTTCGGCGCGGCCACCGCGCTCTGCCTTCCGATCGGGTACGTCGCCGAGCGCGGGCGGTTCCCGGTCGCGCTCGTCGTGGGCGCCGCGGTCGCGCCGATCGTCGCGATCGCGAGCGTCGCGCCCGTCTCCGCGTTCGGCTACGGACCGGCTCTGTACGGCCTCCTCCTGTTGCCGTGGGTCGCGGCCGTCGCCGCCTTCGGCTACCCGCTCGCGCTGCTCGGCCGACGGCTCGCGTTCGGCGTCGACTGACGGCGCGAGGGCGGAATCGAAATCGGCAGAAGCGGACGACAAAATGGACCGAAGTGAGGATCGAAACGGACAGCAACGGACGGAGGCGGACCTCGAGTCGCGTTCCGGCACGATGCCAGTCCTCGATTACGCGCCGGTGTCCGATGTTCGGAAAGGGACGATCGAGTCGTTCGCACGGATCATCCCGATAACTGACGCATGCGTAGCTGTAAGCGGACCGGCGTCGAAGGGCCTGTCATGGGTCGAAGTGTTCACCTAAACAACATCGAGCCGGTGCTCGAGGAACTCGACTACCCGATCTCCCGGGACGCGGCCGCCGACCAGTGCGACGACGTGACGCTGGTCCTGGCCGACGGCGAGGAGAACCTCGGCGACCTCGTCGCCGAGTCGGGAGGCGACGAGTTCTCGTCGATGGACGATCTGGAATCGGAAGTGTTCAACCTCCTCCCCCGCCACGCCGTCGGCGAGCCCTACCAGTCCGAAGGGGAAGGATAGCGGGGACGGAACGATATCGGCGCCGAACTCGCCGTCGAACTCGGCGACATCGGACGGACACTCGAGGAACGCGTCGCGCCGTTGGACGCGTGCGAAATCGACGACCGAGCGAAGCGGTCAGTGGTGTAACGGTTTCTCCGCCATCTCCTTGCGCAGTTCGGCCAGGTTCGACCGCGAGACGCCGTCTTCGAACTGCTGGAGCAACGCGAAGACCTCGGCACGAGAGACCTTCACGTCGCCCTCGCGGACGACGTCCTCGGGGCGCTCGCGCAGTTCGCGGAGCGTCCCGACGGCCAGCAGGTAGGGGATCGCCCACGCGGAGAGCCGGTTACCGTGGTGTTCGGGGACGACCTCGAGGTACCGCTGGGCGTCGTCGAGGTAGCGCTCGGCGCGGCCTGTCACCCGCTTGATGACGTTCGTGACGCCACCGTGGTGGGCCTCGTCGGTGACCGCCTCGACGTCGACGTCCTCCGCCGCGAGCCACTCGGCGGGGAGGTAGACGTTGTTCTCCTCGTGGTAGTCGTCCTCGACGTCCTTCGCGATGTTGACCAGTTGCAAGAGGAGGGCGAACGAACGGGCGTTCTCTCGCATCTCGTCGGCCCGCTCTCGAGAGGTGCCGCGGGCGACCAGCCCGGTGATCAGCGTCCCGACGGTGCCAGCGGCGTACCAGCAGTACTCCTCGAGTTCCTCGACGGTCTGTAAGCGCAGTCCGCCCTCGGTGGCGTAGCGGTCGGTGAACATCGCCATGCCGTCGACGAGTTCCCGAACCGGTTCGCGCATGATCTCGCGGGGCTCGTCGGCAAGCGACTCGAAGGTCCCCAGCACCCGCGGCGTCTGGGCGACGACCTCCCAGTCGTCGCTGCGTTCCTCGGGGAGCCACGGCTCGACGTCGGCCATGAACTCCGAGACGGTCCGGTCGGCGTCCGGATCGAGCACGCGATCGTATTCGGTGAGCAATTCCGTCTGCGTTTCCGGCGGAATGTGTCCCGCATCTTCGATCGTGTCGGCGACCCGACAAAGGAGGTATCCCAGACAGATGTGTCTCGCCATCGGCTCCTCGAGCCGATCGATCGTTATCGAAAAGGTCCGCGAAACGCCGTGAACCGCGTCGTAACACCACTCCAGGTCGGCGTCAGTTGGAGGTTCGGGCTGGCCCGTGGTCATCTACTCGAGTCCATTTCGACCTCTCCCGGGAAAAACACCCCGGTCGCGGCGTGTTCTTCCGGTCGACGTGAACGTCGGCGTCCAAACCCGGGGACGGGAGAGGGGCGGCGAGAGCGCGCCGGCGGCCCGGCAGTTCCCGCCGCAACTCGTTTCCCGCCGCGCGGCCAAAGCGCGGTCGTGACTCGGACCGTACTCGTCGCCGGCGCACACGGACAGGTCGGACAGCACGTCATCGAACTGCTCGCCGAGCGCGGCGACACCGCTCGAGCGATGGTTCGCGATCCGGACCAGACCGACGAGATGGAAGCACTGGGCGGCGATCCCGTCGTCGCGGATCTGACCGAGGACGTCGCGGACGCGGTCGAGGGCTGCGACGCGATCGTCTTCGCCGCCGGCTCGGGCGGCGAGGACGTCTACGGCGTCGACCGCGACGGCGCGATCAACCTGATCGACGCCGCCGAAGACGCGGGCGTCGACCGATTCGTCATGCTCAGTTCGATGGGCGCCGACGACCCGGAGTCGGGCCCTGACGCCCTCGAGGACTACCTGATCGCCAAGGCCGAGGCCGACGAGTACCTCCGCCAGAGCGATCTGCAGGAGACGACCGTCCGGCCGGGCGAACTGACGACCGACTCCGGCACCGGGACGGTCAAAGTCGGCGACGACATCGGGCTGGACGCCGGCGACATCCCCCGAGAGGATGTCGCCCGGACGCTCGTGGTCGCGCTCGAGCACGACGAACTCATCGGCGAGACGTTCGAACTCCTCTCGGGCGACGAACCGATCGAGGAGGCCCTCGAGACGATCGCTCCGCGATGACGGACGATCGGACTCGAGCGGTCCCGTCGGCCGCCTCGGAGTCAAGCGGTTCGAGAGACCCCAGTCTCTCATCCGGGGCACTCGGCTTGCTCCGCCTGTAGACACGACTATCCCGCAGCGGTCGCAACACCTTCGGACGACCCCCGACTCCGCCTTATGGAGGCGCTCCGCCACAGTACTGCTCGCACAGCCGATAGTAGCCACTGAAAGTCACTGCACACTCGATCGCAGGACGGCTTCGCGATCGGTGTATAATTCGTTTCAGTGGCTACTATAGCTCCACGTCGGCCTTTCGGCCGCGTGAACGGGCACTGTTCAGCGTCGTCGACGATGGTCGTATGGAAAGAGTGATGTGTTGTTCATGATTATCGTAGTGAATATGCCGGCAGGAACAGACCAGACACTTCGACCGTTTTTGTGGCGTGCGAGTAAGCTATACGCTGATACAGAGATCGTCTCCCGAAATCACGACGGAATGCAACGATACACCTACGGCGAGTACGAGGATCGAACCAGCCAACTCGCGAACGCCCTCGACGAATACGGGATCGAGAGCGGCGACCGAGTTGGGACGTTCTGCTGGAATCACTCGCGTCATTTCGAGACCTACTTCGCCGTGCCGTCGATCGGCGCCCAGCTCCACACGATCAATCCGTTGCTCCCCGACGCCCACATTCAGTATATCGTCGCCGACGCCGACGACGAACTGATCTTCGTCGATCAGTCGCTCGCCCCGAAACTCGCGGGCGCGGTCGCCGACGCCGACGACGAGTTCGACGACGTCGATTTCGTCGTCATGGGAAGCGAGGAGTCCGATGATCTCGAGGCGACGCCCTACGAGTCGTTCATCGAGGGCCACGAGAGCGAGTACGATTGGCCCGACGTTGACGAGGAACAACCTGCGGGGATGTGCTACACCTCGGGAACGACTGGCGACCCGAAGGGCGTCGAATACACCCAACAGATGCTCTGGAGCCACACGATGGCGTCCCAGACGCCACAGGGGATCCCGATGGCCGACGACGATGTCGTTATGCCCGTCGTGCCGATGTTCCACGTCAACGCCTGGGGGATGCCGTTTACGGCGACGGCGGGCGGTTCCAAACAGGTCTTCCCCGGCCCCTCTCCGGATCCCGAAGACCTCGCGACCCTCATCGAAAACGAAGGTGTGACCATCAGCGCGGGCGTTCCGACCGTCTGGCTCGGGCTGATGGAGTACTGTTCGGAGAATCAGGTGGACCTCTCGACGCTCGATACCGTGATCGTCGGCGGATCGGCAGCGCCGAAATCGATGGTCGAGTGGTTCGACACGCAGGGCGTCGAAGTGCTTCACGCCTGGGGGATGACCGAGATGGCACCGATCGGCTCGGTGTCTCACCTCAAAGCCGATCTGCGGGACGCCGACTACGATACGCAGGTCGAAAAGCGCAGCAAACAGGGACTCGTGGTTCCAGGCCTCGAGTTCAAGGTCATCGACGACGACGGTAACGAAGTCGCCTGGAACGGCGAAGACTTCGGCGAGTTGTGGATCCGCGGTCCGTGGGTGACGACGGAGTACTTCAAGCGCCCCGAGGCCAACGAAGCGGACTTCGAGGACGGTTGGCTCAAGACCGGTGACGTCGTCACCGTCGACGAGGACGGCTACATCAAGATCGTCGACCGGGAGAAAGATGTGATCAAGTCCGGCGGCGAGTGGATCTCGTCGGTCGAACTCGAGAACGCGATCATGGCTCACGACGACGTCGCCGAGGCGGCCGTCGTCGGCGTTCCACACGAGCGCTGGCAGGAGCGACCGGTCGCGTTCATCGTTCCTACGGAGGGCGCCGATCGGGAGACGATCGTCGCCGAAATCAACGACCTGCTCGCCGACGAGTATCCCAAGTGGTGGCTGCCGGACGAGATCGAGTTCATCGAGGAAGTCCCTAAGACGGCGACGGGCAAGTTCTCGAAGAAGGACATCCGCGAGGAGTACGGCGAGCAGTCTCTTGTCGAGGGACAGGTTCCCGAAGACGCCGCCCCGGATCGCAACTGAAACGACCGCGATCCAATTCGTTCGTCCAGACGCGGAGACCGCGACCGTCGCCGGACCACGCGGACGCGGACCCGTTTCGTGGCCCTCGAAGGTGTACTGGACTACACCCGAGACGAAAGAGTGAACAATAAAGGGACGGAATCGTATTATCGTTTATGGACTTTGCGCTCTCAGCCGAGCAGCAACAGATTCGCGATATGGTCTCGGAGTTCGTCGACGAGGAGGTCGTCCCTGTCGCCCAGGAAATCGACCACGACGACGAGTTCCCCGCCGATCTCGTGAACGAGATGGCCGAACTGGGGCTGATGGGGATGCCCTTCCCCGAGGAGTACGGCGGCGCCGGACTTGACTACCACTCCTACGCGATCGGCCTCGAGGAGATCTCACGCGGTTCGGGCGGTCTCGGTACGATCGTCGCCGCCCACACGTCGCTGGCCGGGAACATGCTCTACGAGTTCGGCGACGACGCCCAGAAGGAGGAGTACCTGACGCCGCTGGCAGAGGGTCGAGATATCGGCGCGTTCGCGCTCTCGGAGGCGGGGGCCGGTAGCGACGTACCGGCGATGGACACCGTCGCCGAGAAGGACGGCGACGAGTACGTGATCAACGGCGGCAAGCTCTGGATCTCGAATGGCTCCGTCGCCGACACGGTCACTCTCTTCGCGAAGACCGATCCCGACGCGGGCAACAAGGGCATCTCCTCCTTTATCGTCCGACCCGAGGCGGACGACGGCTTCATCGTCGAGGGCACGGAAGACAAGCTGGGCGACAAGGGCTGTCCGACCGCGGAACTCCGATTCGACGATCTCCGGATTCCGGAATCGCGCCGACTCGGCGAGGAAGGTGAGGGCTTCGTCCACGCGCTGAAGACGCTCAACGGCGGCCGCATCACCATCGCGGCCCGCGGGGTCGGCATCGCCCGCGCGGCCTTCGAGGAGGCCCGCGACTACGCCAACGAGCGCGAGCAGTTCGGCCAGCCCATCGGCGAGTTCCAGTCGATCAAGCACAAGCTGGCCGACATGGACACCAAGATCCAGGCCGCCAAGATGCTCATGCACAAAGCCGCGGACAAGAAGATCCGCGGCGAGAACTAC
This sequence comes from Haloterrigena salina JCM 13891, assembly GCF_000337495.1. GTDB lineage: Archaea > Halobacteriota > Halobacteria > Halobacteriales > Natrialbaceae > Haloterrigena > Haloterrigena salina. The sequence goes on from NZ_AOIS01000064.1 coordinate 27,456, forward strand.
ATCAAAGACGCCTCCCAGGCCAAACTGCACGCCTCCGAGGTGAGTCGCGAGGTCGCCAACGAGGGGATCCAGATTCACGGCGGCTACGGCTACACCAAGGACTTCGCCGCCCAGCGGTTCTACCGCGACGCCAAGCTCAACGAGATCTACGAGGGCACCAGCGAGGTGCTGCGGAACACGATCGGCGACCAGCTGCTCGAGGAGTAAGACGACCGGCGATCGCCGAGCGTGTACCCTCTCGTACGGCCGTCTGCTCAGACTTTTCCCGTCAGTAGAGCGGGCGACTTTCGTCGGCGCCGTCGGTCGAATGGGGGACGGCGAGCGTCGCAGCGATGTGAGCCAGACCGAACAGCGCGACGGTGATCGCCGCGAGAAGCAGTCCGGAAATCGGAAGCAAACCGGACGCGGAGGCCGCTAGCAGGCCGATGCCCGCGCCGATCGCCCCGACGTAGTACTCGCTGTTCGAACGCGCAACTGATCCGTGAGGGGCGCCGTCGGTCGGCCGGTCGTCGCCGGCGGTAGCGTTCGCCGCGTCGAGATACGGGCGAAAGATCTCGAGTCGATCGGTCGGGTGAACGATGCCGCGGGGTTTGTCGTACTCGATGATCCCTTCCTCGTCCAGTTTCGGTAGGTGGCTCTGGTACAGCGGGATGTAGACGCGCTGGCGCTGGGTCGAGGTCAGGTTTTCGACGGTCGTCTCGTTTTCTTTCGCCGCGACGAGTTCGGCGATGTCGCGCATCTTGACGGAGTCCGTTTCCGTTCTGTCCAGCAGATAGGCGATTACGTCTCGTCTGCGATTCGTCTGGAGGATGTGGAAGATCTCGTCCTGAGAGAGTTCGCGCGGCTCGTCGGATCGTGAATCCCCGGAGGACTCTATCGAAGGGCGGGATCGACGTCCTACGTTTCGCACCATTCCGTAATTGAGAAGGAATTTGACCAAACATAAGCCTTCCCTACCGATTTGTGAAATCATTCATACACAGGTCCGCAATTGAATATAGTATGTTGCCGATCGTCCGCGATCACTAATAGATTTCCGACCGACGTCTCGGCGTCGGAGGCGTGCGTTAGCAGTATCGTTCAGAATTCAGCCGTTCGAACTTGTCTCTTCCCCAGAGTCTATGTTTCGTCGGATAGGAATTAAATCTAGCCTGTATTTCATATCCAAAATTATCTTATTTCGGAGTGTTATTGGTTAAATAATTCTATAAGATAGTGTTGCCTGAACCCTATTACTGGAGAGAGATATTCCGCGCTATTCCTCCGACGACTCCGCCGACGGTCGCGGTCAGCGAGGGGACGACGTCGACTCAGAACGAACTGCGTCGTAGAGAAAAACAAGACGAGCGCAACGCCGACCGCAGCCACCCGGTTTCGACCGTCAGTGACAGACATCCGCCGACGAGTCAGCGTCGAACGAGGGCGACCGAACGGGCTACTCGCCCGAGTCGTCGCCTTCGAGACAGTCCCGAACCCACTCGTAGTGGTCTCGGACCCGCCGCTCGCCGGCCTCAGTGAGCGCGTAAACGTCGTACAGCCCTTCGGTGTGTTTCTCGACGAAGCCCGCGTCCTCGAGCGCCGACAGCGAGCCGTAGAACGACTTCGGCTCGAGGTGTTCGTCGTAGTGGGACTCGAGGCGCGATTTCAGCTGCTGGCTGCGCAGTTCGCCGTCCTCGGACCCGGCCAGCAGGAAACAGATGTCGCGGCGGCGGCCGCTCCGGAGCCACTTGCTCATATCCCGGTCCTGGGATCGCGAACGCTCGAGCGTTACGGTTCCGGTCGCGGCCGTCAATCGATCCGATCGAGGACGAAGACGCGATAACACTCCCGGATCCCCGCCCACGCGAGTCCGCCGGCGACCGCGGCGGCGAGTCCCGCGGCGGTTCCGAACTCGAGGAGGACCGCCCCCGCTCCGGAGGCGAGTTCGTGACGGAAGAGGAACCACCGGGTTCCGGGCTCGCCGATCACGACGGTCCCCGAGCCGACGGCCAGCGAGACGAACACCGTCGCGACGAGCGCGGTCGCGAGCAGCGCCAGCGTCCCGACGGCGCCGACGACGATCCGCGAGAGGAATCGCATTCCCGGCCGGCGGCCGTCCTCGGCGGGCGTGGAATGCGAGCCGTAGATCCCGAACCCCTGCACGTCGCCGTCGGGAAGGGGACCGACGCGGACGTCCGCGGGATACTGCAGGAGGACGCCGGCCATCCGGAGGTCGCCGATCGATCCCGCGGCGTTGGCCGCCAGCGGAACGATCACCAGCGGCGAGGGGCGGACGACCATCGCCACCAGCCCGACGGCCGTGATGCCGACGAACGGCGCCAGCAGGGCGACGAGCAACTGGTTGCGCGTGTAGCTCGTCCCGTCGGTCTTCGCGTAGGCGTACGGGAGGACGAAGTACGCGACGTCGACTCCGTAGCCGACGTCGCCGCCGTAGCGGGCCATGAAGACGCCGTGGAGCAGTTCGTGGGGGACGACGATCAGCGCGACGAGACCGACGGAGGCGACGAGCCAGGGCAGCGCGTCCGGCGGCGCGAACACCGGGACGACGATCGGCTCGAGCGACGTGCCCAGAATCGCCGCGCGGACGTGACCGAACAGGTAGGCGAAGCCGAAAAAGCCGACCGTAGAGACGACGACCCACTGGACGGCGACCGACCGCGTGCGTCGGAACGTCGCGATCAGGCGTGGGGACTCGCGAGGCTCCGTCCGGTTCACGACCGGAGCCTCTCGCGGGACCGAAAAATCGGTACCGATTCCCGCGCTCGAGCGATTCGACCCGCTTCGGGCGCGGCGACCGCGAGGGAAACCGATAGCTTCCCGGTCCTCGACCCGCGAGTGGCCGACATGAGCGACGAGACCGACGACCGAACCGCCGCGGAACAGGGGATCAGGGCGACGTACACGGAGACCGAGTCGGAACGCCGCCTCGCGTTCGAGGTCACCGATGACGCCGCGGCGGCCCGCCCGGGTGCGACCGCCACGATCGCCCAGAATATCGAGGGCTACGCCATGCTGAAGGTGCGACCGACGGCCGACGGCGACGAACTCGAGCGCTACTACGGGTTCGACATGGCCTTAGACCACGCCGCGGAGTTGCTCGGCGTCGCCCCCCACGACCTGCCGGTGCCCACGGCGGCCGACGACATGGGGATGTGACCGCGCCGGGCGCCGTCTCCCCGTCGTGCCGGCGCTCCGCGAGTCGATCCGCCGGTCGGCGTGAACGAACTCAGAGGACGATGGCGTAGACGAACAGCAGCCCGAAGTAGCCGAGCACCACCGTGCCCAGCGCGAGCAGCCGGACCCGTCGCACCGTCGGCCGTTCTTCGAGGTAGGCCCGCTCGAACGCGGCCCGTTCGCGGTCGGAGAGCCGATCCGGGTGGTCGTAGCCTCGGTGGAGCGCCTCGAGGCGTCGCTCGCGAAACGCCCGGTCGCAGTAGGGACACCGTGCGGCCGGCTCGTCGCCCTGGAGGTCGATCTCCGCGTGGCTCGCGGCTCCGCCGTCGGTATCGGCGGTCGACCGCGATCGATCGGTCGGGTGCACACCGTCCCCTACGCGACCGTCACGTATTGCTCTCCGCTTTCGTTTCAGCGATCGCGACTCGAAGGCGATCAGGCGTCGTCTGCCCGCGATCGCATTCCCGAGAAGCGGGACGAAGCGGGAACGATAAATACGCGGAGTCGAACGGTGTAGACGAGAATAGCCGTGGCAACCGAATCAGCGTCGTTTCCCCGTCCGATCGGCACTCGACAGCGCTTCTCCGCACTACTGACAGCGACCGCGCTGGGGGTCTACCTCCTGTTGATCGTCGGCGCGACGACCTCGTTGACAAACGCGACCGCGGCGTGTTCGACCTGGCCGACCTGTCACGCACCCGTCGATCCGCTGAGTCAGACCCAACTCGTCGTCGCGTGGGGCCACCGGATCGCGGCCGTCGTCGTCGGCCTGCTCGTCGCCGCGACGGCCGTCACCGCCGTCCTCGGTGACGTCTCGCGGCGCGTCACGGCGGCAATCGTCCTCGGCGCCGCCCTCTACGTGGTACAGGTCGGCGTCGGCGCCGCGACGGCGATGTCCGGCCCCGCGGCGATCGTCCCCGGCCTTCACCTCACGCTCGGCCTCGTGATCTTCGGGACGGTCGTCCTCGCGCTCGCCTGGGATCTCGAACTCGCCACCGGCAGCGACGACGACATGATCGACCCCGAACCGCTCGAGGAGGGAGCGGTCAGCGAGGGTGCGGCCGGCGGCGACCGCACTCTTCCCGAGGGCGGGCTCGCTCGAGCCCGGCTCACCGCCTTTGCATATTTCAAAATGATGAAACCGCGGCTGATGTGGCTGCTCTGTCTGGTCGCCGCCGCGGGGATGGCGCTGGCCGCCGGCCCGTCGCTCGACCGCTACACCATTCTGGCGACGCTCGGCGGCGGCGTCCTCGCCATCGGCGCTTCGGGGACGTTCAACCACGTCCTCGAGCGCGACGTCGACCGGAAGATGTCCCGCACGTCGGATCGCCCGCTGGCGACCGACCTGATTCCCGTTCGCAACGCCTTAGCCTTCGGCGGACTGTTGACCGTCGCCTCGCTTTCCGTCTTCCTGACGATCAACCGGCTGGCGGCCGCGCTCGGCCTCGCGGCGATCATCTTCTACAGCGTCGTCTACACCCTCGTCCTCAAACCGAACACCGTCCAGAACACAGTCATCGGCGGGGCCGCGGGCGCGCTCCCGGCGCTGATCGGCTGGGCCGCGGTCACCAACGAGATCGGGCTCCCGGGGCTGGCGCTCGCGGGCGTGATCTTCCTCTGGACGCCGGCGCACTTCTACAACCTCGCGCTGGCGTACAAGGACGACTACGCCCGCGGCGGGTTCCCGATGATGCCCGTCGTCCGCGGCGAGACCGAGACGCGAAAGCAGATCATCTACTACCTCGCGGCGACGCTCGTGAGCACGGTCGCGCTGGCCTGGATTACCGACCTCGGCGCGCTGTACGCCGCCACGGTCGCGGTCTTCGGCGGGATCTTCCTCTGGGCCGCCGTCCGTCTCCACTTCGAGCAGACCGAGGCCGCAGCGTTCCGGGCGTTCCACGCCTCGAACGCCTTCCTCGGGGCCGTCCTCGTCGCGGTGCTGGTCGACGCGCTCGTGCTCACCGGCTCGCTGTTCTGAGAACGCCGACCGGCGGTTCGAGACGTTTTTGGCCGTACTCGAAACAACGAAAAGTGTTCGCGACGGTCCGCACTCGAAACGACGAGTGCTTCGACCTACTCGTCGCTCCCGCGGGCCGCGTCGATCCGCTCGAACTGTTCGTCGCTGAGATCGACCTCGACCGCGCCGACGTTCTCCTCGAGTTGCTCGGGCGTTCGCGCACCGACGATCGGGACGCAGGTGAAACGATCCTGATCCATCAGCCAGCGCAGCGAAACTTGGGCCGGAGAGGCGTCGACTTCGTCGGCGACGGACTCGACGGCCTCGAGGACGTCCCAGGCCTGCTCGGTCGCGTAGTAGTCGTCGAACATCTCGTCTAAACTGCCGCGAGAGCCGTCGGGCGCCTCGACGGAACCGTCCTCGGCGCGGTCGTACTTGCCGGTCAGGAAGCCGCCCGCAAGCGGCGAGTAGGGGCAGACGGCCAGGTCCTGGTCGGCGCAGACGTCGAGGAAGTCGCCGACCTCGTCGTACTGGGCCGCGTTGACCATCGGCTGGGTGACGTCGAACCGCTCGAGGCCCTCGACGTCGCTGGTCCATAGCGCCTTCGTCAGCTGCCAGGCGGCCATCGTCGAGGCGCCGAGGTAGCGGACCTTCCCCTCGCGGACGAGCTCGGTGAGCGTCTGCATGGTCTCCCTGATCGGCGTGTCCTCGTCCCAGCGGTGGATGTAGTAGCAATCGAGGTAGTCCGTCCCCAGTCGATCGAGGGTCCCCTCGATCTGGGCGCGGATGTGCTTGCGGCCGAGCCCGGAGTCGTTCGGGCCGGGTTCGCCCCGCCCGTCGAAGGGGAAGTAGACCTTCGAGGCGATGACGACGTCCTCGCGGTGAATATCGCGGTCCGCGAGCCACTCGCCGATCCACTCCTCGCTGGTGCCGTTGGGATCGCCGTAGACGTTCGCGGTGTCGATGAAGTTGATGCCCCGCTCCCACGCCGCGTCGAGCAGGTCGTGGGCCTCCTCGCGGTCTGTCTCGACGGTGCCGCCGCTCTCCTTCGCGAAGCGCCAAGTGCCGAAACACAGTCTCGAGACGGTCGTGCCCGTGTTACCGAGGGTCGTGTACTCCATGCGCGGCGGTTTCGGCGCGAACGGCAAAACGGATGGGGAAGCGGCGAACCGCGAGCGGTTCAATCGCCGCGGTCCACACTCGGACGGCCGCGATCCATTTGCAGGAGCCTACTCTGTTTCGCGCGTGTTCGGGACGAACAGTCGGGTAAACAGCCCTGGGTTCGGTTCGTACCGCAGGCGAAGGAGGGCCAGATCAATGGCGAGTTTCGCTCCGAGGAGCAAGAGGAAAAAGCCCCAGCCGACAACGCCACGTCCACTATCAAATACTATCGTTCCGGCATAGACAGGGACCAGCAGCAGCAACACGACGAACCAGACGCCGACGATGCGAATCGGCAGTTCCGCCAGCATCGCCGCGGAGTACCGATCGACGAGTCGCCGAGAGAGGAAGTCGCGACCGAGTACGGACAGCTGGATCACCGAGGCGATCGCGGCGGTCGCGAGCCCCTCGGGTGTGTACGATATCGCGATGTACCCACCGATCGATTCCACAGTGGGTCGCCCCTCGATCACGACCCCGGTGTTCGGGAAATCCAAAAATGCACGCGAGAGAAGAAACCAGACGATCGCGACGAGAGGGACGCTAGCTGGGATATACCGCGCGTTCCGGTACCGAAGCGGCGGCAGCGATCGAATCGGTCTGAAGGTTCCATCGGGTACGGGGAGTGGAACCGGCCCGGGATACGATCCGCCGCCTTTTTGCTCAGGTTTGGAATCTCGCTGTCCGAACAACACGACGACGTAGTATCCGAGAAGCGTTACGCCGATTTCGACCCAGTAGACGAACAGTGCTTGAAACGGCCGCCAGCCGAAGCCGATCAGTCCCGCGATCGGCAACGTGTTCACAACGAAGAGCAGTAGTGTTCCTGTTCGACGGCCCGTTTTCGATTCGACCACGCTTATCTATCAAACGTTGAGCATAACCTAATAACGGATCGGATTGGAGCCGGACATCGAAATAGTTCTATCCGGTGTCCCGGTGTCGCTGTCCGATCGATCGCGGCGCTACCAGCGGTGGTGGACGTGCTCCGCGACGTGCTCCTCGTAGACGTCTCGAGCCGCGCCGTGGGCCCGATTCGAGAGCGGCTCGAGGTCCGAGACCGCGGCGTTCGAGCGGACGTGGTCCGGCGATGTCGTGCCGGGGATGACCGTCGAGACCGCCTCGTGGTCTACGATCCAGCGGAGCGTGAACTCGGCCGTCGAGAGATCATCGGGAACGTGGGGCTCGAGCGCCTCGACGGCGTCGTGGCCCGTCTCGTAGGGGACGCCCGCGAACGTCTCGCCGACGTCGAAGGCCTCGCCCTCGCGGTTGAAGTTGCGGTGGTCGTTCTCGGCGAACTCCTGATCGCGCTCGAGCGCGCCCGTCAGCAGGCCCGAGGCGTAGGGAACGCGGACGATGACGCCGATATCGTTCCGCTTGGCCTGCTCGAAGAACAGCTCGTTCGGGCGCTGGCGGAACGGATTGAAGATGATCTGGACCGTCTCGACGACGTCGTACTCGATGGCCTTCAGGGCTTCCTCGACCGTCTCGACGCTGACGCCCGCGTGGGCGATCTCGCCCTCCGATTTGAGCCGCTCGAGGGCGTCGAACGTCTCGGGCTGGTAGTACGCTTCCGTGGGCGGACAGTGCAGTTGCAGGAGGTCCAGCGTCTCCTCGTTGAGGTACTCCTGGCTCCGAGCGACGAACTCGGAGATGTTCTCGTAGTCGTACCGCTCGGCCTCGTGGGGATCGAGTCGTCGGCCGGCCTTCGTCGCGACGAAGACGTCGTCGTGGGCGTCGCGCTCGTCGAGCACGTGACCGATGTGGCGCTCGCTGCGGCCGTCGCCGTAGACGTCCGCCGTGTCGATGAAGTCGACGTCCGCCTCGAGGGCGGCGCGAACGACCTCGCGGCCGGTTTCGTCGTCGACGTCGCCCCAATCGCCGCCGATGTTCCAGGTGCCGAGGCCGACCTCCGAGACGTCGTCTCCGGTCGAACCGAGCCGTCGATGGTTCATGTGTGTCCGATGCGGATAGTCTCGGGTATGCCTTGCCTTCGGGGCAATCCGGACGGTTCGATCCCGCGACCCCGCGGCGATGCTTCGACGGACCGTCGCTCTCAGAACGGCCCGCCGTGGACGAGCCCTTCCATGACCGTTCGTTCGGCCCGCCGGAGCAACTCCCCTGCCGTCCCGCTCGAGCAGTCCAGCCGATCCGCAACGTCCTCGAGGGACCCGTCCCGGGTCGTGTGGTAGTAGCCGCAGTCGACGGCCGCGGAAACGGCTTCGAACTGGCGCTGGGTCAAATCCGCCCGCGTGTCGATTCGGCCGGCGCAGTACGTCCCGATCGAGCGGACGTCGACGCGCGCCGTATCGGCCACGTCGTCGACCGCCGTCTGGATCGCCTCGTCGGGACCGACCGCCGTCAGTCGTATCGTCCCGTCGGCGCGGAACTCCACCGGCGGGATGATGATCAGCCCCGGTTGTTCGACCGCGTCCACGAACGTTCGGTCGGCCCCTGTCAGCGACTCCCGCACGTACAGGTAGAAGGAATCGTCGCGACACGGTGCGAGCTTGTAGTCGAGCACTGTGGGTGCGTCCTCGAGGGCGGGCTCGTAGGGGACTCGCGGCCCGTCGATGTAGAACAGCATCGCGTACTCGTCGCCGTACTGGTGGCCGTAGAGCAACCTCGATGCGGTATACCCCTCTGTTCGACGATGAACTGGTGCATCGGATGTTGCTCGGCCGGCGGTCGCTGCAGGGTCACCTCGAGATAGCGCATTTCGCTGCTCGAGATACGTCCGCTGGCGCCTACAAAGCTACCGTCTCGACGGACCGTCGGACGGCGGATCGAACACCGCTGCGAGGTGGTATAAACGGCCCTCATAGGTGCGGAGCAAGTCGAACGATCGTTCCGGACGATTCTCCGCGTGTCATGACGACACCACGTATGCGGTCGACTCGCGACGCGGCGTGGCCGGACGTTCGAACCGAGGGGAGCGACCTGATCCGGGCGGCCGGCGTCGCGGGCGCGGGCGGCGCCGGCTTTCCGTCCTACGCGAAGTGGACGAACCTCGACGCGGTCGATTCCCTCCTGGTGAACCACCAGGAGAGCGAACCGAACTACTACATCGACAAGTGGCTCGGAAAGACCCGCGCGAAGACGTTCGCTGCGCTGTTCGACGCGCTGCTCGAGCAGGCGTTCGATCTGATCGTTGTCAGCGCGAAGTGGAAGGATCGCGACGAGTACGTTCGGGCCCTCGAGGCCGAGACCGCTGGCACGGTGATTCGGCCGGATGAACTCCCCCTCGACAGGGACGTGGAATCGGGCGTCGTGTTCGCCTACACGGAGAACGAGTACCAGTACGGGATGGAGAGCGTCCTGCTCAAGACAGTCGACGGCACGGTTATCGGAACCGAGCTGCCGACCGATCACGGCTGGCTCGTCCAGAACACCGAGACCCTGTCCAATATCTCTCGGGCGTTCACCGACGGTGAGCCAGTAACCCACAAGTACGTCCACGTCAGCGGCGACGTGCCGCGGGATCGATTCCTCGAGGTGCCGATCGGCACGCCCGCGAGCGAACTCCTGTGCGCGACCGACTGTCCGCCCGACGCGCTCCCCGCGGACACGGTGATCGCCGACGGCGGACCGGGCTGGTGTTTCCCGATCGATTCGGCACTCGAGGAGTACGGCGTCCGCAAGCACACGAACTGCCTGCTCGTCCTCGACGAGGGAACCGTCGCGGAAAACACGTACGGCGAGGGCCGAATCGACGTGCTCGAGACGTACGAGTGGAGCGATCGGGAGGCTGAAACCGAGCCGACCGCGACGATCGAACCGTCCCGCGTCCGGGTTCCGCTCGCGACGAACCCGGACCCGGACGTCGTCGAACCGGCCGTGCCGATCGTCGCGGTCGGCGATCGGGTCGACGTCGGCGACCGGATCGCGAGCCCCAGTTCTGACGGGATCAGTAACCCACAGCACGCGTCCATCGCCGGCGAGGTGACGGCGGTGTCCGAGTCGGGTATCGAGATCGAATCCCACTCGAGAGTGTAGCGAGCCGCCGCGATCTCTATCCTAGACTCGTACGCTGGCGCCCTCTCCCCGGAACGGCAGCGAGATGTCTTCCTCGCAGAACTCGATCAGCTTCTCCTGTTCGTCGCCGATCCGGCGGACGTAGACGGATCGTAGCCGGCATCGAGCGTGAACCTCCCTTGCGACGGTCAGCGGACGATACGGAGAGAGTTGAGAAGTTACATAGGGGCGCAACGGGCACGGTTTTCCAATGAATTACTGGTGGCGCCGGCTCGCGCTCTCGCTGGGCGCCGTCTTCGCGCTCGTCGTCGTCTACGCGTGGCTCTATCAGCTCGGGATGGCCGCCTTCGAAGGCGAGACGAAGACGTTCGCGCAGGCGCTCCAGATCGTCATCGAGTCGCTGACGACCGCGGGCTTCGGCGGTGACGCGGGCTGGGACAGCACCGCGATGAACCTCTTCGTCGTGGGGATGAACCTCACTGGGGTCCTGCTCGTCTTTCTCGCCTTGCCGCTGCTGGTCGTCCCGCTGTTCCAGCAGGCCCTGCAGGACCGGCCGCCGGAGTCGACCGACCTCACCGACCACGTCGTCATCTGCGGCTACTCGCCGCGGTCGGACGTGCTCGCGGACGAACTCGAGGCGGCGAACATCCCGTACGTCTTCGTCGACGACGACCCTGAACTCGTCGTCGATCTCACCAACGACGGGACCGAGGCCATCTACGGCGAACTCGACCAGGAGGAGACGCTCCGCGCGGCCAACGCCGGCGAGGCGAAGTCGCTCGTCACCGACGTCGACGACGAGACCAACGCGGTCGTGATCCTCACCGCCCGGGAACTCTCGAGCGATCTCACGATCGTCAGCGTGGTCGAGGACGAGGACGTCGCGAGCTACCACCGCTACGCGGGCGCCGACGAGACCGTCCGCCCGCGGCGGGTGCTCGGCCAGAGCCTCGCGACGAAGGCGACGACGACGCTGTCGGCCGAACTCCGCGACACGATCGAACTCAGCGAGGACCTCTCGGTGACCGAGCTGCTTGTCCAGGACGACAGCGACCTCGTCGGCCGGACGGTCGCGGAGTCGGGGATCCGCGACCGGATGGGGATCACCGTCATCGGCGCGTGGTTCAACGGCGAGTTCGTCCCCGTTCCCGGCCCCGATCACCGAATCGACGGCAACACGATCCTGCTCGTCGCGGGCCGTCGCGACGACCTCACGGAACTGAAAGCGCGGACGGTCTCGACGCTGGAGCGCCGGCCGGAAAACGTGATCGTCGGCGGCTACGGCGTCGTCGGCCGGACCGCGGTGGAGACGCTGGCGGGCAACGGCGTCTCGACCACCGTCGTCGACCTCGCGGACCAACCCGGCGTGGATATCACCGGCAGCATCACCGACGAGGACGTCCTCGAGACCGCCGGCGCGGACGAGGCCCGTTCGGTCCTGCTGACCGTCAACGACGACGCGACGACGATCTACGCGGCGCTGGTCCTCAAACAGGTCGCCCCGGATATCGAGATCATCGCGCGGGCCAACGAGACGGAGAACATCCCGAAACTCTACCGCGCCGGCGCGGAGTACGTCCTCTCGCTGTCGACGGTGACCGGTCGGATGCTCGCCTCCGTGCTGATCGAGGACGAGGAGATCCTCACGCCCGAGACGCAGTTCGAACTCGTCCGAACGACCGCGCCCCAGATCGCCGGGCAGAGCCTCGGGGAGGTCGACCTGCGGGCGCGGACCGGCTGTACCGTCGTCGCCGTCGAGCGCGACGGCGAACTGCTGACCGATCTCGGCCCGGAGTTCGTCGTCAACGCGGACGACGTGTTGATCGTCGCCGGCGACGACGACGCGATCAACCGGTTCGTCGCGCTGGCCTGCTGAGTCCGCCGCGAACGCGCTGGCCCCTACGCCCGCCGCGAGCCTACCGGAACGACGGCAGCACGTCCTCCTCGTAGAACTCGATCGCCTTCTCCTGTTCGTCCCCGATCTGGTGGAAGTAAACGTGGTCGTAGCCGGCGTCGACGGCTTCCTCGATGCTGTCGATGTGGGCCTGCGCGTCCGGTTCGGTCGTCGTCCCGGCCTCGGCGATGTCCTCCTTCTCGACCATCTGGGCGGCCTGCTCGAAGTGGGCCGGCGTCGGCAGCTCCTGACCGAGTTCGCCCGGAATCGAGCCGTTTGGCCACTGCTCGTAGATCGTCTCGATCGCCGCCTCCTCGCTGTCGGCGTAGCAGCCGTGCAGTTGCGTGTATTTGGGGCCGTCGCCGCCGGCGTCCTCGTAGGCCTCGACGGGCGCTCCCTTCGGGCCGGAACACCAGAGGCCGTCGGCGTTGTCGGCGGTCCACTTCGCGGTCTGGGGACCGAACGCGCTGGCGATCGTCGTCGGCTGTTCGTCGGGAACGGTGTAGAGCCGGGCGTTCTCGACCGTGTAGTGTTCGCCGTGGTGGCTCGTCGTCTCGCCCGTCCAGAGGTCGCGCATGACGTCCATCGCCTCGTCTAACATCTCGAGGCGGACGTCGTGTTCCGGCCAGCGCTCGCCGGTGACGTGCTCGTTCAAGTTCTCGCCGGTGCCGACGCCGAAGGTGAAGCGGTCGCCAAACAGTTCGTCGACCGTCGCGACGGCGTGGGCGACGTTGACCGGGTGGATCCGAATCGTGGGGCAGGTGACGCCGACGCCGACCTCGATGTCGTCGGTCTCGGTGGCGATTGCGCCCAGGGTCGACCAGACGAACGGGGACTCGCCCTGCGCTGAGACCCACGGGTGGAAGTGATCCGAGATGGAGAGGAAGTCGAACCCCGCTTCCTCGGCGCGGCGGGCGATATCGACGAGCTCGTTCGGGCCGTGCTCCTCGCTCGAGAGGGTGTAACCGATCTGAGGCATTCCCGGAGCGCTACCACGAATCGGCGGGTAACGGTTGACCCTGCGAGGGCAAGAAGTCGCGACGGACGGCGCTTGCGACGGCGTAGACGATTCTAGTCTTTCACCTCGAGGAAAGAAATACACCAGTTCTCCGGATCGGCGAGCGCGCGCCGCGAGAACCGCCCGCCGTCGTCCCCGTTCGCGAGGGGTCGAACCGCCATATACGTGGGATGACAGAACCGCGAGACGAGCGGTAGTTCGTAACTGACGAAGCCGAATCGGGCGAGCAGCGCCGGTGAGAGGGTCCCGTCGGTCACCGACAGCACGTCAGCACCCTCGTTGTCGGCGACGACCGCTGCGAGCAGGTCGGCGAACGCGTCGTGATGGGACGCCAGCGGCAGCGAATCGAAGACGATCGCACCGTCCTCACCGCCGGACCGCGTGACGAGCGCGGCGACGGGGCGGTCGTCGCGGGTGGCCACGTACGCGGTGTGCTCCAGCGTCGGCGCGTCGAAGAGCCACCGGTAGTACTTCGCCTCGCGAAGGGCGTGGAACGCCCGGGGAACCCGCGTCTCGTAGATCGACTCGAGGCGGTCGGCGGGCGGCGACGCGTATCGCTCGACATCGTACGCCCCGTCCGCCGGCGAGAACCGATCGCAGAGACGGAGTCCGGTTCGCGTAACGGCGTCGGCCGCTCGCCCGACCGACCCGGCGGCCGGCCCGTCCGGAAGCAGTTCGCCGGGCCGGTGTACCCTGTAGTACATCGGCACGACCGCTACTTCGGACCAGCCGAGTTGCTCCTGTGCGCCGAGCGAGGCAGCGTTCGGGAAGTTGAAGAACAGCGCCGACTCCCGCTGCCGGTAGCGACGGATTCCGCGTTCGGTGATCCGAGAGTAGAGCCCGTTGCGACGGTGATCCGGGTGGACGACCGCGTCGACCGGTTTGAGCGCCAGGACGGTGCGCTGACCGCGGCGGAGCCGGCAGGGGATGTACCCCTGCACGGCGACGATCTCGCCGTCTCGCTCGGCGAGCGTGATCGGGACGTGCGAGAGGTACGGATCGTCGACGTACTTCCACTCGAACCAGTCGCGACCGGGTCGGTGTCCCCACTCGGTCTCGAGCAACGAGAGGACGCCGTTCCGGTCCCCTTGCTCGTACGCTCTCACCCTGTACTCGTCGATGCGCTCCGATTGTCCCTGCCCCGCCATCGGCTACAGATCGACGGAGCTGCCCTTCGTTATGCGGAGGGATGGCCGACCCCGTTCCCTCCCCCGTTTCGTGTACGGTGCCGATATGCCGGATAAATCCGTCATATCTCGTTAGCGCGGCTCGAACCCGTCGACGCGACCGCGGTTCGCTGCGAGATACAGACGACAACAGCTTTCGAAGTGGAGCCACTGGCTGGGAACGAATGGCCACCGAGACCGATGACGGCGACGACGATCGGGTCTACTACGTCATCAGCGACCTCCACATCGGCGGCGACGAACAACTCGAGGACGTCGAGTTTCTCGACGAGTTGCGCTCCTTCCTCGAGCGGCTGGAACGGACCGACGAAAACGCCGAACTGATCATCAATGGCGACGCCTTCGGACTCTGGGAATTCACGACGGTCGACGGGATCGAGAAGTTCGAGGTCCTAGAGGAGACGTATCCGACGCTGTTCGAGCAACTCCGGGCGACGGGGGAGAACGTCCCCATCACGCTGTTGCCGGGGAACCACGACCACGAACTCGCGGCGTACGACGAGTACGTCGACCGCTTCGCGGAGTACAACGTCGAGCTCGTGCAGGACCAGACGATCACGAGGCCGGTCGGAGATCAGGCGATCCACTTCGAGCACGGCCACCAGCAGGACGCCAACAACCAGATCGAAGACTGGGGGAACCCCCACGCGACGCCGCTCGGCTACTACTACAACACGCTCGTCACGAGCCGGGCGGGCCAACTCTCCGACCGCGGGCGGTACAACTGGCTGAAGGACGTACAGGCGGTCACGCCGACCGAACGGATGCCGATCTGGCTCTTCTCGAAGTACTTCTACCGGGAGATGAACCCGCTGCTACGGTACTCGCTGGTGCCGTTCCTGTTGCTCTTTAATATTAGTGCCGTCCTCGCGGTGCTGGCGGGGCTGCACCTGGCGGGGATCTGGTCGGTGCCGGTCACCCAGACGGAAGCGTTCCTCGGCCAGTTCGGCAGGGCCGGCACCGCGGCCTGGTTCCTCCTCACGCTCAACGTCGCCGTCGTCGGTGTGCTCTTGCTCGCGGGTATTCCGCTGTACTTCATCCGCCAGGACATCAGGAAGACGGTCGACCGCTTCGGCGTGTTCGAGACCGAACTCACCGTCGATCCGGTCGCGTCCTACGAGGAGCGGGCTCGAACGGTCTTCGCGGACGAGCCGGAGACGACGATCTTCTGCTTCGGGCACACCCACCGCCCGATGTTGAAGGAGGTCGACGGCGGCGTGCTGGTCAACACCGGGACGTGGCTCAAGCGCCTCCACCGCCGGGACGGGATCATCGGCATCCTCCCGCCGGTGTTCTACCCGTCCTACCAGCTGGCCGCCGTTCGCATCGCGCCCGAGTCGGCGAGCGAGGGTCGGACCGAGACGGGGACCGAGAGCGCGTCCGCGTCCGATTCGTCGGGCGTCGCCGTCGAGTTCGAACGGTTCACGAAACCGAGCCCGGCGACGGAGGAACTGACGCGCACCGAGCGGTTCTTCACGGTCGGCCGCGAGCCCACGCCCGACCTGCCGGATCGCCACGTCGTCGAGGATCCGGAGCCGGAGACGGTGCCCGCGCCGGAAGCGACCGACTGATCGACTCGAGTCGGCCGACCGAGTCGCGAATCGAACCCCTTACCCCCGACGCGCCGAAACTCGCCCGTATGTCTGCCGTAGTCGACGCGACGGACCTCGAGAAGACGTACGGCGAGACGACGGCGCTGTCGGGGGCGTCGCTCTCCGTTTCCGCCGGCGAGGTCTTCGCGCTGATCGGTCCGAACGGGGCCGGGAAGACGACGCTCGTGCGCGCGTTGACCGGAACGACCGAGCCCGATTCGGGGACGGCTCGCGTGCTCGGCGAGTCGCCGGCGGCGATCGACCGGGACCGGCTCGGCGTTCTCCCGCAGGACTTCTCGCCGCCGGATCGCCTGAGCGCCCGCGAACTCCTCGACTACTACGCTGGGCTGTACGACGACCCCCGCGACCCCGACGACGTCCTCGCCGACGTCGGCCTCACGGACGCCGGCGACACCTGGTACGAGGACCTCTCGGGCGGCCAGCAGCGCCGGGTCTGCGTCGGCGCGACGCTTGTCAACGACCCCGACGTGCTCTTTCTGGACGAGCCCACGACCGGAATCGATCCCGCCGGCCGGCGCACCGTCTGGCGGCTGATCGAGGACCTCGCCGACGCGGGGACGACCGTCCTGTTGACGACCCACGACATGGCCGAGGCCGAGCGACTGGCCGACAGCGTGGGTCTGCTCGCCGACGGCGCCGTCGTCGCCCGCGGCACCCCCGCGGACCTCGTCGCTGAACACGGCGGCTCGAGTCGGCTCACGATCACGACGACGGCGACTCCCGAGGCCTTCGCCGACCTCGCGTATCCGGTCGAACGGCCGGCCCGCGGTCGCGGCCCCCGCGGGGCCACGGCGGACGGCGCGCTCGTCGTCCGCGACGTCGGTCCCGCCGAAATCGGGACCGTCGTCGACTACCTCGAGGACCGCGACCTCGAGTACTCCGGACTGACGTGGGCCGAACCCGACCTGGAGGACGTCTACCTCGCGCTGGCCGACGCGACGGAACGCGATCGAACCGGTCGGGCCGGCGGGAACGGCGACGGCGAAGCGGACGCCGACGACCTCGCTCGCGCGGGTGAGACGGCGTGACTCGAGTCGGTCGCGTTCGCGCGGCGACGGGCGCCGGCTGGCGGTCGTTCGTCCGCCGCCGGACGGCGGTCTTCTTCACGTTCTTCTTCCCGGTGATCCTGATCGCCATCTTCGGCGCGCTCGTCCAGACGGATCCGACGGGCGGGGGGCTGTTCACGGAGCCGGCGGCCTACTACGTGCCCGGCTATCTCGCCGTCGTCGTGCTCTTCACGCCGTTGTCGCGGATGGGTAGCGAGGTCGCGCGCCACCGCGAGGGCAACCGCTTCGAGAAGCTCGCGACGACGCCGCTGACCCGCGGCGAGTGGCTGCTCGCCCAGACCGCCGTCAACGCCGTGATCATCGGTCTGGCGAGCCTGCTGATCCTCGCGATGGTGGTCGTCCTGACGGGCGCCGAAATCGCGCTCTCGCCGCTGCTGGTCCCCTACATCCTCGTCGGCGTCGTCGCCTTCTGCAGCGTCGGCGCGATGCTCGGCAGCTACACCGACTCCCAGGACGGCGCCGTCGCCGCCAGCAACGCCATCGGCCTCCCGCTGCTCTTCCTCTCCGAGACGTTCGTCTCGCTCGAGCAGCTCCCGGGCTGGTTCGAGCCGCTCGTGAACCTCTCGCCGCTGACCTACTTCGCTCGCGGTGTCCGAGCGGCGACGTACGCCGACGCCGACGTCGCCGGGGTAGCCGGTCTCGATCCGGCGCTGTCGAACCTCGCCGTGCTGGCGGTCGTCGCCGTCGTCGCGTTCGCCTTCGGCGCGCGGTCGATCCCGCGGACGGACTGAATCGTTCACGTTCGCGATCCCGTCTCGGCACCGGTACTCGCGGTCGTCCCGCCGCTACTTGCGCCCGCTCCGCTGCTACTTTCAGTCGCCCATTCGATCCGAGAAGTCCCAACCGTACACCACCGCCGGCTCGACGGTGAGCAGTACCTCCTCGCGCTCGTCTCGCAACAGCTCCCGGGCCAGCCCCGACTCCGTGTCGTCGAGATACCGCTCGAGGAGCGCCCGGAGCGTCTCCTTCTCGGGATCGGGCTCGATCGATACGGTGCCGCGACCCCTGACGCCAGCGTACGGCGGGTCGTTCGTCGACACTTCGAACGCGACCTCGGGATCGGCCTCGAGAAAGGAGACGATATCGGCGGACGCCGACGTGGCACACTGGAGTCGCCAGCCGTCGCGGTCGCTCGAGTCGGCTCCCGCGTCCGTTTCCTCGAGGCGATACCACAGCGAACACATCCAGAGGTGGTCTGCGGGCGTTCGACAGGAGAGGCGGATCGGAACCGTCGACTCCTCGAGAAACGAAGCGATCGTCGCCGGTGAGAGGCTTCCGCGGATCTGCATACGGTTCGTCCGACCGCCACGACCAAAATACTGACACGGGGTACGGAGAACCGACTGACCGCTCAGAACAGCGGGACGAACACCATCGCGAACTCGTAGCCGTAGATGTGGTTGAGCATCAGGTTGGTGACGACCCCGAGCACGAGACTCAGGATCCACGCGCCGGCGGCGATGCGGCCGATCCGCGCGTGGGCCGTTCGGCGGAGCTCCGCGGGCGTGTGCGTCAGCCCGAGGATCAGCGCGAACAGCACGACCGGGACCGAGACGATCGAGAGGAGGATGTGGACGGCGAGCATGAGCAGGTAGGCGTACTTCACCAGCTGCGGTCCCTGGAAGTGCTTGGTGCCGCCACCGCCGACTTTGAGGAGGTAGAGGACGAGAAACACGAGGATCAGTCCGAACGCTGCGATCATCGCGAGCCGGTGTTTCGCGATCTCGCCGGTCCGGATCCAGTACCAGCCCGCGATCAGGAGGAGCGTCGCGATCGCGTTGTTGACCGCGATCAGGTCCGTGAGCAGGTTGACCTGCTCGAGGGAGAGATCCGGATAGATCGGGACGTCGAGGAGGAACGTTCCGAGGACGAGCGTGTAGCCGACGATCGTCAGGAGGATCGTGGCGCCGATCGGCTGCTCTCGAAGCCGTCGTCTCGCGTCGGCGGTTGCCATTGTCGACCGTTGGGAGCAATCCCGTATCTGTCTTGCCATTCCGAAACGTCGCTGGCAGCGATGGCGACCGGAGGCGGCGCGCTAGCGGCGGTAGGGGAGGCGATTGAGCCGTTCGCGGACGAGCGGCCGCAGTTCGAAGAGATAGCGTTCGGTGTCCGCGTCCGCCCCGTCCCCGCCGGCGTGGTGGGTGTACACGACCTGCTCGACGGTCACGTCCGCGGGGAGTTCCTGCGCGATGACGACGGCGTCGAGCGCCCGGCCGGGATCGATCTCGGTGGCGGACACGCTCCACCGCTCCGGCAGCCGATCGGCGTGGGGCGACACGATATTCGACCCCTGGTAGAGGAAGCCGTCGTCGCCGATGAAACCCGCGTTCGCCGCGCCGTCCCAGGAAATCGTCGTCGAGCCCGTGTTCCGGACGCGGAAGAACGCGACCGTCCGGTCGGTCGCCGCCGGGACGCCGTCCACGAGTCGCTCGAGGGACACGTGCTGGACGAGTCCCGCGAGCGTCAGGCTGAGTTGCTCGCCGTCGACGGAGAGGGCCTGGTGTCCGGGGTCGTCGACGTCGACGACATCCGGATCGTACGTCGGATCGCTCGGCGTCGGCGTCGACCCGTCCTCGACGCGCGAGGTCGCGTCGCCGTCCGCTTCCGGTTCGGCCGGCGGCCGTTCGCCCACGAGCGCCTCGTAGGCCTCCTTGATCTGCAGAAACCGTTCTCGAGAGCCACCCTGGTCGGGATGGTGTTCCTTCAGCAGCGTCCTGTAGGCTCGCCGCACCTCGCGTTCGTCGGCGGTCGGCGAGAGCCCGAGGACCTCGTAGTGGCTCTCCATTGATCCGTACTACCGCACTTCGTCGAAAAGAGTCTTTCCGTCCGGATAGCGTCCCCTCGCTCAGCCCGACCGTCCGGAACGCCGACGGCTACTCGGTTCGACCGTCCGTTTCCTCGAGCGTTATCGATCCGTCGGCCTCGACGGTGACGTGGTAGCCACAGTACGGGAACGAAACCGCCCCGTCGGATCGTGGCGTCCCGTTCGAGCGCGGCGCGAAGAGCGAGTCCAGCGCTTCCGGATCGACGATGTCGTGGAGCGATGCGTACGTCGGCGGCCGGAGCTCCTCGGTCGGTACACCCTCGGCCTCGGCGACGGCTTCGATAACTGTCCGGCTTGGCGATCTCCGACACGAGGTGTCGACGCTATCGCCGTCCCCCTCCGTCATATTACCACCCTACCAAATCCGATGGAATAAAACTGTCCTTCTTAATCCCGTTCTTGACAGAAATCCGCCCGTCAGCCTTCGATATCGAAGGTTTTCGGAGATGGCCGTTCGACGGCGAATTATCGATCGTTCTCGAACCCCGCGTCTCAGTGACGGGCACTGTTATTACTGTTCTGATAGTTAAAGCGATTCTTAACTGATGTGAATCGCCGGCTTGCCCGGCCGCGCCGCCTCCGCCAGTTCGTCGCCGTCGGTCGCCTGACGCACGGTGATGTCGGCGTCGAACTCGTCGGTGACCAGCCAGGCGCTTCGCTCGAGGATCGAGCGCTCCGACGCCGCGTCGGAGATTTCCTCGAGTTCCGTGTGATCGCCGCGAGCCAGCAGCTCTGCCACGAACGGGGCGACGATCTCGCGGTCGGCGTCGAGTCCGGCCTCGAGGACTCGGTCGACGAGCGACTCGGTGTCCGCCCCCTCGATCGACTCGTCGATATCGTCCCGGAGCAGCCGGATCGTCTCGTACTTCCAGTCCTGGCCCACGACGAGGTCGATCCGCTCGGGGTCGTCGATCGCCGCGGTGTCGACGATATCGCGAACGTCCGCGAGCGTCGTCTCGACCAGTCGGCGCTCGCGTCGGTAGTCCGCGACGTCGCTCTCGGGGGTCGGCCAGTCGGCCTCGACGACCAGTCCCTCGCCGCGGAGCTTGTTCCAGCACTCCTCGCCGAGGTGGGGCGCCATCGGCGCGATCAGCGCCGCCAGCGTCAGCAGTCCCCGGCGGTAGACTTCGCCGTGGGGACGTTCGTACTCCCGGTACCGCCGAAGCAGTCGCGCCAGCTCTCGGATCTCGGTGGCGGCCCGGTGGAAGCGGAACCGCTCGTACTCGTCGGTGACCGCGACGATCGTGCGGTCGATCTCCCGGGCGAGATAGCCGTCGTGGGGGCGGCGTTTGACGCGCATGTCGCCCTCTTCGACGAACGCCGAGGCCATCCCGTAGAGATCCTGCTGGAGTTCGTAGGCGCCGCGGACGTTGTTCGCGGTCCACTCGAAGTCCTGTTCGGGGTGGGCCGCCGAGAGGACGAACAGCCGCGTCGTCTCCGCGCCGTACTCCTGGGGCGCGACGACGTTGCCCTTCGAACTCGACATCTTCTCGCCGTCGTACAGCACCGTCCCCTGGCTCTTGAGCTCTCGAATGGGCTCGCGTTGCTCGAGCAGCCCCAGATCGGCCAGTGCCTTCGTGAAGAAGCGCGTGTAAAGCAGGTGGAGGATGGCGTGTTCCTCGCCGCCGACGTAGACGTCGACCGGCAGCCAGTCGTCGGCCAGCTCGGTGTCGAAGGGCGCGTCCTCGAGGCCGGGCGAGAGGAAGCGCAGGAAGTACCACGAGGAGTCGACGAAGGTGTCCATCGTGTCCGTCTCCCGCTCGGCCGGCCCGCCGCAGTCGGGACAGGTTGTCTGTTTCCACTCCTCGGCGGCGTCGAGGGGGTTCCCGGTCGTCCGGACGAACTCCGGCAACTCGATCGGCAGGTCCTCGTCGGGCACCGGCACGCGCCCGCAGTCGTCGCAGTGGACGACCGGAATCGGCGTCCCCCAGTAGCGCTGCCGGGAGATCAGCCAGTCGCGCAGCCGGTAGGTGACGTCGTCCTCGATGGCCGCGACCTCCTCGAGCAGCCGCTCGCGGGCGGTCTCGCTCTCGAGCCCGCTGTACTCGCCGCTGTTCTCGAGGATCCCCTCGCCCGTGTAGGCGTCCGACTCGAGATCGACGTCGACGCTCGCGTCCTTCGGCGCGATCACGCCCTCGATCGGCAGGTCGTGCTCGAGCGCGAACGCGTGGTCGCGCTCGTTGTGCGCGGGGACGCCCATCACGGCGCCGGTGCCGACGTCCTCTAAGACGTAGCCGGCGACGTAGACGGGGAGTTCCTCGCCGGTGAGCGGGTGGGTCGCGGTCGCGTCGGTTTCGACGCCCGAGAAGCCGACCTCGTCGGGGTCGCGCTCGCGGACGTCCTCGACGTACGCCGCGACGTCGTCATCCCCGGCGGCGAGTTCGTCGGCGAGGTCGTGGCCCGGCGAGACCGCGAGGTAGGTCGCGCCGTAGACCGTCTCCGGTCGGGTGCTGAAGACGTCGACTGTAGTCGTCGCGGTGCTGGCCTCGTCGCTGGCGGTCTCGGCGTCGCCGGCGGTCTCGGCGACTTCGAATCCGATCCGCGCGCCCTCCTGTCGGCCGATCCAGTTGCGCTGGATCTCGCGGACGCCGTCGGGCCACTCCTCGAGGTCGTCCAGTCCGTCGTGGAGCTCCTCGGCGTAGTCGGTGATCGTGAAGAACCACTGGTCGAGTTCGCGCCGGCCGACGGGCGTCTCGCAGCGCCAGCAGACGCGCTCGGTGTCGCGGCTCGCCGTTTCACCGCTCGCTCCTTCCGAGATCTCACTGCGTTCGATCTCGCGTTCCTCCACCTGGGCCGCCGCGAGAACGGTCTCGCAGTCGGGACACCAGTTGACCGACGCGCCCTCGTACTCGACGAGCCCCTCCTCGTAGAGGCGCTTGAAGAACCACTGGTTCCACCGGTAGTACTCCGGCTCGCAGGTCGTGATCTCCCGGGACCAGTCGTAGCCGAAGCCCATGGTCTCGAGTTCGTCGCGCATGCGACGGATACACGCCTGCGTCCAGGACTCGGGGTCGGTCTTGCGCTCGAACGCGGCGTTCTCGGCGGGCAGGCCGAAGGCGTCCCACCCCATCGGGTGGAGCACGTCGTCGCCCTGCATCCGCCGGTAGCGCGCGTAGGCGTCGGTGATCGCGTAGTTGCGCACGTGGCCCATGTGGAGCGTCCCCGATGTGTAGGGGAACATCCCGAGGACGTACGTGGGGTCGTCGGCGTCCGCCGGGAGCTCGTAGACGTCGTCGCGCTCCCAGACGTACTGCCAGAACTCCTGGACCTGCGCGTGATCGTAGTGCGTCGTCATTGTGGCGAGCAGTCCTGCCGAGTACTGGGCGTGCCGGCCATATCATTGTTCGCCACTCGCCGCGAGCGCCGTCCCGCGGACTCGAGCGGGGGACGGTGGCTGTGGGGAGAGATTAACAAAGCCGGTGGCGCCGAAACGAGTGCTCGACCAATGGCTTCGGGCGACGATTCGACGGCGGCGACGGGGACGCTGCTCGTGACCCTCGTCGTCGTTCTGCTCACGTTCGCGGCCGGAATGATAGTCGTCGCCGACGTCGGCCCCAGTCCGATCGGCCCGGACGACGACTCCGCGGAGCGGTCCGCCGACGAGGCGGACGCCGTCGACGTCGAGACGGCGGCGGACGACTCGAGCGCGGCATCCTCGGTCGCCGACGGCGACGAACCGAACGCCAGCAACGAGTCCAACGGCGAGGCGGATTCCGGCGGCGACCCCGCGGCCGATGTCGACGACTCGAGCGACGACCCCGCGGCCGATTCCGGCGACGAATCGACCGAATCCGAGACCGATCCCGCCGTCGACGACGAGCCGCCGTCCGAGGACGACGACGTCCCGACGGGCCCCTTCGACGACGGAGAGCCGTCGGATCCGTTCAATGGAGACGGCCCGTTCGACGCCGAGGAACCGGACGCCGACGACGGCCTGTTCGACGACGAGGAGTTCTCGTCCGATCTGTTCGACGACGATGACGAGTCAGACGAGAGCGGTCCGCCCGACGACGCCGGGCCGCCGGACGATACCGGACCGTCCGACGGCGACGGGTCACCCGGCAACGGGCCGCCGTGACGGCACCGCCCGCTGTCCTGCCCTGTGAGTTCTTCTCTCGAGCGCGCGCCTGCGACCCATCGACCGCCGGCCACTGCAGGCACCACCGGCTTTCGGCCGTTGGCAGTAGGCGCGCACATGAGCCCAGCGTTCACCGACAACGATGTCGACAAACGAGTCGAGACGGCCGACGGCGACTCGATCGGCGTCGTGACGATGACCGACGCGGACACAGCGTACGTCGACCTCAAGTCGGGGGCGATCGAGTCGATCAAAGCGGTCCTCGACTGGGACGGCGACTCCGAGGAGGTCGTCCCGATCGACGCAGATGACGTCCGGAACGTCGGATCGGACGCGATCCGACTCGAGCGCAACGAGACGACCGTCCACGAGGACACCAGATCCGAGCAGCGGGGCATGGGTCCCGAAACCGGAGATGTGCCGGATGAGACGACGCCGGTCGAAGGCGAGGGTCGGTCGGGGAAGGCCCTCGAGCCGGAAACGGACGAGATGACGGAGTCGGGGGCGGAGCGCCACCCCGACGACGACGGACAGCCGCCCCAGGGTGACCGGACCGTGACCAAGGAGCGCGGCGAGGAGGAAGATCGGTAGCGTCGGTTCCCGCGGTCCTCGTCCTCCGCGCAGGCGACAGGTGTGCGTGAACAATTATCGCGACATTCGTGAACCACCATCAGCGTTTTCACCGCGCTCGCCGTTCGATACCGTATGAGCCAGCAAGCAACCGAGCAGGTGCACGGCCACTATATCGGCGGCGAGTGGACCAACGCGGGACGAAGTCCCGCGAGCAGTCGGACGCAGTCCGACGCCGACGGCGCAGAAGAGACGTTCGAGAGCCGAAACCCGGCGACCGGCGAGACGCTGGCGACGTTCCAACGCGGGACCGAAGACGACGTCGACGCCGCCCTCGAGGCCGCGGACGGCGCCTTCGAGGAGTGGCGCGAACTGTCGTATATCGACCGCGCGGAGTACCTCTGGGACATCTACCACGAACTCCGGGATCGCCACGAAGAACTGGGGGAGATCGTCACCAAGGAGTGCGGGAAGGAGATCTCCGAGGGGAAGGCAGACGTGACCGAGGCCTGGCACATGGTCGAGTGGGCCGCGGGCAACGCCCGTCACCCCCACGGCGATGTCGTCCCGAGCGAGATCGGGAGCAAGGACGCCTACATGCGCCGGAAACCGCGGGGCGTCGTCGGCTGCATCACGCCGTGGAACTTCCCGGTCGCGATCCCGTTCTGGCACATGGCCATCGCCCTCGTGGAGGGCAACACGGTCGTCTGGAAACCCGCCGAGCAGACGCCGTGGTGCGGCCAGATCATCGCCGAGATGATGGACGACTCCGGGATTCCCGACGGCGTCTTCAACATGGTCCAGGGCTACGGCGACGCCGGCGCGGCGATCACCGACGACGGCCGCGTCGACACGGTCCTCTTTACGGGCTCGGCGGAGGTCGGCCACGAGATCGCCGGCAAGGTCGGCAACGAGCCCGGCAAGCTCGCTGCCTGCGAGATGGGCGGCAAGAACGGGATCGTCATCACCGACGAGGCAGACCTGGACATCGCCGTCCACTCGGCGGTGATGAGTTCGTTCAAGACCACCGGCCAGCGCTGCGTCTCGAGCGAGCGCCTGATCGTTCACTCGGACATCTACGACGAGTTCAAGGCGCAGTTCGTCGACATCGCGGAGAAGATCGCGGTCGGCGACCCCCTCGAGGAGGACACGTTCATGGGGCCGGCGATCGAGCCCGACCACGTCGAGAAGATCCGCCAGCACAACGACCTGGCCCGCGAGGAGGGCGCCGACGTGCTCGTCGACCGCTTCGAACTCGACGACGACGAGATCCCCGACGGCCACGAGGACGGCAACTGGGTCGGGCCGTTCGTCTACGAAGTCGAC
This sequence comes from Haloterrigena salina JCM 13891, assembly GCF_000337495.1. GTDB lineage: Archaea > Halobacteriota > Halobacteria > Halobacteriales > Natrialbaceae > Haloterrigena > Haloterrigena salina. Next base: position 53,300 of record NZ_AOIS01000064.1, read on the forward strand.
TACGATTCCGACGACGAACTGCGCTGTCTGCAAGAGGAGTGTTTCGGCCCCCACGTCGCGCTCATCGAGTACGACGGCGACATCGATCGGGGCCTCGAGATTCACAACGACACCCCCTACGGGCTGGCCGGGGCGGTCATCTCCGAGGACTACCGCCAGCTCAACGCCTTCCGCGACCGAGCGGACCTCGGCCTCGCCTACGCGAACCTCCCGTGTATCGGCGCGGAGGTGCAGTTGCCCTTCGGCGGCGTCAAGAAGTCCGGCAACGGCTACCCGAGCGCGCGCGAGGCCATCGAGGCCGTCACCGAGCGCACCGCCTGGACGATGAACAACTCGAAAGATATCGAGATGGCTCAGGGGCTGTCCGCCGACATCACGACCTCCGAGGACTGAGCACGCGACGAGCGCACCAATTCCGACCCACACCGTGACGCTCGAGGCCGTCCTGATATCCCGGACCGAATTTCCGGATCCGGGTCGGTTGGGTTCGAGGCTGGCCTCGATGGTTCTTACCTCGATCGCGTTCGTGACCGTCCTGGTGCTGTCGAAGCGATTTACCGGCGCGGATCGCACCGCGATTCGACTCGAATAGGGATCGACGACGCCCTGCTGTCAGCGGGCGAACTGGATCTCCCTGCGAGGTAGCGAATCGCTTATCCGAGAGCTCATGGAATCGTCCGCACGTATGAAAGCAGTCGTCCTCGCGGCGGGACAGGGCACGCGCATTCGACCGCTCTCTGATTCGATTCCGAAACCGATGCTGCCGGTGGCCGACCGGCCGCTCGTGGCCCACACGACCGACGCGGCGATCGACGCCGGCGCCGACGAGATCGTCCTCGTGATCGGCTACGAGGGCGAGACCGTCCGTGACTACTTCGGCGACGAGTACCGCGGCGTGCCGATCTCCTATGCCGTCCAGACCGAACAGGCCGGGACGGCCCACGCCGTCAACACCGCTCGAGAACACATCGACGGCCCGTTCGCCGTCCTGAACGGAGACAACCTCTACGATCCGGCGGCGGTCGATCGCCTCTTCGAGCACTGTCCGGCCGTCTGTGCGATCGCCGTCGACGAGCCGCGCAATTACGGGGTGCTCAGCACCGACGGCGACTCGGTCACCGGCATCGTCGAGAAGCCCTCGGAGCCGCCGACGAACCTCGCCAACGCCGGCGCCTACGCCTTCCCCGAACGCGCCCGCGAGTGGCTCGAGGTCCCCGAAAGCGAGCGCGGCGAACACGAGATCACCGACGTGCTCGCGAGNGCCTACGCCTTCCCCGAACGCGCCCGCGAGTGGCTCGAGGTCCCCGAAAGCGAGCGCGGCGAACACGAGATCACCGACGTGCTCGCGAGCGTGATCGAGGAGTTCGACGTGGCGCCGGTCACGCTCGATCAGTGGCTCGACGTCGGCCGCCCGTGGGAGCTCCTCGAGGCCAACGAGTGGAAGATCGCGGAGCTCGACCGGCGGATCGACGGCCGGGTCAGCGACGACGCCCACCTCGAGGGCGACGTGGTCGTCGAGGAAGGGGCGACGGTGAAACCGGGCGTCGTCGTCGAAGGGCCGGCGCTGATCCGCTCGGGCGCGACCGTCGGGCCGAACGCCTACGTCCGCGGCGCGACGCTGATCGGCGAGGACGCGTCGGTCGGCCACTCCGTCGAGGTCAAGAACAGCGTCATCTCCCGCGGGACGTCGGTCAGTCACCTCTCGTACGTCGGCGACAGCGTCCTCGGGCGCGACGTCAACTTCGGCGCCGGGACGAACGTCGCGAACCTCCGCCACGACGACGCGGATATTAAATTTACCGTGAAAGGCGAGCGCGTCTCGACGGGGCGGCGCAAGTTCGGCGTCGTCGCCGGCGACGACGTCAAGACCGGCATCAACTCGAGTCTCTCGCCCGGACTGAAACTCACGACCGGCGCGACGACGCGTCCCGGCGAGAGCGTCGAGCGAGACCGGTAGGGCCACGAGTTTCCTCGAGACCGCTCGCGCCCCGCACGAATCGGTATCTATCGACGGACCCGCCCGTCCGATCATCCGCCGACGAAACCCCGAGGGTTTACGGTGGCCGGCGTCGCCTCCGGTACTAGATGCCGACACATCGACGCATGCGATACATCCGGGGACAGCTCGCCTGGATGCTCGCGGCCGTGCTCGTGCTTTCGCTGCTCGGATCGTTCTCTTACGAGCTGTTTTTCGTGCTCTCGCTGATCGGCCTGCTGATCGTCACCGAACTGACGGCGCCGTTCGCGGTCACGCCCGACTGGCGCCGTCGCCTCCGGTGGCTCATCGCGCTCGGCCTCGTCGGCTTCGCGGTCGTCGTCGTCCGTCGTATCCTCGAGATCCTGCCGCCGGAGGTGTTGCCGTGGTAGCGATCGTCGACGACGGCTCGCGGGTCGCCCGTGTGCTTGTCTCTCAGGTCCCAGCGGAGGTGAGCCGATGACCGTCCGCGAGTGGCTCCGCGACGGTGAGGGTCTCGATTGGCCCCGCGTGCTCCTCGCCGCGCTGTCGACCACCGTGGTCGTCGCGTTGCTCGTCGCCGCCGCGACCTCGTCGGCCGCGTTCGGCCCCTACAACCCCTCGTGGGACGGCACGTCGGAACTCCGACAGCAGACCGCGTCGGAATCGGGCGCCGAGAGCGAACTGGTCCGAGACACGGCGCGATACGACGACTACGAGCCCAACGAGACGGTCGCGTTCGTCGTCGCCCCCGACGAGACGTACGCGGGCGAGGACGTGGATCGAATCCGACGGTTCGTCGATAACGGCGGGACCCTCGTCGTCCTCGAGAACTTCGGGACGAACGGAAACCGACTGCTGGCCGACGTCGGCGCCGAGACGCGGACCGACGGCGCCGTGCTCCGGGACGAACAGGAGTACTACCGCGGGCCGACGATGCCGGTCGCGACCGGCGTCGAGAACCACACCTACACCGAGGGTATCGACCAGTTGACGCTCAACTACGCCTCCGCGCTCGAGACGGACGAGGAGGAGGCGACCGTGCTCGTCCGGACCAGCGAGTACGCCTACCGCGATGTCAATCGCAACGACGAACTCGACGGTAACGAGACGCTCGACAGCTATCCCGTCGCGGCGGTCGAGAACGTCTCGGAGGGACAGGTCGTCGTCGTCGGCGACCCGAGTATCGCCATCAACGCGATGATCGACGAACCCGATAACGCGGCGTTCCTACAGCGACTGTCCGCCGACGCCGACCACGTGCTCATCGATCTCTCCCACTCCGAGGACCTACCGCCGTTGACCGCTGCCGTCCTGACGGTCCGGGAACTGCCGCTGTTGCAGGTCCTCCTCGGCGCCGCGGGGATCGCCGGTATCGCGACCCTCTCGCGTCGTCGCCTCCGGCCGTCGCTCGAGCGCGTTCGAACGCGACTCTCCCGCCGGAACGACCCGACCGACGCGCCGATCGCCGTGCCGTCAGGGGACGACGTCGACGAGCGTCGGGCGGCCGCGCTCCGGGACCGCCACCCCGACTGGGACGAGGATCGTGTCCGCCGCGTGATAGCAGCGCTTAACCGTGACGATATGGAACCGGACGATCAATGAACGGCGACGACCCCGTCGACGGCAGTTCCGTTGGTACCCTCGGTGCCGAGCGTATCTACGAGGCCGTCCGCGAGGAGATGAGCCGAGTATTGATCGGCAACGAATCGGCGGTCGAACACCTCACGATCGCACTGTTCACGCGGGGCCACGTCCTCCTCGAGGGCGTTCCGGGCGTCGCGAAGACGACGCTCGCGAACCTGTTCGCCCGCGTGACCGGCCTCGACTACACCCGCATCCAGATGACGCCGGACATCCTGCCGGCGGACATCACTGGGACCCACGTCTACCGGGAATCCCGCGGCACGTTCGAACTCCAGCGCGGGCCGATCTTCGCCAACATGGTGGTCGCCGACGAGATCAACCGCGCGACGCCGAAGACCCAGTCGGCGCTGCTCGAGGCGATGCAGGAACGGCGCGTGACGATCGAGGGCGAGACGCTGACGCTACCGACGCCCTTCATGGTTATCGCGACGCAGAACCCGATCGAGATGGAGGGGGTCTTCGAGCTGCCGGAGGCCCAGCGCGACCGCTTCCAGTTCAAACTCACCGTCGATATCCCCGGTCGAGGGGACGAACGCGAGTTGCTCGAGCGGTTCGACGCCGACCCCGACCTCGGCCCCGAAACCGTCGATCAGGTCGTCGCGGTGTCGGACCTCCTCGCGGCGCGGGAGTCCATCTCGGAAATTCACGTCGCCGAGCCGATCAAGGAGTACGTTCTCGACCTCGTCGCGGCGACCCGGGACCACCCCGACGTCACCCACGGCGCCTCGCCTCGAGCGTCGCTGGCGTTTCTCGACGGCGCGAAGGCGCGGGCCGCGATCCACGGCCGCGAGTACGTCATCCCCGACGACGTGAAGGTCCTGACCGAGTCGATCCTCGCCCATCGACTCGTGTTGAGCACCGACGCCGACCTGAGCGACGTGGCGCCCGCCGACGTCGTCGCGGACATCGTCGACTCGGTCACGCCGCCGGGCGCCGAAGCCATCGAACTCCGGCCGGTGAGCGACGGCGGCACGAAGCGAGAGTAGTCGATCGGGACAGTCCCCGTCGATAGGGAACTCGTTTCTCGGGCTCGATTTTCGTCGGTGGACTCGAGACGCCGCCCCGTTCGCAGTAGCCACAGTGTCGATCTCGACCGTGCCGCCGTTGACCGATACCTTCCACAATTCGGCTACGAGCGGAGTTTCGATCGGTAGTACTAGTACCGAACTCCGCGCCGATTCGTATGAGTGATAATCCGGTGTGACCTCTCCGTAGAGATCGCGAGGAGCGGCTGTTGACCGTCTCCACCGACGGATACCGAGCCACTAATCCACTAGCGGAGAACGGAAACGACTAGTAAGCAACCGTCGTTCCCGGCGAGGGAGAAGACGGTGACGAAGGTGTAGGAGTCGACACTTAGTATACTGAACGCGAGCGTCCCTCGCCTCGCTCCGTTCCGTCGATTACTGTGCTGTCGTCTCCGCATCCGCCGTCGACTCCGCATCGCCGGCGGCCGCCGGCTCGTCTTCGGGGTCGGTCTCGAGGCCCCACCGGCAGGTGATCAACCAGTCGGCCCGGTCGTCGCCCGGAGCGATCTCGAGTCGGATCGGCCGCTCGAGGCCGGCGGCGAAGCCGACGGCGAGGAAGGAGGGGATCGGATGATCGAAGCGGTCGATCGGGCCGAACGCGCTGTCGCTGACCGCGATCGTGGCGCGCCCGTCGCCGGCGTCGACGTCCGACTCGGCGCTTCGCGCGAGTTCGAACTGCTCGACGAGGCCGTCGGTCAACTGGGCGGCCAGCGGCGTCGGGTCGGCGGCGAGGTCGCCAGTCAGCGCCCGCTCGAACGGCCGGAAGAGTTCGGCCCCGGTCGCCTCGAGCAGGAGGCCCCGGGCGTCGTCGTCGACGACGATCGGTCCGGCGCGCTCGTCGGGGAGCGAGTAGTCGGCGTGCTGAGGGACGTAGAGCCGGGCCGGTGCCGTCTCGCCGGGGAGGTACACCCGCTCGTCGCGGAGGCCGAGTTCGTCGCCGATCGCGGCGACGTTCGCGGTCGAGGCGGTGTAGACGCGTTCGCCCACGTCGGCCGCGACGAACCGGCTGGGCGTGAGGTAGTAGGTCAGCAGGGCGCCGAAGAGCCCGGTCGCCCCGAGCGCGACGAGCACCTCCCGCGCGTCGGGGAAGGCGATGCTTCCCAGGGCGGCGACGATCCCGATCGCGGCGAGACCGATCGCAGTGGCCCGATACCGGGACTGGCGGGCGCGGACGTACTCCTCGCGTAGCCGTCGGTTCTCGTCGGCGAGGAGCTCGACCTGCGCGGCGAGTTCCCGACGGTCGTCGTCGGTCGTCGCCTCCGCGTCGGTGACTGTCTCCGTCTCCGTTTCCGCGCCCGCGTCTTCGGCAGTGCTCGAGGCGGCTGTCGGCGACGCGGACGACTCGGTCGTGTCGATGTTGTTACTGCTCATGGGTCGGTGAATCGGCGTCGGCGTCTACGTTTGCGTCCGGCGGGGTGTCGGCGGCGTCGGGGACGAGCCCGAGACTGACGAGCTCGTACCGGTGGAGGGCGTAGGCCGCGAGCGCGACGAGGAGGGGGAGCGTCCCCGCGGCGATCCAGACGGAGCGGGAGTCGGCGACGATCCAGCCCGTCCCGACGAAAGCGATCGCGCTGGCGAGGACGACGACGGCGTCTCGCAGCACCGTCGGGGTCCGGACGACGGCGGCGAGCAGGACCGCGACGAACGCGAGTTCGACGAGCAGGAACGTCTCGAGACCGATCCCCTCCGGGAAGGCGGCCGCGAGCACGACGTGTCCGGCCGCGAGCGCGTACGGCGTCCCGAGCCCGTACCAGGTCAGCGCCGTTGCGAGCCCGGCCACCGCGCCGATCGGCCCGGCGAGGAGCGCCAGCGCCGCGGTGAGGACGGCGAGTGCACCGATCGTCGACCGGGGACGGTCGCCCCGGGTCGCCGGATCGGCCGTCGGGGTCGCGCTCATGCGCGCTCACCTCGAGCGCGGGCGCGTCCGTCCGAGAGGACCGTCGAGAGGCGATCCTGCGGGCCGACCTCGAGGGCGGTCACGCGGGACATCCGGGCGAGGTCGCGGCGCAGGTCCTCGAACTCGACGTAGCGATCGTAGGCGTCCTCGACGTCCGCGAGGCCGTCGGGCTCGTAGAGCACCGTCGGCGCGAGCAGCACCAGCACCGAGTTGCCGTTTCCGCGGGCGAGTTTAACCGTCTCGCGGAGCTCCGCCGGCCGCGAGTCGTCGGTGAAGAGGATCGTCCACAGCCCCTCGGTGTTGCCGCTGTGGGCCCGTCTAACGGTGCCGTAGAGCGGGTCCGATTCGATGCGTTCGCGGTAGCCCTCCCGCGCGGCGTAGAACGGGCGAAGGGTCGCGGCGAACCGGTCGTCGTCGTCACCGAGGCCGATGCGTTTCGCCCGGGCGTCGGCCGCGGTGAAGCCGCTGCTCCGGAGCGGCGGGGTCCGCCTCCGCCGACTCTCGCGTCCGATTTCGTCGGCGGCCGACGGATCGGCAGTCGGCTCGAGGTCGAGCAACCGACGCCGGATCCGATCGTATGCCACCGGCGTCGTCGTCGGGTCGAGGCGAAACGTGATCCCCTCGTCGCCGACGGTGCGCAGTCCGACGGGATCGCCGAGGCGGTGCGCGCTCGCGGCCGTCGCGAGCGCGACCTCGCGGAGGTAGTCGAGTTCGGTTTCGTCCGGTCGCCCCGTCGCCAGCGAGGCGCGGTGGTCGACGATCAGTAGCGTCCGCCGGTCGGTCTCGGCCTCGTACTCGCGGACGTGGGGCGTCGACAGCCTGGCCGTGGCCTTCCAGTCGATCCGATCGGCCGTATCGCCGGGCATGTACTCGCGGAGTTCCGCGGGCTCGATCCCCGACCCGAGACGACCGGCCTCGTGTTCGCCGTAGGCCATCGTGATCCGATCGCCGCCCTCGCCGACGTGGATGGTCCGCGGACCGCGGGGCTCGACGGTGACCGTCGGAGCCGTTCCGAGCGACACCGTCTCGCGGAGGAATCCGTCCGTCGCGGTCACGGTCGGTTCGTCGAATCGGTGGTGGCCCGCGGTCGGCCACGTGACGTCGACCGTTCGGGTGGTCGCGGACGTCGTCGGATCGAGGGACAGCGAGAGCGAGTCGTCGGCCGCGGCGGCCGTCGGGAGTCCGCCCTCGATCGCGACGGCGAGCGGTGACGGCGCGGCCAGCCTCGCCGAGAGCGTGACCGGGACGGTTTCGCCCGTTCGAACGCCGGCGCGGGCGGCCGACTGCTCGATGGCTAGCGCGTCGACCGTCTCCTCGAGCGTGCGGTAGAACCGATACTGGCGCGTGACGATCCACGAGCCGACCAGCCCGGCGCCGCCGAGGAGGAGCGGACGGGCAGTAACGACTGCGACGCCCGCGAGAAAGGCCGCGAGGGCAGCGACGGCCCACAGTCGACGCGTGGGTTTCATGTCCGACCGGTCTCCGTGAATCTTGTTGAAGGTATTGGTGTTCGACGGCTGCAGCGAACGCGCTCGTCGGCGCGGTCGGATGCGGGCGCGCCGGCGAGCACGAGCTGTCACCCTCGCAGAGAGAATAGTTTTTTGTCGTGGGCGGTAAACCGAATCCCTGTGACAAACGCCGTCGGTCGAACGCTCGTCCTCGCCCTCCTGCTCGTCTGCTTCCCGTTGAGCGCGACGGGTGGCGGAATCGCCGCCGCTTCCGCGGGGAGCGTCGACGACGGCTCGGCGCTGGCCGGGATCGCGGCCCAACAGGAGTCGCCGGACGCTGACGGAGACACCGCGGACAACGACACCGTTCGCCACCGAAACCCCGACGAGTACGACGAAGGGGCCGACCAGGCTGAACTCGAGCGGTGGCTCTCCGACAAGCTGTCGGGACAGCTCGAAGACGGGGCGATCCAGCTCAGCGAGGGCGAGGCCGACCTCGCGAGCCAGCTCGTCGGAGACGAGTACAGCGACAGACTCGAGCAGTACGTCGAGGTGACCGGCGACGCCGAACGGGCCGAAGCCTTCGACCAAGCGCAGAACGAGCAGAAGCGAATGACCGAGGCGGTCAGCGAGTACGAGGAGACGAAAGAAGAGTACGAGGCGGCGCGCGAAGCGGGCGACGAGGAACGCGCCCGTGAACTCGCCCGCGAACTCGAGTCGCTGGCTGGGGAGATCGGAAACTCGAGTCAGAACGTTCAGGACCACTACGACGCGATCAGCAACGACAGCGATATCGACCTGACCGACGCCGCCGAGGAGATCGAAGACGTAAACGAGGAGGTCCAGACCGAACAGGCGGCGGTTCGCGAGGAGTCGTTCGTCGAAACGGAACTGAGTATCGAGGCGACGTCCGAATACATTTCGTTTACCGACCCGCTCGACGCGAGCGGCACGATCGAAACCGAAGACGGAACGCCGATCGCGAACGAGGAGATCCGCCTCAAGGTCGGGAATCAGGAGATCCGAACCGAGACGGACGAAAGCGGGTGGTTCGATTTCGAGTACCGGCCGATCTCCGTGCCGCTGTCGGCTGACTCGGTGACAGTCGAGTACGTCCCCGAGAACGAATCGGCGTACCTCGGGAGCGAGACCAGCGTCCCGGTCGATATCGAACAGGTCGAGCCGACGATCGCGATCGATGACGTCGAGCCCGCCACCGTCGCGTACGGCGATCGCGTCGCCGTCGACTACGACCTCCGGGTCGGCGACGAACGGGTCGACGACGTCCCGGTAGTCGCCTCGATCGACGGGACGCCGCTCGGACTCTTCGGCTCCAGCAACGGGTCGACCACCGGAAACCCGACGGTGCCGGTGGACGTCCCCTCTGGCGAGCACGACCTCCGGATCTCCCTCCCCTTCGAGGATCGAGCGCTCGCGAGCGTCGCCGACTCGACGACGGTCACCGTCGCGGAAACGGAGCCCGAACTCTCCGTCTCCGCGAGTTCCACCGGCGAGCGGGAGGTCACGGTCAACGGCACGCTCGAGGCGACCGGCGGCGGGGTCGAGGGGCAATCGGTTCGAATCGTCGCCGACGGGACGGTTCTCGAGACGGTCTCGACGGACGCGGACGGCGCGTTCGGCGCCTCGGTCACGGTCCCCGAGGAGACGGCTACCGGCGAGGTGCAACTGGTCGCCGTCCACGACGACGAGGGGACCAACCTGGCGCGGACGGAGGCCGCGACGACGGTTACCTTCCCGACGGCTGCCGACTCGCTGTTGCCCACGTGGGCCTGGCTGGCGCTCGGACTGTTCGTCGCGGCCGTCAGCGCCGGCGGCTACTGGTATCGCAACCGAGCGTCGGAGCCGGCGCCGGTGCCGACCGACCCGGACGAGGCCGACGACGCGCCGACGACGGCCGGGACGCCCGACCCCGTCTCGTCTCGGACGCTCCTGTCGCGGGCGAGCGATCAGCTCTCGAGCGGCAATCCCAACGATGCGGTCCGGGACTGCTATGCCGCCGTTCGGCAGTCCCTCGAGTCGCGGTTCGCCGCGTCCGGTCCCCTGACCCACTGGGAGTTCTACCGCCGGTACAGCGATCAGTCGGCGGACGCCGAGACGGCGTCGGCCCCGCTCCGGGACGTCACCGAGGGGTACGAACGGGCGGCGTTCGGACCCGACGGCGTCTCCGAACGCGAAGCCGAGGCGGTCCTCGAGCGGGCTCGCGAACTGTGTTCCGAGACGACCCGGACCGGTCCGGCAGACGATTAGCGAAGAGCGACGTTAGCGCACCGCTCGCGGCCGCAGCGCGTTTTATTATCGATGGTAAATCTAAGAATAGGGGTTGAAACTCAGGAAACCTATAAGTGACGGTCCGGAATAGGACCGGAGTAGATGGGTGAAACCACCGATTCGAACGCAACCCTCGATATCGAACAGAACGCGCCGCGTGCAATCATCCACAAACAGATCCTCGATCACGCGGAAGCGAACCCGGACGAGTCGATGGAAGCGATCGCCGACGCCGTCAGCGGCGCCACGACGTCGACGGTCGAACGCGTCCTCGAGGAGTACGGCGATCCGGCGGCCGGCTCGGCGAGCGAGTCGGCGCCGACGAACGATGCGGAACCGAACGGAGTCGAGTCAGCAATGACCGACGCGGAATCGGTGGATACCGAGCCGCCAGGAGACGACATCGCACCGCCGTCGAACGAGACCGAGGTCGACGAACGGCCCTCTGATCCCGACGTCACGGTGACCGACGGCGGGGCAGCGTCGGAGACCGCTACCGCCGCAGTGACCAGCGATTCGACGACCGATGGACCGGCACCGACCGAACGGAACGCGGCTCGCGACGGCGAACCCGAACTCCCCATCGACCGATCGACGCTGACTGAGAAACAACGCGAGACGTTGCGGGCGATCTACGACCATCCCGACGCGACGCAGGCGGAGCTCGCCGACAGGCTCGGCGTCAGCAGCCCGACGATCAGCCAGCGCGTCAACTCGATCGACGGCTTCGACTGGGCCGACCGAAACGCGCTCGTCGCGCCGCTGTTCGAGTCCTGTCTCTTATACACATCTCTGATGG
>NZ_AOIS01000065.1 GCF_000337495.1 Haloterrigena salina JCM 13891
TGGAACGAGCGCCCGCGGACGCGACCGACCGGGCAGACGCGGACGCAAAACTGTCCGAACTGACCGACCGCATCGACGAACTCGCCGATCAGCTGGCCGCGGTCGAGCGAGAACTCGCGGACCGCGAGCGAGGGACGACCAGCCGGGAGGGCGGCGCCGAGTCGTCGGCGCTCGCCGACCCCGAACTCGCACACAAGATCGTCCACGCGTGCGTTCACTCCGATCGGATCAGCGAGGAAGAGGAACTGCAACTGCTCCGTGACGTCACCGCGATCGGTGCGGCCACGGAGAGAGACGGAAATTCGGCGAACTCCGTGTAGGAATCCGACTCACGAACGTTTTCTGCCCGCCGTACTCGTCGGCTCGCAGTCGACCACGACGGACGGACCTACGCTACTCTCACTCGCGCTAGTCCCTCCACTAGTGCTAGAGTACTAGCGACCGAACTCGAGTGAGAGCCACTAGTGCACTAGTATCACTAGTGCGATCGTGGTACCAGCGCTAGTCCGTCGGCTCCGATAGCGGTAGCGGTCGGGAGCCGGACGCCGATCGCTCGGGTGACGGCTGCGAGTGGCGACGACAGCGGGTTGTGGCGACCCGTCGCACGCGACGATCGGTTCGCTTTTGGGCACGTCCACAGTACGTAGCAGCCAATGGCTGAGACGCGATCACTGGTGGCACTGCTTCCGCGGCCGGTTCGGACGCTCCCGGCCGATCTCGCCGCCGTGTTCGCACTCGTGGTCCTGACGAACGTCGCCGCGCTCGCGCCCGTGCTCCGCGAGACGTCGCTTCGCGTCCCGCTCGGGCTCGCGTTCGTCCTCTTCGTGCCCGGGTACGCGTTCATCGCGGCGCTGTTTCCCGAAGCCGGCGACGATCCGACCGCCGATCCGGAGGCCGACGGCGATAGCGACGGGGACCTCGCCGACGGTGCGAATCGCGGCCCGCTCCCGGTCGGTTCCTTCCTCGACGATCGGTCGGGGATCGACGGCATCGAACGCGTCGCCCTCTCCTTCGGCCTCAGCATCGCCGTTACTCCCCTGATCGGTCTCGTGTTGAATTTCACGCCGTGGGGGATCCGGCTGACACCGATCATGCTCGCCATCAGCGCGTTCACCGTCGGTGCGGCCGCCGTCGCCGCCGTTCGCCGGTGGGAGCTTCCCCCGGACGAGCGGTTCCGGGTTCCGTATCGCACGTGGTACGCGGCGGGCCGCGCCGAACTGTTCGAGCCGGACACCCGCGCGGACGCCGCGTTGAACGTCGTGTTGGTCCTCTCCCTACTGCTCGCGGTCGGCAGCGTCGGCTACGCGGTCGCGGTGCCGCCCGACGGCGAACAGTTCTCGGCCGTCTACCTCCTCACCGAGGACGACGACGGCGAGTTCACGGCCGACAACTACCCGACCGAGTTCACGCGGGGCGAATCCAAGGAGATCGTCCTTGGGGTCGACAACCACGAACACCGGACCGTCGACTACACCGTCGTGCTGGTCGAACAGCGGGTCTCGGTCGAGGACAACGAGACGACCGTCGAGGAGCAACGCGAACTCGACCGATTCGAGACCCGGCTCGGCCACAACGAGAGCTGGCACCATCAACACGAACTCGAGCCGACGATGACCGGGGAGAACGTTCGCCTCGTCTGGCTGCTCTACCCTGGCGGGGACGTCCCCGAGGAGCCGTCGGCGGACACGACGGAGTACTCGGCGCACCTCTGGGCCAACGTGAGCGAGGAGTAACGGGACCGACTGAAACTGACAGCCAGCAGGCGATAGCTACTCGAGCGATGGCCGTCGCGGAAGAGGAGTGCTCGAGCGGACAGCGATCGCGGAGGAAGGGACTCGAGCGACCACTGGTTCTTGGGCGGCCGTCGAGTTCGAGTCGAGCCGGTGTGTTTCGAACCGACACCCGTAACTGAACGTTTCCGTACCGTGACCGGGATCCGCGGCTCCCGTCGTCCGTTCGCGGCAGTAAGAGTCATATTACCGTCACTTGAACGATTCCGTCCGGATACCGACTGTCGGCCGCGAAAACCGATCCGACCGAACGGGACCGCAGCTGCCGCCATCGGCGACGGCGGCGCCCTGTTCGAACATATTTCGTAATTACAGACCGTCCCCCTGACGATAACGGGCGTTTATGACAGGTTTCTCCATGGGTAGGTGTGGATGACAGATCCCAGTGCGAACGACGCTGATCGACGATTCGGTCGACGGTCGACGCTCCTCGGCCTCGGGGGGCTCGCTCTCGGCGGTATCGCGAGTGGACCGACCGTTCTCGGTGACGAGGACGAAGGGGCGACGGGCCAGTACGACGACGAGCGCTCGGGAGCGTCACCGCAACGGTTTCTCAGTCGACTGCGGACCGAAGCGTTCGTCGTCGATATGGACGGAAGCGGTTCGCTCACGACCGAGACGCAACTGGTCGGCGATCCGTCAGGGGAGCGCCGAGACGCTGCGGTTCACGTGACGTCCCGCGGCGAGTCTTCCCGCGACTACGTCGCCGCGGGAATCGACCTCCGAGCGGACTCGCTCACGCTTGCTGATGTCAGCGGCGACGCAGCGATCGCCTACGACTACTACAAGGACGCCGAGACGACCCACCGCGTGCCCGACGACGCGTTTCTCTTCCTACAGACGGGGCCGACCACGTTCGCCGTCGCGGTCCGCGGCGCCGACGCCGAGCGGTCCGGAACGTGGGAGACGCGCGCGGTCTCGAGCGAACTGACCGAGGACGGCTGGCGGGCGATCGAGGTCGACACGGGCGAACTCGATCTCGGGAACCTCCAGCGACAGCTCGCCGGCAGCGGCGTCGAGATCGGCGATATCGGCGGATTGATAGCGATGGTCTCCGGCGGTATCGAGTCCGTCTCGGACCTCGCCCACCGGTTCGGCGGCGACGCGGCCGTCCTCGGACTGGGGATCGGCACCGGCGCCCTGGACGGCGCGGTGACCGAAGCCTATTACAACGGGCTCGAGGTCGCCGGTGAGAGGCGGCCGCTTCCGGCCGCGCTCGCCGTGGACCCCTCGTTCAGCGCTCCGCACGGACGGAGCGACGGTCGGTTTACGGCGTCGTTCTCGTTGGCTACGAACGAACAGATCGTTTCCGCGTCGGATATCGATCCGGATTCGGTCCGGCTCGCCCCCTACTCGCCCGTCTCACCGCCGATACCGGGGTCCCCGTGGGCGGACACCGCCGCGACCGCGGACGGCGTCGACGTCTCGGACGGTACCGTCCGCGCCGAGTTCGTTCCCGGACAGGTCCGGCGCTCGCTGCAGGGCGACCGGTCACGGCCGCTCGTCGTCTACGGCGACTTCGACGTGCCCGAACCGTACACGTTCGTCGGCGTCGGTCACCGCTAGGACGGCGACCGAAGACGCGGCGCTGTCGGCCGGTTGCGTCCCTTTTCCGCGACCGTCTCCGGCTCGGGCCGCGGCCCGCACCGTCCCGGAGTCACTCCGCGAGGTGCTCGAGGCGAGCGTACCGACTGGTGCGCCAGCCGGCGACGGCGGCGCCGAGCGTGCCGACGACGACTGCGATCGCCCCGCCGGCGAGGTAGACGATCGGTGGCGTCCGCAACAGGTTCTCGAAGCCGACCAGCGAGGCGGCGAGGTGGTTCAAGGCGAACGCGGCCGGCGGCGTCGCGAGCAGTCCGAGGAGGCCGCCACAGAGCCCGAGCACGATCCCCTGGCCGCCGATGATCCCCGTGAGGAGCCACCGCGAGAGCCCGAGCGCGCGCAACGCCGCCAGCTCCCCGCGCTGTCGGGACGCGACCAGCGCCAGGAGGTTGACCGTCAACACCACGCCCGCGACGACGGCGAGCACGACGAGGGCGGTCCCGCTGGCCAGCAAGAGGACCTGATCCTCGAACATCGACTCGAACTGTTCCTCGCTCGTGCGCACGTCGTACTCCGGATGGGCTTCCTGTATCTCGTCGCTGACGGCGCCTCGGTTGGCGCCAGAGGCGACGGTCGCGGTCACGAAGGCCGCGCGATCCGACCCCGTTGTCCCGGCGATCTCCTGGAGTTCGCTCAGCGGCATCGTCGCGGTCGTGGTCCCCAGGAACTGCGAGTACGACGAGGAAATCCCGACGACGGTAAACTCCTCCTCGGCCGCGGTCGACGGACTCGTCCCGACGTAGATCGTGTCGCCGACCTCGAGGTCGAACCGCTCGGCCATGCGCGGGTCCACGATCACTTCGCGGGTCATCGGCCCGTCGTAGTCGCCCTCGCCGTAGTGGACGTCCCCCTCCGAGAAGCCGTCGCCCTCCTCGAGGGTCAGCCCGCCGTGTTCGCCCGGCACCCCGACGCCCGAGACGAGTTCGAGCTCCGACGGCTCCGGCTCCGTGCCCACGTAGATCGCGTGAAACGCGATCGGCGACGCGCTCTGGACGTCCTCGCGCTCCTCGACGTCGGCCGCGAGTTGATGGGAGTCGGCGATCGGGTTCTCCATGCCGCCGCCGGCCGTGAGTTCGACCGCGCCGCCCGAGATCCAGACGTCCTGATCGGCCTCGTCGAACCGATCCTGTCCGGTCTCGAGGACGCCGAGGCCGAGCCCCGCGAGCAGGGTCACCGCGAGGACGGCCAGTGCGATCGCGACGATCACCAGTACAGAGCGACCGATCTCGTGGCGGAGCTGGGCCGCCGAGAGGCGCGCGGTCGCGGCGAGTTTGCGGAGTCTGTGAGCCATGGTTACTGTCTGAGTTCGGCGACGACATCCGTTTTCGTCGTGAGATACAGCGGATAGGGCAACGCGAACAGGCCGGCGACGACGGCGATCGCGAGCGCGTACGGGACGAACAGCGGGTCGGTCGTCGCGATCGGCGACGACGTCACCGTCGACGTCGCGATCCAGTTCGTGACCGCGACGCCCGCGTAGCCGAGCGCGATCCCGACCACGGCGCCGACGACCGTCAGCGTCAGCGTCATCACGGCGACGACGGCGAGCCGCGACCGGCCGGGGAAGCCGACCGCCGAGAGGACGGCGAGGGTCTGACGTTCGCGTTCGACGAGCAGCCCCGTCGCGGTCGTGACGAACAGCGTACAGATGCCGATCCCCACGACCAGCGTGATGAGGCTCGTCGCCAACGCGAGGTCGTCGTCCTGCAACGCGGCCAGCCCGGGCTCGGTCCCCGACTCGACCGTCGCGTTCGGATACGTCTCCTCGATCGCCTCGTGAGCGCCGTCCGAGTCCGTGCCCACGAGCACCTGATCGGCCAGGTCCTCGTCGTCGGCGCCGGTCAGCGTCTGGAGTTCGCTCAATCGGAGGACCACCACCGGGAGACCGTCCGAGAGGCTCGCGGTGTCGGCGTCCTCGACGGTGGTCACCTCGTAGGTCCCGGCGCTGGCGTTAGCGGTCATCTGCGACCCACTGACCACCAGCGACGCCCCTTCGGACGCATTGAGCTGGTCGGACGCCGCCGTCGAGAGGACGACGTCGCCGGTCTGGGGGCCGTCGTAGCTCCCGTTCGCGTAGTGGGGATCGCCCGGCTCGAGGGGCGCCGTCGGGACGCCGCCGACCGGCGGTGACGACTCGCGCGGGACGACGCCGACGGCCATGACGTTCACCGACTCCTCGCCCTCGGGCGATCGCGCCTGGACGACCTCCATGAGCACCGGCGTCGCGTAGTCGACGTCGGCCCGGTCGTCGATCGTCTCGGTTCGGTCGTGGACGTCGCTGAGCCGCGGCCCCTCGACCCCGACGACCGGGGAGAAGGTGCCGCCCTCGTGGGGCACGACGCGGAGGTCGGCCTCGTTGTCGTCGGCCGCCGTGTCGCCCGCGAGCGCGACGCTGATCCCGGTGACGGTCACGAGCAGCGCGATCGTGATCGCGACGAGACCGACCGTCACGGCCGTCCGGCGCGGCGTCCGTCGGGCCTGCGTGGCGATTCGGCCGGCGGCGAAGCGAACGATAGCGAGCCAGCGGCGGACTCTCGTGCGCTCGGTCGGCTCCTCATCGACCATCGTCGACCACCGCTCCGTCGAGAAGAGAAATCGCGCGCTCAGTGCGGTCGACCGCCCGCTCGTCGTGGGTCGCCAGGACGACCGTGCGCTCGGCGGCGGCGTCGACGAGATCGTCGAGGACGGCCATCCCCGTTTCCGTGTCCAGTTCCCCCGTCGGTTCGTCGGCCAGGATCACGTCGGGGTCGGTCACCAGCGCGCGGGCGATGGCGACGCGTTGCCGTTCGCCGCCGCTGAGTTCGCCGGGCCGGTGGGTGGTCCGGTCGCCCAGTCCGACCTGCTCGAGCCGCCGTTCGGCCCGTCGGCGTCGTTCCGCTCGGCTGTAGCCCAACTGCACGAGCGGCAGGGCGACGTTCGCGACGGCCGTCAGCGACGGCAGGAGGTGGAACTGCTGGAAGACGAGGCCGACCCGCTCGCGGCGGAGTCGGGTTCGTTCGCGTTCGGAGCAGGCGGTGAGGTCGTCCTCGAGGAGTTCGACGGTCCCGTCGTCGGGCACGATCAGGCCGGCGAGCACGTGCAGGACCGTCGACTTCCCGCTGCCGCTGGGCCCGATCAGCCCGACGACCTCGCCGGTCTCGATCTCGAGGGAGACGTCCTCGAGGGCGGTGACCGACCGATCGGAGCCGGATCCGATCCAGCCGGACCGCCCATCGTACTCGTGGATGACGCCGTCACAGCGGATCGTGACGGATCGACCGGGCGATACGCGGGCGTCGCTCCTCGCGGACGATTCGCTTGCCATGTTCGGATGGGTCGATCGTCACGTCCACCCCTTCGGCCATAGTTTGCATCCGCCTAACTTGGCGCGGGAGAACGCAATCGTCAGGTCCGGGGCGCCGCCGTCGGTTGTCTCTCGTTCAATTGCGGGTCTCGACCGCTGAAACTGCACTTCCTTCCGATTCGGATTCGGCGGCCGTTACGCGAGCCGTACGCCACCGTCACAACCTTGATATTTCAGTCGCTTCACGGAATTTTTCTCGAGTACGACCTTTCGATTAGGGCCGATCCCTCCACCATTATCTCTGGTTACGGATGTCCTAACTCCGTCGAGCGAATAAATATTATATTGAGAAACATTCATTAGTGCTTACTGTAACTGTTGCAGTATGGGGGAAAATCTCGAGCAGCAACTGACAGCTGTCTGTCCGGAGTGTGGCGACGAACGATCCATCAAACAAACCGTCCCGTGGCAACCTGATATCTGTACCTCGTGCGGGTCGAATATTCCGGATTCGAACGCGTGATCCGACGGACGGGGTTGGCAGGCGTGCGGTAGCGGATCGGAAGGTGGCGCTCCGGCGACTGTGACGACTCTCGAACGGCACGGCGACTGCGGCGACGATCGTCTCGAGGGCGATCGGTACGAACAGTGCTTGGCACCGTCGCCGTACTGTGAACTCTTCGGCGTCGATTGACGGACTCGAGTAGCGCATGCCTCGGTCAGCGATCCGCGGGCGTCGGCAGGGCGATCCGACGCACGGTCGTAATGCAGGCGCCGACCAGCGTCCCGGTGACCGCGAGCGCCAGCAGACTCGGCCAGTCGACGAGCGGCACGGGCGGGGACGCCTCGAGGACGACCCGCGCCCACAGCGGGAGGACGAGTACGATTCCGACAACCCAGGCGACGAGCCCCAACTGGAGTCCGAGCAGCGAGCCGACGAACGGCCGGCGTGCGTAGCGGTCCGGGACGGCCACCGCGACGGCGTAACTCCCTGCGACGCTCGCGACGAGCAGCAGGGCCGCGCTGGCGAGCGTTCCGTCGGCCCCGACCAGCGCGGCCACGGTCTCGACGCGCCCGGTCGCGGACAACATCGTACCGACGATCGCGGCCGCGACCAACGCTGCAACGGGGATACCGAGCCTCGAGACGAACCGTTTCGTGTGTCGCGCTCGCTCCGGGTCGGCCCGAGCGGCCGCCGTGAAGCCGCCGACGGCGAGGCAAAACAGGAGGATCGACCCGGCGATTCCCGCGAGAGGTCGATTTCGAACGGCCTGGCTATCGAGCGCGTAGTGAAAGGCGAACGGGGTCGCCCAGAGGGAATCGTGGAACGCGTAGAGTTGCGATCGGAACGCCGGCGCGACGTTGTGGAGGTCCGGGCCCAGCCCCCACACGCCCCCCGCGAGGACGAGCCACAGATCTACCCGTCGGGCGCGCTCGTCGTGCAACGCGACCGGCGTCGCGAGGACGAGCAGTATCGACGCGCCGACGAGGAAGTGGACGATCGCGGGTGCCATGGGGATCGGCCTCGAGACGAGGGTAGCGGGAGTGCGTCGAGAACGGTGGTAAGTGTCATGCGTGCAATCGTAAGGCACAGATTGGGCAGCGGTTGATTTATCGACAATCGTGGGACTCAGTCTCACCTAATAGTCTTGGAAGAACGACTATCCGCTCGAGGGGTATATCACCGGGCGGCGAGGACGTAATCGTGGCCCTTGCTCGCGACGCCGCGATGTGGGCCGTCTCGCGGTGGTGTGTCGATCGACACTGGTGTGTCGCGTGCGATGCAGCCCACATTTGCCGACTCGCTTCCAGTACTATTTGTGTGTCGACCGTCCGTCGGTTACGTCTCGACGCGACAGACTACCGGTCGGGTCTGATGCACTCCTACGGAACTCGAGCGAACGCCCGGTGCGACCGTCGCGGCGGTGCCGGCCGCACGCGCGGGCACAAGCCACTCGTGGTCTGGCAGCGGACCGTCCGGTATGGTCGACGAGCAGCACGCACGCGACAGTGAACCAGGGCGGTACGAGTCTGCCGACCGCAATCGACTGGCGCCGCCGGGGTCGCCGGGCGGGGCGGCAGCGGCGGCGTCGATCCTCTGGGGGCTCGTCGCCTACGTGACCACGGGGTCGCTACTCGTGGCCGTGCTCGTGACGCTCGCCGCGCTCACGACGCTCGAGGCGATCGCCGGGTTCACGAGTGAATGGCTCGAGTGAGCGTCCGGGTCGGTGACCCGGGACGGTCTCATCTCGTCGTGTGAGCGCCAGTGGCTTTTTGCCCGTGGTCATTGTTTTCACGCGGATAGGGTATGTAGTTCAGTCCGGAAGAACGGCTGAACCGTTGCACCGGTCGGGCGAGGGACGTGAGTCCGCGCGGCACGTCGTTCGCACTTGGGGGAGCATTCGTACAGTGTCGGTCAGCAGGCCCGGGGTTCGAATCCTCGCATACCCACTCGCGAGACGGCGGGTCGTTCGGCCAGTGCGATCGGTCGGCAGTGCTACGCGTCCGATTCGGACGGTCCGACCGTGGGGATTTCGACGGCCGACTCGTCGGTCTCGTTCTTCTTCTTGCCCGTCGGCGAGTAGTGTTCTCGAACGTACTCCCGCCCGAAGGGATGTTTCAGAAATCCCCAGTAGGTCATCGTCCGTTCGATTCGGCCCAGCACTCGTTTGCGAACGCTCATGGCCCTACGAGGTGACGACAGCGACTTATCCGTTCGCAGCGTTTCGGGCCGCGTATCGAGCCGTGAGTTGTGGGGATCTCGAGTCGGGCGGTCGGTTTCAGTGGAGCATCGTGCCGTCGGAGCCAGTCAGCGGCGCGTGTCGCGAGCCGCGCGGCTCCGTTCCGAAGCAGTGCTATTCGGTGTAGGGTTCACAGACCTGTTCGACGCCTTCCTCGAGGGAGATCTGGGGTTCCCAGCCGGTTTCCTCGCGCATCTTGCTCGAGTCGGCGCAGGTGTCGTGGACGTACACTGAGTCGGGAATCGGGTTCTCGACGTACTCGGGGTCGATGTCGGTGCCGAGTTCGTCGTTGAGCATCTCGACGAGTTCGTTGAAGCTGTAGGCGTCGCCGGTGCCGAGGTTGTAGACGCCGGTGAGTTCGTGGTCGGCCGCGAGCTCGAGGCCGCGGACGATGTCGTCGACGTGGGTGAAGTCCCGCGTCTGGGTGCCGTCGCCGTAGAGGGCGGGCGCGTCGCCGCCGGCGAGGTCGTCGGCGAACTGGGCGATCACGTTGGCGTACTCGCCCTTGTGTTCCTCGGCGCCGCCGTAGCCCTGGTAGACCGAGAAGAAGCGCATCCCGGCGACGTCCATGTCGTAGTGGTTCGCGAAGTACTCGCCGTAGCGCTCGCGGGCGAGCTTGGAGGCCTCGTAGCCGGTGTTGACCGAGACCGGCATATCCTCCGGGGAGGGCTCGGTCTGGCTCCCGTAGATGGAGGACGTGGAGGCGTAGACGACGGTGTCGCAGCCGTCCTGGCGGGCCTGGTCGACGACGTTGACGAATCCCTCGACGTTCACG
The DNA here is from genome assembly GCF_000337495.1 of Haloterrigena salina JCM 13891. GTDB lineage: Archaea > Halobacteriota > Halobacteria > Halobacteriales > Natrialbaceae > Haloterrigena > Haloterrigena salina. Next base: position 10,192 of record NZ_AOIS01000065.1, read on the forward strand.
CGGGCGCCCGTCGTGGGGTCCTCCTCGTGCATCGCGTACGACGAGAGCGCGGCGAGGTGGAAGACGACGTCGACGTCCGTCGGGAGGTCGTCCTCGAGGACGCTTCGGTTGCGGTAGTCGACGGACGACTCGAGGTTTTCGGCCGTGCCGAGGTACTCGTCGTCGATCGCGATGACGTCGTTGTCTTCGGCGAGGTGGTTCGCCAAATTGGAGCCGATAAACCCTGCTCCGCCCGTTATCAGGACGCGCTGGTTCTGCATGTCAGCACAACTGGCAGCCACCTACGAGAACGCTACGGTCTTCAGCCGTTCGTGAGTCTCGGTCGTGTTGACGGGAGGCCTCGCTGCGAGTGGTGCTTCACCAGAACGAAAGAGGAAGCGGGGACCGGTTTCGGGCGCTACCAAAGCTGTGCGGTAGGCGTCTCGCAGGACTCGCAGACAACGGCGTTCTTCCCTTTGTAAATTCCCTGCACGAGCTCGCCTTCGTCGCAGAACGTACAGCTTTTACCCTCGAGCGCGTCAACTACCGGATGAACGGCGACAGTTCCGTCTACGGTTTCTTGCATATTATCGTACACATCGTAACTTGACGTGTTAAATCCATGGGTTAACCCGGATAGTATCCGCTTGCTCCCGACTATTTGTTTTATTTACACCTATTGTGTTTTTGAAACGGCTCTGTATGGATATATTCACTTTTCCCCCGATCTCAGCTCGACCACGTTCCAGACTAGTATCCCGTAATCATTCTTATTTGAGATATTCATTGACCGATTACTCTCGCTCCGGTACTTTTATCAGTATGATTATCGATACTACTGCGTTCTCATCTCAACGAGATCCGTGACCGTCTCTGACGTCGCTATCGAGATGTTACCGCAGTGTCGTATTGTCGCAGGAGCGATTAGTGCGCTAGTACTCAACACTAGCCTAGTTATTTTTTGTGAAATATGAATAGCTACTGTTAAGAGGCCGGTTCTGTACTAGACAGATCATGCGAGGGAGCTGAAACGAACTCATCCATGGCTTCAAAATCACACTCGGACGGTTCTACTTCGGCAGAGCAGGCTCCGGAGGCGGAGCAGGTCCTCGAGCATCGATCGGCGGACGAACTCCTGGTCGGTCGCGACAGCGACGTTAACCCGGAACTGTCCGTCGTGATGCCGACGTTGAACGAGGAGGAGGGAATCGAAACCTGTATCGGCTGGATCAAGTCGGCCGTCGAGGAGTTGCAGTTGCCGACGGAGATCATCATCAGCGACAGTTCGACGGACCGAACGCCCGAGATCGCCCGCGAGATGGGTGCGATCGTCGTCGAGCCCGACCAGCCGGGGTACGGCTACGCGTACCGCTACGCCTTCGAGCGCGCTCGGGGCGAGTACATCGCGATGGGCGACGCCGACACGACCTACGACTTCAAGGACATCCCGCGCCTACTCAGTCACCTCGAGGAGACCGGCGCGGACATGGTGATGGGCAGTCGCCTCGAGGGCGAGATCAGACCCGGTGCGATGCCGACATTGCATCAGTACATCGGCAATCCGCTGCTGACGAAGTTCCTGAACCTGTTCTACCGGGCCGGCGTGAGCGATGCCCACAGCGGGTTCCGCGTGTTCCGCCGGCAGGCCCTCGACGAGATGAACCTCGAGACGACCGGGATGGAGTTCGCCTCGGAGATGATCATGGAGGCCGGCGCGAAGGACCTCGTGATCGAGGAGACGCCGATCATCTACCACGAACGCGAGGGCGAGGAGACCCTCGAGAGTTTCAAAGACGGGTGGCGCCACGTCCGATTTATGTTAGTTAATGCGCCGGGCTACCTGTTCTCGGCGCCCGGCCTACTGATGAGCCTACTCGGGATGGCCGTGATGGGCATCGCGTACAGCGGTGTCTCCATCGGCGAGGCGAGCCTGGGGATCCACTCGATGATCGCCGGCAGCCTGCTGACGATCGTCGGCTATCAGGTAGCGAGTCTCGGCGTGTTTGCTGCTGTTACCAGTGACCCGATCCAGAAGCCCGAGGACCCGATCACGGAACACGTGGTCGGCTCGTTGTCGCTCGAGCACGGCGCGACGGCCGGCGTCCTGGTGTTCGGCGTCGGCGGACTGTACGCCGCGGGCCTGGTCTACCAGTGGGTCTCGAACGGGTTCGCCTCGCTCGAGTTCACGATGGGAGCATTGGTCGCCTTTACCGCGATCGTCATCGGCCTCCAGACCGTGTTCTCGTCGTTCTTCCTGAGTTCCGTCGACCGGTAGCGCTCGAGCGCGTCCGTCGGTGACTTTTCGCGTTCGTTCTGGTTCTCACGCGAGTCGGGTACGTCGTTTAGACCGGCAACACGGCTGAACCGTTGCCAACAGTCGGTTGTAGAGCGTCGGTCAGCAAGCCCGGAATTCGAATCCTCGCATACCCATCTCTGTGGCAGTTGAATGCGTAAGGTGTACTCGAAGAGGGTGAAAGTACGTTCGAGATACTAGTCGGATACTCGATACTAGTGTGATCGATTTGACGACCCAGGCCGTCTCACGATCCGGTTATGCGACGGATCGCCGGCTCGATGTCGGCGCGTTTTACGAACCCCACCCGTTCGAACCACTCGATCTCCACTCGTCTGACGTGTCGATTGTAAGGCGCGTAACTGAGGTCACGATTCGCTCCGTCCTCGAGTCTGCCCTGTCGTCGTCAGCGAGTGGAAACGGTCTCCTCGAGCGTCATCTCCGGTCCGACGAGTGCGGACTCGACATCCGTCGCGCGGATCTCCGTCTCCGTGTCGATCACCGATCGTTCGATCGTGCAGTCGGCGATCGTGGCGTCGGGGAAGACGACGCAGTCCCGCAGGGTCGCGTCGGTGACTCGGGCGCCCTCCATGACGTGCACGTTCGGGCCGATCGTCGTCCCCTCGAGCGACGCGTCGGGGTGGATCGCACTGTCGCCGTCGAACCGCCAGGCGACGGCGTCGAGGTAGCTCTCGGGCGTCCCGATGTCGTACCAGGCGCCGTCGAACGTGAACGCGTCGACGCGCTCCCGGTCGACGAGCCACTGGACGAACCAGCCCGGCTCGTCGGGATTGTTCTCCCCGTCCAGATACGTCTCGAGTAAGTCGAGGTCCGCCGCACGGAACCCGTAGCAGGCGACCGACACGAGCGTGCTCGGCGGGTCGTCGGGCTTCTCCTCGAAGGCGACGATCTCGCGGCCGTCGTCCTCGAGCTCGAGCACGCCGTAGGACGTCGCGCGGTCGTAGTCGCCGACGTCGTAGGCGGCGAGCGTCGGGGTCCGTCGTTGGCGGAAGAAGTCGACGAACTCGCTGACGCCGAAGCTGAGGAGGTTATCGCCCGCGATGACGATCGTGTCGTCCTCGAGGTTTTCGCGGTCGACGAGCTGGGCGAGCGCGCCGATGACGCCGAACTTCTCGTCCTCGTCGGTCGTGTCTTCGATCGAGAGCTGGGGTTTGTGGTACTCGTTGGTCTCGAGGTGGTCCTCGAACGCGTCCGCGAAGCGTTCGTTCGTCGAGACGTAGACGTCGTCGATTCTAGTGTCGGTCTCGAGGTCCTCGAGCACGCCGTCGATCACGGTCGTGTCGCCGACCGGAAGGAACATCTTGGGCCGGTGTTTCGTGATCGGCCAGAGTCGTGTCGCGTAGCCGCCTGCGAGTACGATTGCATCCATAGGCAATAGTTCTACGTTGTGTATATTGCAATTTTCTATTTGATATATATTGGTTTCCAGATTTCGCCCTAGTACTGGTGTCAAATGGAAATATGTTAACCTTTTTATAAAGAAATCAAAACATTACTAAGAGTTAGGAATTACTGTCTATAATGTGGGCCAGAAGACATTATGATGGATTCCGACAGAGAAATACTTACTGTGACTGACGATCCTTCTTAACAGTAGATCACTACATCTGTATTTTCGAAAACCAGTGCCCGGCTGGACTCGTTCAGCCGCGTGATTGGGTCATACTTCAATCGATACAGTCCATTGTACCGGACTCTGTCTTGTCCCTTCCGCAAAAAGAAGCACCCATCTGCTTCGGACAGGTTACCCGATACGAGGTACTTGCTGGCGGGTGACCACCCAGATGGAAACCCACCTCCAGCCCCTGTCTTGTACGTAGCACGTTCTCCCTCAAAGTCAGTAATCTCCTGCGCTACGAAGTAATGCCCGTATATTCTCTGGTCGAGGTGTTTGTTTGCCCAATCCTTTGCCTCAATCTCCTCATCAGTAAGATGTTCGTTTACTTCGGTAGGGTGGTCTGGGACTACACCAGCCCCTATAAGTTGAGTGATGATAAGAATCCCAATGACTATTGGTGCAATTGATTTATCTGTCCTCTTTGATAGAGAAATAGCCCCTATTACGGCCAATATAATCAGAAATGGTTCTCCGATTCCGATTGCCCGCTGAATAGAAAGGCTAAACGGTGTCGCCACAGCGAAACAGATAATTAGAGCTGCCAATCCAGAGATTCCTAAGAGGCCTGCCGTCTGTCGATCTCTCCGCGTATAGAGAAGCCAAACCCCTGAAACACCGGCGGCAAATAGCAGAAGAATCCAAGAACTATGTTCGAAGAATAGGTAATTCAATCCTCCGATTTTTGTTGCTGCAGGCGCTTCGATAGTCGTATCGATAGATGCTCCAGTGATAATGTATGTGAGTTTAAGGGTGATAGCTTTGATCCAAGTAGTTAACCAGATCATTTGTACCATAAATATTAACCCTGCAATTATGGCATAACGATAAAGATAGCGGGGGAGCAACACGCGATTGTCTCGCATAGCATTGATAAAATTCACTACTGCTACCCCGACCACGCCACCAAGTGCAAGTATCGCACCTATTTTATGCAGACTTGCCATTAGCGCAATTAGAATGACCAGAAGCGCTGAACTCATTTTGTGGTGACGATCAACGATCAGAATAACTGCAACGAGATACCACAATAACAGCATCAGGCCCTGTGGTATTGTGAGAGTAGCATAGATAATGCTAGCTGCTCCAGCTGATGCAAGAATACAACCTAATTTTGCTGCTCGGTCTCCACTAAGCATCGCTGCTAGATAAGAGACTATTACAACAGGGACAAGTGCGAAGAAAATAGTTGACGTTATTTGAAGGGTCGTAGCAGGTCCTAATCCAGAAATATCCATTACGACCGTGTGAAATAGATGATAGATGGGCGTCGTTCCGTAAAAACCTAAATCCGAAATAGCTCCAATACCATTATCAGATACTCTGCTAATGGCAACAGCGTACTTGTCTGGATCCATTCCAATCATTGAGGGTGTTGCTATCCAGATAATTGATCGGTACACTAGACCAGCAATAATTGACTCAACTATAACCGATCGTAAACACAGTTGTTCACAGTCATATAACAGTAGGAGTAGAGTGATCGCAAACCCGAGTGGAAGAACCGGCCAAACCCCCGGTCGAAAAATTGTCCAGATTGAAGCTACCAAAAGGGGGAAAAGATGGAAAATTTGTCGTCGGAGTCGTGCTGGCATAAAACAATATCCGTAGTCATAGTTTATAAAAACCACCCTCCGTTATCGATAGGAAATGAAGAAGTGGGAACACATAAGTTGTGATATGCTGAACGAGAACACCTGTGAGAGATTAAAAATCTATGACTAAAAAGAGTGTGGCAGATATCGGCCAAGCAGGAGTAATTGTTTTATTAGGTACTATACTAAGCATGCTTTCGGGATTTCTGTTCCGTTTAATTGGGGCCAGATACCTCCCTACTGATCAGTTTGGATTGGTCGTTCTTGGCATCTCGCTTGTAAATATCGCATCTATACCTTGCATATTAGGGCTAAATCAGGGTGTTGTTCGATTCATAGCTTCTGAAGATGACAGGTTTCAGAATTCATATATAACGGTATCAATCATAACCGTTCTGTCATTCAGTATAGTAGCTGTAGCTATTGGACTTATTTTCAAGGATACGGTAAATGAGACTATATTCGGGAATTCAGCTTCAGATGTATTATTATTTCTGTTCTTGATTACAATCCCGCTTTTTTCTCTTTTAAAATTAATAACTGGTATTCTTAGAGGGGAAATGAATTCAAGCGGATTTGTCCACATTTCGAAAATCATCCGCCCAGGTATGAAACTATTGTTAACTATTGTAGCTGTTTTCATCTTCGGTACTAGTACTTCGGTGGCACTTGCATTTTTTTCCGCAATATTGATTACGGTTTTCTTTGGTCTTTATCTTATCTGGTATGAAGGATGGCGTCCTCAAGTGGATCGTTCTGCAGATTTCCTTTCTCTATATCGTTTCAGTTTCCCATTATTAATATCGTCCTCGATCTTTATTTTGCTCTCGTATGTGGACAAGATGTTAATTGGAGCCTATCAATCTCCAAATTCCGTAGCAATTTATGAAGTTACTGTGACGATTGCTAGTTTATTGGGCCTTTTTCGGTCAGCGTTCGGATTTCTACTCTACCCAAAACTTTCGGAACAAATATCAAGCGGAAATGAATCAATTGTTGGGAATATGTATAAGCAAACGACGAAGTGGATCCTTTTACTCACCACTCCTGCTTTTGTTGTCCTTGTTTTCCGTCCTGATTTTCTCATCTATATATTTGGTAGTGAATATAGTGTGAGTGAAATCTCGCCTGTTCTTTTTTTACTAAGTTCTGGCCTGTTCTTGAATGCGATTGTAGGACCGAATGGAGAAGCTCTATTAGGTTTCGGACGTTCCAGAGCAGTGCTAATTTACAATATATCGGCAGTAGCAATAAATATAGTTCTTAATATTATACTCATTCCAAGATTCGGTCTTTTTGGGGCAGCAGCAGCGTCACTGATTGGTTATACAATCATGAATGTTCTAAAGTCATTTGATCTGTATGCGTATCACCAAGTTTCTGTAATATCATCCAAGTCAATCTTGGCAGCGGCCACTATCTTTATTATCGGGGCAGTTGGAATCCAGATCCTTCCCGAAGGAATACCTCTTCCTCTAGAAGTTGTTGCACTATCTACTATTGGAATTGGTTCGTCTATCATAGGAATTACTATTCTTTGGATTATTGGAGGTGTTTCAGATGAAGATCATGAGCTAGTCAATAGGCTAGTTGCTTATGTGTCCTAGAATAAGATATGGACTTTGACCTGAATTAAGAGAGGTAGTCAGATTACCATAACCGTCGACGAGAAACACTGTCTCGGAGAGATGCAGCGGTTTGATTGGTACCTGGTCGAGCGAACATGTTGATATTGAGCATCAGCTGTATATCTGAGTCTATTACAGTGACCACCACTTGATGGGCGTTTAATACCGAACGAGCGGAGAGTCGCTTTTTCAAAGTAAACAACTAGCCGCATGAGAACAAATAGTGAATACAGATGGACGCCACCTTCCGCTCATGCCCCAAGCTCACCAAATTTCACCACGTAAGACTTGATAAGAGGACTGAGAATATTGTTCCTATCAAACTCTACATTCGCTTGCTTCTCAGATTTACAACTGGATAGTGTCTGTGTGTTGGTTCATGAATTTATATATCCTAATTCCTCAAGTCGATCTTCAACATTGTCGGAAATATCTCCATTAGATGACTCACTGTCTGAATCATTTGTAATTTCAGCCAATCGATCTTCTGCAATCCTTCTTAGTTTGTCCCCTATTTCTGGATGATCATCAACAACATTCTCCTTCTCCTTCTCGTCTTTCTTAAGATTGTATAATCTATCCTTCTCTATTTGATTATTAAGAATATATTTCCATTCATCCGACCTAACACTAATAATCGCTTTGTCTCTGTTTATTGGCCCACCCAGTCCTTGGTCTGCAGAGTGGCAGAGTTCTGAAATAACTTTTGGATTTTCGTCACTTCTCCCTTCATCTAGTATGCTAAGTAACGATTCTCCTCGCCAATTGTCAGCTGGTGCTCTATCAAGAAGATCACAGACTGTCGGAGGTATATTGAGTAAGGATGTTGGCCTACGTATGTTTTTCTCCGCTATATCAGATGAGGTGCTGTATACAATCAGAGGAACATTCACTAGTTCTTCATAGAGCTTAGGCTGGTGTCCAAAATGACCATGCTCAAAGAATTCCTCTCCATGATCTGCACAGATAATAACAGTAACTTCCTCTAAATGTCTCTTTGCACCTTCAACCAGTCTCTTTATTTCCCTATCAAGGAATTTGGCTTCCGATTTATAGTATTTTTCCATACTCGAACGGACCGATTTCGGTATTATACTTGATGTATCTTCAGGGGTTGTGGGTGAATTCACCTTGGGTTTGTTTTTATTGTAGCTGTCTATATGTTTGTTTACTGTAGGGATCCCCTCTGATGGGCTACCAAATTGAAATTCCTCAGGAGGGAAATAAGGGGTATGAGTTTCCATATAGTGCGCCCAGAGAAAGTTATCATTTTTATTGCATTTGTTGAGTTCGGATAGCGCTGTATCAGTCACTTCATTAGCAGGAGTATATGATGGACTGTTGTCGGAATCAAACATTTTCTCACCGATTTTTATTGCTTTTTCCCCGAGCCGCAGAAGCCAATCATTTTCCCTGATGACCTTCCGAATTTCTCCCAAGTATGAGTTATCAACATTGTCATTCCATCTATTGAATCCTCGATTGAAATTATAGATACTTGAGGTAGGAAGGCTACTTGAAATACCAATAGTAGTTGAATCAAGTTGCTCTGCCAGCGTGACATGCTCTGGACGGAATTTTGCGTACCCATAATCCATTGGTAGCGAACTTGCTAGAATTCCTGGAAAAGATGAAGAAGTTCCGGATCCAGTTGAGATAGCATTGTCAAATGTCACTCCTTCCTTTGATATTTTAGATAGGTATGGTGTGTGAGACCCACTCACGAGATCTTTTCTAAAAGCGTCTAATGTGATGAGTAGTACATTCATAGCTAGGTACTATATCCAAATGGTTAAAATTCTATCGGATAAATTTCGTAGTATTATCTATACTATCTTATTATGCCACCATATATAGTTCTGGCATCTAATGTATATTTTGTGTCGGAATGGAGGCTGTGACTATGGAGTGGAGTTTTGAGACCTAATGGAGAACCATCAGAAACATGGTATCTATGTTGGGTTTTCTTGAAACAATTTAGTTAAATGAATCAACAGTAGCTATAGGTTTTACTCTATTGAATTGCGTCAGTAATCTTCATCCTAGTCTGAATAGTAGAATATATATGGTGGTTATAAAAAGACTAGGGTTGCTTGATTTGATAAGATATATCTGTGAGATGCTCTATCAGTGAGGTATGAAAATAGTCTTACTACGGACCTGGCTGACAAATATTGGAAATGGGTTTATCGATAAGGGTGCTCAAACAATACTAAGAAAGGCCTTCCCAGACTCAGAAATTATTGAGGTAAGTGGATACCCTAACTTCACTGCTGGTCGAAAAGATACTGGTATCTTCCCAACAGTGCAAAACAAGTTATCCAATAAACTCTTAGGAAATAGCAGACCAGATCAGTCATATTTAGATCGAACAATAAATGTCAGTGAATACATTGATGCCGATCTAGCTGTGCTGCCAGGATGTATATTGTATGACCATGTCATAGAAAAGTACTCAAATGTTCTACAATCTCTAAAGGATAGAGATGTTCCGATAGTTCTTCTCGGAGTAGGCGGCGGCGATTATCAACCGAAAACACAGAGGTATGTCAAAAGTTTCCTAAGAGAGATCGAACCAATTGGCATGATAACTCGAGACTCTAATGCATATAATGCATACAAAAGCGATGTCGATAACACTTATGATGGAATTGATTGTGCATTCTTTATTAACGATTGGTATGAACCGCCAGAGACCGAACATAACTTCACAGTCCTTACATTCGACAAAATAGATGAGCCTAAAAAACTCTCATACAAAAGCGACATAATACGCACAGATCATTTTCCTTTTGAGCAGCCGCACGGAACCCTATGGAAAAAGGTGAAGAAAATGCGAAAGCAATCGCCTTTCTACAAAGAAGACAACATTTTTGTATCTGACTCTATCAAAGATTATCTTTTCTTCTATTCTAACGCAAATGTAACTCATTCTGACCGAATACATGCGTGCTTACCAACGCTTGCCTATGGAAATAAAGCAAAGTTCTGGTTTGATACACCACGAGGTGCCTTATTTGATAAAGTCCTTGATGAAGATATCCACACAAACCAAGTGAGATTGGATGAAGACAAGGTAGATAGGTTAAAGTCAGAACAGGTTGAAGCAATCCAGAACATTGTGTCGGAGATGTAAACAACTCTGAGTTACATGATGGCCCAAGATCACAATCGAATACTCATCCTTTCTGGTCAGTTAGGAGCTGCCGGAACCCCACAAGTTTTGCTGAATATAACAAAACACCTGAGAAAAGAAACTGATATAGAAATTGCATATCTTGGTGGGAAGAGCGAATTAGTCCCAGAGTTCCAAGATTTGGGCGTCCCTGTCCACCGGTTGGGGGAGACTCCGATCTCAATCGAATCCCTATTGTCATTACGCCGTCTTTTGAAGGATAGAAAATACGATTTACTTCATACTCATATGATGGCTGGTGGGCTAATTGGCCGTATTATTGGAAGAATAGTGGGGATTCCCGTTGTTTCGACTATACATACATCATATCCAAACCGACCCTATAGAGCAAAAATTCCTGATTTAGCGACTAGTCCGCTTGCAGAGATGAATATTTGCGTATCTAATGCAGTGGAACAGTCACTTCCAAGAACATACAAACTCGGATCCCGAACAAAAGTTGTGCATAATTGCATAGATGTTGATCAAATACGGCAGGAGGGGATGAAGGAGTGGGATAGTCTTGATTGGACAACAAATGTTGAAAAAGATGCACCACTAATTGCGAATGTCGCGCGATATGATCCAAAGAAACGTCGTAAAGACTTAATCAAATCACTTCCGCTTATTTTAGAAGAGCACCCCTCTGCCACCATTATATTTACTGGCGATGGACAGGGAAAGGAAGAACTCCAAATGCTTGCTAGAAAGTATGATGTTCATGATAATATAGCTTGTGTTGGATTTGTTGAGAATCCTCAATCGGTCTATCATCACGCAGATCTTGTCGCACTTCCATCCATCTCCGAGGGATTTAGTATTAGTATGTTGGAAGCAATGGCACATGGAAAACCAATCGTTGCTACCAGTATCCCACCATTCCAAGAAGCACTTGGTGAAGATCATCCATTTGTGGAACCATGTTCGCCCCAAGAACTGGGAGAGAAAATACGTCAAGTTCTATCAGACGAAAGCTTTGCAGAAGAGTTGGGAGAAAAGGCATTTGCCCGTGTCCAAAAGAATTTTTCTGGCGAATCTGCAGCAATCAAGTATAGACGGATATACCAATCTGTTCTAGACACTGCTAACAATGAATAAAAACAAACAGAACCAAGTAATCCTGATTGGTCTTGATGGGTTAGATTGGTCTGAAATCAATGATTGGGTCAATAGTAGAGATCTAAGAACAATTAATGATATTGCCAATGAGAAAAAATCTATAAATCTGCAGAGCACTAACCCTCCATGGACTCCTTGTGCCTGGCCATCACTTCTCAGTGGGCGCAATCCAGGCAAACATGGCGTCTTTGATTTCTTCACTCAAGACGGATACAAGAAGCAGCTTATTGAGCGTCCGAATGTTAATGCACCCTATCTGTTTGAAGTAGCTGACGCAGAAGAGTACACATCGATCGCCATCAATTATCCAGTTACACATCCCGCATCCGCGCTTGAGAACGGTGCAATTGTCCCCGGCTATCTCGCACGCGAAGATATTCCGTTCTATCCAAAGGATCTCAGAGACGAATATGAGTCCGAGTACGGTAAGTACGTTATCTATCCCGAATACGGAACTGAAGATGACGCCGTCAGCGAATATGTCGATACCGCTCGACACCGACGGGATATGGCGCAATTCCTCGACAAACGTTACGACTGGGACTTAATGGCGGTCCAGTTCCAAGTTACTGATTCGATCTTCCACGATCTAAACGACCGCGAAAAGATCCGCCAGATCCTCGAGAAAGTCGATGAATACGTTGGAGATATAATCGAACTCGGCGGAGATGATCCGACTGTCTTCATTGCGTCGGATCACGGTATGGGTGACTACGAGTGGACGTTTTACGTGAACTCGTGGCTCGCTGAGCACGGATACTGCGAAACGACAACAGGTAACGCTCAGTACTTCCGACAACAGAAGAAGACACTGAAGAGGACAGATGACGAAACCGAGGAATCCAGTCCCCTCGAAAGTGCTATCGGAACAGCAGCGAGTACCCTCTCGAAGGTTGGACTCTCACCTCACCACGTCCATCGGGGCCTTTCCGCAGTCGGGCTTGCGAAGACCGTTGAGCGAATTCTTCCTGAAGACGCGCTCGTCGCCGCACAGAACCAGGTCGTCGATCACGCCAATTCGGAGGCCTTCCAGTTGTATTTCAACAGTCTCGGAGTACACCTGAATGTCGAAGGCCGAGATCCGAGCGGCCAGATCCCGGAATCAGAGTACGAAGAAACACGCGACGAACTCATCGCGGAACTCGAGCAGGTTCGCGATCCCGATGGGAATCTCGTCTTCGATGCCGTTCGTCCTCGAGAGGAGGTCTACGAGGGCGAGCACGTAGAGGATGCGCCGGATATCGTCCTCGTCCCGCGAGACTATCAGTACGATGTCAGCGGCTCAATTCTAGATACGTTCCGACGATATCCGCACAAGAACCACAAGCCGGACGGGATCCTACTCTCGAACCGAGAACTGACGTGTGACGACCGCGCCGAAATCTACGACATCGCACCAACCGTCGCGGCAGCGCTCGGGATCCCTGTCGATACGAACACTGATGGGGAAGTCCTCCTCGACGGAATCGACGATATCGAACGTGCGGATTGGGACGAATTGGCAGAAGGATATGGAACCACAGGATCCGACACAGACATGTCGGGTGTCGAGGACCGACTCGCGGATCTCGGGTATATGGAGTGAGACCGTCGAAGACGTCGTTCAGTTTGTGGAAGTGATCCGTTCGTAAATCCGATTCGTCTGTTCGGCGACGCCCTCCCACGAGTACTCGTCCTCGACTAGTTCGTATGCATTTGCGGCCCACTCTTCTCTCTCGTCTCCGTTCGATAGTGCGTACTGAATCGCGTCTGCAAGTTCACTCGGTGATTTCGGCGGGACGAGATATCCGGTCTCTTCGTGATCGACGAATTCAGCAATTCCTTCGACATCGCTCGTGATAACCGGGACCTCTCCTGCCCACGCCTCGAGCAGCGTCAACGGATGCCCTTCCCAAACCGATGGGAGTACGAATAGGCGAGCTCTCCGGTAGTATCGTGGGATGGCTTCGTCGGAGACGCGACCCTCGAAGCGAACGCGATCGTCGATACCCAGGCGGTTCGCCTGCGCTTTCAACTCGTCGCTCTTCGGTCCGGTGCCGACGATGACGAGATCGGTCTCGGGAACGTCGTCGGCGATACGATTGAACGCATCGATAAGATCGCTCACTCGCTTCTTCGGCGCGAGTCGGCCGAGGAACAGAATCTCGTCACGTCGATCGACGTCGACATCGAACCGCTCGAGATTGACGCCGTTCGGAACGCACGAGAGATTTGTGTGATGCTCACCGAGGAGATCGAGATGCTCCGTATTGACCGAGATCACGTGATCGTAGTCGAAGTTAAGCACGAACAGTCGCTCGAGGCGACGTTTGACGTGAGCGAGCATCGATTCGTCACGGCCGACACCGGAGGTAAGCGCCGTTCCGTGCACGGTAAAGACCGTCGACGCGTCCGTAAGCGCGCCACCGGTTCGCGTCGGAACTGCCGGTAAGAACGTATGTCCGTGGACGACATCGAAATCCTCCGTCAGCAGATGCGGTACTGGTGTTCCGAGTGACGAAACGCGACCGAGCGGATTCCAGTATTCTGTCGACGGCTTCAGTCGGTGGACTCGTACGGCCCCGTCGACGAATGTGTCCGTACTAGTATGGGCCTGTCCATCTTTCTCGAGAGCCCGCGTGTAGATGTCGATCGTGTGATCGAACTGTTTCGCGAGCGCAATCGAGAGCTCCTTGACGTGGACTGGTCCGCCGCCGGTACGCGGCCACCAGTCGTCCTGAATCATCGCAATTCTCATTGTATTATTCTTTGTACCCCAGCGCTTCCAGTCGTCGATCGATCTCCTCGTCGACGTCCCCGGAATCGGCTACGTCCTCGCCATTTTCTTTCCCGATACGGATCTCGACGTGCCCCTCGAGTTCGCTGCGAAGCGACCGAGACGTACAATCAGAAAACGAGATTGCCTCCGTCTCCTGATCGCGTTCGCAGAAACAGGCACCGTCTGCGGTCCGAAGTGCGTATCGTCGGACGTGACTCGCATCGTCTTCACCCCGTGCCTGCATGAATACGGTTCGATCTTCCTCGAGTGATTCGAGGAGGGACGCTCCTTCGTGATCACTGCCAGCGGAAACCGACTCTTCGATCGTTGCAGCGATATCCAGTGTACTAGCTGGTATCGATACCTCGTCGTCAGCACCTCCAGGAGGTCGAACCATCAGTGGGACGTGCGTAATCTCGTCGTGAAGATATCGTGGATGCTCGTAGTATCCATGCTCACCGAATGCGTCGCCGTGATCGGCAGTGAAAATGAGCAACGATCGCTCGAGTAGATCTCGCCTTCGTAACTCCTCGAGGAACTCACCGATTCGCTTGTCGTTGTATCGAATCTCGGCGTCATAGAGCGCGATCAACAACTCTTGCTCTTCCTCGGTGATCGAGTCAGGATCCTTGATCGCCCGGCGGTACAGCGACTGTGCGTCTCGGCCAGATAATCCCTCGTCGTGGTATAACTGCTCGTACTCACCCGGTGGCTCGTATGGGCCGTGTGTATCCATGTAGTGATTCCAGAGGAAGAACGGTTCATCGTCCTCGACGGAATCGATCCACGAAAGGGATCGCTCGTTGATCTCCTCGGCTCGAGCGTAGTGACGATTCCGCAGTTTGTCGAGTGCCCGCTGGGCCAACGCGATGAGCTTGTGCTTCCCGAAATGCAGATCGTCGTCGAACTCGTCGAATCCATGATCGAAGCCGTACGCGCGGGAGATGAACGGATTCGAGTGGAAGCCACCGGTAGCAAATCCGTGTTCGGAGAGCGTCGAGGCGATCGTATCGGTCGCAAGCCGATAGTCAGAGCCGACCGCAGTGTCCGGATATTCGCCGGTCAACAGTGCGGGGACTGCTTCCCTCGTATGCGAACTCGCACTGTAGGCGTTGGTGAAGTGAATACTCTCCTCGGCTAATTCGTCGAGAACGGGGGACGTGTCTCGATGATAGCCGTGACACGAGAGATGATCTGCTCTCAGTGCATCCGCCGAGAGCAGAATAATATTGTCCCAGTCGTCAGGCATTATTGACGAAGATGGCAAGGAAGTCTTTATAGCTTTATTCTCGAGTGACATACTAGGCGCACCATCAATCAAATAAAACGTATAACTCGATCTCGAAGGTTCATTAGTGCCTGCGTCCGAACACGAGAATAATGGATATTGCGTTCGTCTCGAACGTCGTTTTCCCGTTCGTCAAAGGGGGTGCCGAAAAGCGAATTCACGAAATCGGTACTCGACTCGCAGCTAACGGTCACGACGTCACGGTATACGGTCGTCACTACTGGGACGGGCCGCAGGTAATGGAGTACGACGGACTCACGCTTTACGGAGTAGCCCCCGCTAAAGAACTCTACGACGACGAACGACGGTCGATCACGGAAGCGATCGACTTCTCCGCGCGTCTACTCCCCCACCTTCGACGAACTGCCGACGATCACGATGTCATCGTCGCCTCTCTGTTCCCCTATTTCCCAGTGCTCGCCGCTAAACTCACAGCACTGGGTACTGACACACCACTGGTCACGACCTGGCACGAGGTCTGGCTCGACTACTGGGACGAGTACCTCGGTCGACTCGCGCCGTTCGGGAAAGCAGTCGAAGGACTCACCGCGAAAACGCCACACTATCCGATCGCTATCTCGAGCGTCACCGCCGACCGCCTTACGGAGATCAGCCCGTCTCGAGACGAAATCGAAATCGTCCCCAACGGGATCGATGTCGACCAGATCGAAGCAACTCAGCCTGCCGAAGACGGGTTCGACGTCCTCTATGCAGGGCGACTTATCGAGCACAAGAACGTCGATTACCTCCTCGAGGCGTTCGACCGGATCGCCGAAACCGACCCGAATATTACACTAGGTATCATCGGCGATGGCCCAGAACGCGACGCTCTCGAACGCCAGGCCCAAAACCTAACCCATGCCGACCGAGTGACGATGCTCGGCTTCCTCGAGGAGTACGACGACGTTCTCGCACACATGCGCGCAGCGGACGTCTTCGCCTCGCCGTCTACTCGTGAAGGCTTCGGGATCACGTTCGCGGAGGCGATGGCCGCGGATTGTACCGTCATCGCAGCGGAACATCCCGAGTCCGCCGCCTCCGAAGTGATCGACGACGCGGGATTCCTCGCCTCACCGACGGTCGACGACGTAACCGATGTCCTCGAGCGCGCACTCTCGGGCGAACGACCAAATACGGAGCCGACGGCTCGAGCCCAGCGATACGACTGGGACGCCGTCGCTGAACAGGCAGAGCAGTGCTACCAACGGGCGATTGACGGTAACTGGTAGGAGCCGAGTCTCTCATCACAGATCAACTATCTCGCTCGTTCGAAGACGCCAAATCGTCGTTTTCGTCTATCGCATATTTTTCGCGTTCCCCACCGAGTGGCGTGTATCGTTCTTTCGCGTGCTCGCGACCGTACGGATGCTCCAAGAGCCCCCAGTAGAGGAGCGCCCGGTGAAGTCGTAAGCCCAGCCGCTTCCGGAGACTCATACGGCTACCTCGATGACCTACCTAATACGGATGGTGCCAGATATTATATCCGATAGCTATACCCGACGAACGAAAGTCCAAAGTCGCTCACACTAGCGTCAAACGGATGGCCTAGTTTCGATGCTAGTACTAGTACTCTGTAGTCACTATCGATAGCTTGCCGATCAGACCACCGCGGGTGGGACTGAAAGGGGCGACACGCTCGAGGTGCGAGACGAAGTAAGCACTGGAGCGAACAACGTGAGCGAAGCGCGCAGCGAGTCGCAGCCCGCGAGCGTGTCGGGGCTTTCTGGGTATTCTCAAAGGTCCAGTAGCAAGCCAGAGTAGCTGTCAGTCGTCCTGCTCGAGATCCCCCAACTCGAGTTCCCCCTCGAGATACGCCTTTCCCATCGAACTCACCTGATAGTATCCTGCTTCATCGACTTTCTCGATTAATCCGTGCTCTTCCAATTCCCGCAACCGCTGGCGAACGGTCGAGTATCCGATCTCGTGGCCGTGCCGGTTCAGATTCCGATAGAGCGGCTTCGCCGGGAGTTCGAGGTCGTTCTCCGCGAGGAACTCGAGAATGAGACCGTCTTTCAGCGACATCCACTCTGGCCGGGGGCGCATTCGGCGCTGTAGTCCCACTGTCGCACATTAACTTGACTAGGTTCTCTGATTTTGGAGCACATCCAGTTCCCAATAATAGCGTAAATACGCTAGTCTATAAGTACGGGGAATTGTTAGTGAGCTATACGGAAGCTCCAATTCGGACTCGTCGCTCACGAGTCCAGAAGTAGCGGACCGGTGTTTGCGGCACCGAGTCCGCGAGAAGCTCCCGTAAACCAGGTACGGAAGCCATGTGCAACGACGATTCGCGGGGCAATGAAAGCTCCGACCGACGAGATGCATCGCCGGACGCGAACCAGCGAC
This sequence comes from Haloterrigena salina JCM 13891, assembly GCF_000337495.1. Classification (GTDB taxonomy): domain Archaea; phylum Halobacteriota; class Halobacteria; order Halobacteriales; family Natrialbaceae; genus Haloterrigena; species Haloterrigena salina. The sequence continues at coordinate 28,009 of NZ_AOIS01000065.1, forward strand.
CCGACTACCGACCGTTTCTTGAGGTCCTCCACACCCACATTACGAACCTCCGAGATACAGTCAACGACGACCCGACATTAGACCCGCCCACCCGCCGAGCGGCCAGACGCCACTGCCGCGAGCTCCGGGCGGAACTCGAGTGGGTCCGCCGAGAACTCCCTGATCCACCCGAGAACGCCCTCCCCCCGATCACCCGCTCATCCGACGCTGTTACGGTCGTCAAGGATCCCAGCGAAGCGACACTCGAGGCGGCCCGCCGACGATCCGAACTGAACGACCCCTACACCGAGTCCGGAGGTGAGGACGGTGACTGACCGACCCCTCGAGGACGCGTCGCTCGAGACTCTCGTCGCGGAACTCCGGGCGCTCCGGGAGCGAAACGAGCGACTCGAAGAGCGCGTCGCCGACCTCGAGCGAGAAATCGACGATCTCGAGGCCGACGTGGACGACCACAACGACGAACTCGCTGCGCACGAGACGCGACTCGAGACCCAACAAACGGAGACGAACCGCCTCGAGGCGATCACCGAAGCCACCCGCAAACGCACGGGCGCGAACAAGGCCCGCATCGAGGAGCTCCAGGCCCGCGAACTCGAGAAGGGCGCCCACCTCCAGACGAACAACGTCGACGAACACGAGATCGACGTCCCCAACGGGCGACTCGAGCGCATCACCAAGACCGACAACGAACCGTACTACCGCCTGCCCGATCACGAGGATCCCCTGAACCGAGACGACGTGGCCCTCGCCCACGGGGACCTCCTCCCGATCCAGCAACTCGCCCGGATGGACGCGGACATGCGCCGCGCGACGGCCGACGCCCTCCCGACCCGACTGGCCGCCAAACTCTGGCAGGCCAGAGCCGACCCCACGGTCGGAGACGATCCCTGGACGACCGGCTGCAAGTCCGTCCGGGAGTACGTCGCCGCCTCCGACCTGAAACACTGGATCCGCAGACAGGAAGAGGGTATCAGCGAGACCTACGCGAAGAAACTCGTCTCCCGGACGATCGACGCGGCGCTCGAACTCTCGAAGAACCGCCTCGCGGTCCGCAAACGCACCCAGCGCAAGAACGGCCTCGAGTACACCGAACGCAGACTGATCCTCCCGGCCGACGCCGAGATCCCCGGCGAAACGGCGTCCTCGAGGAACGCCGAGCGGAGTTCCTCGAGTGGCACCGCAACGCGAAACCCGAGCGACCCGACCGCCCCCGGAGACAGCTGACGTCCTCGGACGACCGTGGACGGCCCCCGAACGCTCGCCTCGAGAGAGCACACGTCTCTCACGGACGACACCGATCCACCCGCCGCGAGCGGTTGTTCGCTGGGTTCGGTAGTCGTGGGTCCACCGCCTCGAGCAGTCCTCGGCAGTCTCGCGAGCGACGGTCGCGCGTCGTCGACCGTGGACGACTGCTGTCCACGGACGACCGCCACCGACGCCGGTGGTCGGGACTGCGTGAGAGCTGCCCGTCCGTGGCCGTCGGTGTGCTGGCCGCCGACGTCGATCCCCTGCTGGTCCATCGCATCGGGCGTGCTCTCGCGTTCATCACTCCCCCGAACAACCGAAGGACACACTCACAGGCTCATCGATGAAGGACGGATCGAAAGGAGACCTGAGGCTCCCTCGATCGCTGCCCTCCGAACGGGAGTCGGTCCGTACTACAATTCCACCCTGAATTCAGCACCGCTGCTGAAACCGCTCCTCGAGTACGGGTTCACCGGACGACACTCGCACGCGCTTCCCGGGCGCAATACTTATGATGCGCGGTACCGTACCACATGCTGTGGGCGAAGCCACGAGGAGTCACCGAACGACTCGATTCGAATGTCCGTACGGGACAGGAAGGATCGAGTGAGGGGTACAACCAAAGATCCCGTAACAGGGAAACGAGGTCGACACCCTCGAGGAGACGAACGCGGCCCGTAACTCGGCCACCATGGTGGTCGAGTGAGAAGGCTCAGTAACGGATCTCGCGTAAGCGAGGTTCGTGAACTGCAGATACCCAGGCCGAAGGGCCGTAGAAACGCGCTCCCGTTCGGATCCAAATCGTGGCTATCGGCCGTGTGTTATTTTATCGCCGAAAATCCCATTCTGCTGACCGATAGCGAAGGCATTGGGGCAGAACGGAGCTCATTCGCGTCTTCCAGTGCGTGGGTCCGCTCCACTCGCCTGGCAGCGACCTGCGTCGCTCCCAGGGCGCGAACGGACTCGCAGATACGCAGTTGACTGGGTGCCGGTGGTACCAGGAAAGACAGGGGCCTGTTCGTCCACAATCACTCCGTCGATCGCAGCGTGACTCTCTGACAGACAGCTGATCCCGTATCGGACCCTCGAGCAACTGGGACGACGACTCCCGGAACGACGTTCGCGGCGGCGTGGACTGGCCGGGTACTGAACGTAATTCAGGGAGGACGGCCGTCTCTTTTAGCGGGTGTCTCGTGTCGGTCACGTCTCCCGCGGTGGCTCCGGCAGCGTAGCCGCTAGTATGCCCTAATACAACTATATCCGGATAATGGGAAGACTTAACAGCACACGATAGACAGAGACTCTCACGGTAACACACCGCAAAGACAGATGGGACCGGATGAGACGTCTTCGAAGCAGACGGAAACGGAACAGGCTACTGACGAACGTTCGAGAACGCAGCGGGCACGGAAGCAACCGCAACGCGAACCGGTACCGGCAGTCCCCGACCGGTATGCGGCGCTCAGTCTCGCCGAGGACAAGACGTTCGTCTACGATCGGCGAAATCCGGATGCATGGGTGCAATCGGACGTGGCCCGCTCGCTCGAGCACGCAGCATAACGCACGTGGCACACCGCCTGCTCCCAGTGGTGGTGTGGGCAGCGAGCGTGTAGTGAACTAGAATCATTCGAATATCAGGAACGCGACCAGTCCGTCGGCGCCGCGAGCCACCTACTGCTCGGCCCGGTCCGGGACCGCGGCGATTTCGGGATCGTCCATCGCCCGGATGTGCTCGAGGGCCGGCCGGAGGTCGTCACCGATCGGCGTCAGGGTGATCGCCCCCGCCTCGCGGTCGTAGTCGATAATGTGGAGATCGACCAACCGCGGGAACTGGATGTGGTGGAACCCGACCACGGCGTCGGCGTCGAAAGCGGCCTCGAGGTCCTCGACGAACACCGTCCCCCCGCGGGCCGTCAGGAAATACAACAGCTGCCGCGTCCGGTCAGTCGCGAGGAGCTGGAACAGATCACCGAGTGCGATCGGGTGGTCGGTCGCCTCCCACCCTGCGGGCAGCGCTGCTGGGGAGCCATCGGCGGGATCAGGCCGTGGGTCGTCGCGGTCCATAGAAGCCCTCACTCGTCGGACACAGGTAACTGTTGCCTCAATTATAGCCAGCCGGCACCCAGCACGGCTCACACGTGGCCAGACCGGACGGTGCCCGAAGACATCCCATGGGGGGCGTCCCGCCGGTGGCCACGCGACCGGCGGCCGTGATCCAGCGTGCTGGGCGTGGGCTGGGGCCGGTCGCGGCCCAGCAGTCGTTAGCGGTCGCGTTCCGGCTCGCGACCGAGCACGCTCGCGACGGACTCGACGCGATCCGCGGCGTCCTGCTCGCGGCTCTGGTAGTCGTCGATCTCGAGCGAGGTGATGATGCGGTCGCTGTCGACGGCGTTGTGCGCCGCGTGGACGGCCTCGAAGACCTCGTCGACCGACTCGGCCTCGATCACCGTATCGGTCGCGGTCAGTTCATACGCGATGTCGAACTCGTCGAGCGCGTCGATGGCTCGGGCGATCTCGTCGGAGAGACTCCCGTCGCGGACGGGGATGACTTCGAATCTGGCGATGACTGTCATGGTGAACACCTCGAATGCCGGCCGCGGGGTGGGCCCCCGCTGGCACCCATGGAGTACGTGCACGAGGCGCATAGTTCTTCGCGCGCTGGTGGCCCCGCCGCGGACGGCAGTACTGCGCGTCGCCAGCTCGCCTACGTGACTGACGCAGGCGGCCTCGATCCATCAGCTGTGAGATCGGCGGTGGCACGCATTTCAGGTGCTAAACCGGCGCCGGATGCTCGAGCCAGCCGGCACGGAGCGCCCGACGTGGCGGCCCGCCGCAATCGCAGCCGACGAGCGGTGCCGATCCCGCGTAAGCGAGGGCGCCGAGCGTCGAGACCGGCAACTCGAGCAGTGCCATCACGCGGCGACACGCACGGCAGTCGGCAGGGAGTGGCGCCGAACGCAGCCGGTGGAGGGCAGGAGCGACCGGTGACCGCCCGCAACGGCCTGTGGAGGGCACCGCGGCCGGCGTGACGTGCCCCAGTCCGGAGCGCGGCTCTCGAGGTCGGGCCGAGACTGGCGACCGACACCGCCGCATTCCCGTGACTGCCACACCCCGTCCCGCCGCCGCTCCGGTGGCTCACCCCAGGATTAGTCGGCCGCGCCCGAGTCACTCCTCGGTTTCGACGACTTCGATGACGTTCCCGTCGGGATCGCGGAAGAACAGGATCTCGAGACCGACCTCGATCCGTTGGGGTTGGCTGATGGGGTCGACGTCCGCGGGCAGCGCCTCGTAGAACGCCTGGAGATCCGGCACTGCGAACCCGATGTGGGCGGCCCCGCGCTGGTTGATCGCCGTCGGGTGGGCGTCGTCGCCGGCCGGCTCGTATTCGATGAGTTCGATGCGCGTTCCGTCGGTCCCGGCCGTCAAGTGGGCGAAGTGACCGGTCGCGTCGTCGACGTCGATCGCCGTCGCGATCCCCTCGCCGGCGAGCGTGAACTCGTCCACGACCTCGAGGCCGAGCGTCTCGCGATAGAACTCGAGGGCCTGGTCCAGGTCCGTGACGACGATGCCAATATGATGTGTGTCACTCACATTCATTATCTGGAGCTACGGTCTCCGCGTATAATATAGTCAGTTACGAGAGAAGCTAACGCGACCCAACCGTTCCGCCCGCCGACTCGCCTGCGGTGTCGGTGGGTGACGAAATTGCACTGGCCGCGTCGACCTCGCTCCGCACCGGTCCCGTGCGTTCACTCGAGTGGCCGACGAGAACAGAAGACATTTGTCGTGACTACCTAATTTACGCGAGGAGTAGTATGTCGGAGCCGTACGGGCAGTCTGGTCGCATACTCGCCGGTGTCGTGCTCGTCGGCCTCTTAATCGGCTGTTTGATCTGGGCGGGCGCGACAGTCGGCGACCTGACGGAGACCCAGTATCCGGACGAGACCGACGTGACGCCGGAGCCAGCTGCATACGTTGGCGACGAAGTCACTCTTGGTGGCTACGTTGTCGACACCGACCCCGTCGTGATCGCGACGCGGGCCAGCGGCTACGGACGGTTCACGCTCGTGGACGCCAACGCTCAGCTCAGAACCGATGACGCGCCGCTCGAGCGGGGCGACCGGGTGACTGCGTTCGGCACCCTCGAGGACGACTCGACCCTGGTCGTCGAGCGCACGATAACGCGCGAGTCGACCGAGACGCGCTACATGATCCTCGCCTCGGCGCTGGGCGGGCTCTGGGTCGTCGGGCGGTTCGTCCGCCACTGGCGCATCGATCGGACCGCACTCGCGTTCGTACCCCGCGAGCGATCGCGTAATGGCCGGTCCGACCAGGGGAACGGCCCACGTGAGACGGGAACGCAGCCCGCCGCTCGAGCGAACGACAGTCGAGCCGACCAGCCGCAGACCGACGGCCCACGGACCGACGCCTACAGCGACCAGGGCGATCGCACCGCCGCGACCGGAGGTGAGCCGTGTGCCTGACGTCTTGACCCACGTGCTCGTCGGCTACATCCTCGGGACGCTGCTCTCGTTTCACTACCCGCGGCTGCGCTCGGCCCACGTCACGCTCGTCATGGCCGGCGCGCTCGTGCCGGATCTCATGAAGATCCAGCTACTGGTGCCGGACGGGCTCGTCGCTCACGTCCTCGGCGTCCCGTTCGCCTGGAGTCCGATACACACTCTCGTCGGCTCCGCGCTCGTGGTCGGGCTCGGCGCGCTCTTCGTTACGCCGGCCCAGCGCCCTCTCGCGGTCGCCCTGCTCGCGGTCGGCGCCGGCTCCCACCACGCGCTCGATCTCCTGCTGGTGACGGCGTCGGGCGACACCTACGCCGTCTTCTGGCCGCTGCTCGAGTATCGCCCGCCGACGGGTGATCTCTACCTGAGCAGCGACCGCTGGCCGGCGGTCGTCGCCGGGTTGGGTGCGCTCTGCGTCCGGATCGTCGCCCATCGGCGGGACACGGACCGGACACCGCTCGAGTGATACCTGGCATCGTGCGAGTGATGTCCGTCTCATCGCGACCGACCGTGACAGGTGCGGACGGCCGAAAGTCACCGCGAGCACCGAATAGTATCATAGGGCCAGCTGCTAAAGTATCGGTATGCTCGACGAGAGAAGGGTGCCGAGTCCTCGCTCTCGCAGGCAGGCCCAAGTCGAACCGGAGCCGCGATGGGCCAAGTGTAGAACCTGTAACGGCACCCTCCGCCGGGGAGCCATCAGATGTCCCCACTGTGGCACGCGGACCCGCCACTGGTGGCTGACCGGACCGGGCGCGTGGCTGATCGTCACGGGGGCGCTCGTCGGCGGGCTGCTCATTGCGGTCGGCTGGCGGCGCGTGGCCCAGCGGCTCCGCGCCCGTGGGGCGTGAACAGCCCGCCGCGGCGCGGCTTCTGTCGCGGTACAGCGGTAGCGAGGCGAAAGCCGTGGGAGGAGGCCGATCGTCTGATCCGGCGAAAACGCCTGCTCCTAGTTGTCGGATGAGTCCAACTCGAGCGCCGCCGAACCATCGACCAGTCCGTTGCCCGCTCGCGTTCGGTGGCCCGGCGAGCGCGGCCCCCGTCACCCGATGTTCACCGCGACTCGATCAGCGGCGTTGGTGGCACAAGAACATCGTGTCGGTCACTCCGAGACGGCACGCGACGGGGATTCGGCCGCGAGATATTCCTTGGCAATATCACTTTATTATTTCCCTTTCAGCCATTGATTTTCACGAATCCGTGTGTGGCAGTCTCAGTCTACGTTTATAGCGGCCCTCGTGGCACGTGGTTGTGATGTCCACGAGTGAACGCCGACTAACAGTTCCGAACGAGCTTGCATCGCCGCAGGCCAAACTCGTCTATCTGGCCGTCCGCGTAACGGACGAGCCGACGGTCACCCAACTGCAGCAGCTGTTAGGGCTCTCCAAACTCACGCTCTTGCCGCTTCTCGCATCGCTCGACGACCGGGATTTCGTTCGGCGGACGGAGGACGGCTATGTCGGCCGGTGAGTCCGCTCCGTCCTCGACCGTCGCGCTCGACGCGGCGGACCGCGACGCGCCCGCTGCGGGGCCGGACCCGTCGCCGGTACCGGGGGGGACAGCGATGACCGTCTCCCGAGTCGCGAAACCGGTGACCCCCTCGCGAGGCCGCGCGGCGAGCGACTCCCGATTCGCCGCTCGGATACCGTGCCGCCGAACCCGCCGGCCGTCGACGTCGGGAGGTGACCGGTGATGCCGTCCCGACGGCAGTCCGCCGACGAAGCGGCGGATCGCGTGGCGGTGATCGGCGCGTCGATGACGAAGTTCGGGCAACGCGAGGAGGAGTGGATCCTCGAGTTGCTCGCGGAGGCCGGGCTGGAGTGCCTCGCGGACGCGGGTGCGGAGGCCGGCGACGTCGACCACCTGTACGTCTC
>NZ_AOIS01000066.1 GCF_000337495.1 Haloterrigena salina JCM 13891
AGAAGATGACCCACCGGACGACCGGCGAGTCGACCGACATCATCGCCTCGGTCACCCACCCCGCCGAGTACAAACACGGCGTCACCCTCTCCTCCTTCGCCGGGCTGACCGCCCGCCACTACCTCGAGCGGTTCGACGCGCCCCGAGAGAGTCTGGCGACGGTCGCCGCCAAGAACCACGAGAACGGCGTCGATAACCCTCACGCCCAGTTCCAGAAGGAAGTCGCCGTCGACACCATCCTCGAGTCGCCGATCATCGCGGACCCGCTGCGGCTGTACGACTTCTGTCCAGTTACGGACGGCTCGGGGGCCCTCCTGCTCTGTTCCGAGGAGACCGCGCGTGAGTACACGGACGACTACATCGTCATTTCGGGCGTTGACGGCGCCACCGATACGCACGTCGTCCACGAGCGAGAGGATCCGACCGTGATGGGCGGCGTCGTCGAGAGCGGGAACGGGGCCTACGAGATGAGCGGCTACGGTCCCGACGACATCGACGTCGCNGAGGATCCGACCGTGATGGGCGGCGTCGTCGAGAGCGGGAACGGGGCCTACGAGATGAGCGGCTACGGTCCCGACGACATCGACGTCGCCGAACTCCACGACATGTTCACCATCCTCGAGTTCCTCCAGATGGAGGGACTGGGCTTTGCCGAGCAGGGCGAAGCGTGGGAACTCGTCGAGGACGGCTACACCGAGCGCGATACCGGCGAGTTGCCGATCAACACCTCCGGCGGTCTCAAGTCGAAGGGCCACCCGTTAGGCGCCAGCGGGGTCGCACAGGCGGTCGAAATCTACGAACAGCTGACCGGCGAGGCCGGCCCGCGACAGGTCGACGCGGACGTCGGCCTCTGCTGTAACGTCGGCGGCTTCGGTAACTGCGTCATCACCACCATCATGGAGGCAGCACGATGAGCATGGACGCCTACGAGTACGAGGACGGTTCGATCAGCTACCCCGGTCACCCGCGCAGTCGCGGCGGCGCCGAACCCGTCGGAACGATCGATCTCAGCGAGTACACCGGCGAAGTCGTCACCTGGACCACGAGCACGGCGACGCCCCCGGGCGTTCGCGAACCGAACACGCTCGCCGTCGTCGAATTCGACGTAGAAGGCGAGTCGGTCCGCGCGATCGGGCAGGTGACGACCGACGAGATCGAGACCGGCGACGAAGTCGAACCCGTCTACGTCGAGGAGCTCCGCGAGCCCGGCGCCGGCATCCGCGAGCCGGAGAGCCAGGACTGGGACGGTTACCGATTCGAGCCCGTCTGAGAGCAGCCCGGTCCTGCAGTAGCCGGCGGCCGGCCGTCGTCTCGCGCGTGATCGGGACGCGACACCGTTCGCGGGCGCCGGAACCCGGCCTGCGGAGGTGATCGCGAGCCCGAATGCCGCTTCCGGTGCGAGCGAAAGCCGCTTCCCACTGTCCCGCGCTTTTTTGGAGACCGTCCCGGCGGTTGCACGACCCGTACTCCCTACACCTCTTCGAGCACCGCCAGCGAGTAGAGATCGATCGCGCTGAGAGCGAGGACGGCGAGCGGGAAGGCCACGTCCGCGAAGGCGACGGTCTCGAGCCGGAGGATCGAGAGGACGAGCGGCTCGACGAGCGGGCCGGCGGCGAGGAGCGATCCGGGACTCAGAAACACGAGCGCGGCCCCGCACAGTGCGGCCCAGCAGCAGCCGCGGCGCCACTGCCGGGCGTAGAGGTGCCCGGCGCCCGGCCAGCAGACGGTCAGCAGGTACGCCGGCCACGTCGTCACGCGCGCGTCCAGCGGGAGTAGCGGCGTGGACTGTGCTGACGACACGGGTTATCGCCTCCGATACGCCGACTGTCGCAGCTCGATACGGGACGTCTCGACGGGGAGTCGAGTTACCATACCGGTCGGATCAACGGTCGGGGTCAAAAACGTCAGTCAGACGGCCGTACGACGCGCGGCGGAACCGTCGAGCGATCGGACGCCCCGGACGATCACGAGCGGTTCCACGTTCCGTTCGTCGTGCGTCTCGGTCCCGTCCTACGTCGTCTTTTCCTGTTTCCACGTGATCGCACAGGTTGCAGCCGTACTGGATGTGTCGGGCTCGCTCCTCGAGCCAGACGTCCGTTTCGCCGCAGTTCGGGCACGGCTCTGTGGCTCCCATACCCCGAATAGTACTACAACCGGCTTCACGATCACGCCGCCCATGCATGCCGGGATGCCGATCTATCAGTCTCGAGTCTCTGCCTGCGGTAACCTGCATCGAGAAGCAGCCGAGCACGGCGAGACACGACGACGGAGGCCCACCGTTCCCAGGGGTTCAGCCGCGAAACGACTCGATCCGCGTCGGATTAGTCCTTCTGAATATTTGTATCGGGATCGTCGACGGCGGGCATCTCGCTCTCGTTGACGTGGGTTGCGAACCGCGCGATGAGGTCGTCGACCGCGAGCGATCCGGTCATCTGCGGACTGTTTCGAGCCAGCGCGAGACACATCAGTATCCGCTCGATCTCCTCGTCCGTGAACTCGAGTGACACCGTAGACTCCGTCTCCTCTTCCATATAGCGAACAGCTATAAGCAACACTCCTACTTAACATTCTGCAAGCAGGATTTTCTCACCATGAGGTGATCGAATCTGCAGTTTCGTGTCCGTCCATTAGACGAATATCGTCCGCATCTTCGAGCGCGCAGCCGCCTCGCTTGAGTCCCGGAACGAAGTACCTTTAGGGAGTTCGATGCAACCTCGAGGCAATGTGGCCCTGGGGACACCTGGCCGTCGCGTATCTATGCTATTCGATCGCCCGGCACCGCCTCCGCGACCGTCCGCCGCGTGCGCTGCCGGTGATCGCGCTGGCGATCGGGTCGCAGTTTCCCGATCTGATCGATAAGCCGTTCGCCTGGTCGCTCGAACTCCTCCCCGGCGGGCGGACGCTCACCCACTCCGTCTTCGTCGCCGCGCTGTTGCTCCCGTCCGTCTACCTCGCCGCGAGCCGATTCGACCGGCCTGACGCCGGAGTCGCGTTCGCCGTCGGCCACGTCTCGCATCTGCTCGCGGACATCCCGCCGAACGCGATTCTCACGGCCGACGCGTCCCAGTTGACGTTCCTCGTCTGGCCGCTGCTCCCGCCGCCGCCGTACGAGTCGGTCGACGGGATCCTCGCGGGCTTCCTGCGCTACTCGATGGGCTGGTACGAGTGGGCGCAACTCGGCCTCGCGTTCGTCGCCCTCCTCGTCTGGTACCGCGACGGACGGCCCGGGCTCGGCTACGTCCGCCGAAGCGTCACGATACTCACGCGAAAAGCCGCGTAGCGCAACGGTTTCGACGGACCCCAACGACTCTTCTCCGACTGTCACCCGTCCGCCGGCATCGGCGACTCGTGCGACTCACGCTCGAGCGACCGAGAGCGAGAGTGACGCCGAGCAACCGATCGAGCCGCGAGAGCCAGAAGGATCGAAACCGGTGCGACCCATCGATCGCGGCTGCTGTAGAATCCCGGAAAGACGACGTCGGCGTCGGTGAGCGGCCAGAGGAACTGGTAGGTGCCCGCCGGCGGCACCAACAGGAGATCGAGTATGAAATGCGATAGCGCCCCGAGTGCGAGCAGGAGCGCGACCGCCCGCCGGTACTCCGCGCGGACGGTCAGCGAAGCGATGCAGATCACGACCGCCACGCCGCCGATCGAGTGCATCGGCCGCCAGGAAAACGACGCGCCGAGCGCAGCCTCGATCGTCTCCGGCGGGACGACCCATTTCAACCGATTGAGGTCGGGGAGCATCCCGCCGACCATCGCGACGGTCGCCAGCCGCGCCGTGATCCACGGATACCGTATCGAGAGGAGCGTCGCGAGCGCGTACGCGACCAGTACGTGCGTCAAGCCGTCGGCCACGTCGATCACTCCCCGCTTCGCGCGACTCGAGTCGTCGACTGTCGATCGGCCGGCTCCGACCCGGCGTCGCCACCGACGGGCAGCCGTCCGGTCGGCTCGAGGGAGAGCCGGCGGATATCGAGCCGCCAGCCGACGAGCGCGCGGCCCGCGACCAGCGCGGCGCCGACGGCCGAGATCGCGTGCGCGTACAGGAGCCCCCCGAAGCGACGCTCCTCGCTGCGGTCGGCCGGCGCGACGAGGGTGCTCCCGACCTCGGACGCGACGGCGGAAAGGCCGGCGGTCGCCGCTCGATCGGTCGCCTCGGCGTCGGGGGCCGCCGACGGCCCGGCGTCGCGGTACGCCGCCCCGAGGTCGTAGTCGCCGCCCTCGAGGACGACGAGTTCGTTCGCGTCGCCCGAGTCGGCCGCCGGAATCGCCTCGAGGGACCAGCCGGCGCCGCCCAGAACGAGCAACCCGAGAAGCCCTGTGGCCAGCGCCGCGATTCCGAGGCCTCGAACGAGCGGACCGGTGTGCATACCTCGTCGTTGGCACGTCGCGGCAATAGTGGTCAGCAGAATATTATGTTCCGAGTCGAACGCCGACTCGAGGCCCGTTTCGGCTCGCGACTCGAGCCGTGAGACGGAGGCGGCCGGTCGTCGGTATCCGACGATTCTGATCACCGATCAGTAGCGTAACTCGTCCGAACCCGATCCTCGCGGCCACGGCGGGCCGCTCTGGATACAATCCGCGTAGAAAAATCACAAACAGATAAGTATCAACCGTTGAAAATAACTCACGAAAGCGTATGAGTGGGGAACACGTTCAGGGGCAGTTCGTGGATCGGGGAATCGAAGGCGTAGCTGCGATCGCGGTCGCCGGACTCGCGGGCGGGATAGGGTTCGGGGCCGTTCTGTACGCGTTCGGCCTGCTCGAGTCGGTCGGCATCCTCGTCGGACGGCCCGGGATGATACTGGGCCTCTCGCTCGTGGCAGCGGCCAGCGTGGTCGGGGCGTTTGCGTATCGACTACTCGGAACGCTGAGTCCCCTCGAGGAGGACGTGACCGATCCGATCACGGGGCTCACGCTCGGCGCGTGTTTCGGCCTCGCGGTCTGGGTCCTCGGCGTCGCGCTCGCGTTGCCGCTGTGGCTCAGACCCCTCGGCTGGACGCCGCCGGTCCCGTACCTCCACTTGCCGAGTCTCGTCGCGCTGCTCGTCTACGGTGCGCTGGTCGGACCGGCGTCTCCGCTCGCCGAACGGTACGTTCGGTTCTGACGACCCGAGAACGCGAGGAGTCGTTCGAACGAGCGGACTCGAGAGTCAACGCGGCCCATCGCCGTCGCCGATCACACTGAACCGACACGGCGCGCTATGCCGCCGTCGACGCGACACGACACGAGCGTCGTCACTGTCGGACAGCGACCGAAGAAGGGACTCCGTTTCGGGAACGGGCGACTCGGACCGGTCAGCGAATTTCCTTCCACTCGGCGTCGCACTCCGGACAGGTGCGGACCGTCTTGATCTGGTCCGGGTCGTTTTCGGTCTTCAGGGCCTTCTCGCAGTCACCGCAGACGAGCCGATCGTAGGTGTCCTTGTCGAGTTCGCCGTCGCGGAGTGCCTTCCGGACTGATTTCATGTTCCGCCCCTACGAACGTAGGGTAGAAAAAGACCGGTGCTTTATCGAGATCTGTATCGTGACGTTCTGAGTGGCGCGATACTGTAATCTAGTCATCACGACCGGACGTTCTGGCCGGAGTCGTGGCCGTTTTACCGGTCCGCTCGAACACTCCATCGATGGAGTACGTTCAGGAGCGGATCGCGACGCTCCACGAGTTCGGCGGGACCGCCGGCCGCGACGGCGACCTCGCCCGCGCGGCCGCCGACGCCGTCGCCGAGACGGCCGTCGTCGTCCCGATGACCGCCCGCGAACACGAGAACCCCGCCGCCGAACGCGTTCTCTCGGAACTCGAGTCCCTCGATCCCGCTCCGGCCGCCGTCTTCGTTCCCGTTCGCGCCGACGCCGCCGAGATCGGCCCGTTTCGCGACTGGCTCGAGTCGTTCGCGCTGCCGATTCGCGTCCTGTGGTGTAACGCTCCTCGAGTCGACGCTCTGTTGACCGACGCGGGGTTGGACGGTGAGTTCGGCAAGGGCCGGGACGTCTGGCTCGCGCTCGGGCCCGCCGCCGACGCCGGCGAGTACGTCGTCGTCCACGACGCCGACGCCAGGAGCTACGAGGCCGGCCACGTCCCGCGCCTGCTCGCGCCGCTGACGATGGACTACGCCTTCTCGAAGGGGTACTACGCCCGCGTCGAGGACGGCCGGCTCTACGGGCGGCTCTTCCGACTGTTCTACGCGCCGCTCGTTCGCGCGCTCGCCGACCGCCATGACGCGCCGATCCTCGACTACCTCCGGGCCTTCCGGTATCCGCTCGCCGGCGAGTTCGCCGTCACGGCCGCCCTCGCCCGCCGGCTCCGCGCACCTCGGGCCTGGGGCCTCGAGGTCGGCACCCTCGGCGACGCCTTCGATACGGCCGGCGTCGACGGCTCCGCGCAGGTGGATCTCGGGCGCCACGAACACGACCACCGCGCGGTCGCCGGCGAGACCGGCCTCGAGGGGATGAGCCGCGAGGTGGCCGGAGAACTGCTGCGCGTCGTCGAGGAGCGCGGCGTCGACCCCGACTACGAGACCCTCCGGGAGCGGTATCTCGCGGCCGGCGATCGGCTGATCGAGCGGTACCGCGCCGACGCGGCGTTCAACGGACTCGCCTACGATCCCGCGGCCGAGCGGGACCAGCTCGCCCGCTACGCCGGCTCGATCGCGCCGCCCGATCCCGACCGCCGGCTGCCCCCGTGGACGGACGCGCCGGTGACGCCCGAGGCGATCGTCTCGGCCACGCTGGCGGTCCGTAACGCGTAACGTCTGTCGAAATACCGGTGACCGCAACGCTAATCCGACCCTCGTCCGTCGTGGCGTGTATGGACGCGACTGCGGACGAACTGGCGGGCGTCGTCGACCTCTTCGGCGGGCTGACCCGCGCGGAACTCGAGCGGGCGCTCTCCGAGGCGGCGTTCCGGGCGGACGGCCAGTCCGTCGACGAGGCGGCCCTCGAGACGGCGATCGAGGACGCCCTCGAGTCGTTCGCCCTCGTTCGCCACGAACGCCCGGTCGACGGCGAGCGCCGGTCGCTGCTGGTCGCCGGGCCGACGGCGTTCCCGTCGGTGCCGGACCACGCCGAGGACGTCCCGCACATCCTCGACGTCGACCGGCGGCGACTGGACCGCGAGGCCCTCGGCGAGACTGCCCGCGAGCAGTTTACCGACGCCGTCGAGGCGGCCCTCGAGGCCGAGAACGAGGACCGGACCCGACACCTGATCGACGTCAGCTACGACGTCGAGGCCTGGGCTCCGGTCGAATTCGCCGCCGAGCGGGAGCGACTGGAAGGCGCCCTCGAGTGAGGTCGCGTCGTCGACGCGAGCGCCCGACGACGGATCGCGAACCGAAACGGAGATTCCGATCGGGACCGACGGTCCGACATCGACAGCGACCTCGCGGCTCCGCGACCGCTCGACCGCCGCCGCGGGCCGCGGACCGCGAAACGAGAACGAAGGTGAGCGTACCCCCGTATGTCACAGCCGACGATGACCCTCGAGCCGGTCGCCGACCACGCGCCCCTCGAGATCGACGACCAGGAACACGACGCGGCCGTCCTCGCGCCGATCATCGAACGCGACGGCGAGGACCACCTGCTCTTTACGCGGCGAGCCGACCACCTCGGCGAACACCCCGGCCAGATGAGTTTTCCCGGCGGCGGCGCCGAATCGTTCGACGACTCCATTCTCGACACCGCGCTCCGCGAGGCCAACGAGGAGATCGGGCTCGAGCCCGACGAGGTCGAGATCGTCGGCCAGTTAGACGATATCCGGACGATCACGGAGTACGCCGTCACGCCGTTCGTCGGCCGCGTCCCCGACCGCGAGTACGTCGGCGACGGCTACGAGGTCGCCGAGATCGTCGTTCTGCCGCTGTCCGGGCTGCTCGATCCGGAGAACTACGAGTACGAGCGCCGGGATCACCCCTACTACGGCGACATCGTCATCCACTACTTCCACGTCGACGGCTACACCGTCTGGGGAGCGACCGGCCGCATACTCGTCCAGCTGCTCGAGTTGACGACCGAGTTCGAGCCGCCCGAGCGGGTCGAACGCTCCCGACGGTAGGCCCGTCCGTTACTGCTCTCGGTTCGTCGTCCCGTCGGACTCGGACTCGAGGTGGCCGACCACGGTTAGCGGCCCCTCGTCGAGCTCCGCCTCGGCGGTTTCCGCGTCGCCGAAGCCGCCGCTGACCACCCGCGTGAGCGCTTCCTCGAGCGTCTCGTCGAGTTCGATGAAGTCGTCGGGCGAAACCTCGAGGACGTAGCCCGACGAGATGTTCGGCGACGTCGGGAGAAAGAGCGTCGCGCGGCCGTCGGGCGTCCGCTGGCCGGTCTTGAACGCGGTCATCCACACGCCGTCCCAGGTCTCGACTCTGACCGGCGTCTGGAGGGCCTCGCCCGCGCCGAACGTCGTCTCGGTGGCGGTCTTCGAGGCGTTGTAGACGACGCGGATGACGGGCATCCGGTTCGCCACGTAGTCGACGATCCCCTCGAGGACGCCGCCGATCGTCGTGTCCGTCATCTGCCCGATGACGTACATCGCGAGGAGGAGGAATCCGACGAACGTCGTGACGCGGAGGAAGCTGGCGAGTTGGACGCGCGCGTACTCGCCCAGTCCGGGCGCGATCGCCTCGAGGGTCTCCGCGTTCAGCAGGAGCCCCGGCGTCACGCCCGCGATAAACGAGTAGAGGTAGTGGGCGAGGTACAGCGTCACGAGGACGGGACCGACGACGATGAGGCCACGTCCGAAGTCACCCTTGACCGAACTCATGTGGCCGCGATCACGGTCGATGGCAGGGCGCCCTCCTATGAGTAGATTGTGGACTCGCGGCGGCGGAAACCGCGTCGCTCGGCGATCGCAGCCGGCCGCCGACGGCACCGGCGGAACGCCAGTTTTTTGCGCGCCGGCCGCACAGCACGTCTATATCCGCGTCGACGGTTCGCCGTCCCGATCGCCGTCGCTCGAGGTTTCGGGCCCGTCGGGACCGCCGCGTCGCGCGAAGTGAGCACCCATGTTGACCACGAGCACCGTCACCCGCGCCGGACTGGACGCGATCGCGCTGAAACCCGCCGAGTGCGACGTTTCGACGGCCGCGTCGATCCCGGTCGAGACGATCGCGATCGACTACGAGGGCCGCGAGCACCTCCCCGCCCCCGAGACGCTCGTCGCCCTCTCGAAGGAGACCGACGTCCTGGTGACGACGCCCGTCCGGGCCGACGGTTTCGACCCGCTGGGCGACGACTCGCTGACCGCCGAACTCCCCGACGCCGTCGGGCGAGTCCTCGTGGCGGGCCACCCCGCTTACCTCACCGCCGAAGAGCGCGAGCGGGCCGTCGCGCCGCGACTCGGCGCCGCCCTCGAGACCGAACCCGAGGCCTGGGTCGGCACCGAGAGCGTCGAACGGATCGCGATGGCGACCGGCGCGACCCAGTACGAACTGCTCTCGCGGACGACCGAGCGCGACCTGCGGGCGTTGCGGGCGGCCGGCTTCGACGGCGACGTCTCCGTCTACGCCCCGACGGTGCTAACCGAGGACGACGACGCCGTGCTCGACGCCGTCGGCGCCTACGTCGCCCGCCGACGGCCGGTCGCGCGAGCCCTCCCCGAGGACGCCCCGACCGACGCGACGGCGACCGGCCGCGCTCGAGACGTGCTGCTCGAGGCGGCCACCGACTACGCGCTCGTCGGCGCCCCCGATGAGGTGCGCGCCCAGACCGACGCCCTGCGCGAGGCCGGCGCGACGACGATCGTCGGCTACCCCGCCCGCGGCCTCGGGCCGTTTCTCGAATAACTGCGCCGGACATCGATCACACAGAGTAAGTATCAGCCAGCCCCAGTATCCGGCATGACGAGTTTTGGTGACGCGATCGACGCTCGAGGACAGCGCCGCGCACGCACGCTCCCGGCGCGTGATCGGCCATGACCGACATCGACGACGATCCGGGGATCGCGGTCGGCGCCGACGCCTTCACCCAGGCGGGCGCCGGCCTCGAGGTCGCCGTCGTCGGCGGCGGCGCCGTCGGCGCGACGACGGCCTACGATCTCGCTCGCGAGGGTGCCGACGTAACGCTCTACGAGAAGGATCAGATCGCGAGCGGCTCGAGCGGCCGGGCGGCGGGGATCTGTTACGACGCCTTCGCCGATCCGCTCGACGCCGAGATCGCCAGCGACGCGATCGAACGCTTTCGGTCGCTCTCGGGCGACGAAACCTTCCCGTTCGCCGAGTGTCCCTACGTCTGGCTCGCCCGCGAGGGCGATGCGGACCACGCCGACGCCATCCGCGACCAGGTCGAGCGGATGCAGGAAAACGGCGTCGTCGCCCTCGAGGCCGACGGCGACGCGCTCGCGGACCGCTTCGACGCGCTCCGAACCGACGACGTCGCCGTCGCCGGCATCGCCGGCGGAGCGGGCTACACCGATCCAGCGAAATACACCGCCTGTCTGGCCGCCGCGGCCGACGGCGCAGGCGCGACGCTCGCCCCCGGGACGCCGGTCGACGTCGAGATCGATCCTGCGCGAGTCGTCCTCGAGGATGGCACCGAGCGCGAGGTCGACGCTGTCGTCGTGGCCGCCGGCGCCCACACGAAGCAACTGCTGGCGGACGCCGGGCTCTCGATCGCGATGAAACCCTACCGCGTGCAGGCGCTGGTCGCCGACGCCGACGTCGGCGAGCCGATGTGCTACGACGCGAGCGACTCCTTCTACCTGCGGCCCCACCCCGATGGCCTCCTCGCGGGCGACGGCACGGAGTACGTCGAGGGCGACCCCGACGACTACGACCGCGACGCCGATCCCGACTTCGCCGATGACCTACTCGAGCGCGTTCGCCACCGGCTTCCCGACGCCGACCTCGACCTCGAGCGGGCCTGGGCCGGCCTCTGTACGGCGACGCCCGACCGCGATCCGCTGGTCGGCGAACTCGAGGACGGGATCTACGTCGCGACGGGGTTCCAGGGCCACGGCTTCATGCGCGCGCCGGCGATCGGACAGCGACTCGCAGAACAGGTGGTCGGTGGCGAGGGAATCGACGCGTTTGATCCGACCCGGTTCGACGGCGATGAGTCGTTCGAGATCGTCGACGGGATGGCGGTCGAGTCGGAGAACTGAGTCAGTCGTCGGCGGTGAGTTCGCCCGGTTCGGTGGCGCCCGTCGCGTCGCCGTCGACGGCGACGTCCTTCGGGATATCGATCCGCAGCGTGCCGGCTTCGGTCAGCGTCGCCGTTCCAGAGTCGGGGTCGACGACCGCGTCGTCGGGCAACTCCGCTTCGCCGTCGAGTTCCATCCCGCGACCCGGGAACCGCATCTCGTAGCCCTCGTGGTACTGGCGGAACCGATCGATCTGGATCTTGACGTTGCCGCCGAGATACCGAACCTGGACGTCGTCGGGTTCGGCGCCCGGCGCGTCGAAAACGACTCGGTAGGCGGTCTCGGTTTCGAGCACGTCGACGGGGAGCGTGCGGTGGTTCTGGACGTGTCCGCTCGCGCGACCGACCTGTCGGTAGAGGACGCTACCGACCGATTTGCGGAGATCACTTAGACCCACGGTGACTCACCTCTGGGGGCGCCCGGAGCGACGACGAGGACCTGGACGTACGTCGAGGACATGGCTCACCAACGGGTACACGATCGGCATTCATATCTCTTTTGATGGTTCAAAATAAACGTCAGACGGCGTCGGGGTCGACCGTCGCTGGCGGGGCCCCGTCACGCTACAGTTCGACCCGCTCGAGGCAGTCCGTCCCCCCGCAGACCGGGCAGGCGAGGTCGGTCACCTCGAGGTCGTCGGGGACGTCGTACGTGTAGTGGTTCTCGAAGATGTCGAGAAAACAATCCTCCGCGGTGCAGACGATTTCCTCGGTCGGTGGCATAGACGTGTCTAGCGTCACGACGACCATCAACGTCGGGGTTGCGGCACCCCGGCACGGATACCGTCGGGGTCGCGTTCCGTTCACGCGCCACCCAACGAACGGAGATAGGTGACGAGTTCGTCGATTCGTTCGGGATCGTACGTCCAGAACCCGTGGTACCGATCGGGCTCGCGTTCCTCGGCGAGCAGTCCGCATTTGTTCATATCGCTTCCGCCTCCGTCGAAGACCACGAACCAGAACGCCCCGATCTCACCGCCCGCGTCGGATACCACGTCGATTCGATCGGCTATTCGCTCGTCGTACTCGTCCTCGACGAAGATCGTGATCGTGAGGGTTCGGTCCCGTACCAGGCGTTCGTAGACTGAGACTTGAGAGTCGAAGGCCGTCGAACTCTGGAACCCGACGAATAACGTGCCGGCGTCGGTCCGCCACGCGCGCTCTTCGATCTCGCGACTCGCGGCCAGCATCTGCCGCCGATCGTACGAGGCGAAGAGCGTGTTTTCGAGGAACTCGAAGAGGTCGGAGTAGTCTACGCCGGCGTCCTCGAGCGCCCACGGCGGGTGGATTTCCGGAGAGAGCACGGCGCGGAAATGATCGATATCTAACGCGCCGCGGAACTCGCGATCCGCGTCTCGAACGATCACGAAGCCGCGACCGCCGCTCAACGGACTCGACTCTCGAACCACGCGAACGTTTCGCGTCGAGAACTGCCGCTCGAACTCCGCCGCGACTCGGTCTCGGCCCGTATGCACTTCGAGGATCTTCCGCCGCGCTTCGATCTCGTCGAGTTGATCGCGAAGGCGCTCCATCGTATCACGTCCCCTTCCGCAGTAGTTCACGGAGGACGTCGGGAATCTCGTCCCGTTCGACGGTCTGCGTCTCGCTATCGAACTCGAGGTACCCGGCAGCGTCGAGTTTCGGCAGCACGAGGTGGTACAGCCGAACGCGTATCTCGTCGCGGTCTCCGGGGGTCGCAATGGATCCCGTCTCGGTCGCTTTCAGCCCGGTCGCCGTATCCGCGAGCGCGTCGAGCGTCACAGTCGATTCGTCCGAGAGATGGGACAGTACGTAACGAGCGTAGCGATCCGAAAGCACGCCCAAGAGATCGTCCGGAACGGCATCGCTCTCCATCGCTTCGAGAACGTCTCTCAGCCACGCTTCGTTCATTGGTATGAGGTACCATCTCAAGTGAGAAATAGCTGTTCACCGTCGGTTCGCAGTGGTGAACGAAAGACGGTACGTTTCCCGTTCCGGTCCGTCGTCGGACGACGGACGCGATTCGATGTCCCGCGAGACGGTCCCACCGACGACCCCCAGCGGGGCGACCGTGTAGTCATCGTTTTACCGTTCGAGGCGCTACCGCTCGGTATGATCGACCCCGAGACGCTGTCGGTGACGATCGTCGACGGCTACGTCGACGAGCCCGCACACTTCGGGGTGCCGCCGTACATCTCGACGTATCCCCGCTACGCGGCGGGAGCGCTCGTCGACGCGGGGGTTCCCCGCGAACAGATCACGTACCACACGATCGATCGGCTCCGCGACGAGCCCGACTACTGGCGGGACGTCGACGAGGCCGACCTCATGATCTACCTGGGCGGGATGACCGTCCCCGGGAAGTACGTCGGCGGCACGCCCGCCGAGCCGGACGAAGTGCGAAAGCTCGCCTGGACAGCTAACGGGACCAGCCTGATGGGCGGCCCCGTCAAGTTCGGCGTCGGCGACGAGAACGCCGGCGCTACGGAGACCGAACGCCAGGACCTGGACTTCGATTTCGTCGCCAAGGGCGACGTCGAGGCCGCCGTCCACGACCTCGTGGCAAACGGCCTCGAGGGCTTCAACAACCGGATGCGCGATATCGATGAGGTCTCGCGGTGGGCCCAGGAGGGCGCGTTCATCGTCGAGCAACACCCCAACCACCCCGACCACCTCATCGCCGAACTCGAGACCTCCCGCGGGTGCGCGTACCGCTGCTCGTTCTGTACGGAACCGCTGTACGGCAACCCCTCCTTCCGGCCGCCGCCGACGGTCGTCGGCGAGGTCGACGCCCTCTCCGATTTCGGCGTCAAACACTTCCGGATCGGCCGGCAGGCCGACATCCTCGCCTACGGCGGCGACGGCGAGGCGCCGAATCCGGACGCGCTCCGGCAACTCTATAGCGGCATCCGCGAGGTCGCGCCCGATCTCGAGACGCTGCACCTGGACAACATGAACCCGATCACGATCGTCAACTGGCCCGAACAGAGCCGGGAGGGGATCCGGATCATCGCCGAGCACAACACGCCCGGCGACACCGCGGCGTTCGGCCTCGAGTCGGCCGACCCCGTCGTCCAGGAGGAGAACAACCTCAACGTCAGCGCCGAGGAGTGTTTCGAGGCGGTCAAGATCGTCAACGAGGAGGCCGGCTGGCGTCCGGGCGAGGATCCCGCGGACGCCCCCACCTTCGGGGACGACGCCCCGCGTCGGCTGCCCAAGCTCCTCCCCGGAATCAACCTGCTGCACGGGCTCAAGGGCGAGCGCGAGGAGACCTACGAGCGCAACCGCGAGTTCCTCCAGCGGGTCTACGACGAGGGCTACATGCTCCGGCGGATCAACATCCGGCAGGTGATGTCCTTCGACGGCACCGACATGAGCGATACGGGGGCTGAAATCGCGAACGAGCACAAACAGCTATTCAAGCGGTACAAGAAGCAGGTCCGCGAGGAGATCGACAATCCGATGCTCGAGCGCGTCGCCCCGCCGGGCACCGTCCTGCCCGACGTCCACCTCGAGTACCACCAGGACGGGAGGACCTTCGGTCGCCAGCTGGGCACCTACCCGCTGCTGGTCGGCATCCCCGGTGAGCGCGAACTCGGCCGAACCGTCGACGTCGCGGTCGTCGACCACGGCTACCGCTCCGTGACCGGCGTCCCCTACCCACTAGATCTCAACGCCGCTTCGATGGACGAACTCACCGCGATCCCCGGCGTCGGCGACAGCACCGCCGGCGACATCGTCGTCAACCGGCCCTACGAGTCGGTCACCGACGCCGATCTGGGAACCGAGGTCGACCTCGAGGGGTTCGCGACGACGCGAGTGCTCGAGGGCGCGGACTGACCGGGCTCCGAATTCCCCTCCTCGCGACGGTCCGCCAACTGACGACTGCTCGAGAATCGAGGGCGTTCGACCACGTTTTTTCACCGCCCCACCTGCAAATAACGGCCCGCGGTCGGTAGTTCTATTACGGAGGCGCTTCAGAGGTGGAATTGAGGGTCTACCTGTGGAAATATCTGAAAAACTCCTGTGTCTGTTCAGTGCGGACGTCTCGGCAGAGGAGGACCGATACGTCATCGAGGTACCACGTCAAGAAGTCGAAACCGGCGACATCGACCCGGAGGAGGTCTACCGCGTCGCGCTCATCTCCCGCGAGGAGGACGACGCCGAGGAGTCGACGGCACAGCCCCAGACGGCACCGTCGGAACCGCAGCCACCGGTCGACGTCGGCGAAACACGCTACGTCGAAATCGAGGACATCGGCAAACAGGGCGACGGGATCGCTCGTGTCGAACGCGGCTACGTCATCATCGTCCCCGGTGCCGACGTCGGCGAACGCGTCAAGGTCGAAGTCTCGGAGGTCAAGTCCAACTTCGCCGTCGGCGAGATCATCGAGGAGACGTTCTAGAAACGAACTTTTGCGCTGCGTGCGGTCGCTTCGCGACCGCACTCGGCAAAACTTCGATGAAAAGCACTCCTTCTTCCCCTACAGCCGCGCATAGCGCGGCTTCCGGGTCAGTCGTCGGCCCGCTCGCTCACCCTTCGTGTTCGCTCGCGGTTGTAAGTAATCCGTCTGCGGTGGCGCGTGCTGTCGGTCCGGCCGAGCGACGCGACGACCAGAGGGAGCATCTCGACTGGGAACGGGAAACGAAGTGAGCCGTGAGCGAAAGCGAGGACGGTCGATGACAGCGCGCGAGGTCGTCGCGAGCGCTGCGAACGAATCGGTTAGGAAGGGTATGCAAATTCCCAATTGCTACGATAGCAAATGCTCCAGTTTCGCCCTGTCGAAAACTGCTTACTTCGGCGCTTTTCCCGCTGGAATAGCCTCGGGAAGGTGTGCGAATATATTGGCTGAGTTTATTGCAATCGAAGTCGATTCGACGATATGGAGCCGTCATTTAGACGCGATTCGCTCGTTTTTATCGGCCTATACGTAACAGGGCTCATAGCTGTCGGCGCTCTCCGGGAGGTGTTGCTCGAACGTACCCCATCCGTGTCTCTTCGCGGTTTATTCACGGATCCCATCTGGCTATTCCACTGTGCGCTACTGATAGCCATCTGGTTTCTGCTGTATCCGAGATACCAACGGATCTACGAGAGACGAACGAGCTAATTCATCGCTGCTCCGGCGGCTACTCGACCTGTATCTACCAACCAACTTCGCTAGTCCCGACAACGGCTGTGGATTTCAACACTTCCAGTTCCCGTTCAGTCTCGTTGGTTCGCGTACGGCAGATAACTGCGTCTTCGCCGATTGCTACTCCGGAATCGTCTCCCGGAACGTCTCCGGATCGTCGTGGAAACAGTCGCCCACGACGATGGCGTCCGCGCCGGCCTCGAGGATCTCGGTCGCTTTCGCCCGACTGTCGATCCCGCCGCCGTAGAACAGCGCCGTCTCCTCGAGGTAGCGCGCGGCGGCTTCGACGTCCGCGGGACCGCCGTAGGTGCCCGAGTACTCGATGTAGAAGATCGGAAAGCCGTAGAATGTCTCCGTCGCCAGCGCCGCGCCGGCGACCTGTTCGGACGTGTACGTCGCCTCGACGCCGGAGGTCGCCGCCGCCGTGGACTCGAGGTGCTGGATCACGTATCCCTCGCCGACGACGTTCGTGGCGAGGTCCGCAACCGCGTCGGCCCCCTTCGAGGAGATCAGGTCGCCGACGACCGGCAGGCTCGCGCCGAGGAGGGCCTCGGGTTTGCTCCCGACCTCGGTAAAGAGGTCGACGTGTTTCCCCACGAAGTGTTCCCGATCGCCGTTGTAGACCGCCGGCACGGACAGGTAGTCCGCCGCCTCGATCGTCGCTTTGGAGACGTGACTCGAACTGTACGGTTCTTGAAAGACGGGGAGCGAGGGGTGGGCGTCGTCGATCGCCGCGATCGCCTCGAGCGTGTTGGCCTCGGTGACGTCGTCGGAGCCGCCGACGAGCACCAGGTCGGTCCCCTCGAGCGCGCCGAGATCCGACGGAAGCGGCTTCGCCGGATCGACTTTCGTCACGTGAGTGATCCCGTCCCAATCGATGTCCATGCCGGTCCCTTCGAACAACCGGGTCAATTTCCTATCGGTTCGCGCCGGACGACGCGCGGGCGATCGCGGCGACGGCGCTCACTCCTCGAGCGGCGTCCCGTCGATCCGTTTGGCCCCCTCGGAATCGTGGACGACCACCTCGCCGGGGTCGGGATCGGCGGGCGCGTACTCGTCCCGGACGGCGATGGCCTCCTCGAGTTCCCGGACGGCGCGTTCCTTCAGCGCGTGGGCCAGGTCCTGGGCGTCTGCACGGGAGATGTCCCGCCCCAGCCCCTCGCACTCGTGGGCGCGGACGACGCCCTCCTCGTCGACGGCCTCGCCCATCGGCTGGCTCGTCCCCGCGAGGGCGACGCTGAATGGGTAGGTCCGGCAGATCAGCGGCCGATCGTCGTGGGCGACGCAGGCGCCCGTTCCTGACTCGTCTTCCTCGTAGAAGGTGCAGTCGCCGCAGTCGTCGGTCTGAAGCGCCCACTCGAAGGTCTCGCCCTCGAGGTCGCCGTCCTCGGTCTCAGAGAGTCCGTACGGCATGGGACGGGCGACGTCGCGCCAGTCGTAGTCGCCGTCGTACTCGTCGCTCGCTTCCAGTTCCCGCACCTCGTCGGGGAAAACGGTCGCCGTGTGGTCGTCCTCGTCTTCGCCCTTGCAGCAGGCGCCACAGCGGGTACACTCGAAGCCGATCGATTCGATGGCGTCCGCGAGGTCGTCGGTGTCCAGCGCGCGGGCCTCCTCGAGTTCGGCTTCGAGCGATTGCACACCCGAGTGTCGTCGCCGGCGCGGAAAAGTCAGTCGCTCCTCGAGTCCGGATCCGGATCCGGCTCCGGGTCCGCGTCCGTACCGAGTCTAGTCCGATCGCGCCGCCGCGCGTTCCCCATCCCACTCGAGGCGCCCCTCCACGGCAAGTTTCTCGAGGTGGGCACGGACCGTCGCTCGGGCCAGATCGCGAACGCCGGTGAGGTCCTTCTCGTAGGCCGCCTCGAGGATTTCCTCGAGCGTGTCGGCGCCGCCCTCGACCGCCTCGAGCACCTTGCGCTCCCGACGGTAGCGGTGGTCCAGCAGTCGCTCGAGGGTCGTCCGCGGGTCGTCGATCGCGGGCCCGTGGCCGGGATGGAGCGCCGGCGGATTCCTCGCCCACAGTCGCCGTAGCGTCGTCACGTACGCGCGCATGTCGCCCTCGGGCGCGCCCACGACGACGCTGCCCTCGCGAACGGCGCAGTCGCCACAGAGGACCGGTCCGCCGTGGCCGGCCTCGAGGGCGACGTGGTCGGGCGCGTGCCCGGGCGCGTCGAGAACCCGAACGCGGTCGTCGCCGAGCGGAATCGTCGTCCCGGGCGCCAGCGTCCGATCCGGCTCGCAGCCGGTCGCGTCGTGAAAGCGCTCCGCCCGCCCGTATCGAGCCCAGACGGTCGCGTCCGTCTCGTCGGCGTACGCGGCGACGGCACCGACGTGGTCGGGATGCGCGTGGGTGACGAGAACGTGGTCGACGCCGCGGTCGGAAACGAGATCGTCGAGGTCGTCGCTTCGCGCCGCGGGATCGACGAGTACGGCCGGATCCTCTCCGAGGAGGTAGGCGTTGGTCTCCCCAGTCGGGGCGCGCGTCGCAACCGGAACGGCACACTGAGTAACGTCCATACCTCGAACAACTCAGCGGTCGAAAAAGTGTGTGTCGACGGATCGGACCGGGTGGCCCATCCCACTCCCGCTCCGGAAGCTGCGGACCGGGTCCCCGCAGTCAGTGTTTGAGGAAGTAGACCTGCTTGCGGGCGTCGCGGAAGCTGTACCGGGAGCCGACGAGACCGACGTCCTCGAGGCGGTTGAGCGCGTAGCGGACGGTGCGGTCGGGCAGCAACGACTCTTCGGCGAGTTGCCCCTGCGAGAGCGGCGAATCGGTCTCCAGCACTTTCGCGACGAGCTTCGCGCTCGGCGGCAGATCGCGGAGGCGATCGCGGTATTCGTCCTTCG
This sequence comes from Haloterrigena salina JCM 13891, assembly GCF_000337495.1. Classification (GTDB taxonomy): domain Archaea; phylum Halobacteriota; class Halobacteria; order Halobacteriales; family Natrialbaceae; genus Haloterrigena; species Haloterrigena salina. Next base: position 19,090 of record NZ_AOIS01000066.1, read on the forward strand.
AAAGGGTCTCTTCGGCGGCGGCGCCTCGGTCCTCGGCTGTACTCGTGCTCATACCTACGTGAGCGGAATCGGTAGTGGTAAAGCTTCCCTATATGTGGATACGAATAGTTCAGTTTGTATAAGGGGTATGAATGTCGTATTAACACAGCAAAGGATCCGCCCGATTGCGGGGTTTGAGCCGGCCCCAAGTCGACATCGTCGTCCCGGATGTCGATAGACTCCAGTATCGTTTTATCCTCCCGCTCCTGTAGTTGCGCCCAGTGTGAAAGGACAGGAGTGGTACCAGGCCGACGACGTCGCCGAGGAGTACGACGACAAGCGCTTCTCCCGGGGCGGTCAGCTCATCGACCGTCGGGAGAAGGAAGCAGTCCTTGACGCGATCATGCCCGTCGAGGACCGGAATATCCTCGAAATCGCCTGTGGTACCGGGCGGTTTACCGTGATGCTCGCCCAGCAGGGCGCCGACGTCGTGGGACTCGATATCTCGGCGGCGATGTTACAGCAGGGACGGGAGAAAACGAAGGACGCGGCCCTCGAGGGAACCCTGGAGTTCCTTCGCGGGGACGCGGGCCGGCTCCCGTTTCCGGACGATCACTTCGATACCGTCATCGCGATGCGGTTTTTCCACCTCGCGGACGACCCGGAGGCCTTCTTAGAGGAAATGCGCCGGGTGTCCCGAGACCAGATCGTCTTCGACACGTTCAACCGATTTAGCGCGCGCAGCATCTACAACTGGGCGCTGCCGATGGGGTCGCGGCTCTACTCGAAGAGCGAAGTGGCGGTTCTCTTAGCGAAGACGAACCTGACGCTGGAGGACGTCGAGGACGACTTCATCGCTCCGTACGGACTCTACCGGTCGATTCCCAACGAACTCGCGACGCCGATCCGGACGCTCGACGAGTTGATCGGATCGCTGTCGGTGACCGACCACCTCGCGTCGGTCTCCTACTGGAACACCCGCGTCCGGTGACCGACCGCCTGTCCGCTGGCCGCGAGCCGCTCGCAGCGGCGAACCCCGTATTTTTACTATCGATGGACGCTACTACCGCGTATGGAGCTCTCGGTAGTGGTATCGACGCTCAACGACCGAGAGCGATTACTCTCGTGTCTCGACGCGCTCTCCGAGCGGATGCCGTCCGCGACGGAAATCGTCGTTGTCAACGGCCCTTCCTCCGACGGGACGACCGGCGTCGTCCGCGACCGCTCGGACGTCGACGTCCTCGTCGAAATCTCCGAACGGAATCCGAACGTCTCGCGCAACGCCGGCCTCCGCGCTGCGACGGGTGACGTCGTCGCCTTCCTTGACGGGGAGTACGCGATCGAGTACAGCTGGTACGACGCCGTCGAGCGCGCGATCGCCGACGGAACCGACGTCGTCACCGGCCCCGTGACCGGCGGGGAGCTCGATTACGATCTGCAGAATCCGCGCACCGTCGCCGGGCGCAGCGTCACCCACTTCGACGGCAACAACGTCGCGTTCGATCGGACCGTCCTCGAGGCCCTAGACGGGTTCGACGAGTACCTCGAGGTCGGCGGCGAACGCGACTGCGCCCACCGCCTGGCCGGCCTCGGCTTCGAAACCGAGTGGGACGCGGGGATGGCCGCCAGGTGCGAGGTCGGTACCGACGGCGGCCAGACCGACCGCGACTGGGGAAATACCTACCGCTCCCGGGCCTATCGACTCGCGAAGAACTACGGCGTGCGGCTGACGACGGTCGGTCGAATCGTCGGGAGCGCCCTCCGCGACGGGACCGCCGGCGTTCGGGACGTCGTCACCGGAGATGCGACGCCGACGGACTGGGTTGGAAACGGGACCGACGTCGTCGCCAACGCCGCCGGCGGACTCCGCGACGGACTGCGGGCCCGCTGGGCCGACCGATCGTCCCGTCGGAACCCGAACGGGTTGTCCAAACGCCACGACAGGGCGGTGCGGGTCTACGACCGGCGGTAGTCCCGATCGCCGAACGACACCGGAAACTTCTCACCTCGAGTCCGCTATTCGCCGCGAAACTCCGGCTCGCGGTCCTCGAGACGCGCTTCGAACCCCTCTCGGTAGTCGTCGGTGTCGTCGAGTTCGTAGGCCAACCGGCGTTCGTACTCCAGCCCCCGCTCGAGCGGCAGCTCGAGGGCGGCGTTGAGCGCCCGCTTCGCATTGCGCAGGCCCAGTGGCGCGTTCTCGCAGAGGTCGTCGGCGAACGCCTTCGCGCGCTCGTCGACAACCTCGGTGTCGACGACCTCGTGGACCAGCCCCATCTCGGCGGCGTCCTCCGGATCGACGAACTCCCCGGTGAGGACGATCTCCTTGGCCTTCGAGAGCCCGACGAGGCGCGGCAGGCGCTGGGTGCCGCCCGCGTGGGGGAAGGTCCCGAGTCGCACCTCGAGCAGGCCGTACTTAGCCTCGCGGCCGATGACCCGGAAGTCACAGGGCAGCGTGAGTTCGAACGCCCCCGCGGGCGCGGCGCGTTTGATCCCGGCGACGACCGGCTGCCGGAACTCCTCGATGGTCTCGAGGACCTCGGGGAAGACGTCGCGATCGATCTCGGCGTCGGGCTCGACCCGGTCGCGCATCATCTCCAAGTCCATGCCGGCACAGAAGACGGGACCCTCGCCGAGCAGCGTCGCCGCCCGAACCTCGTCGTCGGCGTCGACCGCCTCGAGGGCCGCGATCAGATCCCGCATGAGCGGGACGGTCATCGCGTTGCACTTGTCCGGACGGGAGAGGTAGACGTCCGCTCGAGTGCCGTTCCAGTCGATAGCCGCGAGTCCGCTGCCGACGGATTCCATGCTCGTGGTATCAAGTACCACGCTCTTAACGGTAGGGACGTCTGAGAAATCGTTCGCGATCGGCTCATTTGCGATCCTCGACGATCGTTCGCTCCGCGATCGTCGCGGCTCAGCCCTCGAGGACTTCGTACGAGACGTCGGCGTCCCGGAGCGTGTCGGTGACGCGGCCGACCTCGTCGGTCGTGACAATCGCGGTCACCTCGAGGCCGCGTTCGGCCCCCTCGACGGCGGTCTCGCCGGCCGCGAACGGCACCGCGGGGTCCGCGCCGGCCTGCCGGCAGGCGACGACGGCTTCGACGCCGGCGGCCACGACCAGATCGGCCGCCTCGCAGCGCTCGGCCACGAGGTCGGCGTCGACCGCCCGGCTCCCGCCGCTGCGGACCGCGGGCACCTGCAGGACGGTGACCGAGCCCGGCTCTAGGTCCATCACGCCCTCGAAGCTCGTGACGCCGACGTCGGTTCCCGCCTCGGCGTCGGTCGTCGCGACGCCGGTCGCCGGCCCCTCGTCGCCGGGCTTCGCGTGGAGCAGCCCGTCCTCGACGAACAGCGTGACGGTGTCGCCCTCCGCGATGTCGTCGGTCGCGAGGTAGGCCGCCTCGCTCATCGCGTCTAAGACGTCGCCTGTCACGTGGTCGGCGAACCGGCGGATGTCGTCGGCGGCCCGGAACAGCCAGTCGACGCCTTCCGGTGTGACGCGGTACCGCGAGCGGCCTTCCTTCTCGACGAGGTCGTCGTCGACGAGTTCGCGGATGTACTCGCTGACGGCCTGACTCGTCACGCCGACTTCCTCGGCGATCTCACCCTGGCTGACGGCGGGCTGGCGCTCGGCGATCTGGACGAGGATCCGAAACCGCGTCGCGGCCCGCTTGTTGTCGAGGACGTCGACCATACACCGTCACTTTCGGGAGGACGACAAAAAGGGACGCGGTCGCCGACGCGTCTCGAGTCGATCGACCTGCCGGAGGACACCCGCGGTAACTGGTTGCGTTTCCGACGAACGCTCGCACTCCCCCGACGACGACCGGCGATTCGATCGAGAAGACGAGGCGTCAAGTTGATAGCAGGCGCGTCCTTCAGTCAAGCATGACTATGCCGTCCGCAACCGCCGCGACCGAGGCAGCGTCGGTCGTCGGCTACGCTCTCGCCGGTTCGGCGACGTTCGTTCCCGGAACGGCAACGTCCGGGGGAATCACCCCGTCGGATCTGTTGGCGTGGGCCGCGATCGGCGCGTTCCTCGCGGCGTTGCTCCTCGCCTCCCAGGGGTACCGCGAACCGGCGCGCTACCTCGGCACTGGGGCCTGGGTCGCCTTCGGCGTCTTCTGGGTGACGATGGTGCCCTACTACTACGGCGAGGCCCAGAGCCCGCTCAAGACGATCCTCGGGCTGCTCGCCTTGCCGCTGTGTCTCTACACCGGCTACCTCCTCTGGGCGGGGCGGGACTCGCTGTTGATCCTCACGAAGGCCGTCGCCTGCATGGGGCTGATCTACCTGCCGGTCGAGACGATTCCGTTCGTCAAGACCTGGCTGATCGAGACGACCGCGGCCCAGACCCACTTCGGGATGGAACTGCTCGGCCACAGCCCCGGCCTGATCGAGGGCAGCAACGGCTACGTGAGCAAGTTCGACTTCGATCCGAACGAGACCGTGACCGGTCGGACGACCTACATCGTCCTCGCCTGTACCGGGATCGGGAGCATGGCCATCTTCGGCGGACTGATCGCCGCCGTCACGGCGCCGCTGAAGCGCAAGGCCGCCGCCTTCGGGCTGGCCGTCGGCGTGATCTGGTTCCTCAACCTCGTGCGCAACGTCTTCATCGGCCTCGCCTCGCCGTGGGGCTGGTTCCAGCAGGACTGGCTCGTCTCGTTCATGACCACCTATATGGGCGCCGAGGCCAGCCGCGTCTCCTTCCTCGTCGCGCACAACTACATCGCCCAGTCGCTGTCGATCGTCGCCCTCGTCGGGATCACCTACCTCGTCGTCAAGATCCTCCCCGAGATCCTGCGGCCCCTCGAGGAGGCCCTGTTCGTCCTCACGGGCACCGAGTACGACCTCTTCGAGGCGCTGGCGCCCGAGGAGACCCCCGCCCGAACGGACGGCGGTTCCGACAGGGAACAGACTGATCCCAGCCGGGAGCGATAACCACTCTACCCCAGTGCCCGACGTCGACCTCCCCGTTTCGCCGGTCGAACGCGCCCTCTCCGTCCCCGCAGCCGACGCGCTCGTCGTCGCCGACGTCCACCTCGGCCGCGCCGCCGACTCGAGCGTCGACGCGCCGATCGACGACGGCGGCGACGTCCGCGACCGCCTCGCGTCCCTTCTCGAGCGGACCGACCCCGCGACGGTCGTCGTCGCCGGCGATCTGCTCCACTCCTTCGGGCGACTCCCTCACGGCGTCGAGCGCGACCTCGAGGCCCTCGAGGACTGCGTCGCCGACGCCGGCGCCGACCTCGTCGTCACGCCCGGCAACCACGACGCGATGCTTGAGTCGGCCGTCGACGGCGAGACGATCCCCGAGTACCGCCTCGCGGACGGCGAGACGGTCGTCTGTCACGGCCACGAACGTCCCGAGACGGAGGCCTCGCGGTATATCATCGGCCACGACCATCCCGCCCTCTCCGTCGACGGCCGAAAGCTGCCGTGCTTCCTCTACGGGCCCGACGCCTACGAAGGCGCGGACGTCATCGTCTGCCCCGCGTTCACGACGCTGGCGGCGGGCGCGACCGTCAACGGGATGCGCGCCCGCGACTTCCAGTCGCCGCTGGTCGCCGACGCCGACCGGTTCCATCCCGCCGTCTGGGACGACTCGAGCGACGAGGCGCTGTGGTTTCCCCCGCTGGGCGAGTGTCGCCGGCTGCTGTAGCTGGCTGGGGTGACCGACGGGAGGCGAAATTGTGCGACTCGCGCCCGTGATGACCGCGTCAGGCCGCGACGAGGACGACCGCGACGATCGCGAGCCCCAGTCCGAGGACGTTCGTCGTCGCCAGTTGGGCGTCGAAGTAGAGGACGCCGACGATCGCCGGAATGACGAAGTAGAGCGCGGAGATCGCCGACACGATCGCCATGTTGCCGTGGGTGAGCGCGGCGTAGAAGCTGATCGTCGCGACGGCCAGCAGGACGCCGGACAGCAGCGCGAACCCGACGTCCGTCCGCGTCCCGACGACGGGACGACGGGTCGCGAGGACGTAGCTGCCGACGACAGTGAGACTCGCTACGTAGGACAGCAACACCGCGTTGACGGGCGAGAGCGAGCGCGTCGCGACGCCCGCCGATACCGCCCAGCCGCCGTACAGGAGCAATGCGCCGAGTGCGAGGACGATCGCTACGTTGGCCATAGCCCAAGGCGCGCCTTCACCGACAAAAGCGTCCCGCTCTCGAGAATAATTCTCGATAGAGATATATTATCCGAGTGACGGCTGTTATCCGGAGAGGTCCTCGAGCACCGCGCGTGCAGCCTCCCGTCCGCTTCGCATCGCGCCCTGGATCGACGACCAGCGGGTGTAGTCGCCGGCCAGGTAGATCGAACCCGACGGCTCCCGGGGGTCGGGCAGTCGGTCGTGGATCCCCGGCGGCTGGTCGAACTGCGCGAACGACACCCGCTCGGTGTGCAGCGGCTCGAGGTCGCCGAACCGCCGGTCCGGATACCACGACTCGAGCGCGTCCCGCGTCCGCGCGGCCAGTTCCGCGTCGCGCTCCTCGGAGTCGCGACCGTCGTCGCTTTCGCTCGAAGATTCGAGGCGCACGCCGTCTCCCGAGGCTCCGAGATCCTCGCCCTCGAGATACGTCGCGCTGATCAGCGCCTCCCCGTCGGGAGCGTACTCCGGCGCGACCGCGCTGTGTGGGACGACGTGGTTCGGTCCGTCGTCGTCGACCGCGTTGAGCAGGAGTCGCTTGCCTGTCTCGAGGTCCGCGCCGCTCGGCAGCGCGTAGTACTGGGTGACACAGCCCCGCGCGTCGGTCGGGATCGACTCGAGGCCGGTCAGGTCGTGGGCGGTCGGCGGATCGGTCGCGACAACGACGGCGTCGACCTCGCCGTTTATCCCGTCGGCCAACTGGACGGTCGCGGAGTCGCCCTCGCTCGAGACCGACTCGACCTCGCGGCCGGTCTCGACGCCCCCGCCGACCTCGCGCACGTGATCCGCGAGCTGCCGCGGGATCGCCTCCATCCCCGCCGCGGGGACCGCGGCGCCGCCGGCCGCCAGCGTCCGGAACGTGTACTCGAAGACGCGACGCGAGGTCGACAGCGAGCGGTCGAGGGTGATCCCGCCGTAGAAGGGCGCGACGACGGTCTCGACGAACCCGTCCGAGAAGCCGCGGTCGCGGAGGTAGCGCTCGATCGATTCGTCGGACTCGTTGGTTCCGTCGAAGAGCGTCTCGAGGTCCGTGCGACGCAACTCCCACCAGAGCCGGGCGACGCGGAGCCGGTCGCCCAGCGTGATATCGGGGTTGCGCAGCGTCGCGGGAAGCGTCCCGGGTGCGCTGCGCGGGTCCGCGAGGACCGTTCGGCGTCCCGGGTGCGCGATCGTCGCGCCGGACGTGAACCGGCGCAGGTCCAGCGCCGCGAGATCGAGCTCCCGCCGGACGGCGGGATAGGCTGGAAACAGCACCTGGAAGCCCCGATCGAACCGGTAGCCGTCGCGCTCGAGCGTCCGGACGCGACCGCCGACGGTCTCGCGGCGCTCGAGCAGCGTCGCGTCCACACCGCCGCCGGCGAGGTGTCTGGCGGCGACGAGACCGGCGAGGCCCCCGCCGACGACGAGGACGCGCGGTGTCGATGCCATGGCCGATCGTTCGGCGACCGGTTACTAAGCCGTGGGGCCAAACGACTGCGGCGACGGCGATCGATCGCCGTCGATCGCGTCGCCGACCGCCGCGGCCATCACTCGCAAGGACACGCGTTAACTTTCGTTTCGGAGTTCGTGGCTTCGCATGGGAGATAATGACAACCAACGGGCGGCGGGCGAGTCTGACACCCAAGCGCGGGCGAAACTGGACTTTACCCGAGACGTGTCGCGGCGGCGGGCGATACAAATCGGCGGGTTAGCCGTCTTCGGCATGGCCGGGACGGCGGAGGCGTTCGACCCCGAGAAGTTCGACGTGGCGCCCCTCGAGAGCGTGCAGGAAGTCGAGGTCGAGGAACAGGGGCTCGAGTACTTCACGATCCAGCAGGCGCGGGTCGTCCACGACCTGACGGCGCGGATCTATCCCTCAGACGACAACGGGCCGGGGGCGCCCGAAGCGGGCGTCGTCTACTTCATCGATCGGCAGATGAACTCGGCGTGGGGCCGCGGCGAGCGGTGGTACATGCAGGCTCCGTTCGCCGGGAAGAACCCGACCGATCCGTTCGAGGACGACCCGGAAGAGCCGGAAGACGTCGATCCGGAGGCGGAAGTCCCGTGGGCGGAGACGAATCCCTCGGAGACCCAGGGCTGGCAGTACGCGCTGACGCCGAACGAGGCGTACGATCAGGGCATCAACGCCGTCGAGGAGTACGTCCGGTCGGAGTCCGACGCGGACTCGTTCACCGGACTGGACGGCGACCAGCAGGACGCGGTGATCGCCGCGCTCGAGGAGGACGCGGTCGACACGTTCGACGACACCGACATCGACGCCGGCGGATTCTTCCTCTTGCTTCGACAGAACACCTTAGAGGGGATGTTCAGCGATCCGATGTACGGCGGCAACCGGGAGATGATCGGCTGGCGGCTGAAGGGGTTCCCCGGGACGCCCGGCGCGCTCGGCAGCTATCGAGGCCTACTCCAGGAGGGCGAGTACATCGAACTCGGGGAGGACGACTTCCGGAAGCTGGCCGACGACGTCGAATCGCTCGGGATCGGCGACGAGAACCAGGAGCCGGCGAACGACCAGAGCGAGGAGGGCCACGCCCACGTCCACGACGCGGCCGAAGCCGATTACCCGAACGTCGTCGACGAGCGGGCCGCTCGCGGGGACGTCGACCGAGAGGTCACGCCGATGAGCCTCGACGACGGTGATGGCGACGCGGACGACGGGGGTGATCGGTGATGGTCCAGCAGCTCGATCCCGTCGACGTGGTGACCATCGGCGCGGGCTGGACCGGCGGCATCGTCGCCAAGGAACTCACCCAGAACGACTATCAGGTGGTGAGCCTCGAGCGGGGCGGCGAACGCGAGACGGAGAACTTCTTCACGGTCCACGACGAGCTGGGGTACGCGCTTCGATACAAGCTGATGCAGGACCTCTCGAAGGAGACGATCACCTTCCGGAACTCGATCGACGAACCCGCGCTGCCGATGCGCCGGTACGGCGCGTTCCTCCCCGGCTCGGGCGAGGGCGGCGCGGGCGTCCACTGGAACGGCCAGACCTGGCGTTTCCTCCCCTACGACTTCGAGATCGAATCGCGAACGATCGGCGAGTACGGCGAGGAGAAGATCCCCGAGAACATGCAGCTCCAGGACTGGGGGATCAGTTACGAGGAACTCGAGCCCTACTACGACACCTTCGAGTACACCGCCGGCATCGCGGGCCAAGCGGGGAACATCGAGGGCGAGATTCAGGACCTGGGCAACCCCTACGAGGGGCCGCGCTCGCGGGAGTACCCGCTCCCGCCGATGATGGAGACGCCGGTCCTCGAGCGGTTCAAGGAAACGACCGCGGAACTCGGCTACGAACCGTTTCAGGCACCCTCGGCCAACCTCACGGAACAGTACACGAACCCGGACGGCGTCCAGCAGGGGCAGTGTCAGTACTGCGGCTACTGCGAGCGCTTCGGCTGCGAGTGGGGCGCGAAGGCCTCGCCGATCACCACCGTCTTGCCCGCCGCACAGGAGACGGGGAACTACGAGCTGCGGACGCACTCCGACGTGGTGGAACTGCTGTACAACGAGGACGCACAGGAGGTCGAGGGCGTCCGATATGTCGACCGCAAGACCAACCAAGTGTACGAACAGCCGGCCGACGTCGTCGCGCTGACCGCCTACGTGCTGAACAACGTCCGGCTCCTGTTGCTGTCGGACATCGGCGAGCCGTACGATCCCGAAACCGGCGAGGGGACCGTCGGGAAGAACTACTGTTACCAGAACTTCCAGGCGAGCGCCCGCGGGTTCTTCGACGACGAGGAGTGGAACCTCTACATGGGCGCCGGCGCGTTGGGCGCGTCGATCGACGACTTCAACGGCGACAACTTCGACCACTCGGACCTGGACTTCCTCCACGGCGGGAACGTTGCCCTGAATCAGACCGGCGACCGACCGATCGCCAACAACCCGGTCCCCGAGGGAACGCCCTCCTGGGGATCGGAATTCAAGGCACAGAGCATCGACAACTACCACAGTTCGGTCTCGATCGCCGCGCAGGGCGCGGTGCTCCCCTTCCGGGAGAACTACCTCGACCTCGATCCCAACTACACCGATCAGTACGGCCGACCACTCTTGCGGATGACCTTCGACTGGCGCGAGCAGGACCGGAACCTGGTCGAGTACATCGGCCCCTACCTCGAGGAGATCATGGATGAGATGGGCGCCGATACGATCGACGCGAACACCAGTCTGGAGGGGAACTTCGACATCACGCCCTACCAGTCCACCCACAACACGGGCGGCGCGATCATGGGGTCCGATCCCGCGGAGTCGGTCGTGAACAACTACCTGCAGTGCTGGGAGGCGAGCAACCTCTTCGTCCCCGGCGCGTCGGCGTTCGCACACAACAGCGGCTACAACCCGACCGGCACCGTCGGCGCGCTGGCGTTCCGCGCGGCCGAGGGAATCCAGGAGTATCTGGACGAACCGGAGCAGCTAGCGGCTCCCGAGTCGTAGCCGGACGACGCAGCCTTCGGCGCCGCTTTTTTCGTCGCGATCGCTCGAGACCGCGGCTCGAGTCGCGCCTGTTCGCCTTCACGCCCCCGACTCGCCGACTCGCGCCCGTCGCTCGGCCTCAGACGCCGAAGACGAACCGCATCGCGAGGCCGATGAGGATCACGACGATCCCCGAAATCGTCGCGATGGGCGGAATGGGGATCAACAGGAGCACGATGCCGAGGAGGATGACGCCCGTCGATAGCTTGACCATACGAACGAGTTGCTGCCACGACAGGTATCGGTACGGCTGGCATCCCCAGCGCCACTAAAAGCGTCGCGACCGTCTCGGACCGACCGGTCAGCGAGCAGCCACGAATAAGCGGCCGCGGTCCGTGGGTCCCGTATGGTCGACGCATCCGTCACCCCGATCGACCGCGGAACGATCACCGCCGACAGCAACAACATCGTCGAGGGCTTTTCCCTGGGTTCGGCTGCCGATCCGAACCCCGAGACGGTAATGGCCGACGGTCCCGTCTACAACGTGATCATCGACCACCCCGAGGCGACGATCCTCTGGGATACCGGCTCCCACCCCGACGCCGCCGACGGCCACTGGCCCGACGACCTCTACGCCGCCTTCGAACACACTGGCCTGCGACCGCTCGAGGACGACCTCGCGGACGCGGGCTACGACGTCGACGACGTCGACGCGGTGATCCAGACGCACCTCCACCTCGACCACGCGGGCGGGCTCTACGCCTTCGAGGGGACCGACGTGCCGATCTACGTCCACGAGCGCGAACTGAAGTACGCCTACTACAGCGCCAAGACCGACGCGGGCGACGCCGACGAGGCCTACGTCGCCGGCGACTTCGACCGCGACCTGAACTGGGAGATCGTCCACGGCGACCGCGAACAACACTTCGCGGACCTCGAGTTCGTCCGCCTCCCCGGTCACACGCCGGGGCTGCTCGGTCTCGTCCTCGAACTCGAGGACGTCGGGACCGTCGTCCTCGCGGGCGATCAGGCCTACACGCGAGCGAACTACCACGACGAGCGGCCGATGGGCGGCCAACTGCTCTGGAGCAAACGCCACTGGCTCGAGAGCCTGCGGACCGTCCAGGAGATCGAACGCCGCCGCGACGCGACCGTGATCTGTGGCCACGACGGCGACGACCTCGAGACGCTTCGTGAATTGTGAGAGCGAAAATCAGTGAACGCCGACGTACGCCTCGCGGACGTACTCGTTGTCGTGGAACTCCGCGGACGTTCCGGCGAGTTCGATCTCGCCGGTTTCGATCAACGAGAGCCGCTCGGCGTGTTTCAGCGCGAACGTCGAGTTCTGCTCGGCGAGGAAGATCGTCAGCCCCTCCTCCTGGTTCAGTCGCTCGAGCGCGTCGCCGATGTCCTGGATGATGACCGGCGCGAGCCCGAGCGTCGGCTCGTCGAGCATCAGGACGTCGGGATCGCTCATGAGCGCGCGGCCGATGGCGAGCATCTGTTGCTCGCCGCCGCTCATCGTCTCGGCCTCCTGTTCGCGTCGCTCGTCGAGCCGCGGGAACAGGTCGTAGACCACGTCGAGGTCGGCCCGAACCCCGTCGCGATCGTCGCGGAACTGGGCGCCCATCAGCAGGTTCTCGTGGACCGAGAAGTACGGGAACAGGTCCCGGTCCTCGGTGCAGTAGATGAGGCCGTCCCTGACGATCTGTTGGGGCGGCACTCGAGCGAGGTCCGCGCCGTCGTACCGGATCGTTCCCTCGTACTCGGTGAAGCCGGCGACGGCGTTGAGCATGGTCGTCTTCCCGGCCCCGTTGGGGCCGATCACGCCGTAGATCGCCCCGTCGTCGATCGACAGCGAGACGCCCTTCAGTGCGTGTGACTTGCCGTAGTATACGTTGAGGTCTTCGATTTCGAGGATCGTGTCGGTCATTATATTCCCTCCCCGGCGAGGTACGCTTCCTGGACGCGCTCGTTCTCGGCGACCGCTTCGGGGGAGCCCGCCGCGAGGAAGTTGCCGTTGTTGAGCACGACGACGCGGTCGACCAGATCCATCAGGCCGCCCATGTTGTGGTCGACGACGACCATCGTCATCCCCTCCTCGCGGAAGCCCTCGATCTGGGCCGACAGCTCGGCGATCTCCGCCTGGTTCATCCCGGCGAAGGGCTCGTCGAGCAACAACAACTCGGGTTCGGTCGCCAGCGCCTTGGCGATCTCGAGCCGGCGGACGTCGGCGTGGGGCAGTTCGCCCGGCATCTGGTCGAGTTCGTCCTCGATATCGATGCGCGCGGCGTACTCGCGGATCTCCGCCTCGCTCGCGCCGCCGTACAGCGAGAAGACGCTGTTGGGCAGCGTGAACAGTT
>NZ_AOIS01000067.1 GCF_000337495.1 Haloterrigena salina JCM 13891
GATTGACCACCTCGTGGGTCGCGTCGTCGGTGATGTCCGTGCCGTCGAACCGAATCCGCCCGTCGGTGACGTCGTAGAGGCCCATGATGCAGTTGAACACCGTGGACTTCCCCGACCCGTTCGGGCCGATCAGGCCGACGATCTCGCCGCGCTCGACGGACAGCGAGAAGTCGTCGACGGCGATCAGGCCGCCGAACGTCTTCGTGAGGCCGTCGACCTCGAGGAGGCTCACTCGCGATCACCTCCGACCGCGCCAACGGCGTGCCAGATCCAGCGGAAGAGCCCGTTGCGGGCGAACACGAGGACGAGCAGGACCAGCAGCCAGAGCATGACCCAGCGCGTCGAGTGACCGAACCACAGCCGCAGGATCTCGTCGCGCAACAGCACGAAGAGGAACGCGCCGCCGATCGGGCCGAGGACGGAGCTCATGCCGCCGATGACCGCCATCGCGATCATCTCGATGCTCCGGTCGACGACGACGAAGGTCGCGGGGTCGACGTTCCCGCCGAAGTGGGCCAGCAGGACGCCGCCGATCCCCATCGTGATCGAACTGAGCGCGAACGACCAGAGCTTGAATTTCGTCGGGTCGAGTCCGGCCGCCGACACGGCGCGTTCGTTCTCGCGGATCGCGACGAGCACGGTCCCGACGTTCGACCTGGCCACGACGGTGAGTGCGGCCGCGACGAGTAACATCGGGACGAGCATGAGGTAGTATCGCTCGGTGAAGTCCCAGGTGAACACCTCGACGGCCTGGAACCCGTTTTCGCCGCCGAGGGTCTCGCTGAACCCGATCGTCAGCCGGTAGAACAGGAGCACGGCGACGAACGTGACCAGCGAGAAGTACGGCCCCGACAGGCGCAGCGAGGGCAGGCCGATGAGCAGGCCGAGCACCAGCGCCGCGAGGATCGAGACCGGGATGGTGACCCAGAAGCTCGGCACCGGACTGAGGTTGACGGCCAGCAGCGCCGTCGTGTAGCCGGCCGTGGCCGACAGCGCCGAGTGGCCGAAGCTGATGTAGCCGGTGTAGCCGCTCTGGATGTCCCAGCCCATCGCGAAGACCGCCCAGATGCAGGCGACCGCGAGCGTCCGCATGTAGTTGCCGACGAACAGCGGTGCCCACATCGGAACGGTCGCGAGCGCGACGAGCGCCGCGACGAGCAGCCCAAGCTGGAGCCCCGTCACCTCGCCGACGTATGAGCCGAGGAACCGGTTGAAGAGGTTCGCGCCGGGTCGCAGCGCGCGGTCGATCGGCGAGAGGACGCGGGCAGCGGCCCGCCCGCTCGGGAGCAGGATCGTTTGCCGAACCGTACTGCGCAGCCGTCCGATCCGTCTGACGCGTTCACTCATGGACGTATTCCCTCCCGTACAGCCCCTGCGGAAGCAGGAACAGTACGACCAGTAGGATGACCAGCGAGAGGATCCCGCGGAAGCTCTGTCCCAGCATCGAGACGGTCAACGTCTCGGTGTAGCCGATCAGGTAGGCGGCGACGATCGACCCCTTGATCGAGCCGATACCCCCGATCACCACGATGATGAAGGCCAGCGCGAGCGGGTTCAGCCACATCAGCGGCGTGGCGGCCTGGTCGCCGCCGAGAAAGATTCCCGCGAGGCCCGCGAGCCCGCCGGCGATCAACCACGTGCGGGTCCGGACGGAGTGGAGATCGACGCCGGTGAGCTGTGCCCCCCGCTCGCTCATCGACGCGGCGAGGATGGAGCGGCCGCCGTCGGTCTGGGTGATGTAGTACCACAGCAGCCCGATAGCGATCCAGGAGAGCGCGAACCCGGCTAGATCGTTGTACGAGACGGACGTGCCCGCGATGCTGGCCTGGCCGCGGACGACCGTGTAGGCGTACGGCTGGTCGCCGAAGATGCCGAGCGCGATCTCGGTCGTCATGGTGGCGACGACGACCGTCGCGAGGAATGTGATCACGGGATCGTCCTCGATGTAGCGGACCAGTCCGGCGTACAGCCCGTACGACGCCAGCCCGATAGCGCCGACCGCGAGCGGGAAGACGAGGAGTCGCGGTAACGCGACCGACTCCCAGATCACGTCGCGGTTGAGGATCACGAACACGTACGCGCCGGCCATGATCAGGGCGCCGTGGGCGAGGTTCAACACGCCGCCGACGCCGAAGATCATGGTGAACCCGATGGCGATGAGCGCGTAGAGCGCGCTGATCATCGCGCCGGTGATCAGTATCGAGAGGAGCGAGTCGAGCATGCCTAGCCCATCCACTCGGGTTGTACGTGGTCTGCCGTCCGGTACTGTTCGGGGTAGACGCACTCGAGGTCGCCCCCGGGTCGCCACTGGGTGATCGGGAAGTTCGTGATCTCGTCGTTCTCGCCGCGCTCCTCCTGGACGTCGTGGGGGTAGTCGTCGCCCTCGCCGTAGAACGAGATCTCGCCGGCGGTCCCCGTGTACTCCAGCCCGAGCATCGCGTCGACGATGCCGTCGAGGTCGCTCTCGTAGTCGGCCGTGCCGGCCTCCTCGACGGCCTCCCGGTACAGGTAGACCGCGTCGTAGGTGTTGAACCCCATGTACATCGGGAGGTCGGGCGCGTCGTCGTCGCCCTCGGTGAACGACTGGTACGCGTCGACGAAGTCGAGGGTCTTGTCCGTGATGTCGGTCGTGCCGGCGGCGCCCGACTGCGAGGTCGTCTCGAAGGTCGCGGTCTCCTGAGAGAGTTCGTAGAAGTCGGGCGTCATGGACGCGACGTGGATCCCCTCGATGCCGAACTCGGCCTGACGCTGGTGCCAGCTCGCGAGCATGTCCGTCGCGATGATGTGGGCGAAAAAGCGAAAGACGGCGTCCGGATCTTCGGACTCGAGATCGTTCATCACCGTGCTGAAATCGTCGATACCGGTCGACAGCTCCGACTCGTAGACGACGTCGTAGCCGCGCGATTCCAGCTCACCGGGCAGGTTGTTCGTGAACGGGTCCGTCCACGCGGCGTCGTCCGCGAGATAGGCGAACGTGTTCCAGCCGTGGCGGTCCGAGAGGTAGTCGGCGTAGCCGCCCATCGCCTCGGCCTGGAAGTACGAGTTGATCGGACCGGAGCGGAAGATGTTCTTGTTCGCCTCGTAGTCCGAGCCGGTGGAGTTCTCGATGATCGCCGGCGAAGCCGACCCGGTGACGATATACGGGACGTTATTCTCGGCGATCATGTCCATGATGTTGAGCGAGACCTCACTGGAGAAGGTGCCGACGAGTAAATCGACGTTCTCCTGGTTGATCAGCCGCGACGCCTCGTCCTGGGCGGTCGACGGATCGGAGCGCGTGTTCGCGCTGACGATCTCGACGTCTTCGTCCCGGATCCCACCCTCCTCGTTAATCTCTTCGGCCGCCAGTTCGGCGCTCCGCTCGGAACCGATCCCCTGCGTGTTCTCCAGTGGCGCGAGGTGACCGACCGTAAACCCCTCGTCGCCGCCGCCCCCGATACAGCCGGCGACCGTCGTCGCTACGGCGCCGACACCCGCGGCGCCGATGAACCGCCGACGTCCGACGGAAATCTTACCAGTTCTATCTGATCTGAGCGTATTGTTATCGTCGTTATCCATTGGCTGTCACTCTGTTACCGATTCTCATCCACCACTTCAGATTCTCCAACAATAAAGATGAGGGTCGTTAGCAAGGAGCGAGTGAGTAGTGTAACCGTGTGAAAGACTATCTACTACAGAAATGGATACCTACCGACCCGGACGAACGCCGGCGCTTCAGACGATCTCTCGCGGAGAAACGCGCTCGGTAATCAACCGATACGCTCCGTCTTCGAGGGTGACCGCTCCTTCGTGACGGAGGTGATCGAGGTGGGCGAAGGCCTTGCCGGGTCCGTGGAGGATGTGGATCCCCTCGAGGTCGCCGAACAGGTGTTCGCTCACCGTCCAGGCGTCGGCCGGGCCGTGTTCGTCCAGCACGTCGACGACGTTCCCGGCCCGCTCGCGGTGGTGGTCGACGATCTCGCGGGCGCGGGCGGTCGGATCCTCGATCGGGTCCCGGTGGCCGGGCCAGACGCGGTCGTAGTCGCGCTCGGCCAATCGCTCGAGCGTCTGCAGGTACCGCTTCAGCGGCCGATCGACGCGGACGTCGGCGCCGCCGACGTTGGGCGTGTACACCGGCAGGAGGGCGTCACCGACGACGGCCTCGCGGCCGCCGTCCAGTTCGAAACAGCAGAGTCCCGCCGCGTGACCCGGCGCGTGAACAGCCTCGAGTCGACGGCCGCCGACCTCGAGGACGTCTCCGTCCGCGATCGGCGTGACGTCGGCGGGTTCGCCCTCGATGTGCGACGACGCCTCGAAAAAGTCCAGCAACTCCGCCCGCTCGTCCTCGGGGACGCCCCACTCCTCGAGCAGTTCCCGACGTCGTCGCTCGACGGCGGCCACCGCGTCGCTATCGCCCTCGACCAGCGGTGCGTCGGCCTCGTGGACGTAAACTGTCGCGTCGCTTTCGGCCTGAATCTCGCCGGCCAGTCCCGCGTGATCGACGTGGAAGTGAGTGAGCACGATCGCGTCGACGTCCGCGAACGCGTCGCCGCGTTCGGCCAGTCCGTCCCGCAAGTCTTCGCGGACGCCCGGCGTCGCGATCCCGGTATCGACGAGCGCGAGGTCGTCGCCGTCGGCGGCTCCGCCGCCTTCACGAGACACCTCCGGAGTCTCGCCGCCTGCGAGCACGTAGGCGTTATTTCGGCCCTCGAACTCCTCGTTACCCAGCCGTATTCGATCCATACCGGGACACAACTCCCTGATCGTTCATAATTTTCCGGGTCGTGACCGCCGGCACATCGTGCTCGTTCGTCGGTCGGAACCCCGTCCGCTCCGGTCGGTCGCTCCTGGCGAAACGCCGCGGGCCGGAACGGACGACCCGCTTGCCACCAGCGTAACATATACCCTGGTATTCCCACACAGGAACAGTATGCCGGACATTCTGACCGACGTGACGAGCGAGTATCTCGCATCGATGGAACCGCCCGCCGACGACCTCGTCGCGGAAATGGAGACCCACGCGGCCGAGGACGGTATCCCGATCGCCAGCCGCTCGGTCGCGACGCTGCAGGCGATCCTCGCCCGCGGGACCGATGCCGACCGCGCGCTCGAGTTCGGAACCGCCATCGGCTACTCGACGCTGCACGTCGCCCGAACCGGTACCGACGTCGTCACGACCGAGGTCGACGGCGAGCGGATCGACGCCGCCGTCGATTACCTCGAGCGCGACGGCATCGACGTCACCGTGACCGACGATCCAACGACAATCGACGCCGAACCCACCGGAGACGGGACCGTGTTCATCGTCGAGGGCCCCGCTCTGGAGACGGTGCCGCGACTCGACGGCCCGTTCGATCTCGTCTTCCTTGACGCTATCAAGTCGGAGTACGAGGAGTATCTGGCCGAATCGCTGTCGCTGTTGACGGCGGGCGGGATGGTCGTCGCGGACAACCTCCTCCGCGGCGGTCGGGTCGCTGCAGCTGCGGCGGACACCGAGACCGAGGATATCGAAGCGGAATACGGCTCGTCGGTAGCCGCGCTTCGCGAGTTCAACGAGGTGTTCGTCGACCACGACGCCCTCGAGGCGGTCATCACGCCCCAGGGCGACGGGACCGGCGTCGCCGTCAAAACGTCGGACGCGCCGTGAGCGCGGTTACTCGAGTTCGGCTCGCAGCAACTGGTTGACGTCGCCGGGGTCCGCACTCCCTCCCGTTTTCTGCATGACCTGGCCGACGAGGAAGTTGATCGCGCCGTCGTCGCCGCTCTCGTAGTCGTCGACGGCGTCGGGGTTCTCGTCGATGGCCTCGACGACGGCCTGCTGGACCTCGTCTTCGCCCGTTTTGCCCAGGCCCTCCTGTTCGACGATCTCGTCCGGCGCCGCGCCGTCGTCGAGCATCGACCGGAGGACGGTCTCGCGGGCGTTCTTCGCCGTGATCTCGTCCTCGGCGACGAGTTCGACGAGCCGGGAGACCTCCTCGAGGCGGCCCGCGATGTCCGTGATCTCCATGTCGCGGTAGTTGAGTTCGCCCAGCAGGTTGTCCGCGACCCACGTCGCCGCGAGGTCGGGGTCGAACTCGCCGGCGACGTCCTCGTAGAAGTCCGCGACCTGCTTGGTCGACGTGAGCTTCGAGGCGGCCTCCTCGCTCAAGCCGTACTCCGCCTGGAACCGCTCGCGGCGGGCCGAGGGGAGTTCCGGGATCGAAATCTCGTCCTTCCAGCCCGAGACGCGCAGCGGCGGCAGGTCGGCCTCCTCGAAGTAGCGGTAGTCCTTCTCCTCTTCCTTCGAGCGCATCGAGACCGTGATCCCGCGGGACTCGTCCCAGTGGCGGGTCTCCTGCTCGACCGCGCGGCCGCGCTGGATGGCGTTCTTCTGGCGGGTCTCCTCGTAGGCCAGGGCCTTCTCCGCACCCTTGTGGCTCGAGATGTTCTTGACCTCCGTCCGGTTGGCGGCCTCGAGCGCGTCCATCCCGATCTCGTCGGTGTCGTCGCCGTCGATCTCCTCCTCGGGGATGATCGAGAGGTTGGCGTCGATGCGCAGGCTGCCGTCGCGTTCCGCGTCGAAGACGCCCAGGTACTCGAGGACTTCCTCGAGTTCGGCCAGGAAGGCGCGCACCTCCGCGGGGCTGCGGAAGTCCGGCGCCGTGACGATCTCCATCAGCGGCGTCCCCGCGCGGTTGTAGTCGACGAGGGTGTACTCCGCGGAGTCGATGCCGCCACCGCCGCCGACGTGCTGGAGGCTGCCCGGGTCCTCCTCCAGGTGGGCCCGTTCGATCGCTACCGTCCGACGCTCGCCCTCGACGGCGACCTCGAGTTCGCCGTCGGCGCAGATCGGCTCGTCGTACTGGGTGATCTGGAAGTTCTTGGGCAGGTCGGGGTAGTAGTAGTTCTTCCGGTGGAATCGGGTCTCCTCGGGGATGTCGGCGTCGATCGCTTTCCCGATCTTGACGGCGGCCTCGACGGCGGCCTCGTTCAGGACGGGCAGTGCGCCTGGCAGGCCGAGACAGACCGGGCAGACGTTCTCGTTGGGCTCGTCGGTCTGTTCGGTCGCACAGCCACAGAAGATCTTCGTGTCGGTCTCCAGCTGGACGTGGACCTCGAGGCCGATGACGGTCACGAGGTCGCCCTGCTGGACGGTCTGGGCAGTCATTGACGGCGATTCGGGCCCGCGGGGGTAAAACGTAACGGGACGGACCGGCGCGGGTTCGCGGCCCGACTCGAAGTTCGCGAGCGATTACCGGTCGCGATCGAACTTCCGCTGGGTCTCCGTCAGCTCCGCCGATTCCTCGAGCATCCGTTCCGCGTCGGCTGCGCGCCGGTGCTGTGGCGACGTGATCGGGTCACCGGAGCCCTCGATCCGTTCGTCGGGGTCCTCGACGGCGATCCGTTCGCGCAGACGGGCAATTAGACGAGCGATCATACTCGAAACATGTAGCTCCACAAATAAAATAGTACGCGACCGTCTCGTCGCACCGTTGCGGGTCGCAGCGCGCGGACGTTCGGGCCGGTCCTCGGGAGTATCGCTGACCGAGACGGTCGCGAAACGTCAGTACTGCCGTTCGAACACCGTCCCCGACTCGCCGACGACCAGTTGCGGCGACCGGGCAGTGCCGAGCGCGACCGACCGCAGTTCGTTCCCCGGCCGGAGGTCGGTGAGTTCGGTCCAGCCGTCGAAGCTGCGCTCGTAGATCACTCCCGCCGACGAGACCGCCAGCGCGGTGTCGCGGTCTCGAGCCAGCGCCGCGATCGGCTGCTCGCCCAGCGTCGTTCGCGACCAGTCGACGCCGTTGTAGGTGTAGACGACGCCGTTGCCGCCGGCGACCGAGACGTGACCGCTGTCCGTCGCCGCGACCGCCGCGAAGTCGACTCCCGCGCCCTCGAGCCCGATGCGGCTCCACGAGACCCCGCCGTCTCGCGACTCGAAGACGCCGCCGTCGGTGTCGACGACGTAGCCGTACGCCAGCGGCGTGAGGTCGATGTCGGTGACGCTCGAGCCGCTGCCGGGCTTCGTCACCTCGCCCCACGCGACGTCTGCGCCGTCGCGTCGACCGCGGAGGAGTTCGCCGGAGCTGTTGATGGCCGTGAGTCGCTCGTCGCCGGCCAGCCCGGCCGCCGCGATGGCCGTCCACGACGTCGTCTTCTCCTTCGGGGCCGAGAAGTCGACGGCTTGGTCGGCGACGACGTCGTAGAGCCCGAGCGCGCCGCTGTCGCCGGCGACCCACAGCGCCCGGCCGTTACTCGTGACCGCCGCGGAGCGCAGCCCGTCGCCCGCCTCGGAGAGTCCGTTTTCGAGCCGAACGGTCCAGTCGCCGCCGTCCCGGGCGAGGACGACCCCGTCCTCGCCGACGGCGTAGGCCCCCGTCGCGGTCTGGGCCACGTCGTACAGCGCCGCGTCGGTGGGGACGTCGGCGGCGATCCACTCGCTGTCGGTGTCGGCACAGCCGGCGAGCGAGAGCGTTCCGGCCGCCGTTCCGACCGCGGCGAGGACGGCGCGCCGGGTGCGTGGGCGTCCGGTCACCGGTCGTCCTCGCTCTCGCTCGAGGGCTCGTCGTCGGTCGGCGTTCCGGCGCCGCTCGATCCCGTCGCGCTCCCGGCGTGGCTCGAGTCCGTTCTACCCTCCGGTTCGGCCGGGCGGATCGCGCCGCGGACGTCGTACGAGCGGTGGAACTCGCCCGGCGGCGTGAACGCGCCGGGCGCGGAGGTCCGCTTGAGGACCGCCGAGATCCGAACGACGTAGGCGAACAGCACCGCAAGCGGGCTGAACGCGACTCCGAGCACGGCGCTCACGAGCACGAGCAGCCACCCCTCGAAGGCGACGGGCGGGTAGCCGCTCGCGTAGATCATGATGACCAGCGTCGAGAGCAGGATCGCGGCGGTCCCGCTGTAGGTGATCAGCCGCGACAGCCGCGCGAGTTCGCGCTGGAGGTAGATCGTCGTGAAGTACTGCCTGGTCGCGTCCGCGGTGACGAACAGCTCCCGCAGTTCCTCGAGGAGCGCGGCGGACCGACTCGACAGGTCCTCGTCGAACCGGCGACCCAGCCGACGCGCCTCGTTGGCGGCGCCAGCGTAGTCGTGGTCGATCGTCGGCAGGACGACGGCGAACACCGACGTCGTTTCGCCGGTGAGCCGGGCGGAGAGGTCGCTGGTGTGTTCGCGCGTGCGTTCCGCGAAGCGACAGACCGACTCGAGCGCGGAGATCGGGGTGTCGTCGACGGCGTCGTCCACCCGACTGCGCTTGCTGCCGTCGCCCGCACTCGAGGCGTCCCCGCACTGGGTGGCGAGTTCGTCGGCCCGGCTCCCGAGCGTGCCGGCCAACCGAGCGAGGAACGGGGCGGGATCGGTCGGGCTGACGCCGTCGCCCTCGGTCTGTCCCTCGACGCGGCTGCGGAACGCCTGGACGCCGTCGATGCGATCGGTGAGCCGATCGGGGGTCCCGAACAGCCGAGAGATGATCAACTGGTTGACCGCGACGACGATCGGAATGAACGAGAACAGCCCCGCGATCATCGTGCTAAACATCGTCGTGACGAACCGGCTCTCGCGGACGCCGATGACGTCGGTGACGCCGAGCACCAGGGCGATGGCGAAGACGCCCGCGACGAAGCCACTGACGATCACTCGCCGGTCGCCCTCGAGCAGGAGCCAGCGTCGCCACTCGCGGCGCGACGCCGTATCGGTCAGGTAACGGGCGCCGATCTGCCCACCAGTCCAGAGGATTCGGACGCCGACCGCCAGCGCGGCGACCGTCAGTCGGAGGACGTAGCCGATCAGCGACAGCCCGAGCGACGGCGCATCGCCGTCGCGCTCGGCCTCGCCTCGGTCGTCGGGTTCGGACTCGCCGCCGCGGTCGACGCCGCCTCCGTCGCGGTCGATTCGTTCGTCCGTTCCGTCACTCGAGCGGTCGCCGCCGTCGCTCGGCGCTGTACCTGATTTCGCGGTCGTCGCCTCGTCGTCGCGCGTGGAATCGTCAGTCATCGGTGTGGGATCGATCTCGAACGTTCAGAGGCCGCTGGAGACGGCCTCGAGCAATCGGAGCGCGCCCAGCAACAGCGCGAGCAACAGGACGATCCGTCGAATGATGGCGCCCCGCGTCGTCCTGATTCGGGAGCGGTCGGAGGGGTGGAAGCCGACGGTCCAGAGGGTCGCGATGGCGCCGACGTTGATCGCGATGAGGTTGACGGCGACGACGACCAGCGACCCGAGCACCGCCGCGGGTTCGCCCCACGCGACGCCGACGCCGACCACGCCGATCGGCGGCATGATCGCGGCCGCGATCATCACGCCGATGAGGTCCGTGATACCGGTCGTCGCCATCCCGAGCCCGCCGGCGATGCCCGAACAGACCGCGACGGTCACCAGCAGCGACGGCGGGAGGCCGTGACTGCCCAGTCCGAGGCTCGCCTCGAGGTCGACC
Organism: Haloterrigena salina JCM 13891; assembly: GCF_000337495.1. Lineage (GTDB taxonomy): Archaea > Halobacteriota > Halobacteria > Halobacteriales > Natrialbaceae > Haloterrigena > Haloterrigena salina. The sequence continues at coordinate 10,391 of NZ_AOIS01000067.1, forward strand.
GCGGCGGTGACCACCGACGACGTCCGCGCGAACGCCGCGAACGCGAGCGCGCTGGCCATCGCCACGCCGATACCGGCGAGCTGGAGTTCGACGCCGCGGACGAACAGCCGGCGCTCGTCGAGGACGGTCGCGACGCTCGAGGCCATCGCGGGGCCGAGCAGGGGGGCGATCACCATCGCGCCGACCAGCACCGCCAGCGAGTCCAGCAGGACGCCGGTGGTGGCGACGACGCCGCTGATCGCCGTCATCGCGGCGAAGATGACCAGCGAGGGCAGCTGCGATCGGGCCTTCGAGCGCAGTTCGCTCCGGGAGATTCGCTCGAAGGAGAGCCACTCGCCGCGTCCTTCGGTCGCGCCGTCCCACTCGCTGCCGACGATCGCCATCGGCTCCTCGACGACGACGGTGACGTTCCCGGCGACCGACTGAAGCTCGTCCACCAACGGTTCTACCGCGTGAGCGGGTGCGGGAACGGTGATTGTCCAGTCGTTGTCGTCGTCGTGACCGGCGAGGCTGTACTCGAGGTCGTGGCGATCGATGACCGCTCTGACCTCGCCGGTCGTCGACTGCGAGTCGGTGAGCACCGTCAAGAGGCGCATGTTCGACGTTCGCGCGCCGGGAGCGGTCCACCGATTCCCGTCGCGTTCGATCACAGTATCGCGAGTGCATCGGTTTCGGGGGTGGAATCCTCGGGGTACGTTTGTGCGAGCAGCGACCGGACGGTGTCCCTGATCGTCGCCAACCGATCGGCGCGGCGCTCACAGCACGACCCGCCACACCGAGCGATCGGTCCGTCGGGCCCTTCGGCGTAGGTCAGGCGGCCGCTACACTCCGGACACCGCGGTTCGACGTGGGCGCCCATCCAGTCGACGTCGAACCCGTCGCGAGCGAGTCGGTCTCCGAGGGCACACCAGACGATAACGTCGCGCTCTTGGCGGCCCGTCGCGCTCCGCTTGAGGCGGTCGAGGGCCAGCGCAGCGCGCCGATACAGTTCGTCGCTCTCGTCGGCGTGTCGGCGGTGACACCGACGGAAGTAGGTCAGGAGCGCGCGCCTCGAGGAGCGGCGTTTCCCCGTCGTCAGTGGGGCCTCGAGGGTCGCGTTCGGCGAGAGGTCGTCGGACTGTGGGACGCGTTCGGGGCGTCCCCGGTCGTCGTAGTGAACCTCTCGCGAGAGAGATGCGCCGCTGGTCGGACAGAATGCGTGTTTACCGATCATCGTTAGGGGGGTCGATCGAACCGCAGTGGGATTCGACCGGGGACGGGCCTAGCAGTGCCAGTGGTATAAGATGACACAATACTGAAGCCCGCTAAAATAAATTTATGTACTCATTTGTTTCGTGAACTTGCGAGCAGTGTTTTGTATGAAAATCTTGGATATTTGTACAACTTATGAGTAGGTGAACCGTACGACGGATGCACCATGCCAAGTGGTGATCTCATCTCCGTCGATTCGACCGACCGCGCGCCGTGGTACTGGTACGTCTTGATCGGCTATCCCGCGTTGAGTCTGCTCGGGATCGTCTCGCTGGCCCGACTGACCGGCGGCGGTTCGGTTCTGGCCACGAGTCTCGGCAGCGTCGCGCTGCTGATCGTCGTCGCCGCCGCCGGCGCCGTCACGCTGCCCGCGATCTGGCGCGACGTCGAGTTCATCGAGGCCGAAACCGACGCATGGACGCCCGACCGGCAGATCTACGTCGGCGCGGCCGTCGCCGCGCCGCTGTTCCTCGGCCTGCTGTCCGGACTGGCGGCCGGGTTCGGCGTCGCGCTCGCGATCGCCCTCGTCGCCTTCCTCCTCTCGACGGTCGCCGTCTGCGTGGCCTATCTCTACAATCGCCATCGAACGGTCGGACTGATGGCTCGCTGAGGACGACGCGTCGACGCCTCGGCTGCCACGCGACCGAGTCCGCTGAGAACCTCCCGCACTGGCCGCTTCCGGACCGTCCGTCCGCGCCGCGAGACGACCGATCGATCACACGTCCGCTCGCGCCCGACGCTCCGGTTCGTCGGTGCACATTCTCTAGGTTTCGTCCATATTTTTACGCCATAATCTATTAGGCTTCGATGTCGGAAGGCCCGGACGACGCGCCCTCGGCGCGGATGACCTCCCGGCCCACCAGCCCAGTCGCCACTATCCGCTGGCGGCCCGTCCCGACGTGCTGACCGATCGGCGACTCCGTTCTCGTTACTCCACTATGCACGCAGTCATCCACCCGGTTACCGACGCCCACAGCCTCGTGGCCGCGCAGACGCGACTGCTCGCCTCGCTGGCGGTAACGACGGTCGACTACGGACCGCTCCATTTCGCCACGGGCGCTCGCGGGCCGCCACTCGGTATCGGACCCGTCTCCCCGGCCCCGAACGAAGGGAGCCTCGAGTTCGCGGCCCGGCTCGCCGGCCTGCTCGGTGTGGTCCTGTTACGGCTCATCGAGGCCGCGATCATCGCCTTCGAGATGGCCTGGGAGACGTGGTGGGCGCTCGTCCTCGGGTTCACGATCACCGGCGCGGTCCAGGAGTTCGTCTCCGAAGACCGGCTCACCGACTACCTCGGCGACGACGGCTGGCGCGAGGTCGGCTACGGGACCCTCTTCGGCGCGTCGTCCTCGAGTTGCTCGTTCTCCGCGGTGGCGACGACCCGGTCGCTGTTCACCAAGGGCGCGTCGGCCGCGGCCAGTCTGGGCGCGTTCCAGTTCGCGAGCACCGACCTCGTGCTCGAACTCGCGCTGGTCGTCACGCTCCTGCTGGGCTGGCAGTTCGCCGCGGCGGAGATCGTCGGCGGCCTCGTCGCCGTCGCCGTCCTCGCGGTGGTGTACCGGCGGTTCGTCCCTCAATCGTGGATCGAGCGCGCTCGAGCACACGCGCGGTCGCTACAGGAGATCGAGTGTGCGACCTGCGGGATGGCCGCGGACCCGACCGACGAGGAGACCATCGCGGCTGAGTTCGACGGCGAGCGGCGACACTTCTGCTGTGGCGGCTGTCGCAACGCGTACGATCCGTCGACCGATCGCGACCCCGTTACGGCGGGCCCCGAACTGCTGTCGGGCGATCGCTGGCGGTCGGCGACCGCGAACGCGATCCGCGAGTGGGACATGCTCTGGCGGGACGTCGTCCTCGGTTTCGCCATCGCCGGCCTGCTGGCCGCGTTCGTGCCGACCGCGTGGTGGACCGCCGTCTTCGGCGTCGGTGCCGAGGGCAGCGTCCTGCGGCTCGTCTCGAACGTCGTCCTCGGCGCCGTCGTCGGCGTGGTGACGTTCCTCTGTTCGATCGGCAACGTCCCCTTCGCGGTCGTGCTCTGGCAGAACGGCGTCTCCTTCGGCGGCGTGCTCGCGTTCATCTTCGCGGATCTGGTGATCCTGCCGCTGGTCCGTACCTACCGGCGGTACTACGGCACCCGGATGGCCGCCGTGATCGCTGGCGCGTTCTTCCTCGCGGCGGTCGTCGCCGGCCTCGTCGTCGAACTCATCTTCGGCGCGCTCGGCCTCGTTCCGCCCGCGGGCGCGGCCGGCGGCACGGTGTCGGGGACGTACACGGCGCTGTTCAACGTCGTCGCCGTCCCGATTTTCGCCGTACAGGTGTACGTCGCCCTCGAGCCCGAGCAGCGCGTTCGCATCGGAAACCGCCTCGCACCCCACATCGCCGGGATCATCATCCGCACCCAGCAGTTCCTCGAGCGGATCGCCTACGCGCTCGAGGACCGCGGGCTGAAGTGAGGTCTCAACCGCCGACCGTTTGCCGACGTTCGACTACCGCGAGCCGATCGCGATAGCCGTCTCCCGTTCCAGTATCCATGACCCAACACCCGACAGACGCCGCCGACCGCACCGATCCGATCCGGATCGTCTGTCTCGTCGCGCTCGCGACGAGCCACGGGCTGATCCGCCTCGCCGAACGATACCTCCCCGAGTTCGTCGTCGCGATCGGCTCCGGGCCGATCGTCGCCGGCGCGCTGGTGTCGCTCGGATTGGGCGTCGCCGTCGCGGCGTCCCGGCACTCGAGCGACGCCGACGCCGGTCCGACGAGCGACCTCGCGCCCGCCGCGGCCGCGGTGGCGTCGGTGCTCGTCGCCGCGGTCGGCCTCCTCGCGTGGGCGGGTGCGCCGACGCTCGACGCCCTGCTGGGAACGCCGCTGTCGGCGCTGGGGTGGCTCGCGGTCGGGATCGTCCTCCTGCAGGCGTGGCACGTCCGCGGCCCCGTGCGGGACCTGTGGCCGACCGATACGCGCGCGGCGGCACCGCCCTCGAGCGCGGTGCCCGCTCGCGACGAGGCGTCGATTCGGCGCGGAGCCGTCGACGGACGACGAACGCGGACCGTCGTCGGCGCGCTCGGCCTCGCCGCGGCGGCCGTGTTCGCTGCGGCCGCCGTCGCGAGCGCCGGCGGGGTCCGCACGGGCTTCGTCCTCGTCGCCGCGACCGGCGCTGCGGTCGCCCTCGTCGGCGCGATCGCACTGGGTTCCGCGGGGGAGCGAACGTCGATCCTCACCGCGCGAGTGCTCGGCGAGGGCCTCGAGGGGAGCAACCGAGACGGCGAGAGTGAGGCGCGCAGAAACGAGACGACCACCGCTGCGCCAGCCGACGCGGAGTCTCCGCTCGGCGCGGTCAGCAGCGCCGCCTCGAGACTCCCCGACCGCCGTCGCTGGGCGGTCATCGGCGACGCCCTCGTTCGGGTCGCCCTCGCTGGGAGCTGGCCGTTCCTGATCCTGCTGGTCGTCGAGTACCGATCGATCGGGCTCTCGATCGGCGGCCTCTCGCTGGCGCCGGCCGCCGTCTTCGGCCTGTTCGTCCTCGCGGAGGCCGCGGGCGCGGTCGTCGGCGCGGTCGCCGCCCCCGCCCTCGCCTCGCGGCTCGACCGGCGCGCGGTGCTGGCCGTCGGTCTCGCCGTCGTCTCGCTGCTCCCGATGGGCCTCGTGGCGGCCCCGTCCAACGCCGGTATCGTCGCCGTCCTGTTCGCACTGCTGGGCTGTCGGACGGCGATCGAACCGCTCCGGCCGACCGTCGGCGAGAGTGCTCGCGTCGCCCCGGTTCCCGGCCCGCGGCTCCCCGACGCGGTCGGGACGGCGGTGCAGGTCGCCGTCGTCCCCGCACCGCTGATCGGCGGCCTGCTGTACGCGGTCGACCCGATCTTCGCGTTCACCATCGCGACGACGGTCGGCCTGCTGGGCGTTCGCGAACTGGGTCGGGCGTTCGCGTTCGGACGGCCGTGACTCGATCGATCGGCCGGTCGAACGTCGACCACCGACGGCTCGCCCGCTGGCACCTCGCGCTGGCGCTGGTGATGGGGCTGTGGGGCGGGCTCGACGCGCTGTTCCTGCGAACGGCGCTGGTCACGCCGACTCTCGGTCGGTTGACGGCTGAGACCTACAACGCCTTCTTCACGACCCACGGGCTGACGATGCTGTTCCTGTTCGCGCTGCCGGCGATCTGGGGCGTGTCCTACGTCGCCGTCCCCCCGCTGATCGAGGCCGACGACGTCGCCGCGCCGACCCTCGGCGCGGTCGCGTTCTGGCTGCAGGTCCCCGCGGCGCTGTCGATTCGGGCGGGCACGATCGGCGGCATCCTCGGCGTGGCGGGCCTCGAGCCGGTCGCCAGCGGGTGGACGCTGTATCCGCCACTGAGCGTGCTGTCGGCGAACCCGGCCGTCGACGCCCTCCTCGCCGGACTCGCGCTGGTCGCCGTCGGGACGACGCTGACGGCGTGGACGCTCCTCCGCACGATTCTGCGCGAGCGCGAGGTCCGGTGGCTCGAGGTCGACACGTTCACGTGGACGGTGCTGACCGCCGCGGCGATGTCCCTGCTGGCGTTTCCGGTGCTGGCGGCGACGGTCGCGCTCGTTCTCGCGGACCGGACGCTCGCCACCGGGTTCCTCCTCGGCGGCGGCGGGCCCCAGGTCTGGCAACACCTGTTCTGGTTCTTCGCCCATCCGCTGGTGTACATCGTGGTGTTGCCCCCGATGGGAATCGTCAGCCACGTGCTGCCGCGGTTCGCCGGCCGGAAGCTGTTCGGCCACCGCTCGTCCGTCTACTCGACGCTCGCGATCGGCGTCGTCTCGTTCACCGTCTGGGCCCACCACATGTTCGTGACCGGAATGAGCCTCCCCGTGCGGACGGTCTTCATGCTCACGACGCTGGCGGTGGCGCTCCCGAGCTCCGCGAAACTCTGTACGTGGCTCGTGACGCTATGGGGCGGTTCGATCCGGTACACCGCGCCGATGGTCGCGTCCCTCGCCGCCGTCGGCTTCTTCGTCGTCGGCGGCGTCACCGGCGTCTTCCTCGCCGTCGTGCCGATCAACGTCCGCTACACCGGGACCTACTATGTCGTCGCGCACTTCCACCTGCTGCTCGCCGGCTTCGTCGCGCTCGCGCTGGTCGCCGGCGTCTACTACTGGTTCCCCCTGCTCACCGACCGGCGCCTCGAGCCGGGGCTGGCCCGCCTGCACGTCTGGCTCACGGTCGTCGGCGTCGCGGTGACCTTCGGGGCGCTCCTGCTCGTCGGCCTCGCACAACTCCCGCGGCGCGTCGCGACCTATCCGGCGGCGTACGCGCCGCTGCACCAACTGGCGACCGTCGGCGCCTACGTGATCGCCGCCGCCCAGGCCGTCTTCCTCGCGAACCTCGCCCGATCGCTGTGGCTCGGCGATCCCGCTCCCAACGATCCGTGGGCCCTCGAATCGGGGCCGTCGCACACACGCGAATGGAAATAATTGCGCCGTCCCGTTCCGTCGTCGAGCTGACCAACTCCGACTCGAGTCCGCGCTCCCTGACGACCGAGTACGCCGATTGTCGCCCGCGATCGAACCGCGCCGCTGCTCGAGCGAGTCGCATCGCCCGCCAGCCACCGCAACTGCGTGCGGTCCGCAGACCTACGCAGCGCACCACGTTCACCCATGTCAACCACTGCAAGCACCGACGTCGCACTGATGCTCCTGCAACTGATCGCGGTGACGATCCCCGCGACCGTCGTCCTGATCGAACAGTTACGTCGGTCGGGGAACCTCGAGTGGCAGTTCCGGAAGCTGAGCTTCGGGCTCGTGCTCTCGAGTATCGGGCTGCTGCTCGCGGCCGCGACTGCCGTGATGGCCTACTTCGTCGCGAGCCTTCAGCTATCGGCCGCCATTTACGCCGGACTGATTCTCGTGATCCTCGGGTTGCCGCCCCTCGGGGCGTTCGTCGCCGTTCTCTACCGCGAACACCGGATGGAGTTCGGTCCCTGAAGGCCCTCGCTACGTCCGGACTCGGCCGGCTGCGGGTTCGACTCCCGCGCGTAGCTTCGGCGGCTTCGCCGCCGGTGACGAACCGATGCCCAGCCACCCACCGAGTGACACCGACGACAGTACCGAACCGATCTCCGACGAGCACGCGGAGCCGCGGCCGCTGGCGAACCTGACCGGGTTCAAACGTGATCAACTGTTCGTTATCCGAATGCTCGCGGAGCGAAACCCCCACGGACTCGTCATCAAGGACAAGCTCGACTGTTACTACGACGAGGAGATCAACCAGGGCCGACTCTACCAGAACCTGAGCGAACTCGTCGAAGAGGGTTACGTCGAGAAACACCCTCTCGACGGGCGAACCAACGCCTATCGTCCGAGCACGCGCGCCAACAGGCGTCTCGAGGAACACCACGAGTGGGAGCGCCGGTGCCTCTGCTGTGAGTCCCCATGACGGTCGCGCTCCCGCGGCGATCGCACCGACGGCGTTCGCCGCCGGGCGCGGTCGCGCGTTCCCGGACCATCGCCGGATCGTCCGTTCTGAGTCTGCACAGTGATCGTATCGATCGAACTCTCCGAGTAGACCGACGTCTGCCGAGCGGGTCGGTCGACCATAGTCCGTTGACCCTGACACGATGACAGCCTTTCACGACACCGACGACGAGACGACCCGAACCGATCCCGACCTCGCCGCCCCGTGGGCGTACGCGACGGCCGCGACGCGCCGTCTCGGCGTCCCCGACGGGATCGAACAGCGACTGCTCCACCCCCGCCAGCGCGAGCGGATTTCCGTGCCGTTCGAACGCGACGACGGCGCGCTCGACGTCTGCGAGGGGTACCGCGTCCGCCACGACGGCGTCCGCGGTTCCTTCCTCGGACCGCACCGGTACTACCCCGCGCTGAACGGGGACGACTGCGCCGGCCTCGCGGCCGCGACGACCGTCAGCGCGGCGATCGCCGACCTCCCGTTCGGCGGCGCCGCGGGCGGAGTCGCGGTCGATCCGACGGCGCTGTCCCAGGACGAACGCAGTCGACTCACCCGATCCTACGCGCACCGAATCGCGGGCGTCGACCGCGGCGACGACGTCCTCGTTCCGGAGGTCGGTACCGACCGGCGGACGATGGCCCGGTTCGCCGACGCCGTCGCCGACGACGTCGACGCCCCCCGAACCGCGGCCGTCGCCGGCAAACCGCCGGCCATCGGCGGCCTCCGGGAGATCGATCGGGCGGGCGGTCACGGCCTCGCGCACGTGACGCGGGAGGTCCTCGAGACCGACCGCGACCGACCGCTGGCCGACGCGACGATCGCGGTCTACGGCACTGCGGCCTGCGGCGTGGCGGCCGCTCGTCTGCTCGAGTTCCGGGGCGGCTCCGTCGTCGCCATGTCAAGCGACCGAGTCGGCCTCGTCGCTCCGGACGACGGCTCCGGGCTCGATACCAACCTCGTGCCCAGTTATCTCGAGCGTCCGGGCGCGCTCGCCGAGTACGACGACGGCACCGTGACCGGCACCGAGAACGTCCTCGAGTGCGACGCCGACGCGTTGGTTCTCGCGGCGCCGGCGACGACGATCACCGCCGACAACGCCGACGGCATCCGCGCCGACCTCGTCGTCGAAGGGACCGTCGGCGCCGTGACGCCGGACGGACAGCGCGCCCTCGAAGAGCGCGGTATCGACGTCGTCCCCGCCGTGCTCGCGACCGCGGGGCGGCCGATCGCGGCCCACCTCGAGTGGATCCGGACCGTCGGCCGCGATCGCATGAGCGACGCGCGCGTGACCAACGAGTTCGCCTACGCGCTGACCGACGCGGTCGAGGACGTTCGCGACCGCCGCGAGCGCTGCGATCTGAGTTGGCGGGCCGCGGCCTATAGCGTCGGCTGCTCCCGCGTCGCGGCGGCCCACGAGGTGATTCGGTGATCGACCGCCTCGACGACTCGCTGTCCGACGCCCTCGAGTGGCTCCAGCGGGTCGGCTCGCCCGGAACGGCCGACGACGCGAGCGAAGCGGGCAGCGACCGGACCGAAGCCGACGGCGACCGCCGATCCGCCGGCGACGACGGAGGGGAGGGAGACGCCGACGCCGCAAACCGAGCGAGCGACACGGACGCCGGCGACGGGACCGACGACCGCGGCGACTGGGAAGCCGTCGAGTCGCCGACGTCTCGGACCCTCCACGGCGTCGTCCACGGACAGGACGGCCCCTACGCCTGCGGCGAAGGTGGACTGCTGCTTCACCGAACCGGCGACGGCTGGCGGGTCGTCCTCGAGCGCGGCCCGGGCGTCTCGGAGAACACCCTGCGCTCGATCGCGGCGACCGACGACGGCTGTCGGCTCTGGTTCGCCGGCGACAGCGGCGCTCTCGGGTTCTACGACGTGGCCGACGGCCACCTCAGCGACTACTCCGCGCCGATGGAGAAGACGAGCACCTGGGAGGCCATCGCCGTCGCGGGCCGAACGGGCGAGGAACGCGTTCGCATCGCCAACGGCTCCGGCGAGGTCCTCGACTGCACCGTCGAGGACGGCTGTCCCGTCTGGGGCGAGGTCGTCGAACCCGGCGGCGGATCGACGATCCCCGGCATCACGGCGGGGCCGGACGGGTTCTACGCGATCGACACCAGCGGCGGCGCGTACCGCGAGGCCGCCGCCGGCGACGCGACCGCCGGCGGGACCGACGGTTCGACGGAGCGCGATCCGAGAGACGGCGAACCGGCAGATACGGAGCCCACCGACACCGAACCGACCGACGAGTGGGACCGGATCGGCGTCCGCAACGCACAGGTTGACTTCCAGGACGTCTGGGCCGGCGACGAGTCGGTGTTCATCGCCGGCGCCGACGGCATCGCCTACCGGTACGATCCCGACTGCGAGAACTGGACGCCGCTGCACGTCGGACAGGGCGCGCTGCAGGCGATCCGGTCGCGGGGCACCGACACGGTGGCGGTCGCCAACGGCGGCCGGATCTACGAGCGGGCGGCGAGCGTCCGCTGGACCGAACTGGACGCCCCGACCGAACAGTCGCTGCTGGGACTCGCGCTGGCTCGCTCGAGCGCTGACAGCGACGGCCTGGGAACCGTCCCCGTCGACGTCGCGGTCGGCGCCGGCGGCGCCATCCTCGAGTGCGGCCGCCGCGAGCGGCCGACCGACGGTGATCGCCGTGACTGAACGCCGGCCGTCCGCGATCGTATCGCACGTCGACCCCCACTTCGCCGCGTAACCGATGGCACCAGACATCTCACTCCCGTCGACCGATCGTCTCGACCTCGAGGTCCCGGCCCCCGAACTCCTCGTCCTCTCGCTGTCGGCCCTGCTGTGGCTCGTCCTCCTGCAGGGGTGGCTTCCCGGACTTGGCTCCCCGCCGGCGGGCCTCGAGGCGCCGATGAGCGCACCGGGCGTCCCCGAAGCGATCGCCGCGGCCAACGGCCTCGGCGGCGTCGCGGCGTACCTGCTGCTGTGGGGGACGATGATGCTGGCGATGATGCTCCCGTCGCTGCTCCCGGTCGTTCGGAAGATCCGCGAGGAGGTCTGTGCCAGTCGATCCGTGTTCGGATCCGCGATCGCCGCCTTTCTCGGCGCCTACGGCCTCGCGTGGACGCTCGTCGGCGCCGTCCCGCTGGCGGTTGCCGTTCTGGTCCCGATCCGTGCGCTGCTGACCGCCTCCGCGTTCGGCATCTCCGTCGCCGCGCTCGTCGTCGGCGGTCTGCTGGCGTTCGCCGGTGTCTACCAGCAGACGGCGCTGAAACGCGATCTGCTCGCTCGTTGTGGTCGCTGTCATTCGGTCCCTCATCGTCCCGAGTCCGCTCGAATGGCCCGCGACGGTCTCTCGTACGCCGCCAACTGTATCGGCTGTACGTGGCCGCTGTTCGCGCTGATGGTCGCGCTCGGGTCGATGAACGTCCTCGTCATGGTCGGGCTGACCCTCGTCGTCTCGATAGAGCGGCTCGCACCGGACGAGACCGCCGCCGCTCGCGCCCTCGGCGTCGTGCTACTCGGCGCCGCTGTCTTCACGCTCCTGTTCGGCGTGCCGGCCGTCTGAACGGTACCGGATCGCCGGCGCTCGTCGGTAGCTCGTCGGCGGTTCGGTTTCGACCGACTACCTGGCGTCGGCGAGTTCCTCGAGCGCCTCGGGATTCTCGATGCTGCTCATGTCGCCGAGATCCTCGCCGGTGTAGGTGGCCTCGATGGCCCGGCGGATGATCTTGCCCGACTGGGTCTTCGGGAGGTCGTCGACGAACAGGATCTCGCGCGGGCGGAACGGCTTGCCCAGTTCCTCGCCGACCTGCGCCCGTAGTTCCGCCTTGAGGTCGTCCGATTCCTCCCGGCCGTCCTCGAGGATGACGTAGGTGACGACCGCCGTCCCGGTCGTCTCGTCGGGGGCGCCGATGGCGGCGGCCTGGTTGACGGCCTCGTGGTCGATGAGCGCGCCCTCCACTTCCGCGGGGCCGACCTTGCGGCCCGCCACGTTCAGCGCGTCGTCGGCCCGGCCGTGGAGGAACCAGAAGCCGTCCGCGTCCTTCTGGGCCCAGTCGCCGTGGTTCCACATCGGCGGGTCCTCGAACGTCGACCAGTACTCGTTCAGGTAGCGCTCGTCGCCCGACCACAGCGACTTCGTCATCGAGGGACAGGAGTCACGCGCGACGAGGAACCCCCGCTGGTTGTCCTCCCGGACGGAACTCCCGTCCCGATCGACGATATCGATGTCCATGCCTAGCCCGGGTCCGCCAAGCGTGCAGGGCTTCAGCGGCTGGGTCGGCATCGGCATCAGGAAGCAGCCGCAGATTTCGGTGCCGCCGGAGATGTTGATGATCGGCGCCTCGCCGTTGCCGACGTTCTCGTAGAACCACCGCCACGATTCGGGGTCCCAGGGCTCGCCCGTCGATCCGAGGAGTCGGAGCGAGGAGAGGTCGTAACCCTCGAGCCACTCGTCCCCGTGCTTCCGTAGCGCCCGGATCGCGGTCGGCGAGATGCCGAACTGCGTCAGCTCGTGGCGGTCGATCATCTCCCAGAAGCGATCCGGTTCGGGGTGGTCGGGCGCGCCCTCGTACATGAAGACGGTGCCGCCGAAGGTGTGGGTGCCGATGAGCGTCCACGGCCCCATCATCCAGCCGATGTCCGAGACCCAGAAGAACCGGTCCGCGGGTTTGAGGTCCATCCCGAAGTAGACCTCCTTGGCGCACTGGACCTGCACGCCCGCGTGGGTGTGGACGATCCCCTTCGGCTTGCCCGTGGTGCCCGACGAGTAGAGGAGCATCGACTCCTGGCTCGAGTCGAGCGCCTTCGTCTCGTACTCGTCGTCGGCCGCTTCGACGGCGTCGTCCCACCACTCGTCCCGGTCGTCACTCCAGGGGATCTCGTGTTCGCTGTGGCGGTCGCTGGATCCCAGCCGGTCGAAGACGATCGTGTGCTCGACGTGCCCGGCCTCCTGGATGGCCTCGTCGGCGGCGGACTTGAGGAAGACGGGATCGCCGCGCCGATAGAAGCCGTCGCCCGTAAAGAGCACCGAGCACTCCGAGTCCGCGATCCGAGTCGCGGCCGCGTCGACGCCGAAGCCCGAGAAGATCGGGACCGCGATCGCACCGACCTTGAAACAGCCGTACAGAATGGAGACGACCTCGGGCACCATCGGCATGTAGAGGCCGACGGTGTCGCCGGTCTCGATGCCCCGTTCCTCGAGGGCGTTAGCCACCTTGTTCGACTGCCGCCGGAGTTCGTGGTAGGTCACCTCCCGGATGTCGCCGTCCTCGCCCTCCCAGATGGTCGCGACCCTGTTGCGTCGCTCCTCGTCGACCGCGGCGTGGCGGTCGAGGACGTTGTGGGCGATATTGAGTTCGCCGCCGGGATACCAGTCGGTGAACTGCGGACCACCGCGGCTCGCGGTTTCACCGCTCGCTTCCGAGGCGCTTCGCGCCTCGCCGTCGTCTCTCACCTCGTCGTACTCCTCGTAGAACTCGATCCCGAGGTAGTCGACGAGTTCGTCCCAGAACCAGTCGACGCCGCTCTCGGGTTCGCCGTCGACCTCGCTCGTCGTCCGCTCGATGAGCTCGTCGTAGTCGTCGATATCGTACGTCTCCATGAAGTCGTAGACGTTCGTCGACTCGACGAACTCCCGGCCGGGGTCGTGGACGATCTCGTCGACGTCCTCGAGCGCCGGATCTGTTGCGTCGGACATTGTTACTCGTAGGTAAGGGTCATGCCACCATCAAACAACAGGTCGCCGCCGTCCAAGTGCCGGCCGAGATCCGAGAAGCCCAACAGGAAGAGGTTGGCGACGTCGATCGGTTCCATCATCTCTGTGACCCGGGACTGGCCGAGCATGACGTCCTCGATCACCTCGTCGACCGAGATCCCGCGCTGCTCGGCGGTGTCCTCGAGCTGGTCGGTCACCAGCGGCGTCTTCACGTAGCCGGTGCTGATCGAGTAGGCGCGGATCTCCCCCTCGCCCTCGGCGGCGATCGACTGGGTGAGCCCGCGCAGACCGAACTTCGAGACGTTGTAGCCGACCTTGTCGCTGGTGACGTAGTGGCCGTGGACCGAGCCCATGTTGCCGACGCAGCCCCGCCCGTCCTCGGTCTCCCGGAAGTGCGGGATGCAGAGCTTCGAGAGGTACAGCGGCGCCCGGAGCATGATCCGGTGCATCATGTCGTAGGTCTCCATCGGGAAGTTCTCGATCGAGTCGATGTGTTGCATCCCGGCGACGTTAGCGAGGTACTTCACGTCGCCCAGCTCGGCCGCCTCGTCGACGATCCGCTCGAGGGCGTCGTCCTCGGTCAGATCGCCGACGATCGTCTCGATCTCGCCCTCGAGACCGAGTTCCTCGCCCCGGTCGACGGTCCCGACGAGGCCGTCCTCATCGATGTCCGTCGCCGCGACGGTGAGGCCGTTCCCGGCGGCAGCGAGCGCGGTCGCGCGACCGATCCCGGACCCGGCGCCGGTCACGAGACAGACGTTGCGGTCGGTAAAGGCGTCGTCGTCGATCCGGTGAATCTCCTCGGCGGTCACGGTCGGTGGCGTCACCTGGTCCTGTGACATTTCGTACGGCTACCCTCGGAACGCGCTAAAAGACGCGCGTTAACATATCAACGGGCGTCCGGACGGCGCGCCGACCGACGCGACGGTACCGGTTTCGATCGGTAATCTCCGATTTCGAGCGAGTTGCGCTCGCGAACGAGTGGTAGATATTAATACTCCGTGTGTGGATCACTCGCTAGCAATGATCGATCTCGATATCGATATGCGCCAGTACGACTGCCCGTTCATCGACACGACCGACGATGTCGAGATCGCCTTCTCGGCCGTCCAGTGGCAACTGGACACCGACGACGAGCAACTCGAGACCCGACTCATCGCGCGGGGGGAGTCGACGGGCGCCCTCGAGGACGGCCTCCACGCGCTGCGGGACCACCCGAACATGCGCGAGTGTTACATCCTCTCGAAGCGCGAGAACGTCGCCGAGATCGGCACGACGATCGAGGAGACCAACGCGATGCGGACGATCCAGCGCAACGGCGGCTACATCACCGGCCCCTTCCACATCGAGGACGGCCACGAACGGTGGCACGTCGGTTTCGACGACGACGCCGACGAGGATCACGCGTTAGCCGAACTCGAGTGCCACAACGACTACACCGTCGCGGACCGCGACCAGTTCGGCCCGACGGAACTGTTCGACCTCCTCGAGAATTCCGACAGCGCGCTCCGCCTGCTCGAGGGCTGTCGGTCGCTGACCGACACCGAACGCGAGACCTTCGAGACGGCTGCCCGGGAAGGCTACTACGAGACGCCACGGGCGACGACCCTCGAGGAACTCTCGAACCACTTCGACGTCTCGAAGACGGCCGTCTCGATGAACCTCCGCCGGAGCGAACGCAAGGTCCTGCAGGCGGCGCTGTCGGCGCTCGAGAACATGGACGAGATGGTGACGCAGACGCGCTGACTCCGGTCCGCCGAACGTCGGTCGCGGGAGTGCAACGCGGGTGCGGCGATGACCGTCGGTCGCGAGAGATTCGACGATCGACTTCCGCTCCGTTCAGGCCTCGAGGATGTCGTCGTCTTCGTCCTCGGGAACGACCAGCGAGCCGTCGAGGACCGTCACGCCGCGACCGCCGACGCGGACGTCCTCGCCGATCCGAACGCGGACCTGCCCGGGCCGGTCGACGTAGTGGCCCTGCTCGAGGCGCAGTTCCTCCGGGAAGTCGTCGTCGAACGCGCCGAAGCGGTCGAGGTAGGCGCCGACGGCGCCGCTGGCGGTGCCGGTGACGGGGTCCTCGGGCACGCCGGCCCCGGGCGCGAACATTCGGCCGTGCAGGGTCGATTCCCGACCGAGCGCGTCGAAAGTAAAGCAGTAGACGCCGGTCGCGTCCACGTCTTCCGTCAGCTCCTCGATCGCCCGCATATCGGGCTCGGCGCTCCCGAGGTCCGAGAGGTACGTGATCGGCGCGATCAGGAAGGGGAGGCCGGTCGAGGAGACCGCCAGCGGGATGTCGTCGCTCGCCCCCTCGAGGGCGGCCGCGTCGACGCCCAGCGCGTCGGCGACCCGGTCGTAGCCGACGTCGACCTCGCGGATACGGGGCTCGTCCTGGGTCATCCAGACCGTCCCGTCCGCGTCGACCTCGATCTCGAGTTCCCCGACGTTCGTCTCGAGCGCGTAGGTACCGGCCTCGAGGCCCTCGTCGCGGAGGTGGGCGAACGAGCCGATCGTCGCGTGGCCACAGAGGTCGACCTCCTGGGTCGGCGTGAAGTAGCGAATCCGGTGGTCGGCCGCGTCGCTCGAGCGGAGAAACGCCGTCTCGCTGACGGCCAGTTCGGCGGCGATCGACTGCATCTGGTCGTCCGAGAGCCCGTCCGCGTCGGGGACGACGCCGGCCGGGTTCCCGGCCAGCGGCTCGTCCGTGAAGGCGTCGACCTGCAGGGTCCGAATCGTGTCCATACGATGGCGGTCGGACGAGGGACGTATCAATCCTCGGTCGTCGGAGTCCCGACTCGACGCGGGGTCGCTCGAGCGTTCGCCGCCGTCCCGGAGCCGATCTCGGTCTCGATCCCGTCGATCCAGGCGACGAGGTCGTCGATCACCGCCTCCTCGACGTTGTTGCGCACCATCGTCTCGTAGGGAACGGACGGCCCCTCGCCCGACATGAACAGGTGGTCGAGTCCGTCGTAGCTCTCGAAGGTCGTCGCCGGCCGGTCCTCGAGTTCGGCGCGCCACAGCTCGAAGTCGTCCTCGGGCGAGACCTGGAAGTCGCGACGGCCCTGCAGGAAGCGGAGGGGGACGTCGACGTCACGAGCCGTGTCGACGTGATCGTAGTCCTCGAGGCTCCGCCAGAGCGCGCCGGGATACTCGGCGACGACTTCGTCGGCCTGATACTCGCCGTTGCGGATGCGTTCGGCGTCTTCTCGCATCCGCTCGTACTGCTTGCTCAATTGCGCCCACTCGTGCTCGCCGACGGAGAGCCGGTGTTCGTACTGCTCGAGGAAGACGTCGTACAGCGGTCGCGCGGGCGCAGCCAGCCCGACGGCCCCGGCGAGGGACCCGTCCCGCGCGGCGATCCGGGGCGCGGCCATCCCGCCCAGGCTGTGGCCCGCGACGACGATTCGATCGGCGTCGACGCCGTCGATCGCGCGAAGCTCCTCGACGGCGACTAGCGCGTCGTCGACGATGGTTCGGTCGAGCGACCGATCCGCGAGGTCCGGAACGCAGCTGTAGGTCCGCTTGTCGTACCGGAGCACCGCGACGCCCCGGCTCGCGAGACCATCGGCCAGATCCCGGAACAGCTGGGTGCTGCCGTTCCGGTAGTTCTTGTCGGTCGGGGTCGAGCCGTGGACGAGGACGACGCCGGGAACGTCGTCGCCGCCGGCTGCCTCCGTCGGGACGGTCGCGATGCCGTCGAGGTGACAGCCCTCGGCCGGAACGGTCACGGACTCCGCCGCGAACGAGTCGGGGTCGACGTACGTCGGCCGTTCGTACTCGACGGGGAAGTCGATCCCGACGACCTCGTCGGCGTCGTTGATCGCGACTAGCAGGCCGTCCTCGCCGCGCTCGAACGCCAGCCGCACGTCGATGACCGCGGCGTCGCCGAACGCCCGCGCCTGTCTCGCGACGAGGTCGTCGGCCTCGTCGGCCGCCGCGATCGCGTCGAGTTCGCCGTGAACGGCCGTGTACCCCATCCAGACCCGCTCGAGATTCCCGGCGGATATCGGACCGGCGGCGGGAGTCAGGTCGCTCGCCTCCTCGAACCGGTCCGCCGCCAGTTCCTCGACGAACTGCCGTGCGAACGCTGCTGGCGTTTCCGGGGACGAATCGTCCGTTTCCTCGGCCTCGGGTTCGTCGGGCGATTCGTTCTCGTCGGTCGATTCCTCGCTGTCCGGTTCCCTCTCCTCGTCCAGTAAATCCGAACAGCCGGCCAGCGCGGTGACCGTTGTCGCCGAGACCGCCGACAGTAGCTGCCGTCGCCCCAATCCTGTCATATATAATGTTATCACAGAAAATGAATTAATAAATGTAATTACTTCCTGGTTAGGATTCGGCATCCGGTCCCCGCCCTCGCCGTCCGATGTCGACTCAGTCGTCGCCCGGCTGCTCGACCCGCTCGCCGTCGTCGACCGTCGGTAACTCGCCGGACTCGTGGGTCCCCACGGGCGGTCGGTTGACCTCGGCGGCCGGCGAGGCCTCGAGGTCGGTGCCGCCGTCCTCGTCGCTCGTCAGCGACTCCATCTCCCCGCCCTCACGGGCGTCCTGATCGATCCGCATCGAGCAGAACTCGACGCCGCACATCGAGCAGAAGCGGGCCTCCTTGTAGTTGTCGCCGGGCAGCGTCTGATCGTGGTAGTCGCGGGCGCGGTCGGGATCGAGCGCGAGGCCGAACTGCTCGCGCCAGTCGAACTCGTAGCGGGCTTCAGAGAGGGCGTCGTCCCAGTCGCGCGCGCCGGGTCGCTCGTTGCCGACGTCGCCCGCGTGGGCCGCGATTCGGTAGGCCGCGAGGCCGTCGCGGACGTCCTCCTCGTCGGGCAGACCGAGGTGCTCTTTGGGCGTGACGTAACAGAGCATCGCAGCGCCGGCCTGGGCCGCCATCGCGGCGCCGATGGCGCTCGTGATGTGGTCGTAGCCCGGCGCGACGTCGGTCACCAGCGGGCCGAGGACGTAGAAGGGAGCGCCGTCGCAGACATCCTGTTGGCGCTCGACGTTCTCGGCGACCTTGTGCATCGGGACATGACCCGGCCCCTCGACCATTACCTGGACGTCGTACTTCCAGGCGCGGCGGGTGAGTTCGCCCAGCGTGTCGAGTTCGGCGTACTGGGCCTCGTCGCAGGCGTCGGCCAGACAGCCCGGCCGGAGGCTGTCGCCGAGGCTGAAGGTGACGTCGTGTTCGGCGAAGATCTCGCAGATCTCGTCGTACACCTGAAAGAGCGGGTTCTGCTCGCCGTGGGCCTCCATCCACGAGGCCATGATCGACCCGCCCCGCGAGACGATCCCCGTCTTGCGGCCGTCGGTCAGCGGCAGGTGTTCGGCGAGGATGCCGGCGTGGATCGTCATGTAGTCGACGCCCTGCTCGGCCTGTTTCTCGATGACCTCGAGCAGCAGGTCTGTCGTCAGTTCCTCGGGACCGCCGGCTCGCTTGACGGCTTCGTACAGCGGCACCGTTCCGAGGGGCACCGGCGAGTGTTCGACGTGGGTCTCGCGAATCTCGTCTAAGTCGCTCCCGGTGCCGAGGTCCATCACCGTATCCGCGCCGTAGTGGACCGCGGTATGGAGCTTCTCGAGTTCCGTCTCGAGGTCGCTGGTCTCCTCGCTGTTGCCGATGTTCGCGTTGACCTTCGTCGCGAACTCGCGGCCGATGATCATCGGGTCGAGCGACTCGTGGTTGATGTTCGCCGGGATCACTGCCTGTCCGTCGGCGACCTGCTTCCGGACGAACTCCGGGTCCCGGTTCTCGCGCTCGGCGACTCGCTCCATCGCGTCGGTGACCGTCCCCTCGCGGGCGGCTTCGATCTGGGTTCGCGCCATCGATAACTAGGTTGTATCATCGAGTTATATAGCGCTTGCGCTGGGAACGTTCGTTCGAACGCAACCCGTGAGGCGACGGGAGTCGCCGTCCGGCACGATACGAGGGACTCCCTGCCGCTACGTCGGCCATTCGTCCGACCGATCGCAGCAGTCCGAAAAGCTAACTGTCAGATAGCGACGCTGAGATGGCGATGAACGATAGTTACGGTTAGTTCGGATTCACGTGGTTTTTTATAGTATGATGTTGGCTTCTCGCCAAGGCAATTCATGGCGACGGAACACCATCGGAACGATATCGGGGGGAACAGTTCGACGAACGAGCAGACGTACGTCTTCTCGCCAGAGAAGGCGCCGTCGCTCGCCGTGGTCGATGCCGTCGCATCCGCGTCGGAAACCGACCCCACGGCGCTCCCGCCGCTGTACGACGCGATCGAACCCGACGCGCTCGACGCGGCGTTCGAGTCGGCACAACCGGGGTCGACGCGGCGCGTTTCGTTTTCCTACAACGGGTTCGACGTTACCGTCGACGGCGGGCGGGCCGTCACGGTCTCCCTCGAGTAATCGGCCGACTAGCGGTCCGTCCGGGGGGAAACGGTTCTCGAGGCGCATGCTAACGACCGGCGCGAATCGTCCGAATACGCATCGTTTAAGCGGCGTTGATCCGTGGTACGTCCTGAAACACGATGTCCGACTTACCGGACGACTTCGACTGTACGATCACTACCTGGGAGTACATCTACGGCCTCTGTCGTGACGTCAGCGACGAGGTCCGCGACGACGAGTTCGACCCGGATGTCGTCGTCGCGCTGGCCCGGGGCGGCTGGTTCGCGGGTCGGTGTCTCTGTGATTTCCTCGGACTGGACGATCTGACGAGCCTGAAGATGGAACACTACGTCGGGGCCGCCGAGAAGAGCGACGAGCCGTCCGTTCGATACCCAATGCCCGAGGGCAGCGTCGAGGGGAAGGACGTGCTGATCATCGACGACATCGCCGACACCGGCGGGTCCATCGAACGCGCCTACGAGTACGTCACCGACCGCGACGCCGGCGAGGTCCGCACGGCGACGCTGCAGTTGCTCGGCACCAGCGAGTACCAGCCCGACTACGTCGGCGAACACGTAGAGGAGTGGACCTGGATCGTCTACCCCTGGAACTTCATCGAGGACATGGTCGACCTCGTCTCCAGCGTCATGGAGCAGGCCGACCAGGAGTCGTTCACCCAGGAGGAGATCCGACACTATCTCGCCGAGTTCCACGGGATCGACCGCATCGAGATGGAGATCGCCCAACCCGACCGCATCCCCGAGGTGCTGACCGAGATGGAGCGACGCGACGTCCTCGAGTCTGCCGGCCCGGGCGAGTGGACGCTGGCCGCCGACTGAGCGAGCCGCCGACTCCGCCTACTTCTCGAGTCGCCCCGCGACGTACACCCAGCGTTCGTCCTCGCGGAGCGTCCCGGAGACCCCTCGCTCGTCGACGATTTCGAACCCCGTTTCGCGCAACTGCGTTCGCGTCGCCGCCGCGCCGGCCACGTGCCACTGCATTTCGACCCCGGTCTCGAGCCAGTCCGGGTTCTCGCCGCGCCACTCCTCTACCCCCTCGGAGACCAGCACCCGGCCGCCGGGTTGGAGGACCCGCGCGAACTCCTCGAGGACCGTTCGGTGCTCGTCGAGCGGCACGTGAATCAGGGAATGGAGGGCGGTCACGGCGTCGAAGACGCCGTCACGAACGGGCAAGTCCGTCAGGTCCCCCCGAACGAGCGACGCCGTCGGTGCGTTCGCCGCTGCTAGTTCGAGTTGCTCCCGAGAGAAATCGACGCCGACCGCCGCCGCGGCGCCGTCCTCGCTTCTCCGCCGCAGAACCGGCGTCCCACGTCCGCAGCCGGCGTCGAGAACCGTCGGCGACGCCGGCAGCGATTCGAAAAACGCCTCGAGGGCCGCCCGCTCGCGATCCGTCTCTGACCGTTCGGCGGCGTACGTTTCCGCCAGTTCGTCGTATCCTCGGCGGACGACGTCCTTGTCGACCATCGATGAGAGATTCCGAGTCCTCCCTCTTCAATCGTCGTGCCGGACGCCGACGGACGCGTCACTCGTGGCTCCCGTGCCGCCGTTCGCTGCGGTCCCGAAACCGCGGCCGAGCGTCGATCGGCCGGTCGCGGATTCGACGCGGCTTACGCCCGTCGAAGCGCCGGCGGCACCTCGAGGGCGACGACCTCGTGTCGCGTCTCCCGCTGGTGGTCGGTGCCGATCGCCATCGCTTCGTCGCGGTCGTCGGCCGCGTGTTCGAACGAACAGCCCTCACACTGCACCAGGAACTGTTTCAGGCCGTCGGTCTCGGTCGGCTCCCTGTTCGTGAGCATATTCACCTGTTCACCGCGTGATCGCTTGAGCCGTTTTCCAAAAGGGTTTGGCATACAGTCACACTGGCTTGTCATCAGTAGTGGGAGGTTCGGTTCCCGTCCGCGAGCCTTCTTTCGGTTACCTAGTTACCGGTCGACGACAGATCACGACGGACGACGGTCGTCCCGACGCGACCGATGCGGCGTCGCCCGGCGCGAGCGCGGTCGCCGCCGCGAGACGCGTCGCGATGCGAAGGTAGATATCAATCGACTGTGACGTAGTCGCCGTATGAAACGTGTCCTATCGAGTCTCGGTATCGGGGCCGCAACGGTCGATACGATCCTTCCGACGACGCTCACGGCGGGCGAAACCGTCGACGCGCGCGTCGACGTCACCGGCGGAAACGACACGCAGGAAGTCGACGGCATCTACTTCGCGCTCGAGACGCGCTACGAGACCGACGAGAGCGCGCGGACGGGGACGATCGATTCGTTCCGCATCGCGGATCCGTTCACGATCGAACCCGACGAGGACAGGTCGTTCCCCGTGTCGATCGACGTCCCCTACCACACGCCCGTGACGATGGGAAAGACGGAGGTCTGGCTCGACACCGGCCTCGACATCGACTGGGCCATCGATCCGGACGACACCGATTCCGTCGAGATCGAGCCGGATCCGCTACGCCGGACGCTGTTCGACGCCGTCGAGTCGCTCGGATTCACGCTCCGGACTGCAAAGTGCGAGGCCAGCGAGTCGCTGTTCTCGAACCACCGGTTCGTCCAGGAGTTCGAGTTCGTCCCCCGATCGGGTCCGTTCGCCGGCGAACTCGACGAACTCGAGATCGTTCCGCTGCCGGAGGGCGAGGGCTTCGACCTGTTGATCGAAGTCGACCGCCGCGGCGGCCTGCTGGCCGAACGCTTCGATGCCGACGAGAGCCACGAGCGCCTCTCGCTCGACGCGACGACGACCGGCCTCGGACGTCAACTGCGCTCGACGATCGAGCGCAACCTCTGAGGCGTCCGGAGGGCCCAGCGCGAACCGCTCAGCCGCTCACTCGGCGTCGGTCGCTCGGCCCGTCCCGCCCGCCGCCTCACCCGGTTCGTCCTCGTCGATCAGCGATCCCTTCCACGTGCCCCGCGAGAACCACGCGACGGCGGCGATAGCGCCGACGATGTCGCCGGCGACGACGCCGGTCCAGATCCCCCGCGGCCCCCACTCGGCGACGAACAGCAGGGCGTAGGTCACGGGGACGCGGACGAGCCACAGGCCCAGCACGGAGAAGGCCAGCGCCGTCTTCGTGTTGCCGGCGCCGCGGAAAGCGCCCAGCACGACCTGCATGACGCCCATGAAGACGAAGCCGACCGCGGCGAACCGGAGGTAGGTGGAGCCGTAGGCGATCGTCTCCGCGCGCCCCGCCTCCTCGGCCGTCACGAACACCGAGACGAACGGTTCCGGGAAGAGCGCGGCCAGCAGCGCCGCGACGGCCATGATCCCCGCGATGGTGCCGCCGGCGATCCGCGTCGCCCGCTCGGCGCGGTCGCCCTTCCCCGCGCCCAGGTTCTGGCCGACGATCGAGTCCGTCGCCTGCCCCATCCCCATCGCCGGCAGGAAGGCCAGCGAGATCAGCCGGTTGCCCAGCCCGTAGGCCGCGACGACCGCCGGCTGGAAGGTGACGACCATCGCCGTCATCGCGACCAGCGCCAGCGCCGACATCGACTGCTCTAAGGCCGTCGGGACGCCCAGACGGACGATTTCGGTGACGTACTCGAGTCGGGGCCGGAGGTGTTCCGGGCGGATCTCCGGGCCGACGTCGCCGAAGTACAGCAGGTAGAAGCCGATGGCCGTCGCCAGCCCCCGCGAGATGACGGTCGCGACGGCCGCGCCGGCGATCCCGAGGCTGGGCAGCGGCCCGACGCCGAAGATCAACAGCGGATCGATGACGAGGTTGAGCAGGACGCTGACGACCATCACCCGCATGGGCGCGCGGGTGTTGCCGTACCCCCGCATGAGCGCGGCGAAGACGAAGAAGCCGAACACGAAGGGAATTCCGAGGAAGAAGATCCGCAGGTAGTCGGCGGCCAGCGGGATGATCGCGGCCTGGGTTTCCGGGTCGGCGGGCAACGCGGCGAGCATCGAGTCCGTCGCGAGGAAGCCGATGAGGCCGAGCGCGACCGCGACGAGCGAGATAAACGAGATCGTCTGGCCGGCGATCAGACCGCCCTCGCCGCTCTCGGCGCCGGTGTGTTGGGCGAGCAGGATCGACCCCGCGGTCGTGAAGCCGCCGCCGACGGAGATCACCAGAAAGAGGAGCGGAAAGGCGAGGCTCACCGCGCCGACGGCGTCGGGCGAGAGCGCGCCGAGCCAGAAGGTGTCGCCGACGTTGTAGGTGACCTGCAGCAACTGGATGACCACGAGCGGCCACGCCAGTTCGAACATCGGCCGGACGAGCGACCCGTCGGTGAGGTTGCTCGCGTCCGGCTCCGGGCCGGAGGACATACCTCACAACAACCTTCCGAGTTACTTTACCATTCGCGAGGTGTGATACCTTCGGGCACGATCCGCGTCGCCCCGTCGATCGCTATCCTGTACCCGCTCTGACTCACGACCGGCCGTCCTCGAAGGCGCGTTCGACCTCGAGCGCGGCCGTCCGGTCGTTCAGATCGACGCGCCGGGCGATTTCGGTTCCGGGACCGGCGTCGTCGCGCC
The DNA here is from genome assembly GCF_000337495.1 of Haloterrigena salina JCM 13891. Lineage (GTDB taxonomy): Archaea > Halobacteriota > Halobacteria > Halobacteriales > Natrialbaceae > Haloterrigena > Haloterrigena salina. The sequence goes on from NZ_AOIS01000067.1 coordinate 34,626, forward strand.
GCCAGTCGTTCGGGTCGGTCCCGTCGGCCGCCGCGGCGCCGTCGGTCGACGTCGAGTCCGCCCGCGACGCGGTGGCTTCGACCGTCACCGGGTCGTCCCCCGACGCCGGTCCGTGTCCGGATCCTCGTCCGGCGTCGCCGACCGTGCGACGGGCGCGGCCGGCGTCCGGTTGCTGGGTCCACCCGGGAGCGCGCCCCGCGCCTGCCCCGATACCGAGACAGTCCCGACAGATGTCGTTGCTGCCCCACGCGAGCGTGTAGATCGGCACCCCCAGAACGACGACCTGCCGGGCGTAGCGGCGGTGCACGCCGTCGTCGATGACGCGCTCGCAGTGGACGCAGCGCTGGGTCCCGGACTCGAGCGGACGATCCTCGAAGCGGTACTCGAGCCCGAACGTGTGGGCCGGATACAGCGGGAGCCCCTCGAGCGTCCAGAGGACGAACAGACTCACGCAGAACAGGACCGCCGAGATCCAGACCGCAACGTGCGGTTCGGCGACGACCATCGGTCCGGCGAACGATCCGACGAGGATCGCGACGGGGAGCAGCCGCCGTATCAGCGCGAATATCTCGACGTGGATGCGGATCGCTGCGTCGTCGGGCCGTTCCATCGACTCGACGTTCGGACAGCGACTGGTAAACGTTTGTGGCAATCCGTCACCGCGGTGTCACGACCAGCGCGGCGGCCTCAGTCGGCGATCGCTTCGTTCGCGTCCGCCTCCGCGGCGGCGTTCTGGATCCAGAGGTCGCCGAACAGTTCGTCCTGCTCGAGGCGGATCCGGCCGCGGTGGGCGAGAAAGAGCAGCGCCAGGTAGGTCATCACGCGGGTCCCGCCGACGGCCTCGATTTCGGCGTACAACACCTCCTCGCGGCCCGCCTCGTACTGGGCCTCGAGTTCGGCCTCGACGTCGTCGATGACGGCCTCGATGTCCTCCTCGTGAGTCGTGTGGGTGACGTCGTCGCTGGTCGGTTCGTCGTCGACCCGGAAGTCGTCGTTGGCGTGGTAGTCGAGTTCCTGGACGCCACGGTCGTACCCCTGGGGCGACTCGCTCGTGTCGTAACTGCGCGATTCCTTCCACCAGGAGTCGCGCTCGGCCGACCGCAGTTCCCGGACGAGTTCGTCCAGCGTCTCCGGCTTGCCGCGGGCCTGTTTGCGCTCGAGACGCCGTTCCATCTCCGCCTCGAGGCTCTCGACGGGGTCGAATCCGGGCGGGTGCGCGCCGCCGTCGTCGCCCTCGGGCTCCATCGCTCCCTCGTCGGCGAAGGGGGCCTCCCACGGCGGCAGTTCCTCCTCCTCGGGCTCGTCGGTGGCGAACAGCTCGTCGCTTTTCATCCGCAGGAGGACGCTCGCGTAGAACAGCGCTCGCCCCGAGGTTCGCAGGTCGGCGTCGTCCAGCGCCTCGAGGAACTTGTCCGTCACCCGCACGACGTCGATGTCCCACGGGTCGATCTCGCCCTCCTTGGCGAGTTGCACCAGCAACTCGACGGGCTCGACTTCGTCGTCCTCGTCGCCCGCTTCGTCCGCGCCGGCGTCGGCATCCGCGTCCGCCGTCTCGTCCTCCGAAAACTCGAGGACCGACGACTCAGCGTCGGCGTCTCGAGGGGCGGCATCCGCACTCGAGTCGCCGGGCCGCTCGCGGTCCTCGTGTCCGGAGATATTCAAGGGGATGTCGTCCTGTCCCCCGTCCGTATAGAACTCGTCTCGATCGGCGGCCTGCGAGTCACTCCGTTCTTCGGAGTCGCTTCGCGACTCCCTAGTCACTAACGGGCACCTCCTCACCACTCGCCTCGGCGCCGTCGCTCAGGTCGATCCCGGTGACGGCGCTGACGTTGTCCTGTTGCATCGTGACGCCGATCGCCCGCTCGGAGCGGTCGAGCATCGCCGAGCGGTGGGAGACGACGACGAACTGGGCCTCGTCGGCGAGTTCGTCGACCATCTCGCCGATGCGCTCGGCGTTGACCGCGTCGAGGAAGGCGTCGACCTCGTCTAAGGCGTAGAACGGCGCCGGGTTGTGCCGCTGGATCGCGAAGATGAAGGCCAGCGCGGTCAACGACTTCTCGCCGCCGGACATCGCGTCCAGTCGCTGAATAGGCTTGTCGCCCGGCTGGGCCTTCATCGTCAGCCCGCCGTCGAAGGGGTCCTCCTCGTTCTCCAGGTGCAGCGTACCAGTCCCCTCCGAGAGCTTCTCGAAGATCTCCGTAAACTGCGCGGCGATCTCGTCGTAGGAGTCCATGAACGTCGCCTTCTTCTGGGCCTCGTACTGCTCGATCCGGTCGCGGATCCCCTCCGCTTCCTCGACCAGCGTCGCCTTCGCGTCCTCGAGTTCCTCGAGGTCGCTTTTGACCTCGTCGTACTCGTCGATCGCGAGCATGTTCACCGGCTCCATCGCCTCCATGTCCGCTCCCAGGAGGTCGATCATCTCGAGGACGGTCTCGTGGTCGGGGACGTCCTCGGGGTCGTAGTCGCCGACCTCCGACTCGAGGCTCTCGATCTCCCACTCGAGGTCGCCGACGCGGTTGCGACAGTCCTCGAGTTTGCTCTCGACGGCGTTGACCCGATCCTGTTGCTGGTCGCGTTCGGCCCGCGCGTCGGCGAGTTCGTCCTTGAGCTCGCTGCGCTCTTCCTTGAGTTCGGTGAGCTCTTCCTCTAACTCCGCGACGGCCTCGCGTTTGTCCTCGAGTTTCGCTTCCTTCGCCTCGATTTCGTCCTCGAACTCCTCGATCTGCTCCTCGTGTTCGGCCTTGCGGTTCTGGGCCGCCTCGATCTCGTCGTGGCGGTCCTCGATGGCGTCCTCGGCGTACTCCTTCTCCAAGCTCAGCTCGTTGAGCGTGCTGTCGAGGTCGGCGATCTGGTCCTCGCGGTCGTCGATCTCGGCCTCGAGGTCCTCGATCTGAGCGGTGAGTTCGGGGATCTTCGAGTCCTCGAGTTCGGTCTCGAGGTCTGCGATGTCGGCCTCGATCTCCTCGACCGCGGCGGTCTTCTCCTCGATCTCTCCGGAGATTTCGGTCATCCGCTCGTCGACGGACTCGCGTTCGTCCTCCAGTTCGTCGAGATCGTCCTCGAGGGCCTCGATCTCGGCCTCGATGGTTTCGCGCTTCTCCGCGAGGTTCTCGCGTTCGTTCTCGATCGACCGCACCTCGTCGGTCGCGTCGGTCTTGCGGTCGCGGGCGTCGTCCAGCCGCTCCTCGACGTCCCGAAGCTCCTCGCGGAGGGACTCGCGCTCCTCCTGGAGGTCGGTGATCTGCTTGGCGACGCGCTCGAGTTGGCCCTCGCCGCCGCCGGTAAAGGAGTAGCGCGAGCCGCTGCCGGAGCCGCCGGTCATCGCGCCGCTCTTCTCGACCAAGTCGCCGTCGAGGGTGACCATGCGGTAGTCGCCCATGTACGAGCGGGCGGTCTCCAAGTCCTCGACCACGAGGGTGTCGCCGAGCACGTACGAGAAGACGCCGGCGAACTGGTCGTCGAAGTCGACGAGGTTGTACGCGAAGTCGACGACGCCCGGATCGCTCGGCGCCGACGGCAGTCGGCGCTGGCTCATGTCCGTCAGCGGGAGGAAGGTCGCCCGCCCCGCGTTGCGGGACTTGAGGTGGTCGATACACTGCTGGCCGACGACGTCGTCGTCGACGACCACGTTCGCGAGGCGTCCGCCGGCCGCGGTCTCGCAGGCGACGGCGTACTCGCCCGGCACCGACCCCAGCTGGGCGACGGCGCCGTGGACGCCGTTGATCCCCGCGTTGAGGATCGTCGTTACCGCGCGGCCGAAGGAGGTGTCACCGCTCTCGCCCGCGTTCGCCTCGAGTTCGGCGTACTCCTGCTGTTTGGCCTGAATCTCGTCGTCCAGTTCGTCGACGTCGGACTGGATGCGGCGCTTCTCGCTTTTGAGGTCGTCGACGACACCCGCGATGTTCTCGCGGTTCTTCTCGGCCTTCTCGAGTTCCCGCTCGAGGTCGTTGCGCTTGCTCTCGATCTCGGGGATCTCCTCGCGTTTGTCCTCGATCGCCGCCTCCTTCTCTTCGATTTCGGTCGAGCGGCGGCGGGCCTCGTCGAGCAGGCGGTCCTGCTCGCGTTGGAGATCGTTCTTCTCGGTCTTCGCTTCCTCGAGTTCCTCCTTGCGCTCGGCGAGTTCGGCCTTCAGTTCGTCGAACTCGGTGTCGACGGCCTCGATCTCGGCCTCGAGTTCGTCGCGTTCGGTTTCCCGTTCCTGAATCTCGCTCTTGAGCGAGGCCTTCTCGAGTTTGTGCTCGCGCATCTCGGCCTCGAGGTCGTCGATCTGTTCTTGCTTGCGGTCGATCTCGACGAACGCCTCGCGGCGGTTCGATTCGGCCTCCTCGATGGCCGCCTCGCTGGCCTCGATCTTGTCCTCGAACCGGGAAATCTCGCCTTTGATCTCCTCGATTTCGCTCTTGATCCGGAGCTGTTCGTCCTCTCCCTTGCGCTCGATTTCCGCGTTGAGATCCTCCAGATCTTCCTGGAGGCGGACGACCGTTCCCTGGCGCTCGTCGAGTTCGCGCTGGAGCTCCTCGAGTTCGTCCTCGAGTTCGGCGGCCGTCTCCTCGGCGTCGGCGAGTTCGTCGCGTTTCTCCTCGAGTTCGCTGGCTTTCTTGTAGCCCTCGTACTCCTCCTTCTCGCGGCGCAGGCGGCGGTAGCGCATGGCCTGCCGGCGCTCGTCGGCGAGCTGGTCTAAGCGGTCGCGCTTCTCTTCGATCCGCAACTCGGCCTCGTCGATGCGTTCCTCGACGATCTCGAGCTCCTCGAAGGCGTCCTCCTTTTTCGCGTCGAACTCGGCGACGCCCGCGATCTCGTCGATGATCTCCCGGCGGGCGTGGGGCGTCATGTTGATGATCTCGGTGACGTCGCCCTGCATGACGACGTTGTACCCCTCCGGCGTGACGCCCGCCTGCGCGAGGAGGTCCTGAATGTCCGAGAGGTTGACCGAGCGGTCGTTCAGGTAGTAGTAGGAGTAGTAGTTGTCCTCGGTCTCCTTGACCCGGCGGCGGATGCGGATCTCGTCGACATCGCCGACGTCCTCGCTGCCGGCGGCGTTGACGACCTGCGACCGAGTGAGCGTCTCGTCGGAATTATCGAGGATGACCTCGACGGTCGCCTCCCGGGGGCCGCCGGAGTTATCGCCGTCGTCGTGCCCGGGATTGTAGATGAGATCGGTCAGCTTCTCCGCCCGGATCCCGCGGGTGCGGGCCAGTCCGAGCGCGAAGAGGACGGCGTCGATGATGTTCGACTTGCCCGAGCCGTTCGGGCCCGTGATAACCGTGAAATCCTCGTAGAACGGAATTTTCGTCTTTCGGCCGAAGCTCTTGAAATTGTCCAGAACGAGTGCCTTGATATACATTCTCTTAGCGCGCCCTCCATCCCTGCGGGGAATCGTGGTCGCTGCGGTCGCGATATCGGTGCGACCGAGCCGTGACCACGCGGTTATGCGACAATAATATCGTCGCTACCTGAGTCTTCCGCTTCGTCGGTCGTCGTCTCGTCGTCCGCTTCGGCGTCGGCTGCGGCCTCGGCGACCTCGTCCGGTTCGGCCTCCGCGGTCACGTCGGCGTCCGGTTCGCTGTCGCCCTCGGTGGCGCGCCGATTGGGTACGCGCGTCGGCGTCTCGGCGTCGAGTTCGGCCTCGAGAACGCGAATCCGCTCCTTGGCTTCGATCAGTTCGTCCGTCAGTCCCTCCACCGTCGACTCGAGTTCCGCAACCGTCGATTCGAGCTCTTCGACGCGGTTGTTCGGCATACCCTCTAGGGGTCTGTCTGGACACATAAACGTACGTCAGACAATACTATCCGTTCTGGTACTTTCCGAACGGTCGCGACCGTCGGGCCGCGTAACGAGCCGACGACGCCGGGGCGGCCGGCGGCGCTCAGTTATCGTCTTCGCGCCACTTGTGCTCGCATTCGGTACAGATGAAGAATCGCGTCTCGGACTCGTCGGCCGAGCGGATCTGTTGCATGTACCAGTGGGCGCGGTCGTTGCCGCACTCGGGACAGTGGGCGTCGGTCTCGGGCAGCGAGGTCTCACCGGAGGACTCGATGATCTCGCTGGCCTCCTGGCTGTCGGTCACGACGTACTCATCCGCGTCGCCCTTGGGTTCCGTGTAGCCGCAGCTTCCGCACTTCCAGAGGCCGTCGTCGGCTTTCATCATCGAACCGCATTCGTCACAAAATTCCATCGTTGTCCGGGATACGTCGGCCGAGCGACTTAAGCCACCCGTTCCGGTCCCCCGGCCGTCGCGTCGGCGTCACGGCCGTCGGTTTTCCTCGAGTCGCGGGATCGAGATACACATTCTCACACGCGGGCAGACGGGATTCCTGTTTTTATATAGCCGGTTGTGATACGCTCGGGTATGTTCGGAACGAGCGGTATCAGGGGCGCGGTGGGTGACGAGGTGACGGCCGAACTGGCGCTGTCCGTCGGCCGCGCGCTCGCTACAGAGGGGTACGAACGCGTCGTCGTCGGTCGCGACGTCCGCGAGAGCGGGACGGTTCTGGTCGACGCGCTGACCGCCGGCGTCCGCGAGTGCGGCGGCGACGTCGTCGACGTGGGCGTCGCGCCGACGCCGACGGTCGCCCGCGGCGTCGACTGGCTCGAGGCCGACGCGGGCGTCGTGATCACGGCCTCGCACAACCCGGCCACGGACAACGGCATCAAACTCTGGTCGCCCTCCGGCCAGGCCTTCGACGCCGAGCGCCGCGAGACCATCGCGAGCCGCGTCGAGACCGACCGGTACGACCTCGCGGCCTGGGACGGACTCGGGAGCCGAAGCCGGAACGACGGACTGCTCGAGCGCCACGTCGAGGCGATCGCGGACCGCGTCGACGGCCTCGAGGGGCTGGACGTCGTCGTCGACGTCGGTAACGGCGCCGGGAGCGTGACCGCCGACGCCCTCCTCGAGTTGGGCGCGTCGGTCCGCACCTTGAACGCCCAGCAGGACGGCCGGTTCCCCGGTCGCCCCAGCGAACCAAACGAGGAGACGCTCGGGGATCTCCAGAAACTCGTCGGCGCGACCGACGCCGATCTGGGCGTAGCACACGACGGCGACGGCGACCGGATGGTGGCCGTCGACGAGCGCGGCCGGTTCGTCCCGAAGGACCTCCTGCTCGCGCTGTTCGCCCGCGAGGCGGTCGGCACCGGCGACCGGGTCGCCGCGCCCGTGGACACGAGCCTCGCCGTCGACGACGCGCTCGCGGACGTCGGCGCCTCGGTGACCCGCACCGCCGTCGGCGACGTCTACGTCGCCGAGCGGGCGACCGAACCCGACGTCGTCTTCGGCGGCGAACCCAGCGGCGCGTGGATCTGGCCCGACGAGACGCTCTCTCCGGACGGCCCGCTGGCGGCCGCCAAACTCGCGGCGATGGCCGCCGACGAGGGCTCGCTCGCGAGTCTGGTCGACGACCTCGAGACCTACCCCATCCGCCGGACTTCGATCGAAGTCGACGACAAGGAACGGGTCATGGAAACCGTCGAGTCGACCGTCCGCGAGCGCTACGACGAGATCGACGCCTTAGACGGCGTCCGCATCGATCACGGCGACGGCTGGACGCTCGTCCGCCCCAGTGGCACCGAACCCGTCGTCCGTATCACCGCCGAAGCCCGCGACGACGAGCGCGCCGAGGCGCTGTTCGAGGACGCCCGCGAAATCGTCCTCGAGGCGAACGAGGAATCGGACGTGGCCGCCGCGGAGTGAACTAACGAATTCGGATTCCTCACTTCTCTTCCCACTGAACCATCCGCAGTGGTGCGTGCTGAGCACCAGTGAGCGATAGCGAGGCCGAACGGAGTGACGGCCTCAGAAAAGCGAACTGGTGCTCGAACACACGCGAGGGATGAGCGAGTGAACGCAGTGAACGAGTGAATCGGTTGGGGAGGGCGTGGCGATTTCTTGTTGCCACGCTAGCAGGACACTTCTCGATCGTCTCCGCGTTCGCTTCGAGAGTGTCGTAGCTCGAGTAGCGGACTGGCCGTATCGGATCGCAGTACGCCCGAAAATCCTCGAGAACTGATCGACTACCGTTCGCCGGACATCGCCGAGAACAGCCGTTCCTCGAACTCGGACCTCGAGATACCGTCCGAGGGGCTGATCCCGTCCATGTGATCGACCGAGACCTGGCCGCCGCCCATCCGGGCGTGGCCGCCCGCGTTCGCCATCGGAATGTCGCTGATTGCGTGGCGGAGCGTCTCGCCCATGTGAACCCGGTCGTCCCGGGAGCGCCCCGAGAGGTGGATCGTCCCGTCGTACTCGCCGTAGACGACGACCGCCGTCACGCCCTCTAACTGCATCAGTTCGTCCGCGGCCTGGGGGATCGCGTCGACGTTCGAGATCTCGCCGACGTCGCAGACGGCGAAGGGGCCCTCGACGCGTTTCTCAGTGATCGCCGTCGCCTTGACCTGCAGGACGTCGTCGCTGACCTGCGGGTTGGCGACCCGATCGAGCAGGTCCTCGTCGATGGCGTCGAACAGCGCGGCGCAGGCGTCGAACTCCGCCCGCGAGCAGCCGTTTGTCAGGTGCTTCGTATCCGACTGGATGCCGTAGAGCAGCCCGGTCGCCAGCTCCGGCGAGACCTCGAGGCCGTCCCCGCCGTTCATCGACGCGCCGAGTTCGTCGAGATACTCGACGATGATGGTCGAGGCGGCGCCGTACCCCGTCCGAACGTCGGTGAACTCCGTCCCCGCGCCGTTGCCGGGATGATGGTCGATCACCGCGATCGGTTCGACGGTCTGGGAGCCCGCGAACCCGCGGGGCGTGTTGTGATCGACGAGGACGACGGCGTCGGCGGCCAGTTCCGAACTCGCCTCGATGGCCTCGAGGTCCAGATCGAGGACGGTCCGGAACGCCCGGTTCTCCTGGTGGCGGATCTCGCCGGCGTACTGCAGCGTCGCCTCGGTGTCGACGGTCTCGGCGATCCGGGCGACGCCCATCGCACAGGACATGGCGTCAGGATCCGGGTTCGGGTGCATCACCACCGCGACGTGGTCGTACTCCCCCAGCAGCCGCTGGAAGCGAACGCCCGGCGGCCGCCGGAACCAGCTGACGACCCACCAGCCGCCGACGACGACCGCGACGGTCGCCACCACGAACAGCGAGAGCATCAGCGGCTCGAGGGACTCGAGGAACTCGCGGAGCGGCCCGACCAGCGTTGCGCTCGACCGGCGAAACGCGCCGCTGGTCGAGCCGTTCCGAACGATCATACGTCACTATTAAATTGAATCGGCAAGAAATTTCCCCCTCGACGACCCGAATCAATCGGTCTCGAGGCGAATTTTTAGTCGGAGCGGCGCCAGCGACTCGGTTCTCGGTTGGCGTGTCGCCGGCCGCTCAGCGCCCGGTCGGAGTACCGCTGGCCGTTCGGTTCTCGTCGGACGTCCTCGAGTCGCTCAGAGCCCCCGCTCGCCGTTCCGGTAGGCCTCGATGGCGTCCCGGTACCCCTCCCGGTAGGTCGGATATGCGAACTCGTAGCCCAACTCGCGCAGTTTCTCGTTGGCGCAGCGCTTGCTCGTCAGGATGCGCCGCCTGCCGGCCTCGGAGATGTCGTCGTCGGCCAGCCGCTCCGCCTTCGTCCGTTTGAGCGGCTGCTCGACCTCGCACCGCTCGGCCAGCCAGTCCGCGAACTCCCACTTGTGGGCGGGTTCGTCGTCGACCACCTGGACGACCTCGCCGCGCGCGAGGTCCTCCTCGAGCAGGTAGCGGACGGCCCCCGCGGCGTCGTCGCGGTGGACCATGTTCAGGTAGCCTTCCGTGACGGGTCCCTCGAGGTAGCGCTCGAGGCGGTAGCGGCCGGGGCCGTAGAGGCCGGCATAGCGCGCGACGGTGCCGTCGAAGCTGTACTCGGCGGGCAACTCGCGGGCGATCCGTTCGGCCTCGGCGAGCACCTCGGTCTTCTCGGTCGTGGGCTCGATCGGCGTCGCCTCGTCGACCCAGTCGCCATCGTGGTCGCCGTGGACGCCCGTCGACGAGGTGTAGACCAGCCGCTCGGGCGAGTTCTCGCGCTCACCGAACTGCTCGATAGCCGTTCGGAGTCCCTTGACGTAGACCTCGCGGGCCGCCTCGGCGCCGCGCCCGCCGCTGCTGGCCGCGAAGACGATGGCGTCGACGTCCGGGACAGCCGCGAGCCCCTCGCGGTCGGTGACGTCCGCTTGCACGGCCTCGAAGCCGGCGTCCTCGATCGCCTGAACCCCCTCGTCGGATCGGCGCACGCCGATTGCCTCGTGACCGCGGTCGGTCAGCTGACGACCCAACTCGAGACCGACGTGACCACAGCCCAGGATTGCAACGTTCATACGTCGACTCGCGGGTGAACGACCATAATATCACTGCTCGAGGAGACTTATCGGATTCTTCACGGCGGAGGAAACGGACTGTGGAGCGCACGCGACACTCCCGTCTCGTCGACGGTCGTCGATCGCCGCGTCCCGACTCAGGGCGCGCCGTCGGCAATCACGTACTGGACGTGGACGAACTCCTCGAAGGACATCGGCGCGCGACGTTCGATCTTCTGCTGGATCTCCTTCGCGTCCATGTCGATCTCGAGTTCGCTCTCGACGGCGTCGACGTCGAGGACGGCCGTCGTCATCCCCAACAGGAGGTGGTCGCAGGCGATCTCGACCATCTCGTCGGGCTCGGGCTCGCCGTCCGCGAGCGCCTGGATCTGGGCCGCCTCGGGAAGCGTGAGATCCAGTGAGTCCCCCTCGAGGAGCGCGTCGGCGGTCTCGCGGTCGACGTCGGTCTGACCGACGACGTCGTCGACGCCGTGCTGGGTGACGACCGCCCGGAGGTCGTCCTCGTACTCGGCGCGGAGGTCGGCGGGCGAATCCGGGGCGTTCATCCGTTGCTCGTAGAACATGCCCGGAAGAACGGGCATCGCGTTGAAAGGTATTATTATTGAACCCGCCGGCGGCCCGTCGATGGCTATCGGCTCGAATCACCGCGTTCGCTGCAATTGTCCACCGGAACGTTCAACTGGGCATACTTACATGAGCGTGATATGAAAGTTGCCCTGATCGGTGTTGGTCAGGCCGGTGGCAAGGTCACTGAACGGCTCACCCGATTCGACGCGGAGATGGGCTTCGGAGCCGTTCAGGGCGCACTGGCCGTCAACTCCGCCGAACCGGACCTCCAGTCCCTCGAGTACGTCGACACGCAGTTGATCGGCGCCGACCGCGTCAACGGCCACGGCGTCGGCGGCGACAACGAACTCGGGACCGAGATCATGCAGGCGGACATCCAGCAGGTGATGAACGCGCTCGACGGCCGCGTCACCTCCGAGGCGGAGGGGATCTTCGTCGTCGCCGGCCTCGGCGGCGGCACCGGCAGCGGCGGCGCGCCGGTCGTCGTCCACCACCTCCAGCAGATCTACGATATCCCCGTCTACGCGCTCGGCGTCCTCCCGGGGCGTAACGAGGGCGCGCTCTACCAGGCCAACGCCGGTCGGTCGCTGAAGACGATTGTCCGCGAGGCCGACGCGACGCTGCTGGTCGACAACGACGCCTGGCACGAACAGGGCGAGAGCGTCGAGGGCGCTTTCGAGACTATCAACGAGCGGATCGCCAAGCGAGTCGGCCTGCTCTTTGCCTCCGGCGAGGCCGTCGAAGGAGTGGGTGAGAGCGTGGTCGACTCGAGCGAGGTCATCAACACGCTTCGCGCTGGCGGAATCGCCGCGCTGGGGTACGCCACCGAGGTCGCCAGCGAGGACAGCGCCGAGAACGTCAACACGGCCATGAGCGTCTCGCGACAGGCCCTGCTGACGGGCACCAGCCTCCCGGACGCGACGACCGCCGACTCGGCCCTGCTGGTCGTCGCCGGCGAACCCGACCGCATCCCGCGCAAGGGCGTCGAACGGGCCCGCCGCTGGCTCGAGGACGAGACCGGCAGCATGCAGGTCCGGGGCGGGGACTTTCCGCTCGAGAGCGACCGACTGGGTGCGCTCGTCCTGCTGGGCGGGGCGGAGCGGTCCGATCGCATTCAGGAATTCATGGAGCGCGCACGCGAGGCCAAAAAGGCCCAGGAGCGCGAGGCGGAGAAGACCGATCCGGCCGAACAGTTCGCCGACGATCAACTCGAGGATCTCTTCTAGCCACGGTTTCCGACGGACGCTCGGACGAGTGTTTCGTTTCGGATCCGAAACTGGTCAGCGGACTCCGACTCTCCGAGGACGTCGCCGATTGACCAGCCGACCAATAAGCGAGACGAGGGATAGCGAGCAGTGTCATTTATAAGCACTCTCGGAACCCATGACACAGTCCATCATAGTAAGAGGGCGGTCCTGCCAACGGTTTTCAGGGGGTTGTGGACCGGTAGGTTTAAATTGAAGGCGCCAATAGATACGGCTACCAGAACGCCACCGGGGCGCGTATCGCTCGACGATCGATGACAGGAAATCTTATTCACCGAGGTTTCGCAGATCGTGAGCAGATGCTGTGTACAGCCGCTCGTTTCCGTTCGACGGTACCCGTCAGACCGACGGGTATCCCGTCCGTAAAACGGGCGAACATCCCCGGTGCGGGTATGGCACAGAGGTTTGAATAATACATGGTAGACGAATCAAAGAACATCGAACTGACGGAGGACGACCTCGAAAACAAATCGAAAGGGCAGCTCATCAAGATGGCCGGTCAACTGCGGGATCGGCGAAACGAGCTCAACCAGATGGCGTCCGAGCGGGCGTCCAAGCGCGACGACCTCAACGCGAAGACACGCGAGAAGGTCGACGAAGCCCAGGAACACCGCGAGAAACGCGACGAGCTCAACGAGCAGGTCCAAGAGCACAAGGAAAACCGCAACGAGCTCAACGCCGAGGCCAACGAGCTGTTCGACAAGGTCGAGAAGCTCAAGTCCGACATGGAGCTCGACGAGGGCAAGGACCTCGAGGAACTCGAGGAGGAGATCGAGGAACTCGAGTTTAAGCAGCAGACCGAAGTCCTCTCGAGCGAGGAGGAGAAGGAGCTCATCGAGAAGATCGAGTCCAAGCGCGAGGAGTACGAGTCCCGCAAGGAGAAACTCGAGCAGAACGAGGATCTCGAGGAGCTCGTCGAGGAAGCCGAGGAAGTGCGATCGGAAGCCTCCCAGCACCACCAGAAGGTGACTGAGCTCGCGGACAAGGCCCAGGAACACCACAACCAGATGATCGAGGCCTATCGGGAGGCCGACGACATCCGCGACGAGGCCGACGAGATGCACGAGAAGTTCGTCGAGGCCCAGGAGGCCGCCGACCAGCACCACGAGGACTTCGTCCGCGTCCAGAAGCGACTGCGCGAACTGGACAAGAAAGAAGAGGAGGAGCGCAAGTCCGAGCGCGACAAGAAGAAAGAGGAGGCCAAGGAAGAGGCCGAGGAGATCTATCAGAAGTTCAAGGAAGGCGAGACCCTCGACACCGAGGACCTGATGAAGCTCCAGAAGACCGGTCTGCTCTAGATCGGTCTCGTCTACCGGCGGTTCGGTTTTCTCTCTTTGCTGCGTTTTCGACGCCGGCGCCTCGAGACGGGAGTCCGTCCGGCGCGCTCGAGAGCGACACCGCGAGTCGCCGGTCGGTCGATCGGAGCGGTCACTCAGGCGCTCGCTCTCGAGATCAACCGCGGCCGGCCGTTCACGTCGGCCGGCAGAAAAATTCTCACGGCGTGTAAGCAGGGTGAGCTATTTTAGTGCCGGCCGGGGTCGGATGTAGACGAGCGCGTAATGGATACGGACACGAATCGAGTAGCCGAGCGACCGACCGGCCGCGGTACCGCCGCCGAGTTCGGTAGCGGACTCGATCCCCACGGAACGGAGGACGGGCGAGACGGCCCGGGAGCGACGGTCGTCGATGGCCGAACGGTCGTCGCGGACGGTGATCGTTCCGAGCGAAGCTATACGGGTTTCGACGCCGTCGTCGAAACAGTCGCTGCGTCCGCCCACAAGCTGGTACCGTCCCCGCAGTCGCGCCCGGAGCGATCCGTCGAGACCGACTGCGAACAGCGGGTATACGGTCCCTACTAGTGCATCCGTGGAACCGACCGACCGATAGCAGATCCCGATTCGAGTTAGTGAGCCTATACCGATGACAGTTGATAACAGTGCTTCGAGCATGGATCGACACGACGACGATGCGGGCGTCCTGATACCCGGCATCGATGCACCGAGTACCGTCGCCTGTCTCCGTTCGCTGCGACCGCGCGGCATCCGTACGATCGTCGGTTCCGAGTCGTCGACGACGCCGGCGTCCCGATCGACGTACTGCGACGAGTTCGTCGAGCTGCCGGACCCGGCCGACGATCTGTCCGCCTACGGCGACGCGTTGCTCGCGGTCGCCGAGCGATCGGACGTCCGGACGATCATTCCGGTCCGCGAGGAGGACGTCTACGTCCTCGCCGATCGCAAGGCGGCGTTCGCCGACGTGGTCGACACGAACTGGCCCGATTTCGAAACGCTCCGACTGGTTCAGGACCGCGTCGAACTCTTCGCCGCCGCCGACGCGGCCGACGTGGCGGTCCCGGAGACTGCGCTGCTCGATCAGTGGACCGACTGGGACCAGGAAACGATCGTAAAGCCCCGATATACGGTCGCCGCACCCGCCTATCTCGATCCCAGTGCCGACGAGATCGAGATCGGCTCGACGGAGTACCAGCAGCCGGGGACGCCGCCGGACCTCCAGACCGTCGTCGAGCGCCGCGGGCACGTCCCGCTGGTCCAGGAGCGGATCCCCGACTCCCGCGAATTCGGTTTCTTCGCCCTCTACGACCGCGGCGACCCGGTCGCCACCTTCCAGCACTGCCAGCGCCGCGGCTGGGAGTACTGCGGCGGCCCCAGCGCCTACCGCGAGTCGGTGTACGATCCGGACCTCGAGGCGGCCGGCCGAGCGCTGCTGGACGAACTCGAGTGGCACGGCCTCGCGATGGTCGAGTTCCTCCGGGACCCCGTCGACGAGGAGTACAAGCTCATGGAGATCAACCCGCGCTTCTGGTCGTCGCTGCCGTTTTCCGTCCGCGCAGGCGCGGACTTCCCCCACTACTACTGGAAGCAGGCCATCGGCGACCCGGTCGCGTCCGACGACACCTACGAGGTCGGGATCGGCGGCCACCTGCTCCGGGGGGAGCTCAGCTACCTCCACAGCGTGGCGACCAAGGAGTATCCGATGGTCGAACGCCCGTCGCTCGCGGGCGCGGTGCGCGACGTCGCGACGTCGCTCGTCAGTCAGCCGCGGTTCGACTACGCGGTGGCCGACGATCCGCTGCCGTTCGTCCGCGACGGTATCAATCTGGTCGAAGCGTACCGCGAGAGTCGATCATCGTCGGAGTCGACCACCGACTCGAGCGAGGCCGACGACCGCGACCCGACGGACGTCCCGCCACAATCGACGCGTTCGCACGGGGCGTCGCCGTCGCAGACGTCCCAGGGACTCGACGACTGAATCGGCGCGTCGCTCGCGGCCCTGCGGGACCGCGGGCCGACAGGTCGCCGGAACCGCCAATGCTTACCGGGTACCGTACGGAGATAGTCGTATGAGACGAGGTGTCCGCTATGGTCGATAGCGAACGGATCGAGCGACTGCTGATCGTCGTCGTCGGCGTCGTCGCCTTCGCCGCGGCCGGGTTCGCGCTGTTCGTCGTCTATCCGGACTCGCTGGCGGAACTACTCGGCGTGCTCGTCGCACTCGCGGTCGCGGCGCTCGGCGTTCGCTTCTCGAGCAATATCGCCGCGTCGCTGTATCCCGACTACGACGTCGCCGAGGTCGCCGTCGAAGGTCCCATCACGCGCGACGGCGGCGGCGGGTCGCTCCCCTCGAGTCCGCGGGGGACGCCGGCCGACGACATCGTCGACCAGATCGACCGGGCCGACGAGGACGACAGCGTCGACGCCCTCTTGGTGAAACTCAATACGCCGGGCGGCGAGGTCGTCCCGAGCGACGACATCCGGCTGGCGGCCGAGCGGTTCGACGGGCCGACGATCGCCTACGCGACCGACGTCTGCGCCAGCGGCGGCTACTGGATCGCCAGCGGCTGCGACGAACTCTGGGCCCGCGAGGGCTCGATCGTCGGCTCGATCGGCGTCATCGGCTCCCGGGTGAACGCCAGCGACCTCGCCGAGAGGGTCGGCCTCTCCTACGAGCGCTTCGCCGCCGGCGATTACAAGGACGCCGGCACCCCGCTGAAGGAGATGGACGAGGACGAACGCGCGTACCTGCAGGGGCTGATCGACGACTACTACGACACGTTCGTCGAGCGGGTCAGCGACGGCCGCGACCTCGACGCGGAGTTCGTCCGCGACACCGAGGCGCGGATCTATCTCGGCGAACAGGCCCACGACCTGGAGCTCGTCGATCGCCTCGGCACCCGCCGAGAGATCGAAGACGAACTGGCCGACCGCCTCGAGCGCGACGAGATCGGCGTCGAGGAGTTCGAGCCCGAACGGCCGCTGATGGCCCGCGTCGGCGCCGGCGCACAGCGAGTAGCCTACGCCTTCGGAGCCGGCATCTCGGGGCTCGCCGAGGACCGGGAGTTCCGCCTGCGGACCTGATCGAACGCTCGCGGGCCGTTCTCGTCGATCGCTCGGCGCCTCGATCGCGTCGAACGAGTAAGTGGTTTTATCGTCACACGGAATGCATCGCCTACCGTGACAACGCTGGTCGTCTGTCTCGACCGGACCGACGACGTCGGTCGCAAGACCGGGCTACGCTCTCCAGTCGTGGGCTGGGAGGCGGTTCGCGCGCTCGTGACCGACGTCGGACTGGCGGATCCGGAGGATTCGGGGGTCAACTCCCTGCTCGAGACGTTACGCGTCGCCCAGAACCTCCGCGACGAGAACGAGGAGGTCGTCGTCGCGGTCGTCTCGGGCGACCGGGAGTCGATGGTCTCGGCGGACAGAGCCGTCGCGACGCAACTGGACGAACTCGTCGCCGAGTACGATCCCGACTCCGCGGTCGTCGTCATCGACAGCGCGGAGGACGAGCGACTGGTGCCGATCGTCGAGAGCCGGGTCCGGGTCGATTCGGTCGACCGCGTCGTCGTCCGACAGGCCCGGGACATCGAGTCGACCTACTACCTGCTCAAGCAGTTCCTCGCCGACGAGGAACTGCGCCAGACCGTCCTCGTGCCGATCGGGCTGACGCTGCTGGTCTTCCCGATGCTCGCGAGTTTCGTCGGTCCCGCGGAGGGCGCCGCCGCGATCACGACGGTCATCGGCGTCTTCCTGCTCTACAAGGGGTTCAATATCGACGAGCGGGTGACGAGAGTCGCCCATCAGGTGCGCGAATCGCTGTACTCCGGCCAGGTCTCGGTCGTCACCTACGTCGTCGCCGCGGGACTGACCCTGGTGGGCGTCTTCGCCGGCGCGTTAGGCGTCTCGACGCTCGAGGACACCCCCGGCGTCGTGGTGCCGGCGATGCAGTTCGCCTTCAACAGCGTCCCCTGGCTCGCGATGGCCGCGCTGACGGCAAGCGCCGGCCGCCTGCTCGACGAGGCCATCGGCGACGGGCCGATCCGCAGTTCGTACCTCAACCTGCCCTTTATCGTCATCGCCGTCGGGCTGGTCGTTCGGGGTTTCTCGGCGTACTTCCTCGAGCAACAGCGCGTGATCGATCCGTTCGTGGTGCCGGCCTACGAGTTCGGCGTCATCTCGAACGAACAGTTCGTGGTGTCGACCGGCGAGCGACTCGCGCTGTTCGTCGTGAGCGGGATCGTGGTCAGTCTCGTCGGCGCGCACGTCGCGTCGTACTTCAGTGCCAGCCGGGAGGAGGGCGAACTCGCCGACGGCGGCCCCGAGGCCCCACGGACGGGCGAGACGGTGTCGGAGCCGTCCGCGGACGCCGACTCGACGTCGGAACTCACCGACGGTGGGCCGCCGACGACCCCGACGGACGCCGCCGACGCCGATCACGGTGCGGCGCCGCAGTCGGGCTCGGAGTCGGCCTCCGACGCTTCCTCGAGTACCGACGCCGATTCGGACGAGTGAGCCGTCGGCGACCGGACTCGTCACCCATATACTCCTCTGGAGCAACGGGTCTCCCATGAGCGACGCAGACGGGACGTGGGTGAGTCTCTTCTCGGGCGGCAAGGACTCCGCGTGGGCGCTGTACCGGGCCCTCGAGACGGGACGCGACGTCTCCCACCTCGTGACGGTCCACCCGACGGGCGACTCGTACATGTACCACGTGCCAGCGACGGAACTGGCGGCCCTGGCCGCCGAGAGCATCGGGGTTCCGCTGATCGACGTCGAACCCGACGACTTCGAAGCCGCCGTCGCCGCGGACTCCGGCGCGCAGGGCGACGACGAACTCGAGCCGCTCGAGGCCGCCCTGACCGACCTCGACGCGGACCTCGAGGGCGGCATCGCCGGCGTCACCGCGGGCGCGGTCGAGAGCGAGTACCAGACCAGCCGCATTCAGGGGATGTGCGACCGACTGGGCTGCGAGCTGTTCGCCCCCCTCTGGCAGGGAGACCCCCGCGAGCTCGCCGACGCGATGCTCGAGGCCGGCTTCGAGATCGCGATCATCCAGGTCGCCGCCCACGGACTCGACGAGTCGTGGCTCGGCCGGACGCTCGACCGCGAGGCACTCGAGGAACTCGAGGCGCTCAACGAGGAGTACGGCGTCCACATCCTCGGGGAGGGCGGCGAGTTCGAGACGCTGGTCGTCGACGGACCGCACATGGACCGGCGGATCGACCTCGAGTACGAGAAAGAGTGGGAGGGGACTCGCGGGCGGTTGCGGATTACGGACGCGCGGCTCGAGTAATCACACCGGGAGCGAACGAAGTGAGCGAACGGCTTTTTTGGTCCAGATTTTTGCGCGAGGGGTGAGTGAGCGTAGCGAACGAACCCGAGCGGAAAAAGGTGGTTCTGAGACGCTGGTCGTCGACGGACCGCACATGGACCGGCGGATCGACCTCGAGTACGAGAAAGAGTGGGAGGGAACGCGCGGACGGCTGCGGAGTACGGACGCGCGACTCGAGTAGCGACCCATCGTGAGTGGCGTTCGAGGGGAGGTTTCAATAGTTTCTGCCCGACTGGTTCCACCGATGAACGTCTTCCTCGGCATCGACGCGGGCACGCGGAACGTCAAGGTCGTCGCGTACGACCGCGAGGGGAGTGCGGTGGCAACGGCGTCGACGTCCCAGTCGGTCGTCATACCGGAATCCGGCCGGGCTGAACAGGAGATGGACGCGGTGTGGTCGGTGACCGCCGAGACGATCCGAACGGTGGTGGCGGAACTCGAGACCCGTGAGAGTGACTCGGGGGACGAAATTGACATCGAGGCCGTCGGTCTCACGGGGCAGGGCGACGGCTGCTGGCTGATCGACGCCGACGGCGAGCCCGTCCGGAACGCGATCCTCTGGTCGGACAGCCGCGCGGCGCCGATCGTCGAGGGCTGGGCGCGCGACGGCACCCTCGAGACGCTGGCCGAGACCTGCGGCTCGCGGCCGTATCCGGGAATGAGCCTGCCGCTGGTGCGGTGGCTGGCCGACGAGGAGCCCGCGACCCTCGAGCGGGCGACGACGGCGTTTTCCTGTACGGACTGGCTCGCGTACTCGCTGACCGGCGAGCGCGGCACCGACACCACCGAGGCGACGGTGCCGTTGCTCGACCGCGAGACGACCGCGTTCGAGCCGGCCGTCTTCGAAGCTGTCGGGCTCCCGGAACGGGCGTCGCTGATCCCGGAGCTCCGCGCGCCGACGGACGTCGTCGGAACGGTCACGGAGACGGCCGCCGACGAAACCGGACTGCCCGCCGGGACGCCGGTCGTCACAGGGGCTATCGACGTCGCCGCGTCGGCGGTCGGCAGCGGCGCCGTCCGGCCGGGCGACGGCTCCGCCTCGATCGGTACCTCGCTGTTCACGCAGGTGATCGGCGACGGGCCCGGCGCGGAGCCGACGGCCATCGGGATGGCGCTGGGAATCGACGACCGGTGGACCACCGCCATCGGCTCGAACGCCGGCACGCGGACCCTCGAGTGGGTCCGATCGGAGATCGCCGACGGCGCGTCGTTCGACGACCTCGAGGAGCTGGCTCGATCGTCCCCGGCGGGCAGCGATGGACTGCTCTATCTGCCGTATCTGAGCGAGACCGGCGAGCGCGGACCGTTCACCGATCCCGACGCCCGGGCGGGGTTCCTCGGTCTCTCGCCGGCCCACGGGACCGCCCACCTCGTTCGGAGCGCCTACGAGGGGCTGGCGTTGGCCCTGCGGGACTGCGTGGAACACCTCCCCGCCGACCCCGATCGGATCGCCCTAAGCGGGGGCGGCACCCGTTCGTCGCTGCTCTGCCAGCTCGCCGCCGACTGCACGGGGACCGAGATCGTCGTCCCGACGAACGACGAACCGGGGGCGACGGGCGCCGCGGCGTTCGCCGCCGTCGGCGTGGGCGCGTACCCGGACCTCGAGACCGCGACCGACGCGCTCGCGGGCGATCGAACCCGATACGCGCCGCGGCCGTCGACCGCCGGGACGTACGACGAACTGTACGCCGCCTACCGCGACGCACGCACGGACATGGCGCCAATCTGGGACTCGCAGGCCGCCTTTCGGGCTTCCGCGGACGCGGCGGGGACGGAACCGACGGCCGACCCGGACGCGGAGTGAGTCCCACTGGTGTCACCTGACAGGTAAGTTTCTTTGCGTCTCGTCGGTGCCGTCGCTGACGGCATGATCGAATCCCAGCGCGACCTGTTCGTCCGCGAACTGCGCGAACTGTACTAGATCGAGCAGGAACTCGAGGACCTCCAGTCGGAGCTGGCCGAGGCGGCGACCGACGAGGATCTCGAGGAGTACTACATGACCCACAGCGAGACCACGTCCGAGCGGATCGGGCGACTCGAGACGCTATTCGACGCCATGCAGGAAGATCCCGGCGCCCTCGAGAGCGCCTCGCTGGCGGGGCTGCGCGAGGACCGCGAGGAGATCGTCCAGGACCTCGAAGACCCGCACCTCGGCGACCTCGTCGAGACGGAACTCGGCCGCGGGATCGAGCGCCTCGAGATCACGAAACTCGAGACGCTGCTGACGCTGGCCGACCGGATGGACCTGCCCGCTGAAGTCGTCGACCCGCTCGAGCAGACGAAAGCCGAGGCCGAGAACGGGCTCGAGAACGTCCGGACGTTGACGGCCTGAGTCGCCGCCACGGACTCGCCTGGGGAATGGCCGCCGGTCAGAGAGGATGCATCGGTACGACAGATGCGTGTGTGGACGACACTGCCATCAGATACTCTAGCACTTTTCGCGTAGTTAAACCGCCTCTCCAGCCTCGAAGACGACGATGCGGGTGCCTGGTCCCGCGTTAGCTCGCTGCCAGAACAATTTTATAGTTTTACTGACTTTCACGAATAGAATGCAATCGAGACGAACGGTGCTTCGAGCGACGGCCGGGGGGACGAGCGTCGGGCTGCTGGCTGCGCTTGCCGGCTGTAGCGACGAAACCAGTACGGACGGGAACGGGAACGAAGACGACGAAGCGGAAAACGGCGGTGAGACCGAGACCGAGACTGACGTACTCGAGTACACCGATTGGACCTACGATCCCGACGAGTTATCCAGAGACTCGATCGTAGCCATAGAGATGGATCTCAACGCGCTCCTCGAGTCGGATCCGTCGTACGCGGAGGAGTTCCGTTCGGACCTGACGGAACGCTACCACGAGAGCCTCGAAGCCGGGAATATCGACGCCGTCGTCAACGCGGGTAACGCCGAGATTCTCACCGGATCGTTCGATCCCGGGGCAGTCATCGACGAAATGTCGGTGTCCGAGGCGGAGGGCTACGCGGGATTCGACCTCTACGACGAGGAGGAGTCGTCCGTCACCGTCGCGACCGACGGGGAGTATCTCATCAGATCGGAGCCGAGCACCTACCAGTCGTTCGACGCCCGCGAGGAGATCGAACTCTTGATCGATACCAACGCCGGGGACGCGGCTCGACTCGCCGACGAGAGCGATCTCTTCGCGCAGCTCTCCGACGGGGACGCCGACGGCGACATGGAGTTCGTCCACGTACAGAGCGAGTCGTTCGCCGAGAGCGCGTCCGACGACGCGGTCGTCGCGAGACGCGAGACGGCAACGGTCGAGAGCACGGAGACGACCATCGAGCAACGTGATCTGTACAAGAGCGACGCCGGAATCGACCTCGACGAAATCGAATCGCAGTATCAGTCGGCGGACGTCGAACTGGACGACATCTCTCGAGACGGTCGACTCGTGACGATCGTGTTTGAGATGTCGACCGACGAGTATCTGAACACCGGCAGCTAACGCGCTCGGTCCGATCCGGTCCAAACTCGAGGGGAGGAATTCTCGGTGTGAATCGACGCGATTCCGTTCTATTCCTAGTCGCCCGGTAGTATCCGTCCGGTCCGAGACGGTCAGTCGTCGCTCGAGTCCGTCTATTCGCAGTCGGTCACAGCGGTGGCCGGCGAGCCGTGGACCTCGAGGACGGCCTCCCGTTCGTCGTCCCCGGTGTACGTCCACCACGCGATGCGGTCGATCTCGAGCGCGGAGTACGACGACTCGAGGGCCAGCCACTCGCCGGACGCGATCGTCCGGAGATCGCTCGCGGTGTCCAGTGGCGCCGACTCGAGGTCGTCGGCGACGGCGTCGATCAGCCGGACGACGGTCGGATCCGCCCTGATCGTCTCGACGCCCGCGAGCTGGCGCAGGTACTGGAAGGTTGCGGGGCCGACGCCGGCGATCGAACCGATCGGGTCCTCGTCGTAGCGGTAGTGGTCCGCCGTTTCCGCCCAGCCGAGCAGCGCCGCCTGGTCGTCGGCTTCCGGTCTGGCCGCGAGCGCGGCGGCGGCCTCGAGCAGAACGCGTCGCTTGCGCTGGGCGCCGACGGCCGCGACGAGAGCGTCGTCCTCGGGATCGACGGCGGCGAGATCGGCCAGCGTCTCGATCCGGTCGGTCGCGACGAACGCCTCGCGAAACCGCTCGACGGTCGGTTTGACGCCGCCGAGAAAGCGCTGGCCGGTCGTCGACGCGGCCGCCTCCGCGAGCAACAGCCGCGGATCGTCGCCGGTCCAGCGGCGGCGCTCGCGGAAGGCGGCTGCGAGTCGCTCGTAGGGAACGCCCTCGGCGTACCGGTCGAGAACCGACTGAACCGTCCGTGACATGCGCTTCGTCGACACACATCTCACGGGGGACTGATAGCTGTATCGACCAGTTCACTCCGAAATCGAGGTGCAGTCGTCCGGGACCCACTATCCGGCGACCGTTTCGTCGTTCAGGCGGTCGACGCGTCGGTTACTCTCCGGGGCGGTTCGTAATCGTCGTGTGGGCGCCGATGAGCGCACCCGCGAGATCCAACTCCTCGAGGTGGGTGCCCTCGTCGATGATCGAGCGACGGATGTCGGCGTCCCGGACCGTCGCGTCGGGGAAGATCACGGCGTGGTCGAGATCGGTGTTCTCGAGGGTGACGTCGCCCATGACGTGGACGTTGTCGCCGACCGAAGCGTTCTCGAGGGTCGCCGAGTCGGCGACAAGCGAGTCGCCGTCGAGGTGCCAGCCGACGGCGTCGAGGTAGCTCTCGGGGGTGCCGATGTCGAACCAGGCGCCGTCGAAGGTGTAGGCGTAGGTCGCCTCCCGGTTCTGGAGCCACTGGATGAACCAGCCCGGCTCGTCGGGGTTGTTCCCCTCCTCGAGGTACGTGGGAAACAGGGACAGCGAGTCCTGCGGGAACGCGTAACAGGCGATCGAGACGAGCGTACTGTTGGGATCGTCGGGCTTCTCTTGGAAGTCGACGACGCGCTCGTCCTCGAGTTCGACCAGGCCGTAGGATGTGGCCTTCTCGCGGGAGCCGACGTCGTAGGCGGCCAGCGTCGGCGCGTCGTGGTCCTCGAAGTAGTCCACGAACTCCGCGACGTCGAAGCTGATCAGGTTGTCGCCGGCGATGACCAGCAGATCGTCGTCGACGTTCTCGCGGTCGATCAACTGCGCGAGCGCGCCGACGACGCCGAACTTGTCGTCTTCCTCGGTCGTATCCTCGACCGACAGCCGCGGCTTCTCGAACTCGCTATCGGCGAGGTGGGCTTCGAAATCGGGGGCAAACCGCTCGTTGGTGCTGACGAAGACCTCGTCGATCCGATCGTCAGCCTCGAGTTCGGCGAAGATGCGATCGATGACGGTGGAGTCACCGATCGGGAGGAACATCTTGGGTCGGTGTTTCGTGATCGGCCACATTCGAGTCGCGTACCCGCCGGCGAGGACCACGGCTTTCATGGCCCGTCATTCATCTGCCTGTGATAAGTGGTTTACCCTTTCAAGGATCGACTCGCCGTCGTCGGATTCCGGCGTCGAACGCAACCGTCGTTCGAGGTGGACGACCGACAGGCTAACGGTCGGACGGCCGCTTTTCAGACGTATGCGCGAAGCCGACGAAACGACGCGACAGCGACTCGCCGACGCTCTCCGAGACGATCTCGCGACGCCCAGCGAACTCGCGGTCCGGCTCGATCTGACGCCGGAATCGGTGGTTCGCCACGCCGAACACGTCTCCCGATCGATCGGCGGGAACGACGCGGACGAACAGTTACTTGTCGCACCGCCGACGTGTCGGGACTGCGGCTTCGACGACTTCGACGACCTCCTGAACCTCCCCTCGCGGTGTCCCAGCTGCAAGAGCGAGTCAGTCACCGAACCGACCCTGACGATCGAGTAATCGAGACGGTCCCGAGACGGCGAGAGTCACCCCAGGCGAGGCGTCTGGGACGGATTCGATACTAATATTTACTGTGCTCTCGAGAAATCGGTACAGACCCTCGAGCGAACGGACGGTCGATCCGCTGTCCCATCGGCGCCTGCGACCGTTCTCGTCTCTCCGATGCAGGCGTCCGTCCGTTTCGAGAGGCCATGGAGGTACGAATGACTGCCACACCCAACTCCGAGTCCGACTGTGTCGACTTCGTGCTGGCAGTCCTCGACGAACTCGAGGGCTGTGACGCGTCAGCCGAGACGGTCGACGACGCGTTCGGACTACTGGCCGCTCAGCGCCGCCGACTACTGTTGTCGGTGATGCGCACCTACGGCGAGTCGCTGACGCTGCCCGACGCCGCCGAGGAGGTCGCCGTCCGGGAAACCGGCTGCCAGGTTCCGAACATCTCCGCCGAGCGCGTCCACGAGATCTATCTCTCGCTGTATCACGACCACCTGCCGCGACTGGTCGACGCCGGTCTGCTCGAGTACGACCAGGAGCGCGACCTCGTCGTCCCGATCGGCCTCGAGTAGCCGGCCACGTACTCGAAACACCCGGAGAGAGCCGAACGGGCCTATATCTTGACGTTGGAACTCGAGGAGAGATCGTCGTCATCGTCGACCGGTCCCGCGCCGACGTACTCGTAGTCGTCGTCGGTCAGGTAGACGACGCCGTCGTCGACCGTCACCTCGAGATCGGTGAGGTAAGCGCCCTCGCAGGGGCCGTACGTACACTCCCCGGAGTCGGCGTCGAAGTAGGCGCCGTGGTTGGCACAGACGAGTTCCCCGTTTCGCATCGGGGCGCCCGACCCCTTGTCGATCTTGATGTGGGTGAGATGCTGACAGTAGTTCAGCCAGCAGGCGAGTCGGTCTTCCTCGGGCTCGCCGTCGGTTCCGTCGTCGCCGTTTTCGGTGGCCACGAGAATCGCCTCCCGCTCGCCGTCGGAGTCGTCGGTCACCCGGAAGAGCACCGTCGAATCCGTCGGCACGTCCTCGAGCGCAGTGATCCGTTGGGACGCGTCCATCGCCCGCTCGGTTACCGGTCCGCCGTCGTGAACGTTTCGATCGCGCGAACGTCTGACGCAGATTTAACATCCCGAGTGCCAAACGACGGCTATGGACTCCCTTCTCATCTACGGCTCCTACGGCTACACCGGTCGGCTGATCGCCCGCGAAGCCGTCTCTCGAGGAGGGTCCCCCGTCGTCGCCGGTCGCAACGGTCGCGCGGTCTCCCGGCAGGCGGACGAACTCGGCGTCGAAGGGCGAACCTTCGACCTGAGCGACGCCGCGGACGTCGCCGCCCACCTCCGGTCGTTCGACGCCGTGTTGAACTGCGCCGGGCCGTTCGTGAACACGGTCGATCCCCTCGTGGACGCCTGTCTCGAGACCGACACCCACTACCTCGACATCACCGGCGAGTTCCAGGCGTTCGAACGGCTCCGTCGCCGAGACGAGGCGGCGCGGGCGGCGGGAATCACGCTCTTACCCGGCGTCGGCTTCGACGTCGTCCCCACCGACTGCTTAGCGTCGTTTCTCCACTCGCAGCTGCCGGAGGCGACCGCCCTCTCGCTCGCGATCAAGGGCGGTGGCAGGCTCTCGCGGGGCACCGCCCGAACGCTCGTCGAACACATCGGCGACGACGGCGTCGTCCGGCGCAACGGCCGACTCATCAAGGTCCCGATGGCCTACCGGAGCCGCGAGATCGACTTCGGCGACGGCCCCGAACACGCCGTCACGATCCCGTGGGGCGATGTCGTCACCGCCGCCCACAGCACGGGCATCGACTCGATCGAAGTCTACGCGGCCGCGCCGTCGTGGGCGACCCGCGCGCTCTCGGCCGTCGATTCGCTGGGCTGGCTGCTCGAGCGCCGGCCGGTCGAAGCCGTCCTCGAGCGCCTCGTCGACGCTCGAATGGACGGTCCCGACGACGCGGCCCGCTCGACCGGTGCCGCGACCGTCTGGGGCGAGGCCGTCGACGAGACGACCGGGCGTCGCGCCCGCGCCCGGCTCCGGACCCCGAACCCCTACGCGCTGACGGCCGAGGCCGCGGTGAGCGCCGCCGAACGCGTCATCGACGGGAATAAGCGGAGCCGGAGCAGTCGCGGTCGCCTGCCGGCCGGCTTTCAGACGCCCTCCTCGGCGTTCGATGCCGATTTCGTTCTCGAACTTTCCGGAACCGAGCGCGAACTCCTCGAGGCGCCGGCCGAGTCGGCCGACCCCGAACGGTCCGCCCTCGAGTCCGACTGACGATCCGTCTCGAGTCCGACGACTGGGTCAGTCCTCGCTCGGCGCGCTGCCGCGCTCGTTCATCATCGTCTGCGTTCGTTCGACCCAGCCGCCCCGATAATAGCCGACGGCGACGTAGCCCATCGCCCAGACGTAGAAGACGACGATGGAGGCGTACACCGCCGGCATCCCGTAGTCGAGATAGATCCCGCCGACGGCCGAGACGCCGAGCATGCCGACGGCCATCCCCGAGACGCGGGCGATAAAGGGCGTCCGCGTGTCGCTGCCGCTGGTGAGCGCCCCCGAGAGCACGACGTAGAGGATGGTGGCCGGCGCCGCGAGGGCGTACGCGCGAGCGAAGCCGGCCGCGTAGCCGATCGTCGACGGATCGTCGGTGAAGAGGCCGACGATCCCCTCGGCGCCGACGAAAATCGCGCCGCCGAGCGAGCCGACGGTCAGGAGGCCGAGCGCGGCCGCGGCCCAGCCGTTGTACCGCGCCCCCGCGGGATCGCCGTCGCCGAGCGTCTGCCCGACGACGATGCTCGTGCCGGTCCGATACCCCCGCGAGAGCGGGCTGGTCAGTTGCTGGTAGACCCGCCGACCGATCTGGTAGGCCGCGTTGACGTCCGTCCCGAAGACCAGCAGGATCGAGTTGAACGGGAACTCGAGGACGGTCGTCACCAGCCCCTCCGCGATCCGCGGGGCGCTGATCGCGAGCAGTTGCTTCGTGACCGTCCACTGGCGGGGACGGACGAAGTTCGCCGGCGTCCACGGCCCGCGGATCGCGGCGACGAGCGCGAGCGCGGAGAAGACGTTGCCGAAGGCGGTCGCGACGCCGACGCCGAGGATGTGGAGCCGCGGTGCGGGCCCCAGCCCCAACCCGAGGACGAGCGTGCCGACGATGTTGAGGCCGTTCGAGACGACGTTGAGGTACATCGGCGTCCGCGTGTCGCCGGCACCCTGAATCGAGCGCGCGGCGACCAGCGCCACGTGGCGGGCGGGGCTGGTCGCGAAGATGATCGCGAGGTAGAGCCCGCCCATGCGGGCCACTTCGGGCTCGGCGCCCAGCACGCCGATCGCCCGCTCGCCGAAGAGGACACCGAACAGCACGAACGGGAGCCCGGCGACCGCGCCGAGCAGTATCGCCTGCGTGATGGCCTCGTCCCGGTTGCCCGTCGCGCCGCTGCCCGTGTCCTGACTCGAGAGGGCGATGACGCCGCTGCCGAGACCGAGCCCGATCCGCAGCGGCAGTCTGGCGTACAGATCGGCCAACCCGACGGCCGCGACCGCGGCGGGCGAGAACAGTCCGGTGACGACGACGTCCGTCGTCCGCATCATCGTCCGGAGGAACTGCTCGATCATCACCGGCCACGAGAGGTCGAACACGCGCCGCCAGACGGCGAACAGTCGCCGTCGTCCTCCGGAGAGCACGCTTCGAATTCGGGTCGTCCGGTGTTTGAACTTGTTGCAACCGGCACTCGAGGGAAGTCCGCTCGCTCGAGACAGCGCAACGACTGTGCGGTTCGCGACACGCTTATCAGCTTGCTATCCGAAACGATATTCGAAAAATGAGCGAGTGGATCGCCCGGAACGTCGCGCTCTCGTTCGCGTTCTGGGCGATCGTCGCCTTCGTTCTCCTCGGCGGTCTCGAGGTCCTCGTCTTCGGTCGGTTCGAACCCCTCGAGTACGTCGGCCAGATAATCGGGTCCGGAATCGGGTTGACGGTCGCTATTCCGCCGCTTCCGCTGCGGACCGCCGACGCGTAGGCAGCCGCAATCGCCTCGCGAAGCTACCTCGAGGAGTAACAGGCCCGTTCGACGCGCTCGTCGTACAGCCGCGAGAGCCGCTCCGTGACGGGACCGCCGCCGATCTCTCGGTCGTCCAGCGACGCGATCGGTCGGAGCTCCCAGGTGCGGTTCGTCAGGAACGCCTCGTCGGCCGCGAGGACGTCCTCGAGGTCGTACCGTCCTTCCTGCGTCGGAACTCCGTTCTCTGCGGCCGACTCGAGGACGATCTCGCGGGTGATCCCCGCCAGCACGTCCCCGTCGGTCGTCGGCGTGTGGAGGGTGCCGTCGCGGACGAAAAACAGGTTACTCGTCGCGCCTTCGGCGACGTGTCCCTCGAGGTCGCACATGAGCGCCTCGTCCGCTGTCGCCGTTCCGTCCTCGTTTCGCAGTTCCGCGCGCGCGAGGATCCCGTTCAGGTAGTTGTGCGTCTTTGCCCCGGCCGGAAGCGCCTCGTCCGGCGTCCGTCGCGTCTCGACGGTCCGCACGGTCGCGGGCTCGTCCCAGACCGAATCACCCTCGAGCCCCCCGCGAGGTAACGGTTTGGCGTAGACGACCACCGTCGGATCGACCTCGGGCTGGGGCGTCAGCTTCCCCGGCTGGACGCCGCGCGTGACCGAGAGCCGCACGTAGGCGTCCGCGAGGTCGTTCGCGGCGAGGGTTGCATCGATCCGCTCGCGGAGGTCGGCGTCGGTCACCCCGTGCGCGAGCGAGAGGGCGTCGCAGGTAGCCTCGAGGCGCTCGAGATGGCGCTCCCACGCGAAGACCGTCCCGCCGTAGGCCCGCATGGTCTCGAAGGCGGCGTCGCCGTACCGGAAGCCGCGGTCGTCGACGCTGACGGTCGCCTCGCTCGCGGGGACAATTTCGCCGTCGACGTGGTAGTAGCGGTCGTCTTCGTCAGTCATTCCGCGTCTCCTCCTCCCCCGCCGCCGTCGCTTCCGCGGCGAACCGACAGAAGTTCGCGACCATGCGCTTTCCAACTCGCAGCGAGATGCCGTCGCCGCCGGCCGCGTCGTCGTGGCCCCGCGTCAGGATGCTCTCGGGGTGGAACTGGACGCCGACGTGGGGTTTCTCGCGGTGACGGACCGCCATCAACACGCCGCGCTCGTCGGTCGTCCGCGCCGTCTCGCGGAGGGCGTCGGGCAGGTCCGCTCGGTCGACCGCCAGCGAGTGATACCGCCCGACCTGGAACGTCTCCGGCAACGCCGCGAAGATCCCGTCGCCGTCGTGTTCGACCGTCGAGGGCTTGCCGTGGACGACGTGGGGCGCGCGGACGACCGGCGCGCCGTTGGCCGCACAGAGGGCCTGGTGGCCGAGGCAGACGCCCAGAATCGGGTACTCCGTCTCGGCGAACAGCGGGATCGAGATGCCGGCCTCCTCCGGCGTTCCCGGTCCCGGCGAGACGACGATCCCTGTGGGATCGATCGACTCGAGATCGGCGAGATCGATCTCGTCGTTGCGCCGGACCACGACCTCGTCCGCCACCTCGCCGACGTACTGGACGAGGTTGTACGCGAACGAATCGTAGTTATCGACTACCAGCAACCGTTTGCTGCGGTCACTCGCCGACGCTCGCTCTCGGGAGTCACGTCCGTCACTCACGCTGCTCACCTCCGCATTCGGCCTCGAGCGCCATTCCGGCTCGCTCGCCCAGCGCCTCGTCGACGGCCGCGATCAGCGCGCGGGCCTTGTCGAGGGTCTCGTCGTACTCGCTGTAGGGATCGGAATCGTGGACGATCCCGGCGCCGACGCGGAGGTGGTACTCCTCGGCGTGGCGGACCAGCGTCCGAATGATTATGTTCAGCGTCGCTCGTCCGTCGAAGCCGAAGATGCCGATGCTGCCCGTGTAGGGGCCTCGTCGGGTCGCCTCGAGTTCGTCGATGATCTCCATCGTCCGCGGCTTCGGCGCGCCGGTGATCGTGCCGCCCGGGAAGACCGCCGCGATAGCGTCGGCGAGCGTTTCGTCGTCGCGCAACTGCCCGGTCACGTTCGAGACGAGGTGCATCACCTCCGAGTAGCGATCGATCCGCCGGTACTCGTCGACCGCCACGGAGCCGTACTCGCAGACCTTTCCGAGGTCGTTGCGCTCTAAATCGACCAGCATCGAGTGTTCGGCCCGCTCCTTCTCGTCGCTCAGGAGGTTGTCCTCGAGTGCCCGATCGTCCGTCTCCGTCTCGCCGCGGGGACGCGTGCCCGCGATGGGCTCTGTCCGAACGAAATCGCCGTTCCGCTCCAGGAGCAACTCGGGACTCGCGCTCACCAGATCGGCCGCGCGCAACTCGAGGAGCCCCGAGTACGGCGCGGGGTTGACCCGCCGGAGGGCGTCGTAGGCCGCGACGGGGTGGACCGCCGCGGGGGCGACCAGCCGCTGGGAGACGTTCGTCTGAAAGGTGTCGCCGTCCCGGACGTACTCCTTGACCCGGCGGACGCGCTCGGCGAACGCTTCGCGACCGCAGTCGCTCTCGAACGTCGCTTCGGATGTCGCGACTGGCGGCTCGCCGACCGCCGGATCGCCCTCGAGGGCGGCCGTCGCGAGTTCGAGCGCTCGGTCGCGGCCGCGTTCGTAGGCCGCCTCGAGCGCCTCATCGGAGCCGCCGTCGTCGACCGCGACTCGCGGACAGGCCGTCACCCGCAGCGTCACCTCCCCGTCGTCGGTCGGCGCTTCCCAGGCCGCCAGTCGGTCGTAGACGCCGACCTCGAGGCGCGGTAGTCCTCGATCGTCGACGGCCGACTCGGGAAGGGACTCGAGTTCGCGGGCGACGTCGTAGGAGAGCCAGCCGATCGCTCCGCAGGGGTAGGGTATCGAGCAGTCGCCGCGAACCAACCGGTCTCGCTCGAGGAGTCCCTCGAGGGCGGTCAGCGTCGGAGACTCCCCGTCGTCCGTTCGCGCGACCGCGTCCGGCCCGACCGTCAGCCGGTCAACGGGATCGACGCCGAAGTAGCCCCAGCCGGGCTGGCCGCCGGTCGTCTCGAGGAAGGCGCCGCCGGAATCGGAATCGCGTGCCCGTCGATAGGCGAGAAACGGATCGTCGACGGCGACGCGGACCTCGACGGGAATCCGAACGCCGGGTGCCCGTGCCGTCGTGTCGTCGGTCGGCGCGTCCTCGGTCGACGTAGCGTCGTCACCTTCGAGGCGCTCGCGGGCGGCGGCTCGAAACGACGCGAGCGAGGTGACGACGCGCGGATCGCTCATGCCTCTCGGAAGGGGGCGAGAGCCTAATCCTCTTGCGGTTTCGAGAGTGGCGAAAAACGAGAGTGCCGAGAGCGGCCGTCGGGAGAGCGGGGGTTTCGAACGACCGAGCGCGGGGAGAGGGTTCGTCGACTAGCGGACGTCCGCTCTGTCGATCCAGCCCTGAATGCGCTTTTCGGAGATGTCGGTCTGCTCGGACAGGTCGGCGGCGTCGGCGGCGGCGAGTTCGCTGACCGTTTCGACGCCGGCGGCGGCGAGGCGGTCCGCGTAGGCGGGGCCGATCCCTTTGATCGAGTTGACCGGCTCCTGGGTGGCTTCGTCGTCTGTCGCCTCCGTCGGTTCGGCCGCCGCCTCCGAGTCCGTTTCCGCGGATTCGTCGGCCGTCTCCGGTTCGGCTGGTTCCTCGTCGGGTTCCGCGGCGACTTCCGGTTCCGGCTCGGGTTCCGGTTCGACCGCCGCATCCGTGTCGGTCGATTCCTCGTTCGCCGCGTCGGTCGAGTCGTCCGGTTCCGCCTCCTTGATGGCGGCGTCCGCGGCGCTGTCGGGCAGGTCCTCGACGTCCGCCGTTTCGTCTTCCGCGTCGGAGGCGGTCGCCTCTTCCACTTCGGAGCCGTCGGCCGACTCGGTGGCTGTCGATTCCTCGACGTCGACGGCCGATTCCTCGGTGTCGACGGACGGTTCGTCGGACTCGACGGCCGGCTCCTCGGTTCCGGCGGCCGTTTCGTCCGCGCCGCTCGTCGAACTCGAGGGCGCCGGCGTTTCCGTTGTCGAGGCCGTCTCCGTTTCCGGTTCCGGTTCGGTCTCAGTCGGTTCGGCGTCGGCCTCGTCCTCCCGCGACCCTTCCCGTTCGACCGTTACCCCGACCTCTCGACCGCGTCCTCGCTCCGGGTCCGAATCACCGAACCCGAGCAGCGACTTCAGCTTTTGGAGGATTGCCATTGTGGCGATATAGTCGACTCCCTCACTTAAATTCGCCTGATACTCGGATCTCGACCGTCGATTCCGGCCGTAGAACCGGCTCAGAGCCGATCGCGAAGCGCCGCGTTCATCGCGTCGACCGGCGCCTCTCGCCCGGTCCAGCGCTCGAACGCTTCGACGCCCTGGTAGAGCAACATCCACGCGCCGTCGACGGTCGTCGCCCCGGCCGCGGTCGCGTCCCGAAGGAGTCGCGTCTCGAGCGGCTGGTACACCGCGTCCAGCACGGCCAGGTCGCCGTGGAGCGCGTCGGCCGGCACCGGCGTCTCGTCTTCCTCCATGCCGACGCTGGTGGCGTTGACGAGCACGTCGGCGTCGGAAAGCAGGTCGACGAGCGTCTCGTTCTCGAGACCGTGACCCGTCGCGCCCGGAACCTCGTCGGCGAGCTCGCGGGCCGTCGACGCGGTCCGGTTGGCGATTTCGACGGTCGCGCCCGCGTCCGCGAGACCGAAGGCGACGGCTCGGCCGGCGCCGCCGGCGCCGACGACGACGGCGCGTGCGCCGTCGACCGTCACGCCGTGATCGCGCAGGGCGCGCAGGGCACCGACCGCGTCGGTGTTGTGGCCCGTCGGGGCGCCCTCGCCCGTGAAATCGATCGTGTTGACGGCACCGATCCGGGTCGCCAGTTCGTCCGCCTCGACGCACTCGAGGACGTCCCGCTTGAACGGAATCGTCACGTTCAGTCCCGCGATACCCAGCGCTTCGGCGCCGTCGATCGCGTCCTCGATCGCCGAGGGCTCGGGCTCGAAGGTGACGTAGCGGGCCTCGAGACCGAGTTCGTCGTAGGCGGCTTCGTGCATCGGCGGCGACAGCGAGTGTCCGACCGGGTTGCCGAGCAACCCGAAGACGTCCATAGCCATACCACACAGTCGCGTCGAGGGGACTATAATCGGTGCGACTTCAGCGACGGGGCCTCCGCGCGCGATCTACAACCGACTCGCCGACGCCAGATGCTTTCGGGTTTCTTTTACCCCCCTCTCGAGTAGCCGCCGCTATGCTCACCGGCATTCCGCTGTATCTCGTCCTGCTCGCGGCCGGTATCGTCGCGCTCTACGGCGGCGCGGAACTGCTCGTCGCGGGCGCCGGCCGGCTCGCGCTGGGGATCGGCCTCCGGGCGGCGACCGTCGGCGTGACGGTGGTCGCCTTCGCGACGACCGCGCCGGAACTGTTCGTCTCGACGATCGGCGCGCTGAACGTCTCGACCGACATCGGCCTCGGCGCGGTCATCGGCTCGAACATCGCCAACATCGGGCTGGTGCTCGGTATCTCCGCGCTCATCAAACCCCTGCAGGTCAGTTCGATCGTCATGCGCCGCCACGTCCCGTTCATGGTGTTCGCGGCGATACTGCTGGTCGCCCTCGGCGCCAACGGAACGATCGGTCGCCTCGAGGGCGCGGTCTTCCTGCTGGTTCTGGCCGGCTTCACCGGCTACCTGCTCTACTACGTCAACGCCGACCCGGCGCCGATGATGGACGATCCGGACGCCGGAGACGGGATCTCGCCCCGGGACGTCGCACTCGTCGTCGGCGGACTGATCGCGCTCGTCATCGGCTCGCGGTGGCTGGTCTCCGGTGGCACCGGGCTGTTGTCGGCGCTCGGCTTTTCGGACCTCTTTATCGGCCTGACGGTGCTCGCACTCGGCACCTCGCTGCCGGAACTGGCGGCGTCGGTCGTCAGCGCCGTCCGCGGCGAGACCGCGTTCTCCATCGGCAACGTCGTCGGCTCGAACATCTACAACATCCTCGCGGTGCTGGGGATCGTCGCCCTGATCACGCCGATCGATATCGCCTCGAGCACGCTCCGACTCGAACTCCCGTTCCTGATCGTCTTCACGGTGCTCTTAGTCGCGATGATGGGGTACGGGCGGCGGCTCACGCGACGCGACGGCGCCGCGCTCGTCGTCGGGTACGGCGCGTTCATCTACTTGCTCCTTCCCTGATCGATGCGCGGTCGACCGGCCGGTTCGCGAGTGGCCTCGACGCCAGTCTCCGATTCAGCCGTTAGCTGCGGAAAAGCGTGGCCGAAAGTGCCGCGACGATGGCGATGGCGACGACGGTATCCAAGACGAGCGCACCGGACTCCGAAAGGAATCGCCACGACGCTACCGCGATTCCGATACCGACGATAACCGCGAGTATGTTGGACGTTTCGAAGCGATTGTATCTCACTGTACTCATTATGGAGTTAATTTGACATATGGTTTTTACGATACTCAATCGAATCTACTCACAGGCGATACAGTAGTTGGACCGTCGTCTCGAGTCTTCATCACCAGCGTGGCAGCGACAGCTAAAGCGGGAGCGGCGCCGATTCCGCGTCCGGGAGCTCGTCGGCACACCGAGACTGCAGCCGGTCCAGCCGCGGCCCGACGTGTTCGCGGACGAGCCGTACCAGCGCGTTCTCCGAACCGTCGCCGGTAATGGCGGCCGTCCCCGTCGGCGCCGACGGCTCGTCGGCGCGCGTGACGAGCAGCACGCGTTCGCGGTCGGCGAAGACGACGTGTCCGTGGTTGACCCGTCCGGCGGGGAAGTTCAGCCAGTCACACTGGGGCTCGCAGATGGTCGCCCCGGGAACGGCCGACCTGACGGTGTCCCGAACGCGGGGCGACCGCGAGCCGACGTAGACGTCCACCCCGCGGTCGGCAGCGGCCCGCCAGCGCTCGAGACAGCGCCGCTCGAGCAGCCCCGCGTCGGGCACCGTCACGACCAGTTCCTCCTCGGCGCTGTCCGCGATCTCGCAGTTCTTGGCGACGACGGTTTCGGTCCCTTCGAGCGTCCGGCAGGCGCCCTCGCTCGGCGAATCGTCGGCAGGTTCGCTCTCCCCGTCGATATCGTCTCTCTCCGACCGGTCCCCGCACAGGAGGGAGCACACGTCCGCGAGCGGCCCTTGGGCCAGCCACTCGGCTCGCCACTGAGCCGCGTCGGTCTCGATCGAGGCGGTTCCGTCCGCCCGATCGTACGCGACGAGACCGGCGTTCTCGAGCGCGGGCAGATCGTCGTGGACGAGTTGCGTCTCGACCGGTGCCCGTACGGATTCGTCGACGTCGACGAGTCGCGTCTCCTCGCTGCGCGCCGCGAGGATCGCGGCGAGGTCCGCGACGGCGAACCCGTCGGGGTGTCTCGCGAGGACGCGACAGATCTCCCGGCGGCGGGCGGGACCCAACGTCTCGAGCGTTCGGTTCACCCGCTGTTCCTCCCAGTCCCGTCCTCCGGTCGGGTTCTCGAGCAGGAACGTCACCCAGTCGGCGTCGAACAGCGACCGCTCGGCGAGGGCGATCCGCCGCGTTCCGTCGGTAGTCGGTTCCTCGACCAGCAACTCGTCCTCGAGCAGTCGGGGGACGTGGTTGTGAACGAGTTCGACGTGCGCGGTCCGAACTTGCTCGTCGGTGACGATCGGCGAAGCGTGTTCGCGGACGGCCACTTCCGTCGCGAGCGTTTCTAGCGACGTGGGCTCCTGTCGGTCGTAGAGGACCGAAAGGAGATACCGCCGTCGGGGGGCGGAGAGACCATCGAACGCGACGGTTGTTCCGTCGAGAGCAGCGCGGGAATTCATTGATTGATAAAGACAGTCGACGCTGGAAAGGACTGTACCAGCGTGCTCTGGTATGACCGAGAGATACCGCGACGGAATTTGCTCATTCTCCCCGTAGAGGGCCGTTCCCGCCCTCGAAGTATGCCGTGAGTAACTTCGCCTGAGCGACCCGGAGGTGCTGGTGGAACGTCTGGCGGGCGATCCCGAGCCGATCGGCGATCTCGCCGGCGTCGCTGCTTCGCGTCGGCCACTCGAAGTAGCCGCCGTAGAAGGCCACCTCGAGGGCCGTCTGCTGTTTCTCGGTCAACTCCTCGGCGACCCGCCGGCGGAAGTCGCCGCCGGTCTCGACGGGCCGCTCGACGGACCGTTTCGACACGAACTCCGTCTCGGGGTAGGCCGCGGTGACGGCGTCGACGAGGTCGCGGATCTCGACGTCGGGACTGGTCTGGACGACGGTCGTCGAGACGCCGCGGTCGGCGACTCTCGAGCGCACCCGAGCCCCGTAATCCGCGAGCAAGCCGGTGATCGTCGGCCCGGCGACGACGACCTCCCAATGGCTTTCGTCCCCGTCGGTGTCGACCGCCCGGAGCTCCTCGACCACGTCGTAGTCGGCCACGACCGACCGGACCCTGTCGGGATCGGCGCCGGCGACGGTCACGTAGTGGACGAACTGCTCGTCGGTCAGCGGCAACACGTGATCGATCGTGAGCCGGCAGTCGAGGCGGGCCGAGCAGTCGACGTAGATGTCCCGCCGGTCGGTGGACTCGAACTCGAGTTCGACGACGGTGTCCTGATAGAGGAGTCGCCGGACCGCCATCGCGTTGATCGCGTGGCCGATCGTGCCGCCGAACTCCTGGAGGACTTCCCGTTCGCGGTCGGTAAACGCCGCGGACTCGGCGGCGCCGACGACGAGCAGCCCGTAGGTGCGACCGCTCGCGGTGATCGGGACAACCGCGACCGCGCCGTAGTCGCGCTCGCGAGCGTCGCGGCGCCAGTCGTCGACGTCGCTCTCGCGGAGGCCGTGATAACACCGTATAGACTCCGTCTCGAGCGCCGATTCGAGCGACTCGTCAGCGGGCTCGACGAACGACGGAAGGACGGTCTCGACCGCGCTCGCGTCGATCCCGTCCCACACCTGGGGCTCCCAGAGCTGCCGGTCGCTCGTCACGGCCCGATCGACGCGACCGATGGCGGCGAAGCGGTAGGCCGCCGCGTCGGCGAACGTCTCGACGATCGCGGATTCGATCTCGTCGCGGGTCTCGGCGGTGACCATCGCCTCGTCGATCGTCCTGATCGTCGCGTTGAGCCGCTCTAACCGCTCGAGTTCCCGCTCGCGGGCCTTGCGGCCGGTGATGTCGCGGCCGACGCCGGTAAAGCCCAGGACGGAGCCGGTGTCGTCGCTGATCCGGGACGTGTTGAACTCGTAGGGGATCCGACAGCCGTCTTTCGTGAGGAGATCCGCCTCGACGGAGACGTACCCCGCTTCCTCGAGGATCTGCTGGATCGCCTCGGCGATGCGCTCGCGGTGTTCCGGTACGACGAACTCGGTGGGCCCCATCTCGTCCAGTTCCGACGCCGTGTATCCCGTCACCTCCAGAACGCGGTCGTTCCACTCGAGGAAATTTCCCTCTGCGTCGAAGGCGTAGACGACGTCCGGCTGGGCCTCGAAGATGCTCTCCGCGAACGTCTTCTTCTCGCGGAGAGTCCGTTCGCGTTCGTACTCGTCGGTCCGGTCCTGGAGGAAGCTCGCGTAGGCCACGACGTCGCCGGCCGACTCGTCCGCGCCGCGCGAGGTCGCGTCGGGGTTGAACGCCCCCGAGTCAGCGATCTCGTTCTCGCGGACCGGGACGATCACCTCGCGAGCCCGGTACCGGCTGCCGTCGCTCCGACAGCGCCAGCCCTCGTCTTCGACGCGCCCTTCGGTGCGTGCGCGCTCGAGTATCTGCGTCGGCCGACCGGTCGTGCGCTCTTCGGACGGGAAGAAGATCCGGTAGTGGCGACCCACGACCTCGGCTTCCTCGTATCCCGTGAGCGCTCGGACGCTCTCGTTCCACGTGGCGACGCGACCGTCCGCGTCGAGTATCGAGACGGCGTAGTCGGGGAGGCGCGTCGCCAGCCGGCGAACGTCCAGGGTGAACTCGGGGCAGTCGTCGCCGTCCGGTCCAGTCGTCGTTCCGTTCGCCTCGCCGTCGCATTCCGGAGGAGAGTCTGTCATTGGTTGGCTGGTGTGTTCAGAACACGTTCGGTCCGGCCGTGTTCGGCCCGGTGGTTCCCGTTACCAGTTACCATTCGGAGCGCGGAAAAACCGACGGTGACCTGTGCCACGTACTTATACTGGTCTTCGATTATCGCTATGAGAGGCCGGTATCGAAACGAGGCACGACGACAATCCCGGGTGGCAGCCGATCGACCGAGTGAGCGACCGTCGGCTTCGTTATTTGCCGAAACGGTCGCACGCCCAGACGAACCGGACGGACAGAAGCGGCTCACACCCCGAGTTGGGAAAACGCTCTTCGAACCGACGGGCCGGATCCCGCGGATCCGACTCGAAAACGCAGACTATTCGTCCGCTCGGTACCGACGCTCTCGCGTGATCGCTATCGTCGAGAGCCGGGCCGACCGCGCGTCGGTCCACGTCTGCGACCAGCTCCGCGACCTCGCCGACTGGGAGACCCTCGAGGACGGCTCCCGACCCGACGCCGACGGCGGCGGGACCTACTACCGACTCGAGAGCGCCGAACTCCGGTCGTTCGAGGACTTTCACCTCGAACTCGAGTCCCCGGTCGACGCCTTCGACTGCGACCCCGACCTGCTGGTCTTCGCCTCGCGCCACTCCGGCGACACGGGACCGCTGCTGACGGGCCACTTCACGGGGAACTTCGGCCCCGCGGAGTTCGGCGGCGAGCCCGACGCCGTCGCCGACGCGTGTCCGAACGCGCTGGCGCGCCTGCTCGAGGCCTTCGACGAACACGCCCCCGAGGGGTACGACGTGGGCATGGAGTGTACCCACCACGGCCCGACGGCGGTCGGCTGCCCGTCGCTGTTCGCGGAACTGGGCAGCGACGACGAGCAGTGGGACGACCCCGCGGGCGCCGAAGCGGTCGCCCGCGCGATTCTCGACCTTCGGGGCGTCGACCCCCATCAGCGGAGGCAGATCGTCGGCTTCGGCGGCAACCACTACGCGCCGCGGTTCGAGCGCGTCGTCCGCGAAACCGAGTGGGCGGTCGGCCACGTCGCGGCCGACTGGGCCCTCGAGGCGATGGACCACCCGACGACCCACCGCGACGTGCTCGACGCCGCGTTCGCGGCCAGCGAGACGGAGGTCGCCCTCGTCGACGGCGAGTGGCCAGTCCTCGAGGAGACGCTCGAGGATCTGGGGTACCGGCTCGTCAGCGAGACCTGGCTCCGCGAGGTGGACGATCGCCCGCTCGAGTCGGTCGACGCCGTCGAGGCGGACCTCGGGCGCATCGACGACGGGATTCGATTCGGCGACCGACGCGCGGACGCGTTCGACGTCGTCGACCTGCCGGCCGAACTGGTCGCCGCCGCACAGGGGATCGATCCCGATCGCGTGCGAGAGATCGTCGAATCGAACGCCGTCGCCTTCGCCACCGAGAACGGCGGCAGTCGCGTCGGGTCACGCGCCGCGGTTCCGGCCGCGGACGAGGCGGCCGCCCGCGAGACCATCGTCGCGGCGCTCGCGGCCGTCCTCGAGGAGAAGTACGACGACGTGACCGTCGCGGACGACGCGGTCGTCGCCGAGCGGACGGCGTTCGATCCCGAACTCGCGCGCGAGATCGGCGTTCCCGAGGGGCCGAAGTTCGGCGCGCTCGCCGATGGCGAGCCCGTCACCGTCGACGGTGAAACGGTCAGCCCGCAGAGAGTTCGGCGTCAACAAACCGATCGGTTCCCGAAGTAACCGGACAGAACGAACGCAGTAAGCGCCGGTTACTGCACCCGGTGACGGGATTCGTGGAATCGGGTAGGTGATAGATACCCTTCCCGGATTGTGTCAGACATGCGTCCGACGTGTAGGGGAAAGGTAATTATGCTCCATCTTCTAGACAGTGCCAAGAATGGACTCCATCATCGACGATGCGATCGACGAGGCCGAAACCGGGGAACAGTCCGAGGTCCCCGACGACGCTCCGCCCCAGGGCGACCAGTCCGCGGGCGACGCGTCGGACGGCCACCGAACAGGGACGATGACCGACGACGAACTCGAGGACGTTCTCCAAGATCTCCAGACCGATATCACCGTCGTCGGCTGCGGCGGCGCCGGCGGGAACACGGTCAACCGCATGCACGAGGAGGGCATCCACGGCGCGAAACTCGTCGCCGCCAACACCGACGTCCAGCACCTCGTAGAGATCGAGGCCGACACCAAGATCCTCATGGGCGAGGAGAAGACCGGCGGCCGCGGCGCCGGCTCGCTCCCGCAGGTCGGCGAGGAGGCCGCACTCGAGAGCCAGCAGGACATCTACGACGCCATCGACGGCTCGGACATGGTGTTCGTCACGGCGGGACTGGGCGGCGGGACCGGGACCGGTTCCGCGCCCGTCGTCGCCAAGGCCGCCCGCGAGGCCGGCGCGCTGACGATTTCGATCGTCACGACGCCCTTTACCGCGGAAGGCGAGGTCCGACGGACGAACGCCGAAGCGGGCCTCGAGCGCCTGCGCGACGTCTCGGACACCGTCATCGTCGTCCCCAACGACCGTCTGCTCGACTCGGTCGGCAAACTGCCCGTCCGCCAGGCGTTCAAGGTCTCTGACGAGGTGCTGATGCGTAGCGTCAAGGGTATCACGGAACTGATCACCAAGCCCGGCCTCGTCAACCTCGACTTCGCCGACGTTCGCACCGTCATGGAACGCGGCGGCGTCGCCATGATCGGTCTCGGGGAATCCGACTCCGAGGCGAAAGCCGAGGACTCGGTCAAGACCGCGCTGCGCTCCCCGCTGCTGGACGTCGACATCTCCGGCGCGAGCTCCGCGCTGGTCAACGTCACCGGCGGCAACGACATGGCCATCGAGGAGGCCGAGGGCGTCGTCGAGGAGATCTACGACCGGATCGATCCCGACGCGCGCATCATCTGGGGGACCTCGATCGACGAGCAACTCGAGGGCAGCATGCGGACGATGATCGTCGTCACCGGCGTCGAGTCGCCACAGATCTACGGTCGCCCCGACGAGGAGACCGTCCAGCCGGAGATGACCGGCCAGGCGGGCGGCGACGACATCGACTTCGTCGACTGACCGCGATCGCGAGCCGTTCGACCGCAGAGAGGATCGGGAGGGAGTCCATCTTCACCACTTCTAGCCGTTTGGACTCGCGGTTGGGGACCGCGGGCCGTAAGTGGGAACTGTGCCGAATCCGTCCGCGCGGTCTCGTTCACCTTCTGTACCGTTTCGATCGCATAGTCGAGTTCCGCTCTATGAGACGTTCTCGGAGGACTTGTGAGGTGTCAGGCGATAAGTGAGTTAGCGTACCGGCCGTATAAGTGTGAAATCAGGTAGAGAGTTCCAATAACTATGTAGACTGATACTGTCGTACTGTTCTAAAAAGAAGGAACGCACCGATTCCACTGCCTATGAGAAGAATGAATTGAGATATCGAACCTGGTTTCTGAGTCCCGGCTGTTTTAAAAGAAACTCCGGTCATGAGAGTGAGAACGAACAATTTCGTTCTACTAGAGACAGTCCCTATTTCAATAATAGACGAATATAGACCAGATTCGGTTTTCTTAAACTTCGCTCTTTTACGCATATAATACGGCAGTACTACAAAACCGCCAAGAGGAACGAGAACGGCTAGATCATACCGCTGACGTTTATTAAGGTCAAACTGACACATGTCCCTATATATGAAAATAGCGATTGAAAACTGAACTAAATATAGAGAAAGGAGTATAATCTCTGCTTGACTACCCATATCTTCGATAAGTATTGGTTAGAAATCACTCCTTCGATTCAGAAATTTTTACGGATGGGATCTCTGCTGGTCACTATAGGATATCCCCCTAATAAGTGCTATTGGTGATAGTTCAGTGCCATCCAACCCAGTATCAAAAAGTCCGGACCGCTGTGGATGGATTCCAAAGAATCGCTCGCTCCCGATGATCCCTCACAGAGATGATGCGTGGCCCGAGCGGAGCACGCCGTCGGACTCGAGGAACACTCGCCGTTCCCGCCTCAGCAGATCGGTTTCGGGTCGATTCCCATCTCGTCCAGCGAGCCCGCGTACGCGTCGTACGCGACCTCGATCGCCTCCTCGGCCGCCGCTCGAGCGCGATCCCGGTCTCCGTCTTCGTCGCAGACCTCCTCGAGTAGCTCGAGCGCCCGGTCGCCCTGTGCCGCCGTCTCGCTTCGCAGTTCCCGGAACTGATCGGCGCGGCGTTCGTCGCCCTCGTTGACGAAGAAGCTCACGACCTGCAGATGCGTCCGTTCGCCGACCATCGACCGCCCGACGAGTCCGCCGAGGCGGGAAGACGTGTCCTCGAGCGATCGGAGGGTCTCGTGCATCGGTCCGCCGGTCGCGTCGGCGTCGGCCTCGCCCTCGCCCTCGAGGAGGTCCGCGACCCGTTCGTAGTGGTCGCGCTCCTGGTCGCGGAACTCGGCGAACAGTTCCTGTGCGTCCTCGTGGCCCTCGTCGTCGGCCCAGCCCTCGAAGGTCTCCATCGCGGCGCGTTCGCTGTCGGCGACCGTTCGGAGGACCGTTTCGACCGTCAGATCGGCATCGGTGAGCGCGACGAGCAGTTTGGACGACCCGAGTCGCTCGAGTTCGCTATCCATCGACTCCTCGATTGCGTCCCGGAATCCGTCGGCGTTCATACCCCTTCGACACCACGGATCGTGTTGAACGTTGGTGGCGGTTCGACGGGTCAATAACTCCGCCTCGAGCCACGACTTAACCGTCGCGGCGGCGTACCGACGTCCATGACCGACGGGAGCGAGTCTGCGGAGCCGGCGGCCGAACGCGAACAGGTCTCGATCGAACCCGAGGCGTTGGCCGACCGGCTGCGTTCCGGCAACGGGTTTACCGTTATCGACGTCCGCGACCGGGACGAGTTCGAGCGCTGGCACCTCGATGGCGAAGGGGTCGAAGCGGTCCAGATTCCCCACACGAAGTTCATCCAGGCGCAAGCGACGGGCGGCGTGACCGACCTCGTCGACGACCTCGAGGAACCGATCGTCGCGGTCTGTGGACGCGGGGAGGCCAGCGCGCACGCCGTCGGGCTCCTCCGGGACGCCGGTCTCGACGCCGGCAACCTCGCCGGCGGGATGGACGCCTGGGCCGACCTCTCCCTCGCCCGCGAACTCGAGGTCGACGCGCCCGCGACGGTCGTCCAGTACGATCGGCCCTCGAGCGGCTGTCTCGCCTACGCGATCTACAGCGACGGCGAGGCGGCGGTGATCGACCCGCTCCGCGCGTTCGCCGATCGATACGTCGACGACGCTGCGGACCGGGACGCGGCGCTCCGGTACGCCGTCGACACCCACGTCCACGCCGACCACGTCAGCGGCGTCCGCGCCCTCGCCGACCGGACCGACGCGGAGCCGGTCGTTCCCGCGGGCGCTCGGGACCGCGGCCTCGCGTTCGACGCGACGACCCTTTCTCCTGCTGATGAGCTCGAGATCGGTTCGGCGACGCTGACCGCGGTGGCGACGCCGGGCCACACGACCGAGTCGCTCTCCTTCCGGCTCGGCGACGTGTTGTTCACCGGCGACACGCTCTTTCTCGAGGGCGTCGGACGGCCGGATCTGGAACGCGGCGACGACGGGGCACCCGATGCGGCCCGACGACTGTACGAGACGCTGCACGAGCGACTCGGAGACCTCCCGGCCGAGACGACGATCGCG
Source organism: Haloterrigena salina JCM 13891 (assembly GCF_000337495.1). Lineage (GTDB taxonomy): Archaea > Halobacteriota > Halobacteria > Halobacteriales > Natrialbaceae > Haloterrigena > Haloterrigena salina. Next base: position 78,828 of record NZ_AOIS01000067.1, read on the forward strand.
CCGGGCCACTACAGCGACGCCGCGGACCCCCGGGACGACGGGAGCTACACCGCTCGTCTCGGCTCGCTGCGCGACCGACTCGCGGCGTTCTCGATGGACGAAGCCGCGTTCGTCGAGCACGCTACGGGCAACCTCCCGCCGCGGCCGTCCAACCACGAGCGCATCGTCGCGACGAATCTCGGCCGCGAGGACGTCGACAGCGAGACAGCGTTCGAACTCGAGCTCGGGCCGAACAACTGCGCGGTCGCCGAGTGAGCGGCCCGCTCGTCGGACGACCGCGCGAGAAGGAACGAGTGGTAGTCGCGAACGGTCAGTCGTCCGCAGTTGCGCCGGCGTTCGGGCCGTCGGCCTCGAGGTCGCTCTCGATGCTCGGCGGGTACTTGCCGCGGTCGAGTGTGAGATCGGACTGCGGGCGCGCCATGCAGGTGAGCGCGTAGTTTTCGGCCTCTTCCTCGGTCAGTCCGCGGGCCGCGGGCTGGGTGACCTCGCCCTCGACGATCTCCGCCGAGCAGGCCAGACACATCCCGACGCGACACGAGTACTCCTGGGCGATGCCCTCCTCGAGACACCGGCTGAGGATCGTCTCCGTGTCCGAACAGGTGATCGTCTCACCCGTCCCGACGAATTCGACCGTATACTCAGTCATAGCAACCGATACGGACGACCTCACTAAAACTCTTTATTCACATCTGTGTCGTGATAGGAGCAAGGAGACTCGCACGGCGGAACCTGTTCGGACCCACGATGCCGTCTCGCGACCGAACGGTGACGGACACCGGGCCGTCGGCTCCCGCTTTTGGCCTCGCGATGCCGACAAATAACACATAAAACGTTTTCTCCCCGTGGTGTAGACACTGTTAGTATGAGTACGCAGGAGCAGTCGACGGCCGCCGCGTCCGAGACCCACTCGCCGGACGTGGTCGTCGTCGGCGCGGGGACCGCAGGGTGTTACGCCGCAGCGACCGTTGCACGCGAGGGGTACGACGTCGTCGTCCTCGAGCGCAAGACCGAGGACGAGGCCGGCCACATCGCCTGCGGGGACGCCCTGAAGGGCGCGGACGCCTTCCCCGAATCGATCCCGAAATCGCAGATCGAACCCGCCTTCACCAACACGGGCGTCGACCACGGCCGCTTCGAGATCCCCCAGGAGGACACCGTCCTCGAGATCCCGATCCCCGGCGAACTGGCGGTCATCGACCGCTGGGAGTACGGTCGCCTGATCATCGAGGGCGCGGCGGACGCGGGCGCGGCGTTCCACTACGACACGGTCGTGAAGAACGTCACGCAGGCCGACGACGGGCAGGTCACCGGCGTGGAAGCGATCCGGAAGGGCGAGCCCCGTACCTACGAGGCCGACGTCGTCATCGACGCCGCGGGCTCGCTGTCGGTCCTGCAGGACCACGTCGACTTCTCGGCGTCGACGTTCGACACGAACGTCAACTACAGCCACTTCTGCTCGGCCTACCGCGAGATCGTCCACGTCGACGACCCCGTCGAGTGGGACGACGCGCTCGTGTTCAAGCCGACCGAACGCGCCGCGGGCTACCTCTGGTACTTCCCGCGAACCGACACTGAGATCAACGCCGGACTCGGCTTCCAGATGACCGAGGAGCCGATGAAACTCGTTGACGACCTCAAACGCGACCTCGAGAACCGCTCCGAGTTCCGGGGCGCCGAGGTCGAGGACAAACTCGGCGCGGCCCTCCCCACCCGCCGGCCCTACGACTCCGCGGTTCACCCGGGCTACATGGCCGTCGGCGACGCCGCGGGCCACGTCAACCCCACCACCGGCGGCGGCATCGCCGGCGCCGCCTACGCCGGCAAGTACGCCGCCGAGGCCGCCGTCGAGGGCCTCGAGACCGGCGACGTCAGCGAGAAGACTCTCTGGGAGTACAACGAGCGCGTCATGGACCACTTCGGCGCGCGTTACGCGGCGCTGGACGTCTACAACATCCTCTCGACGGCCGTCGACGTCGACGATCTGATGGGGCTGCTCGCCGCCATGCCCGGTGAGAAACTCGCCGAAGCGCTGTACTCCGGCAGCACGAGCATCGGTCCGAAACTCGCCGCGGAGAGCCTCTACGAGAGCTACGGCCACTGGGGCACGATCATCAATCTCTTCCGGACCAAGCGCCGCGCCGACGACCTGCTCGAACTCTACGAGGAGTATCCCCACCACCCCGCCGCCCTCGAGCACTGGCAGCAACGGCGCGACGACCTGATGGAGACGGTCTACGAGACGACCGGGGCCGATCCGAAGTACTGAGAAACGAACTTTTACGCTGCGTGCGGTCGCTATGCGACCGCACTCGGTAAAACTTCGATGAAAAGCACTCCTCTCTCCCCTCCACTGCGTTCCGGGTCAGTCGTCGGCCCGCTCGCTCGGCCTGCGGCCTCGCTCACGGTTACTAACGGGCAACAGCCTGCCCTTCCCCGGGTCACGGCCAGAGAACGCAGACCGAACCGAGATGAGTTGTGACATATCCGTTCATCTGAGGACGTTCCTCAACTCGTGACGTAAACGAGTCCTGGCCGAAACCCTCCACTGTTAGGGGAACTCGTGATTCACGACTGTCTGATATATAGTATCGTGACACGAGATCACACACGCCGACGCGCACTGTCTCTGATCGGCTCCACCGGCATCGTCGCGATCGCCGGCTGTACGGGTGGCGGCGACGACTCGGAGGGCGAGGAGATGTCCGACGACGGGGCGAACGGCGACATGGAGAACGGAACCGAGAACATGAACAACGAGTCCGAGAGCGACGAGATGGGCGCGGCTATGGGGAACGTCCGCGTCGCCCACCTCTCCCCGGACGCGCCGAACGTCGACGTCCGGGTCGACGGCGATGCCGTCCTCGAGGATGTCCCCTACCGGGCCGTCAGCGACTACCTCGAACTCGAGCCCGGGACCTACGCGGTCGAGATCACGGCCGCGGGAGATCCCGAGACGGTCGTCTTCGACGACGACCTCGAGGTCGGCGAGGGCGACTACACCGTCGCCGCGGTGGGCGAACTCGCCGAGGAGAACCAGCCGTTCGAGGTGATGGTTTACGAGGACGATCTGAGCGATCCCGGCGATCAGGCCCGGATCCGACTCGTCCACGCCTCGCCGGACGCCCCCGCGGTCGACGTCACCGCCGGCGACGGCGAGACGGTGCTGTTCGAGGGCGCCGCCTTCGGCGACGCGGCCGCCGTCGAGGTCCCCGCGGACACGTACACCCTCGAGGTCCGGCCCGCGACCGACGCCAACGACGGCGACGTCGTCGCGACGTTCGACGTCGAACCCGACGCCGGGACCGTCTCCTCGGCCTTCGCGGTCGGCTACCTCGCGCCAAAATCGGCGCCGGTCGACGAGCCGTTCGACCTCGAGTTCGTCGTCGACCGCGACGGCGACCACTGATCCGACGACGGTGGCGGCGCCGAGCCGCCTACCGTCGGTCGAAGTCGTTCGGTCCGTTTTTTCACCGCCGGAACGCGTTCAGGGCCGTCCGCGCCCGAGCCGCTCGATCACGCCGGAGACGACGTCGACGCCGTGGTCGATGCTCGCCTCGTCGACGTCGAACGTCGCGCTGTGGTGGCCGCCGGGGTGGTCGGTTCCGATGCCGACATAACACGCCTCGCCGCCGTTCTCCTGGACGGCCCGCATGAGGTACGTCGCGTCCTCGCTACCGCCCAGTTCGTCGCGCTCGAGGACGTTCTCGACGCCCGCGGTCTCGCCGGCGACGTCGGCGACGATATCGACGAGTCGCTGGTCGCTCGTCGCGCTCGGCGCCTCGGCCCCGACACCGAACGAGACCTCGCACTCGTGCATCTCGGCTGCGTTGCGGACCACGTGGCGCGCCTTTCGATCCATGTACTCCATCAGCTCGGTCGTCTCGCCGCGGACCTCCGCGAGGATGCGAGCCTCGTCCGGGATGATGTTGGCGGCGCTTCCGCCCTCGGCGACGCCGGCGTTGATCCGGGTCTTGCCGTCGTTGTGCCGCGGGATCCCGTAGAGATTTTGCACTGCGGTCGCCATCGCCTGGACGGCGTTGCGCCCCTGTTCGGGGTGGCCGCCGGCGTGAGCCGACTCGCCCGTGAACTCGGCCTCGAGGTGACGGACGGCGAGGAAGCCGTCGATGCCGGCGACGATCTCGCCGGTCGGGTGATCGAGTCCGATATGGATCGCGAGCAGGTGGTCGACGTCCGCGATGTGCTCGCTTTTCGCCATCGACTTGCCGCCGCCGACGACCTCCTCGGCGGGCTGGAAGAACACCTTCAGCGTCCCCGAGAAGTCGTCGCTCGCAGCGATCCGCTCTGCGACGCCGATCCCGATGGTCGCGTGGGCGTCGTGGCCACAGGCGTGCATCGCACCCTCGTGTTCTGAGCGGAAGCCCTCCGCGGCGGGTGCGTGGTCGGAAGCGTCGCTCTCCTCGCGCGGGAGCCCGTCGATGTCGACGCGCAGGCCCACCGTCGGGCCCTCGCCGCACTCGAGGACGGCAACGGCGCCGGTGTAGCCGCCCGCGAGGGACTCGAGAACCTCCTCGTCGGCGCCGGCCTCGCGGGCCCGCTCGAGCCAGCGAGTCAGTTCCGCCTCGTCGGGGACGGCCATCCGGTGGTCGCCCGCGATGACGTCGGGGCCGACGTGGAGTTCGTCGAGGTCGTCGCCAAGTCTGGACTCGAGTTCGTCGACGAGTCGTGCGGTGGTGTAGAATTCGCACCAGGCCGGTTCGGGTCGTCGGTGGAGATCCCGGCGCAGCGAAACGAGGTCGTCCGTGCTCATACCTGTCCCTCGTCGTGACGGGTCAAAAGTACTGCACCTCTTCGCACGGTTCGCGGGCGACGGGCACGTCACGACCGACCGCTCGAGACGAGCGGCGCGGCATCGATCGGTCAGTCCTCGCTGGCGTTGGATCCGGTACCGGCGACCGCACTGGCGAGATCGGCCAGTGCGTCGGCGACGGCCGTCAGCTGGTCGTCGACTCCCTCGAGGTCGTGCCGGCGAGCCAGATACTGCGGGTCGTTGTAGGTCACGTACACCTGCCCGTCGGCCTCCCAGACGAGCAGTTTCTGCGGGAGGTCGATCGCGACCGAGCGGCTCGCCCGCATCAGCGGCGTCCCGGCCGCGGGATTGCCGAAGAGGAACAGCGTCGTCGGCGGGAGGTCCATGTCGGCCGATTCGGCGTTTTCCGCGTGGTCGATCGTCGCGACGAGCAGCAGGTCTCGCTCCTCGAGGGCTGGTTCGACGCGCGCGACGGTCGTCTCGAAGTCGTCGTCGCTCTCTGCGGTTATCAGTCCCGGATCGTCGAGTGCCGTCTTCGGGCCGTCGGCGGCATCGTCACCGGTTGCGGCCGTCGTCGTCATCGCAGATTTGTCGCCGTCGCCACTGGTGGTAGCTGTCGTCGATGCGCCGATACCGAGCGCCGTTCCCGCGCCGAGCGCCTGCAGGAAGCGTCGTCGCGCCGTGTCGGATCGATCGTCCGTCATCGTCCCGACGGTCCGGCGAGCCGGTGGTAGTTATGCGGACGTATGCTCGGCTAACGGAACGTTTGGCGGTGAAACGATCGCAAACGGGGTCGAGAGAGACTCGAGATCGAAACCGCAGTCGCGTCGTGGGCGCGCTCAGTTACTCTGGCCGGCGCCGCGGATCTGCTCGACCTCGGCCTCGATGTGGACCGAATCGGGGAAGTTCTGCGAGGCGATGTTGCGCGCGAGGTTGTCGTGACCGTGAATCTCGAGTTCGCGGGTGAAGACGGTGTAACTCCACGAGGAGAATCGCCGCTCGTCGTCGGCGTGGAGCCGGCAGTGCTGGGGAACGGAGTGTTTCTTCGGGGGATGAGAGTGGGGGCCTTTCAGCGCGGCGCCCTTGCGTTCGGCGGTCGATTTGATGTCGTCGACGATGGCGTCAAGCGCGGCGCGATCGCCGCTCTGGAGCGTCAGACGGGTCACGAAGGTCATGGCTGGTCGTCCATTCGTCAACGGCCGGGGCGTAAAAGCTTGCTGAGATGGCGCGCGGGCGACGCTCGAGTCGGGCGCGCTGATGGGCGAACGATTCGTGAACCGGGCCGAACGCCCCGGAAACGGCGAGCGTTCGACCGCGACGGCCACCGAATTGGCACGGCAAACCGTATACGCTGGACGAACAGTCCGATATTCTCTTAACGTCGCACCTGTTAGCCCAGTTAATGGCAGTCGAAGCTACGAGCGCAGGCGCGATCCTCTTCCGCGATACGCGGGGCCGGCGCGAGTATCTTCTACTCAAGAGCCGCCCAGGCGATTGGGAGTTTCCCAAGGGCGGTGTCGAAGGAGATGAAGAGCTACAGCAGACGGCGATCCGCGAAGTAAAGGAAGAGGCAGGTATCGAGCAGTTCCGGCTCCTCGACGGCTTTCGCGAGGACTACGACTACGTCTTCGAGGCGAACGGCAAGACGATCCACAAGACCGTTCACCTCTTCGTGGCGAAGTCCTTCGAGGCGAGCGCGGAACTTTCGAACGAACATCGCGACCTCCAGTGGCGCGATTACGAACAGGCAGTGAACACCGTCACACAGGACGGTCCGCGGGAGATCTTGGAGCAGGCCCACGGTTTCCTCGACGAACGGGAGGAGGACGAGGAGTAGGACCGGTTCGAACGGCCGCGAGGCCGACGGAGGTTCTCGATCTCGCCGACGGCAGTCGGCGGCGTTCTATCGAGTAGCGCTTTTGCTCGCGCGGTCCGAAGCCGAGTCGTGGATCGGTACACGACCGAGTTCGCGTTCGAACTCCGGACCTGTCGCTGGGCGGAACGCGCCTGGCCGCCCGACGAGTCCGCCAGTGACGACCACGCGGTCGTCGTCGCCCGGCAACTCGGGACGAAACGCCGCCGCTGGGACACCATCGTCCTCGAGTGTGACCCCGAAGCGCTCCGCGAGCGGGCGAACTTCGGCGCGGAACGCCTCGGCGGCGACCTCCTGCACGTCGTCCGCAACGCCCCCGCCGAATGGAGTTACTACCGCGACTGTCTCCCCCATCCCGGCTACCCGTGGCGCTACGTCCGCGAGGCCATCCATCAGGCCGACGACCGCGAGATCCTCGAGACTCGCAAGAACGGGAACCGCATCGAGATCCGCCGGAAGTGGCCATATCCCGACGACTGGGTCCGGCGAATCGTCGCGATCGAGAACAAGCCCGACCTGGACGCGAGCGCCGCCCGCGCGCTGGGGGCCCAACTCGAGTACGACGTCGCCGTCGGGCTGGCCGACGAGGTCTGGGTCGCCACCCGAAAGACGGGCGATCCCGTCGAGCGCGCGCTGTTCGAGGACCTGCCCGTCGAGGCGGGCATCCTCGCGCTCGAACCCGAGACCCTGACCGCCGAGGTCGCGTGGTTCCCCCGCTCGCTGGCCGTCGACGAGCCGGGAACGCGGATCACAGAGCGCCCCGACGGCGGTCGGCGCGACGGCTCGGCGGCGCGGTTCGAGTACGTGGATTCGGACGCGAAGTCCAGCAAGCGCCTCGAGATCGCCGAACGCGCCTACGAACGCGGCTGGCGCTCGTTCGCCGGCACCATGCGCCCCGACTGTCGGCACTTCGAGTTGCGCGCGAGGGAGGGCACCCACCTCGAGCCCCACTGCGCCGCGAAGGGACGGTGCCAGACGGCCGCGGAGTGTTCCGGCGGCTGTGCCGAGTTCGAGCCTGAGCCACCCGTCTGGCGGACTCGAGGGTGGCCGATCGAGGGCGGACCCGGGAAACGGTGTCAGCAGTTGCTCGAGAATCGACGACGACGACACCGACCGGGATTGTAGCAGTAGATCGGAGCGCGATTTCGTATTCAGAATTCTGCCTGAAATTGAGTCGGACAATTCCCTAGGTACATGACGTACTGAACGCTCCCCTTCCCGAAAACAGTTATATTACACATCGGTAGGGGAGAATATGAAACGGCGGACACTTCTTGCAGCTATTCCGAGTACAACCCTCATCGCTGGCTGTATCACAAGCGACGCAGAGCCAACAAATAATACCGATGACACGAATGATGACCCGTACAATCAGCCTGCACAGTACGATGAAGTAAAGCAGCTGACTGTACACAATAGCCTGAACGAAAGTATAACCGCCACGATCGTCGTTAGGGACCTCGACACCGGGACTATCCTTTCAGAGACGAATATCACAGCCCCCGAACCGCAAGGAGACGATCGGAGTGTACGAGCAGACAAACGCATACCAACGGCTGATGAGAGCGGAAACTACACAGCAGAGATTACGATTGAGGGCCGAGGAGCCGTGACTACTGAGTTTAATCTTCGAACCCCTGTCAGTGACCCTGTTCTATACATCGGCCTCGCTCGTGATGATGGCGAACCGTTCAGTGCTAGTGTAGATGGGGCCCCTGCTGTCTGATCGCTCGTTAGTACGAACGATAGGTGTGGCTCCTGTACTGAACGCGAGTTCCCCGTCTCTCTTTGAATACCGAAATCGTCTCACCAACTACTGGGAGCGTCTTTTTCGCGAAACTCGCGATACGTCCATTACCACGCTGGCCCGAGAAACTGGCCCTACTCCGACGACTCGACCTCGAGGTCGTCGCGGTCGACGGTCAGGCGGAACGTGGGGACGGTGCGGTACTCGACCTCGACAACGCCCTTGCGGCGCAGGCTCTGGAGCCCCGAGCGGACGTCCTCGGCCTCGGGGTCGACGTTGAACTCCTCGCGCAGTTTGTGGAGGACCGAGACGACGCTTTCGGACTCCTCCTCGGGGCCGGCCAGCACGGCGACGATCTGCGTCTGCAGCTCCGGTACCCGGATCCGGGAGGGGACGCCCTCGTCCTCGGGATCGCTCTCGATGCCGGGTTCGACGTCGACGAGGTCGTTCGCTTCCGCCGTCGCGCGGATCAGGCTGTTGTCGTCCCGGAAGTAGTAGTCGCCCAGTTCGTTCTCGAGGTACTGGTGGACCTCGCTGCCGCTCTCCATGTCCCACCGCTCTTGCAGTTCCGAGTTCTTCGTCGGCTGTAGCTCCACCACGTCCGCCAACCGTTCTGTGGCCTCCTCCGAGAGCGTCATCGTCGCATCGTATGCGGATCCGCTACTTTTGCGTTGCGTCCTGCGGTGTGATCGCGGTCCCGCGGTCGACCGCCGCTCAATCGTCGCCGACGACCGGCACGGACCGCGTCGACTCGAGGGTCTCCTCGACCTGCGTGTAGACGAGGATGGCCCCGAGGGCGGCCAGCGCCGTTCCGAAGAGAAACGGCGTTTTGAACCCGTAGCCGATCAGCGCGCCGGATGTCAGCGGCCCGACGGCGATGCCGTAGCCGAAGGCCATGGTGAGAATCGAGAGCTTCGACCCGGACTCGCCCTCGCCCGCGAGGTCGCCGGCCAACGCGAGCGCGGGCGCGAACACCATCGCGGCGGCGACGCCCTGACCGAGACGGGCGAGGAACATCGGCGCCGACGACGTGAGAAAGCCCTGGATAAACGTCGTCGGGATCAGGAGGAGCATCCCGGCGAGGATGAACGGCCGGCGGCCGTACCGGTCGCAGGCCCGGCCGATCGGCGTCTGCAGGGCCACCTGCGCGAGGATGAACGCCGCGAACTGGAGGCCGAACCACGTCGATCCCTGCTCGAGGCGGGCGTTGACCTGCGGCTGGATCGTCGCGAACAGCGCGATCGCCGCGGCCATGAACAGGGAGACGACCCCGAGGGTGAAGATCGGATCGAACAGGTGTTCGCCCGACGGATCCCGGATGTCGATCGAGAGGTCGGCGCCGGCGTTCGCTTTCGTCGCGTCTGGATCGGCGACGAGCAACGTCACCAGCCCGTAGCTGATCAGCGCCGTCGTCGTCGCGAGGTAAAAGGCCGCGTCGAAGCCGCTGAGCGTTACGTCCGCGGGGAGCCGGTAGGGACCCAGGTTGACGAGCGCGCCGGCCGCGATAGGGCCGGAACCGAACCCGACGAGCCGGAACGTGTTGTAGACGCCCATGTTCCCGCCGCGGTCCTGGCTCGTCGCGAGTTCGTTGACCAGCGCGATCGACGCCGGAATGATGAAGGCGACGCTGACCCCCTGCAGCCCGCGGACGACGAGCAGCGAGAGGTACGTGTCCGCGAACACGTAGGAGATGTTCGTCACCGCGAGGCCGGCGAGCCCGATCAGGATGAACGACTTGCGCCGCCCCGTCCGATCCGAGAGCCGACCGGTCAACGGCTGGAAGCTGCTGTTGAGAAAGCCGAACAGCGAGAGGATGACGCCGATGAGCATCGACTCGCCCAGTCCGAACGTCGCCCCGCCGACGACGTCGCTGGTCACGTACAGCGGAATGACGATAATGAGAAACGAGTTGCCGATGCCGTCGGCCATCCGGGCGAAGGCCAGCGCGAGGACGCGACGGTCGACGGCGAACTGGGCGACGATTCGGCGACGAAGCTCCCGCATCGACACTACGTGCGGTATCGCGTCCGATTAGCGTTTCGAACCGAAACCCGCTCGAACCGGTTCGAGCCGACCCGAAGCGTTCGACGCGCGTCGCGGACGGTCGAAAACGGGGGTCGACGCTCGAGCACTCGAGTGACCGAGTAGCGGTCCGCGAGTCCGTCGGACGCGCGGTCGGCGTCAGTGCTCGAGAATCGCGAGACGCCACACTCGGAGTATTTGTTTACCGACGACTACGAAGTGACGGGCGCAGAACTGCACTACCGCGACGGTGAGTTCTACCTTCACGTCCGAACAAAGGCGGACGTGGAGTTCGAGACTGCCGGCGAAGGCAACGAGGAGCACAGCACAGTCCTCGGCGTTGACCTCGGCATCGAAAACGTCGCCGTCACATCCACGGGCACATTTTGGAACGGGTCGGAGTTGAACCATTGGCATCGAGAGTTCGAGAAGCGACAGAGGTCACTCCAGCAGCGTGGCACGCGTGCCGCCCACGAACTCATCCAATCGGTCGGACGCACCGAGACGGGACGCTATGACCACTTCTTGCACACCGTCTCGAAAGAACTCGTCGCGGAAGCTGTCGAACACAACTGCGACGTAATCGCGTTCGAGAACCTGACAGGGATTCGTAAGCAGATGCCTCGTGCCACGGTGAAGCCGTGAGCGAGTAGGGTGGGGTAGTTTACTTGATCGTCGTGTGCTCGGACTCCTCGTTGAGCGCGAGGTTGGCCGCGATTTCGGCGTTTCGCATGGCGTACTGTGCGGTCTGCTGGAGGCTGACGAGCACCTCGCGGACCCGCAGCAGGTCCTCGTTGTCCATCTCCGGAAGCTCGTCGAGGATCTCCTGTTCCTTACTGGAGACGTCGTGGAACATTTTCCGAACCTGATTCGATTTGTCGTAATCGCGCTCAACGGCCGCCTCGACGGCGATCGAGGTGATCTCGTCGACCAGGTCGTTCAGTTCGCGGATGTCCCGCATCACCGAGCTATCGACGTTCAGGCTGTGGCCCTCGGTCTCGATGACGATCTCGGCGATATCCTCGGCGTTGTCCGCGGTGAGCTCTAAGTTCTTCGCGATCGAGCGGTAGCCGATCAACGGGAAGCCGCTGTTGAGCCCGACCGCGCGGGCGAGGTTCGGATTCTGGTACGCAGTGAAGATCAAGCGCAGCAGAAGGACGAAAATCTTGTTGGCCTGTCGCTCCCGGTTGAGGGCCCGCTGGGCCAGGTCGGGGTTGCCGTGGGCCAAGGCCTTGATCCCCTCGCCGCGCATCGTCTGGCCGGTACGCTCGAGGCGCTCGAGCAAGTTGTTCAGCGTGAAGTCCTCCGGGTCGACCGAGCAGCGGATCGAGATACTCTCGGGCGTCTCCTCGATGACGCCCAGCCCCATCAGCTGGGTCTCGGCCTGGTAGACGGCGTTGATGTGGTCGGACTCGAGGGCGCCGTCCTCGGTGTCGATGCGGATGACGCGCCGCCCGAGGACGTACTGGGCGACGATCGCGCGCTCGACGGCGTCGGCGTCCAAATCGTCCGCGTGGATGATCGCTTCCGTCTCCTCGGAGCTGGCGGATTCGGGCATGACGGTCAGCGTCCCCTTCCCGCTGGTCCGGAGGGAGACCTCGTCGCCCTTCTCGACGGCGTGTTCGGACGCCCATTCGGCGGGGAGCGTCATCGCGAGCGTCGACGGCCCGAGTCGTTGCACTTTCCGCGTTTCCATATGACATCCTAAGGAAAGACACGACCTTAATCTTGACTATATGTACCTTATATCCGGGTCGGATAGTTATATGGATGATTGTGTAGGACGGAATCGCACGTACCTTAAACAACTAGCCCTCAGACGACCTTCACGAGCCGCGTCGTGAACCGGCCGGTCCGCACCCGCAGCCAGCCCCGCAGCTCCTCGTCGATCGCCTCGTCGTCCGTGTCGACGTGCAACGCGTCGATTCCGTCGAGTTTCTCCCCCGACGCGACGACCTCGATCTCGTCCGCCCGCTCGATGACTGCCGGCGAAATCTGGTGATTGCCACGCCCGAAGACGAACCCCTGGCCGCCGATCGGCGAGACGACGATCGTCGCCGGCGCCTCAAGGACGTCCAGAATATCGCTCTCGGCCGCGTCGCGAGCCAGCACCTCACCGTCGCGCCAGACGTCGACGCCCAGCGGCGACGGGTCGATCTCCAGCTCTCGCTCGATCGCGCCCACGGTGCTGCCGGGGCCGAAGACGTACGTGCGTTCGGGGTCGACTTCGCGGGCGAAGCCCGCGGCCAGCGAGTCGACGCTGCCGCTCGAGACCTGCTTGCTCGACTGGACGTCCGGCGCGACGGGGACGGGGACGATGGCCTCGAGTTGCGAGCGGACTTCCCCCTCGCGGTAGGCGTCCTCGTCGATGTCGTTGACCTCGCGGTCGGCCGCGCGGTCGAACTCGGCGGCGATCCGGCCCGCGTCCGCGGGCGTCACGGCGAACACCGACGAGTAGATTTTGACGCCCGCGGGGACGCCGAGCATCGGCGTCTCGTCGCCCGCCGTCTCCTCGAGCACGTCGGCGACGTCGACCGCGGTGCCGTCGCCCCCGACGAACAGGATCAGGTCGACGTCCCGCTCGAGGAAGGCCCGGACGGCGGCCCGCGTGTCGGCGGCCGTCGTCGCGGCGGTCGCCGGATCGACCGGCCGCGACGTGTCGCTCGGATCGGTATCGGCGTTCACGGAAACGGTCGCGTCGGCCGGGTCGGCGTCGTCGGCCGTCGGCTCGTAGACGACGATCGGTTTGTAGCCGGCGTCGCGGACCGCCCGCTCGCCCATGACCCCCGCCGCGGTGTAGACGGCGACGTCAGGCGCCCGCCGATGCAGCGACCGCAGCGCCTCGCGCGCCCGTTCCGGCGCCCGCGGTTCGGCCCCGCGGCGGCGCGCTTCCTCGAGTTTGCCGTCGGTTCCCTTCAGTCCGACCCGACCGCCCATTCCCGCGATCGGATTGACGACCACGCCGAGCGAGTCCATGGCGGACGTAGGCGAAGCCGATCAATAAGCCGTATGGTGTTTCGAGCACGCTGCCGGCGTCTCGCTCGGCTCAGCACGCCCCGACGGGCGCGGCGGCGCGGCCCGCGCCCGCGGACCGCGATCGAACGTCCGCCGAACGACGCGCCGATTTTCTGAAAGGTTAAGGGGGCAGGGGACGGACCGCGGAGCATGGACACAGTTACGCAGGTCGTACTCGCGGAAGGGGCGGAGCTACCGATGGACGTCGTCGGCTGGGTTGCGTTGGTCCTCAGCCTCCTCGTAACGATCGTCTGGCTCGCGTACCTCTACCGATAACGCTACCGGCGGCTACCGACGGCCGTCGACGGCCGACCGCCGTCTCACTCGGCGAGTTCGACGCGTTCGCGGAGCCACGCGGCCGCCTCGGCGACCGTCTCCTCGTCGGTCCCCTGAACGGCGAGTCGGACGGAATTGCCCGGATAGCTCCCGACGCTGACGTCGAATCGATCGCGAACGCCGGCGATCCGGTCGAGCAGCGCGCTCTCGGGTTCGTCGGCGACGACTTCCTCGCGGTAGGTCGGCGCGCCGGCGAACTCGGATTCGATCGACTCGAACATCCGCTTCATTTCGGCCGGTACGCCGGGGAGGACGTAGATGTCCTCGACGACCGCGCCCGGGGCGACCCCCTCGTCGTTGTCGACGGCTCGAGCGCCGGCCGGCAGGTCCGCCGTCCCCGCGGTCAGATCGTCCCGCGAGTAACCCGACTCCTCGAGCCAGGCGAGCGCCTCGGCGTGTTCCTCGAGGTCGCGCCCGAGCGCGGCGGCGACGCCCTCCATGGTGACGTCGTCGTGGGTCGGTCCGAGGCCGCCGGTGACGACGACCGCGTCGTACTCGGCGCGGTACTCGTTGACGACGCGGGCGATATCGCCGATTCGGTCCGGGACCGTGGTGACGCGTTCGACCGAGACGCCGCGCTCGTCGAGTCGTTCGCCGAGCCAGGCGGCGTTCGTGTTCGTCGTCTGCCCGGCGAGCAGTTCGTCCCCGACCGTGACGACCGCGACGTTCATACGCGATCGTTCGGGCCCCGGATTGAAACGAGTATCGAGGCGCCGGTCCGCGGTCGGCTCTCGAGATCCCTCGTCGAGGCGCAATCAGTTGCTTTTCAGACTGGTATATAACTGGACCGGTCAGGTAACCACAAGATTCAATCTTGATAATTCAGTAGTGAGTGAACGATGTCTCAGAGTCGGACGGATGGAACCGAGGCGGATTCGAGCGCGATCCTCTCGGCACTCGGGAACAAGTACAGCGCAGAGATCCTCTGCGCGGCGGGAACACCGAAGTCGGCACAGGCCTTGAGCGAGGATATCGAGATTCCGATTGCGACGTGCTATCGGCGCATCGAGGAACTCGTCAACGCCGGACTGTTGACCTGCGAGGGGCGACAGCTCTCCGAAGAGGGACGCCGCACGAATATCTACCGGCGAACCTTGGACGAGATCGACGTCGACTTCTCGAAGGATCGCCCGCAGCTCTCTCAAAAGCGCCGAACGGAGGCCAAGAACAGACTGCAAGATCAGCTCAGGGACTAGCCGAACCGTCTCGAGCGAGAGGATCGACGAATCGAACCAGGGATGGGAGACGTCGGTCGGACTCGACCGACGAGTCGAACGGTCGTTTTGACCTGTGACTCGAGTCGACGCCAGTAGACGATCGTCCGAACGGATCGCCGCCGACGGTTCGGTCATCCTTAAGTAATCTCGCGGGAATACTGTGGTATGACCGAACCGTCCGACGGAGCCGATCCAGCGGCTGCGACCGACGAGACCTCGACGGTAGCGAGCGGTGACGCCGCGAGCCGCGAGCGGGACCCCGTCGCCGGCACCGAACGCGTCCTCCGGGTCGGCCACGACCGACCGATCAGGATCAGCACCGGCCACCGGATCCGCCACCACGACGGCAAGTGCGCGCGCCCGCACGGCCACAACTACGAGGTCGCCGTCACCGTCGTCGGCGAACTCGCCGCGGAAGGCTGGGTCGCCGACAAGGGCGATATTACCGACGTTATCGACGAGTGGGATCACCGGTTCCTCCTCGAGGCGGGCGATCCGCTGATCGAGGCCTTCGAGGCCTCGGGCGATGGCGACGCGGTCGTCGCCCTCGAGCATCCGCCGACGGCGGAGGTGATGAGCGTGCTCTTGGAGCGAAAGCTCCTGGCTGCGCTCCCCGAGAACGTCTCGGACGTCCGGGTGCAGGTCAACGAGACCAGCGAACTCTGCGGGGGCGGCCGATTCTGAGATGCCGGTCTCCGATTCCGTCGATCGCGACGGCGAGGGCGAGGGCGCCGACGCTCGAGACGGTGCGGGAACCCGCGGTGAGCGTCCCGACGACGGTCTCCCGATCAACGAACTGTTCTACTCGCTGCAGGGCGAGGGCACCCTCGCCGGCGTCCCGTCGGTGTTCGTCCGCACGAGCGGCTGCAACCTCCGGTGTTGGTTCTGCGACTCCTATCACACCTCCTGGGAGCCGACCCACGCGTACATGTCTCTCGAGGAGATCCTCGCCGAGATCGAGCGCCACGACGCCGACCACGTCGTGCTCACGGGCGGCGAACCCCTGATCCACGAGGAGAGCGTCGCGCTGCTCGAAGCGCTCGACGACCGGGGCTATCACACCACCGTCGAGACCAACGGGACGATCGATCGCGACGCGCCGATCGATCTCGCCTCGATCAGCCCGAAACTCGAGAGCAGCACGCCGACGCCGGAGCGCGCGCCGGACGACGCCGACGAGGCCGACGCGGAGCAGTGGGCCGAGCGCCACGAGCGCGACCGGATCGATCTCGAGGCGCTGGCCGGTCTCGTCGAGGACTATGACTTTCAACTGAAGTTCGTCGTCACCGACGGCGACGATATGCCTGAGATTCTCGACCTGCTCGCGGAGCTCCGGGACGTCGCGGACGTACCGATCCGCGACGACGACGTCCTCTTGATGCCCGAGGGCGCGACTCGAGAGCGCCTCGCGGAGACCCGCACCCGCGTCGCCGACCTCGCGATGGAGCACGGCTTCCGATACACCCCGCGGCTCCACGTCGACCTCTGGAACGACGCGCCTGAGACGTAGCGACCGACGACCGTTCGACCACGAACACTACGATGACCGACGCGACCACCGCAACTGACGGAGACGAATCGACCGAGAAACGCGCCGTCGTCCTCCTCTCGGGAGGCATGGACAGCGCCACCGCCGCCTACGAGGCCCGGGACCGGGGCTACGACATCTACGCCCTGCACACCTCCTACGGCCAGCGCACCGAGGACCGCGAGCTCGAATGCGCCCGTCGACTCGCCGACGAACTCGACGCCGCGGACTTCCTGCAGATCGAGACCGGACACCTCTCGGCGATCGGCGCCTCGAGTCTCACCGACGACGAGATGGCCGTCGCGGACGCCGACATGGACAGCGACGAGATCCCCACTTCGTACGTCCCCTTCCGGAACGCGAACCTGCTCGCGATGGCGGTCTCCTACGCCGAGGCTAACGACTGCGAGGCCGTCTTCATCGGCGCCCACAGCGAGGACTTCTCGGGGTATCCGGACTGTCGTCCCGAGTTCTTCGAGGCCTTCGAGAACGTGGTCGACGTCGGGACCAAACCCGAGACCGACGTCTCGATCGAAGCGCCGTTCGTCGAATGGTCGAAAACGGATATCGCCGAGCACGGCGTCGGTCTCGAGGTCCCCTACGAACACACCTGGAGCTGTTACCGCGAGAACGAGCCCGCCTGTGGCACCTGCGACGCCTGCGCGTTCCGCCTGCAGGCGTTTCAGAACGTCGGCGTCCGCGATCCGATCGAGTACGCCGAGCGACCGTCGTACGTGGACGAGTGACCGGTTTCTACGGGTGTAACTGAACGGTAATTCACCTCGGGACGTGCCCCCTCATATTTTATGGGCGGCCATGAGTAGTTGCTACCAATGTACCAGCGGGCGGATCGTGACGACCGCCAGCGACTGCCGGCGCTCGGAATCGCGTCCGATCTCGAGTCTTCGCGGGGGAATCCGGCGTTTCACGGGCTGGTCGGATCGCCTGACGAGTCCGATCACGATCACGACGAGTCGACCGATCACGTCGCGCTCCTCTACGAGGACCACGACGAGCAGTTCAGCGCCGTGATCCCCTTCGTCCGGCGAGGACTCGAGCGCGGCGAGCGCTGTCTCTACATCGCCGACGAGAACGACAGGGCCGACGTCCTGTCGGCGATGCGGGAGTACGGCATCGACGTCGACGACGCCCTCGAGTCGGGCGCGCTCTCGGTGGTGACGCCCGCGGACACCTACCGTCGGACCGGCGAGTTTGACCGCGACGCGATGGTGCGGTTCTGGGAGGAGTCGCTCGCGGAGGCGACCGAGGAAGACGACTTTACGGGTATCCGTGCGGCCGCCGAGATGACGTGGGCCCTGAACGACGGCGATACCGACCTCGATCACCTCGTCGAGTACGAGGCGATCCTCAACTCGATCTACGAGGGCGAGCCGTACGCCGTCTGCTGTCAGTACAACCGCGAGCGGTTCCCCGCCGACGTCATCCACGAGGTGATCCGCACGCACCCGCTGCTCGTCCACGACGGCGTCGTCTCGGAGAACATCTACTACACGCCCCCGGCGGAGTTCTTCGGCCCGGATCGGCCCGCTCGCGAGGTCGAACGGATGACGACCACGTTGCGCGAGCGAACGATCGGGAACGCGGCCCTCGAGCGCGCGACCGAGCGGTTCCGGAAGATCTTCGAGCACAGCCAGGACGCGATCTTCATCAACGATCCGTACGCCGACGAGATCCTCGAGGCCAACCCGGCGGGCTGTGAGATGCTGGGCTACTCCCGCGAGGAACTGCTCGAGCTCGGGCCGTCGGACTGCCATCCCCACGAGATGGAGGCGTTCCGCGAGTTCGTCGGCACCGTCTTCGAGGAGGGGGCCGGCTGGACGGACGAGCTGAGCTGTCTCCCGAAGGAAGGCGAGCCGATTCCGGCGGAGCTCTCGGCGTCGAAGATCACGGTCGACGGTCGGCCGTGCATGCTCGCGATCGCCCGCGATATCAGCGAGCGGAAGGCACGCGAGCGCGCACAGCGGCGCCTCTACGAGATCGCCGCCGATCCCGACCGCTCGTTCGACGAGAAATTGCGGGCCATCTTCGACCTCGGCTGCGACCGGTTCGACCTCGAGCTCGGCGGGCTGGCCCGGATCGACCCCGAGACCGATCGGTTCGTCGTCGAGGCCGTCAGCGGCGACCACGAGCGCCTCCGACCGGGCGCCGAGGTTTCCCTCTCGGAGACCTACTGTCGCGTGTTCGCCGACGAGACGGACGCGGCCGGGGAGGACGCGGCGACCGACACCGCGTCGATCACAGATCCCGAAGCCACCGGGTTCGAGGGAACGACGGCCTACGAGGAGTTCGGCGTCGAGTCCTATTTCGGCACGCGGCTCTCGATCGCGGACGACCTCGACAGGACGTTCTTCTTCGTCTCGACTGCGCCCCGCGAGGAGCCCTTCACCGAGGCCGAGCGGACGTTCCTCGACCTGATGGGCCAGTGGGTTCGGTACGAACTCGAGCGCAAGCGCTACGAAGTGACGTTAGAGGAGACGATCGAGCGCCTCGAGCAGTCCAACGAGCGGCTCGAGCAGTTCGCCTACGCGGCCAGCCACGACCTCCAGGAGCCCCTGCGGATGGTCTCGAGTTACCTGCAGCTGATCGAGAGCCGGTACGCCGATCGACTCGACGACGACGGCGAGGAGTTCATCGACTTCGCGGTCGACGGCGCCGAGCGGATGAAGGCCATGATCGAGGCCCTGCTCGCGTACTCCCGGATCGAGACGCGGGGCGAGCCATTCGAGTCGGTCGATCTCGAGGCCGTGGTCGACGACGTCCTGGCGGATCTCCGACTCCGAATCGCGGAGTCCGACGCCGAGATCGACGTCGGCGACCTGCCGACCGTCGCCGGCGACCGAAACCAGCTCCACCAGCTGTTTCAGAACCTGCTGACGAACGCGCTCGAGTACAGCGGCGACGAGCCGCCGCGGGTGGAGATCGCGGCCCGACGGGACGGTCGGCAGTGGATCGTCTCGGTCAGCGACGAGGGGATCGGCATCGAGCCCGGGGAACGAGAGCGGATCTTCGAGGTGTTCGAACGACTGCACAGCCGCGCGGAGTACGACGGCACCGGGATCGGGCTGGCGCTCTGTCAGCGGATCGTCGAGCGCCACGGCGGCGACATCTGGGTCGAGTCCGAACCCGGCGAGGGGTCGACCTTCTCCGTGGCGTTTCCCGACCCGACCGTTCGTGAGTGAGCGACTCAGGGGCCGCTATCCGGGTCCGAACACAGCGGTACCTCGAGAACCGACCAGTCGTTAGATTAGTAACACGACGGGTCGAACGTCGATACCGAGACCGATGCTCTCGCTCCGCGAGTGGTTCCGCGACGAGGACGGGTGGACGACGCCGGACGGTCGCCGCGGCGAACTCGTCGAACTCGTCGTCGCTCTCCCGGTGTTCGCTTTCTTCGCGACGCGCGAGACCGGTGTGCCGTCGCCGACAGACCACCCGATCGCCGTACTTCTCGGCGTCTGTTGTGGCTTCGGGTACGCGGTCTACTGGCGCGAGCGACTTCTCTCGCGGATCCCCGAGCAACTGCGCACGTTCGCCGTGACCTTCGTTCTCGGCGGTGGAACGGGTCTTTCCCTGCTCCAACTCGTCCACCTCGCGGCGCCGACGATCGTATTCGTCGTCGCGGCGGGGACGACGATCGCCGCGATCTACGCGACGTGGCTCTGCTCGCCGCTCGAGAACGGGCTGCGACCGCCGCGTCGGGGCGTCGAACCGCCGTCGTCGCTCGAATCGTCCGAGTAGCCCGAGTCGTCGGCACCGGCGGCCTCGAAGTCGTCGGTATCGGAACCGAACGCCTGACGCCCGCTCGTTCGATCGCCCGGTCGGCACCGACGAACTGGCTTCTACCACGCCGCCTCGAGGATCCCCTCGATCTCCGCGACCGACGGCTCGAGTCCCGGCGGCGCGTTTGCCATGAACGCGTCGTCGAGGATGACCTCCGCGACGGCGGCGAACTCCTCGGGCTGGGGGCCGTCGACCTCGCGCAACTGCGCGGGGAGGTCGAGCCCGTCCCGAATCTCCGCGACCGCCTCGACGACCGCCGCACCGCGGTCCGCGGCGTCGCCGACGCCGAGCGCGTTCGCGAGCATCCCCGATCGCGCGTCCACGTCCTCCCGTTCGAAGAGATACTCGAAGACGTGCGGGACGACGATCCCGTGGGCGGCCCCCTGCTGAACGTCGTAGCCGGCCGTCAGCCCGTGGCCGAAGGCGTGGACGATCGAGAGCGTCGTCTCGTCGGGTCTGGAGATGCCGTACTGGACGAGGACGATCCCCTCGAGGAGCGTCTCGAACGTCGCGACGTCGCGGTCGCCGTCGCCGAACGCCCGAAGGCCGTCCTCGAGTTTCTCGAGGCCGTGTCTGGCCGTCGCGTCGGTCACGGGCGTCGCGTTGGCCGCGTAGAGCGTCTCGATGCCCTTGTCGAAGCCGTTCATCGCCGACCCGGCGAGGACCGAATCCGGCGTGGTCGCGACCAGTTCGGGGTCGTAGACCGCCGCCGCGGGCATCAGATCGGGGTGGGAGACGCTGCCGCTGACCGGTTCGTCGATGGGCCCCTCGTCGGGATCGGCGGCGATGCCGGCGACGGTCGAGAGGTCGGCGCCCGCGAGCGTCGTCGGCACCGCGACGACCGGCACCAGCCCCTCGACGGGGACCGGAAGCGTCCCCGTCTCGGCGAGTTCCCGGCCGGCGGCCGCCGGGCCGTAGCCGTTGGCCGCGAGGACGCTGATAACCGTCGCGACGTCGAGGCTGCTGCCGCCGCCGACGCTTACGATCGCGTCAGCGTCCTCGGCCTCGAGGCGGTCGCGCCCCGCCAGCGCCGTCGAGAGCCGTTTCGCCGCCGACGTCTCGTCGAACACGCCGGCCAGCCGGTCTCCCAGCCCCGATTTCACCGGCTCGATCACCGTCGACGTCGCCCCTACCGTCGAGCCGCAGACGACCAGCGCGCGCTCGAGATCCAGGGCCTCGAGTTCGGCCTCGAGGTCGTCGACGCTGCCGGCGCCGAAGCGGATCGTCGCCGGGTCGTAGTCGAAACGGAAGGACGGATCGCGGTCGCTTTCGCTCGAGCGAGAACTCATGGGCGGCCGTACGGGTCGCGGGCTGTTAAAAGCGAGAGCAGCGGAGATCCAGTAGTAAGGAGTCGTATCGGAATCCGGTTCGCCGGTTCGTTCGCGTCCGGCGGTCCGCTCGTCGTCCCCGGGCTCGCGGCGTCAGTGGCCAACGCCGAGGTACGTGTGAACCGCCTCGTCGTTTTCCAGTTCGTCGGCGAACGCGACGGCGAAGTCCTCCATCGAGATGTAGCTCTCGCCGTCCCCGTCGGCGACGAGTTGGCGGTCCGCGGTGCGGTACTCGCCCGTCCGCTCGCCGGGCTCGATCACCGCCGCCGGTCCGAGGTAGGTCCACCGCAGATCGTCCGCCTCGCCGATGACCCCGTACGCGTCGATGGCCGCCTGCGCGAGGGTCTCGAGTTCGTCCGGGAACTCCTCGGTCTCGATGAGCATCGTGTCCGGGCCGACGCGGAGACCGCCCGCGCCGCCGGTCCAGACCAGGCGGTCGGTGTCCGTCCGCTGGAGTCCCTCGACGACCGCCGCGGCCATCTCGACGAGGACGTCGACGTCCGCGTCGTCCGATGGGCCGAGCGCCGACGCGACGGCGTCGCGATCCGCCGCCAGGGACGCGATTTCGTCCGCGTCGGTCGCGTCGGCGGCGGCCGCCTCGAAGTCGGGGTTGTCGATCCCGTCGATCTCGCCGCTGCGGGAGGTTCCCGTCACCTCGTGGCCGCGCTCGAGGAGTTCGCTCGCGATTCGTCGTCCGATCCGTCCGCTCGCACCGAGTAGGAGTACGTTCATGATCGTGGTGGCGGTGATTGGTCGCTGGTAGTCGGCACGCGATACGCAGATGCGCAACCGGACAGCCGGTCACATCACCATACCTGCTATTGGGACGTAACTGTGATATAGTTCAGCGAACGTCGGTATGAGCAGGTCACATCGATGTCACCGCACTCGGATCTCGAAGCGAAATACGCCAGCTGTCCGGTGATCAAGACCCTCGAGGAGGTCGGCTCGCGGTGGCGGCTGACCGTCATTCACGTCCTCCGAGAGGGCGAACTCCGCTTTAACGAACTCAAGCGCGCGACGGACGCGAACTCGCAGACGCTGTCCCGCGTGCTGGACGACCTCAAGGAGACGGGCTACGTCGAGCGGCGAGTCGAGGAGGAGAGCCCGATCGCCGTCTACTACTCGCTGACGCCGAAGGGTGCGGACCTCCTCTCGGCGTTCGACGAGATCCTCGAGTGGGGCGAGAAGTGGATCGACGACGACCGCGCCGACGGCGAGGAGCGCGACCCGTAGCGAGACGAAGCGCTCGGTACGCGCCTCGAGCGCCGTATCGTGTGCGACGGTGTTGTCTCCGCAATTCTATATCTGCGTCGTCATGCGCCGCGACTCGACCGCTACACCCGTGGCTCTGCGACGAGACGGCGCCGGCGAGAAAAATCGATCTCGGTTGTCGATCGCGACTCGAGAGTCGGACTCGCTTCGAATTCGAGTCTGAGTCTGAGTCCGGGCCGCTTATTCGGCCGCGACGTCGTCTTCGTCGACGTCGACCGCGGTCGCTTCCTCTTCGGCGACCTCTTCGGGGTGGGCCTCGAGGGTGGCCTTCTGGATCTCGACGCGGCGCAGCGGGTAGATCGTCTTGGCTTCGCCGTAGATCCCCGAGGAGAGTCGACCCTCGACGACGCTGTCGATGAGCTCCTCGAAGGAGCGCTCGGCGGCGGCCTCCTCGATCATCTCGACCATCTGGTTGCGGATGGCCTTCTCCTGGCTCGCGTCGGCCTTCTTGGTCGTGAAGGCGACGGGCTGGATCTGGACGCGGTAGTCGTCCGTCGTGAGGACGGTGACGTAGGCCTCGACCTTCGAGGCGCCCCGTCGGACCAGCGAACGCAGGTAGTCCCGGGTCAGGGAGTGCTCGACGAACTCCGTGTACGCCGAGTCGCTGCCGACGTCGGTGATCTTGAAGGTCAGCTTGGTGTTGTTCTCGCTGGCGTTGTTGTTGAGTTCGCCGAGCGTCGTTTCGATGGTTCGGTCGTAGACCTTTTCCGGTTCGTCAGCGGGGGTTTCGCCGAGTTCCTGGCGGTCGAACTGCTCGGGTGCCAGGACGGTGTACCACCGCTTCTCCTGTTTCGCGCGTGAAACTGATCGTTCACTCATGATGTATCTGTAGTGTCGCTGTCCGCATCGGACGCGGGCCCCGCGTCCGCTGGTTGCTCGCGCTGTTCCCGTCGGTCCCGTCCGGAGCGGGCCACGTCGATCGCCACCTCGAGATTGACCACGTAGTCGTCGATGTTCGAGTGGAGGCCGCCGGTCGTCTCGCGTTCGATGTGCGTGACGACGGTGCCCCCGGTCTCGGTCTCGCTCTCGTTGCCGTCGCGCTCGACGACCGTCTCCATCTCGTCGGTGTTGTCCGGGCGAAGCGTCCGCGCGACGAGTTCGGGGTCGTCGTGGCGCGTTCGGATGGTCGCGCGCCGACTCATCGTCGGTCCCTCACGATCTGGATGAGCGTCGACTCGTCCACGGCGGGATCGTACCGCAGGTAGCCGCGGCGGCGGCCGCCGTCGTAGGCGACCCCCTCGATTCCGACTTCTTCGAGTTCGCGCGCGACCGCCTCGACGGTCGCCCCCAGCGGCTCGCCGCCGCGGGTGGCGATCGCCGCCTCGCCGTCGCCGACGGCGAGGACGGTCGCTTCTGGCGACCGGTAGGCCGCGGCGATCCCGGCGACCGCTTCGACGGGGCCGTCGTCGATACCGACGACGAACAGCCCGTCGTAGCGTCCCGTCGAGCCGGCCTCGAGGGCCGCGTGGGCGCGTCGGCCGTGCTCGCGCCAGGCGTCCAGTGCCGGCTCGCGGGCGTCGTGGCCCATCGCGAGCGCGGCGCCGGTGCCCGGCTTGGTGCGGGCGGTCGCCTCCAGGACGTCCGCGTAGCCGCCGACGGTCGCAAACGGAGCGTCGGGCGTCGCGTACGGCCGGAGCACGCGTTGGACCGTCTCGGCCGCGGCCGGTACGGCCTCGTCGTCACCGACGATATCGAGGGCGACGGCGGAGCCGATCGTCCGGCGTGCGTCCGCGTCGAACTCCTCCGGCGCGGTGAGGTCGACGCCGAGTTCCTCGAGTGCGGTCCGCGTCGCGCTCAGGTCGCCCGACCACGGCGCGCGAAGGCGCGTCGAGTGGGCGAGGCCGTCGACCGGATCGGTCGTCGGCACCGCGACGCCCGGTCGGCGATCGACCAGACCCTGCGATCGGGCGGTCTCGAGGACCCACTCGCTCTCGCCGGCGCCGGGTTCGACGCCGGCGGCCACGAGCCCCGCGAGTGCGAGGACGTGATCCGGCGACGCCTCGAGGCCGCGAACGGCCTCGAGCGCCGCGAGCGTGGCGGGTCGGTCGTCAGCATCGAGCCGCGTCGCGTCCGCGTCGACGGCGCCGATCGCGACGGTGACGTCGTCGGCCGCCGCCTGTCGGTCGCGAACGCGCTCGGTTCGGTCGGCGACCGTGGGGCCGACGCTCACCTGGAACGGCGTCCCGCGGTCGGCCAGGGCCCGCGCGAGCAGGCCGCTGGCCGCCAGCGCGTCGCCGTCGGCGCGCGCGACGAGATGGACGAAGCCGGCGCTCCCGATCGCCTCCGCGGCGGGGGCAGACGCCGGCTCGGCGGACCGACTATCGGTGGCCATCTAGATCCGGTGGGTTACTCCTCGTCGAGGAGCTCTTTCGCGACGTCGTAGGAGTACGTGAAGTCCGGTTCGACTTCGTCGCCGCGGTAGTAGTCGACGAGGCGTCGGACCTTCGACTCCGTGTTCTGCAGGGCGCGCTTGTTCTGGTAGTCCTGCGGGTTCTGCTGGATGTGCTCGCGCAGGCGCACGGCGCGTTCCATCAGGTTATAGAGGTCCTCGGGGAACTCGGATCGCGCGTCGTTCTCCTCGAGGATCTCGGTGATCTTCTTCCCGGTCGCCAGCTTGACGTCCGGGACGGGCGTGCCCGTGACGCCCTCGTCGCGCAGCTTCATCCCGATCTGACTGGGATCGTAGCCCTGCTCTGCCAGTTCGACGACGCGGGATTCGATATCGTCCGCGTCGACGTCGCTCCACTCCGGCGGGTCGTCTGCCGTCGGCTTGTCCGATCCGGACGAGCCGCGACGGCGGGTGTGCATTCGTGCCATTGGTGAGGATAGGAACCGCACTGACCGCTGAAGTCGTGTGACAGTCGCCGCTGCGACCGTCCGTGCACTTCCGCAATCCCAAGCCGTCCGAAACAGTGGACGGCGCAGTCAGATTTGCGGCCGTGCGCTTCCCACCAGTGTCTTCGCTCGGACGGACTAAAGGGTTTCTAGACTGGGTTGCTCGAGTCGCCTCTATAGAATACGCAGGTGTTGATTGACGTATCGCAAACACCACGAAAGCCCCTGGCGCTATCGAGTCGGGCGACTCGCTGCGCGCCTCACTTCGCTCGGTGCTTGTGTCGTCGGCCTTCCTCGATAGCGCCAGCCCCTTTCATTCCCACCCGTGCCGGCTGGCCGGTCAAGCCACCGTGGGTGGGAATGAAAGGGACTGCCTCGGTCGATCCGGTGAAACGACGCAAGCACTGGACTGAGCGAGCCTGCGAGCGAAGGAAGCGCGCAGCGAGTTGCAACCGGTCGACGAGGCAGGGGCTTTCGTGGTGTTCTCGAGCGAGCCAGTACTGAAAGAGAGGGATCCGATCGCGGTCGATTATCCGATCACAGCAGAGCGACCGATCGATTATTGCTGTCCCACGCGCGTCTCTTCTTCGTCCCAGTACTCCTCGCGGAGTTCGTACTTCTGGACCTTGCCGGTCGCGGTCTCGGGGAGGTCCTCGACGAAGTCGACGCTTGAGGGCTTCTTGTAGCCCGCGAGGTGTTCGCCGACGAACTCGAGGATCTCGTCCTCGGTCGGCTCGGCGTCGCTGCGCGGGACGACCAGCGCCTTCGGCGTCTCGCCCCACTCCTCGCTGGGGACGGGGATGACCGCGGCCTTCCCGACGTCGGGGTGGTCGTAGAGGACGTCCTCGACTTCGATGCTCGAGATGTTCTCGCCGCCGGAGATGATGATGTCCTTCTTGCGGTCCTGGATCGCGACCATCCCGTCCTCGTCGATGGTCGCGAGGTCCCCGGTGTGGAAGTAGCCCTCGAGGCGCTCGGAGAAGGCCTGCTCGGTCGCGTCGGGCTTCTCGAGGTAGCGGTCCATCACCTGGTTGCCCCGGACGACGATCTCGCCGATGGTCTCGCCGTCGCGGGGGACCTCTTCGCCGTCCTCGTCGACGACCCGGACGTCGGTACAGAGGGTCTGGCTACCCTGTTTGACCTTGAGTTCGCGGCCGCGCTCGGCGAGTCGGCGCGGCGAGTTGCTCGTCGTGATGATCGGCGCGGTCTCGGTCAGCCCGTAGATGTGGATGATCCGCCAGCCGAACTCGTCCTCGACGGTCTCGATGGTGGCCGTCGCGGGGGCCGAGCCCGCGGTCGCAATTCGAACGTCGCGGTCGCCGGTGGTCTCGAGGTCGGGATGTTCCTCGTGGTATTGGATGAGGTTGTTCAGCACCGTCGGCGCGCCGCACATGAACGAGACGTCGTGCTCGCGCACGCGCTCGAAGACGCCTTCGGCGTCGAAGGTGCGCTGGCAGACGTGGGTCCCGCCGGTGCCCGTGATCGCGTACGTGTGGCCCCAGCCGTTGCAGTGGAACATCGGCAGCGTCCAGAGATAGGTGTCGTCGTCCCGGATCTCCATGTGCTGGTTGAGCACCAGCGCGTGCCAGTGCTCGGTACGGTGGGTGCGGACGACGCCCTTCGGATTGCCCGTCGTCCCCGAGGTGTAGTTGATGCTGGCGTCGTCGTCCTCGCTGATCTCGGGACGGTCGGGTTCCTCGGTGGGCTGGCCCTCGAGGAGGTCCTCGTAGTCCTCCCAGTGGCCCTTGATCTCGTCGGCTCGATAGCCCACGAACGTCTCCGCCGGCACCCCATCGCGGATCGCCTCGATCTTCTCGGCGTAGTCGTCGTCCGCGACGATCGTATTCGCCGCGCAGTCCTCGAGGATGTACTGATACTCGCCCGCGGCCAGCCGATAGTTCAGCGGGACGAACACGGCGCCGAGCTTGTTCGTCGCGTACAGCGTCTCGATGAAGTAGTGCGTGTTCGGCGCGAGCAAGGCCACGCGATCCCCCTGTTCGACGCCGCGCTCCTCGAGGGCGTGTGCGAGCTGATTCACGCGGTCGTTGACCTCCTCGTAGGTGTACTCGGTCCCGTCGTGGGCGACGACGCCGGTGACGTCGCCGTAGCTGTCGACCGCCCGCTCGAGGAAGTCCGTGGTGAGCATCTCCTGTTTCATTCTATGGTACCCGTTACCACCGACCACGCTATGGGCCAAATGTTTACCCCCGCCTCCCAGCGAGTGCCGGGGTGGTGTGCTAATGCGTGGGGTGGCTCGAGAAATTCGAGGGGTTTATCTATTCCCGCAGAAAACGAAGAGATGCGTACGAGGGCTCGTAGATCAGAGGTAGATCACTCCCTTGGCATGGGAGAGGCCCCGGGTTCAAATCCCGGCGAGTCCATTTCCTTCCGCTCACTTCGTTCTCTCCAGTCAATGGACTCTCCGTAGTCACACTCGCTTCGCTCGCGTGACTCCCGGCGAGTCCACTCGAAATTTGGCTCTTCAGATCTTTTGAGTGCTCTTTTCAGCACTTTAGAGCCATTCTTACAGCTACCGAGAGTCGACTATATGCAGTTTCGCGCGGAATTATCATGATCTTGGTATTGGCTAGAGGTCTTCGATGAAGTCGCGTCGCTGTTCCATCTTTTCGCGGTCGGTGCGTCTGTCGTAGTGGCGCTCGAGGATGTCCGAAGAGACATCGCAGCGGTCGCTGAGGATCTTCTCGGGGATGTCCTCGCGGAGTGGGTAGGTGATCGCTCCACGCCGAATCGTGTGCGGCGAGAGGCTACTGGGACTCCTTGAGTAGTGTCCGTACTCGGTCGCTTCGCAGTCCGATGGCTCGCGGCCGTGCGGGCAATCCTTGATCATACAGGGCTGTGTGAGTCGGTATACCTCCGACCGAATCTGCCCGGAGCTCAGCCGGCCCTTGCGGCTCGTCACGAGCGGTTCTCGTCCGTGCTCGTCCACGACATCGTGCCGGTGGAACCGGATGTACTCGTCAAGGACGTCGCAGTAGTAGTCGTCGAGCGCGATCGGCCGCTCCGCTGGCTCCTGCTTCTTCAGCGGCGTCTCGGTATCGGGAC
Source organism: Haloterrigena salina JCM 13891 (assembly GCF_000337495.1). Taxonomy (GTDB): domain Archaea; phylum Halobacteriota; class Halobacteria; order Halobacteriales; family Natrialbaceae; genus Haloterrigena; species Haloterrigena salina. The sequence goes on from NZ_AOIS01000067.1 coordinate 107,636, forward strand.
GGTGTCGCAGCCAGAAGCACTGCTCGTCTGGCTCGTAGTCCTCGAGGTCGACCGCTCGTAGACTCCCAAGGCGAATCCCGTGTGCCAGAGGATCGCCATGATAACGTGCTCGCGGCTCGCGTGCTTGTACCGCTCGAGGTAGCCGATGATCTTCTTCGCGCGATCGTCGTCAAGCAGTTCGTCGCGCGCTTCCTCGCTGCGGTCGACATCGGGGAGCTTCACGCACTCGCGCATCCCCGGTTCGACAGCGTCGATCGACGCGCAGAACTCGAGGAAGACGCGCAACGTCGCGGGCTGGCCGCCCAGCGTGACGATGTTCACGTCCTGCTGTCGCCAAACGCGGTAGCGATGCAGGCCGCGGCCGGTGAGATCGTTGAGGTTGTCGATTCCCTCCTTAGTACACCACTCGACGAACGCGTCCAGCCGGTACTTGTGGTTCTGGAGGGTTTTCTTGCTGATCTCGAGTTCACGGTGCGAGACGTAGAGTTCCACCGCCTCGCGTGGTGAGGTCAGCCCAAGGGACGGCCCGACCGCAATTGGAACCTCTGAATCGTAATGAACCGAAACCCGCCTGCTGGATGTGTACGCTTGACGAGCGAATTCTTGAGCATCTGGCAGATGATTCGTGGTCGACACTGCGGCATATATCTCGGACAATCAATCTTACTGCTTCACGCGGGCAGGTTGAAGAGCGATGTCAGTTACATTCTCAGGTTGGGTTAGTTGCTCCGATATTTGAGAACAGCAATATGTACGAGATTACTTATGAAGGTCAAGAATATCTCGCTGGGAACTCGACGTTGAGAATCGATTCTACCCGTCACCTCAATTCAGTTGACTTTCAGATGTCGAAGGAAACAAGTCATATTATTGTAGTTCTAGTTCATCATGAAGATTGAACGTCGAACTGTGGTAGGTAGCGCAGGAACAGTATTACTGTCTACCTTTGCAGGCTGTCTGGGAAATGATAATGAAGAGCAAATAACCAATAATTCGAATGAAAACGATGACGAACAACTAACCAATGATGGAGAGCAATCTAGCGACAATAAGAAAAGTGAATTACCCGCTCCTCACGTTGTTAACCGATATTATCCTGAGCCGCGTGCGGCCTCAATTAGCAATCATCACCAAACAGGTAACACATACGAATTCACAGTTGAAATAGAAAATACAGGAGATGGTGGTGATATTAGTACGATGATGGTTTGGTTAGATAATCCGAACGACAACGTATATGGACCCAATAGTCACCCAGTACCAGAAACAGAACGGACACGGTACTTCAGTTCAGGGGAACGGAAGAAAATATCAGTCACTTCGGAAGGACGAGACGAATATGGGGGATACGGATTCCGGATCTGGAGCGCTGAAATCAGCGTTGAGGTCAAAAATGAGGGTGGAAGAGGAGCGGTAGAAATTCGATTGATGGATGGTGATAATGTTGTCAAATATGCTGAACCGATAATAGAGGCTGGAGCAACTGAATCTTTCAAATTTGATAGGAACTTTTCAGATCCTGCTCCTAGTGAAGTAAGTATTGAAGTAGAATCTGCTGAGTAACTATTACAACCAATTGACCTTCTCTCGTTATCGTTTCTGAGCCTCGGGGCTGTAGCTTCCTCGATAATGCTTAAAAAAACGTCTCGAGATCGTTCCAGTCACCCCAGTCGCACACTAGATGCGGATCGACATCAGCAGAAGCGAGCGCGGTCGCCCAAGTCCGTCGAAGATCGTGGAAGCCGAGATGGTCCCATCCGGCATCTTCCGTCTCGTCATACAGGCGGTTGACCGTTGAGCGAACCCACCGTCAGAGTGACCGTGTACTTGTAATCTTAACGGGCGACGAGTTGGACGGTGCGTCGCGCACGTCGTCGACCGTTCGGATAGTCGTCGCGAGATCTAAACACATACCTCACGTAGGACGGTATTTAGCGATACACTGCAATCGGGGAGATAGCCACATCTGGATATGAAACTTTAAATCCAAAGTCTTTACCAAGATCCCCAATCACTTGTAGCATATCACCTAGATCAGAATCATCTTCTTCGACTGGATCATCAGTTGGCGGTTCAGTAATGGTGTCTACCCTAGCAATTATTGTAGCACTAGGTATGGAATTGTTTTGATATTTCGCGATCAGCTCAACTGGTTCTGTTTCCAATTTCTCCTCCTGAAGCAATGCCCAAAAATCCATATTCGTGTCTCCTCCAATAGGCGCCTTACCAACAACCATCTCACTGTACGCCTGTGGCAAAACGTTTTCAAACATTTCAAACAAAGGGCCGAGTGTCTCAAACATTTGTTGAGCATCCCTCAATTCTTTCCATTCTTCAACATCAGACTCGTCCATCATATCGCCTCCCTCTATCTCGCTTATTTGACCGATGAAACGCTCCAAATCATCTGCTGAATCTAAAAATCCGTTTAGAAGTTCAAAGCTAGACTGGAAATCTCGAAGTTGTAGTTCTATATTAATTCGGATGATGTCTCCTTCACATATATCTCTTTGAAGGGCAGCCTGTATCTCTTGTTCGTTTAGGTCATTGATATCATGGAACCAGTCATCTTCGTATCCTTCTAACCATTCTTCGAGCAAGGTGAAATGGTAGTGGTGAAGTGCCTTATTATCTTCAGTTCGTGAGGTTGACCCTTCAGTTGTCATCTGTTCTCCTTTAACCGATGAACTAACCCCACCTCCAGGTCCGAAGAGGAAACCTCGAACTCGGCCCATTATCCTTTCAGTCTCTTGTTCTGATTCACTTTCTGCTTCTATTCGCTCTTGCACATATCCCTGATCTAATCTAGCCGAGATAGATTTTACTCGATCCATGTCTAGATACACAAAGCCGGGAACTCGTTCACTTGAAGTGGTCATATTTCTACTAATGATTAGTATGTTAAGATACCTGTGGTAGGAGGCCGCATAACCAGATAGTTGATTCTCTTTTATCTTTTGGAAAAGTCAGCGACAAACTGTAGGTGACAGATAGAGTACGTTCCGTCTGGAGCCGAATTGTCTGTCATGTGTTCGTTCAGCGCTCTGCCACCACCGTGACCAAGGAACCCTTCCGTTCGAGGAACGCGGCCCTCAATACCACAACCGGCGCTCGAGGTGACGATGCTCAGTATCTAGGGGTACCCACGCGACCGTCGCTTCGACTATTGAGAGCCCGGTTCTTCGAACGATGCGGGTCTGGATCCACGTGGAGTTCGACGGAACTCCGAAGAGACGACCATGAAACGAACCCTACGCATTACGGTTGCACTGGTGTTCGCCGTGGCACTCGTCGGTGCCCTGGCGAGCGGCAGTGCGCTCGCATCCCCGAGCGATTGTACGTACACCGACTACTGTAACGACGCCGACGTCGATCAGTCCAACGCCGCCGACGTCTTCCAGAACGGTTTCGGAAACGACGCTGACGTCGACCAGCGCAACAAAGCAGGCGTCTTCCAGGACGGCAAGTACAACGACGCTGACGTCGACCAGCGCAACAAAGCAGGCGTCTTCCAGGACGGCAAGTACAACGACGCCGACGTCGATCAGCGCAACAAAGCAGGCGTCTTCCAGGACGGCAAGAACAACGACGCCGACGTCGACCAGCGCAACAAGGCGCTCGTCGATCAGGACGGCAAGAACAACAACGCTGACGTGACCCAGCGCAACGAGGCGCTCGTCGATCAGGACGGCAAGAATAACGACGCCGACGTCGACCAGCGCAACAAGGCGATCGTCGACCAGGACGGCAAGAACAACGACGCCAGCGTCGACCAGCGCAACACCGCCACCGTCGACCAGGACGGCAAGCACAACAACGCCGACGTCGATCAGGAGAACACCGCCGTCATCGATCAGCGCTAATCCGATAGCCGACGCTCCCCGTAGCGAACTCGCGAAGCACCGCGACCGAGAGCCCGTCTCGAGGGGAGCGTCCGGACTATCGACCGAGAGACCCCCGATGACGAAGAAGACGAAAGCGACAGCGACCGAAGACGAGCCGACTCGCATCGGTGATTCGATTCGTCGTCTGATGCCCGGAGCCACAGCCGTCCTGCTGCTACTCGCCGTCGCAGGAGGGACCGTGCTGGGGCTGCCGGCAGCGGGGACCGGTCCCGCGGACGACCCGACGAGCGGCGCGACGGACGCGGAGGCTGCTGACGACGTGAACGTAACCGTCGAGATCGACTGTGACGAGAGCGCCGTGCTGGTTACCGCACCCGACGACGCCGAGTACGGACTCAGCGTCGTGAACGTGGGTCCGTCGGGGACCAGCACGAGCACCGCGAAACGGGCCCCGCTCGCGGGGAACGCGACGGTTACGGTAGACGACGCCGACATCGTATACGCGTTCGTCACTGACGCGTTGACCGGGGAGCCGATCACGTCGGCCGTAGCACAGTGCGTCGAAGAACCGCGAACGGAGACGACCGACGGGCCGTCGATAGCCGTCGACTGCAACGAGAGCGCCGTCCGGTTTACGGCGCCCGACGCCGTCGCGTACACGGCTCGGGTGTCGTCAGTCGACGTCTCGCCGACGGGTGCGTCGACCGGCACCGTGAGCGGAACCGTGACGGGGAACGCGACGGTACCGATCGGAGACGAGCTGATCGTCGCGCTCGCGTCGACCGACGACGCCGACGACCCGATCGTGGCGATCCGAGACTGCGGTCGGACCGCAGGCGACGAGCGCTCGCCGGCAGCGGAGCCGTGCTCGAGCGACTCGTCGGACTCGTGAGCGACCGGTCGGCATCCCGCCGCGCACGCGGTGTGATCCCGACGGCGCTCTCTCCCCAGGTAGCGCTTCGGCCCCGAAAATTCGCATTTTTCAGGGCGATCGTTTCCGAGGCGCCCGCTATCGCTCCCCGCTGAAAGCGCAACAGTCGCCCGCCGACGACCGGCGACTGACGACCGACGACCAATGTTCGAACACGACACGTCCGATTCGGTTTCGAAACGCAGCGTCCTCAAAGCGGTCGCGACGCTCCTTAGCGGGGCGACGCTGCTCACCGCACGAACCAGCGCTCGGACCGGGGAGCGATTCGACTTCGAGATCACGGAGCTGACCGCGGAGACCGTCACCGCTCGCGTGCGCGTCTCGGCGGCGCTCGCGACGCACCTCCGGGAGGTGCCGAGTCAGATCGTTCTCGGACACCGCGACCAGTTCGGTCTCTCGGAAACGGACTCGACCGCGATCGACGACGCGACCGTCGAACGAACGTCCGAGGACGGCGTCGCCACGCCAGACGTAATGGCCAGCTTCGAACGCACGGACGTGAACGCGAACGCGAATCGGTACGTCGTTACGATGCAGTTTCGCACTCGAGAGATCGATTTCTCCGGAGCCGAGATCGAGGACGGGATGCTGACGATGGGGCTGTTCGTTCCCCGGCTCGGATCGGAAACGGAATCGGCCGTGGTCACAGACGAGATCGAGAGCAGTCCGATCGACCTCGAGTAGGCCTCCGTCTCCGCGATGACGTCCGCCGCGGTCTCGACGCGGACTCGAGTGCTGCGGTTCCGGACCTCGCGTCGCCGGCGTCGCGTTCGATCGCGATCTCTACGCGGGCTCGTACTCGTACCCGGAGGTCGTGTGTTCCGCGAGCAACTCGCGGGCCCGGTCCTTGTTGTACGACTCGTCGACCCCGAACGGCGTAATTTGCGAGTCGTCGTACCAACTCGACCACCGCGGCTGGAACGTGTGGGTCCACTCGGCGAGTCCGCGGAACGCGTCCTCGGTGATCGCCGGTTTCTCGACGGCCATGGAGAGGGCCTGTCGGACCTCGCGGGTCCGCAGTTCCGCCCACCCATTTGCGCGTTGATTGTACGCGACGATCGTCAGGAACGGCTGCGGAATCTCGTAGATCTCGACGGCCTCAGTCCCTCGAATATCCGCGTAGCGCTCTGGCGGGACCGACGTCGCCGTGAGCTCCCCGTCCGCGAGCGCCTCGAGACGATCCGCTCGGTCCCCGATCACTCGGTAGCGGTAGCGTTCGAAATACGGCGCGTCGCGCCACGCGTCGTCCATATCGTCGTCATCGGCGTGTTCGCGCATGTAGTACTCCTCGTTGCGCACAGTGACGAACTCCCGCGTGCGATCCCATCGCTCGAGCGTGTACGGGCCGAGGTTCCCCGTGAAGCTGAGTTCGGCGAACGCGTCGCTCGCGCGGAGCGCGTCGGCGTCGGGAACGTGCGCCTCGTAGAGTTCCTTCGGCGCGCAGTACGATCCCCAGAGAACCGGTTCCAGCGGAAAGTCGGGGTTGACCGACTCGAGTTCGAGCTGGAACTCGAACTCGCCCGTTCGCTCGACGTTTTCGACCGCCGCCCAATCGTCAACTCGGTTCGAGGGCGGGGTGGGCTCGTTCCAGGGGTGGTCACGCCCGCCGTCGATGGTGTGGACGTTCTCGATCTGGTACACCCAGTCGTCGGCGGTCATCCGGCCGTAGTCGTCGCCCCACCGGAGGGTGTCCCGGAGTTCGCAGACGTATACTTGGCCGCTGCCGGCGTCGGTGATGTCCATCCACAGCGGTCGGACGGTGTCATTTTCGTCGACGTCGTAGGCGCCGTCCAAGGTCAGGCCGATCCGCGCGGTGGCCCTGCTGTCGGTGCGCTCGGGAAAGTACAACCCTTCGGCCTCGCCTTCCACGCCCCAGACCCACTCGTCGGAGGCGGTGGGTCCGCCCTCGTTTCCGTTCCCGTTCCTGTCCTCGCCCACGTACCAGGTCGCGCGGTCCCAGTTCCCCCCGTAGGCTTCGACCGGACCGCGAACCGAGCGTCGGTACCCGATAACGTCGTCCGACATCGCGAGGAAATTCACCGGCTGCTCCTCGCTCAACGCGCCGAGGACCTCCGCGATCGGCGCTCGCCGCTCGTCCGGATCGGTCGTCGTACGGAACGCTTCGAGCCGCGACTCGATGTCGGCCTCGGGAACGTACCCGTAGTAGTTGGTCGGCGCCCGCTCGAGCCAGAACGCGTCGATCGCGGCGGGCGTTCGCGGATACGTGTTGAACGCCACCCCGAACATGAGGTCCCAGGCCGATTCGCTCGCGGTCTCCTCGCGCGGTCCGGCGTTGTTCGGTCCCGCAGTCCACTCGGGGTCGCCGTCGCCGAGGTACCGGTTTCGCACGTACTGCCGGAGGAGCCGATCGTAGCTGACGCGCTCGAGGGAGACCGCGACGCCGAGATCCGCGACCTCCGCCGCGATGATCTCCGCGGCTGTCTCCACCGCGTCGTTCCCCTCGATACACGCGAGTACCAGTTCCACTTGCGTTCCGTCGGGTCCGATCAACTCCACGTCGCCGCTGTCGTCGTCTCCGTCTTCGTCCTCGTTACCGCCGTCGCGCCCGCAGCCGGCGATGCCGACCGTCGTTCCGACCCCGACCGCCTTCAGAAGCCGTCGTCTGGCCACTGCGTCGCCGCCGGGATCGATCCCGTCCCCGCTGACTGTGGTACCCAGTGGCATAGATAGAGGTACGGAACGGAGTATGAAAGTCGTTGTCAGGGACGATCATCGACGCGGCTCGACGGGTCCGGGGCGTTCGCGTCGCCGCGTCGGGGCGCCGCTCGCGGGAGGTCGATGATCACGATCGACCCGCGCGGGTCGTTGTCGTCGAACCGGAGCGTTCCGCCGGAGTTATCGACCACCCAGTAGGTCAGCCAGAGGCCGAGCCCGCTCCCGTGCTCGAGCGCCGTCTCGCGCCCCTCATCGATCGCGGCGCGATCCTGTTCCGGAATTCCGGGGCCGTTGTCCGCCACCTCGATGCGAACTCGCCCGCCGTTCTCGTCGGCCGGATCGCGGTCGACGTCCGGTTCGGGGCCCGTCGCGGTCACCGCTATTTCGACGCGCGGGTCGGCGCTGTCGTTGTGTTCGCAGGCGTTCTCGCAGACGTTCTCGACTGCCAGCCGCACTGAGGGAAGCGCCATCGCCCACGCCTCGTCCGGCAGCGACGCGGTCACGGTAACGTCGGGATATTCCTCGCGAAGCTCCGCGACCGCGTCGGCCGCGAGCGAGGCCACGTCGACGGGCCTCCGATCGGGATCGGCCTCGAGCGCGTTTTTCATCTGTCGCGCCTTCCGACTCAAGCCCGTGATGTCTCGCCCGGTCCGGTGGATCGTCTCCGCCGCGCCGACGACCGTTTCGTCCGCGGCCTCGTCGGTGATGAGATCCGCGTAATTCAGAACGATGCTCATTCGGTTGCGGATATTGTGCTGCAACACGCGATAGAGGACGTCGAGGCGCTGCCGCCGCTCTCGGAGTTCCGACTCGCGCGCTCGCAGCGTCGCCGCCAATTCGTTGAAGCCGTCGCTCATCCGTTCCCACTCGGCGCCGCCGCGCAGCGACACCGTACTGTCGTAGTCGCCCTCGCCGAGTCGGTCGAATCCGTCGAGTAACCGCTCGGTCTGGCGGAGGCTCACGGCGTACTGCCAGTACCCGAACCCGACCATGACGAGCACCACGATGACCAGCACCAGCGTCTGGAGCGCGGCTAACCGATCCAATCGATCCGCTAGCAGCGTCCGATCTCGAGTGACCGTGACCTCCCACCCGGTCGACTCGACGGTCGAGGAGCTTTCGATCCCCTCGTCGAACGTCCGCTCGTTCTCGTTGAGAACCACCCCGTCTCCAACGATAGTGACCGTCTGCGAACTCGTCTCGAGCGGCGGGATCGCGTCGAAGATCGTCTGCCGATCGAGGTACATGGCTCCCACGAGGACGCCCCGAACCCCCGAGCCGTCCAGGATGGGCGCGCTGAACACGAGAACGGGCCTGTCGGCTCGCTCGGCGTATTCGACGTCGCTCACGTACGTTTCGCCCCGAAGCGCCCGCTCCACGTACGGCGTTTCGCTTCGGTCGGATCCGATCACCGAGCGTCTCGTCCCTGCCGTAACGGAGCCGCGGAAATCGACGACCGTTCCGTTGGCGTCGACGAGTTGCGCCGAGTAGAATCGAGAGTTGTCGAGAAACGCGTCGAGGAACGGGCCGCTCCGATCGAACTGCCGGGCCTCGGGCCGCGACGCGACCAACCCGATCCGATCTCGGTGTTCCCAGATCGTTTCGTCGATCTGCTCGGCGACCAACGAGGCCGTCTCGTCGGTTCGCCGTTGTTCGTCGTCGACGACGTCGCGTTTGTACGACTCGAGCGTCCAGTGAACCGTCCCGCTCAGCACGAGCGTGATCACGACGAGGATGACGACGAATTTCGTTCGTAATCGGACTCTCATCACTGATTCGTGGTAACAATTAACAAAGTACTCGGTACGCGCACTTAAGCGCACGCAACGAACGTCGTCGGACACCCGCGACCGGCCGCGCACGAAAGCTATAACTCGGTCACAGGCGAACCTCTCTAGGACATTCGTTAACATGGGTCACGATCAGAACCCGACACTGCTCGTCGTCGACGACGAGCGCGAGGTGGCGGACGCGTACGCGCTCCGTCTTCGGCGGCGGTACGACGACGTCCGGACGGCGTACGGGGGCGAGGAGTGCCTCCAGGAGATGGACGACACCGTCGACGTGGTACTGCTGGATCGACGGATGCCGTTCTCCGGCGACAAGGTGTTAACGGAGATCCGCGATCGGGGACACGACTGCCAGGTCATCATGGTAACGGCCGTGAATCCCGGGTTCGATATCGTCGATATGCCGTTCGACGACTACCTGTGTAAGCCGATCGAGAAGGACGATCTCTTCGCGGCGGTCGAACAACAGGCGACCGCCGCGTCGTACGACGACCCGCTCTCGGAGTTCTTCAGCCTCACGGCGAAACTCTCGGTGCTCGAAGCCGAACACACGCCCGAACAGCTCGAGGAGTCGAGCGAGTACGTCCGCATGCAACGTCGGGTCGCGAAACTTCGCGAGGGGCTGGAGGTGCCGCGGGAGGATTTCGAGCGAATGGTCGAGACGTTCACCGCGATCAATCGGGGCGAAGGGTAGCCGTCACGGCGGCCGTCTATGGCGCTCTCTCGTCGGTCTCGGCCCCGCGGAACTCGAAGCGCGCGCCCCCGGCATCGCCGGCCGTGAGCGTCACGTTCCAGCCGTGGTCTTCGACGAGTTGGCGGACGATAGCCAGTCCCAATCCGGTGGTACCGTCTCCGCTCGAGTAACCGGGTTCGAACACTCGCTCGCGCTCCGCGGGGGGAACGCCCGGCCCGTCGTCGGCGACGTAGAACCCGCCGTCCAGGCCGCCGACCGTCACGGTCGCGTCCCGACCGCCGTGTTCGACCGCGTTTCGGAACACGTTCTCGAAGACCCGCTGGAGCCTCTCGGCGTCGGCCTGAAGCGTCGGGAGGTCGTCCTCGAGACCGAGCGCGGCATCGGCCGTTTCGACGGTTTCCCACGCCGTTTCGGCGATATCGCCGACGGCCACGCTACCGCTCGGTTCGACCTCCGTCCCGCCGACCGAGAGCGCGTCCCGGATCAGCCGCTCGATCCGATCGAGCGCACCCTCGACTTTCTCGAAGTGAACGTCCTCGCCCGTATCGCGAGCCGCCTCGAGGCGGATCTTCGCAACCTCCAGCGGGTTTCTGAGATCGTGCGCCGCGACGGCGACGACTCGCTCGAGCCGGTCGGCGCGCGTCGTCACGCGGTCGACGCGCCGGCGTAACTCCGTCACGGTCGTGTAGACGACGTAGCCGCCGGCGTCCCCACCCCCGTCTCCGTCCTCGTCCGGAGACGGGATGGCCTCGAGACGGAAGTACCGCCGCTCGTCGTCGGCTCCGCGGCGAATCCCGACGGTGACGCGTTCGCCCGCGTCGAGTCGTTCGAGGACCGCCGCTCCGGTCGCGTCTGCGTCCGGTTCGTCTCCCTCGGACGGTCGCGTCGCGTTTCCCGCGGCGGTCGCCAGTTCCCAGCGCGGACCGGAGTCACGGTCGGTCGGCCCGGGAAGCAGGCGTTCACGGAGGGGAGCGTCCCTGATCGCCGCTTCGCCGACCTCGAAGGCCGTCTCGAACGCGGGATTGACCGCGCGCACTACGGCGGTTCCACCTTCCACCTCGTAGTAGAGGAGCGGGTCGGGGAAACGCCGAAAGAGGCATCGCGTCGGTCCGCCGTCGGCGACGAGCGGGGCGGGCAGGTCGTCGCGTCGCCGTTCGAAGGGGCACCCGTCCCGCCGGTTGCTGCGACCGGTCATTCGTTTCGCCTCGGTTGGCGGTCGTCGACCGCAACCGGCCGTTCGTGCTCCGCGTCGTCGTCGAAGAAGGCGTCGAGGAGTTTCCGCTGCCCCGCTCGCAGATGATAGTGAAGCGTCGGCGAACTGATTCCGAGCGTCTCGGCGAGCTCCTCGGCGGTGCTGTCTCGCGGCGATTCGAAGTACCCGCCGTAGTACGCCATCTGGAGGGCGTTTCGCTGGCGGTCGGTCAGGCGGTCGCGGAGCCCGCTCCGGAACTCCTGGACCGTTTCGATCGGTCGTTCGCGGTCGAGTTTCGACAGTAGTTCCGATCTGGGAAACCGCTCGCCGACAGCCTCGACGACTTCTCGGATGTCGCTGCTGGGCGCTACTTCCGCGACGATCAGGCCGGTTCCGCGATCGAACTCCGCCGTTCTGACGGTTGCGCCGTACGTGGCTAACGTGACGATCGGCGACCGTCCGGACACCGTAACCTCGGTGAAGCCGCCGGTCTCGGTCGCGGACTCGTGGATCACGCGACCGGCGTCGACGTCGGATCGATCGTCGGCCAGCTCGCGGAGCGCATCGGGTTCGGCACCGTCGACGCGAACGTAACAGAGTAACGATGCAGCGTCTAACGGGACGATGCCTTCGACCGCGAGTTCGCAATCGAGTCGCGCGGACGCCGTCGCGAAGAAGGCGTCGGCGATACGGAACGTGAGTTCGATGACCGTATCCGAGAGCAACAGATTGCGCTGGCGAGTCGCGTTGATGACGAACCCGGTGGTCACGCCGAGCGTTTCCAGGCTCTCCCGTTCGCGCTCGCTGAAGGCGTCCGGATCGAGTGCGTAGACGCTCAACACCCCGTAGGTGGTGTCCCCGTACCGGAGCGGAACGACGACGCTCGACTGCAATCCGCGAGCGAACGCCTCTCGGCGGACCGGCTCCGGAACCGACTCGTCGTCCACGAGGTGGCGGACGACTCGCGTTTCCCCCGTCTCTAGCGTCGCGTACTCCGGCCCCCTCGAGCCGTCGGCGTCGGCACCGCTCTCGACGATGAGATCGAGAATCCCGTCGTGCTCGCCGGCCGCGGTTCGACAGACGAGCCGCTCGCCCGTCATCTCCCGCTCGCCGATCACCGTGAATTCGTACAGGTCGGTCTCCGCGAGCCGCTCACAGACCAGTTCCTCGACTTCCTCCCGGGTCGTGGCCCCGACGAGGTCCCGAATGATCTTCTGGACGATGTTGTTAATCCGCTCGAGACGAGCCAGCTCCGCCTCCCGATCCTCGAGGTCGCCCTCGAGGGCTTTCCGGTCGGTGACGTCTCGATAGTAGACCGTGACCCGCTCTCCGATCGTCGTCGTCCGAACGCGAAGCCAGACATCTAGCTCCGGGAAGTACTCCTCGAAGGAAATCTCGGCTGGCTCCGGATCGTCGCCGCCGAAGTGCTCGTGAAACGTCGCCGCGAACGATCGCGGGAACACGTCCCTGATATCGGTCCCGACGAGGGTGTCGCGCTCTCGCTCGAGCAGGTCCGCCGCGACAGCGTTAGCCGTCGTAATCTGCCAGTCGGTGTCGACGACGAGCACGCCGTCGGTGACCCCGTCGAGGACCTCACCCATGCTAGTCAATAGCACACTGTTGTACGTGAATCTTTCCACGCTGGCGGTGGGAGACGGGGCGAACGGACGCCTCGAGTCGACGGGGACGTTCGTCGGGAGCCGGTCGTCAAACGAGACGGCTCGTCGCCACTGTCCGCTGGGCGCGACCGATACGGGCCCAGATGGATCGGTCGTCGAGAGAAACGAGGGCGCGTGTGACCGGTGCGCCGTGCGATGCGGTCAGGTCGTCACCTTCCACGTCGTCGAACTGGAGTAGCCCCACTTCTCGACGGTCACGTCGAACTCGCCGTCGACGAGCGCCGGCATGTTCACGCCGACTTCCTTGGCGCTCATACCCAGGTCGTCGCCGATGAGACGGGACTTGAAGTAGGTGTTCGTCTGGCTCTGCTCGCGGAGGTATCGAAGGATACGACGCTGCTTGTCGCTCAGCGCGGCCGCGGTCCGGGTCGCGGTCGGATCGGACGTGTCGGATTCGCTCATGATCTCGGGTCACCCGTTTGCGTACGATCGGACGGCTGGCGTCTCCGAAGGAACCCTTCCTTAGTATTCCAATTGCCGCTCGCCGCTCCACGCTCAATAGCTAGGGGTCTGGATGCGACCGCTGGTTTGGATACTAAGCGGCTGATTCCTCGAGGCTCCACTCCGTAGCACCACGTGTAGTTACGAGGGACCACCAATGACCGAACACGATTCGACCGCTTCGGCCGCGGAGCACGACCCCTTCGAACAGTACCGCTACATCGAGTACACGATGGATGACGAATCGGTGTCCGTCATTCAGGACACGGAGAACGACCGGGCGTGGATCCAGTCAACGCACGCCGTCCTGGCCTCTCGGTAATCGGCATCTTTCGCAGCGAATCGGCGATCGATTGTGACGTCCGAAACCGCCGGTATTCCGATCGTCCGATACCCACGGAGAGCCTGGCGAACGCCGATGCCACTCGCGATCCGTCCTGCTGGCTCTCGAGACTATTCACGTGATGCGCAGACTGTCGACGATGTCGCTTTCTCCGACCGACTCCGTGCCGATCGGTGCCGAGAAGGCGCCGCTCAGGTGGGGGGACGTCGACGTCGTTCGCCGGCGTCGGTTCTCACCGGAACTCCTCCAGGGAGATGCTCGCCGTCGACTGCACCCACCGGTCGGGGTCTCTGCGGTCGTAGACGAGCATCTCGTCGCGAAACTCGATCGCATCGTGCGTCGCCGGGATCGACGATACCGGCTCGCTCACGAATTCGTCGGGGTCGCGGGTGTCGGTGGTGTCGGTCATTGTCGTTCTCCAATTGGACGATGGACCTCCGTTACCGAAGCGTACCTAGCTAAATAGCCGAGTGCGCGATCTCGCGACCCGCTCTAGACAGCTAGCACTACCGGCCCGGACACACGTTTCCGCCGGAGACATTGCTGCGCGGAGCCGTCTCTGGCCACGGTGCACGCCTCGAGACGCCGACAGCAACCCACAGCGTCCACGACCGATTCCGTCTTTCGTGGCTACTGTCACCGCGATAACGAATTGTAATCGCTCGAGCACACCCCTTCATCTAATAATCGGCTGATCGTAGCCCCGGTCAAGGGGCAAGTTAACAATGATCACAGCCATTGGGGACCGTTCGAGGAGGCTGTTGGTGTGTCTCACCGTCCTTTCGGTGACGGGTGCGCTGACCGGCGGCGTCGTCTGGGCGGCCGACGATGCAGCCGGTGCCGCGCCGAGCGAACCGTCGATCGAGAACGCACAGAAGCAGTGTGCGTGCGATTCCGGTGCCGCTCGCCTCGCCGGCGCCGGCGAAGCGAAGGCACTCGAACCGGGTTCGAACGCTGCACGCGTCGCGTTCGGTACCGCCCAGACGGCGGATTTCGGCCGGATCGCAGTCGGATCGAACGCGACTCGCGAAGTGCCAATCCTCAATATCGGGCCGGATCCCGTGTCGGTGACTGACGCGACGATCGAGGGGGACGACGCCGGCGCCTTCACCGTCACCGACGACTCCGTCTCGCCGATCGAACCCGGCGAAACGGAGCACGTAACGGTCGTCTTCAGCCCCGACCGCGACGGTACTCATCGCGCGACGCTTCGGCTCGAGCAGGCTACCGGACCGCTCGCGACCGCCGATCTGATCGGGACTGGCGTCACACCGGACATCGAAGTCGACCGGGAGCAGCTCCGGTTCGCGAATGTGACAGACCAGACGGTTGCGGAGACGTTCACCCTCACGAACGACGGGACCACACCGCTGACGGTCGACGCGTTGCGAATCGTCGGTCCCGATCGAGCCGCCTTCGAACCGGCGGCTAGCAGTCCGTTCACGATCGAACCGGGACAAAGTCGGGAGGTTCCCGTGCGATTTACGCAGTCGGAACCGGCGGCGCGGTTCGCGACGATGCACATCCTGAGCGACGACCCCGAGCAGCCACAGCGAAACCTGTGGCTCACCAACACGCCGACGGTGGCCCGCGTCTCGCCGTCGCACATCAAAACGGACCGGACGCACGTGAACGCATCCGTCGTCGACGCGGCGCCGAACACGACGCAGTCACTCAACATCTCGTGGCCGGCCACTCGAGACGATACCGTCGCGATCGACGCACTCTCGTACACCCCCGAGCGGGGCGGGGAGTTCTCGATCAACGTCACGAAACGGGACGCGCAGTTCGAAGGGGCGCCTGCGTTCGAGCCCGCCGACGGAACGGAGGAGGTGGCGTTCGTCTCGATGGACAGCACCATCGCGAACGAGGACCTTCAAGACGTCACCGTCACCTTCCGCGTGAGACAGGATCAACTGGCCGGAGACGAGGCTCCGGACGACGTGGCCCTGTACACGCATCGAAACGGCCAGTGGGTCGAGCTTCCGACGACGCTCGTAGACGAGAGTCGAACGCACTACTTCTTCGAAACGGAGTCGCCGGGACTGCTGGACTTCGCGACCGGGATCAAACAGGCGAACTTCCGCATCGACGACGCGGCCGTGAGCGTCACGGAGATCAGCGCCGGCGAAAGCGTCGACGTCGTGGTACGCGTCACCAACGTCGGCGGCGCTGACGGCACGTACACCGTGCGGCTCATCCGTGACGATACCGTCGTCGACCAGCGGGAACTGTCGATCGCGGCGACCGGAAGCCGCCAGACGATCCTCACAGAGTCATTCGACAATCCCGGAACCTACGAGTTGTACGTTAACGATCACTTAGTCGGAACTATCACGGTCCACGGATCTGCGGATTCGCTAACCGATCTGGCGTTCACGGCGCGCTCACCCGCCTGAATCTCCGCTGCGTTACGCCCCAAGATTCCCTCGACGGCCAGCGGATGTCCCGTGTGTGGAAGTACATTCTGTAGGTCCGTTCATCGAGGCGTTCCGTCTCGACGGGTCGGACGAGTCCCTTGGAGTCCTCGAGAAGTGACGCGGAGCCCTCGCGAACGATGACGCCGAGGCCCATGAAGGTGCCGTCGAGGCGAACCTCGGGGTCCGCTGGGTCAGTACGTAACCTCGGATACAGGACGCGCTCCGGGGGCAATGACTTCCTCGTTTGTGTCTTCGATTTCGAATTGAGGTTCTGGCTCTGCCTCAGTCTCAAATTGGGGTTCTGGTTCCGCCTGGGTCTCGAATTGAGGTTCTGGTTCCGCCTCGGTCTCGGCGACCCCAGACCCGGCGAGCGTTGTCGTCCCGGCGAGCAGCCCCCCGGTTGCTTTGAGTACGTTCCGTCTCGACATCGCATCGGTAGCGTTGTGGTCGGCCATCGGTGGGTCCTCCGTGTTCCATTTCGACCAATGACCCCTCTCACCGAAGAACCAGGCGCTCAATACTACGATCGACGGTCGCCGAGGAGGGCTAATTATTTAGCGTCCCGTCCGGGTCTCTACCACCGAACGGTCTCGGACAGAGAATGGATCGAACGCTCTGTACCTACCGATTCGGTTCGGCTTCGACTGTGATTGTCGACGTACTGAATATATTTGTATTCAGCACGGTTCTATCAACATCCTCGAGGGAGTGTAGCGACTGAGGGGTTCCATTCCACGCAGAAACAGTGTCCGTTCGACCATAGCTTCCGCAGGCATCTGTATTGCGTAAGCCTCGGCGAGTCCACTTCTACTTCACTCCAATTACATGGTGCCGGTGGCGTGCGATTTTGATACACTATCGTCCAATCTCTAAGTCGAACTCGACAGTAACGACATCGTTGCTAAAATTAGTTGGTGGGGATGCCTCTCCGAGATTCGAATTGTCCAACAGTAGGCGGTAGGACCCCTCTGTGACCGTGCCGCTGACTGTCGTTCCAGCGCTCTCAAACGCACTGAGTGCCGACTTGTACGAAAACCGGTCCTCGTTAGTAAAGTACGTGTACTCGGATTCGTCCATGAAAATGACGTCGATCTCCGGTCCCTCGCGAACGATGAAATCGTACTCGATGAACCCGCTGCCATCGAAATCGAACTCGTAATAGATCCATTCGTCTTCCTCGATTTTTCGGGTATCTGACTTCGTTTCTTTTTGACTCAAGTCGGGGTCGTTGGGATAGTCGTCGTTCGCATCTAGAATACCGTCGTCGTCGGCATCCGAATTTGCCGACCCGCTAGTTTCATCAGTTCCGTTACTATCAGCAGTTTCATCGCTACTAAGACATCCCGCGACCCCGCTGAGACCGATGGCGCTCATCCCTAATACCGCCCTTCGTGAATAGTCCATATTCATGCGGAGAAGCAGGTAGTAATGTGCTTTGTGAAATAATTCTTCACATGAACGATACCATATGTGCGAATTAAATTCAAGTAAAGTTGAATATATCCGAGTGCGATACTGAAACGTCGTCAGAATAGCTTGGGTTCAATTCTGAGCGAAGAGTTCAAATCCCGAACAGACGCGACAGTGAGTCTGAGCCGTCGCTCCCGGCCTGGATCCGAGAACCCCGGCCCTATCGTCCGCCGTCGACAGACGGTCGTTTTCCGTGAGACGTATCGATCGGTCGCGACCGTCTCATCCGATGCAACCGAATAGAGTGCCCGCCGCATGGTGCCGGAGGAAATCAACTGCTAGCTCGAGGCGGCGACACCGGAACCGTCCGCTACCGACGGGCCAGACTCGCTGATGCGCACCCGTCTGATACGCGTATCGTCGACGCGTTCGACGGTCAGTTCGGCGCCGTCGTAGGCGAACGTCTCGCCGGGCTCGACCAGTCGACCGGCGCGGTTGAAGACGAAGCCGGCGATCGTTTCGAACTCCTCGCCCTCGGGGAACTCGACGCCGGTGACGTCGTTGACGTCCTCGACGTTCACCTCGCCGTCGACGCGGACGGTTCGCTCGTCGACGGTCTCGATCGGTTCCGCCTCCTGGGTGTCGAGGATCTCGCCGACGACCGCCTCGACGATGTCCTCGGTGGTAACGATCCCCTCCGTCGTCCCGAACTCGTCGATGACGACGACCTGCTCGACGCGCTCGCGGCGCATCTCGCGGAACAACTCGTCGATCTGCTTGCTCTCCGGGACGTGCAGCGTCTCCTCGACGCGGGCCTCGAGCGAGCCGTCGTCGGTCGACTCGCGATCACCGACGAGGTCGCCGAGCGCGACGATCCCGACGACGGTATCGAGATCGCCGTCGTAGACCGGCAGGCGGGTGTGGCCGCTTTCGACGCAGTTCGCGACGGCCTCGTCGACGGTCGCTTCGCGAGCGACGGCGGTGACGTCCAATCGCGGCGTCATCACCTCCTTCGCGATGGTGTCATTGAACCGGAACACGCGCTGGAGCATCTCGCGTTCGTCGGCCTCGATGACCCCCTCGCTCTCGCCGGTCCGGATCAGCTCCCGGATCTCCTCGCGGGTGACGTATGACTCCTCGACGGCCGTGCCGCCGGTCAGCCGGTTGACCACCCGGGTCAGCGCGTCGAACGTGACCACGAGTGGGAACAGCGCGTACTCGGAGTATTTGAGCGGGCGAGCGACCGAGAGCGCCCACGATTCGGTGTTCTCGATGGCGTAGGACTTCGGGGCGCTCTCGCCGAACAGCAGGACGACGGCCGTCACGCCGAACGTCGCCGCCAGCATCGCCCGCCCCTGGCTCGTGTACATCGCGAACAGGCCCGTCGCGATCGAGGACATCGCGATGTTGACGAGGTTGTTCCCGACGAGGATCGTCACCAGCAGGCGGTGGGGATCGTCCTTCAGCGCCTGGACGGTCTCGGCGCCGGGCGCCCCATCCTCGACGAGCGCCTCGATTCGGTGGTGGGCCAGCGAGAACATCGCGATTTCCGCCGAGGAGAAAAACCCCGACAGGACCAGCAACACCAGCAGCGCCGCGACGCCGGCGGCGGCCACGAGGGTCGTCGACGGCTCGAGACCGACGGCTCCCGATGCGGCTATCGGGCGAACGATGTCGGTCAGCACCGCGGTCGCCTCGAGGCCGGACATACTACTCAGTCACCCACCGAGTCGGTGTTCGCCGAGGCCGGGAACTCGTCGTCATCCAGTGCGGTCGCTTCCGACGCGGTCGGATCGGCCTCGCTCTCCGGGAAGTAACACGCCGCCCGGTGGCGCTCGTCGCCGGTCTCGTCGATGGCCGGTTCGGCCTCCCGGCACGACTCCTGGGCCTTCGGACAGCGCGGGGCGAACGCGCAGCCGGAGGGGAGGTCGACCGGGTCCGGCGGCTCGCCGTCGAGCAGGACGCGAGTCCGATCCGCGGTCGGATCCTTCTCGGGCGCGGCCGACAGCAGCGACGCGGTGTACGGATGTTCGGGTTGGGCCGCGACGCGGTCGACGTCGCCCTCCTCGATGATCCGCCCGAGGTACATGATGGCCAGCCGATCCGAGACCTGAACCAGGCTCGCGAGGTCGTGAGAGATGTAGACGATTCCGATGTCCTCGGCGTCGGCCAGCCCGCGCAGCAGATTCAGAAGGTTGACCTTCAGCGAGACGTCCAGCATCGACGCCGGCTCGTCGCAGATCAGGAAGTCGGGATCCAACACGAGCGCCTTGGCGACCGCCACGCGCTGGCGCTGCCCGCCGGAGAGCTCGTGGGGGTAGCTATCGAGGAACTTCTCGGCGGGGGTCAGTCCGACCTTCTCTAACGTCTCGACGATTGCCTGTTCCTTCTCGTCGGTGCGGTAGTCGTGGATCGTCAGCGGCTCGCCGACGAGCTTGCGAACGGTCTGGCGCGGATTCAGCGAGTCGAAGGGGTCCTGGAAGATGATCTGGACCTTCCGTCGGAACTCCTGGAGGTTGCCGTCCCGGTAGTACTCGTAGGTTTCGCCGTCGAATGTCAGGTCGCCGCCGGTCGGCTCCTCGAGGAGGGCCATCGTCTCGCCGAGCGTCGACTTCCCGCAGCCGGACTCGCCGGCGACGCCGAGCACCTCCGAGCGCCGGACCGACAGCGAGACGCCGTCGACCGCCTTCACGTGGTCGGGGTCCTCGCCCCGGAGCTTGTCCAGCAGCGGCTGGCTCTGCTCGTAGTGCTTCTCGAGGGCGTCGGTTTCGAGGATGACCTCGCCACGACTGGAGTCGGCGTCGCCCTCGTCGGGGATGCCCCACGTCTCCGGCTCGACGGCGTCCCGGCGCAGCTGAGCCGCCTCCTTGACGCGGTGGCAGGCCGAGCGGTGGTTCCGATTGGGGAGGTCGACCAGATCGGGATGGGATTCTCCGCACTCGTCGGTAGCGAACGGACACCGGTCCCGGAAGACGCACGCGGTCGGCTCCCGGTTCAGGTTCGGCGGCGAGCCAGGGATTGCGACGGGATCCTCGTCCTCCTCGTCGATCTCCGGGAAGGAGTTCTTCAGCCCCATCGTGTAGGGGTTGGTCGGGTTGACGAGCACGTTGTCGACGCTGCCCTGTTCCATCACTTTCCCGCCGTAGAGGATCGACAACTCGTCGCAGGTCTCGGCGATGACGCCGATCTCGTGGGTGATCAGCAGTAGCGAGCTGTCCATTCGCTCTTGAATCTCGAGGATCTTGTCGATGATCTTGTCTTGGACGATAACGTCCAGCCCGGTCGTCGGCTCGTCGGCGATGATGAGGTCGGGCTCGAGGGCCAGGGCCATCGCGATGGTGACCCGCTGGCGCATCCCGCCGGAGAACTCGTGTGGATAGTCGTCGATCCGATCGGGGTCGAGGCCGACGATCTCGAACAGTTCGCGGACGCGGTCGCGCGCCTTCGCGTCCGTGACGTTGCGATGGGTGTGGATCGCCTGCGCGATCTGGTCGCCGGTCGACATCACGGGATCGAGCGAGTCCATCGCGCTCTGGGGGATGTAGGCGATGTCCTCCCAGAGGACGTCCCGGCGCTCGGCCTCCGAGAGGGAGGTGAGGTCCGTTCCGTTGAACTCGATCGTCCCGCTCTCGACGGTGCCGTTGCCGGGGAGCAGCCCCAGTAGCGCCTCCGCGACGGTGGACTTCCCGGAGCCGGACTCGCCGGCGAGGCCGTAGTTGACGCCCTCGTCGATACGAAAGGAGACGTCGTTGACGGCGTGGACTGGTTCGTCGTCTGTCGCGTACGTGACTTTCAGGTTTTCGACGTTGAGTAGCGTCATTGGTCGGTCTGGATTTCGGGGTTGATGACTTCCTCGTAGGCGCGGCCGATGAGGAACACCGAGGTGGTTATCGCGGCGATACCGATCGCGGGCGGGAGCACCCACCACCACGCGACGCGCATGTTGCCCGACGCGAACACCTGCCGGAGCATCCGGCCCCAGCTGGTCATCGTCGGGTCGCCGAAGCCGAGGAAGGCGAGGCTCGCCTGCGCGGCGATCGCCCAGGCGACGCCGTAGGCGGTGTAGAGGAACCCGATCGGCAGGACGTTCGGCGCGACGTGGTACAGCATCGTCCGCAGGTCGCTCGCGCCGCTGGCTCGAGCGGACTTGACGAAGGTCCGCTCGCGGACCGAGAGCACCTCCGAGCGGACGACCCGCGCCGGCATCTTCCAGAGGAAGGCGGCGATGATCGCCGTAATCAGCCAGATGTTCGGCGTCATGAACGTCAGCAGCAGCAACGCCATGGGCATGAACGGCAGCGAGAACGTCAGGTCGGTCAGCCGCATCAGGAGTTCGTCGACCCAGCCGCCGTAGTAGCCGCTGACGACGCCGACGGTGAAGCCGAGCGCGCCCGTTCCCAGCCCGCCGAACAGGCCAACGATGAGCGTCGGCCGCGCGCCGGCGAGGAACTGACTGAGCACGTCCTTCCCGTAGGCCGTCGTTCCGAAGAACGCGTCCACGCTCGGGGCGGCGAGCCGGAGTACGGAGCCGCCGTCGCCGCGAACGGTGTGTTCGATCGGGTCGTGGGGGGCCAGGTACGGCCCGAACAGCCCGAGGAAGACGAACGCCCCGACGACGAGCATGCCGGCGAAGGCCATCGGGTCCCGTCGCAGAAACGCGAACTGGTCGCGGACGGTCGTCCACAGTGCGTCGACGCGCTTGTACAACTCCGCCTTGGGTTTCGTTTCGGTGCTCATGCGGATCCACCTCCGCTCGTCGAGACGGTCGGATCGAAGTACGCGTAGAGGACGTCCGCAAGCAGATTCGCCAGGATAACCGCCAGCGCCATAATGAAGACCGCGGCCTGGACCAGCGGGTAGTCCTGTTGCTGGATGGCCAAGACGAGTTCGCGGCCGATACCGGGCCAGCTGAAGACCACCTCGAGCAGGATCAGGCCCTGGAAGATCATCCCTAGTCGCAGCGTGAAGTAGGTCAGGATGGGAAGCATCGAGTTCCGACCCGCGCGGGCCAGTTGCTCCATCTCGGTGAGTCCCTTCGCCCGGTGGAGCTTGAGGAACTCCGAGCCGCGCTTCTCGACGACGCCGTTGCGGGCCAGCAGCAGGAAGTCGCCGCTGTAGTAGAGGACGGCGACGGTGAACGGAAGGATGTAGTGATGGAGGAAGTCGAGCGAGGCGAACGTCTCGATGTAGCCGTCCGGCGTCGCCCGGATCGATCGCATTCCGAGCGCGGGGACGATCTCCAGGTTGTACGCGAAGACGATGATGAAGAAGATCGCCGTGATGAAGACGGGCGTCGAGCGCAGCAGCGTCGTCGAGACGATGCTGAACTTCTCGAGGCGGCTCCCGCGGTTCCAGCCGGCGTACATCCCCAGGAGCGAACTCAGGATCGCCGTGGTCACCAGCGCGGGCACCAGCAGGATCAGCGAGTTGATCAGCCGCGGCTCGAGGACGTCCCAGACCGGCTGGCTCCGCAGGATGGAGTAGCCGAACTGGAAGGTCAGCAGGCTCCCGAGGTAGTTGACGTACTGGACCCAGATCGACTGGTCGAGGCCGTACATCGCCCGGATCTCGTCGATCTGTTCCTGATTGAGGTTCCCCGAGGTGACGAGCGCCTCGAAGGGGCTCCCCGGCAGCAGCCGCAGGACGACGAAGATGACGGAGACCGCGATCAGCGTCAGCAGGACCGAAATCGCGAGCCGCTTGAGCAGGAACCGCTGGAATTTGCTCATCGGCACTCACCCGCGGTATCGCGCTCGGTCGCCGACAGCGTCGTTACACCGGCCGCGTCGTCGCACTCGAGGGACGTGCGCTCGGCTCGAGCGGCGGCGCGGTCGGGGTGTCGGTTCGCCTCGAATCGGGTCCGGTCCCGCGGCGGGCGCGGGCGTCGGTCGGTGGTGTGGTACATTGGGTTCTGGCTGCTCATGAGAAGTCGGGCTGGCCGAGTTCCGTGCGGCGTTTGTTGGTGTTCTCGGGCTGGAGTCGTTCGACGAACGCGCCCCACGCCTCGCCGTTGGGGAACCGAAGGTTGCCGTCGTCGTCCCAGGTGTAGCCCGCTCGCTCGAGGACGGTTCGCGCTTCGTCGACGTCGTAGCTGTAGTCGGTCGTATCGGGGTTGTGCCACTGGGTGAGCGACGAGATCAGGTTCTCTCCGGACGGGACCGTCGCCTGGCCGTGGAGGAAGTCCTCGACGAACCCCTCCGAGTCGACCGCCTTCGCCAGCGCGACGCGAAACTCCTTGTCCCGGATCGGCGGACAGGAGAACATGAGCTTCGCGTTCAGCGGCGCGTAGCTACCGACGGACATCTTCTCGATCCCGTCGGTGTCGGCCGCCCGGTCGGCCTGCAGGGTCGAGAGCGTCGTCCCGATGGCGTCGATCGACCCGCTCTGGAGCGAGCCGATCAGCGCGTCGACGTTGCTCACGTTGATCCAGATAACGTTCTCGACGCCGGGGCCGCGTTCGGCCTGGTCGCCCAGCGCGTCGGCCCGCCAGTCATCGTCGAACATCCAGTGACCCTCGTTGCGCGTAGCCTCGAATCGGGTGCCCTGCTCCCAGTCTTCGAACTGGAAGGGACCAGTGCCGACGGGGGCCTCCGGATTGTGCTGGGACGGGTTGTCGACGTCCTCCCACCGGTGTTTCGGGAGGATCACGCTCCGGACGACCCGCTGGGTCATGAACGAGGCGTCGGGGTTCGACAGATTGAACCGGACCTCGTGATCGCCGAGTACCTCGACGGACTCGATCGGGTCGTAGAACGGCACCTGGCTCGTCGAAGAGTACTCCTCGTAGAGTTCGACGGTGAACTTCACGTCCTCGGCGGAGAACGCCTCGCCGTCGTGCCACTCGACTTCGCGGAGCGTGAGTTCGACGGTCGTATCGTCGACGAAATCGCCGCCGGTCGCCAGTGCGGGGACCACGTCCAGATCGGGCGTCGCGTCGAATAACCCGTCGTAGATGAACGTGAGTCGATTGGCCTCCGCGCCGCCGGCGGCCCACGGCAGGTTCAGCGAGTTCATCGACGTGGTGACGCCCTTGACGTAGGTCCGGTTGTCCGTCTCGGGCTGGAGGTTGACCTCCGTCCAGACGAACGAGTCCATCGTCGGGCCGTTGCCCGGCGTTTCGACGTAGCCGCTCCACCGCTCCGTGTTCACCGCCGTGATGATGTTCGGGTACAGCGTGATGAGCGCCCCGACGTCTTCGGCGAACAGTTCCTGTGCGCGGTCGACGAGTTCCTCGCGCTTCTCGCGATCGGTCGTCTGGGCCTGTTCCGTCAGCACCTCCTGTAACTCGGGGTTGTAGTAATTGTCGTAGTTCGAAAGCGATCCCTCGGTTGCGCGCATCAACAGCGGGTTCGGATCGAGTCCCCGCTGCGGGTCGGGCCCGTGCGTGCTCATCGAGATTATCGCCTCGAGTCCGCGCGTTTCCCAGCTCTGGGCGTACAGCTGATTCAGCGGACGGTCGTTGAGTTCGACGGCGATCCCGAGATCGTCGAGCCCCCGCTTGACCATCAACGCGTGTTCGCGCATCCACGGGTCGTCCTCGCTCGAGAACTCGACGGGGAACCGATCGAGCACCGCGCCCGCCGTCGCGCTGTAATCAAGCGGCGGCGAGTCGGCGTCGATCGTCTCCCACTCGCGCCAGTACTGCGTCTCGACCGTTTCCGGCACCCCGTCAGGCGCGTCCGGCTCGAGGCTGGTGCCGCGACTGCCGCTACAGCCCGCGAGCACGCTCGTCCCGAGCGCCGCGGCGGCCGTGGCAACGTAGCCGCGTCGCGTGAGTCGGGCACCACCCTCGGAGCCCGGTTTGTCATGATTTTCTTTGGTCATCCACCCCCACGTTACGGAGTGACTAGGTTCGGTTTACTCCCTATCGGCGTCGATAGCTATCGTTCTTTAAGTCAGGGTGGCTGTTTTCCGGCAATATGTAGCTCTGGCGACACTCGAGTCGCCGTCACTCTCGCGGACCGTAGATGAGTTCGAGGAGGGTTCGCTCCGCGGTCCGCAGTCGTTCGCTCGCCGTCGACTGTGCGATCTCGAGTTCGTCGGCGAGTTCCGTCGCCGACGTCTCTCGCGGGATGTCGAAGTAGCCGTTCTCGTAGGCCGTCTCGAGGACCGCCAACTGCTCGTCGGTGAGCTTCGAGACGAGGACTTCGGTCAATCGTCCGCTGTCGAGTGGTTCGCCGGGGTCCTCGTTCTGGGTGACCGACAGCAGTTCGAACTCGCCGAGGGTCTCCTGGACCTCGTCGGCCATCGCCCGGAACTGATCCCAGTCGCGGGTCGTCACTACGGCCTCGAAATCGTCGTTCTGAAGGACGATCCGGTTCGGAATCGCTTCCTGTCGCAGGACGAGACTCAAGATGAACGGGTACGATTCGGTGGCCAGGATCGTCAGCCGACGGATCTCGAGGTCGTCCGACGCGGTCGGGATCTCGCTGTCGTAGAACAGCGATACGCCGGAAATCTCCTCGGCGACGGCGTCCGGAGCGAAGGCAGCGTTCGACGTGACGGTCAGAGATTCGATCCATGTGCCGTCTTCGACGTAGAACGCGTTGTCGAGTTCGATGCTCCGGACGTCGTCCAGCTCCCGCTGGAGCTTTGCCATCACGCCCGTCGGTGCCGTCGTAAACTCGATGCGTAGAATTGGCGACCCTCCCTACGGGGAAGAGTCCGACCCGTTCATATATACCTCACGCTTATCGCGATCGGTTGTCAGCCCACTAACGGCCAGTAGACGAGCCACGAAACGGCGGCGACGCCGACGGCGAGCACCATCGTCACGAGGCCGAACGAGGCGACGTCACGATGTGACAGCGGCCCGCGGTCCATCGACACCAGCACCGCGGTCGTGTTGAACGGGAGGACCGTCGTCGAGCCGACGACCAACAAGACGGTCAGCGACAGATACAGCCGATTGACGTCGAAGACGGCCGCAAGTTCGAGGACGATCGGGAGCGCGACCACGATCGCCGCCGAGCCGGTCGAGAACAGGATTCGAATTCCGACGGCGAGACCGAGCAACACCGCGACGAGCTGCCAGTGGGCGAGCGCCGCAAACGGAATCCACCGCGCGAGGGCGTCGACGATCGCCACGATGGCGCCGGTCGTCTCCAGCGCGTCGAGAATCGACAACATCGCGCCGACGAGGAAGATGATCCCCCAGTTGACCCCCGCGATATCGTCGGCCGTGATGACGCCGACTTGGGGTAGCGAGAGCACGACGACCGCGGCGACCGCCGGGAGCACCGTGGGAATCCCGACGAACGAGCTACCGATCCAGCCCGCGATGGCGCCGAGAAGGACGAGTCCGACGAGACGCTGGTCTCGAGTCAGCGAGGACGGGTCGTCGCCGTCGGCCTCGGGTGCGGGCCCCTCTCCGTCCGCCTCGAGTCGCGTCCCGGCGGTTGCGCCGAGCGTCGTCTCGCCGTCGACCGCCGCGAACAGACCCGCACAGAGCGTCGCTGCCGCGTACAGGGCGATCGTCGGCGGTAGCATCAACACGGCCCAGTCGACCCAGGTGATCGGCCGCACCGAGGTCGCGATAATCTCGGAGGTGACCAGCGCCATGCCGCCGCCGGTCATCAGCGCCATCGAGGCGATCGGGTTGACGTGACCGAGGACGAGAAACGCCCCGGTTTCGAAGCCGTCGTCGCCCGAGCCGAACGCGGCCGCGAGCCGCTTCACAATCGGGATGAACGTTACCGCGCGCGCCATCGCCGACGGCATCACCAGCGCCAGCGCGAGGACGCTCCCGGCGACGGAACGCAGCGCGCGCCGCGGCGTACTCTCCGCCGTCAGCAGTCGGCACGCCAATCGCCGATCGAGACCGACGCTCGTCGTCGCATCGCCGAGCAACAACAGGAGGAGCAGGAAGAACACGAGCGTCGACGTAAAGCCCGTCGCGGCCGCGTCGAACGACTCGACCGCCCCCAGTGCGAACAGTAACGTGACACTGAGGACGCTCGAGACGACGTACGGCACCGGCCGCGTCAGCCACAGGACAAGCGCCGACGCGAAGACCGCCAGCGCGCGTTGTCCCGCGACGGTCACCGCCGCCGGCGGGGGAACCGTCGTCCCGACCGCGAGGATGGCGGCGGCCGCGAGCAGCCCCAGGGATTGCCGTGATGGAAGCGTCGTCCCCGTGTTTGCCCGCGCGCCGTCCCGATCAGCCATTACCGCCACCGTCGGCGTTCCCGGTGAAGAATCTGGTGACAGCGCAATCGAGAACGAGTGCAGGACAGTTGCCGATAGAAACGAGTCGTTACCGGGGCGGAGCGGATCCGATCACCGCCAGCGAGTCGCGGGGAGCCGACCCCCGATCGCTACCGCGCCGTCACGACTCGTCTCGAGCCCGCTCGGCTTCCGCCCGCGCCTGCTCGATCTTCTCGTCTAACTTCTTCGTGACGGTGTATTTGAACTCGTCGGGCATCTGGCCGTAGGTGATATCGACGGTCAGCATGGCGTCGCAGCCGTCGACGATCTCGGGCGCCCAACTCCCCTGCGCGAGCTTCGACTCCTCGGTGACCACGGCCTCGCCGTCCTCGACGTCGATAAAGGCCGTCACCGTGTTCCAGATGTTGGGGTTGCTCGTGGTCGCCTCGTCGAACAGCCCCTCGAGTTGCGAGTCCCGGAGCTGTTCGGTCGCGACCTCCTCGCGCAACGCCTCGAGGGCGTCGGCCAGCGCCTCGTACTCCGCCGCCGGTCGCTCGGAATCGTCGAGGATCACCGTCCCCACCTCGCGTGGTCGTGTGAATGCATCTTGGCTAGGGTTGTGACTGGACGACCAAGTCTTCCACGTTACGCGGCTCGCGTCGGTCCCGGTCGCGGCCGTCGGTCGGCGACGGTCGCGTTGGCGGTGACGGGCCAGCTGCGGTCCCCCACAACAGTATGCGGCCGATACGACGACTACCGGGCCCGATGGCGGTTCGATCCGTGCCGCGCCCCCGATCGCGGTCGTCAGTCGGTGCTGGGATCGGGCGGCGATCCTCCCTCGGAGTCGTCGGCGACCTCGAAGCTCGTTGCGCCACAGGAGCACCCCTCTTGACCGATGACGCGAACCGTCCCGTCGGGCCACTCTCGAGCCGCGTAGACGGATCCGCACTCTTCGCACACTGCCATAACCCGCGTTACATCATCCTTGTGAGCCATCCCCGAAACGAGAGAACGAAGATCGGATGAATTAACCTTACTACTTGGAAAATCACAGCGAAATACAAGTAGTCTCGTCGGAATTCGATGGAGATCGTCGAACGAGTTACCCTGAAGTTTGTTTCGACGGGAGAAAATAGAGAATAAGGGGATGTTGCGGTTCCGACCGCTTCGAACGCGAATCTCGGCCGGCGGTCTCGTGTCGCCCGATAGCGGTCTGTGCCACCGCGGCGCCGTCACGATCGCAGGTCGAACCGTCGGGTTCGACACGGTATGGGTCTGCAGACAGTATCGAACGCCGATACTATCGACGCAGCGATTCGATCAGGACTGCCGTACAGGACCCCAGAAATCCGTTCTGTCGGTTTAGTGACAGCCTATTTATTATTGGTCCGCTGGACGGACCATACGTGACGATGATCGACCAGTGGTGGGGTTCCACGCGGGTGGCGTACCGGTGTTCGGCTATCGCAGCGTCGCGGTTCAGTCGATGCGGACGGAACGTACGGCAGTCTCTCGCACACGACGCCTCGAGCCCCGACCAGCGATCCGTCCGTCGGGGTCGTCCCGTTCGACGCCCGTCGGCCGTCGGCGCGAGCATCGCCGTACAGGTGTGTGCGCGTTCAGAGTGGGGCGTCGACGATGGATAACCGCCGGTCGCGGTCCCAGTCCCACCGGGACCCGCCCTCCCGCCGAACGGAAGACGAGATCATCGTAGATGTCGTCCAGGCGCTGGCCACCGCGGATCGCCTCGATCTGGACGAAGTCGAGTACACGCTTTACGAGTACATCAACCCGGCCGTCCTGATCGAGCTCGCCGCTCACGACGGCGGTAGCTGGGAGTTCACGTTCGAAATCGCCGACCACGAGGTGACGCTCACCAGCGACGGTCGGCTCTTCGTCGACGGCGTTCTCTGTCGGGACGATCTAGCGCTTCGGCGGTCCTCGTCGCCGCCGGCTTACGGATAAGCGTCGATCGCCCGCTCCCGACCGGTCGCGCCGGTCGCGATCGATTCCCCTGTTACCCCCGCGGTCACAGCAACAGCGAGACGACCGCGAGGACGACGAACACGATCACGAGCCACTTCGCGATAGCCATCGACAGTCCGGCGACGCCGCCCGCACCGAGTGCACCGGCGATGATCGCGATCACGAAGAACAGCAGTGCGAGTTCTAACATGACTCTAGAGACGACTGTCAGACGGATACTGATTCGGCCTTCATACGCCGTCCACACCGGGGTCGCGCCGTCGCGGCGACTCTCCTGTCGACCGCCGCAACCGTCCGGTCGACTCGACTTACAGGCGGATCCGACTCGAGTCGAGCGTTCCGAATAGAGGGCGACGCGGCTAGCGTGTCGGCGCCGCGACAGCCGACGCTCGAGTCCGGAATGCAGACACAAGTGCGGAAAATCAGTCCTCGAGCACGTGAATACCGTCGACCTCGGCCCCGTCGAAATTGCCCCGGCGTCCCGAACGCGTCCGCGTCGATCCGTTACTCGTTGAGGTGGGAGCGATACCCCTTCGGCTCGAACCCGCGCCGACAGACGACCCGTTTTCGACCGACGGTGATCGCGCTGACTTGCCCTTCGTCTTCCATGCGGTCGATGACCTCCTTGAGGCGGTCTTCCGACCAGCCGGTCTCCTGACGGACGGTCGATCGATCGACGCGGCCGCCGCGTTTGACGAGCAGTCTGAGGATTTTGTCCTCGTCGGGGAGGTCGTGTTCGTCGACCCCGTACTCGATTTCCTCGGCGTAGCTCAGTGTTTCGTCCTCGCTGTCGTCCGATTCCTCGCCCGTCATCTCGCCGTCTTCCGTCTCGTCTGTCGAACCGCTCGACCAGAGCGACGAAAGCCGGGTCCAGAGTTCGTTGAATACCATCCGTGATCACCCTCCGTAGTCGCTAGTTGTGTCCGTTGGATACCGATCTACCTTGCTTTTGTGTTTCATTTGGTACCTATCTCTGTAGCTGCTAATTATGGTCTGACTATCGTAACGCTGCGGTCAGCGAATAGCACGGGCCTTGCGAACCGCAAGTCGGTTATCTCGTCACTGAGTAGACACGCGGTCTCGCCGCGACACGGCGTCACAGCGGACCACGCGCGCAGTGGCCGCTTTGGGCACGCTCGAGGGTCGCAGTCGGCAGCCGGCGTTCGATCTCGACCCACGCCATGGCTGTTCGTTCACCGTGCCGATACAAATCAGTTCGGTAGCGGTCGGCGCGTCCCCAGGTCGTCTCATCGGGCTGGTGGGCCATATCAATACTCCTCGGTTTCGGGTCGATTATCGCTCCGTCGAGTCGACGGACTCCGGGTACGCGTCGGCCAGCGCCGACAGCCCCTCGTGACGGTTCGTCGAGTGCGGGGCGGTCAGCGGCGAGACGCTGATCCGACCCTCGACGACCGCGCGGCGGTCCGTCCCCTCGGGGTCGGGCAGCGTCTCGGGATCCATGCGCTCCCAGACGCGGTCCTGGAGGTGGACGCGGTCGCCGTCGCGCTCGGCGTCCATCTCGTAGCGCTTCGAGGGGCGGGTGACCTCGAGCGGCGCCGGGTCACCGTCGGGCAGCGGGACGTTGACGTTGAGGTAGGCCGAGTGCTCGAAGACGCCCGCCTCGAGGGCGTTCTCGACCAGATAGGAGGTCACGCGCGTCGCCTCGGTGAAGTCCTCGGGGTGCAGGTCGATCTCGCTCAGCGGCCCCCGTTCGGGCGGGACGTACATCGACGTCGCGATGGCGGGAACGTCGAAGAACGCGGCCTCAACGGCGGCGCTGATCGTTCCCGAGCGCCCGAGGACGTACTCGCCCAGATTCGCGCCCTCGTTACAGCCGGCGACGACGATGTCGGGGAACGGGCCGAGTTCGGCCAGCCCGGCGACGACGCAGTCCGAGGGCGTGCCGTGGACGGCGTACCCCAGCTCGCGCTCCTCGACGTCGACCTCGTGGGACATCGAGCGGCCGCAGGCGCTCTGGTCGGTCGCGGGGGCGACGACGGTCACGTTGCCCAGCTCCGAGAGGGCGTCGTACAGCGCCCGGATGCCGGTGCTGTCGATCCCGTCGTCGTTGGTCAACAGGATCTCGAGGGGGTCGCTCATATCGGTGGCGTCGGAGGCCGGCGCGAAAAGCCCACCGCTTTGGCAGGTCGTCTGACGAGTCGGCTTCGAGGCCGATCGCTCGCGAGTACTGCGGTGGCGCGCTGTTGATCGGCTGAGCGACGCGAGGTGCGACCGACAGGAGCACCTCGGCTGCGAACGGGGAACGGAGTGACCCGTGAGCGACTGCGAGGCCGATCAACGATATTGTGCGAGGTCTTCGCGAGGTACACGAGCGAACGGCTTGGAAGACGCAAAGCGTCTTCCAGTGGATGAGTGAGCGACCGAAAGGAGCGAACGTTAGCGCGGAACCGGAGGTTCCGCGAACCATGCGAACGGGCGCGCAGCGCCCGTGAGCAGAAATCGGCTAGGGAGGGTGTGGGTATGGCGATTCCCCGTTTCCACGGCGGCAGAACGCCCGTTTTCACTCGAATCGGTCTCGAGACAGCCGTTCAATAGGTCGTCCCACGTGCCGAATCAGGCGTCTCGGATCGTCGTCCCGCTAGCGACTCAGCCGATGCGGTCGACGATCGTCTCCTCGTCGACGACCAGATTGTACGCCTCCTCGTCGTCGTTCCAGAGCGCGAGGATCCGTTCGAACGAACAGACCTCGCCGTAGTCGGCCTCGACCAGCGGCCGGTTGAGCGAGCTCTCGGTGGTGACGACGGCGTAGTGGTCGATCGACTCACTGCCGTCGCTGATCTTGAAAAGCGGGTTGGAGCGGCCGCCGTGATCGCCGCCGTCGCGGTCGTCGTCGCTCAGCGAGCGGCTGAGCTTCGCCGCGACGAGGTCGATCCGGTTGGTTACGTGGCGTTCCATCTCGGCCATCTTCGCCCAGTCGCTGGTCTCGAGCGCGAGGTCGATCCGCCGCTGCCCGTCGAGGCGCAATAGCGAGGTCGAGAACTGGACGTCGACGTTGACGAACTCGCCGGGGGCGTGCTCGGCGTCGTCGGCCGGCGTCGCCTCGTCGAGTTTCCGCTGGAAGGAGGGGACGGTAAGGTCGGGCCTGACGTCGAACGTCCAGCCCCGATCCGCCGGGCGCTCGCCCGGCCAGAGGCGGACGGTGGGTCCGTAGACCGTCACCAGACCGCGCCGATGAGCAGCGGCGCTCCCCCCTTCGGCCCCTTCGGCTTCGCCGTCGGCGTCGGACTCGTCGAAGCCCATCTCCGCGGGCGTCCACAGCCGCTCGTCCTCGAGTTCCCGCTCGAGTTCGCGCAACTGGACGCTGGTGTTCTTGTCCGCAGGCGCCATCGCCAGTAGCGTCCCGTCCGGCGCCAGCGTCTCGAGGGTCGACCGCAGGACGGCCGCCGGCTCCTCGAGTTCGCTCAGCACGTTGCAGGCGAGGACGAGGTCGAAGCCGTCGTCGGGTGCGGTGGGATCGAACGCGTCGCCGTCGTCGTCCCTGCCGACCTCCGAAGGATCGAACGCCTCGACGGTCGTCCGGTGGATCGTCGGGTGGACGTTCGGCCCGGTCTCTTCGAGCAGGTCCTCGAGCACGTCGGCGGCCGCGCTCGGTTCGACGGCGTGGTAGTCGAGCAGGGCGTCGTCGGGCAGGTAGTCACAGAGCCCCAGCGCGGGGCCGCCGACGCCGGCGCCGATGTCGAGGACGCGAAGCGACCGTCCCAGCAGGCCGCGCTCGGCGAGGTCGTCCAGCGCGTACTGGACGGCCGCGTAGTAGCCCGGCAGGTGGTAGATCGCGTAGCCGGCGGCGACGTCGTCATCGTACTCGACCGGCCGACGCTCGAGGTAGCGGCTCTTGAACCGCCGGATCGTCGACCGCAGGAGCCCGCCCGTGGCGTCCTCGTGCCAGTCGACGCCGTAGCGCTCGACGAGCAGGTCCTCGAGGCGCTGTTCGTACGCCGCGGGGAAGCGCTCGACGGGGCCGCGGTTGGGCGCCACGGGGTCGTCCTCGACGGGGACGAAGGTGCCGTCGTCGCGCTCGATCAACTCGAGTTCGGGCGCCAGTTCGCGGAGGTGCTGGCGGACGACCGCCGGGTGCGGGTTGCCCTCGACGTACTCGCAGATCTCGTCGGGATCGATCGGGCGGACGTTCTGCAGGTACTTCGCGTTCGAGCGGACTGAGTCGCGCTGGTCGCTCATCGGGTCGATCCTCCGTTCGTCTCGCTGTTCGGTTGTCCGTTCATTTCGCTCTCCGTCCGGCCGTTCGGGTCGTCGGAATCGGTCGCTGCGTCGGACTGCCACCGACCGGCCGCCTCCCGGTAGAGGGACTCGAGTTCCTCGCGGTCGGCGTCGGCGACCGTCGCGGCGGCGTCGGCGATCGCGTCGGCGCCGTCGAAGGCCTCCTGAATGTCGGCGTAGACGCGGGGGGTCCCCTCGGTCATCTGTTCGGCCAGGGTTCCCAGTCCCTCGTAGATCGGCGTCTCGAAGCCGTCGGGGACCGGTTCCGCGGCCAGCGCGAACGACAGGACGGCGGCGTGGGTCGCCGCCTGAACCGTCTCCATCGCGTCGTCGTGTTCCGTCGCCGTCGTCTCGACGAGGTCGTTGCCCCGCCGCTCGAGGGTCTCGAGCAGTGCGTCGATCGTCGGTCCCGTTTCGTCGCGGACGACGGCGATCGAACCGGGCGCTCGCTCGGGCGCGAACAGCGGGTGGAGGCTCGCCCGCTCGAGGTCGGGTGCGTGCGTCGCCATCGCCTCGAGGGGCGGCCCCATCACGCCGGAGACGTCGACGATCGCCCCCTCTGCTCGGTCGGCGTGGTCGGCGACGGCCTCGACGGCGTGGGTCATCGGGACCGCGATGCAGACCACGTCGTAGCTGTCGGTCCCCTCGAGCGGCGCGGTATCGGCGTCGTCCCCGACCGCGTCGGCGGCGGCGGCCGCGGCGTCGGCGTCGACGTCGGCGAACGTCACCGAAGCGTCTACGGCACGGCCGAGCCACGTCCCCATCGCCCCCGCGCCGACGATCAGTACGTCCATCGGCCCCTGCTACCGTCCGGCGTCGCAAAAGCGGTTCGATCGATCGGCTTCCGTGACCGTCCGCTCGCTCGAGGCGTCCTCGTCGGCCGCCGATCAGGTCGCCGGCCATCCGTCGATTCGCCGAACGTCCCGTTCCGGATGGCCATCACCATGGCGTGTGTTATCTACTCCCAAATGTTAAATCGACGGTCTCCGTACTGGCCGTATGGGCGTGACAGAGCGGCCGACGTTTTCGTCCGACGCCAGCAGACGGATCTACGAGTACGTCGAGCGAAACGGCACCGTCGCGCGGCACAAAGTGATGGACGTGGTGTCGCTGCCGTCCGCGGAGTTCGAGTCCCACCTCGAGTCGCTGAAGGCCGACGGCTACCTCGAGGAGGACGGCGGCACGCTGCAGATCGCCGTCGAGTTCGGCGCGGTCGCGGAACACGAGACCGACGACCGAACGTTCGTCGTTCGGCCGGGACGGCAGTCCGACTTCGACGGGCTCATCGAGACGATCAGGGACGTCACGGCCGAGGAGACCTACGTCGTCGCCGAGGCCATCGCCGAGGAACTCCTCTACGAAGATACCGTCACCAGACACAACACCGTCAAATCCCGGATGTTCTTCGTCGCGACGGTCGACGGCGACGTCGTCGGCTGGACCCACCTCGACCTCCCGCAGGTCGACCAGTTACAGGGGACCGCCCAGCAGACCGTCGGCGTCCGCGAGGCCCACCAGGGACACGGAATCGGGAGCAAGCTCCTCCAGCGGGGCCTCGAGTGGGCCGAGGCCAACGGCTACCGGAAGGTGTACAACAGCGTTCCCATCACCAACGACCGCGCCCTCGAGTTCCTCACCGAACACGGCTGGGACACTGAGGCGATCCGCCGGGACCACTACGAGATCGACGGCGAACCCGTCGACGAGGTGATGATGGCCCGCGAGCTGTGAGCCGACGGTGCCGGGATTCTTGACCGCCCGGGCCGTGAGTTCCGACCATGACACGGATCGGAATCGTCGGCGCGGGTGCGGCGGCGGCCGCCGCCGCGTACGCGCTCGAGCAACGGGACGATGAGTCCGCGAGCGACGGCATTTCGGTGACGGTCCTCGAGAAGTCCGGCGGCCTCTGCGGGCGCGCGGCCACCCGTCGGCGAGCGGACGTCACCTACGACTACGGCGCGAACTACGTCAAATCCAACGACGAGCGGGTCGTCGACCTGCTCACGGAGGCCCTCGAGACCGACGGGCTGGTCGACGTCACCGACCCGGTCTGGACGTTCGATAGCGGTGGGGAGATCGCCGAGGGCCGGGACGCCGACGACCACAAGTGGACCTACGAGACGGGGCTGACCCAGATCGCCAAGCGCCTGTTCGACCGGACCGACGCGACGATCCACCGCAACACGCGAGTCCAGACGATCCATCGGGGGTCAAGCGCGGGGACGTGGCGACTCGAGGACGACGCCGGCGACCGATGGGGGCCGTTCGACGCCCTCCTGTTGAACCCGCCGGCGCCACAGACCGCCGATCTGCTACGGTCGGCCGAGTGGGACGGCGACGTTCGAGAGCGCCTCGCTGACGCCGTCGAAGCGGTTCCGTATCGAACGATCTGGACGGGCGTCTTCCACTACCCCTTCGAACTCGATCTTCCCTACTACGCGCTCGTAAACACGGACAAGGCCCACGAGATCGGGTGGATCGGCCGCGAGGAGTGCAAGCCGGGGCACGTCCCCGACGGCGAGTCGCTGCTCGTCGTCCAGGCCAACCACGAGTGGTCCGTCGACCGCTACGACGACGACCCGGACGCAACCCTCGAGGCCCTCGCCGAACTGGCTGCCGACCTGCTGGGCGACGGGCGCCTGCTCGAGCCCGACTGGACGGACCACCATGGCTGGCGCTACGCCTTGCCCGAGGACGGAATCGCTCTCGAGCCGGTCCGGGCCGCCGAGGACGCGGGGCTGTACTGTCTCGGCGACTGGGTCGCCGGCGAGGGGCGACTCCACGCCGCGTTACGGAACGGGCTCGAGACCGGCGAGCGTCTCGCGGAGAACGTATCGAACTGAGCGACCGGCTTCGCAGTGGCGCGCACTGGGACGTAGTGAGCGATATCGAGGTCGAACGAAGTGATGACCTCAGGGAAGCGAACTGCGTCCCGACACTGCGCGAGGGATGAGCGAGTGAGCAAAGCGAACGAGCGAATCGGCTGGGGAGGGTATGGAAATCCCTGTTGCCACGATAGTAGTGTGGTCGAGTACGAAGCGTCCTGTGTACCGTGGCAGCGCGGAATTGCCACGCCCTCCCAGCCGATTCGCTCACTCACTCTGTTCGATCGCTCATCCCTCGCACGGCTTCGGGACGTGGTTCGTAAAACTCACCCCGTCCCGGCGCGCGCCACCGAAGGAGAACGAATCCGAGCCGGCACCAACATTCCGGATCGAGAGACCGATTACTCCGCCGTCGGCTCGAGTCCCACCCGATAGTCGGTTAGGTTCTCGTAGCCGTCCTCGGTGACGACGATCAGGTCCTCGATGCGGACCCCGCCCACGGCGGGATCGTAGATGCCGGGCTCGATCGAGATCACGTGCCCGGGCTCGAGGTCGCCACCGGCGGGCGAGACGCTCGGCTGTTCGTGGATGTCCAGCCCGACGCCGTGGCCGGTGCTGTGGATGAAGCCGGTCTCGGTGTTCGGATCGCTCCGGAGGGTGTCGTAGCCGGCGTCCTCGATGACGTCGCAGGCCGCGCCGTGGACCTTGGCGCCGGTGGCGCCCGCTTCGACGGCCTCGAGGGCGTCCTCGTAGGCCTCCCGCGTGACCTCGTACCGCCGTCGAGCTTCCTCGCCCGGCTCGCCGCGGGCGAAGGTGCGGGTCATGTCCGCGAAGTAGCCCGTCTCCTTGTCCCGCGGGAAGATGTCGATCACGATCAGTTCGTCGGCCGCGAGCGGGCCGCTCCCGCGGTCGTGCGGGTCGGCCGCGTCGGCGCCGCAAGCGACGATCGTCTCGTCGAGCGCGCAGCCGTGGCGCAACAGCGTGAT
The DNA here is from genome assembly GCF_000337495.1 of Haloterrigena salina JCM 13891. Lineage (GTDB taxonomy): Archaea > Halobacteriota > Halobacteria > Halobacteriales > Natrialbaceae > Haloterrigena > Haloterrigena salina. Next base: position 145,236 of record NZ_AOIS01000067.1, read on the forward strand.
CTCGATCGCCTCCGTGACGCGCTCGCTGGTCAGCGGCTCGCCGTCCCGCACCAGAAGGCCGTCCTCGATATCGGCGGTCGCGATCAGCTCCTCGGCGCGGGCCATCGCGGCCTCGTTGGCCCGCTGGCTCGAGCGAATCTGCTCGAGTTCCCAGTCGGTCTTCGTCGCGCGGACGGTCTCGACGATCCCCTCGGACTCGACCGTCACCGCGAGTCCCTGCTCGCGGAGGCCGTCCGCGGTCCCCGTCGGGAAGTTCTGCGGGACGGCGATCGATTCGACGCCGTGGTCCTCGAGAAACGCCGCGATCGCGCGGTTCTTGGCCTCGTAGGCGCCGTGCTCGCCGACCAGCTCCTGGTAGTCGTAGGTCGACAGCCGCGTCACGGAGTCGGCGCTCGAGTCCGCCGTCGCGCGGCCGTACTCGAGTCCCTGTCTCTTATACACATCTCTGAGCGNGGGATCCGGCGCCGTGAAGCCGGAGACGTACCGCTGGTCGGCGTCCGAGGCGTCGTCGTCGATCAGGTAGCCGTCCAGCCCGTCGCTCTCGAGGTGCTCGCGCAACGGGGCGAGGTCGACGTCGAGTTCCATAGCGGGTGTGGAACGGGCGGCCACATAATCTCGGCGGGACCGGTTTCACTCGCTCACTTCGTTCGCTCGGTCATCGGTCCCGCCGTAGTCACACTCGCTTCGCTCGCGTGACTGCCGGCGAGTCCAGTTCCGTTCGCTCCGGTCACTGGACTCGAGTGCGGTACCGGCCGACCCACAAACTTATAAATTTCGACTACAGTCTTCCGTGCATGAAGCGTCGACGGTTTCTGACGGTCGGTGCCGGCGCCGGCGTCTCGCTCGCCGGTTGCGTGAGCTATCCGTCCGCCGACGACGGGCCCTCGAGCGAGGCGCTGCTCCGCGACGCGATCGAGACGCGTCGCCACCTGAACGATCTCAGGGCCCGCCGAACGCTGTCGGTCGAGACGCCGTCTGACACCGTCGAACGAACGGAACGCGTCGTCCGCAAACCGCCGGCCAAGCAGCGCCTCGAGGTCCTCGAGTCGACCGATCCGGACGCGCCGGTCGGGTCGGTCACCGTCACCAACCGCGAGACGACGTGGGAGTACAACCCCGAGGAGGAGCTCGTCGATATCCAGTTTCACGGCACCAAGGTCGACGCCGACCGGACGCTGCGGGTCCTCGAGAGCCTGCTCGAGAACTACCGGCTCGGCTACGAAGGGACGACGACAGTCGACGGCCGGGAGGCCCACGTCGTCGAGACGCGGCCGCCGATCGAGGAGACCGGGCGGCGTCTCAATCTCGTCGTCGGCGATACGACTTACGCCGTCCCGCTGTCGACCGACGACCTCGAGGATCTCGAGGTTACCCGGACGATCTGTATCGACGACGAGTACCGGTATCCGGTCAGGGAGCGCAACGAGGTCCGCGACGGCGGCGAGATCCGCTACCGGCTGACCGTCACCTACGAGGACCTCGCGATCGACGAGGGCGTCGACTCGGAGACGTTCACCTACCAGCCGCCAGCGGACGCGACGGTCGTCACGGACGGGACGGAACCGGAGGGGATCTTCGACTCGATCGACGAGGCCGAGGCGAACGTCCCCTACGAGCTGCCGGAAGCGGCGATCCCCGACGCCTACCTCCTCGATCGAATCACCGTCGTCGAGCGAGCCGAGAAGTACGGCGGGGTGACGACGACGCTGTGGTACAACGATCCGAACGTCGTCGCCCGCGAACTCTACGTCGTCGTCCGCGAACAGGGCCGGTTCGATCCGGACGTCCTCGAGGAGATCGAGATCGACGGCCGGACGGCCTACTACCGGGACGGGCGGATCCAGAGCATCTTCTGGGACTGCGACGACCTGAGCTACGAGGTCTCGAGTCTGGTCGAGGGCGAGCCGATCCGAGAGATCGCAGCCTCGATCGGCTGTCCGTAGGCGCTCGCGCTCAGCCGAAGATCCGCAACAGGCCGAGCGTCCAGCGGACGAGTTCGGAGACGACGAGGAGCCCGCCCTCGGGTCGAGACAGTCGACGACCCGACCAGAGCGCGCCGACCGTCGCCGCCGTGACGGCCGTGAGCCACCAGAGAGACTCTATCGCGGCGGCGCCGACGGCGAGCGGCCCGACCAGCGACGCGAGTCCGAGAACGCCGAGCACGTTGAAGATGTTGCTGCCGAGCGCGTTTCCGACGGACATGGCGACGTGGCCGCGGCGCATCGCGACGAGCGAGACCGCGAGTTCCGGCGTCGACGTCCCCGCCGCGACGATCGTGCCGCCGATGACCCAGTCCGAGACGCCCGCCGTCCGCGCGATCGCCGACGCGGCTTCGACCATGAAGTGACCGCTGAGGAGAACGAGGATCAGTCCGCCCGCGAGCGCGAGCGCGTCGCGACCGCGAAACGAGTCGGGTGCGTCCGACGTCGCGATCCGAGAATCAGGGTACTCGGTGTCGATCGACGCCTCCGTTCGCTCGTCCCGCAGGACGTAGATCGTGTAGCCGACGAACAGCGCAACGAGGAGGAGGCCTTCGCCTCGTGTCACAGTCCGATCGAACAGCGCGCCGAATCCGACCAGCGTCGCGAGGAGCGCCGCGATCCCGTCTCGGTGGACGAGCGAGCGCTCGACGGGGACGACCGCGAGCAGCGACACGGCCCCGAGGACGACCGCGAGGTTGTAGATGTTCGATCCGATGACGTTGCCGACGGCGATCTCGCCGCTGCCCGCGAACGCGGCGTCGGTCGACACGACCAGTTCCGGCGTCGAGGTTCCCATCGCGACGATCGTCAGTCCGATCGTGAGTTCGGGGACGCCGAACCGGCGAGCCAACCGGACGACCGCGTCGACGAGCGTCCGGGCACCGAGCCACAGTCCGAGTACGGTCGCGCCGACGATCGCGATCTGGACGACCAGTCCTCCTTGAACCATGCGCCCGCATAGTTTCGGAAGGGACGCCTTAAATCTCAAGTCGACGGACCGCTTCCGCCGGACGGAACTCGCCACCCGCCGGACGGGGCGACCGCCGAACCGTCCGCAGCGACCGCACGGATCGGTATCGGTAAGGCGGGGCCACTCCACAGGGCGACCATGAACGTCACTATCACGCCCTCGAGCGTCGCGGGATCGGCGCGGGCACCGCCCTCGAAGAGCTACACGCACCGAGCGATCCTCGCCGCGGGCTACGCCGACGAGGCGACGGTCCGGGACGCGCTCTGGAGCGCGGACACGCAGGCGACCGCGCGGGCGGTAGACCTCTTCGGCGGCGACGTCACCCGAGCCGGGGACGCGTCCCTCGAGATCGACGGCTTCGACGGTCGGCCCGACGTGCCGGCGGACGTCATCGACTGCGCGAACAGCGGGACGACGACGCGGCTCGTCACGGCCGCGGCGGCGCTGGCCGACGGGACGACCGTCCTCACCGGCGACGAATCGCTGCGCTCGCGACCTCAGGGACCGCTGCTCGAGGCGCTCTCCGATCTCGGCGCTGAGGCGTACAGCACGCGGGGCAACGGGCTGGCGCCGCTGGTCGTCACCGGGCCGCTGTCGGGCGGTTCGGTCTCGATCCCGGGCGACGTCTCTTCCCAGTACATCACCGCCCTGCTGATGGCCGGCGCGGTCACCGACGAGGGGATCGAGATCGACCTCGAGACCGAACTCAAGTCCGCGCCCTACGTCGACATCACGCTCGAGGTGCTCGCGGACTTCGGCGTCGACGCCCGCCACACCGACGACGGCTTCGCGGTCGACGGCGGTCAGGCCTACCGGCCCGTAGGTGGTGACTACGCAGTCCCCGGCGACTTCTCGTCGATCTCCTACCCGCTCGCGGCGGGGGCGATCGCCGGCGACGAGGGCGACGGCGTCCGCATCGAGGGCGCCAACCCGAGCGCGCAGGGCGACACCGCCATCGTCGAGCTCGTCGAGCGGATGGGCGCCGACGTCGACTGGGACCGCGAGAGCGGCGTGATCGACGTCTCGAGCGCCCCCCTTACGGGTATCGAGGTCGACGTCGAGGACACGCCCGATCTGCTGCCGACGATCGCGACGCTGGGCGCCGTCGCCGACGGTGACACGCGCATTACGAACGCCGAGCACGTCCGCTACAAGGAGACCGACCGCGTGAGCGCGATGGCCGAGGAACTGGGCAAGCTGGGCGTCGAAACGACCGAGGAGCGCGACTCGCTGACGGTCCACGGCGGCGACTCCCGACTCGAGGGTGCCACCGTTTCNCGTTTCTGGCTGCGACGACCACCGGATCATCATGGCGCTGGCGCTCGCGGGGCTGGTCGCCGACGGCGAAACGATCATCGAGGGCGCCGACCACGTCGACGTCTCGTTCCCCGGCTTCTTCGAACTGCTCGAGGAGTTGGGCGTCGCTCTGGAGCGCGACGACGGGCAGTAGCGACGGCACTTACTCGGGAATCTCGAAGCATTCGAGTACGATGTGGTGTTCTGGCTCCGGCCCTCGCCACGAGACCGCGAGGTACTCGCCGGGATCGGCGCTCGAGTTCGTCGACTGATCGTCGTCGGTTTCGTCGGAGAGGTCGTCGCTCAGACAGCCCGCAGCACCGGTCGCTCCGGCGGCGAGCCTCGGAGGAGGATCTGGCGGCGCCGAACCATATTGCGTATTCACCATATAAGTAGTTGTGTTTTTGATATATAGTGCCGAAATGGTCTGAACGCGACGGGGGCGCCAGCGCGGCGGGCGGTCGGGCACCCGAACGGGAGCGGCGCTTTCGAGTGGCGCGGCTCGAGAACCGTGGGTCTCGACGTTCGGTGGCACTGCTCCAGCGGCCGGGCGGGTCGACCGTCGCTTCCCGGGGAAGTTAACTATTTACGATTACGGACAGTTGTGCTATACAATGGCAGACACTACACCGGTGATAGTTAGCGCTGTTAGAACGGCACAGGGTAAAGAGGACGGTGCGCTCGCGGACGTCCGCAGCGAGGATCTCTCGATTCCGCTGGTCGACGAGATGCTCGCGGAGACCGGGCTCTCGGGCGAGGACGTCGACGACCTGATGTGGGGCTGCGCCCAGCAGCGCGAGGAACAGCGGACGAACATCGCCCGCCAGATCGCGCTGTTCTCGGATCTGGGGGAGGCGGTCCCGGCGACCACCGTCGACCGGCAGTGCGCTTCCTCGGCGCAGGCGATCATCAGCGCCGCGGACTCGATCGCTGCGGGCCGCCACGACGCGGTCGTCGCCGGCGGCGTCGAGAGCATGAGTCGTGTGAAGATGGGGGCCGCCGAGAGCGGATCGATGTACCCCAAACTCGACGAGGAGTACGGGATGGAGAACCTCATGATGGGCCAGACGGCCGAGAAGGTCGCCGAGGAGTTCGACATCAGCCGCGAGGAGCAGGACGAGTACGCCGCCCGCAGCCAGCAGCGCGCGGTCGAAGCCACCGAGGAGGGCACGTTCGACGACGAGATCGTCCCCATCGAGACGGGAGACGGCGTCCACAACGAGGACGAGGGGCTCCGACCCGGTACGACCACGGAGAAACTAGCCGAACTGCCGACCGTCTTCAAGGAGGACGGCACCGTCACGCCGGGCAACGCCTCGCAGATCGCCGACGGCGCCGCCGGCGTCATGCTGACCAGTCGCGAACTGGCCGAGGACCGCGGCCTCGAGATCCTCACCGAGGTCGGCACCAGTTACGTCGCCGGCGTCGACCCGACGATCATGGGGGTCGGCCCCGTCCCCGCGACGAAGGGGCTGCTCGAGCGCGCCGGCCGCGAGATCGACGACTACGGACTGGTCGAGATCAACGAGGCCTTCGCCAGTCAGACGCTCTACTCCGCACGCGAGTTGGGGATTCCGATGGACCGACTGAACGTCAACGGCGGTGCGATCGCCATCGGCCATCCGCTGGGCTGTTCCGGAGCGCGCCTGCCCGTGACCCTGATCCACGAGATGAACCGCGAGGGCGTCGACCGTGGTATCGCCACCGAGTGCGTCGGCTTCGGGCAGGGCGCGGCGATCGAGTTCGAACTGCCCTGAGAGGGTTGGTCTGGGCTTTTTGGTCCAGATTTTGCGAGCGAGGCGCGGTTCGAACGGAGTGAGAACCGCGGAATGCGAGCGGGGAACGATGTGACCCGCGAGCCAGACCGTGAGCGAAGTGAGCGTGTCGAGCGAGACAAAAGGTGGTCGCGTCAGGGCGTGGCGATCGAGTTCGAACGACCTTGAGGAGATCGCTCCCGTTTATTGCGCCTTTCTCGAGCAGCGCTCAGTAGCCGAGATCGAACGCCCGGTTCGCGGCGAGCGCGCGGACCGCCGTTCGATACGGCCAGCGCATCGGAGCCGGTTCTCGTCTCGACGGTCCCGTCTTCGAGGACAACAGCTCGGTCGACGGACAGGGCTCGTCGAACGATGACGGCTCGAGCGCCGTCTTCCGGCGATCGGAGTCCCTCGTCGACCGCTCAACAGTGGTCCGACTCGGGCTCCGTCGTCATCTCGAACTCGTCGTCCTCGAGGACGAACAGCTCGGTCGACGGACAGGGCTCGTCGAACGACTCTTCCTCGAGGGTCGTCGATTCGACCTCGTCGCCGTCGACGGTCACGGTCACGGCGTACTCGGCCGGGTCGTGAAGGAAGACGACCACGTGCGCGTCGGGTTCGAGGTCGTAGTCCCCCTCGAAGGTGGCCGACTCGGCCTCGAGGTCGAGTCCGATCGACCGCTGGTCGTCGGTTCGGTTCCACAGACGGACGCGGTGGGGCGAGTCGTCGTCCGACGGGGAACCGATCGTCGCGCGAGCGATCGGATCGTCGGGGTTCGACGGGACCTCCGGGGTCGTCGACTCCTGGAAAACCGTCGCCTCGATCGAGGCGCAGCCCGCGATCGCGGCGCCCGAGGCGGCGACGCCGGCGAGCAGCGAACGGCGGTTCATAGTGTGATGACACTTACACCACTCGGCGCAAAGACGCTTTGGGTGGGTCGAGACGGCCGAATTCAGGATTCCGGGAGAGTCCGTCCGTCGGTCATTTCGTCGCAGCGCTGGGACGGACGCTCGCCTCGATGCCGCGTTCGGTTGAGTCGCTCGGAACGGAACCGATTCGGCGGCGACCGGCCGGCGAAGATCCTGCACCGCTAAGTGGCCCCGTCTCCCAGGAAGCCGTAATGAACGGCAACCGCTTCGGTCGCCTCTTTCAGGTGACCACGTTCGGCGAGAGCCACGGGGAGGCGATGGGCTGTACCATCTCGGGCTGTCCCGCCGGCCTCGAGCTCTCGGAGGAGGACATCCAGGAGGACTTAGATCGGCGAAAGCCGGGCCAGTCGATGATCACGACCAGCCGCGGCGAACCCGACGACGTCTCGATCAAGTCCGGGATTCAGGACGGCTACACGACCGGGACGCCGATCGGGCTGGTCATCCAGAACAAGGACGCCCGCTCGGGCAAGTACGAGCCGTTCATCACGGCGCCCCGTCCGTCCCACGGCGACTTCACTTACTCGGCGAAGTTCGGCACGCGAAACTGGGGCGGCGGCGGCCGCTCGTCGGCCCGCGAGACCGTCAACTGGGTCGCCGCGGGAGCCATCGCGAAGAAGCTCCTCGCGCGCGAGGGCATCGAACTCAAGGCCCACGTCAACCAGATCGGCGACGTCGAGGCGCCCGACGTGAGCTTCGAGGAGATCAAAGAGTACTCGGAGGAGAACGACGTCCGGTGCGCCCACCCCGAGACCGCCGCGGAGATGCAGGAGCTGATCGAGGAGTACCAGGAGGAGGGCGACTCCATCGGCGGCTCGATCTACTTCGAGGCACAGGGCGTCCCCGTCGGCCTCGGTGCGCCGCGGTTCGACTCGCTGTCCGCGCGACTCGGACAGGCCATGATGGCGGTGCCGGCGACGACGGCCTTCGAGTTCGGCCTCGGCCGCGAGGCCCGCGAGTGGACCGGCAAGGAGCGCAACGACGACTGGGAATTCGACGAGGAAGGGAATCCGACGCCCGTCGAGAACGACCACGGCGGTATCCAGGGCGGCATCTCGAGCGGCGAACCGATCTACGGCGAGGTCACGCTCCACGCGCCCACGTCGATCCCCAAGTCCCAGCAGACCGCCGACTGGGAGACGGGCGAGCTCAAAGAGGAGAAGGTCATCGGCCGCCACGACCCCGTCCTCCCGCCGCGGGGCGTCCCGGTCGTCGAGGCGATGCTCGCGCTGACGCTCGTCGACTTCATGCTGCTGTCGGGTCGGCTCAACCCCGACCGCGTCGACGACCAGCCCGGCGAGTACGACACGGACTACCACCCGAGCAACCCGCAAAACGAGTGATCGGCTAGTCGATCGACACGCCGATCTGTCGCATTCTCAGTCGTCGCTACCGGTGCTAACCGATAACTCGCTCCGCGTCGACGCCCGAGTATGGGTACTAATAACATTCCACAGCTAGATGTCGAGATCCCGGAGCTCTCGCAGGTCGCGTTCGTCGTCGAGGACCTCGAGGACGGCATGGATCGGTTCGACGGACTCCTCGGCATCGGGCCGTGGGAGATCCACCGATTCGAACCGCCCGCGCTGACCGATCGGACCTACCGCGGCGAGTCCCGCGAGTACTCGATGCGCCTCGCGCTCGCGCAACTCAGCGGGACGATGATCGAACTGATCGAACCGCTCGAGGGGCCGAGCATCTACACGGAGCACCTGGAGGAACACGGCGAAGGCCTCCACCACGTCGCCTGTTTCGCGTTCGACGATCCCCACGCGGTCGTCGACGAGTTCGAGTCCGCGGGGCTACCTGTGCTCCAGAGCGGGAACTTCGACGGTACCGAGTTCTGGTACTTCGACACCGCCGACGAACTCAACGGCGCGATCTTCGAGACCGCGGCGAACGTGGAGTCGATGCCGGAAGCGGACGCGACCTATCCCGAGTAGCGCGGTCGCGCAGTCGCGACGTTCCCGCCGGGCGACCGCCGACGGCTACAGCCGTTCCCACGCGATGTCCATCGGCGTCTCGTCCCCGACGAGCTGCGAGACGTGACAGCCCCGCTCGCCGAAGTCGACGAGGCGATCGACCGTCTCGTCGTCGGCGTCGGTCTCGAGTCGAATCGTCGCCTCGAGGCGGTCGACCGAGCCCCGTTCGGGTTCGGCCTCGGTCGTGACCTCGATGGTCTCGACCGGCGTCTCGCGCTTGTTCGCCTGGAAGCGAACGCTCAGCGAGAGACAGGAGGCCAGCGCGCCGAGGAAGACGTCGACCGGCGTCGGTCCTGTCTCCGAGCCGCCGGCCGACTCGGGTTCGTCGAACCGCCACTCGAACGAGCCGGCTTCGATAGTCCCGCCCATCCCTTCCGGGTTCCGGGCGGTGACGGTTCGCTCGGGCATCATTCGCGGACCACCTCGATCGACGTCGGCGTCAATGCTGGCGTCGGCGACCGTCGTTTCGATTCCGCGCCGCGATCGGCGGACCGCGAGCGGTCGAGGTCCCGTCTTCGGTGTGCTGGTACGCGCATGTCGTTCGATCCTCACCGTTCGAGCTAATAAACGGCCGCCTACGGGCATCGATCTTGGTCACCGTTAGCGTTATACACTGTTCCATGGTACCGTGTGTCGCATGGCCGACTACACACTAGAAACGGAGGAGGGGCGACGGGAGGCGCTCCGTCGAATGCTGACGATCCGCGAGTTCGATTCGACGGCCGGCGACTACTTCGCCGACGGAGAGATCCCGGGCTTCGTCCACCTGTATATCGGGGAAGAGGCAGTCGGTGTCGGCGCGTGCGCCGCGCTCGAGCCCGACGACTACATCGCGAGCACGCACCGGGGCCACGGACACTGCATCGCGAAGGGGTTGGACCCGAAGCTGATGATGGCCGAGCTGTTCGGCAAGCAGGACGGCTACTGCAACGGGAAGGGCGGCTCGATGCACATCGCCGACGTCGACTCCGGGATGCTCGGCGCGAACGGCATCGTCGGCGCGGGGCCGCCGCTGGCGACCGGCGCCGCGCTGTCGATCGATTACGACGACCGCGAGCAGGTGGCTGTCGGCTTCCTCGGCGACGGCGCCGTCGCACAGGGACAGGTACACGAGGCGATCAACCTCGCGGCGACCTGGGACCTGCCGGCGGTCTTCGTCGTCGAGAACAACCGCTACGGTGAGGGGACGCCCGTCGAGGAGCAGCACAACGTCGACGACCTGAGCGACACCGCCGGCGCCTACGACATCCCCGGCGTCACCGTCGACGGAATGGACGTCACGGCCGTCGCCGAGGCCGTCGAGGAGGCGCGCAAGCGCGCTCGAGACGGCGACGGACCGACCATCGTCGAGGCCGAGACCTACCGCTACCGCGGCCACTACGAGGGCGACGAGCAGCCCTACCGAGACGAGGACGAGATCGAGAAGTGGAAGGAACAGGACCCGATCGACCGGTTCTCGGAGCTGCTGGTCGATCGCGGCGAACTGACCGAGGAGGAACTCAAGGAGCTGCGGGACGAGATCGAGGCGGAGATCGAGGAAGCGGTCGAGTACGCTCAGGACGCCCCGCTACCGGACCCGAGCGAAGCCTACGAGGACATGTTCGCGGAGATGCCACCCGAGATCGAACGGTTCGCCAGCCAGGCCCGTGCGGACGGCGGTTCGCTCGGAGGTGATCGGCGATGACCGCCCAGGCCGAGATCGAGCGCGCCGAGGAGACCGAGGCGATGACCGTCCGCGAGGCGATCCGGATGGGGCTGCGTGAGGAACTCGAGCGCGACGAGGACGTCTACCTGATGGGCGAAGACGTCGGCAAGTTCGGTGGCGTCCTCGAGGTGACCAGCGGCCTCTGGGAGGAGTTCGGCGACGAACGCGTCCGCGACACGCCGATCAGCGAGGCCGGCTTCATCGGCGCCGCGACCGGCGCCGCCGCGACCGGGACCCGGCCCGTCGCCGAGCTCATGTTCTCGGACTTCATGGGCGTCTCGATGGAGCAGATCATGAACCAGATGGCGAAGATGCGCTACATGTTCGGCGGGAAGACGGAGATGCCGGTCACCGTCCGGACGACCGAGGGCGGCGGCATGGGCGCCGCGAGCCAGCACTCCGGGACGGTCCACGCCTGGATCGCTCACTTCCCCGGCCTGAAGGCCGTCGCGCCGGGGACGGCCGCCGCAGCGAAGGGACTGACGAAGGCCGCGGTCCGGTCGGACGACCCCGTGTTCGTCTTCGAGAACAAGATGATCTACGAGCAGCAGGGCGAGGTCCCCACCGACGAGGAGTTCACCGTCCCCCTCGGCGAGGCCGCGGTCGAACGCGAGGGCGAGGACGTCACCGTGGTGGCGACCCAGCGGCTCGTCGGCGAGAGCCTGCAGACCGCCGACAGTTTGGCCGACGACGTCAGCGTCGAAGTCATCGACGTCCGCTCGCTGTACCCGCTGGACACGGAGACCATCGCCGACAGCGTCCGGAAGACCGGCCGGCTGGTGGTCGCCGACGAGAGTCCGCTCTCCTACGGCGTCCACGCCGAGATCGTCAGCCGCGTCCAGGAGGAGGCCTTCTTCAGCCTCGACGCCCCGATCCAGCGGATCGGGACGCCGGACACCCACATGCCGTTCAGCCCCCCGCTCGAGCAGGAGGTCCTCCCCGACGGCGACGACGTACGGGAGGCGATCGAGCTGATCACGTAGCGATGGCAGCGAGCCACGGAGCCGACGCGTGACCCGCGTCGGACTCATCGCGAACCCGGCCGCCGGCCGCGACATCCGGCGGCTCACCGGCGGCGCGAGCGTCGTCGACAACTACGCCAAGCGCCGCGTCGCCGAGTGCGTCCTCGAGGGGCTGGCCGTCGTCACCGAGCCGCCGGACGTCGCGGTCATGCCCGACCGGAGCGGCATCGCCGACCACGCCGTTTCCGAGGCGCCCGACGATCTCGCGGTCGAACGCGTGGAGATGACGGTCGAGGAGTCGGCCGCGGACACGCGACGGGCGGCCGCGCGCTTCCGCGAGAGCGCCGATGCCGTCGTCGTCCTCGGCGGCGACGGCACCACCCGCGACGTCGCGCTCGAGATCGGCGACGTTCCGCTAGTTTCCGTCTCGACGGGGACGAACAACGTCGTGCCGACGCCGGTCGACGGCACCGTCGCTGGGGCGGCCGCGGCCGCGGTCGCGACCGGCGCCGCGGACGCCGACGCGGTAACCGATCGGCACGGGCGGATCGACGTTCGAGCGGACGACGTCAACGGCGAGAAGCGACTCACCGGACTGGCGGCGGTCGAGATCACGGACCGATCGTTCGTCGGCACGCGGGCCGTCATCGATCCGTCCGAACTGGTCGGGGGCGTCGTCTCGCGGGCGCACCCGAGCGACATCGGCCTCGGGAGCGTCGCCGGCTGTCTCGAGCCGCTGGCACCCGACGCGCTGGGCGGGGTCGCGCTCCGTCTCGACGATCCCGAGGCGACGGCGCGGTCGGTCTCGGCGATCGTCGCGCCCGGGATGACGGCGACGATCGGAGTCACCGAGCGCGACCGGCTGGAGTGGGACGAGCCGGCGACCTTCGACGTGTCGGACGTCGTCGTCGGCGCGGACGGCGAGCGCGAACTCGAGGTCGTGGACGCGACGGTCGAGATGACGCCGACTGCCGACGGGCCGCGACTCGTGGACGCCGACGCCGCGCTCGGCGCCGCCGTCGAGGCGGGCGCGCTGGTCCGCGAGGGTCCGCTGCTCGAGGAGCGGTAGCGACCCCCGTTTTTACTCACGACCGCGGTACGACCCGAGGACGAGTTCCGACGCCCGCTCGGCCCGGTCGAACAGTCGCTCGAGGAACGCGGCTGCCTCGTTGCCGCCGATCGCCCGCGCGTCGTAGGTCAGCGTCGCGACCACGAGCGGCCGGAGGCGCACGTCGTCGCCGTTCGGGACGGCCCGCTGGCCGGTCGGATCGATCTCGAGGGTCGCGACGGACGGCGGATCGACGAGTCGCCCGTTCGCCTCGGTCTCGGCGGCGTTGGCGACGGTGAACGTGGCCCGCTCGTCGGAGGTGGCGGCGTCCGCGTCGTCGCTGTCGACCGCCCGCCGCGCCTCGACGATCTCCGAAAGCGAGCGGTTCCGGGCGTCCGGGACGACCACGGAGACCGGCCCGTCGTCGCTCCCGGCGACGAGCGCGATATTTTGCCGCTCTCGGACCTGATGGGTCGATTCCGCGTACGTGCCGTTCAGCACCGGGTGGTCGGCGAGCGTCGCCGAGGCGAGAACGACCAGCAGGTCGGTCATCGTGACCTCGTCTTCGAAGGCCGTCCGCACCGCTTCGGTCGCCTCGAACAGCGCGTTCGCGGCCGCCGGCGCGGCGACGGCCGTCGTCCGGTAGTACCGATCCGTCAGCGGGTCCCCGGGTTCGATCCGGCGGACGCCGGCGGCGTCGGTCGGTGCCGCCGAAATCTCGACGTCGGCCGTCGCCTCGCTCCCGGCTTCGGCTCCGGCCGCAGCAGTGGTCTCCGCCTCCGGCGCCGACTCGGCCGCGTCTTCCACGTCGGCTTCGGTAATCGATCCCATCGGCCCGGTCCCCTCGACGGTCGTCAGATCGACCTCGAGTTCCGCCGCCCGTTTCCTCGCGCGGGGCGAGGCCTTGATCTCCTCGCCGTTCGTCGCGTCGGCCGCAGTCGGATCCGCATCCGCTTCGGCGGCCGATTCCGCCGCGGCCTCGACGTCCGCCTCGGTAATCGACCCCATCGGTCCCGTTCCCTCGACGGTCGTCAGATCGACCTCGAGTTCCTCGGCGCGCTTTCTCGCGCGCGGAGACGCCTTGAGGTCCTCGGGCGCCCCGCTCGCCCCGCCGCTTGAGGGTTGCGCGGCGGCCGCGTCGCCGCCGTCGGCAGCGTTCGCCTCGGACGTCGCGTCCGCGTCTCCGGCCGCGGCCGCGTCCGACGCCGCGCCGGCGTCCGGACCGGCGGCCGCCGCGATCTCGGGCGCCTCCTCCTCGAGTTCGGCCTCGGCGTCGGCCCGCAGGTCCGAGATGTCGGCGTCCGGCGCCGCCAGGATGCCGATCGGCGTCCCGGGGGGTACCTCCTCGCCCTCTTCGACGTAGACGTGCCGGAGGGCCCCGTCCTCGCGGGCGTCGACCTCGCCGATGCTCTTCTCCGACTCGACCTCGACGAGGACGCCCCCTTCGTCGACGCCCTCCCCTTCGTCGACGGTCCACTCGAGGACGATCCCGCGTTCCATCTCGAGTCCCAGCTTCGGCATCTTGATAACATATCCCATGATACCGGTACGCATCACATCCCGTTACTAAAGCGTATCTCCCGTCCCGCGGTTTCGGCGGCGAGGGAGTCGGCCGTCAGCGGACCGCGCCCCGGACCGCCGCGCCGACCTCGTCGATCGCCTCCCGCGCGCGGTCGAGTTCCGGATCGTCGAGCATCGGCAGGAATCCGTGGATCATCTCGCCGTACTCGAGGTGCCGAGCGGGAACGTCGGCGTCCTCCAGTCGGTCGACGAATGCACGTCCATCGTCCCGAACCGGATCGAACCCGGCCGTCACGACGAGCGACGACGGCATCCCCTCGAGGTCCGCCCGGAGCGGCGACGCGTAGGGGTGGCGCCCGTCCAGTTCGCTCCGGAGGTAGCCCCGCCAGAACCGCTTCATGTCCTCACGGGTGAGGAAGTACCCTTGCGCGTTCTCCTCGTAAGAGTCCGTGTCGAACGCGTAGTTCGTGGGCGGATAGAGAAGCGTCTGGTGGTCGATCGCCGGGCCGTGTCGGTCGCGGGCGAGCAGCGCCACGCCCGCGGCGAGCGTGCCGCCTGCGCTCTCGCCGCAGGTGGCGAGTCCCTCCGTCGTCGCGTCGATCGCCGTCCGGTTGTTCGCGATCCACCGCGTCGCCGCGTAACAGTCCTCGAGCGCCGCCGGAAACCGGTGTTCGGGTGCGAGTCGGTAGTCGACGGCGACCACGACACAGTCCGTCGCGTTCGTGAGCGCCCGACAGAGTCCGTCGTGGGTCTCGAGGTCGCCGAGGATCCAACCCCCGCCGTGGTAGAACACCAGCGGCGGAAACGGCCCGTCGCCCGACGGCGCGTAGATCCGAATCGGAATCTCGCCGGCCGGGCCGGGCACCGTCCGGTCGGTCACCGAGCCGACGGCGTCGGCCGATTCGTCGGAGACGGTGAGGTCGCGGTACGTCTCCCGCGCTTCCTCGAGCGAGAGGCGATAGAGCGGCGGGAGTCCCCGGTCCGACAGTTCGTGGAGGAACGCTTCCACCTGGGAATCGAGCGATACTGACATGGTATCGCACACCAATCACTCGCGCCCGTATAATTCCACCTCCGGTTCCACGCGAACCCCGTGTTACTGGTTTTGACAGCAAGTGCATTAATATCTAACTTTATAGTCCCTAAATTAGGTTTAAAATTATTAATCATGCTCTACTTTGGCTGATTTCCCGGAGGAATCGAGTAGGGCAATGAGATAAAATGGATGGTTGTTCATTCCTCACGATAGATCTATGGCAATGTATAGCAAAGGCTTTAGGTCACGTAGAGCAAAATCCTGGTACGGTCGGCCCACCGGCCACTGATTTCACTATGAGCGACGAACTTATCTGGCGAATCGCGGGCGGTTCCGGCGACGGAATCGACTCGACGAGCCAGAACTTTGCCAAGGCGCTAATGCGCTCGGGGCTCGACGTATTCACGCATCGTCACTATCCGTCGCGAATCCGCGGCGGCCACACCTACGTCGAGATCCGAGCCGCGGATCGGGAGGTACAGTCACGGGGAGACGGGTACAACTTCCTGCTGTCGCTGGGCGACTCGTTCGCTCGGAACCCCCAAGAGGAGGCTTACTACGGCAACGAGGAGATCAAGCCCCTCTCGGAGAACTTAGACGAACTCCGCGAAGGCGGAATCATCGTCTACGACGAGGGGCTGATCAGCGAGGAGGACGTCGAGGAAGTCAACCTCCACGAGCGCGCGGAGGAGAACGACTGGCACGTCTTCCCCGTCGATCTGCGAGGGCTCGCCAAGGAGCACGGTCGCGAGGTCATGCGTAACACCGCCGGCGTGGGTGTGACGGCGGCGCTGCTGGACATGGACCTCGAGCACATCGAGGACCTGATGTCCGACGCTATGGGCGGCGACATCCTCGAGGCGAACCTCGAGATCCTCCACGAGGCCTACGAGATGACCCGTGAGGAACACGACTTCGAACACGATCTGCGGGCGCCCGAGGGCTCCCACGAGACCGAGCAGGCGCTGCTGTCGGGTTCGAACGCGATCGCCTACGGTGCCATCGACGCCGGCTGTCGGTTCATCGCCGGCTACCCGATGACGCCGTGGACGGACGTGTTCACCATCCTCAGCCAGAACTTCCCCGACATGGGCGGGGTCTCTGAGCAGGTCGAGGACGAGATCGCCGCGGCCGCGCTCGCGGTCGGCGCGAGCCACGCCGGCGTCAAGGCCATGTCCGGCTCCTCCGGCGGCGGCTTCGCGCTGATGAGCGAACCGCTGGGGCTCGCGGAGATGACCGAGACGCCCCTCGTCCTCATCGAGGCGATGCGCGCGGGTCCCTCGACGGGGATGCCGACGAAGCCCGAACAGGCCGACCTGGAGCACGTCCTCTACACGAGCCAGGGCGACTCCCAGCGCGTCGTCTTCGCGCCCGGGAACATCGAGGAGGCCTACGAGCAGACGCGACTGGCCTTCGAGATCGCCTGGGACTACCAGATCCCGGCGATCATCATCTACGACCAGAAGCTCTCCGGCGAGAACACCAACGTCGACGTCGAGTTCTTCGACCGCGATCCCCAGCCGGATCTCGGTTCGACGCTGACCGAGGAAGAGCTTCGTGAGGCCGCTCACGACAACTCCGGGAAGTTCAAGCGGTTCAACCACGAGGACGCCGAGAACGGCGTCGCGCCGCGCTCGATCCCCGGCCAGAAGGGCGGACGCTACCTCGCGACGGGGAACGAGCACAGCCCCGTCGGGCACATCAGCGAGGATCCCGACAACCGCGTCGCCCAGATGGAGCGTCGCCTCGAGAAACTCGAGTCGATCCGCGCGGAACTCGACGAGGAGCGGGACTCGACCCAGACCTACTACGGTCCGGACGACGCCGACTACGGCATCATCACCTGGGGCTCCTCCCAGGGTGCCGTCGCGGAGGCCATCGAGCGCCTGAATGCGCAAGGTCACTCGGTAAAAGGGATCAGCGTCTCCGACATGATGCCCTTCGCCGAGAAGGAAGTGACGGAGTTCCTCGAGAGCGTCGACGAGGCGATGGTCGTCGAGATGAACGCCACCGCGCAGTTCCGCGGCCTGATCCAGAAGGAACTGGGCCGGTTCGGCGACAAGATGACCAGCCTGCTGAAGTTCAACGGCAACCCCTTCGAGCCCGCCGAGATCGTCGAGGGCTACGAGGTTAACCTCGCCGACGAGGACCGTCAGCCAACCGCACAGGTACGAATCGAACCCGCTGCAGGTGACTAACCAATGAGTGCATTCAACGCGATCGGTGAGGAACGCGAGATCGACCGGGACGAGTACACACCCGGTGTCGAACCGCAGCCGACCTGGTGTCCGGGCTGTGGCGACTTCGGCGTCCTGAAGTCGCTGAAACAGGCGCTTCCCGAAGCCGGGAAGACCCCCGAAGAGGTGCTGACCGTCACCGGAATCGGCTGTTCCGGCAAGCTGAACAGCTACCTGGACACGTACGGCTTCCACACGATTCACGGCCGCTCGCTGCCCGTCGCCCGGGCCGCGAAACTCGCCAACCCCGAACTCGAGGTCATCGCCGCCGGCGGTGACGGCGACGGCTACGGAATCGGTGGTAACCACTTCATCCACACGGCCCGCGAGAACCACGACATCACGTACATCGTGTTCAACAACGAGATCTTCGGGCTGACGAAGGGCCAGACCTCGCCCACCAGTCCGAAGGGTCACAAGTCCAAGACCCAGCCGTCTGGCAGCGCGAAGACGCCGCTGCGACCGCTGTCGACGTCGCTGAACGCCGGCGCGAGCTACATCGCTCGCACCGCCGCGGTCAACCCGAACCAGGCCAAGGAGATCATCAAGGAAGCCATCGAACACGACGGCTTCGCCCACGTCGACTTCCTGACCCAGTGTCCGACCTGGAACAAGGACGCCCGCCAGTACGTCCCCTACGTCGACGTCCAGGAGTCCGACGACTACGACTTCGACGTCAACGACCGCGCGGAAGCCGCCGAGATGATGCGCGAGACCGAGGACGTGCTCAACGAGGGCACCGTCCTGACGGGCCGGTACTACGTCGAGGACGACCGTCCCTCCTACTCCCAGGAGAAACACGCCGTCGGCGAGATGCCCGACCAGCCGCTGGCCGAGCGCTACTTCGACGACGACGCCGAGTGGGAGCGCAGCTACGACCTGCTCGAGCGCCACACGTAACGGCCGTTCCCGCGGTCGGGAACGCTGTTCGCGACACTTCGCTGTTTTTTCGCGGTCCGACTCGGAGTCCCAACGATCGCTAGTCGCAGTCGTCGACTGACTCGGCAACCGACAGTGCCGTCTCGCGATCGACCGATGCGGTCGCGAAGACGACGTACGTCCGCTCGCCGCAGGGCCACTCGACGGTCGTCCCGAGATCGCTCTCGGCGACGGTCCCGGACGCGCCGTTGACGGTGACCGTCTCGCCGGCGACGTCGAACGGCCGGGGGCCGTTGCAGACGCCGACCCGGATCGACTCGCCGACGCTCTCGTCGCCGGCGTACCTGACCGAGACCTCCCGCAGGTCGTCCGCGTACGGGTAGTCGGCGACGGCGGCCGTCGCGCGAGCGAAGCGCTCCGGCAGGCAAGTCGGTTCCGTCATCGTAACCCCTGCATCGGCTTCCGCGTCCGCGAGCGCGTCGTACCGGTCGAGGTAGGGGAAGACGTGTTCCTCGACGAGGGCGTCCTCCGGCGGATCGAACGCGAACAGGTCGTCCGAGACCGGCTCGTTCAGTTCGAGCGACGTGTAGATCGCGTCGCAATCGACCGCGTCCGTTTCGACCACCTGTTTGACCGGGAACAGCGTCTCTCGGTCGAACCAGACGTCGATCCGCTCGACAGACTCCTGTAGCTCCGTCGTCTCGCGCTCTTCCGTCTCGAGCGGGATCACGAACTCCGTGTTGCCGGCGAGGACGCTGATCGAACGCTCGACGGCCTCGTCCGGCGGCGGATCGAACCGGACCTGGTAGACGTCTCTGCCGTCGAGCGTCGTCTCCTCGCGCACCGTCGCCTCGAGTTGGTCGAAGTACGTCGTCGTCTCGCCGTAGATGTAATCGATGTGGCTCTCGCCGTTCATCTCGGAGTCCAGCACCGCGATGCGGTTTCGCTCGAGGTCGTGAAACCAAGCCCGCTCCCCGTCGTCGACGTTCCGAAAGGTGACGTCGTCGGTGGTCCCTTCGACGTACGTCTCGCCGCTGGCGCGGGCCGTGACCTCGTCTACGGTGACGGTCGTCGTCCCGCCGCGGTCGAACGTCGCCTCGACGGTGCCGGTCATCGTCTCCGGCCGATCGAGGTCGCCCAGTTGGCGTTCGAGTTCCGCGGCCGTCGTCGCGTCGGCGCCGCGAAGGCGGAGACAGCCCGCCGTCGCGATCGGTATCGAACCGACCCCGAGCGCGACGAACCCCCGACGTGTCTGTCGCATATATCATCCCCACCGCCGATCTGTTAAATCAATTGTTGTTCGGGCGATACGCCGGCGAGGCCAACTCAGGCGGCGGACTCAGTCTCGACTCCGCGCACCGAACCCGCGGGCGAACAGTTTCGAGAGATAGCTCAGGCCGAGCAACGCGACGAGGAGGCCACCGAGCGCGTACGGATGGAAGCCGTAGAGCAGTTCCCGAATCGCGTAGGCGACGACCAGCAGGCCCATGAGCAGGGCCGTGGCGCCGACCCACCGGGAGGCGTAGGCCGGATCTACCGACTCGTCGTAGTCGGAGTGGAGGTCGGCCCGCCCGCGGGCAGCGATCAGATAACCGAGAAACAGGATCGCGAGACCACAGCACAGCCAGACCGCGCCGCTGACGTGATTGGCGTCGACCATGACGGGATACCGACACTCCGACCACGTGGCGAATAAGTCCGGCGGTCCGGCCGTCGGACGCCCGAAACGTCCGTCCCGAGGGCGTTTTCCCCTGCGTACCGGTCGTTTTCGTATACAAAAGATATTTTTCCGTCGGAGCAAAAGAGACTATCATGAGTACACAGGCTACGGAAGATCGCATCCTCGAGGTATTAGAGGAGGATGCACAGGCGTCCTACGCCGAGATCGCCGAGCGGGCGGACGTCTCGAAACCGACCGTTCGAAAGTACATCAACCAGCTCGAGGAGGACGGCGTCATCGTCGGCTACTCGGCCGACATCGACCCGAAAAAGCTCTCGAGCAAGACGATCGCGATGGTGGGGATCGACGTCTCGAGCGAACGCTACGTCGAGGCGACGAAGGCGCTGAAGGACTTAGACGAGGTCGAGGCGCTGTACAGCTCCAGCGGCGACCACATGCTGATGGCCGAGGTCCGGGCCGCAGACGGCGACGCGCTGGGCGAGATCATCTCCGACCAGCTACTCGAGATCGACGGCGTCACTGCGGCACATCCCTCTTTCCTCCAGGAACGACTGAAGTAGCCCGTCCGAACGGCGTCTCCCTCCGACGCCCGAGCGGACGATGTGGGTGGGGTACGTTCGGTCCGTCCGGACGGTGGTTTGGCCGTCCCGTTTTCCCGTCGGCCGGCGTAGTCGGGAACGATGGCGACCTACGAACGTCGGACGACGATCGACGCGCCGCTCGCGGACGTTTGGGCGTTTCACTCGCGCGTCGAGGGCCTCGAGGCGGCGACGCCCGACTGGATGAACCTGCGCGTCGAGGCAATTCTCGGCCCCGACGGCGAGCGCGATCCGGAGATACTCGAGGTCGGGACCGAACTCGCGCTGTCGATACGTCCCTTCAACGTCGGGCCGCGCCAGCACTGGACGTCGCTGATCACGGATCGCGAGCGCGGCGACGGCAGCGCCTCCTTCCGCGACGAGATGATCCGCGGTCCGTTCGACCGCTGGGAGCACACCCACTCGTTTTTCGCCGCCGGCGATCGGACGGTGCTCCGGGATCGCGTCGCGTACGAACTCCCGGGCAGCGACATCGCCGGCGTCGGCCGTCTCACCGACGTCGCCATGCCGTTCTCGACGGTCGGCTTCGAGGCCATGTTCCGCAAACGGCATCGATTGACGAAGGCGCGCCTCGAGTGAGCGGTCGCCGTGATTCGGGAACCGGACCACGCTCGTTTTGCCCCTCGCGGCGATACGATGTGTATGAGCATCGATCGCGGGGGACGACTCGAACGACGCCGACTGCTCGGGCTACTCGGAGCGGGCGCCGCAGTCGGCGTCGCCGGCTGTCTCGGGGGCGGCGACGAAGACGTAGGCGAAGGCGAAGGCGAAGACGAGCCGCGGACGGTCGATCCGACCCTCGAACACCCGGGCGACGAACCCGTCGCGTTTACCGACGAGCAGAACTGCCCGATCTGCAATATGACGCCGGCGGACTACCCCAACTGGCACGGACAGGTCGCCCACGAGGACGGGACGGGAGCCGCCTTCGATACGCCGGGTTGTCTGTTCGCCTATCTCGTCATCACGACGTCCGACTCGCCCGTCGCCGGCGCCTGGACCGCCGACTTCGAGACGGGCGACCTCGTCGACGCGACCGAGGCGCACTTCGTGCTTATTACCGACGAGACCGCGGTCGACGATCCGATGAAGATCAATCCGCGGACCTTTGCCGACCGGGACGACGCCGTCGCCTTCCTCGAGGCGTACGACGCCGAAGACCTGACCGAGGAGGACATCGTCGAGTTCGACGAGATCGACCGCGAGACGGCCGAGATCTATCGCGGAAATCGCATGTGAGCGTCGGCCTCTCGGCCCGTCCCGTTAACTTCGCCGCTGGATCACGATGACGCCGACGACGACCAGCATACCTCCCACCACCGTCGTCGCCGTTACCGGTTCGCCGAGCACCGCCGCGCCGAGGACGACGGCGACCGCCGGTTCGGCCGTGCTAATGATGCTCGCCCTGCTCGCCCCGATTTTCGGCAGGCCGGCGTAGAGGAGACTGATCGGAATCGCCGTCGAGAACATCGCGAGCGCGGTCAGCACGATCCACGCGGTCGTCTCGGTCGCCGCCGGCACCGCGAACGTCCCCCGCGCCGCGCCGATCGCGAGAAACAGGAGCCCCGACGCCGGCAACACGTGGGCCGTCAGCACCTGCGGATCGACCGACTCGAGGACGCGCTCGCTGCCCAGCATGTAGCCCGCGTAGCAGATCGCCGAGCCGAGCACGATGACCACGCCCCGCGGATCGGCGCCGGCGGGGTCCGCGCCGACGATCAGCGCCACGCCGCCGAGCGAGAGACAGAGCGCCGCGACGAGGGGTCCGCTGATCCGGTCGGGAGACGTGAAGAGCGTGGCGGCGACGACGATCGCCGGAAACGTGAAGAGGACGATCGCGACCAGTCCCGCGGTGAGATACTCGAGTCCCCAGAAGTAGAAGCCGCTCATGCCACCGTAGCCGCCGATCCCGAGGAGGACCGCCCAGCCGAGCAATCGTCCGCTGAGAAGGTTCTGGCGTCCCTGCACGGCAAGCAGGCCCCAGAGGACCGCCGACGCGATGGCGAACCGAAACGCGAGAATCGTCGGAATCGAGAGACCGATGTCGCCGCCGAGCGTCCCGAAGATGCCGACAGCTCCGAACCCGACGGCCGACGCGAGCACGTAGCCGATCCCGACCGTTCGCTCGTCCATATTCCCACGAGACCGCCTCGAGCGTATAGCGTCGGCGATTCGACGGGTTCGTTGAGAGTGATTGTCGCCCGCACTGAGCCGTTTCGGAACAGTTTGAGCGCCTGCGGAAACAGCGCCGACGTGAACCGGTCGGCGCTCGAGGCGACGGCTCGATCGCACCACCGCCGCGGGCGTCGCGGTCGCCGTCGTCCTCTCGGGGATCTATCTGACGACCGTCGGGAAGGACAGCCGCGGCGCTACGGATCGGGCGTCGCGGCGTCCGAGAAAACGTTACTCTGAGAGCGTCGTGAGATACTGTCGGCCGTCCTCGGTGATCGTGTAGACGCCGCCCGAGACCTGTTGCACGTGACCGTCCGACTGGAGATCGTAACACACCTGCGTCACCGTCACCGGATGCTCGTCGAGCGTCGCCGCCAGCGTCCCCACTTCGACCGCGCCGCGCTCGTCGAGCACCCGTAAGAGCCCTCGACTCGAGCAGTTGGTCATTGTATAACCACGTATAACGGAGATATATAAAATAGTAGTTTCGGTACTGGGTACGAGGAATATAATATCAATAACAATGATACATGGTCGGCTCGACGGGCGGACCGTCGAGAGCCGTGACGACATCGGTCGAGACGGGCAATACCCATGCGTTCCGTGTCCCACCGGATGCCGCGGCCCGACGGCTCAGCCGCCCGGCGACGCGAACTACACGATTGACCAATTGTGGGTCGCTCTCGGCGAGGGCGCTCTGTCGATAACAGCCGTGCCCTCGAGACCGACGCACCGGTCCCCTCGAGCGCGGTCGACGGCCGTCCCACCGGCGCGGGCGACATTCTAGGGTGTCGCAGTGCCTTCATTTAGTACCAATATTCTGAGTAGTAACGATTGAGGTCAGGTGACGACCGCTTTCGTGCGATTTTCGATCCGCTGAGCGGCCACAGTTTATAAACGGTATCGAGATATGTTCTCCAAACGAGAATCACCATGGCGATTGAGACAGGAACTCCCCCCAGCATCGAACCCGGAGCGGACGACGACGCGGCCGCCTTCTGGCGCGGCGCGTTCACCGGCCTTATCGACGTGTTTCCGGAGCCGGCGTTCGCCGTCGACGGCTCCGGCTACATCACCCGGTGGAACGACGGCGTCGAGGATATCACCGGCTATCCGGCCGGCGACGTCGTGGGGAAACACGCGTACGACGTCTTCGGGACCGAAGGCGAGGACGAGACCCTCGCCGAAGAGGTCATCCGGACCGGACGCCCGATCCGGGAGGAATCGATCCGGGCGGCCGAGAGCGCCGACGGCGATACGGTACACGCCCGTGCGCTTGGCATCCCGATCACGAGCGAGGACGGCGACGTCGTCGGCGCCGTCGAGGTCCTCACCCGCGTGACGACGCTGATCGAGCAGCAAGAGCGGATCACGCAGCTTCAAGAACAGATGAGCGACGAGGTCGAGGGCGCCGTCGCGGAACTGCAGGACGCGGCGACGAACATGGCCGAGAACTCCCAGGAGATCAGCGAGTCCGCCGAGGAGCAGTCCGACAGCCTCTCCGAGGTGCAAGGCGAGGTGTCGACGTTCAGCGCGTCCGTCGAGGAGATCGCCTCCAGCGCAGAGGAGGTTAGCAGTCAGAGCGAGCAGGCCAAGTCCCTCGCCGAGGAGTCGGCCGACACCGCCCAGGAAACCCTCGAGACGATGGACGAGGTCGCCGCGGAGGCCGACAGCGTCGCCGACGACGCGGGCCAGTTGGCCGGCCGGATCGACGAGATCGACGAGATCGTCGAGATCATCAACAACATCGCCGACCAGACCAACCTGCTCGCGCTCAACGCCAACATCGAGGCGGCCCGCGCCGACGGCTCTGGGAACGGCTTCGCCGTCGTAGCCAACGAGATCAAGGGCCTGGCGGAGCAGTCCAAAGAGCGCGCCGACGAGATCGAAGCCATCGTCGCCGAGATCCGCGAGACGGCCCTGGACACGGTCGACAGCGTCGAGACGACCAACGAGGAGATCGCCACCGTCGTGACGGAGATCGAGGCCGTCGTCGAGAACCAGGAAACCATCCGCAGCGCGATCCAGGAGACCAACGAGGGGATCACGGACATCGCCGCTGCGACGGACCAACAGGCCGCGAGTTCGGAGGAGATCACCGGCATGATCGACTCGGTCGCCGAGCAGAGCGACGAGGTCACGGCCGCGGTACAGAGCATCGCGGCCGCCACCGAGGAGCAGACGATGATGGTCGAGAACATCGAAGACAGTATCGAGGCCCTCGAGCGAGACATCGAGGACGTTCTCAACTGACCGGACCGCTCGCGTTTCGCGGTCGACGCGCCGCCGGTCGGACAACTCCCGACGACTGCCCGTTACTTCTCGAGCGTCGGATACGACTGAGTGCCGCCCCGCGAGTTTCGCGCGACCAGCGTCGCCACCGCGGCCGTCCCGCCCGCGACGGGCCGCCGCCGCTCCGCGTAGGCGAGGATCGTCAGGTCGAGACACGCCCGCAGGAGGTCGTTCGATCGGTACCGGAAGCGCTCGCTCGAGGGGCCGACTTCGACCGGATCGGAAGAGCGGAGGTGGTGTTCGTAAATGAGGACGCCGCCGGGCGCCAGCGCGTCCTTGAGATCGGGCAGGCGCTCGAGCGCGGCGAAGAAGCTCACGGTGAGCACGTCGTACTCGTCGGTCGGGAGTTCGACGTCGGCCAGGTCTGCTCGCTGCCAGTTCACCTCGAGGCCGCGCTCGTCGGCTCGGTCTCGCGCCCGCTCGATCGCCGCGTCGGAGATGTCGATCGCGTCGACCTCGTACCCGTGCGCGGCGAGAAAGAGCGCGTTCCGTCCGGTCCCGGTCGCGACGTCGAGTGCCCGTCCCTCGGGCAGCGTGGCGATCCGCCGCTCGAGTTCCGGAATCGGCTCGTCGGGGAGTTCGAACTCGACGTCGCCGTACCGCTCGTTCCAGCGCTCGCGCTCGTCGGTCATGGCTTCTACGACGGGCGTGGGACAGTTGTCTGTGGCGGTCTCGAGGAGGCGTCGCCGGCAGTGAACTCTTCTTTCGTCGCCCCGTACGGCCGGCCATGCCGGTCCCCGCTACACGGGGAGTGAGTCGATGAACAGGCGCGAACTCCTCGCCGGCCTCGGAAGCGCGGGCGCCCTCGCCGGCGCCGGGACCTTGCTTCGAGTCGGGCCGCCGTCGTTCGGTGCCGACGGCCCTGAGACGAGCGATGGCAACGAATCCCTCGAGGTGGAAACGATCGACGCGCGCGGAAGCGAGGCGGGAACGGTTCGGGTTCCGACCGACGCGGTCGCGCTCGTCACGTTTTTCGTCACCGGCTGCGGCAACTGTCAGGCACAGATTCCCGAACTCGCCGCCGCCCGCAATCGGTTCCGCGAGCGACGCGGCGACGCCGTCCGATTCATCGCGGCCACCTACCAGCGCTCCGAGACGCTGTCGCCGGCCGCGCTCCGCGAGTGGTGGGCGACCCACGGCGGCGACTGGGCCGTCGGCTACGACGCCGGACTGGCCGAGGCCTACGGCGTCGTCGGCTACCCGACCACGATCCTCGTCGATCCGAACGGCGAGAAACGGTGGCACGAGACTGCCGTCCTCGATCGCGAAACGATCGTTCGGGACGTCGACGCCGAACTCGAGGCAGAGGGTTCCGACGGTGACCGTGGGGAGGAGAATCCGTCCGACGAAACGACCGGCGAGTCGACGGCGTCGCGCATCGACGGCTCGAGGCCGTAACGGCGGCTACTGGCGCGGTTCTCCGACGATCGGATCGGAGCCGTCGCACGCGGTACGGCGGATCGATCCCGATTTCGCCGGTATTGTCTCTTCCAGTGACAGGCAAAGATTTACGACTGCTTCCGCCTCAGTAATACGGGATCACAGATGATTCTCATCATCGGTGCCGGGAGCGTCGGATCGAATTTGGCCGCTGACCTCGCGGAATCCAATGATGTGGTTGTCATCGACCGCGATGCGGATCTGGTCGATGAGCTTCGTTCACAACACGACGTGACCGGGGTCGTCGGCGACGGTCGTTCGGCATCGACGCTCCGGGAGGCGGGCATCGATCAGGCAGAGATCGTCGTCGCGAGCACCGACAACGACGCGGCGAACGTCATGGTCTGCAACGCGGCGAAGCAGGCCGGCAATCCCCACACCATCGCCCGCGTCAAGGAGGTCGGGTTGTTCGAGACCTGGCAGTCGCTCGACGAGGGGCTCGGCGTCGACACGATGCTGTGTATCGACAAGCTCGCGGCCGAAGCCGTCGTTCGGACGATCGCGCTTCCGGGCGCCCACGCCGTCGATACCTTCGCCGACGACCAGGTGGAGGTCGCCGAGTTCGAAATTGGGGTGGACACGCCGATAACAGGCCAGAGCGTCGCGGAAGCCGACCGGTACGCGTCGGCGACGTTCGCGGCGATCCTCCGGGACGACGACGTCATCATCCCGACCGGGGAGACCGTGATCCAGTCGGGAGACTGCGTTGTCGTGATCGGCAGTCTCGCCAGCATCAGCCGCTTCGCGGAGGACGTTTCCGCGCAGCCGCCGTTGAAATCCGAAGACGACATCGTGGTCGTCGGCGGCGACGTGCTGGGCTACCAGATCGCACAGCAGTTCGAGGCCCGGGGCTGGACACCGGAAATCGTCGAGCGCGATCCGGAGCAGGCGACGCAGTTGACGACCCGACTCCGAAGTTCGTCGGTCGCGGAGACCGACGTGACGAACATCGGTGGCTTCAACCCCAACGTGTTAACGGGCGCCGATCTGGTTGTCGGCACGGTCGACGATAACACGAACTACCTCCTGGCGCAGTTGGCCAGGGAGTTCGACGTCGCCAGAACCGCGGCCGTCGTCGACAACCCCGAGGTCGTCGATCTCTTCGAGGAAACCGGCCTCGACGTGATCGTCCACCCCGAAGACATCATCGTCAGCGAGATCCTCCAGACCATTTACGAGCCGGGACCGGAGGAAGTCAGCGTCCTGGGACACGACGACGCCGAAGTGCTCGAGGTTGTCGTCGACTCGGAGAGCGCCCTCGCCGGGAAAGCCCTCCGGGACGTTACCGACCAGCTTCCGTCCGGGATCGTGATCGGCGCGATCGTCCGCAACGAGCAGCTGCAGATCCCGCGGGGCAACAAGATCATTCAAACCGGCGATCGGGTCATCGCGTTCGTCGACGCTTCCGTCGCCGCCGAGGTCGCCGAACTGATCTGACCGGATAAACCGTCTCTGTTCGCGACGCCTACGTCAGCAACGACGTGTGCGATTCAGCGCTATTTCGCACCTGCTCTGGCGAGCTTAGGAGTCGCCGCCGAATCGAGCGCGCACCCGACCGTCGCGATCGGCGAGGCGCGACTCGAGGACCGGAATGGGATCTCGGTCTGCGTCCTCGAGCGGCGACTCGTCGTCCGACTGGGCACACGCGGCCAGCGCGCCGGCGGCCGTCGCTCGGACGTCCGCGTCGGGGTCCTCGAGCGCCGCGAGCAGCGCCGGCACGGCGTCCGCGAAGCCGGCCGGGTCGTCGTCGGCCATCATCTCGAGGATTCGGCCGGCGGTGACCCGGACGACGGGACTGTCGGCCCCGAGCCCGCCGGCGATTTTCTCGATCCCGGTCGGTCGGAGCGTCGCAGACTCGTCGGCCAGCACGGCCAGCGCGAGGACGGCGAGGCCGGCGACCCACGGCTCCGCGTCCAGCCGGTCGCCCATCCCCGAGAGCTGGGTGTTGATCCCGTCGGTGTGGGTCGGCGTCTCGCCGCCGGCCGCCAGCGAGGCGGCGTCGAGCAGTCGGTCGTCGACCGCCTCGAGTTCGGATTCCAACGCGCTTCCGTCGTCGCGGCCGGTGACCGCGAGGGTGCCGAGCGCGAGCGCGGCGTAGCCCCGGATCGCCTCGTCGTCAGGCTCTCCGTCCCCGCTCCGTCCGGCACCTCCCGCCCGCTCCGCGAGCAGGTCGGCCAGTCGGTCTCGCCCGGCCGCCGCGTCGTCGGGCGCCGTCGCCGCGAGCCGGGCGAGCTCCCCCGCGGTCGCGCGTCGGTCTCCGTCGGCATCGAGCCGATCGACCAGCGCTCCGGTGACGGTGCCGGCGTCGCCGCCGTCCGCCGCGACGGCCGTCGTCAGCGCGCGCAGGAGCGCCGGCGCGTCGGCCTCGCCCGGCGCGAACCGCTCGAGCAGCGACGGGACGGCCGCGGCGACCGGCTCCGAGTTCCGCTGTGCGACGTCCCCGAGCGCGGCGGCGACGGCGGCCGACCGGTCGTCGTCCGATAGCGACTCGAGAACCACGTCGGTCGGCGTCGGTTCGACGTCTGCGTCCGCCGCGAGCGTCGTCTCGAGCGCGTCCAGCGCCGCGACGCGAACGGCCGACGTCGGATCGACCAGCAGCTCACGGAGCGCTTCGACGACGGCTTCGGCCTCCGCTCCGGACTCGAAGCCGAGCGTGGCGAGAGCCTCGCAGGCGGCGACGCGGACCCGCTCCGCCTCGGCCGTCGTCTCCGCGACGGCCAGCGACAGTGTCGGCCGACAGTCGTTGCCGGCGTCGGATGCGACCTCGGCGAGGGTCCGGCGAACGGTCCGGCGAACGGAACGATCCGGATCGTCCAGCGCCGTCAGCAAGGAGACCAACACGTCGTCCTCGCGGACGTCGTCGGGAGTCGACGCCGCGACCCGCGAGAGGGCGATCGCCGCGTTGTTCCGAACCGTCGCGTCCTCGTCGGCGCTCCGCGCCTCCCCCCCGAGCCGTTCTGCCAGCGGGCCGACGGCGCCGCGAACCGCCAGCGGGCGTTCGGCCGCGACGGTCACGAGATCCCGCGTCGCGGCCCGCCGAACGGCGGCCGCGTCGTCGTCGAGCCGCCGGGTCAGCGACCGGACCGCCGGATGGGCGTCGGCGGTCGCCGACCGCGCGACGTCGGCGATGCCGCGGGCCGCGTGCCCCTGAACCCACTCGTCGCCCTCTTCCGAGGCGTTCTCCGCCTCGCCCTCGAGGGCCTCGAGGAGCGCGGAAACGTCGGTCCCCTCGGCACGCGTCTCACGTGCGAGCGCGGCCAGCGCGTCGGTCGCGGGCCGGCGGACCGGTTCGTGGGGGTCGTCGATCCGATCCGCGAGGGCGGGGACGACCGGTCCGATCGCGTTCGGCGAGGACGCCGCTACGGCGGCGATCGCCCGGGCCGCATCGAGGCGAACGCTCTCGTCGTCGGCGTCGGCGACGGCGGCCAGTTCGGTCACGACGGGTTCGACCGCGTCCGGTTGCGCGTCCGCGACAGCCGCGATCGCCGTGACGCCGTGACGCTGAACCGGTTCGACGTCCGTCTCCAACCGTCGGGCCAGCGGGCGGACGGCGTCGGCGATCGCGGTCGGGCGCTCCGCCGCAACCGATGCGAGTGTCCCGGCGGCGTCCGTCCGAACGGCCTCGAGCGGGTCGTCGAGCCGGGCGACGAGCGCGGCGGTCGCCGACGCGACGCCGGCGGGTTCGGCCGCCGCGATTTCGCGCAGCGCGCCGACGCACTCGCGGCGGATCGCCGCCGCGTCGTCGAGTCGATCCGCAAGTCGATCGACGGCGTCGACGACCGCCCCGGGTCGATCGGTCGCGATCGACTCGAGGGCGAGGGCGGCGTCGTGACGGACCCCTTCTCGGTCGTCCGCGAGGCGGGCGGCGATCGGATCGACCGCGTCGGCGACGGCCGCCGGCGAGTCGTCGGCGATCGCTCGAAGCGCTTCCATCGCGTAGCCGCCGATCGCTCCGGCCTCGGCGGACGCGGTCGCGCCGTCCGGGTCGTCCGCCTGGTCCTCGAGTCGGTCGACCAGCGCCGGGACGGACTCGAGGACCGCGTCGGGAGCGGCCGTCGCGACCGCCGCGAGAACCGCCGTCGCGTTCTCGCGGACGGCGGCCGTCTCGTCGTCGGCCGCGGCGGCGACATCGTCGACGACGGCGACGACCTGTTCGGGCTGGGCATCGGCGACGGCCGCGAGCGCGTCGGTCGTCCGAACCCTGACCCGCTCGTTCCCGTCGGTCGCGTAGCGCCCGAGCGCCTCGATCGAGTCGGCGACTGCTGCGGGAGCTTCGGCCGCGACGGCCGCGAGCGCGTCGGCCGCGTCCGCGCGGACGGTCGCACTCGCGGCTTCGTCGCTCGTCCTCGAGGCGCTCCGCGCCTCGCCCTCCAGCCGGTCGGTCAGCGCGGGGATCGACTCGCGAACGGCGCCGGGATGGTCGGCCGCGACGGCGGACAGCGCGGCGGCGGCGTGGGATCTGATCGACGGCTCGTCCTCGAGGCGGTCGGTCAGCGCCGGGACGGCCGAGCGAACGTCCGCCGGCCGCTCGGCGGCCTTCGTGGCGAGCGTGCGCGCGGCGTACTCACGAACGTCGGGATCGTCGGCCGCGAGGAACTCCTCGAGTTGATCGATTCCGACGGTGACTTCGATCCCGTCGCCCCCTCCGATTCCCGGTCCGTCAGCGATTTTGTCGGGTCCTGACATGCTGTGAGGTGCGACGCCCGACGGCGTCGCGAGGTTGGTACTGACATATGCGAACAGACTTAGTTAATTCTACTCCCGGGAGCGGCCGATTCAACCGCCGGCGATCGCACCGTTGACCCGCCGAACGCGTCCCATCAGGTGCAGGCATGTCGCACTCGTCGGTCGTCGCAATAGAGTCTACAACGGCCGAGTACACGACGACTCGACGAACGAGCGTGCCGACGACTGACGCAAACGAGTTCCGATGACTGATCAGGGTGCGAACCGAACAGGCGGGATGACGCGACGCGACCTGCTCGTCGCTCTCGGCGGGGCGAGCACGGCAACGATGGCGGGCTGTTCGACGACGCTCGGAACGGACGCGGGCTCGACGCTCCGCGTCGGAACGCTCCGGCCGCCGCTCTCTCTCGATCCGATCACCGCGCGGGCGATCGGTTCGGAGCAGGCGATCGATCGGATCTTCGAGGGGCTCTACGGCTACGGCGAGGAAACCGATATCGTTCCCGCGATCGCGGCCGGCGATCCGGAACTCGATAACGGCGGCCGGGAGGTCGTCGTCGAACTCGACGAGGGCGCGCGGTTTCAGAACGACCGAGCGGTGACCGCCGAGGACGTAGTTTACTCCTACACCGCGCCGCTCGAGGAGGACGCGCCGACGGAATGGCTGGTGAGCCCGTTCGAATCGGTCGAGGCCGACGGCGAGCACACCGTTCGGTTCACGCTGGCGGAGCCGTACCCGGCGCTCGAGCACGCGCTCACGCATCCGATCGTGCCCCGACAGGAGCGCGAGGACGATAAGGAGGCGTTCGCCGCGAACCCGATCGGCGCCGGCCCGTTCGAGGTGGCGTCGTTCAGCGCGGAGAAGAAGACCACGCTGCGGCGCTGGGACGACTACTGGGGCGAGACTCCGCCCGCGATCGATCGGCTCACGATGGTCTACGTCGAGTTTCCGGTGACCCAGCTGACCAGCCTCCGGACGAATCGCAACGATATGATCGAGCCGGTCTCGCCGCTGATCGTCGATCACGTCAGCGACGTCGCGAACGCGTCGGTGAAGCGCCGGCAGGGGTACACGTCGTTTTACTACGGGTTCAATCTGAACGAGGGGCCCACGACCGACCCGCGAGTCCGCGAGGCGATCAGCTACTGCATCGACCTCGAGAAGGCGGTCTCGGAGTTCATCGAGCCGATGGGCCAGCGCCAGTACGGCCCGCTGCCGCCGCCGGTCGCCGAGGAGTGGGACATGCCGACCGACGAGTGGGCGGAGCTCGCGAACGAGAAGAACCCCGAACGCGCACGCGACCTCTTTCGCGAGGCCGACGCGGCCAGCGGCCAGCTTCGCATCCTGACCTCGACGGATCCCAAACACAAGGAGTTCGGCGAGGCGCTCGCCGGCGGCCTCCGGGACGCCAGCCACGGCGCGCTCACCGTCTCGACGTCCGAAACGAAATTCCTCGAGCGACACGTCTCCGGCTCCGAGCGCGACTACTCGGTGTTCGTCGGGGAGATCACGGGCACACCCGATCCGGACACGCATCTCTATCCGACGTTCCACGAGAACATGACCGGCGTGACGAACGGGACCTTCTACCGCGAGGACGCGGTCATGGAACGACTCACGACGGCGCGAACGACGACGGATCGCGAGCAGCGACGCCGCCTCTACGAAACGGCGATCACCCGGTTGCTCGAGGATCGCGTCTGCCTGCCGATCTGCTCGTTCGAGAACAGCTTCGCCGTGGACGCGGGCGTCGAGAACTTTCGCGTCCACCCGATCGCGCGGGTCAATCCCCGGCTCGTGTGGGAAAATAGCGTCGTAACGGTGGAGTCGGGATCATGAGCGAAAACGGAGGCGACGGTTCGGAGGACGACGGCGGTAGCTTCGGCGTCGGAACGGCCGTCGCGCTGGGCGTCGGCGGCATCGTCGGCGGCGGGATCTACGCGGCGATCGGCATCGTCGTCGCCGCCGCCGGCGTCCTGACCTGGTTCGCCTACAGCCTCGCGACCGTCGTCGTCTGCTGCTGTGCGTACTCGTACGTCAAGCTCAACGACGCGACCGACAGCAACGGCGGCTCGGTCACCTACATCGAGGAACTGACGGGGAGATCGACGACCGCGGGCGTCGTCGGCTGGACACTCGTCGTCGGCTACATCGGAACGATGGCGATGTACGCCTACGCGTTCGGCATGTACGGCCAGATGCTGATCGGGTTCGAGTACGTCTGGGGGCTGCCGATCCGGCAGTTCCTCTCGGTCGGCGTGCTCGCGGTCTTCGTCGGGTTGAACCTCCTCGGCGCGGGCTCGTCGGCGGCGGTCGAGCGCTATCTCGTGTTCGTCCAGGCGGGGATCATCGCCGTCTTCGGCTTCGTCGGCCTCTGGTACGGCGCGGCGCACTTCCAGTTGCGGACCGGCTTCTCGCAACTCGGTCTCAACCCCGTCATCGCCGCCTCGGTCGGGTTCGTCTCCTTCGAGGGCTGGCAGCTGCTGTTCTACGATCAGGAGCAGTTCGACGATCCCGACGAGACCCTCGCGAAGGGCGTGGCCATCTCGATCCCGATCGCGGCCGCGATCTACATCCTCGTCGGGTTCGTCATCACGACGCTGTTGCCCGAAGAGGTCGTCACCGCCCAGCCCGAGCCGGCGCTGCTCTACGGCGCCCTCCTCATCTCGAAGTGGCTCGCGCTCGCGGTCGGGCTCGCCGGCCTCATCTCGACGGCCAGCGCGATCAACTCGACGCTGTTCAGCGAGGCCATCTTCGCCAAGAACCTGATCGACGACGACATCCTGCCCCACGAGATGGGCGATCCGGACGCCGACGCCGCGCCCAAGCGGACCGTGCTCGTCATCGGCGTCCTGACGGCCGCCTTCGCCGTCCTCGGGAGCCTCGAGGCCGTCGTGGAGTTCGCCTCGCTGGCCTTCATCGTCGTCTTCGGGACGATGTGCGCGCTCGCGCTGACGGTGCGCGATTCCGACGACGTCGACGTCAATCCGATTCCGCCGCTGGTCGGCGTGATCGGTTCAGCGGCGTTCTTCGTCATGCTGACGTGGTACCTCTACTCGCAGCTCCCCGCGGTCTTCTGGCTGGTCGTCGTCATCGCCGCGGCGGTCTTCGCGATCGAGGCGCTGTACTTCAAGCGGGAGACGCTCTCGGAAGGGGTTCGAACGGTCGAAAAACGGATCTAACCTTACGCCTTCGCCTGCCAGGTTCGAACCCGATCGGCGCTGACGCCGTCGACGTCCTCGGCGACCGCGTCCGGATCGGCCTCGGTCAGATCGTCCAGGCTCTCGATGCCCGCGTCCGCGAGTTTCTCGACGGTCTTGGCGCCGACGCCGTCCAGCGCCTCGAGGTCGGAGCCGGAGTCGCTCTCGCGGGCCTGGAACTCCTGGTAGTTACAGATCGGACAGCCCAGCTCCCAGGGATCGTCGCCGCTGTGGACGACGAGTTCGGGCAGGTCGTGTTCGTCGCAGCGCTCGTCGGTCACCTCGATATCGCCGCGCCGGGGCAGCGGCAGCGAGTACTCGCAGTCGGGGTAGCGCGTACAGCCAACCAGTCGAGAACCGCTCTCGAGGGTTTTGACGGCGAGTTCGCCGTCGTGTTCGTCTCCGCAGTCCGGACAGGCACCCAGCACGGGCCCCTCGCCGGCGTCTTCGGCCTTACAGAGCGGGCAGCCGTGGACGAACGTCTGCCGCCCGGCGAGCATCTTGACCTCGTTTAAGCCGTGTTCCTCGCACTCGCTCTCGAGAATCAGCGGCTTGCCCGTCGAGGGTAGCGGAAGCGTGTTCTCGCAGTCCGGATAGCCGTCGCAGCCGACGAAGTAGGAGCCGTGGCGGCTGCGCCGGACGAGCAGATCCTCGCCGCACTCGGGGCAGGGCCCCAGCCGCTTGTCGTCCTTGAGCGACTTGCGGAGGTGGTCGCCGATCTCGTCCCGGGAGTCGGCGAGGTTCGCGAAGATCTCTTCGAGCATCTCGCGGGACTCGTCGGTGACGTCGGCCAGCGTCGCCTCGCCGCTGGCGATGGCGTCCATGTCCTGCTCGAGCTGAGCGGTCATCTCCTCGCTGACGACGCGGTCGGCGTAGCTCTCGGCCGCGTCGACGACGGCCATCGCGAGCTTGGTCGGCCGCGGCGGATCGCTCTCGATGTAGCCCCGGTCGTACAGTTTCTCCAAGGTGTTGTGTCGGGTCGACTTCGTCCCGATCCCCATGTCCTCCATGGTCTCGATGAGCCGCGACTGGCCGTAGCGGCGGGGCGGCTGGGTCTCTTTCTCCTCGAGTTCGACGTCGGTCAGCGCGAGCTCCTCGCCCTCGGCGACGTCGGGGACGTAGTTCTCGGACGTGCTGAAGTACGGGTAGACGTCGTGGTAGCCGGGCTCGACGAGGCGCTTGCCGTTGGACTTGAGCCGGTAGTCGTCGACCTCGGTGACGACCTTGAGGTGCTCCCAGACGGCCGCGTCGGCGACGGTCGCGTAGAACCGCCGGACGACGAGCTCGAAGACCTCCCACTCGTCGTCGGAGACGTCCCCGCGGGTCGGAATCTCGCCGGTCGGGTGGATCGGCGGATGGTCGGTCGTCTCCTCGTCGCCCTCGGTGGGGACGATTTCGTCGGCCTCGAGGAGGCTCTCGGCCGAGTCGCCGAGCGTCGGGTGGCTGACGAAGTCGTCGAGCAGTTCCTCGGGATCTAAGTCGTCGGGGTAGACGGTGTTGTCCGTCCGCGGGTAGGTGATGTAGCCGGCGGTGTAGAGGTCCTCGGCGATCGACATCGCCCGCTTGGCGGAGTAGCCGAGGGCGCCGGCCGCGCGGATGAACTGGGTCGTGTTGAACGGCGTCGGCGGCGTGTCGGTCCGCGTCCGGCGGTTGACGTCGACGACGGTCGCCGAATCGCGCTCGGCCAGCGTCTCGTAGACCTCGTCGGCGACGGCCTCCTCCCAGACGCGCTCGGCCTCGTTGTCGTCCTCGTCGCGGTAGAAGTACTGGGCCTCGAACGTGGTCTCGTCCTTGGTTAAGTCGCCGAACAGCTCCCAGTAGATCTCGGGATCGAACGCCTGAATCTCGCGCTCGCGGTCGACGATCAGCTTCAGCGTCGGCGACTGCACTCGCCCGACCGAGATGAAGTCGTTGCCGAGCTGGCCCGCCGACAGCGAGAGGAAGCGGGTCAGCGCGGCACCCCAGATCAGGTCGATGATCTGGCGGGCCTCGCCCGCGGCCGCCAGATCGAAATCGAGGTCGTCCGGATCGTCGAAGGCGCTCTGGACCTCGTTTTCCGTGATCGAGGAGAACCGAACGCGGCGGATGGGGACCTCCTCGTCGACGTCGCGGACGATGTCGTAGGCCTCCTTGCCGATGAGTTCGCCCTCGCGGTCGTAGTCGGTCGCGATGGTGACGCGGGTGGCCTTGCGCGCGAGGATGCGCAGCGTCGCGACGATGTTCTCCTTCGTCGCCGTCTTCTCGACGTTCGCGTCGATGAGTTCGACAGGCTCGACGTCGCGCCAGTCCGAGTACTCGTCCGGGAAGTCGACGCCGACGACGTGGCCCGACAGCCCCACGCAGCGCTTGCCGCCCCACTCGTAGACGTTGACGCCGTTCTCGCGACTCGAGTCGTAGGTGCCGCCGGAGAGGATGTCGGCGATCCGTCGCGCGGCGTTGTCCTTCTCCGTGATTATCAGCTCCACGACGGCTCACCTCCTCGAGCGATCGATTCCGGTACGGACGGGCGAGTGTCCTGCATCGTCGCTCGCTACGACCGAGGATCTGATAACGCTTTCGCCGAAAACCGACCGACAGCGCGGGTGTGCGTGCGGTGTGCGCGGTCGTGCGGTCGCGTGTGCGCGAGGTGTCAGCGGGGATGCGACCACTCGAGGAGTCCGTTCCACTCCGCCGCGTGCGCCGATCGATCGGCCCCCTGTAACCGTCTGCAAAAGCCGCTCGGTGGAGTCGGTCGGCGTTCGGGCAGTCACCGATACCGACACCGACACCGACGAGGGTGCTCGATTCGCGAGCAAGCGGTCACAACGGGACGAACGGGAGCGTCGCCAGCGAGTCCGCGTCGTACGCGAGCGCTTCGGACTGGTCGACGTCCGGCGGCGTCAGGAGGTCGACGATTCGCGGCGCGTTCTCGACCGCGTCTTCGCGCGCGCCGCCGAAGACGTAGCCCTCGGCCTCGACGCCGACGGCGCGGAACGTCCCGCGGTCCTCGGAGCCGACCACGGGGACGACCTCGGCGTTCGCGATATCAACGCCGAGCGCGTCCTTCGCGACCGAGAGAACGGCCGTATCGCCCTCGAAGTCGACGATAGTCGTCGGCGATCCGAGGTCGGTCCCGGCCGCGTCGACGACGCTCGAGCCGAAGCCGCTGGCGGCGACGCGGTAGTGCCAGTCGTCGTCGAACGCGGCGGTGACCTCCAGGTCGCCGAGTTCGGTGGACCGACCGCCGTCTGCGGACGGGTCTCGGAGATAGACCGCGAAGTAGTGGGGCGAGAACTCCCCGCCGAAGGTGTCGTAGAGCTCCTCGACTTCGAAGGCGAACCGATACGCGTCGCCGGCCTCGTAGACGGCGAACGAGCGCAGGTCGAACGCGCCCTCCCGGAAGTCGTCGCTGGTCGGGTAGGTGTACTCGCCGGGGCCGTGGTCGTCGCCGGCCGGGTCGTCGAACTCGGCGACGAGGTCGCCGGGAGCGACGGTGACCGTTTCGGACGCGAGGACGGTCCCGTCGTCCGGGTCGCGCAGGACGACGTCGTACGTGCCGATCGACGCGATCGCGTAGCCGAGTTCGACGGTCTCGTCGGTCGCACCGGGCGAGAGTCGCACGTTGTCGACGGTCTCGCGCTCGCCGTCGATCCCGATCGCGATCGTCGTCCCGCCGACGAAATCGCCGTCGTTCGAGCCGGTGGCCGTAATGAACGGCTCGCCGAGCCCCGCCTGATCGTCGATCTCGTAACGCACGTCCTGGGAAGGGCGCTCGTAGGTCGGGAGCTCCTCGCGTTCCTCGCCCGTCGCGGGACGGAGTCGGATCGCCGTTCCGCCGCTGCGGGCCATCGACGCGAGGACCGTCGCGCTCGGATCGACGACGGCCTCGTCGATCCTGACGGTCTCGGGATCGGACTCGTAGCCGCCGCCGAGGCCGTCCGAGTAGATCTCGGCGACGTACTTGGGGCCCTTGGGATCGTTGGCGCTGCCGTTCGAGCCCGTTCCGCGGCCCTGATCGCCCGAACTCCCCGGCGCGAGGAACTCGAGCGGCACGTCGACCGCGCGGCCGCCCTCGTCGGTCATCGCGCCGACGTACCACTCCTCGCCCTTTCGGCGGGCGGTGACGACGTAGTCGCCGATCTCGCTATCGACGACGTTCGTCTCGTCCCAGCCGGCCGCGGGAACGCTCTCGATGAACTCGAAGGCGGGTTTCGCGTCGAAGTTCTCGTTCTCGGGCGTGTAGCCCTCGTACTCGGCCGGGACCGGAGACGGCGCGTCTGGTTCGCTGACCCCGATCGTGTTGAGGTTGAAGCCGCCGACGTCGCCCTCGAACTCCTCGCCATCGTCGTACTGCAGTTCGATCGCGATCTCGTTGTCGCCGTCCTCGAGGTCGATCTCCGTCGTGAAGACCTCCCACTGGTCCCAGTAGCCGGTGAAGTCGGGGTTGACGGTCGTCGTCTCGCCGTTGACGCGCAGCGTCGCCTGGGTTTCGCCGGCCTCGACGACTCGCTGGGCGTTATCCTCGGGTGCTGCTGCGTATCGGAGGTGGAGTTCGTGCGTACCCGCGTCGGCGTCTTCGACGGTGAAGGAGACCGACGACCCCGACGGGACGCGATTGGGGTCGACCGCGACGTAGTTCGTCCCGAAGGCGTTTCGCCACTCGTCTAACGTGACGAAGCCGTCGATGTCGCCCGAGGCGGCCTGCAGACACTCGCCGACAGCGAGGGTCTCGTCGACGTAGGCCTCGACGCGGTCGGCGACCATCTGCAGCCCGCTCAGGTAGTTCGGGTACAGGGCGAGCTGTTTCGCCCGCGTCGTCTGGATCTGCCCGCCCCGGTCGTCGTTGAACGTGATATCGAAGATTCCGGGCTGGTAGCTGACCGGGCCGGCCAGATTCCGCGTGAACGGCAGCGTGACGTGGTGGTCCGGATCGACGTCGGCGCTCAACTGCTCGAAGCCGTCGTACTCCTGGGCCTTGACGACCTCGCGGTTGGCCACGTTGGGGTAGGTCCGGATCTCCCCGGTCGGCTTGATCCCCTCGTGGATCTCGAGCAGTTGGCGGTTCGCGGCGGCGGCTTCGATGACGAGTCGATGGTGATTGATCGCGAGCTGGTTGTGCTGATTGTGCGTCGGCTCGGAGCCGTCGCCATCGATCCCCAGCCCTTCGTCGGAGACGTAGCCGTTCTTGATCGAGTGAATGCCGACGTCCTCGTACTGCCGGAAGATGTCGTCCTCGAGGATCTGGTCCTCGTAGTGGGGCAGCGCGCCCGCGGTCTCGTTGTGGATCGTCATCTCCACGTCGGACTCGAGCGAGCGCCCGAAGTCGGTCACCTCGCGGACGTCGAAGTCGGGGTAGGAGTCGTCGACGCCGAACTCGAGTCCGGTACCGTCGCCGGGATAGGTGTCCCAACCCTCATTCCATCCCTCGACGAGGACGCTGTCGAGACCGTTCTCCGCGGCGAAGTTCATGTACCGCTTCATCCGTTCGGTCCGGGCGCCGTGGACGTATCCCGCCGCCTCCTCGGGGCTCTCGAACGAGTCGTCCGGACGGTACTCCCAGTTTGCGGAGCCGGCGATCATCGTCCACCAGATGCCGACGTACTTTCGCGGCTCGATCCAGTCGATGTCTGGCTCGCCGTCGACGGTCGGCATGGCCGACTCCTTCAGGTCGGCGCTCAACAGCGGGATCAGCTCCGACTCGATCAGATCGCCCGGCCGGCGGCCGATCTGGATCGTCCGCCACGGCGTCGCGTTTGGGAGTTCCAGCGACGCTTTCGTCCCGTCCGGCAGCGGCGTGAGCTCCGTGACGAGCTCCGTCCCGCCCTCGTCGGATCGCGGCGCGAGCGTCGCGGCCGCGTAGTCCTCGAGGTCCGCCTCGTGAACGCTCAGGTAGACGTCGCCGTCGCCTGCTTCGACGGTCAGCGGCGTGTGCGCGCCGTTTCGCATCGGCGTCCCCGTGGGCCGAGTCTCCCGCGAGCCGCCGGGAATCTCGCTGAGCGGCGTCTCCTCGTACTCCTGTTCGAACCGGGGGTTGGTGACTTCGTTTCGGATCCACCAGGCGGTGTCATCGTCGGCGAACGCGAACGCGGTGTTCTCCGACGTGACGACGGCCCGTCCGCTGTTGCTCGCGAAACTGTCACCGAACACGACTCGGAGGCCGACCCCGTCGTCGAAGACGCGGACCTCGAGGTTCGCCGACCGGTCCGGTTCGGCCGTCTCCTCGAGTCCGACGATCAGCGCGTTGTACTCGGCGCTCACGCGGTCGTACGAGCCCCAGACGGGCTCCCAGACCTCCGTTTCCGACGCGCGCTCGCTTCCGATGACCGCGACCTCGGAACCGGTCGTGCCGTCCGCGCTCGCTCCGAACGACGACTGGTTCCGGAAGTCGAATCCGATCGGTGACGGCTCGAGATAGGTCGTACCGTCGACCGCCACCGCGTAGCGCGGGGTCCCGTCGGAGACGTCGACGGTCACCTCGACGGTGCCGTCCGGCGAACTGACGCGCTGGACTGCGTCGTCGTCGCCGTTCGCGACTCGCGCCGCCGCGCGTTCGGGGACGGCTCGCGTGTACGCTGCCGCGGCCGCGAGTCCCGTTACACCGCCGAGGAACTGACGGCGACTCGAACGAGAGAACGATTGTTGTAAATGTTCTTCAGGCATCCAAATAGTGCCTGTCACACCCTCGCACATAAATGTAAGGGACATTCACAACAACCGTACTCCATATTTCGGCCCGCGAGTCCGAACCGTTTCGAACCGCGGACGCGCGAGTTCCAGCCCCGTGGAGTCGGCAACCCGTTCGCGGGAGGCGAGCGCTTTTCACTCGAGCGAGCGAGACTCGCACGGAAAGACAGTGGCAGAGACGGACTCGCAACCGGAGCGCAAGCGCGTCGACATGACGACGGGGGCGATCCCCCCGAAGCTCGCCCGCCTCGCGTGGCCGCTGGTCCTAGGGAACCTCCTCCAGACCGTCTACAACCTCGCGGATATGTTCTGGGTCGGCCGCGTCAGCAGCGACGCCGTCGCCGCCGTCTCGCTGATGTTCCCCCTCTCCTGGCTGTTCGTCTCGACGGCGATCGGGATCACGGCGGCGACCATCGCCCTGGTCTCCCAGCACGTCGGCTCCGGGAACGACCGGATGGCCGACCGCGTGGTCGCCCAGACGATCCTGCTGACGCTGGCGGTCTCGGGCGTCCTCGCCGCGGTCGGACTGGTCTTTCGCCGCCCGCTGCTCGAGCTGATCGGCGCCCGCGGGCCGGTGTTCGCCGAGGCACTGGCGTACATCGAGGTCATCTTCCTCGCCTTACCGCTGACGTTCCTCTTCTTCGCGTTCCGGTCGTCCCTGCAGGGCGCGGGCGACACGAAGACGGCGATGTGGCTCGTCGTCGTCTCGGCCGGCGTCAACGTCGTCCTCGATCCGTTCCTCATCCTCGGCTGGGGGCCGTTCCCGGCGTGGGGGACCCGCGGCGCCGGCGTCGCGACGTTCCTCTCTCGCGGGATGGCCGCCGCCGCGGGGATCTACATCCTGCTCGACGGAAGCTTCGGCGTTCGCCTCCGACTCGAGGATCTCGCGCCCAACGTCGACGTTCTGAGACGGCTCGTCGACGTCGGCTACCCGTCGACGATCGACGGCTGGGCCCGCAGTTTCGCCTCGGTCGCGATGGCCGGACTGGTCGCCCGCTTCGGCGCGACGCCGACCGCGGCCTACGGGATCGGCGTCCGGTTGATGTCCGTGACGTGGGCGGTCGCCGGCGCCGTCGGCAACGCGACCGCGACCGGCGTCGGACAGAATCTCGGCGCGGAGACGCCCGAGCGTGCGGCGGCCGTCGCGCGGACCGCGACCGCGGGGACGATGGTCCTGATCGGCGCCGTCGCCGCGGTCCTGATCGCGTTTCCGGCCCAGGCCATGCGGCTCTTCGTCGCCGACCCCGACGTGATCGCCGAGGGCGTCGTCTTCCTGCGAATTATGGCGCCGTTCTGGACCCTCTTCGCGGGCGTCATGGTCGTCCAGGGCGCCTTCCGCGGCGCCGGCAACACGCGGGAAGCGATGGTGCTCTCGTTCCTCTCGCAGTGGATCTTTCGGGTCCCCGTCGCGCTCGTGCTGGCGTTCGCGTGGACGGTGACCGTTCCCGTCCTCGGCCTCGAGATCGGCGGGCTCGACTGGGGAATCGAGGGGATCTGGTGGGCGTACTCGTTCGGCATGGTCGCCTCGTTCGTCGTCGCCGTCGCCTGGTTCCGGCTGGGAACGTGGCGCGAGGGCGTCATCGACGACGAGGGTGACGGATCCGACGAGGCCGCGACTCGAGACGAACCGGCGACGGGTGAGAGCGATCCGGAGCTGACCGACGACTGAGACCGTTCGAGACGAACGCGGGGCGTCAGGGAGCCACCACCCTGTATCGCAGGCACCTCCCGCGACTGGAAGAAACGTGTGCTCCAACTGGAGACGATTCGGAGCGAGGTACCCCGAGAGCTCCCGGCCGAGTGCGGAACCGACCCGCTCCCCTCGAGAAAGTCCGGACAGCCCGTAGACGACACGGGAACGGCGATCGAGAGGAAAGCGCGACTATCCTCCGTAACCCACCCGGCTGTCAGTGTTCGGGTGAACTGGGACGACGGCAGCCCCGATCCCACGATTAATCACTGAAATTCGCCCGTGACACGTCTGCAAACTGAATATTCGTGGTCCCATCACGATAGACTTTTCACCACATGGTGCTACCACCAAGTTGTATGAGCGAATTCGAGCAGTTCAGTCAGGTGGGAGAGGCAGACGTTACCCGCGCGATCGGACAGGAGTGGACCGAGGAGTTCATGGACTTCTCGGACTCGGACGTCATCATCGTGGGCGGCGGGCCCTCGGGGCT
Organism: Haloterrigena salina JCM 13891; assembly: GCF_000337495.1. Classification (GTDB taxonomy): domain Archaea; phylum Halobacteriota; class Halobacteria; order Halobacteriales; family Natrialbaceae; genus Haloterrigena; species Haloterrigena salina. The sequence continues at coordinate 188,454 of NZ_AOIS01000067.1, forward strand.
GACGGCCGCGAAGGAACTCTCCGAGCGCGGCGTCAAGACGATGGTCGTCGAGAAGAACAACTACCTCGGCGGCGGCTTCTGGCTCGGTGGCTTCCTGATGAACAAGGTCACCGTCCGCGACCCCGCCCAGCAGATCCTCGACGAACTCGACGTCTCGCACAAACAGTCCGAGGACAGCGAGGGGCTCTACATCGCCAACGGTCCGGAGGCCTGTTCCGGACTCATCAAGGCCGCCTGCGACGCCGGCGCGAAGATGCAGAACATGACCGAGTTCACGGACATCGTCATCCGCGAGGACCACAAGGTCTCGGGGATCGTCATGAACTGGACGCCGGTCCACGCGCTGCCCCGCGAGATCACTTGCGTCGACCCGATCGCCGTCGAGGCCGATCTGGTCATCGACGCGACGGGCCACGACGCGATGGCCGTCAAGAAACTCGACGAGCGCGGCGTCCTCGACGCCCCCGGCATCGCCGACGCCAAGGAATCCGCGACGGGCATGGACCAGACCGGCGACGACAGCTACGGCGCGCCCGGCCACGACTCGCCCGGTCACGACTCGATGTGGGTCGGCAAGTCCGAGGACGCCGTCGTCGAGCACACCGGTCTCGTCCACGACGGCCTGATCGCCACGGGGATGGCCACCGCGACGACCTACGGCCTGCCGCGAATGGGTCCGACCTTCGGCGCCATGCTCGTCTCCGGCAAGCGCGCCGCCCAGGTCGCGCTCGACGAACTCGAGGTCGACGCCGAACCCGTCGACATCACCTCGCGCGCGGCGACGCCGGCCGACGACTAACCGTCCCCTGCGAACATCGTATTTTTCGGCCGTATCGACGCTCGCCCAGTCGTTGGTACAGCCGGCGGATAGGGGTTCTTCGCAGTGCTCGCAGCCGTCTCTCGGCTGGGAGTTCCACCCAACATAACGGTAGTCGGGTTTCGATTTCGGCGACGTGTCGCCGCCTCCGAGCCCTTCATCCGCCAGCGCTGGAGTGCTCGTTCGCTTGAGGCCACCAAACTCGCCGTCGACCGCAACTGTTTCATCGGTGGTACAACTACGTTGTATATGGTCGATACCGTCGTCTGCTATCGCGCTCCCTCGACCGTCGCCGACAGCGAGGCGTCTTCGACGCCTCGAACTGACGACGGAGTCGTCAACGTCGACGCGATCGGCGACTGGCTCGAGGCTCGCATCGACGCCTCGGTCTCGGTCCGCGACCGGTTCCTCGACGTCCACCGGAGCGACGACCTCGCCGAGCGGTTCGCCGAGGCGCGAGTCCCCTCGCCGTACGAGCGCGAGACCGGCAATACGATGCTCGGCACGATCCGCTACGAGGAACGGGCCCTCGAACACCCCGAGCGCGAGGGCGGGGTCCTCTATGACGGCGCGCAGATCCAGCGGGCGCTCAACAGCGCGCTCCCGGCGGCCGAACGGGACCTCGAGACGCTCCACGTCGCGATTCTGGACCGCGCGATCGGTACCTGGGGCGACCACGACGGCCGCTGGCACAAGCGCGTGACCGTCCCCGGCCAGCCCGCGCTGGTGTCGGTGCCGGGACTCTACGAGGCGCCCGCCAAGCCCGAAGAATACTACAAGGAGAAACAGCGTCACGCGCTCCTCGCCGGCGACGCGCCGCCACGAGAGGTCCTCGAGAATCAGGTCGAGGGCGAGTTCCTGGTCGAGAACGATCCGCGAACGACGGACGCGCTGAAGGGGTACGTCCTGCAGGCGTACCACTACCTCGAGACGGGCGAGGCCTTCTGCGACCGGGAGGGCTGTCGCCTCTACAACGCCCACTACCACGAGGACCTGATCGAGGCGCAGTTGCGCGAGCCGGCGTTCTGTACGGCACACGCCCGCCTGTACGAACAGCGAGAGGCGTGAGCGGCCGTCCCGCTACGAAGCGCGAGAGTGCCGCTTGGAATTGCCAGAACCGCAGTCCTCTTTTGTGACAGCCGACTTCGACAACGTACAATGAGTGCTCCGTTTACCGTCTCGGTTCCCGTCCGGTATCGCGATCTCGATCCGCTGGACCACGTCAATCACGCCGTCTTCGCGACCTACCTCGAGATCGCGCGCACCGACTACCTGGAATCGGTCGTCGACATCCCCGCCGAAGAGATCTCCTTCGTTATCGCGAACCTCGAGATCGACTACGAGCGGCCGATCGTCAAGGGCGACGATCCCGAGGTCTCCCTCCGCGTCTCGCGTCTGGGCGACTCGAGTTGCACGATGACCTACGAGATCCGCGTCGGCGACGACGTCGCCGCGACGGCGGAGACGACCATGGTCCACATCGACCCCGAGACGAAACGACCCGCTCCGTTCCCCGACGAGATCCGCGAGCCGATCGCGGCGTACGAGGGCCTCGAGACGACGGTCTGAGCCGACGCGCAACGGGCGACGCCGTGATCGCTCAGTCGACCCCGAGCGACGCCGTCCGTCACTCGAGTTTCCCGCCGGTCAGTCGCACGACGCCGAAGACGTGGCGCTCGTCGGCGACGGCCGTCGACCGCTCGCGGAGGCGCGCGTGGCCCGCTCGGATCTTCTCGTCTAACCGTCGGTGCGGATCGTCCTCGTAGCGCAGCTTCGTCGTCGGCGGCGTCGAGAGGACGACGATCGCCCGGAAGACCGCGTTGACCGCCGGCGCGTACCACTCCCGGCTCGAGGCGGCGTTGGCGAGGACGACGTGACCGCCGGGGCCGACGAGATCGCACCAGTCGTCGACCGCGCCCGCGGGATCGGCGAGCATGCCGACGACGAACGTCGCGAGGATCGCGTCGACGTCCGAACCAGCGGCCAGCGGCGGTTGCGTCGCGTCGCCTCGAACCACGTGGACGTTGTCGTACTCGGCCGTCAGCTCCCGGGCCCGCTCGAGCACCGGCCCGGTGAAATCGATCCCGACGACGGTCCCCTCGGGACCGACCCGCTCGCGCAGGTACGTGAGGTTCGCGCCCGTCCCACAGCCCATCTCGACGACGGTGTCGCCGGGCTCGAGTCGGCAGGCGGCGGCCCCGCGCCGTCGCAGCTTCGGAATACCGGGGGTTCGACGCGCGACGAGATCGTAGAGGTCGGCCCACCGGCCGTAGAACTCCCGTGCGCTCTCGGCGTCGGTCTCCTCGCGCAGCGTTCGGAGCCGCGAGCGCAGGCCCGCCATCTCAGATCAGCGCGCGAACCGTGTCCGCGACCGATTCGGCGTCCGGCCCCAGCACGTAGATCAGCGGCTCGATCCCCATGCCGCCGGTCTGGTAGAGCACCGTCGCCTCGGGTTCGTCCTCGATCGCGGCGCCCACGCTCGAGGCGACGTCGCTGGATTCATCGAACTCGGCGGTCACGTGGCCCTGCTCGGTCAGTTCCGCGAGGAGGTCCGGATCGTAGCGGATATTGATCGCCGCCGACGCGTTCGCCCCGTGCTCGCGCGCGGCCAGCAGGACGCTCGCGACGTGTTCGGAGACGCCGAACTCGGGGTCGGACGGCACCGTCGCCTGCCCCTTGACGTCGAAGATCCGGCCGGGGACGCCGGCGACGTCGTCGACGTCGTCCGCGTCGGGCGTGCAGGCGACCAGATTGGCACCGACCGCCGGGATCAGGGTCGCGAAGCCGCCCGCGTTCTCGAGGATGCGCAGCCCGCGGCGCAGCGACGAGAGGACGCGTTCGCTGGTCCGCAGGTCGTTTTCGGGGTCGTGAACGCGGAAGCTCGCGCCGTGGTCGGCGAGTTCCGGGACGGCGTCCTCGTGGAGCTGAGCCAGGAGATCGCCGCCGCTCTCGAGGTCGCGAACGAGGACTTCGATCTCGATCAGTGCCTGGACGGGCGTGACGTCGCCGGCCGCGAGCCCGTCGGCGAGTTCGGAGACGAGCGCCTCGACGCGCTCGTCGTCGGCGATGCGTTCGTTGGTGGTGACGTCGCCGTGGGCGTACTTCGAGACGGCGCTCTGGCTGATGCCGAGCACGTCGGCGACCTCGCTCTGGGTGAGTCCGCGGTCGCGGAGTTCCCCGGCGAGCAGCGAGCGTATCGTCGGGAGGAACTCGTCCACGACGATTTCTTCGACGAATTGCATTTGCGATCCCTACGTCCGCCGGCGGAATAACTTGTGGGTCACGGACCCGGTATGCGCCTGTGAGACACGGATCGACTGCAGAACGGTGACCGGTCCACTGCGGTGGCGCGCGCTGTGCCGCGGTGAACATGCGAGGCGCGAGGGAACCGAGCGCCTCGAGAAACGAGCGGGGACCGAAGTGACCCGCGAGTAACTGGTGAACCGCGGTACAAACGCGTGCGAGGGATGAGTGAGTGAACGAAGCGAACGAGCGAATCGGGTGGGGAGGGTGTGGTAATCCCCGTTGCCACGATAGCAGGGGTACTCGTGGCGGTAATCTCACCGATACGACGGACGGACCGTTCTCTATCGGTATCGCACGGAATACGGTATCGAACCCGAACTACTCGCGCTCGAGTTGATCGCCGCCGAACTCGTGGTCGCTCTGGATCCGGGAGGCCTGCGGGCCGTCCTGGTCCTGGTACTTCGAGCCGCGCTCGCTGCCGTAGGGGCGCTCGGCCTCGGTCTTCAGTTCGGTGAACGTCAGCTGGGAGATCCGCATCCCGGGCGTGAGCGCGACGGGCGCGGTGCCGAGGTTCGACAGCTCGAGGGTGATCTGACCGCGGTAGCCGGGATCGCACAGCCCCGCCGTCGCGTGGACGACCACGGCGAGCCGACCAAGGGACGACCGGCCCTCGACGTGGGCGATCAGGTCCGGCGGGATCTCGACGCGCTCGTGGGTGGTCCCGAGCACGAAGTCGCCGGGATGCAGGATGAAGTCGTCGCCGTCCTCGACGATGGTCTCGGTGACGTACTCGTCGACCTCCTGTTCCGAATTCGGATGGATGCAGGGGATGTTCGTCCGCTGGAACTCGAGGAACTCTCGGCCGAGTCGGAGGTCGATGCTCGCGGGCTGGATCTGCAACTCGGGGTCGTCGAGGGGGTCGACGACGAGGTCGCCGGCCTCGAGTCGCTCGAGGATGTCCGCGTCGGAGAGGATCATATCGAGTAGGGGCGTCCCACGGGTTCCTAAATCACCCGATCCGATTCGGCGGCCCCTGGACGAGTGACGGAAATCAGAACTGTCTCGATTCAGAATAACTACAAGAATACTTTCTCGGTCGCGGCCCGAATCAATTAGTAGGTGGTGCCCCGAACAGGTTTCCATGGAGGGGAAACAGGAGCGGTTCAACGGCGATGCACGGATCTTGCATCAGCGAGCGGTCAGAATCCCGCTACCCGACGACGAGGCCGAGCGAGTCTTTCACGAGAACATGCGAACCATCGCGGAGGCCCACGAGCGGAAGGCGGACCTGCTCGCCGATCCGGACGTCCCGTTGCTCACCGCCTACGACGAGGAGTACGCACACGCCGCCGAGAGTTTCGAGCGGCGACTGCGACAGGTTGCGGGCGACGACTACGAGGAGGTCGCGATGGCGTACTTTCGGGGCGACCGCGACGACCGGGTCGCGAAGATCGCCGCGTACTACGTCGAGGGGGGGTGGCGGGTCCAGCAGTGGGCCACCGTCACGGAGATGGTGTACGCCCCGCTGATCCTTCGCTATCCGGACAGCTTCACGGTGAACGTTCGCTTCGCCGGCGGCTACACCACGTCGGCGGCGGTCTACTACGAGTCGCCGGAACACTGCTCGGAGGAGTTGGCCGACGAACACGCCGAGACGTACTACGAGGAGAGCCAGTACACGCAGCGACAGGCGGCGGAGTACGCCCGGGGGACCGCGGACCTCATTCGCGAGGAGTTCCCGGATCCCGACGAGACTCCCTTCGAGGAACGCAAGTACGGCGGCGTGGCCTTGGCGGGGGGACGACAGGGATCGGTTTTCTCGGAGCTCTCCAAGCGCGTCGCGCCCGATCCCGACCGGTTCTCCGAGTCGGTTTCGAAACCGACGCTCGTCGAAACGGGGCCGGAGGCCCGGCGAACCGAGTCCGAGCTCGGCCTCGAGCGGGAGATCGTCCGCTGATCGCGATAGTCAGGGCTAAAGGCGTTCCCGTCCTCTCCTCGGCCATGAAACAGGCCATCGTCGCCCGCACCGATATCGGCATGGGGCAGGGAAAACTCGCCGCGCAGGTCGCCCACGCGTCGCTGTCGGCCTACGAGAAGGCGGACAAACAGCTTCGAAAGCAGTGGAAACAGGGCGGCCAGAAGAAGGTCGTCCTGAAAGGCGAGAGCGAGCGCCAACTCCACGAACTCGCCGCGATCGCCGACAGTGAGGGCATCCCCAACGCGATCGTGCGGGACGCGGGCCACACGCAACTCGAGCCCGGAACGGTCACGGCGCTGGCTGTCGGCCCGGCGGGAGACGACCGCGTCGACAGAGTCACGGGCGAACTCTCCCTGTTCTGAGCGCGATCGACGGCTCGGCGTCCGCGGATCGTTTCAACTGTCATACACCAGTAGATACTTCCCTTCGGGAGAATTCTCGTAAAATACAATGGCAGTAATCTCGACGGAAGACGAAGGCAAGTTCCTGATGGACGTCAGAGGCGAGCAGATCGGCATCGTCACCGAGATCGATCCCGTCGAACAGGTCGCGTACGTCGACCCCGATCCGAGCCTGACGGAAGCGTGGGTCCAGAGCCTCGGCCGCGGCGACGCCAACGAGGACGACCTCGAGGTCCCGGCCGAGAGCATCGAGACGATCACCGACTCGGAGGTTCGCGTCGACGCCGACCTCAGTAGCGAGGCCTGAGACGCGACGCTTAGAGCGCCAGCCAGATCGCCGCGCCGACGAGCACCACCGAGACGACGATCGCGCCGACGCGAGCCGTTCGCTCCTCGAGCGGTCCGTCGAGGAACGTAAGCGCCAGGAAGTACACCGGAACGAGGGCGATACCGAGCAGGAACCCGATGCCGGGAAGCTCGCCCCTAATGAGCGCCACGATCACGATCCCGGCGGCCATACTGACTGACAGCTTGAGCGGCCAACGAGGATCCGCCGTCTCCATACGTTCCGATTCGGTCAACTCGTTGATAACTGGTTCGGTCGCGTCGGTGGCCGCTCTCGAGGCCCGGCTCCGAGACGGCGCGACCGCGAGAACGAACCGATTTATCCCCGGCCGCCTAAGCGCCGCCATCCAGCATGCGCCCGGCACATTCCACGGAGCAGGCCGTCGGCATGGAGCACTACGTCACCGATACCGACGGCGTCGGCGGCCGCCTGCGAGCGGACGACGACCACTTCCGCGTGCGCGAACGCGAGCGCTTCGACACCGAACCCGTCGACGCGCCGACGGACGCCTACCCCTACCTCGTCGTTCGCGCGACGCTGTCGGGCTGGGACACCAACGACTTCGCCGGCCGGCTCTCGGACGCGATCGGCGTCTCCCGCGAGCGGGTCAACTGGGCCGGGACGAAGGACAAGTACGCGGTCACCACGCAGCTGTTCTCGATCTACGGCGCCGACCCCGAGGATCTCCCAGAGGTCCGCGGCGCAGACATCGAGATCGTCGGCCGCGCGGGCCGGTCGCTCGAGTTCGGCGACCTCGCGGGCAACGAGTTCGAACTGGTCGTCAGCGACCCCGACGACCCCCAGCGCGCGACCGAGATCACGGACGAACTGCACGCCTTCGGCGGCCTCGAGGACGGCACCGACGAGACGGATGACGACGCGGCCGGCGACGAGACGACCGTCTCGATCGGCGTCCCCAACTTCTTCGGCCAGCAGCGCTTCGGCAGCCGCCGCCCGGTCACCCACGAGGTCGGCCTCGAGATCGTCCGCGACGACTGGGCCGGCGCGGTGATGGCCTACCTCGGGAACCCCGCCGACGCGGAACCCGAGTCCACGCAGGAGGCCCGCGCGTTCGTCGAAGAGACCCGCGACTGGCAGGAAGCCCTCGAGCGCTTTCCCAATCGCCTGCGCTACGAGCGCTCGCTCTGTCACGGGCTCGCCGAGGTCGACGGCGACCCCGACCCCGAGGACTACCGCGCGGCCCTCGAGCGCCTGCCGTCGAACCTCCAGCGGCTGTTCGTCCACGCCGCCCAGTCGTACGCGTTCAACCTGATGCTCTCCGAGCGCCTCGAGCGCGGGCTCCCGTTCGACGAACCCGTGGAGGGAGACGTGGCCTGCTTTGCCGACACCGACTCGCCGGCGGGGCTCGAACTGCCCGATACCGACCGCCTCCAGCGGGTCACCGACCGTCGCGTGCGCTCGGTCCGGCGCCACTGCGAGCGCGGCCGGGCGTTCGTCACCGCGCCGCTGGTGGGCACCGAGACGGAGCTCGCCGACGGCGAGCAGGGCGAGATCGAACGCGCCGTCCTCGACGAACTGGACCTCGAGCCCGCCGACTTCGACCTGCCGGGCGAGTTCTACTCGAGTGGCACCCGGCGCGCGATTCTGGTTCGGACGACCCTCTCGCTCGGGACCGAGCCGCTGACTCTCTCGTTCGGTCTGCCGAAGGGGTCGTACGCGACGGTTGTCTGCCGGGAGTACCTGAAGGTCGATCCGGTCGACCTGGGATGAGGCGGAGGTTTTTGAGGCCCTGTGGCGAAGTGAATCTATGACTTCGGGAGGCCACGGATTCGTCGCGGATCGGAACGATCACGACGACCGACGCGACCGCGATGATGGCGCCGCCGAGCGGGGAACCGGCGTCGTCGGAACGAGCGGGGACCGCGCGCTCGTCGACTGGCGGAAACTGGACGTCGACGGGGCGACGGTGTACGAACTCGAGTACGACCAACCGGCGCCGGAGCCGACGACCCGCGCGCCGACGTTCGGGCCGACCAGCGGCGGGACGGTACCCAGTCGCGAGCAGTCGGTTCGGCTGCCCGACGGCGAGCGGATCCCCGCGACCGAAGCGGCCTTCGAAACCGAGGGGACGACGCTTCGCGTCCGCCGCGAGGAGCCGTCGCTCCTCGCCCGCCTCCGCCGGTTTGTTCCGTGGTAACGTCCGGTTCTCACGCGAGCGCATCCCGGAGAACGATGCCGAAGCCGGCGGCGCCGACGCAGAGCGAAATGAGACCGCCGATCCCCGTCAGCGCGAGCGCACCGTTGATGGCTGCGGCGACGAGCAACGGCGTCAGCCAGCCGTCGTCGCGGCCGACCAGCCGCTCGGCGATGGCGAGGTAGCCGATGGCGGCGCCGACCGCCCACACCAGGTAGGCGACGACGACGAGCGGAATCGCGACGAGGATGCCGACGATGGTGATGACCAGCAGGAACGTCAGGAGACCGAGGCCGAGCAGCGAGAGGATCCCGTAGAGGAAGCCGCCGATGGGGTCCTCGATCACGGCGGCCATCATCCGTTCGGTGTACCCGGGGGCGATCGCGACCAGAATCGCGCCGACGACCAGCGTCGTCAGGAACGCGCCGATCGCGCCGCCGGCGAGCCCGACCGGCGTGCCGACGTCGACGTCGACTCCCGGGTTCGGATTCGCCTGTGCGATCGAGACGGCCATCGTGACGGACTGAACGAAGTCGATCATACGTCCCGTAGGACGCGCTCGAGGGTAAACTGGCGCATTTCATCAGCGAGTGCGAACGTCCACTCGGCGAGTGCGATCGCGACACGGACGACCGAGCGACTGGGGCCGCGACGGCGCGAGCGACGACCGCTACTAGGCTTTTGTCCGCTGGAGTCCTACAACCCCCATGCGCAGAACATCCGCGCGAAGTACCCGACTGCAACGGGAGATCGACGAGCTCGTCGCTCGGGGGTGGACGATCGAGGAGGAGGCGCCCGACCACGTGGTGATGATCGATCGGGAGTTCGGCTCGCTGGTCTCGCACCTGCTGGTCGCGATCCTGACGTTCTGGTTCTCGATGGGCGTCGGAAACGTCGTCTGGGGTGCCTACAACTACGTCGCGAACTCCCAGCGGCGCGTCCTCTGGGAGGATGGCCAAGAATGTCCGAACTGCGGCGCCAGCGCCTCGCCGGACGCCGCCTACTGCCCGGACTGCGGCGAGGACCTCGCGAGCGGACGCGACTCGAGCGCCACCGTCGTCTGTCCCGACTGCGAGGCCGCCGTCGACGCGGGCTCGCGGTACTGTCCGAACTGCGGGACGAGACTCGCCGACGCGGTCGGAGAGCGGACCGACGCGGTCGACAGTGGGGCCGGCGCGGTCGACGACAGGACTGACACGTTCGACACCGGTTCCTGAGCCGCCCGCGGACGCGTCGTCGCGGAACCGAACCGATAGGTAGCTCGCCGTCCATGCCACGACTACGACGAATGGATCCCCACGACGCGCCCCACGTCCTCCTGACGAACGACGACGGGATCGACGCGCCCGGCATCCGGGCGCTGTACGACGCCCTGACCGAAGTCGCGACGGTGACCGTCATCGCGCCCGACCGCAACCAGAGCGCCGTCGGCCGGTCGCTCTCCTACGGGCGGACCGGGTCCGAGAGCGACGACCGCTCGATCGACCTCGAGGCCGACGGCTTCACCTCGCCGGTCCCCCACGCCGACCACGAACTCGGCTACGCCGTCGACGGGACGCCCTGCGACTGCGCCATCGTCGGCGTCAACGCCCTCGAGCCCCGACCCGACCTCGTCGTCTCCGGCTGCAACTCCGGGGCGAACCTCGGTTCTTACGTCTTCTCGCGGTCGGGGACCGTCAGCGCCGCCATGGAGGCCGCCTTCCTCGGAACGCCCTCGATCGCCGTCTCGATGGACACGCTGGGCATGGAGTCGGAACTCGAGCCCGCGGACTTCGCCCACACCGGCGAGATCGCCGCCGCGCTCGTCGAGGGGACGCCCGGAACCGGCCTGTTCGACCGCGTCGACTACCTGAACGTCAACGTCCCGCGACCGGACGTCGAGAGGGAAGGGTTCGAACTCACCCGGCCGACAGAGGTGTACGAGATGGATGCGGCCCTCGAGAACGGGGAGTTCCAGCTCACGAACCGGCTCTGGCAGCAGATGGCCAACCGCGACATCCCCGATCCCGAGGACACGGACCGCCACGCGCTGCTCGAGGGGCAGCTCTCGGTCTCGCCGATGCGGGTCCCTTACGACGTCGTGGAAACGGACGCGGTGGCGAAGATTCTCGAGGACGTTCTGTAGCGGCCGCCGGGCCGCAGAACGAGGGAGTGCGGAGCGGTACCGACGACGCGACCGTCGCCGGAAGCGGGTCGTGGACCGGATTGGTCGAAAACGCGCCTGTTTTACATCCCTCTCCCGAACGGTCGATATGGAGTGTCGCCACTGCGCATCGCCGCTCGAGAAACCCGGCGATTTCTGTCTCGTCTGCCGGGAAGCCAACACGGAAGCGATCGTCCTCGAGGCGGCACGCGAACGCGCGACACTGACGATGCTCGCGGCCGACGGTGACGGCGGAGACGGCGCCGACTCGGCGAGGCGGGACGACGATCCGATTCTGGGCGAGACGACGATCACCACGATGCCCGAAGACGGCGAGAACGAGGTCGTCGAACTCCGGAACTTCGCGGGGTTGATCGGCGACGAGATCCGCCGGAAACGACCCGAAGAGGTCTACGCCGGCGGCGATCGGGCGGTGATCCAGGCCGTCCGCGAGGACATCCACCACCAGTTCTACCGCGTCGAGGACGAGGAACCCGTCGACGCCGTCCTCGAGCGGCGGGGCAACCGCGCGCTGGACGTCGTCCAGACGCCGCCCGCCGAAAAGATCGGCGGCAGCCACTCGACGCTGATCGGCGGGCGAACGGGAATGCGGGCGATCCGTACCGTTGCCGGCCACCCCCACGTCAAGAAGGTCATTCCGGGGCCGATCGACGCCGGCGGGAAGGGCTCCCAGTCGGGGCTTCGCGCAAAAGTTACCCGCGCAGACGACGGCGGCAACGTTCGCATGCTCCTGCGGGACGGCTCGAGCGTCCAAGAGAACCGGGTCGTCACGACCGCGCGCGATCGGGAGATGGGCGAGCGGATCCGCGAGGACCTCAACGAAGTGCTGACCGACGCCGAGTTTCAGTAGCGTCCTCATCCGCTGCGAAAGCCCAATATCACCGTCGCTGTTATCGCAGTCGGAGCATCGTCGCCAGTGACGGCCGCGCCCGTTCTCGACGCCGTTCGCGTAAATATTGTCACTACCTGATGGAAGAGACAGTCTCTGCTGGTTCTCAGGCCCTTATCAGACCGGGTGTAATTAGATATAATTAGCCATGTTCGAGCGTCCCGACGCCGTGCTGGCTGCGATTCCGCTGCTCGCGTTGAGTGGGCTCGTCCTCCGATCGGCTATCGCGCTGACGGGCATCGGGACGGGACTGCTGGCCGCTCCCCTCGCCCCCGTCGGCTACCTCGCCGCGCTGTCGCTCGTCTTCCGGGAACTGCTCGCCGGGCCGGTCGCCGAGGAGGCGACGGAGTGACCGCGAGCGGGGCGGACCGATCGCCGCCGGCGCGCTCATCCCTCACGCGGCGCGTCGAAGCCGGCCGAACTCAACAGGTTTAAGAATCCGCTGCCGATAGCTAGCCCTACTATGGCCAAGAAAGGAAACGTCGGTAGCGCGGGCCGGTTCGGTGCACGCTACGGTCGCGTCGCCCGACGTCGCGTCAGCGAGATCGAAGACGACATGCAGAGCGCCGAGGTCGACGGCGACGACGTCACCCGCGTCGGCACCGGCATCTGGAAGAACGAGGAGACCGGCGAGGTCTTCACCGGCGGCGCCTACCGTCCGGAGACCCCCGCCGGCCGCACCGTCAAGCGCTCGATTCGCGCAGCGCTCGCCGAGGACGACGAGTAACCCTCTCGAGCCAGTATGAGTTACAAGTGCTCCCGCTGTAAACGCGACGTCCAGCTCGACGAGTACGGTGGCGTCCGCTGTCCCTACTGTGGCCACCGCGTGCTCCTGAAAGAGCGCAGCCGGGACGTCAAGGAAGTCGACGTCCAGTAACCGCGCGTGCCTTCTCACGACGCGACTCTCGAGTTCGACTACGAGACGCCGTCTCGCGCACGGCTCGTCGCCGAGAGCGTTGCCCGCGAGGTCGGCGAGATTGACGACGACCGTTCGCAGACGACCATCGACCGCGACGGCTCGACCGTCCGCATCGAGATCGACGCCGCGGACGTGATCGCCCTGCGAGCCGCGTTGAACACCTGGTTTACGCTGGTCGACGTCGCCGAGCAAGCGGCCGATATCGGGATGGCGGCCCTCGAGACGTAAGCGCCGCGATCGGCGCCGCTATCGACGGTGCAGGTGCTGGTTTTCGATTTTTGCCCGTCGGCGCCGAGGCATCGGTATGGCGACGGCTGACAGCCTGCGGCGACGACTCCTGCTCGCGGGGGGAACGATCGGCTTCGGATTCGGCGCCGTCGTCGACACCGTGATCTTCCACCTCACGTTACAGACCCACCACCTCCTGTCGGGTTACTACGATCCCTACAGTCTCGACGGCTACCGGACGAACGTGATGTTCGACGGCCTGTTTCTGATCGCCACGCTCGCCATCACGTGCGTCGGCTTCGGACTGCTCTGGCGCGTGGTCAATGGCACGGATCGGCGCTTCTCGACGACGTACCTGCTCGGCTCGGTTCTCGTCGGCGCGGGCGTGTTCAACGTCTACGACGGGGTCGTCGACCACTACGTGCTCGACCTGCACAACGTCGTCCACGGGACCGAAGCGTGGAACCCCCACTGGGTCGTCGTCAGCGTCATCATGCTCGCGCTCGGGCTGGGTCTCCTGCGAGTGGCCGACGGCGCCGTCCGGCCGAGAAACGCCGACACGGGACACCTCGAGTGAGAAACCGCGGCGCGTCGACCCCGCTTAGAGCGCGTCCAGCGCCACCGTCACCGAATCGCCCTCGAGAAACGCGGTTTCGTACCCCTCGTGGCGCGCCACCTGCGGCGGCGTCTCGAGGTCGATCGCGAGCTCGCCGCCGCCGTCGAGGAGGGACGGCTCGACGGCCGTCCGGTAGCAGTGGCCGAGCCTGGCGTCGATCGCTTCCTCGAGGTGCGCGCTCGCGACTCGTTCGCCGTCTCGGGAGATCGCCGCGGAGAGTGAGGCGAAGGGGAGCGGATACGCGTTGTGGACCGTTCGCGCCGTCACCGCCAGCGTCGGCCGGTCGGTTCGGGCTCGATCCGCGCCGAGGAGCGTCGCGGCGTACTCGACGTCGGCGCTCGTCGCGCGGCCGAGTATTGCTGCGGATTCCCGATCGCGCTTGTCACTGTTCTCCGCGCCGACGGCGTGATCCATCGGCTCGAGCGCGTCGGCCTCGCCGCGGCCCTCGTCCTCGTCGATCAACCGGCGCTCGATATCGTCGATCGCGTCGGTCTCGAACGCGAAGTCGATCTCGACGCTCGTCTCGGCCTCGAGGCCGTCGGCGACGCCGCCGATCGCGTCCGCGGTCGTCGCCCCGATCCGGATCGTCGCGGTGTACGGGCCGTCGCCCTCGAGCGGAACGTTGTCGCCGTAGTGGGGCCCCATCCGCTGGGAGAGCATCGGCCAGAGCGACCGCTCGTCGACCGTGTCGGCGGCGTCATCGCTGTCGTCGGTAGCGTCGCCGCGCGTCCGGATCGCCGTCCGCACCGACGCCGGAACGAAGGTCCCGGTCTCGGCGTCCCGGACGGTTACCATCAGGTGGACGTCGTGACGGGAGCGGATATCCGCCCGATTGCGCTCGTCGTCGGCGACGATCCAAAAGGAGTGCGGACGGGTCGCCAGCAGGGCAATCTCGCGCCCGCCGCCGGTCGCGGTCCCATAGGTCACCATTCCGTCGGCATGGGGCGGGACGTAGACGCCCTCGGGCGGATCGACGACGAGTTCGCGCCAGGCGTCCTCCCGGCGAAACGTCTCGAGGCAGCCGGCGGACAGCCCCGCGAGGAGGGCGCCGCCGGTCGCGAGCGCCGTGCGCCGTCGCATCGCCCGTTCAACGCCGTCGCGACGGATAGGCCTGCGGGCTGCTGGTGCCGACTTCCCGGTCGATGACAAAGCTTGGCTTTATCAGTCCGGAGGGCGACGGTCGAGGTATGCAGGGTAATCTGCCGCCGGAAGCACAAGAGAAAATCGAACAGCTTCAGGACCTTCAGGAGACCGCACAGCAGGTCGCCGTCCAGAAGCAGGAAGCCGAATCGAACCTCACCGAAGCCGAGAACGCCCTCGAGGAGCTCGACGAGATCGACGCCGAGACGCCGATGTACCGCAAGGTCGGCGAACTGCTCGTCGAGACCGAGTACGACGAGGCCGAGGAGGACCTCGAAGAGAAGGTCGACTCCCTCGAGATCCGACTCGAGACCCTCGAGAAACAGGAAGAGCGCGTCCAGGATCAGTTCGAGGAGCTCCAGGACGAGCTCGAGGAACTGCTCGGCGGCGCCGGCGGCGGCATGGGCGGCCCGGCCGGTCCGGGCGGCCCGGGCGCAGGCGGCGCATAAATGTCGACCGGCGAACCGACCGACGAGGAGGTCGTGCAGACGGCCTCCGACGCTGCGGAAGGCTACGTCTTCTCGCAGTACAAGCAATCGGCAGTGCGTGATCTCGACGTCACCGTCACCTTCGAGGACGGCGTCCTCGAGGTCGACGTCTATCTGAACGCGCCCGGAGGTCCGGACGAGGACGATCCCGACCCCGAACGGGTCGCCGACGACGCCGCGCTCGTCGCGCGGGACGCCGTCGACGAACTGTTCGGCGAGTAACGGTCGAAACCGACCCCCTTCTCGATTGCTCTCTCGACGGCGAGCAACGGGTATCGCGGTTGACCGCCGGTTGCAGCCGATGCGGTACGGGTATCACGTCCCGTCCGAGACGGAACCGATATCCGCGCGACTACTCGAGTCAGCGACTCGAGACGACCGAACCCGCGCCGATGACCCAGCCGGGTGTCGAGGCCATGCCGTTTTTATCCTTCTATCCGTTCTCGCGGCGGCCTCGAGGGACCGGAACACGACTACGAGAGAACACGCCGGTGGGGATCCTCGGGACTGTCGCAGCTAGCGAACGATAGCGAAACCGACAGATGGATGACTGAGCGGTAGAGAACCGGTGACGGATCGACCGATGAGACGGCTCGAGTCGTCCTACCGAGACTCGCAGATCTCGAGGAAGTTCTCGAATATTTCGTCGCCTTCCTCGGTGTGGGCGACCTCCGGGTGCCACTGGACGCCGTAGAGGTCGCGGTCGGTGTCGCTCATCGCCTCGACGCCGCAGACGTCGCTCTCGGCGGTGAGTTCGAATCCGTCGGGCAGTTCTTTGACCTCGTCGGCGTGGCTCGCCCAGACGCGGGTTTCCGGATGGAGCGACCCGGTCAGCGGGTCGTCGTCGTCGACGATCTCGACGTTCACGTCGGCGTAGCCGCCGTACTCGCCGCCGCCGACGCGGCCGTCGAGCTCCTCGGCGATCAGTTGCATCCCCAGGCAGATGCCGAGTACCGGTACGCCCGCCTCGAGGTAGTCGGCGGAGCGGCCGATCCGGTCCATGTCGGGGCCGCCGGAGAGGACGACGCCGTCGGCGTCGACGTCTTCGGGCGGCGTCTCGTTATCGATCAACTCCGTGTCGACGCCGAGGTCGCGAAGGGCCCGGCGCTCTAAGTGGGTGAACTGTCCGTGGTTGTCCACCACGACGATTTTCGTCATTGGAGGGTCCTAGCCAGTCACTCGGTAAAAACGGTCCGGAAACCGTCGTCGCCGCGCGCCGGTCGCCGTCTGTGCTCTTATTCGCTACTACGCCCCTTTTCAATTTACTTTCTCGGAATGTAACGGTGTTCCATGCATCTTATCGACAGAATCGGCCAAGAATAGGAATCATCCAACCACCGTATAGTACGATACCAAAACGTTCATACATACTCCTGGAGTATCGTGTACTATGACACTCGAGGCCGGATCGGTCGGAAGTGAGTCGGCGACCGACGGCGATGTCGTCGCCGCGATCGACGAAATCGACGGTCAGCCGCATCTCGTGATCGCCGATATCGGACGGGACGACGTCTGGCTCTCGATGACCGAGGAGGACGCCGCCTCGCTGGACGAGTGGCGATAGCGCCACACCGCGGGTTTGCTGTCCCGATGGCGGTGTCCGGTTCGCAACTAACAGCAACCGGTTCCGGGTTCCGGTACGCTTATACGCATCTCACGGAACGATACCAGTATGGCAATCGATCTCAGTGAGTTCGATCATCCGGCGTGGCTCACCGCGGCCGGCGCGGGTCTCGGGTATCTGCTGATCCTCGCCGTGTTCACGGTCGCCCTGTTTGTCGTGCCGTACGTCGTCTTCACGACGCTATAGTCGGTCCGCGTCCGGATTCGGACTCGCACGAGTACCCTCGTTTTACCTTCAGGGTGGGGTTGTCTCTTCCGCTTCGAGCCGATAGCACGGCGCTCGAGGCGAAGTGTATCCGAGTAGCCCTCGGAACGCGTCGCTCTCGAGAGATGAAAACGGAGAGAGAAACTCGTCTAGGCGAAGGTCTTCGAGACGTCCTCGGTCTCGTCCGAGTCGGCTTGGACCTTGTCCCAGGCGCTGTGGAAGTCCTTCATACGGATTTCCGTGCGGTCGTCGCGGATAGCGAACATGCCGGCCTCGGTGCAGATCGCCTTGATGTCGGCCCCGGAGGCCTCCTCGACGTCCTCGGCCAGGTCGCCGAATTCGACGTCGTCGGCGACGTTCATGCCGCGGGTGTGAATCTTGAAGATGATCTCACGTCCCTCGGCGTCGGGCTTGGGGACCTCGATGAGGCGGTCGAACCGACCGGGCCGGAGGATCGCGCGGTCGAGCATGTCGAAGCGGTTGGTGGCGGCGATAATGCGGATCTCGCCGCGTTCCTCGAAGCCGTCCATCTCCGAGAGGAGTTGCATCATCGTCCGCTGGACCTCGGCGTCCCCGGAGGTTTTGGACTCCGTTCGCTTGGCGGCGATGGCGTCGATCTCGTCGATGAAGATGACGGCGGGCTCGTGCTCGCGGGCGACGTCGAAGAGGTCGCGAACGAGCTTCGCGCCCTCACCGATGAATTTGTGGACCAGCTCGGAGCCGGCCATCTTGATGAAGGTCGCGTTGGTCTCGTTGGCGACGGCCTTGGCGAGCATCGTCTTGCCCGTCCCCGGCGGGCCGTACAGCAGGACGCCGCTCGGGGGTTCGATCCCGACGTCGTCGAACATCTCGGGCTTCTCGAGGGGCATCTCGACGGTCTCGCGGACCTCCTGCATCTGCTCTTCTAAGCCGCCGATATCCTCGTAGCTGACCTCGGGGCTCTCGGTGACTTCCATCACGCGAGCGCGGACGTCGGTCTCGTTCGAGAGCGTCTTGACGATCGACAGCGAGTTGTTGACGGCAACTCGGTCGTCGGGTCCGAGGTCCTCTCGCATCTCCTCGGTGACCTCCGTCAGCGCCTCCTGGTTGTTCCCGTGCTGTTTGATAATGACGCCCTCGTCCGTGAGTTCCTGGACGGTGGCGACGAACAGCGGCGACTGCTTGAGTTTCTTGTTCTCGTGGGTCAGTCGCTCGAGTTTCTGCTGGTACTTGTTGTTCTCGGCGTTCGCATCGAGGAGTTTGTCACGCATCTCCTCGTTTTGCGACTCGAGGACCTCCAGCCGTTCCTCGAGCGCCTGGATCTTCTCCTGTTGGGACGCCTCGTCCTCGTCGTATGGGAGGTCGACGTCGTCCACAGTGTCGCTCATCACCCGACCTTTGGGGGCTGGTTCATAAGAGGCTTCGGGTAGGTGCACTCGCCTCGTAATATGAACGTCGCGCATTTTTTGAAACAGAAAATATTATCAGCCTGTATTCGAAACGGGAGGGTGATGAGCGCTTCAGAATCGCTTCGACAGGAGCCCGAGGAGCGGGGAACGTGGGACGACGTCAGAGAGCTTCCGCCGAGTGCCAAGCTCGTCGCGAAGGTCCTCGAGTACAACGACACGATGACCCAACAGCAGATCGCCGACGAGACGCTGCTGCCCTCCCGAACGGTGCGGTACGCCCTGAACCGCCTCGAGGAGGAGAACGTCATCGACTCCCGGTTCTCGTTTTCCGACGCCCGCAAGCGTCTGTACAGCCTCGAGATCGAATCCTAAGTCGGAATCGACTCTCCTACTGCTCGACTACGCGGCGTTGCCGTTCGACGCTTCTCTTCGCGTCTCGTTTTTCGCGTCTCCGCTCACAGCGAGTTCGGTAGTCGATAGTAAACACCCACTGCGGAGTCGCTCCGGTCCGGCCGATTACGCTTTGATTACGGTGGCGCACGCTGTCGATCGCGTCCGAGCGAGAGTGAAGACCGATCGACGACACCGTGCGAGGGATGATCGAACGAGCGTAGCGAGTGAGTGAATCGGCTGGGGAGGGTGTGGAAATCCCTGCTGCCACGATAGCAGAAGTCTCTTCTCGAGGAGCAAATGAACGAGAAGGGCGTCGATGAAACGTGGCGTCCTGCTGATTCTGGCAACGGGGAATCGCCACGCCCTCCCCAGCCGATTCGCTCGCACCTACTGTCGCTCGCTCATCCCTCGCACGGTGTTATCGTCCGCCCTCACTATCGTTCGGTCGGACGACAGCGCGCGCCACCGTAGTACCGCCGTCTTGCCGAAACGTCCATCTCACAAACGGGACGACTGTCGGTTTCACTCTCACGTCGGTCACGGAACCCCTTTAGGGAGCGCCTGCCAACGACTGTGCAATGACGCGGGTTATCCATACGGGCGATACCCACATCGGGTATCAGCAATACAACTCTCCACAGCGCCGCGAGGACTTCCTCGAGGCCTTTCGCTCGGTCGTCGAGGACGCGGTCGCCGACGACGTCGACGCCGTGGTCCACGCCGGCGACCTCTTTCACGACCGGCGGCCGAGTCTGGTCGACCTCCAGGGTACCGTCGAAATTCTGCGCACGCTCGACGACGCCGACATTCCCTTTCTGGCCGTCGTCGGCAACCACGAGTCGAAACGGGACGCCCAGTGGCTCGACCTCTTCGCGGATCTCGGGCTGGCGACCCGCCTCGGCGCCGATCCCGAGATCGTCGGCGACGTCGCCCTCTACGGCCTCGATTTCGTCCCCCGGTCGCGCCGCGATGACCTCGAGTACGCGTTCGAACCGGTCCCCGACGCCGCCGAGCACGCGACGCTGGTGACCCACGGCCTCTTCGAGCCCTTCGCACACGCCGACTGGGACACCGAGGAACTGCTCGAGGAATCCACGGTCGACTTCGACGCCGTCCTGCTCGGAGACAACCACAAACCCGACACCGCAGAGGTCATGGATACCTGGGTCACCTACTGCGGGTCGACCGAGCGCGCGAGCGCCAGCGAACGGGAGGACCGGGGCTACAACCTCGTGGACTTCGACGCGGACGGCGGCGTCGCGATCAGTCGCCGCGGGCTCGCGGACACCCGCGAGTTCGTCTTCGTCGACGTCGAACTCGAGGCCGGCGAGGGCGTCGACCGCGTCCAGGAGCGAGTTCGCCAGCACGACCTCGAGGACGCCGTCGTCATCGTCACCGTCGAGGGCGAGGGGAAGCCGATCACCCCCGCGACGATCGAGGAGGCCGCCATCGACCGCGACGCGTTGGTCGCCCGGGTCAACGACCGCCGGGAACTACCCGACGAGGACGAAGAGGTCTCCGTCAGCTTCGCCGACCCCGATGCGGCGGTCCGCGAGCGCGTTCGAGAACTGGGACTCAGCGACGCCGCCCGGAGCATCGACGAGACCGTCCGCGACGACGACCTGGTCGACTCGAACGTCCGCGAGACCGTCGAGCGCCGCGTTCGCGACTTACTCGAGGACGACGAGTCGGCGTTCGATCCCGCGCCCGAACGCGCCCCCGAGGACGAGGACGTGACGACCGTCGCGGACGAACTGGCCGGCGACGACGCGAGCGGTGATTCCACGGCGGCTGCCGACGCGGAACCGACAGTAGCGAACGGCGGGGAAACCGCGGCCGCAAACGGTGGGGAAACCCCGTCAGCGGCCGACGATGAACCAGAACCCGAATCCGAGTCCGAGCCCGAATCCGAGGCGACGGAGGACGACTCGAGCGAGGAACCGACGGACGACCCGGCCGACGCCGACACCGCCTCGCTGGGTGATTTCGCGTGAGGGTCGATCGCGTCCGCCTGCTGAACTTCAAGTGCTACGGCGAGGCCGATCTCGGTTTAGAACGGGGCGTCACCGTCGTCCACGGCGTCAACGGCAGCGGGAAGTCGACGCTGCTCGAGGCCGTCTTCTTCGCGCTATACGGCTCAAAGGCCTTAGACGACCGCACCTTAGACGACGTGATCACGACCGGCGAGGAGGAGTCCGAGATCGAACTCTGGTTCACCCACGACGGCCGGGAGTACCGCGTCGAGCGACGGCTCAAACTTCGTGGCGATCGAGCGACCACGACGAAGTGCGTCCTCGAGACGCCGACCGAGACGGTCGAGGGGGCCCGCGACGTCCGTCGCGAGGTGACCGAACTCCTGCGGATGGACGCCGAGGCGTTCGTCAACTGCGCGTACGTCCGCCAGGGCGAGGTCAACAAGCTCATCCACGCCTCGCCGGGCGACCGCCAGGACATGATCGACGACCTCCTCCAGTTGGGCGCGCTCGAGGAGTACCGCGAGCGGGCCAGCGACGCCCGACTCGGCGTCAAGACAGTCCTCGACGGCCAGCGAGAGGTCCTCGAGGACCTCCGCAAACAGGTCGAGCAGAAGGAAGCGAAGGATCTCCACGAGCGACTCAACGGGCTCGAGTCCCGCCGAACCGACGTCCGAGAGGAGATCGATCGCTTCGAGGAGCAACGCGAACAGGCCAGACAGACCCTCGAGACGGCCGAGGACGTCCTCGAGCGCCACGAGGAGACCCGCGAGGAGATCGAGCGACTCGACGAGGAGATCGATAACCTGCGGTCGAAGATCTCCGAGACCGAACGCAAGCGCGAGGGCGCGAAAGACGAGATTCGGGATCTCGAGTCCCGACGCGAGGAACTCGCCGACGAACGCGAGGCGTTGCTGGCCGAGGTCGACCTCGACGACGCCGAGAGCGGAACCGGCGACGAGACCGTCGAAGACCGAATCGAGGAGCTCGAGGCCCGCGACGAGGAGCTCCGGGACGAACTCGAGGAGGTCCGCGTCGCGATCACCGAGACTAACGGCGAGATCGAACGGCTCCGCGAGGAGGCCGACGACCTCGAGACCCAGGCGGAACAGGCCCGAGCGGACGCCGACGATCTCGAGTCGAAACTCGAGGCCGACGAGGAGACCATCGCGGACCGCGAAGAGAAACTCGAGGAACTCGACGAACAGATCGAGGCGGCGCGCGAACGGTTCGCGGACGCGCCGGTCGACTTCGGCGACGCGGCCGACCACCTCGAGTCCCTCGAGCGCGAACGCGACGAGTTAACCGACGAGATCGGCGACGTCACGGCCGACATCCGGACCGTCGAGAACGCCATCGACGAGGGGGAGCGACTCCTCGAGGAAGGAAAGTGTCCGGAGTGCGGCCAGCCCGTCGAGGACTCGCCGCACGTCGACGTCCTCGAGGAGAAACGGGAGGAACGCGACGAGCTCGAGGAGCGACGGGACGACCTCAAGGACGAGCGCGACGACCTCGACGAGCGGATCGAACGCGCCGAGGAACTGCGCGAGGCCGAGCGACGGGTCGACCGGCTCGAGGAGAACCGCGAGAACATCGAGCAGTTGCTCGCCGAGAAACGCGAGACCCTCGAGGAGCGCCGGGAGCAGCGCGACCAACTCCGCGAGGAGGCCACGGAGTACGAGGACGAGGCCGCGGAGAAACGCGCGCAAGCGGACGACCGCGAGGAGGAGGTGGCCGAGCACCGCGGCGAACTCGGCGCGATCAACACCGAACGCGGCGAGATCAGGGAATCGCTCGAATCGCTGCGCCGAATCGCCGAGATCGACGACGAGCGGGCGGAGCTCGCCGCCGAGATCGAGAACCGCCGGGAACGGCGCGACGACTGGCAGACGATGAACGACGAACGCCGCGAGACGCTCTCGAGCAAACGCGAGCGCAAGCGCGACCTCGAGTCGGAGTTCGACGAGGAGCGCATCGAGACGGCCCGCGGGGACAAGGAAAGCGCCGAACAGTACATCGCGAAGGTCGACGACAAACTCGAGGAACTCGAGGAGAACCGCACCGAGATCCAGAACGCCATCGGCGCCGCCGAACGGGAGTTCGAGGAGCTCGAAGAGCTTCGGGATCGCCTCGAGGCGATCGAGGAGCGCTGCGAGCGCCTCGAGTCGCTGTACGACGAGGCCGAGACGCTGCAGGCGACCTACGCGGACCTGCGGGCGGAGCTGCGCCAGCGCAACGTCGAGACCCTCGAGCGATTGCTCAACGAGACGTTCGATCTGGTCTACCAGAACGACTCCTACGCGGGGATCGACCTCGACGGCGAGTACCGGCTGACGGTCTACCAGAAGGACGGCGAGGCACTCGAACCCGAACAGCTCTCCGGCGGCGAGCGGGCGCTGTTCAACCTCAGCCTGCGGTGTGCCATCTACCGACTGCTCGCGGAGGGCGTCGAGGGATCGGCACCGATGCCGCCGCTGATCTTGGACGAGCCGACGGTCTTCCTCGACTCGGGCCACGTCACGCAACTCGTCTCGCTGGTCGAATCGATGCGGGATCTGGGCGTCGAACAGATCGTCGTCGTCAGCCACGACGAGGAACTCGTCGGCGCGGCCGACTCGCTGGTCCGCGTCGAGAAGGACGCCACGTCGAACCGCTCGCGACTCGAGCGCGGCGAACCGCCGGAGGTCGAACTGCTCGCGTCGGACTGAGGCATCGATCGAGTCGCGGTCGAGTCTCCGTTCGGCGCGGCGTCACGGACGCTTCCGAGCCGCGGCGCTCGAGGCGGAAGCGGCGCTCGTCAAAACAAATTCGACTCCTTCCCTCGTTACGACGCGCTGTCGGGCACCTCGCTCGAGGCGGCGCTCGAGGGTTCGACCGCGTCCTCGGCCTCGTCGATCGCGCCGATGGCCTCGAGCGCGTGTCGACACTCGTCGGTGACCCGATAGCCGCGCTCGCCGGCGACCGTCGTCTCGGCGAGCAGTCCCGCGGACGTCAGTACCGTCAGCCGGCCGTGGAGGTCGCTCTCGCAGAAGGCGTCGGCGTCGAGGATCGTTTTGACCCCCAGGGGCCCCCGCTCGGCGAGTTCGATCAGGAGTCCGAGGGTCGCCTCGTCGTGGACCGTCGTCAGCAGCGTCCGCACCGGCCCGGAAACGGTCCGGGCGGCCGTCTCGAGGGGCGACTCGTCGACGTCCTCGAGGCGGTCGTTCTGAACGTAACACTCGTTGCCGTTCTGTGGATCGCGCACCAGGCTCGCGTGTTCGGATCGCTTGAGAAGCAGGTATCGTTTGCCGGTGTCGTCTTGGACGGATTTCATGATCGATCGGTATCGCCCGGTGGCTGGTGTTGGGAGAGCCCGCCTCAAGTAGTTTCGGCTATGCGCACGGATGACAATAGAGTGTTACGTATCGTCGTTCGTTTCGGGAGCCGTCGCGACGCCGGCGTCGCTCGAGGCGTCGGGCCCCGGTTCGTCGTCGTCGTTGGCGTCGACGTACCGCTGATAGTGGCGATACCGGCGCGCGGTGAAGACGGTACAGGCGAGTCCGATCACGAAGAGTATGCCGGCGGTTCTCGTCGCGCCCTCGAAGACGAGAAACAGCGCGGCGAGCGCGTACGTGAGCACCGCCCCGTTGACGAAGAGCACCATCGCCCAGAAGGTTTCGCGTAGCTCCGTCGGGACGTCGGTCTCGTCGGTCGAAACCTCCGGTTCGGCGGGCTCGGCGGGCTCCTCGGACTCGAAATCTTCGCGAATATCCGACCAGAACCCGCCGCCCGCGTCCTCGGACGACACCTGCGGAATCGTGAGGGAATCGCTCTCGGGATCGCGAAACTCCTCTTCCGGATCGTACTCGTCGCGTTCGTCGTCGGGCCGGTCGGATCCCACACGTCAACGGTGGAGCAGCCAGCAAAAAAGGGTTCGCGTTCGGAGCGATCGGTCGGGCGGCGCAGGCGAGAGCGGAGTCCGTCAGGCCAGTTCGGACAGCATGAGGGTTCGAGAAGTCTCCACCCACGCGAGCGGGTTCTCGGCGTCGTAGAAGACGACACCGTCCTCGATCTCGTAAGACTCGATCGTCGCGGTGCCCTCGGGCTGGCTACGCGGCTCGCTTCGATCCGTCGTGTCGTCTGCGTTGGTGGACACTTCGATCACCTGACTTCATGGTAAGTGTTACCACATTATATGTCTTGTTGCTCTTGCAAAACTGTGAGACGCGCTCGGGGAGGCGACGGTCGACCGAAGTGTGGGGGTTTTTATCCGGCGACTGCCAACCCCGACACCATGACTGAGGCGGGCCAATCCGGACTCGCGGACTTCGGCGGCGAGTCCGACGACGCGGACGAGCGGCCGGAGGAAGAGGCGGTTGCCGTCGCCGGCAACGGCGGCTCGAGTGCCGCCGAGGTAATCGACGTGATTGAAGAGACCCTGCCCGAACCGCAGGGCGAACTCGAGCTCGCGGTGATGCAGGTCGATTACACCATCGCGGGCTACGGCGACGAGGAGCGGCCGATCATGCACGTCTTCGGACGCACGCCCGACGGCGAGCTAGAGCACGTCCAGTTCGTCGGCTTCCGGCCGTACTTCTACGCGCCGACGGACAGCTTGGAACAGCCCCCCGAGGAGCAGTACGACCGCTTGACCGGCAGCCGGGAGTACGACGAGGACGGCGAGCCCTACGAGAGCATCCGCGGCGAGAAACTGACCAAAATCTTCGGCCAGACGCCCCGCGACGTCGGCCAGGTCCGCGACGACTTCGACCACTTCGAGGCCGACATCCTCTTCCCGAACCGGTTTCTGATCGACAAGGACGTCCGCAGCGGCATCCGCGTCCCGGAGCGACGCGCCGAGGACGACTCGCTGGTCGTCCCCCACGACGAGGTCGAGGCTGTCGACGTCGACGCCGAGCCGCGCGTCAACACGTTCGACATCGAAGTCGACGACCGCTCGGGCTTCCCCGAGGACGGCGAAGAGCCGATCGTCTGTCTCACCAGCCACGACTCCTACCGCGACGAGTACATCATGTGGCTCTACGAGGCCCCGATCGGCGACGGCCCGATCCCTGAGGAAATCGAGAACTACGATCCGATCGAGGGCGAGATCGACCACGAGGTCCGCGCCTTCGAGGACGAGGAAGCGATGCTCGAGGCCTTCATCGACTACATCGAGGAGACCGATCCCGACGTCCTCACGGGCTGGAACTTCGAGGACTTCGACGCGCCGTACTTCCTCGACCGCCTCGAGGAAGTCGACGGCCCCCACCACGACTACGACCTCTCGATCGATCGCCTCTCGCGGGTCGACGAGGTCTGGCGCAGCAACTGGGGCGGGCCCGACATCAAGGGCCGGGTCGTCTTCGACCTGCTGTACGGCTACCAGCGGATGGTCTTCTCCGAACTGGATTCGTACCGGCTTGACGCGGTCGGCGAGGCCGAACTGGGCGTGGGGAAGGAACGGTACGCCGGCGACATCGGCGACCTCTGGGAGGACGACCCCACGAAACTGCTCGAGTACAACCTCCGGGACGTCGAACTCTGCGTGGAACTGGACCGCCAGCAGGAGATCATCCCGTTCTGGGACGAGGTGCGTTCGTTCGTCGGCTGTAAGTTAGAGGACGCACCGACGCCCGGCGACGCGGTCGACATGTACGTCCTCCACGAGGCCTACGGCCGCTTCGCCCTCCCCTCGAAGGGCCAACAGGAGGCCGGCGAAGAGTACGAGGGCGGCGCCGTCTTCGAGCCGATCACGGGCGTCAAGGAGAACGTCACCGTGCTCGACCTGAAGTCGCTGTACCCGATGTGCATGACCACGATCAACGCCTCGCCGGAGACGAAGGTCGACCCCGAGAAGTACGACGGGGAGACCTACGTCGCGCCGATCGGCGACGACGAGATCCACTTCCGGAAGGAACCCGACGGCGTCATGCGCGAGATGATCACGGAACTGCTCGCCGAGCGCGAGGAGAAGAAGGAACTCCGGAACGAGTACGAGCCTGGGAGCCTCGAGTACGAGCAGTACGACCGCCAGCAGGGAGCGGTGAAGGTCATCATGAACTCGCTGTACGGCGTCTCCGGCTGGGAGCAGTTCCGGCTCTACGACAAGGAAGCGGCGTCCGCGATCACCGCGACCGGCCGCGAAGTGATCGAATTCACGGAGACCGCGGCGAACGAACTCGACTACCAGGTCACCTACGGCGACACCGACAGCGTCATGCTCGAGTTGGGCCCCGACGTCTCGACGGAGGAGGCCATCGAGCAATCCTTCGAGATCGAGGAGCACATCAACGGTCGCTACGACGACTTCGCGCGCGAGGATTTGAACGCGGAGGCTCACCGGTTCCAGATCGAGTTCGAGAAGCTCTACCGGCGGTTCTTCCAGGCCGGCAAGAAGAAACGCTACGCCGGCCACATCGTCTGGAAGGAGGGCAAGGACGTCAACGACATCGACATCGTCGGCTTCGAGTACCAGCGCTCGGACATCGCCCCGATCACCAAGGAGGTCCAACACCGGGTCATCGAGATGATCGTCCGAGAGGGCGACGTCGAAGGGGCGAAGGAGTACGTCAACGGGATCATCGAGGACGTCCGCACGGGAGACATCTCCCTCGAGGAGATCGCCATCCCGGGCGGCATCGGCAAACGACTGGACAACTACGACACCGACACTGCGCAGGTCCGCGGGGCGAAGTACGCGAACCTACTGTTGGGCACTAACTTCCAGCGCGGGAGCAAGCCCAAGCGCCTCTACCTCGACCGCGTCGATCCCGCCTTCTTCCGCCGGATGGAGAGCGACGAAGGATTCGATCCCCAGCGCGACCCCCTCTACGGCGCCTTCAAGCGCGACCCCGACGTGATCTGCTTCGAGTACGAGGACCAGATCCCGCCGGAGTTCGAGGTCGACTACGACAAGATGCTCGAGAAGACCCTGAAGGGGCCGATTTCGCGGATTCTCGAGGCGCTAGATGTCTCGTGGGACGAAGTCAAGAGCGGCCAGGAGCAGACGGGACTGGGCAATTTCATGTGAATATCAGTTTGACCGCGCGATAGCTAGGAGACGCAACCATTTTACCCCACTATTTCTTAAATACACAACATATAGTCGTATGTGAAAAGAAAACTCTGCACAACATCTCCACCGGATAAACAGATTGTTGAAGAAAGCGACGCCATTGTTGATATTCGCCATCTCATTGGAATTCCTGTACGATGGCATCGTGGGCATTACGCTTGCCAACCCATTGAGCGTCATCGAACTCGGTGGCGCGGCCGTAGGCGTGGCAGCGTTCGGGTATCTCCTCGTTCGGTACAGGTTTGATTCCATCAGATTACGACTCTCGACAGCGTGCAGTGAACCTAATCTAACGCAACTAGAAACATCAACTTTCATTTGATATTGTTTCGGTATCATGTTCGTTGCCGTGGATTCTCCTGAGGGCGCAACGAGGAGACGCAACCGAACGCCCGCTTGGTGCTGGCGTCGAGGATAGAGTTCCGTGCAGGCGGCAGTGAGACGACGACTTCGCTTCTATCAATAATTGGTATCGCCGCAGATCCGGGTGCGGTCCATGAGAATCAGATATCGTCCGAATCGCCCGAAACCGACCAACGAAGAACGATCTTATGGCGTAGATCGATGGTGATTTATCGTCATTAGAGAGGTTGGTCTCACAGAATTGCTTGAATTACTCGACGGCAATACAATATAACTAGTGGAGGTGGTTTAAGTGCTTTTCCAGCACGAGAGTTATGATTATTGATTAGCAAAACTATTTTGTCTCTTCAAGACTGGATCCAATTGGATACGAAACCGTTATCAGTCATACGACCCACTCTTCAGATGAGCGAATACTATGGCACGTCTCGAACTATCCAACCTGCACGCGGAAGTGGCGGAGGGCGACGAGAAAATTCTCGAGGGCGTCGATCTCGAGGTCGAGTCCGGCGAGATCCACGCCCTGATGGGGCCCAACGGCTCCGGGAAGTCGACGACCGCGAAGGTCATCGCCGGTCACCCCGCCTACGAGGTCACCGAGGGCGAGGTTCTGCTCCACCTCGAGGACGAGGAGTTCGGTGAGGACATCGAGATCGACGAGGACCAGCGCACCTGGAACCTGCTGGATCTCGAGCCCAACGAGCGCGCCGCGCTCGGTATCTTCCTCGGCTTCCAGTATCCCGCCGAGATCGAGGGCGTCACGATGACGAACTTCCTCCGCACGGCGCTGAACGCCAAGATCGAGGAGCGCGAGGAGCTCTTCGAGGACGAGGACGGCGACGAAGCGGAAGAAGAGGAGGACGAAGGCTTTGAGTCCTCGCCGATGGAAGGCCCCGCGGACGAGGGCGAGGTCGGCGTCGCCGAGTTCCAGGGGATCCTCCAGGAGAAGATGGAGCAGCTGGAGATGGACGAGAAGTTCGCCCAGCGCTACCTCAACGCCGGCTTCTCCGGCGGGGAGAAGAAGCAGAACGAAGTGCTGCAGGCCGCCATCCTCGAGCCGTCGATCGCCGTCCTCGACGAGATCGACTCCGGGCTCGACATCGACCGCCTGCAGGACGTGTCCAACGGGATCAACGCGCTGCGCGACGAGCAGGGCACCGGTATCCTTCAGATCACCCACTACCAGCGCATCCTCGACTACGTCGAGCCCGATCACGTCCACGTGATGCTCGACGGCCAGATCGCCAAGAGCGGCGGTCCGGAGCTCGCCGAGAAGCTCGAGGACAAGGGGTACGACTGGGTTCGCGAAGACGTCTACGGCACCGCGTAACCGGATTCGACTAGAACAACCGTAATAACGCTACAGCCGTAACCATAAACCACATCAACCAATGAGTTCCGATCAAGACCACCTAAAAGAGACAGACACTGAGGCCCGGTTCGAGTTCAAGAAAGAGGAGAACTCCGCCGTCAGATCCGGTAAAGGCCTAACTGAAGAGGTCATCCGCATGATCTCCGACGACAAGGACGAGCCCGACTGGATGCTCGAGCGACGCCTCCGCGCGCTCGAGCAGTACCAGAACATGCCGATGCCGTCGGACTGGCCCGGCATGCCGGACCTCTCCGAACTGGACGTCGAAGAGATCATCCCCTACATCCGCCCGGACGTCGACAAGCGCGAAGGCGTCGACGACTGGACGGAGCTGCCCGACGACATCAAGGACACGTTCGATAAGCTGGGCATTCCGGAGGCCGAGAAGAACGCCCTCTCGGGCGTCGGCGCCCAGTACGAGTCCGAGGTCGTCTACCAGAACATGCAAGAGCAGTGGGAGGAGAAGGGGGTCATCTTCTGTAACATGGACAAGGCCGTCCAGGACCACCCCGAGCTCGTCAAAGAGCACTTCATGACGACCTGCGTGCCGCCGAGCGACAACAAGTTCGCCGCGCTGCACGGGGCCGTCTGGTCCGGCGGCTCGTTCGTCTACGTCCCCGAGGACGTCACCGTCGAGATGCCGGTTCAGGCCTACTTCCGCATGAACTCGGAAGGGATGGGCCAGTTCGAGCACACGCTCATCATCGCCGAGGAAGGCTCCGAGGTCCACTACATCGAGGGCTGTTCGGCCCCGAAGTACGGGACCCACAACCTCCACTCGGGCGGCGTCGAGGTCTTCGTGGGCGAAGACGCCCACGTCCAGTACTCGACCGTCCAGAACTGGTCGAAGAACACGTTCAACCTGAACACCAAGCGCGCCATCTGCGAGGAGAACGGCACGATGGAGTGGGTCTCGGGCAGCATGGGATCGAAAGTGACCATGCTCTACCCGTGTACGATCCTCAAGGGTCGCGGCTCGACGGACACCCACATTACCATCGCTCTGGCGGGCGAGGGTCAGGACATCGACACCGGTGCGAAGGTCTACCACAACGCGCCCGAGACGAGTTCGACAATCGAGTCCAAGTCGATCGCCAAGGACGGCGGCCGTACCAACTACCGCGGTCTCGTCCACATCGCCGACGGTGCCGAGAACTCGAGCACCGCCGTCGAGTGTGACGCGCTGATGTTCGACAACGAGTCGACCTCGGACACCATGCCGTACATGGAGATCGAGGAGTCGAAGGTCGACGTCGCACACGAGGCGACCGTCGGCAAGATCGGCGACGAGGACATCTTCTACCTCCAGTCGCGCGGACTGGACGACGACGACGCCAAGAAGATGATCGTCGCCGGCTTCATCGAGCCGATCACGGAGGAACTGCCGATCGAGTACGCGGTCGAACTCAACCGCCTCATCGAACTCGAGATGGAGGGGAGCCTCGGATAATATGAGCGCAGGAACACAGGTACACGCCAATCTGACCGAAGAACAGGTACGCGAAATCAGCGGCGACCTCGACGAGCCCGAGTGGCTCTTAGAGACCCGTCTCGAGGCCCTCGAGGCCCTCGACTCCCTCGACATGCCCGACGTCATCAAGACGCCGGGACGGGAGTGGACGAACCTCTACGAGCTGGACTTCGAGTCCCTCGTGGACCCGCTGAACGCGGCCGAGAATAAGGATCAGGTCGGTCCCGACGAGGCCAACGTCCTCTCGTGGGCCGACGCGGTCCAGGAACACGAGGAGCTCCTCAAGGAGCACTTCGGCAGCATCGTCGATCCCCAGGAAAACTACCTGACGGCGCTCTCGACGGCGCTCTTTAGCACCGGGACGGTCATCTACGTCCCCGAAGGCGTCGACGCCGAGGACGTCGCTATCCGAACCGAGCAGAACTCCCGCTCGCTGTTCAACTACACGCTCGTCGTCACCGAGGAGTCGTCCTCGGTCACGATCCTCGAGCGACAGTCGACCGGCGAGGAAGCCGAGGAGCAGTACTACAGCGGCGTCGTCGAAGTCGCCGCCGGCGAGAACAGCTACGTCCAGTACGGCAGTCTCCAGAACCTCTCGGAGGAGGCCTACAACTTCACCGTCAAGCGCGGCGTCACCGACACCTACGCTACGATCGACTGGATCGAGGGCAATCTCGGCACGCAGCTGACCAAGACCGAGGTCTCGACGGAGCTTCGCGGCGACTCCTCGGAGACGCAGATCGTCGGGGCCTTCTACGGCCACAACGATCAGCACTTCGACCTCGATGCGAAGGTCTGGCATCGTGCGGAGCACACGACTGCAGACCTAATCACCCGCGGCGTCATCGACGACATCTCCCGATCGGTCTACGAGGGCGTCCAGGACGTCGGTGCCGACGCCTGGGACACGAGCTCCTACCAGCGCGAGAACACGCTGATGCTCAGCGACGAGAGCGAGGCCGACGCCTCCCCCCAGCTGATCATCAACAACCACGACACCGAGGCCAGCCACTCCGCGACGGTCGGCCAGATCGACGCGGAGGACCTGTTCTACATGACCTCCCGCGGTGTCGATCCCCGCTCGGCTCGCAACATGCTCGTCGAGGGCTTCTTCGTGCCCGTCCTCGAGGAGATCGACGTCGACGAGCTCCGCGACGATCTCGAGGAACTGATCGGCGCGCGGCTCCGTCAACGCGACTAACCGCCGGGCGATAGCGCGGTTTTTACGTTCTTTCGCTTTCGTTCTGCTCTCGCCTCGAGCCGTCTCCGTGTTCTGTCGACTGCGACCGTCCTCACGGCGTCTGACGAGCACTTTTATACGATGATCGGCAATCCGGGGACGATGCAGGCCCTCTCCATCGAACTCGAGGACGAGACCGTCGACGCGCTCGAGGCCGAGCGGGAACTGTTCGGCTTCGAGAGTCGACAGGCGTACGTCCGGTGGATCGTCGAACACCGCGGCTCGATCGACGCCGGAGCGGGGCCTGACCGCGATCGGAAACGGGACCGCCTGCTGGCGGATCACCGCGAGCGCATCACCCGCCTCGAGGAGCGGGTGGCGACGCTCGCGCAGGCGGTCGAGAGCGACCGGGCGGACGGCGAGTCGCGAGCGGCCGACGACTCAGCGGCAAAGACTGCTGACGAGAGCGCCGAACGGACACCCGATGGGGACGAGACCGAGCCGGCCGACCGCGACCGACACCCCGACGGAACGCCGGTGAACCGCGAACCGGTGCTCGAAGTCCACGGTTCGCCCCGAACGGTCCGGCAGGGCCCCGACTCGAGCGTCTCGACCGAATCGACGGACTCGACGGCTCGAGCGGAGCCAGCGGACGGTGAGGGGGACCCGAGTCCGACCACAAGCGAGACGACCGAAACTGAGTCAACCGGAGAGAAGCCCTCCGGCCTGTCGCCCGAACGCGTCGCGCGCATTCGCGAGGACCCCGTCCACGAGGACGCCGGCGTGCTCGGCTCCGTCGAGACCGAGCGACTCGACGAACTCTCCCGACGCGCGGTCGCGACCACGCGAAAGCGCCTGAACCGGGACGTCCAGACCGGCCTCGAGTACACGTCCTCGACCCGGCTGGCCGGCGACGGCGTCCGACCCGGGGAAGATATCACCGAGCTCGACGAACTGTCGATTCCGGGCCGATCCGCGGAGACGATCGAGAAGCGTCGCCGCGCCGTCGGACGGGCGCTGGCCTACCTGCGAGACGAGGACGAGGCGCGTCGCTCAGACTTCGTCGACGCGCTCTACGGGGAGTGTCCGGCCGGCTACGACACGAGCGACGGCTGGTGGCGCTGTATCAAGACGGGGCTCAGACAGGTCGACGCCGTCGACGGCGGTGAGGGGGCGCGCGTCTGGCGGTATCGCGGCTGAACGGATCGCTCAGCGAAACCACTCGCTGTTGAGCCGTTCGTCGTCCCGATACCAGCGAGCGCGAGGTAACCGAATCCGAGGAAGACGGCGACCGCGACAAGGATTCCGATCATTTTCGTGAAAGCTGTTCCAGAGGATACCTAAACCTATCATCGTTTGCGATCATCCATTCCCGCACGCGGGCGATCGTTTCCCGTCGCCCGATAGAGCCGATATCGAACCGCCCGAGTAGGGAGGGTTAAGTATCAGTGGCCCGGACGACCTGATATGAGTCTGGGACAGCGCGTCTCGAGCGACCACCAGCTAGCCCGATTGCTGCAGATCGGGGTCGTGCTGGAGGAGGTCGTCGAGTCACGCGCCGCCCACCACCTCGACTCGCTGCCCCCCGAAGAGCGAGCGGCGATCGACGAGGAGGTGCGGGAGTTGCTCGAGGAGGCCGCCGACGAGTCGGCCGACCACCGCGAGCGGCTCGAGGCGCTGATCGACGATCTCGAGGCCGACACCGTCGCGTACGAGGAAATCAACGCGTTGGTCGACGCCCAGTACGGACCCCCGGAGGACACCGACGGCGTCCTCTACGACCAACTGGCGAACGAGGAAACGGCCTACAAGTTCTACGACGACCTGATCGACGCGATCGAGGCCTCCGAGAGCGAGTTCGCCATCGACCGCGAGCGCCTCCTCGAGACCCTCTACGAGATCCGCGAAGAGGAGAAAGACGGCGTCGAAGAAGTGACCGAGATCATGGAGCACAGAGCATGATCGGGACGGCGGCAGTACGGTCCCCCGCAGATCGAACGCCGTCACTGCGCATCGAGTCCCGGACGCGGGGACGCCGGCGAGGAATCGACGCGACACCGAGCGACACCGACGGAGGGATGCAATGAACACTGCAGACCAATATCTCAAGGCGATCTATCTGGCTCAACGCATCGAGGACGGCCCCGCATCGACCGGCACGCTCGCGGACTTGCTCGAGGTCAGTCCGGCCAGCGTCAACGAGATGATCGGCAAACTCGAGGACCGGGGACTCGTCGACCACGAGAAGTACAAGGGGGCGAGTCTGACCGACGAGGGACTCGGGCGCGCCCACGACGCCCTCCAGACCTACTGTATCATCGAACGCTTTCTCGCGAACGTCCTCGAGGTCGAGGAGTACCAGGACGAGGCCCGCGCCCTAGAGAGCGTCATCGACGATACCGTCGCGGAGCGCCTCGACACGATCATCGACCGGCCGGGCGAGTGTCCTGACTGTTTCGACCCCGAACGGGACGCCTGCGAGCGACTCGAGGTCGGCGACGGCTGTGCGGACTGAGGTAGATCGACTCGTTTTCGCGGCCGGAATTCGGATAGCAGCTGCACGACGCGATTCTCACTGTGGCTCTCCGAACCGAACGTACCGACGCCCGACCAGCGCCGCGAGGGCGAGCGCGGCGATGACGGCGAGTGCGACACCCACGGTGAGCCTCGACCGACTACTGTCTCCTTGCCAGTCGGCCTCGAACACGTCGGCGTAGTAGCTCGCGACCTCCTGGCCGTGGAGCGCCAGTACGACCTCGCGATTGTTCCGGAAGGAGTTCTCGTTCCAGTTGGCGCTGCCGACGACCGCGACCTCGCGGTCGATCACGACGCCCTTGGCGTGAATCTTCTCGAAGGCGTCCGTCTCCTCGACCAGTTCGACCTCGAGCGGGAGCGACTCGTCGTCGGCGAGTCGCTCTACGTCCCGCGCCAATGCCGCGTTCTCGTCGGCGTTGTACTCTGCCGATCCGAGCAGGATACGGACGTCGACGCCGCGGCGGGCGGCCTCGAGGGTCGACTCGAGCAAGGACACGTCGTCGGCGATAGACGGCTGCAGGACGAGGATCTCGTCGTCGGCGCTCTCGAGCAACGAGTTGAGACGGCGTTCGGCGTTGTCCGGTGCGAGCAGGAGTTCGGCGGACTCGACGGGGACCGTCGACGGGTCGTGGGCCGTCGGGTACTCGGGATCGGGCGAGGAAAAGACGGGGCCGTCGTCCACGAACGAAGCGTTCCTGCGATAGGCCGCTCCCGAGGCCGTATCGCGACCCTCGAAGTCCGCGTCGAAGACGGTCGCGAGATCGGCCGCGAGGGACTCGGACTCGAGGCGCACGCCCCAGCCGCGGCTGCTCTCGCCGCCGACGCCCGACGGCTTCCAGTTCTCGGTCGTGACCAGCACGCGGTCGTCGGCCACCGCGTATTTGGGGTGGTGATAGCGGTACCGCGAGTCTGCGCCCCCGATGACGCGAACGTCGACCCCGCCGTCGACGAGCGTCTCGAGGACGCTCTCGGTCGCCGCGGGCGCGCCGCCGACGGGGCTCGATTCAAAGAGCACCGCGACGTCGACTCCGCGGTCGGCCGCGGCGACGAGTTCGTCGGCGACCGCCTCGGACGTAAACGTGTAGCCGGCCAGCAGCAGGCGGTCGTCGGCGCCACGGAGCGTCTCGAGGGGCACCGCGGGCGAGTCGGGGAGGACGAACGCCGTGGCGTCCGCGACGTCGGCCGTCGAGACCGGGAGGCAGGTCGCGTCGCGGGGATGCCAGTCGCCGGCTGCGGGGTCGCCGGCGGTCGGCTCGTCGGTCTCGCCGCCGTTGCGGTACCACCGTTCCGCCGTCGGCGCTCGATCGTACGCGACCGCGTCGACGGTCGTCGTCTCGTTCCGGAGCTCCAGGGTGTCTCCGTCGACGGCGAGTCGCAGCGTCCCCTCGAGTTCGACCACCGGGTACTCGGTCAGTCCGCCGGTGACGTTCGGCGCCGTGCTCGCGGCGACGCGGCCGGTGACGGTCTCGTTCGGGAGTTCAGCCGTGGTATGGCCGTCGGTAAGCGTCCAGTTCTCGAATCGGGTCTCCGGGGGAACCTCGAGGACGAGATACTCGCCGACGTTGTCGCGAATCGTGGGATTCGGGTAGAGTTCGACGATCCGGGGCGCGGTACCGGTCGCGTTCGCCGGTCGCTCGCCGGCGTCGGGGACCGACCCGTTGCCATCGGTTAGCTCGTCCGACGAGGGCGTCGATTCCATCGCACCGATCGGACACGCGGGGCTGGTCCCGTCGCCGTTAGCGTCGGCTCGAGACGCCACGTCGCCGGGAGCTCCGTCGCTCGTCGCGGTGTTGACGGCGACGATTCCGAACCCCAACAGGGTGCCGGCGGCGAGGCTGACGCTCACGAGCGCGACGAGGACCGCGCGTCGGTACTCCATCGGGCGCTCTGGCCGCGCGTTCGGATATAAAGGTCAGGTCGAAAACGGAGTGCGAGATTCAGAAGGGAAGGGGAGGAAATCGGGTCGGTCCCGTTCGCGTCGCGTTCAGGCTGCGGGTTCGGTCGCGGCCTTCTCGGCCTCGGCCTGGACGAGATACGCGCGGTCGTCCCCGTAGTCGGCGACGATCTCGAGGGCCTCGGTGGTGCCGATCTGGTTTAACGCCCAGGCAGCGCTGGCGCGGACGCGGTCCTGTTCGTCGTCGGCCAGCACGTCCGCGAGCGGCTCGACGGCGCGGGTGTCACCGATCAGGCCGAGCGCGCGTGCGGCCCAGCTGCGGACGTCCGGCTCATCGGCGACCAGCTGCTGGGCGATCGGCTCGACGGCGTCCTCGGCGCCGATCTCGCCGAGCGCGCGGAACGCGGGTCGCTGGAGGTTAGGGTTCGAGTCGACGTAGTCGACCAGCGCCTCGACGACCTCGTCGTCGGCGATCCCGATCTTGCCCAGGATGCGCATCGCGGCCTGGTCGCGGCGGCCCGCCTTCTGGATCATGGGTTCCATGGCCTCCTCGGGACCCATGCGTTCTAAGGCCTCGAGGCAGTGTTCCTCCATGTAATCGGAGTCGAAGGTCTCGTAGGCAAGCAGGATCATGTCGACGTTGCCGCGCTTCTCGTGGACCTTCAGGGCGTGCCACTCCGGCGGGAAGTCCTTGACGTGGTCGAGCACGTCGTAGAACCCTTCGCGGCGCAGTTGCTCGCGGATCTCGAGGTCGGTCCACTCGGTCGCGTCGTCGATGTCGGCCTCGAGGTCGTCCGTGGCCTCGAGCAGGCCGGCGATCGTCTCGGCGTCGTCGTCGGCGTCGAGTTCGGCGTCCTCGACGGCCGCGGCCGCCGCGTCGAGGGTCGCGTCTAACTGCTCCGGAACGTCCTCGCCCTCGTTGCTCAGGGTGAGCGACGTGCCGAGCAGATCGTTGACCTCGTCGAGGAAGTCGTCGACGGCCTCGATCAGTTCGGCGTTGCCCTCCTCGGTCCAGCGGGTGCCCGTGATCGTCCCGCTGGCGCCGTTGATGTCGCTGACGACGTCCTCGCCGTAGGGACCGCGCTGGTCCTCCAGATCTGACTCGAGATCAGAGACGTCGCTCTCGATGTCGTCGTAGCGCTCCTGGAGTTGCTCCTCGGGCGCGGGTTCGGCGTCCTCGTCCTCGTCTTCGTCCTCCTCGGTTTCCGGCGGATCGGGGATCTCGATCTCCTCGAACTCCTCGCGGAAGGACTCGATGTCGGCCTCGACGACGTCGAGATCGTCCTCGGTCTCGGCGGCCTCGAGCTCGCTCTCGAGGGCTTCGACGTCGTCCTCGAAGGCCGCGAGCGCCTCGCGGATCGCCTCGAGATCGACCGGTTCGGACTCCTCCTCGGCCGGTTCGTCCGCTCCGTCCTCGGCTGCCTCGTCATCGCTCATGGTACCACCCGGTCCTGTCTCTGGACCCGGAGATGACGCCGACGCGTGGCAGTGTACATACCCTACGGTCGTCCCAGCAGCGCCCTAAGCGTTTCCATGCGCGTCGGGCGCCGTCGACTGGGCCTCCTCGCGCCAGTAGAACCAGGGGCTCAGCGTCATGTACGCGATGCCCAGCGTCAACAGCGCGTAGGGGAACGTGCGACCGGCGAACTCGGGGATCAAGATCGCCAGTGCGTGGACGACCCCCATGATAGCCGCATCGCGGGCGAGCAGGTCGGGGTACTCGATGCGCGAGACCATCAGGTAACAGAACGCGGCCGTCACCGCGAGGACGAGCCACGGGTTGGTCGTGCCGGCGAGGATCGCCGCGCCGATGATCGTCGCCGCCAGCGTCGTCTGAATACCCTCGGTGTAGTTACCGCTGACGTCGAAGGCCGTGTACATGCCGAGGCGGGTAACGGCCATCGCGACGAACAGCGCGCAGGTCCCGGTCGCCAGGAGGAGTTCGCCCGTCATCGCGTCGAACCCAAGTTCGAGGCCGTCGATGATGACGACGAAGGCGACGACTGCGGGGGCGACCGCGAAGGAGGCGACGTCGGCCAGCGAATCGAGGTAGGGACCGACGTCGGTGCCGCCGTAGCGGCGGGCGAGGATTCCGTCTAACCCGTCCGCGATCGCCGCCAACAGGATGAGGCGTGCGGCGAGCGCGATGTCGACGAAGGCGACGACGACGGCGACGAATCCCAGCGCGGCGTTAGCGATGGTCACCGCGTCGGCGACGCCCAGTCGCCCGACGAACCGGGGGAGCATACTCCCGGATTCGGCATGGAGGTCCCTTACGTGTTTTCGTTTCGCCACCGACCCTCGAGGTTTCGACGATCGAACCGGGGCGGTTATATTCGGATGCTCCAAAGCCACTGGTATGAATCGGCGCGTCTATCTCGCCGCCGTCGGATCCACCGTTTCGGCCGGATTGGCGGGCTGTTCGGCCGTCACCAGCCCCTTCAGGAACGACGATCCCTGCGACGGCCAGAGCTGTACCATCGGGATGAATCGGAACGCCTTCCTCCCCGACGAGTACGAGGCCAGCGTCGGCGAAACCGTCGTCTGGAAGAACACCAGCGAAGCCATCCACACGGTGACGGCCCGCGAGGCGAGCCTTCCCGAGGGCGCCGACTACTTCGCGACCGGCGGCTTCGAGGACGAACAGACGGCGATCGACGCCTGGCACGAGTCCCAGGGCGGGAAACTCGAGACCCGCGAGACGTTCGAGCACACGTTCGAGGTGCCGGGAACCTACACCTACATCTGCGAACCCCACGTCGGCGCCGGAATGACCGGCAAGATCATCGTCTCCGAGTGAGACGGTCCGACGGACGCGTTTTCTGCCAGTGACTCGAGTCTAGTTTTGATCGAGTTCGACCGTTGGAGTCGTGCGCTCGAGGGGACGACTGGGAGAGTCTCGGTGGAACAATCCCGACGAAACTCGTCGGTTCGGGCTCGTAATGGGAACCGATATCGTATCGGTGGCTCGCCGGATAGAAATTATTTCGTTTTCGAGTACTTTTCCCACTTCCATACGATTTTAGATAGTTTGTGGGCGATCGCCGGATCGGCCACACATGGCCTCTACGGGGCTAAATCGACACCAATTCACAATGATTGGGGAAGACGTGACATGCGGCGAGAAGAATCCTCCATGTTTATACATCGTGGCGATGGTGAGTTACGTATATGTCCGAAACCGGGGCGGAGACCCGTCCGCTGGTCCGAGAGCTTCCAGACCCGACGACAGCGTCGAACGTCCGGTACGACCCGTCGTTCGAGGAACTCCGCGACCTCGCGGCCGACGACGAGACGACGACCGAGTTCGGATCGCCGTCGTACGTCAGCGAAACGCGATCCCGAAGCGCCGATCTGACGAAAAACGCCGTCGACGCCGCGTTCGACGAGCGCGACCACGAACTCGTCGACGACGCGATCGCCCGCGCGGGCGACCGCGAGATGGTCTGCGTCGATCGGCTGATGGGACGCCATCCCGACGCGACCTTCTGTTGCCGACTGTTCATCCCCGTCGAGCACGCCCACATCGCGCTGGGCTGGCGGGACCTGTTCGAACCGTCGGACGGTCGAGAGCCCGACCTCTATACGGTCATGGACCCCGACTACGACGAGACCGCCGTCCGCGTCCTTCCCGACGAGGGCTTTACGGCCGTCCTGGGGACCGATTACATCGGCGAGGCCAAGAAGTCGTTCCTCCGGCTGTACATGTACCAGATCAAGGAACAGGGCGGCCTCGGCCTCCACGCGGGCAGCAAGCGCGTCCGCGTTCGTAACGAGGAGGGCGACCTCCAGACCGTCGGTCAGGTGTTCATGGGCCTGTCGGCGACCGGCAAGTCGACGCTCACCTCCCACGGCTGCTGGCTCGAGGACCCCGAAGACGCCACGATGCTCCAGGACGACGTCTGCGGCCTCCTGCCCGACGGCACCGTCGCCGGCAGCGAGGGCGAGGGGCTGTTCATCAAGACCATCGGCCTCGACGCCGAGGAACAGCCCGAACTCTACGAGGCCGCGACCCACGAGTCGGCCGTCTTCGAGAACGTCGCCGTCGACGACGACGGGACGGTCCACTTCGACGAGGATCGCTACACCTCGAACTCCCGGGCGGTCGTCCAGCGCGACCAACTCGAGAGCGCCGACGAGGAGATCGACTTAGAGCGGATGGACCAGGCCTTCTTCATCACCCGGAATCCGCTGATGCCGCCGGTCGCGAAGCTCACGGACGACCAGGCGGCCGTCGCCTTCATGCTCGGCGAATCGATCGAGACCAGCGCCGGCGATCCGTCACGCGCGGGCGAGTCGATCCGCGTCGTCGGGACCAACCCCTTCATCATCGGCCCCGAGGGCGAGGAGGGGAACATCTTCCGGGACCTCATCGAGGCGCTGGACATCGAGTGTTACGTCATCAATACGGGCTATCTCGGCGAGAAATCCAAAGACATCGGCGTCGAGGAGTCCGTGACCGTCCTCACCGAAACCGCTCGCGGGACGATCGAATGGACCGACGACGATCGCACCGGGCTGACGATCCCCGAGAGCGTGCCCGGATTCGACATCGGCGAGTACTACGTCCCCGACCACGTCGAGGACTACGACGAGGCCGTCGCGGAGCTGCGAGCCGAACGTCGCGACTACCTCGAGCAGTTC
The DNA here is from genome assembly GCF_000337495.1 of Haloterrigena salina JCM 13891. Lineage (GTDB taxonomy): Archaea > Halobacteriota > Halobacteria > Halobacteriales > Natrialbaceae > Haloterrigena > Haloterrigena salina. The sequence goes on from NZ_AOIS01000067.1 coordinate 229,939, forward strand.
GACGAACTCCGCGAGGAGATCAAAGACGCCGTCTACTGATCGGGACCGCCTGCAGAGCGAGTCTCGCGTCAGTGTCGGTACTGCCGGTTTCAGTTCGGACCCTCGTTTTCGGAATTTCCGTTTCGTAACTGCGAGCACGCAGTCGTCTGCCCGCTACCGACAGGCACGCGACCGCCGGTACTCTCTCTCGTCGTCGAGTCCGAAACCACACGGATCAAAACCCGCTCGAGACGGAGTCAACAGCCCGAACCTAACCGGAAGACTATTTACTCATAACTGAGTATCCATTGTATGTATTGGCACGATCTCGTCTTTCTCGGTGGCAGTTTACTCACCGTCGTCGCGTTGCTCCCGACGCTGCGCGACCTCGACGCGCGAATCCCGCTGGCGACCAGCATCCCCAAGTTCGCGCTCGCCGTGATCTATGCCGGAACCTTCTACTCGCTGGGGATGACGTTCTCGGCGATCGGACTGCTGGGGACCGCAGTCATGTGGTCGCTCGTCGTTCGGTACCGCTCTCCGACGGGGCGATACCTCCCGACCGGTCAGTCGGAACCGCCGGTCGACGGCACGACGGTGGCGGAACCGAGCCAGCGTCTCGGCACCGACGGCGACCGACTCTAAGTCCCGCTCGGCGTTGCCCGCGACCCACGCCGATCGATCGAACGCTGTTATCGGCCCGCTAATTTTAAATCCTCCAAAAATCGTGAACGAATCCGGGGCAGAAGTTGCCGCACACGGATAGTGTTATATGCGTTCAGTTCCCACGGTCGACAATGAGCGCGCAAGTACAACCGCCGACTGCCCGCGTCTGCGAACGGTGCGGTCGAACCGAGCGATGGGACGACAACCTCGAGGCCTGGCAAATCGCCCGCGAAGACGGCGAAAAGCAGGTCGGCAATCCACACTGCATTCACGAGTGGGACATCAACGGAACGTTCAATCCCGTCACCGGCAACGTAAACGCGGACTGACGAGGGCGGCCGTCCGGACCGACGCGGATCCCCGGTGCTAGAGCTTTGCGGTCATCTCGTGACGACGGCGTCACGGGACTTTTCTCCGTCTCGAGCGTAGCCGACGACACGAATGCCAACGGTCTACATCACGGCTCCGCCGTCCGAAGCGGATAGAATCGCCGAGACGCTCGTCGAGGACCGACTCGCGGCCTGCGTCAACCGACTGTCGACGACCTCCACCTACCGCTGGGAGGGCGAGGTTCACCGCGACGACGAAGCCGTTCTGCTCGCGAAGACGACCGCCGACGCCTACGACGACCTGATCAACCGCGTCGAAGCGATCCACCCGTACGACGTCCCCTGTATCGAACGCTTCGACGAGGCCCACGTCCTCGAGTCGTTCGCCGAGTGGCGGACCGAAAGCGTCGAGTAACGGCCGCGGCCGCGAGGCGTACGACACCGTATCACAGACCTCACTGCCCGAATTAGCAACCCTTAAAACTCGCGCACGGGTTGTGACGGGTATGGCTGGAACCATCGAAGTGCTCGTTCCGGGTGGCCAGGCCAACCCTGGCCCACCGCTCGGTCCCGAGCTCGGACCGACCCCTGTCGACGTACAGGCGGTCGTACAGGAGATCAACGACCAGACGGAAGCGTTCGACGGCACCGAAGTCCCCGTCACCGTCGACTACGAGGACGACGGCTCCTTCGAAATCGACGTCGGTGTCCCGCCGACGGCCGAACTGATCAAGGACGAAGCTGACTTCGAGACCGGCAGCGGCGAGCCCCAGAAAGACTTCGTCGCGGATCTGTCGGTCGAACAGGTCAAACAGATCGCCGAGCAGAAACACCCCGACCTGCTCGCCTACGACGCGAAAAACGCCGCGAAGGAAGTTGTCGGCACCTGCGCCTCGATGGGCGTCACCATCGAGGGCAACGACGCTCGAGAGTTCAAGCAGCGAGTCGACGACGGCGAGTACGACGACGTGCTGCTCGACGAAGCGGCAGCGTAGTCGACGAACACTTCATCGTTCTTGTAGTCGACACGGGAGTGTCGTTGCGAGTGCTCGGAACGCGAGTAGAACGAGTGTGTCGGTGTGTTTCGACGACGGAGTGACGGCGTACTCGACGACTCCTCGAACCGGGAACGCACCGCGTATCCTTCGTTCGTACCGCCGACCGATAGCGTAGCTGCGGCGGTCGCCCGCACGCCGTTTACTCGGCCGCTATGGCTGGTTTGCCGGTCCCTACTCGCTTCCGAACGCGGCTTCACGAGAGCCCGACGAGAGGCGAACGGAGCCGTAGCTGTGACCTATCCCGCGTTCGGGTGCGCGTACCGAATCATATTGTGATAATAACAAATGATTCGTGGCTGTTGGAGCCTCGGTATGCGAGTGACCTATCTCGAGTCGGCAGCGATTCTCGTCGAAGACGAGCAGACGTCGATTCTCTGTGATCCCTGGCTGGTGGACGGCGCGTACTACGGCTCGTGGGCCCACTACCCCGAACCCGAGTTCGATCCGGAGGATTTCAACGACGTCGACTACATCTACATCTCGCACATCCATCCGGACCACTTCGATCCCGACACGCTCGAGCGCATGGACAGGGACATTCCGGTGCTCGTCCACGACTACCGGTGGGACTACCTCCACGACGCCGTCGCCGCGCTGGGGTTCGACGTGATCGAGCTGTCCCACGGCGAGCGCACGCCGCTCGAGGGCGACATGCACATCAACGTGCTCGCGGCCGACGGCTGCGATCCGGAGCGCTGCGGGAACTACTTCGGGTGTACGTGGTACGACGACGACGCGGAGGAGCCGGGCTCGACGCAAGTCGACTCGATGGCGGTTATCGACAACGGGGAGCAGACGGTTGTCAACACCAACGACGTGCCGTTTTCGATCGCCGAGTCGGTCTGTCGGACCGTCGCCGACGAGTACGGGACGATCGATCTCCTCTGTCACCAGTACAGCGCGGCGCAGTTCTACCCCCAGGCCGTCACCGATTACAGCCACGAGAAGAAGCTCCGCGAACGCGACCGGGTCATCCGCGAGAAACACGAGCGCGCGCTCAAGTTCATCGACATCTTCGAACCTCGTTTCTACATGCCATTCGCCGGCGAGTACGTGCTGACGGGCGATCTCGCCCACTTGAACGAGTACACGGCGAATCCGCCCCGCGAGGAAGCGCTCGAGTTCTTCACCGACGCCGTCGACCCCGACGACCACGAGTGCGTCTTCTTGAACTCCGGCGAACACATCGACCTCGAGACCGGCGAGCGATCCGCGCCGTTCGAGCCGGCGGACCCGGACGCGAAGCGCCGCTACATCGAGGAGGAACTGGCGTCGCGATCGTTCGAGTACGAGGCCGACCCGATGCCGACGCTGTCGGAGCTCCAGGCGTACGTCCCCTACGCCTACGAGAGTCTCGAGGAGAAGCGCGAGCGGATCGGGTACAGCACCGAGACGACGGTCCTGATCTCGCTGGTCGACGATGTCTATCTCGAGCTCTCGATGAACGGCGGCGGCTACCGGTACGTCTCCGATCCGCGCCCCGTGGAGTACGACGGCTACGTGAAACTCGAGGTCGACGCACGGCTCGTAAAGCGGCTGTTCGAGGGACCTCACAGCGCCTACTGGGCGGACGCGAAGATCGGCTCGCACCTGGGAGTCCAGAAGGAGCCGGACATCTACGAACGCGGGTTGTTCCTCTGTCTCGGGTCGTTCCACACCCACGGCTACGACGTGCCCATCGAGGCGGACGCGACGGCGAGTGCGAAAGCGACACAGGACTAGTCACGGCGTCTGGCGACGTTCGGGTGTGACGTCTCGTTGGTCTCGTTCGTCGGTCGACCGCCGGGTTAGATCTTGTTCGCGGGGGGGACGGTGCGGTCGTCGGGCCGGGACGTCCCGCCGGTAGCCATAATCACGCGCACGCCCGCGCCGATCCCGAGGGCGCCGGCGAAACCCGCTACGACGACGGTCAGCGCAAGCGAGAAACCGGCGATGCCGGCGAGTAGACTACCGAGGAAGATACCCACCGAGAGGCGGTCGCGGCCGAGCCGTGCCGCGATCGACCGTCCGAACGCGACGAAACCGAGGGCGGTGAACGCGGGCACGATCGTTCCGCCGAGGACGATCATCGGAATCCCGAAGAACGGTCCCAGATCCGTACCGAGTATCAGGTACCCCGTACTGCCGATTCCGACGACGACGAGCAGTCCCGGCAGGCCGACGCAGATCGAAATAACCGGGCTCCGGCGGGCCTTCGTTACCGTTCGCGGGGCGTACCCCTGAAGCAATCCGAGCACCACGGCCGCGAACACGAACGCCCCGGCGAACAGGAGCCCCGCCCGCTCGAGCGGGCCGATCGTTTCCAGCGTTTCGAAGCCGAGTCCGCCGATCGTCAGCGGCGTAATCGACCCAGTTCCCGTCGCCCCACTAACACTATATAAATCTAATGGCCACATACAGGAAATATACACAATCAAGTAATATAATATTTTCGCTCGCCGGCTGTATTCCTGTGCTTCCCGGCGAGACGGATGCTCGCGTTTCCCGAGCGAACCGAAAAGCGCGCGGTTCGTCAGCTGATAGTTCGAACGGTACAGAGACTCACGCGTATCGACGAGGTCAGCGCTGGCAGTTCGACGGGTTTAAGTTCGGCATGGCACTCCGTTCAAAGGAGACAGGCCTAGCCTGTTTCACTGACCCGTAGGAGCACTCCTGCGTACTACGGAGGTGAACGATGGCAGATTCGGATATTGAAACAGCAGTCGCTCGCGCACTCGAGGACGCCCCCGATCGGAACTTTACCGAGACGGTCGACCTCGCGATCAATCTGCGCGACCTCGACCTAAACGAACCGTCGAACCGAGTTGACGAGTCTATCGTCCTGCCGTCCGGAACCGGCCAGGATACGCGAATCGTCGTCATTGCCGAGGGAGAAACCGCCGTCCGCGCCGAAGAGGCGGCGGACGAGGTTCTCTCGGAAGACGACGTGGCCGATCTGGACGATGACGAGGCCAAGGACATGGCCGACGAGACGGACTTCTTCATCGCCGAAGAGGCGATGATGCAAGATATCGCCCGGCACCTGGGTACCATTCTCGGTCCCCGAGGGAAGATGCCGGACCCGCTCGCGCCCGACGACGACGTCGTCGAGACCGTCAACCGGCTCAAAAACACCGTGCAGCTTCGCTCCGGCGACCGACGAACGTTCCACACGCTCGTCGGCGCCGAGGACATGGATGCGGAGAACATCGCCGACAACATCGACGTCATCCTGCGTCGCCTGCACGCCGACCTCGAGAAGGGGCCCCAGAACATCGACGCCGTCTACGTGAAGACTACGATGGGGCCGTCCGTGGAGGTGGCCTAATATGAGCGCACAGGCTGAACGCAAGACCGAGAACCTTCCCCAGTGGAAGCGAGAGGAAGTCGACGAGCTCCAGGAGATCATCGAGAGCTACGACAGCGTCGGCATCGTCGGCATCACCGGCATTCCGAGCAAGCAGCTCCAGGACATGCGCCGTGATCTGCACGGTACCGCCGAGCTCCGCGTCAGCCGCAATACCCTGCAGGTCCGCGCACTGGAGCAGTCCGGACTCGAGGACCTCGTCGATCACGTCGAGGGCCAGGTCGGGATCGTCGGCACGAACGACAACCCGTTCACGCTCTACAAGGAGCTCGAGGCGTCGAAGACGCCCGCCCCGATCAACGAGGGCGAGGTCGCCCCGAACGACATCGTCATCCCCGAGGGTGACACCGGGGTCGACCCGGGACCGTTCGTCGGCGAACTCCAGAGCATCGGTGCCAACGCACGGATCGAAGAGGGTTCGATTCAGGTCATGGAGGACTCGACGGTCCTCGAGGCCGGCGGCGAAGTCTCTGCTGATCTGGCGAACGTCCTCAACGAGCTCGGGATCGAGCCCAAGGAGGTCGGACTCGACCTTCGCGCCGTCGTCGCCGACGGCGTCCTCTTCGACCCCGAGGACCTCGACATCGACGTCGAGGCCTACGAGAGCGACGTGTCGACCGCCGCTGCACGCGCACGGAACCTCGCGATCAACGCGAGCTTCCCGACCGCGTCGACGGCGCCGACGCTCATCGCCAAGGCCACGGGCGAGGCCAAGAGCCTCGGCCTGCAGGCCGCGATCGAGGACGAAGAGCTAATGCCCGACCTCGTCAGCAAGGCCGACGCACAGCTGCGTGCGCTCGCGGCCCAGATCGACGACGAGGAGGCGCTGCCTGAGGAACTACAGGACGTCGACGTGTCCGCCGATTCGGCGGCCGCCGACGAGGGCGAGGACGAATCGGCTGACGAAGACGACGACACCGAAGCTGACGCCGACGAGGCCGACGCCGACACCGACGATGACGACGACGACGGCGGTGACGGCGGGGCCGGTCTCGGCGAGATGTTCGGATAATCACTACTGGAGGACACTACAATGGAATACGTTTACGCTGCACTCATCCTGAACGAATCGGGCGAAGAGATCAACGAAGACAACCTGACCGACGTGCTCGACGCTGCCGGCGTCGACGTCGAGGAGTCCCGAGTCAAGGCGCTTGTCGCCGCGCTCGAGGACGTCGACATCGACGAGGCAGTCTCCGAGGCCGCCGCGGTCCCCGCGGGCGGAGCCGCCGCAGGCGGCGCCGCGGCCGGTGACGCCGGCGGCGACGAAGGCGGCGAAGAGGAAGAGGCCGAAGAGACCAGCGACGTCCCGGACACGACGGACGAGGACGACGACGAAGACGACGACGCCGGCGGCGAGGGCCTCGGCGAGCTCTTCGGCTAAGTCGCGACGCGACGATTTCAGCAACCTCGATTTTCTTTCGATGCGACGGACGAACAGCTACTTCTCCGTGCCGCGAGACGAACAGCGTGTGACGACCGCCGTCTACTTCGATCTCGACGGAACGCTGTGTACCTACGCGGTCCCGTTCGCGGACCTGTTCGAGGCGACCGTCTCCCCGTACGGCGAGTCGAGCGACGCCGCCTACGAGACGTACGTCGACCGCCTGCTCGAGGCCCTCGAGCGCTGCGAGGCCGACCCCTACCGCGAGGCGTTCGGGGCGGTCGCGACCGCGACGGAACTCGACGCGACGCCGGAGACGCTCGCTCGGGAGTACCGCCAGCGAGAACTCGAGGCTACTACTGCGCCGGCCGCGGCGACGCAGACCGTCGAGCGAGTCGGAAAGACCTGTCCGACCGGAATCCTGACGAACGGCAACGGGCGACAGCAGCGGGCGAAAGTCGAGCGCCACGGATTCGACGAATCGATCGACGAGATCGTCGTCTCGAGCGACGTCGGCGCGTGGAAACCCGACCGACGGATCTTCGACGCCGCGATAGAGCGGCTGCCGGCCGACGAGTACGTGTTCGTCGGCGACGACTACGAGGCCGATATCGTCGGCGCACGCGACGCCGGACTCCGGACGGTGTACGTGACGGGAGATGACGGTCCCGAGGGCAACGAGCCCGCAGCGGCCGCCGACGCCGTCGTCTCGAACGTCGAGGAGTTACTCGAGCCCGAATCCCTTCCGGCACCCGTTCGGAAGCCGTTCGAGTCGTCGCGCTGAGCCGACCGGCCGGAAGCGATAGAGTGACGCGGAACCGTTCGGAGAAACGACATGATCGGCCACGTCGGGCTCCAGTAGGCCGGGAGCGCCTGGATCGCAGTGACCCGACCGGAGACGGCGCCGGTCGCCGATACGACGCCGCGTTCGCTCCGACAATTCCGAACGCCATGGCGATCGGTTCCTCGCCCCGTCGTTCGATCGACCCTCGAGTTTATCCGACGAGCCGCGGCCAGAGGGAGCGATGGCCGCTGTCCCCGCGTCGGTCGAGATCCTCGCCGAGCCGTCGCTGACGCTGGGACTGCTCGCGTGGCTCCTGGCCGGCGCGGCGCTGGGCTGCTGTAGCGGGCTCGTCCCGGGACTCCACGCGAACAACTTCGCCCTCCTGCTCGCCGGCTTCGCGCCGTCGATCCCCGGCCGGCCGCTGTTCGTCGGCTGCGCGATGCTCGCGGCCGGCGTCGTCCACACGTTCGTCAACGCCGTTCCCGCGATGGCGCTCGGGGTGCCCGACGCCGAGATGGCCGTCACCGCGCTGCCGGGCCACCGGCTGGTCCTCGAGGGCCGGGGCTACGAGGCGATCCGGCTCTCGGCGCTGGGCAGTCTGCTCGCGGTCCTCGCGGCGGTTCCGCTCGCCGTCCCGGTCACGCGGGGCGTGACGGCCGCGTATCCGGCGATCCGGACCCACCTCTCAGTCGTGCTGGCGATGGTCGTCGTCGCGCTGATCGCGTCGGAACGGACGTGGTGGACCCGCCTCGGCGGCCTCGTTTCGTTCGCGCTCGCCGCGACGCTCGGCGTGCTGACGCTCGATCTCGCGACGGACGCGCCCCTCGAGGCCGGCGGGATGCTCGCGCCGCTGTTCGCGGGCCTGTTCGGCGCGCCGGTGTTGATCGACGCGATCCGCGGCGGCGGGGTGCCGCCACAGCGCGACGAGTCGATCGCGATGTCCCGACCGCTCGTCGGCGGGACGGCCATCGCCGGGGCGCTGGCGGGCGCCGTGGTCGGCTACGTTCCGGGCATCTCGGCGGCGATCGCCGCCGTCGCGGTCCTGGTGGTCGTCCCGGGACGATCCGGCGACCGCGGCTACATCGTCGCGACGAGCGGCGTCGACACGGCGAATACGATTTTCGCGCTGTTCGCCCTGGTCGCCATCGGCCAGCCTCGGACCGGCGTGATGGTCGCTTTCGACGCCGTAAACGCGCCCCTCGAGTTGCCGGTCCTGGTCGCTGGAATCGTCCTCGCCGGCTGCGTCGGCTTCGTCCTCGTGATCGTCGTCGGGGACGCCTATCTCGACCTCGTCGGTCGGACGGACTACTGGAAGATTTCGGTCGCCGTCCTCGCGCTCCTGTGCTGTCTCTCCTATCTCTTTACGGGGCTCGTCGGTGTCAGCGTCTTCGCTGTCGCGACCGCGGTCGGACTGGTTCCGATTCGCGTCGGCGCCCGCCGCGTCCACCTGATGGGCGTGCTGATCGGCCCGCTGATCGTCGGCGCGTGACCGCCGCGGCAAAAGTGCTCGCCACCATCTCTGGGTGTGATCCTCACGCAAACGTTTTTTCGCGGAATCAGTGTAGGAACTCGCAGTGTCTTCAAATGGTTGACGCGACCGTCGACGTGATCCACCGGGGTGGTCTCGAGTGCGACCAGAACTACATGATCGAGGGCCAGACCCTCGGAACTCGCGACGAGCCGAATCCGGACCTCGATTACGAGGAGATCCCGGTCTGGAACCTCGTCATCGACCACCCCGAGGCGACGATCCTCTGGGACACGGGCTCTCACCACGAGGCCCTCGAGGGCCACTGGCCGGAGGCGCTCTCGCAGGCGTTCTACCCGCACGACGCCCACGAGCATCGGCTCGACGACGACCTCGAGGCAGCGGGGTACCGCCTCGACGACATCGATGCGGTGTTCCAGACGCACCTGCACCTCGACCACGCCGGCGGACTCGAGTTCTTCGACGGAACGGACGTCCCGATCTACGTCCACGAACGAGAACTCAAGTTCGCCTACTACAGCGCGAAGACCGACAAGGGCAGCGGCGCGTACGTCCTCGAGGACTTCGATCACGACCTGAACTGGGAGGTCGTCCACCGCGACCGCGAGGTGCATTTCACGGACGTCGAGTTCGTCCGGTTCCCCGGCCACACGCCCGGGTTGACGGGCACGGTGATCCACCTCGACGACGACGGGACACTCGTCTTCACCGGCGATCAGGTCTATCAGGCGCCGAACTACGAGGCGGAGGAACCGCTCGGCGCGAGCCTGCTCTGGGGGAAAACCGAGTGGTTCGACAGCCTCCAGCGGATCAAGGAACTCGAGCGCCGCCACGACGCCGAGGTCGTCTACGGCCACGACACCGAGCAGTTCTCCGAGATCGAAGACGGGTGGGGGAACTGATGTCGGGCTACGACCGCTCCGTGTCGGCGCCAGAGCACGACCTCGGGCCGGAGACGGTCTGGCACCTCCAGATGCCCCAGATCCGGTTCGGCCGCAACGCGGTCGAAGAGTTGGGCTTTCAGCTCGCCGATCTGGGTGTCGACGCCGCGGACGACCCGCACGGTCTCGTCGTCACCGACGAGACGCTCGCGGACATCGGCCACGTCGACCGCGTCACGGACCACCTCGAGGACGCAGGCTACGACGTCACCGTCTGGGATGGCGCCGAACGCGAGCCGTCGATCGAGAACGTCGACCGCTGCATCGAGTTCGTCCGCGCGAACGAGGGCGAGGCGGGCTACGACTTCTACGTCGGCTTCGGCGGCGGCAGTTGCATCGACGTCGCGAAGGCCACCCGCGCGGTGATCGCCAACGGCGGGCAGGTACTCGACTACATCGCGGAGCCGACCGGCGCGGGCGAGTCGCTCACCGAGTCGGGCCCGCCGCTGGTACTCATGCCGACGACTGCCGGGACCGGCGCCGAGATTTCGCCGGTCGCCATCCTCTCGGTCGAGGAGCAGGATATCAAGGAGGGGATCTCGAGCAACCACATCCGTGCCGACGCGGCCGTACTCGATCCGACGTTCACGACGACGCTCCCGCCCGAGACGACGGGGAAGACGGCGATGGACGCGCTCGGCCACGCCATCGAGGGGTACACGACCCATCCGTTCGACGGCCTCCTGCGGGCGTCGGATCCGGAGACCCGACCCGTCTACGCCGGTCGGACGGAACTCACCGAGATGTTCTCCGAGAAGGCCATTCAGTTGCTCTCGAGCAACGTCCGGACCGCGGTCCACAACGGCGACGACCTCGAGGCGCGGGCGGCGATGCTCAAGGGCGCCCTCTTCGGCGCCATCGCCGGGCTCACGGCGGGCGCGAGCCTCTGTCACGCGATGGCCTACCCCGTCGGGAACCGGTATCACACCTACCACGGCGAGACGATCGCGGTCCTCACGCCCGCGAGCACGCTGGGGTACAACGTCGCTAGCGACCCCGAGCGGTTCGTTCGCGTCGCGGAGATGCTGGGCGCCGACACCGACGGGCTCGGGACTCGGGAAGCCGCCGACCGCGCTCGAGCGGAGTACGTCCGCCTCCAGCGGGACCTGAACGTGGTCCCCAGCGGACTGAACGAACTCGCCGGCGTCACCGAGGAGGACGTCGACTGGCTCGCGAGCCAGACCGTCGAGACCCAGCAGCGGCTGCTGCGCTGTAACCCGCGACCGGTGACGGAAGCCGACGCGGCGGAAATTTTCCGGGACGCACTGTACAACTGGGAGTAGAGCCGTGTCGGCCGGCCGGAAACGTCAGTCCGCACTCGAGTCCGCGTCCCGTGCGGCCACGAGGTCCCCGACGCGCTCGCTCGAGACGGGGTTGGTCGTCTCGGCGCCCTCCTTCAACGCCGTGCCGACGATGACGCCGTCGGCGCCGGCCGCGAAGCAGTCGGCGACGGTGTCGGTCGTGACGCCGCTGCCGACGAAGACGGGCGGTTCGGAGTCGTCACTGCACCGCTCGGACAGCGCGTCGGCGACCCGCTCGACCGCCTCGAGTGCGGTCTCGGCGCCCGTACCGGGCCCGGAGACGATCACGCCGTCAGCCCGGCCGCGCTCGACCGCCTCGAGGGCGGCTCGATCGATCGATCGGTCGCCGACCGGCGTCGCATGTTTGACGTGGACGTCCGCGAGGATGGCCACGTCGGCGTCGATCCGGTCGCGAAGCCGGAGCGTCTCGTGGGCCCGTCCCTCGAGGACGCCCTGATCGGTCGCAGCGGTGCCGACGTGGACGTTGACGCGGACGAAGTCGGCGTCGACGGCCGCGGCGACCGAGAGGGCGGCGTCGGCGTCGTTACGCAGGACGTTGATCCCGACCGGGACGTCTACGGCGTCGGTTACTTCGGTCGCGACGGCGGTCATCTCGGCGACGGTGTGTTTCGGGACGTCGTCGGGGTGAAAGGGCGCGTCGCCGAAGTTCTCGAGGACGAGTCCGTCGATCCCGCCGGCCTCGAGGCGACGGGCGTCCTCGAGGGCGCGCGTGCGGACGGCGTCGCGGTCGCCGTCGCACGCTGGCGTGCCGGGCAGGGGTGGAAGGTGGACCATCCCGATGACGGGTCGATCGGCGTCGAAGCGCGTTCGGAGCGGCGTAACCGTGGGCATAGCGGCGCTGGCACCGCCAGCGAGATAAATCATCGCGGACATCGTCAGCGCGAGCGGAGTCGGCCGCTGACGGAGGGTCAGTCGCTCGTCCTCGAGTGCGACTGCGGTGGCGTCTCCGGAGTTTTGTCGGGATTCCACCGACCCTCGTGTATCAGCTCGTCGCCGTCGATGCGCTCGCGCCAGCCCTCGCGTTGCAGAACCGGTTGTTGCGGAAATCCGTCTTCGGGGTAGCCGACACAGAGGTACGCGACCGGACGGATGTGCGGCGGAACGTCCAGTACGTCGCGGAGTTCGTGGGGGTAGAGAAAGGACACCCATCCGACGCCGACGCCTTCGGCGCGAGCGGCGAGCCAGAGGTTCTGGACGGCCAGACACGTCGAATACACGTCCATCTCCTGCATCGTGTTGCGACCGAGGACGTGGGGCGCGTCGCGGGTCGGGTCACAGGTAACGCAGATATTCACCGGCGCGTCGGTGATCCCCTCGAGCTTCAGCCGACCGAAGTCCGACTTCCGCGGTTCCCGATACCCTTCGCGCGCGGCGGCGATCGCCCGTTCGGCGATCGATGCGATTTCGGCCTTCGTGCCGTCGTCTCGAACGACGACGAAGTCCCAGGGCTGCGAGAAGCCGACGCTGGGTGCGTGGTGTGCAGCGTCCAGCAACCGCGATAACACCGCATCGGGAATCGGCTCCTCGCTGAAGCGTCTGATATCTCGGCGCGCGTAGATGGCTTTGTAAATCGCCTCTCGCTCGCTCGAACTGAATTCAACCATAGTCGCGGTAGTAAAGATGTACTTGTATATCGGTTTTGGGTGTGGGAGCGCGGCGAGCGCAGCGGGCCGGTCGCTTTCCTCCCGCCGAATCGAGTGGCAGAGGGCTTAACTGGGCGACCGGGCTCTCTTCGAGCATGCAGATCGAGGGAACCGCACTCGTCACCGGCGGCTCTGGCGCGGTGGGACACGCGATCGCGGCGGAACTGGCTCGCGCGGGCGCCGATGTCGCGGTCGGCTACCACACCGACGAGGCCGGTGCGGAGCGGACCGCCGACGTCGTCGAGTCCAGCGGGCGAACGGCGACGGTCGTCGGCGGAGACGTCGCCGATATCGACGACGCGAGGGCGCTGGTCGACGGCGCCGCCGAACTGGGTCCGCTGTCGACGGTCGTCAACGCCGCCGGCGTCGTCGCCCCGGGGCCGGCCGAGTCCGCGCCGTCGCGAGTCGGCGATGTCCTCTCGACCAACCTCGAGGGGGCGATCAACGTCGCGGCGGCCGCGGTCGATCCGCTTCGCGAGACCGAGGGGGCGATCGTCAACGTCGGCAGCGTCGCGGCCGAACTCGGAACGGTCGACGTCACGTACGCGGCCTCGAAAGGGGGCCTCGTGGGAGCCACGCGAGCGCTGGCCCGCGAACTCGGGCCCGACGGGATCCGCGTGTCGGCGGTCGCGCCCGGCCCCGTCGACACGCCGATGAACGACGAGATCACCGAATCGTTCGAGGAGCGGCGCTTCCGGGGCCATCACACCGTCGACACGCTCCTCGATCGCTACGAGGCGACGCCGGCGGAGGTCGCCACGGCGGTCCGGTTCCTCGCGGCCCACGAGTTCGTGACGGGAGAGGTGCTCCGCGTCGACGGCGGCATGTCGATCGACTGAGCGGTGCCGGCGGCGCTACGCCGGATCGTAGGTGGTCGTCTCGTAGAGGAACGACGCGAGGTACGTCTCGTGGGTCTCCCGGAGGTCGACGCTCGCGGGATAGCCGCCGCCGTAGACCTTTCTGAACGCGGGCGAACGAACCAGCCGTCGCTCGAGGTCGTCGTCGCCGATCGCGACCGCGAGGTAGGCGCCCTCGAGGCAGTCCGGAAGCGCCGACCGCGCGCGTTCGGTCACGCCGACGAACGGGAACGGGAACTCGGGCACGAGTTCGTCGGTTCGGAGGACTGTCGGTAGCAGTCGGGCGGCGCCGTCTCGCTCGACGAGGCGCGTCTCGCGGTCGGCCGCGGTGACGTCACTTCCGTCGATGGCCGCGATCGCGTCGTCGATTCTGACGGCCGCCTCGCGATCGACGAACGCGGGAACGTCGGTGCGCTCGTCGTGAAGCGGGCCCGCGTCGGCACCGGCCAGCCGATCCGCCACTCCCTCGGCGAGGGCGTCGGGATCGCAGTCCCCGGTCGCGACGATCCGGGTGAGGTTGAAGCAGGCCCGTCCGCCGGCGCGGCGGACGCCGCGGGCCAGCGTGTCCAGTTCCCGATCCGTCGGGTCGCGGCCGAGGACCGCGACGCTCTCCCCGGGTCCGTAGGTCTCGACGGCGTGATCGTCGCGAAACGGCGCGACCGCCTCCGCGCCGCCGAACGCGAGGGCGTGGTCGGCCTCCCGGCAGATCGTCTCGCCGACGGCCCGATCCCCCGGCAGGACGTGGACCGCCGACGGCGGGATCCCGGCGGCGAGCAGCGCTCGAGCCAGCCGGATCGCGGTGAACGGCTCCCGGTCCGAGGGGCGGAGGACGATCGGAATCCGCATCCCGATCGCCAGCGCCGGCCACGCGTAGACGGTGGGGTCGTTGGCCGGCATCGACGCGCCGAGGACCCGCACTCGAGGGGTGAACGCGAGTCCCACGGTCGTCTCCCGCGTGTAGGTCGGGTCGTCGTAGACGTCGAGCTCGCCGGTCGGCGACTGCGCCCGGAGCGACTCGGCGGCGTGTCGGAGCCCGACGGCGAGCCAGTGGGCGCTGGTTCGGACCCAGCCGGCCGGCAGCCCAGTCGCCTCGGTGACGCGTCGGCGGTACGTCTCGAACGGCTCGAGCGGATCGGCGCCGGCTGACGGAGCGCCCTCACCGAGGAACAGCGCGCCCGCGGTCGCGAGGCGATCGAGCAGTTCCGCGATCGGGACGTCAGCGAGTGCGTCGAACCCCTCCTCTCGAGCGGTCGAGAGCGCGTCGCGGACGCGGACGGTCGGCGCTCGCGCCGCCTCGGCGACGGGACCGTCGATCCCCTCGACCGTCGTCGACCGGACCGTCTCCCGCTCGCCGTCGGAGACGACCGGGAGCACGTCAGTACACCCCTTCGACGGCGTCCTCACTCGCCCGGTCGCTCGTGCCCGGCGTGCGGACCCAGTCCCACGGCAGGTCGCCCGCCCCTTCGATCCGGATCGCCGCGTCGCGCTCCGGCAGCAGCGGGAGGAAGAACTCCTCCGTCAGGACGGTGAGTCGCACCGTTCCCCGCTCGCCGTAGGGGACGACCTCGCCGTCGTCGTCGACGATTTCCGGGACGAAATACGGGTAGCAGGGGACGTAATCGAGGTGGTACGCCCGCTCGGACGGCGACCGGAGCGACGGCGGCGCTTCCGGGGCGACGCCCATCAGCGTGTTGCCGTACTCCCCGGCGAGGGCGACGTCCGCGTACCACTCCTCGCGGAAGACGCGGTGGGTGTCCCGGTCGAGCGCGGTGCCGCCGTGGACGATCCCCTCGATCGAGGAGTCGGCGACGAGGTCTCGAACACGTGGCCGCTCGAGCAGGCGCGCCGTCGTGAACAACACCGCGATCGGCTGACTCTCGAGGACGCGCTCGGCTTGCTCGAGGAGGTGGTCGACGTACTCGTCGAACTCGCGGTCGTCGGGTCGCTCGGAGAGGCGCTTGGCCCACCGGGGGTCCATCGTCACGTGGTACGGCAGCGCGTCCCACTCGTGGGCGAGGTGCTGGACGAACGTGCCGGCGTTGTTCGCGCCGCCCGGCGGAGCCAGTCCGAGGACGTTTCCGGTCGGGAACTCCCACTCCGCCAGCAGTCGGGCCGTCCAGCGGGCCTGTTCGCGCCAGTACTCGCGCATGACGACTCGCTTCGGCGCGCCGGTCGTCCCGCCGGTCTCGTAGACGCGCCGATCGCCGTCGAGCGACTGCGGCGCGAACTCCGCGGCGGAGAGCGTTCGGAGGACGTCCTGGTCGAACGGGTCGAAGACGTCCCGGAGGTCCGCGAACGAGTCGACTCGCTCGCGAACGTCGATCCCGCGGTCGTCCTGCCACTCGAGCCAGTAGGGGGTGCCGCCGTCGGGATCGAAGTGGGTCGCGACCACGGTTTCGACCCACTCGTCGAGCGTGGCGTCGGTCGGTGCGTGCGGGTTCGTGTACGTCGTCTCCATCATGATGGTGAGTGTGATCGTCTGTTCGTGACGTGGGGTGGAATCAGGACCTGTTCGCCTCTACGAGCGCGGTCGTCTTCGACTGCCCCGAAAGCAGCGATCCGACGGCAAGGGCGCCGCAGGCGACGAGCAGCGCGGGGACGAACGGGAGGAACGCGAACGACGGCGCGGGGCCGAACTCCGCCGCGACGAAGTACGCCTGACCGCAACACACCGACGCCAGCGCGCCCCACGCGGAGGCCCGCCGCCAGTACAGCGCGCCGAGGAACGCCGGGAGCAACAGCGCGTTCCCCTGGATGAAGTAGACCGCGAGGTCGATGATCGTCCCCTGCTGGACGAGCGCGATCGCAAGCCCGAAGCCTAACAGGACGACCGCGGTCAGCCGGCCGACCCACGTCTCCCTGCCGCTGCTCGCGTCCGGGTTCAGGTGAGCGCGATACAGGTCCCGGGAGACGATCGACGACAGCGTGAGCACGAGGCTGTCGGCCGTGCTCATCATCGCCGCGAGCGCGCCGCCCATGACGACGCCGAAGATCCACGGCGGCGCGTGCGCCGACAGCAGCGCCGGCAGGATCGCGTCCGGGTCCTCGAGGCCGGGCATCGTCGCGGCGCCCCACACGCCGAGGAGGACGGGGACGAGTGCCGCGACGACGACCATCACGGGCCACCAGACGAGCAGCGACCGGAACGCGCGCTCGTCCTCCGCGGCGAGGAACCGCTGGAACATCTGCGGGTAGGCGATCATCGCCATCGCGTTCATCAACAGGAACGAGAGCCACACGCCGGGGGTGAAGAAGCCGAGTTCGCCCGCCGGCGTCAGCAGCTCGGTCTCGCTGGCCAGCTCCGCCGTCACCGCGGCGGGCTCGAGCGCGGGGAGCAGGTAACCGATCGCGCCGCCGAGGAGGACGACGACCGCGATACCCTGCAGGACGTCGGACCAGGCGACGCTCCGAAGGCCGCCGAGCGTGAGGTAGATCCCGGTGACGACGGTGAGCAAGACCGCGCCCTGCGTGAACGTGATCGCGCCGTCGGTGATGGACTCGAACAGCAGGCCGCCGCCAATCGCCTGGATCGCGAGGTACGGAATCGCCCAGACGAACTGCGCGACGAGGACCGCCAGCTTCACCGCGTCGCTGTCGTAGGCCGCGCCGATCAGTTCCGTCGGCGTGAGAAAGCCCCGATCGCGGCCGACCCGCCACACCCGGAGGCCGATCAGCGCGAGCGGGATCCCGGCGACCGCCTCGACGCCGAGGAGCGCGAACCACCCCATCCCGTGCTGGTATCCCCAGCCGGCGCTCCCGAGGAAGATGAAGGCGCTCATCAGCGTCGCGAACATCGTCAGCGGAAAGACGACCCGTCCGAGGGTTCCCCCCGCGAGGAAGTACTCGGCCGGCGTCGTCCCCGTCCGGACGTATCCGTACCAGCCGATCATCAGCGTCGCGACCAGATAGAGGCCGACGATGGCGAGGACCGTTCCGTTCATCGTCCCTCACTCGGCCAGCCGTAGCCGATCCCCGCGATCGCGGCGACGACGACGGTCGCGAGCATCGCGAGCAGCGCCACCGTCGACCAGAGCGGAAACACGCCGACGATCGGTTCGACGGGCGCGTACACCGACGCGGCCATCACCGCAAACAGTCCGCCGAAGACGATCCAGAGACCGCGCTCGAGGCGGCCGTCAGCCGAAGTTCTCATAAGTGGATTGTATAACCGCGTTTGGACGGTTTGAATCTGTTGACCGGCGCGTCGATCGCTCCCGCGGAACGGACGTACGGTAGGCTCGGCCGCGAGACCGGCGAACACGCACTGCGCTCGGACCGCGTCACGGCGATACCCCCTGACGGTACAACCCGGCTCGCGCCGCCGCGCCGCCGGTCCTTCGAAACGGGCAATCCCCGCTCCCTCCGCGGGCGTTTTCCCGTCGCCGTGAGTACTACCGCGCCGATGTCAGAGTTGTTCTCTCCGCTTTCGCTGCGCGATCTCGAGATACCCAACCGACTCGCCGTCTCGCCGATGTGCCAGTACTCCTGTGACACCGACGGCCTCCCGACCGAGTGGCACCGCGTCCACCTCGGGAGCCGGGCCGTCGGCGGGGCCGGCATCGTGATGACCGAAGCGACCGCCGTCGAGCCCCGCGGGCGGATCACGCCCCACGACCTCGGCATCTGGAGCGACGAGCACGCCGAGGCGCTCGAGCCGATCACCCAGTTCATCCGCGAGCAGGGTGGGGTGCCCGGCATCCAGCTCGCCCACGCGGGCCACAAGGCCAGCAAGCGGCGCCCGTGGGACGGCAACGTTCCGATCGCGCCGGACGAGACCGACCCCGACGGCGCGGAAGGCTGGGAAGTGCTCTCGCCGTCGCCCGACGCCTATCCGCCGTTCGACGGCGATCGGCCGGCGATGCGGAAGGCCGATTACGACGACATTCAGACGGTGATCGACGCCTACCGCGAGGCGGCCGAGCGCTCGCTCGCGGCCGGCTTCGAGATCGCCGAAGTGCACGCGGCCCACGGCTACCTGCTCCACGAGTTCCTCTCGCCGGCGACGAACCGCCGCGAGGACGAGTACGGCGGCAGCTTCGAGAACCGCACGCGACTCGTCCGCGAAGTCGTCGAGGCGGTCCGCGAGGTCTGGCCCGACGACAAGCCCGTCTTCGTCCGCATTTCGGGCACCGACTGGCTCGACGACCGCGAGTCCTGGGACATCGACCAGTCCGTCCGGCTGGCTCGTGACTTCGCCCAACTGGGCGTCGATCTGGTCGACGTCAGTTCCGGCGGGCTCCACCCCGATCAGCGGGTACCCGGCGGGCCGAACTTCCAGGTCCCCCTGGCAGAAGCCGTCCGCGAGGGAAGCGACGTCGCCGCCGGCGCCGTCGGCGGCGTCACCGAACCCGCACAGGCCGACGCCGTCGTGCGAAACGGCCGCGCGGACCTCGTCCTCGTCGGCCGGCAGTTCCTCCGAGACCCGTACTTTGGCCTGCGCGCGGCCGGCGAACTCGAGGACGACGCCGCCCCGCACTGGCCCGTCCAGTACCGGCGCGCGGTCCGGTAGTCGACCGGTCTGAGAGCCGTCGCGTTCGCTCCCCGTCGTACCGCGCCCGAACATAGTCGGACGTACTCCCACCCCTCGGGAATATACGTCTCGCTCAATGTCCCCTGGTCGGTACTGTTCGGTGACGCTACCATGACCGAACACACTCGACGGACCGTGCTGAAGGCCGCCGGTGCATCGACGCTCGCCGTCGCCGTTGCCGGCTGTACGGGCGGTGACGACGACAGTGACGACGAGAACGGTGACGAGAGCGGCGACGACACCTACGAGATCGACGCCGGCGAGACCATCATGCTCGAGGGTCAGATAGGCGGCTGGACGGGGCTCCAGCCCGCGGCGATCGAGGACGTCGAGAACCCGACGCTCGTCCTCGAGGCCGACGCCGAGTACGAGATCGGCTGGGAGCCGGGCGACAGCGCGTCGCACAACATCGAGCTCTGGGACGAAAACGAGGAGCTCGTCGACGAAGCGTACAAACTCGAGCTCACCAGCGACCCCGACGAGACCCTCTCGTTTACGGCCAGCGAGGATATCGCGTACTATCGCTGTAACCCCCACAGCAACATGCAGGGGGAGATTCGGGTCGAGTGACGATCTCGACCGCGACGCGTCCGCCTGCCGTCCGCTAGGTTTCGCCGTGATCTGTCGTCGGTCGAATCCCGTTTTCCGACCGTCCGTCGCATCCGTTCTCCGACCGACCGTCGGCCCGCTCGAGCCCGCCGGTTCAGTCCTCGAGCGGCGAGACCGCGCTCCCGCGATCGATCCCGCCGTCGACGGGGAAGCTCTCCTCGCGCGGCGCGTGGACGCGATGCGGGTAGGGGATGTCGATCCCCTCGCGGTCGAACGCCGTCGTTATCGCCTCGATCACGTCCGACTGCGCCTGCAGTCGTCGCCGCATCGTTGGATCGGCGATCCAGACGCGACACTCGAGCAGGATCGCCGACTCGCCGAACTCCGTCGCGATCACCTGCGGGTTCGGCGCGTTCTTGACCGGCTCGAGGTCCTCGGTCGCGTCGACGACGACCGATCGGGCGCGGTCGATATCGGTGTCGTAGTCGATACCGACCTCGACGTCGACGCGGAGTTGGTCGTTCTGCGAGTAGTTGACCAGCTGGCTGTCGGTCACCTCGTCGTTCGGAACGAGGACGTGTTTGTCGTCGAAGGTCTGGATCTTGGTAGTGAAGATGGTGACGTCGGTGACGATCCCGGTGGTCTCGTTGACCTCGATCCAGTCGCCGACGTAGAACGGCCGCGAGAACAGCAGGATGAAGCCGGCGAGCATCGCCGTCAGCGTCTCGCGGGCCGTCAGCGCGACGACCGCCGTGATCGCCCCCGCGCCGATGAAGATGTTCGTTAAGTCGATCCCCC
The DNA here is from genome assembly GCF_000337495.1 of Haloterrigena salina JCM 13891. Taxonomy (GTDB): domain Archaea; phylum Halobacteriota; class Halobacteria; order Halobacteriales; family Natrialbaceae; genus Haloterrigena; species Haloterrigena salina. The sequence continues at coordinate 250,614 of NZ_AOIS01000067.1, forward strand.
ACAGGGTCAGGAGCACCGTGGCGGCGAAGGCGACGATCGCGACGTCGGAGACGTGGTAGGCCACCTCGCTCTGGTGTTTCGTGAGCGCCCGCGTCTGCGCGAGTTTGTCGATCGAGCGGTTGACGAACCGCATCGCGAGGTAGGCGGAGAGGGCGATCGCCAGCGTGACCAGTTGCTGGGCGGCCAGCCACCGGTCGATCATCATCGCTGAAAGGGTGTACTCGAGGACGTACGTGACCCGCCAGATGACGCTGAAGCCGTAGACGCCGCCGGTGACGAGGCCGCCGAGGACGAACACGTAACTCGCCTCGGCGATCTGTCGGCCGCGCCGTCGGCGGGCGAGGTCTCGCACCCGGGAGGCGACGCCGATCCCGACGAGGAGGAGCGCGACGAGGAGTACAGTCGCGAGGAGTCGGACCCCCGGCGAGTCGAGGTACGTTCGCTGCAATTCCGGGATCGGCGACGGTCGAAGGGAAAACACGACCACGAGAAGGACCGAAGCGAACCAGGCCATTCGTCCTCCGTGATAGGAATGCGAGCGCCCTTAACGAACGCCCGGCAATCGCAACCCGTCGTCGCGACCACGTTCACAACTGCCTAAAGCGGTCGTCCGTTCCGATCGGCGATCGGTCGGCCGCTCGAGGCGGGTAGCCGTCGATCGTGCGAGGAAATCGGTCGTCGGTCGATCGGTTTGCGTAGTCAGTCCGCCGAGACGGTCAGTCGTCGATCCACTTGATCGAACAGCCCTGCGACGGCTTCCACTCGAGGTCGACCGACTCGCCGGCCAGCACCGAGTCGATGGCCTCCCGGATCTGGAACCGCGTCGGTTCGTCGTCGGGGTTCAGCGCGTCGTCGAGGCGGCCCTGATAGACCAGTTGGAACGCCTCGTCGGCGTTGGACCACGCGAAGAGGAACGGGTCCGGCGTACAGACCGCGCCGTACGCTCGAGCGACGGTCTGGCTCTCGTCGCGCAGATAGGCGTCGTACTGGATCCGTCCCGAAGAGACGTAGTCCCGCATCTTCTCAAGCGAGTCGTCGGGGTACTCCTCGGCGTCGTTGGGGTTGATGCCGACGACGGCGACGTCGTCGTACTCGTCGGCCAGCTCGTTCAGCAGGTCGAACTTCGCCTTCGCGTAGGGACAGTGGTTGCAGGTGAAGACGACCAGCAGCGCCTCGTTGTCGGCGAACTCCTCGAGCGCGTGCGTCTCGCCGTCGGCGCCCTCGAGTTCGAAGTCAGGCGCCGGATCGCCGGCCTCGAGTTCGGTGTCGGACTCTTTCAGTACCATATCTGATAGTTCGGTTTCCCGGCCCTTAACGGTCCCGTTCGTCGCAATCCGCGAGACTGGAAGCCCGGCGGTGGTCGGCAGCCAGTGATCGGCCTCGTCTCGAGGAGCGACCGGGTCGGCGGCCCCTCCGTTCGGCGCGCTCGAGGCGCGAACCGATCACGACGACTCACATATTTGTACCCCCGGCCGCATCGACTGCATATGCAAACGCTCGAGGTCACCGACGAACAGTACGCGGTCATCCAGCAGCTTCGCGAGGAAATCTCCGAACAGGTCGTCGGCAAGTACGGCTTCGTCCGCGAACGCGACGCGGTCCAGTTCCTGATCGACAATCTCGAGGGCTACCCGGACCTCGACGTCGATATCGATACGGAACTGGACTCCTCGGCGACCGACGACGTCGCCGCCTCGGTCGGCGCCGCCATCGACGGCGAGTCGGCTTCGGACGACCTCGAGGCGGTCTCCTACATCGAAGACGACTCCGTCGACGGCGACGACGGGACGGCGGTCGATGCCGCGACGGACGCGGAGGTCATCGATCCCGATTCCGAGCCAGAGCCGGAGCCCGACGCCGAGAGCGAAGACGAAACGGTCGACTCGAGCGACGAGGACGCCGAAAGCGAGAGCGACACCGCCGACGCGACGGACGCTGACGACGGCGACGACGCGAATGACGACTCGAGCGACGGCGACGGCTCGGCCGACGACGACGACATGCTCGATGAGATGATGAGCCTGCTCGAGACCCACGATGACAAGTGGGCGGAATCGAACGCCGCGGACTACCGCTACGAGGTCGAACTGCCGGACGGCACGACCGAGCAGGTCCAGACGAAAGACGACGTGCGGGCGCTCCTGTTCAAAAATTACCGCTAGGATAATACTACCGGGAATCTGTCGTCGGCCGTGACCCTCCGTGATCCGCGTCCCGCCGACGATTGAACTTCGGATCCGCCGCCCCTACTCAGTTCTCATGACTAACCCGCCGTGCGGATAGTCTCCGCCGCTTACGACGTAACTTATGGTAGTAGTCGGTGTTCGTTCGAACGGATCTCTATGGACCGAGTATACCAGTTTCAGTTGGAGGAGGATATCACCTGTCCCGCTTGCAACCGACGCGTCCCGATGCACTCGCGAATCTGTCCCGAGTGCGAAACCGCGCTCCACTAGGTCGCCGATCGAACCGCCGCTCCGGTGAGCGAACAACGTTAGAACTTTACTCGCGGTCGCGCTTCGCGTTGGTATGAGTGAACGCGAGGTGCTCGAGTTGCTTCGTGAGAACGCGCGGTACTCGACGGCCGATATCGCGCGAATGACCGACCTCGAGGAGGACGAGGTCGAAGCAGCCATCGAGGAACTCGAGGCAACGGGCGTCGTCTGCGGCTATCAGGCGGTCGTCGACTGGGACAAGCTCGAGGACGAGCGCGTCCGCGCCGAGGTCGAGTTGAACGTGCGCCTCGACCGCGAGACGGGCTACGACGACATCTCCCAGCGCCTCGCACGGTTCCCGCAGGTCAAAGCGCTGCGGCTGGTCAGCGGCGACTACGACTTCGACATGGAGGTCGAGGGCGACTCCATCCGCGAGGTCTCGCAGTTCATCAGCGAGAAGGTCGCGCCCGTCCCCGAGATCACCCAGACGGTCACCCACTACGTGATGACCTCCTACAAGGAGAACGGGATCGAACTCGGGGACGGCGAAGACGACGAGCGACTCTCGTTTTCACCCTGACCATGACGTTCGAACTGTCCGATCGCGTCCAGACGGTGCCGCCCTCGGGGATCCGGCGGTTCTTCGAGATCGCCGAGGAGCGCGACGACGTCATCTCGCTGGGCGTCGGCGAACCCGACTTCGCGACGCCGTGGGCGGCCCGCGACGCCGCGATCACGTCCTTGGAGCAGGGGAAGACCTCCTACACGGCAAACCGCGGCCGGCGCGACCTCCGGGAAGCCATCGCCGACTACGTCGCCGACCGGTTCGATCTGGGCTACGATCCCGACGAGGAGATCATCGTCACCGCCGGGGCCAGCGAGGCCGTCGACCTGGCCTTCCGGGCGTTCGTCGACCCCGGCGACACGGTCGCCATCGCCCAGCCGTCGTACATCTCCTACGAACCCGGCGTGATTTTCGCCGGCGGCGAGGTGCTTCCCGTGTCGACCGACGAGGAGGACGACTTCCGGCTCACCGTCGAGGGGCTCGAGGAAGCGGGCGCCGACGAGGCCGACATGCTCGTCCTCTGTTATCCGAACAATCCGACGGGCGCGATCATGCCCGCGGAGGACCTCGAGCCGATCGCCGAGTTCGCCCGCGAGCACGACTTGATGGTCCTCTCGGACGAGATCTACGCCGAACTCACCTACGACGGGGAGCACACCTCGATCGCGACCTTCGAGGGGATGCGTGAGCGCACCATCGTCTTCAACGGCTTCTCGAAGGCCCACGCGATGACCGGCCTCCGGCTGGGCTACGCGCTCGGCCCCGCCGACGCCATCGCCGCGATGAACAAGATCCACCAGTACACGATGCTCTCGGCGCCGACAACGGCCCAGTACGCCGCTCTCGAGGCCTTGGATTCCTGCGAGAGCGACGTCCGAGAGATGGTGAGCCAGTACGACCGCCGCCGACAGTTCGTCCTCTCGCGGTTCCGCGAGATCGGGATGGACGTCTTCGAGGCCAAGGGCGCCTTCTACTGCTTCCCCGAAGTGCCCGAGGGCTTCACCGCCGAGGAGTTCGCCGAGGAAGTCCTCCGCGAGCAGGGCGTCGCCGTCGTCCCCGGCGACGTCTTCGGCGCCGGCGGCGACGGCCACCTGCGGATCTCCTACGCGACCGGCCTCGAGGACCTCCGTGAAGCGCTGGCTCGCATCGAGGCGTTCGTCGACGACCACGCCTGAGACGGGCGACGCCGGTTCGATCGCCCGCTATCGGTCCCGCTCGGGGCCTGCGCGGTACCCGACCACGCTGTCGGCTACCCATTCGGTAGCTTCTTACTCCGCGACTAGTTACTATCCCATCATGAGTCCGTTGTCGCGCCGCGAAGTGTATCTGTACTACGTTTCGATGGCCGTCTGCGGTGGCTCTCTCGGCCTCATCGGGCTCTCCGGACTGCTCTCGGGCGGCCTCGGCGTCGTCCCGGTCCTGCTGACGATCGGCGGCCTCGGAATGGTCGCCGGATCGGTTTTCGAGGCGCTCTCGGGGGCGCCGAAGGAATCGGTTCCGGATCGGCGACTGCTCTGGCTCACCGTCGCTGGCGCGGCCCTCGCGATCGTCGGTGGCGTACTGATCGTGCTTGACTGACGGACGGTCCGGTGAACGCGCCTCGAGTCGCTACGCGGCGATTCGAGATCACGAAGGGTTTTCTGGGTCGCCCTCGCTCACGTTCGCATGGTCGACTACCGTCCCATCCCGGACGAACGGGACGTCTTCCACGAGTACCGTAGCTACGCGTTCAGCCCGGAAGAGGGCCTCCCGGCGTACGATCCGGACGAACACGAGACGCCGCGGGCGACGCTCGGCTCCCGGCGCGGCCTCTACGCGAGCGAGGCGGCCGACGACGCCGATCCCCGCTGCGTCTGTCGGCACTACTGGCTCGAGTCGCACGTCCGCGGCGACCGCCACCGGACCGCCGGGCTGGCGTCGGTCTCGACGCCCCCCGAGTACCGCCGGCGCGGTCACGTCCGGCAGTTGCTCGCCCGCTCGCTGGCGGAGTACCGCGACCGCGACGTCCGCTTTTCGGTGCTGTGGCCGTTCCGCTACCGCTTTTATCGGCAGTACGGTTGGGACACCGCTAACCGGGTCCGAACCCACGAGTTCGAGCCGTCGCTGCTGTCGGTCGCGACCGGTGAGACGGCCGATGGCGGACGGTTCCGTCGTCTCGAGGCCGACGAGTACGGCCACCTCGAGTCGGTCTACGCGACCCACGCGAACCGGTACGGGCTGGCCCTCGAGCGCGACGCGGACTGGTGGCGCTACCGGATCTTCGACGGCAGCGACCGCGATCCGTTCGTCTACGCGTACGAGCGCGACGGCGACGTCGCAGGGTATCTCGTCTACGCGATGGAGGGCGGACAGGGCGACCGGCGGATGGACGTCTCCGAACTCGTCTTCGCCGACCGCGAGGCCCTGCTGTCGCTGCTGGCGTTTTGCTACAGACACGAGTCGCAGGTCCAGCGCGTCCGCTTCGAACTCCCCGCGGACGTCCCGATTCGCGATCTCGTCCGTGACCCCGACGAGGTCGAGACGACGGTCTCGGACGGCCCGATGGTCCGCATCGTCGACGTCGCGGAGACGCTGTCCGCACTGTCCTATCCCGACCGCGACGCCAGTCTGACGATCGCCGTCGAGGACCCGCTGGTCGACTGGAACGACGGGACGTTCACCCTCGAGGTGACCGACGAAACCGCGACGTGCGAGCGCGTCGGCGACGGCACCGACGCGGCCGACGTCCGCCTCGAGATTAGCGCGCTCTCCCAAATCGTCGTCGGCACCCGGTCGGTACGGGATCTCGAGCGAACGGGCCGACTCGCGGTCGGCGATTCGGCGGCGCCCGAGGCGTTCGAGACGCTCGCAGCGCTGTTCCCCGAGACCGACGTCTACCTCGGCGAATTCTTCTGAAGACGGGTCGCCGCCGACTCGTCGGTCCCGCGCGGTCGTCGGCTGATCGTGCGGTCGGACGGCCGAAGGTCGCCGGCGGCCGCCATCGGCGACCGTCGCCCATCCCCGCGCCGTCGCGTCCACACTGAAGTACTCGAGCGCATATGCTCGACTATGGTTCGCGTGCTGTCGGACGACGACGTCGCGTCGGTCCTCGACCTCGAGGAACTGCTGCCGGTCGTGGCCGACGCCTTCGAGAAGCAACGCGCGGGCGACGTCGAGCGGCCCGAGCGACCCCACTACCCGATCGGAACGGGGCTCGACCCGGACGCTCCCGACGACCCCGCCGGAACCGGACTCTGCATGCCGGCGTACGTCCACGGCGCCGACTACGCCGCGACGAAACTCGCGACCGTCGTCGAGGACAACCCCGAGCGCGGACTGCCGACGGTCACGGCCCAGATCGAGGTGATCGACGCCGAGACTGGCCAATCCGTCGGCTATCTCGCCGGGAAGCGAGTCACCGGCGCTCGGACGGGCTGTATCGGCGGGCTGGCCGCCCGCGAACTCGCCGTCGACGGCTCGCTCGAGGTGGCGGTCGTCGGCGCCGGTACCCAGGCCCGCTGGCAGACGCGAGCCATCGCCGCCGCGGTCGGCGTCGACCGATTCGAGTCGATCCGGGTCACCTCGCCGAGCGACTCCCGGATCGACTGCGCCCGGGACCTCGAGGCGGAACTGGGCGTCCCGGCGGCGCCGGTCGAGAGCCCGCGGGAGGCCGTGACGGACGCCGACGTCGTCGTCACGGCGACGACGAGTACCGAGCCGGTCTTCCCGGGCGGAACCCTCGCCGACGGAGCGCTCGTGATCGCCGTGGGCGCGTACACACCCGAGATGCGCGAACTGGACGACGAGACGATCGACCGCGCGGCTCGCGTCTTCGCCGACGTTCCCGACGAAGCCCGCGAAACGGGCGACCTGCGCGGGCACGAGGGGCTCGACGTTCGCCCGTTCGGGGACGTACTGGCCGGCGACGACGGCCGCGAGTCGGCGGCGGAGATCGTCGTCCTCGAGAGCGTCGGGACGGCGGTTCTCGACGCTGCGACCGCCGAATTCGTCTTTGACCGGGCCGTCGATCGCGGCCTCGGAACGACGGTTTCGCTGTACGAGCGGGAGTAACGTGCCGTTGTTCGGCCACGACACTGAAATACGCGGTCCGCAAAGAGGGAACAACTGGCTGTCGATGATCGCAACGAGGAAGCGGGTCGATCGTCCCGCAGTGGGGGATGTCATCGCGCCGGCACCGACCGGCGCGGGGGGTGACCAGCCGTGACGCTGCGATCCGTCCCGATCGTCGACCGAGTGACCGACGCCTTCTTCGCGCTCGATACGGACTTTCGCTTCACGTACGTAAACGAGCGCGCCGAGACGCTGCTGAAACGCTCTCGCGAGGAGCTGATCGGACGGGTCATGTGGGACGAGTTCCCCCAGACCGTCGAGACGCAGTTCCCCGACGGCTTCCACCGCGCGATGGACGAACAGGTCCCCGTCTCCTTCGAGATCTACCACGCGCAACTCGAGACCTGGTTCGAGGCGCGGGCCTACCCCTCCGAGAGCGGCCTCTCGGTCTACATGCGCGACGTCACCGACCGGAAGGTCCAGGAGACCACCCTGGCCCAACACGCCGCCGTCGTCGAGGCCGTCAACGACGCCGTCGTCACCCTCGATCGGACCCGAGAGATCGTCACCGTCAACGACGCCACCGAGACGGCCCTCGGCATCGACCGGTCGGAACTCGTCGGCGAACACGTCGAACGGCTCATCGACCGCGCGGGGATCACCGCCGAGGACGCCGTCGAGATCGGTCGAGCGATCACCGATATCGACATCGGCAGCGCGGTCGAGCGGACCGTCGAGGTGCCGTATATCGACGCCGACGGCGTCGATCGGATCGGCGAGTTCCGCTTCGTCCCGATCGAAGACGACGTCGCGACCGTCGCCGCCGTGATCCGCGACGTCACCGACCGCCGCGAGTACGAGCGCGTCGTCACGTCGCTCCACGAGGTGACCCGCTGGCTGCTCGAGTCCGACGATCCCGAGGAGATCTGCGCGATCGCGGTCCACTCCGGGAGCGATCTGCTCGAACTGCCGATCAGCGGCGTCTGGCTGTTAGAAGAGGAGAAGGGCTATCTCGAACCCGTCGCCGGGACCGCAGGGGCCCACGACGAGTTCGGCGGCCTCCCTCGCTTCAATCCGGGCGAGGGGCTCGTCTGGGACGTCTTCGAGTCCGGCGAGGTCGAGCGGTTCGACGACCTCCGGGAGGTTGAGGACATCTACAACCCGGAGACGCCGATCCGGTCGGAGATCATCGCGCCGATCGGCACCCACGGCGTTCTCATGACCGGGTCGCTCGATCCCCACCGCTTCGACGAGACCGACGTCGACCTCATCTCGACGCTCGTCGAGAACACTCGGGCGGCCCTCGACCGGGCCGACCGGGAGCAGGTCCTCCGGGAGCGGACCGCCGAACTCGAGCGCCAGACCGAACGCCTCGAGTCGGTCGCGAACGTCCTCTCGAGCGATCTGAAAGCCCAGCTGTCGACCGTCGCCGACGCCCTCGAGAGCGACGGCGCCGCCCGCGCCGGCGCCGGCGGTGAGACTCACGAGGAGTGGGAGTTCCCGCTCGCGGAGGACTCCGTCGAAGCGACGCTCGATCGGGCCGAACGGCTCGTCGACGACATCCGCGAGTTCGCACGCAACGCCTCGACCGTCGGCACCCGAAGCCGGATTTCCCTCGAGTCGGCGATCGACGAGGCGCTAGAGCGCTCCCGACTCGATTACGACTCGGTCGTCGTCGAGGAGCCGGCGACGCTGCGGGCCGACGCCGACCGGTTCGTCCACCTCCTCGAGACGGCGTTCGATGACGCCGCGGCCCGCGCCGACAGCGAGGTGACGATCCAGGTGGGGTTCGTCGGCTTCGAGAACGGGGAGCGTTCCCGCGGGTTCTTCCTGCTCGACGACGCCGCCGAGATCCCGCCGACCGCTCACGAGAGGGTCCTCGATCCGACGGCCGAGACCGACGACGGGGTCGCGGCCGACGGGCTGGGGCTGGCCCTCGTCCGGGCAATTGCCGAAGCCCACGACTGGGAGCTGTCGGTCGACAACGGCGAGAACGGCGGCACGCGACTCGAGATCCGGGACGTGACGACCCTCGAGCGCGACGCCTAATCGGTCCGACTCCCGAAGACGCGTACTCAGTCCGATTCTTGGAGGATCGAATCCCGCGTGATGTCCTGACAGAGCTGTCGATACCCGTTCTGCTCGAGCAGTTCCTCCATCGTGTCGTTGACCTGGACGCGAAGCACCGCGAGTCGATCCCGGAGCCGCGCGTACTCCTGGCTGGATTTGAGCTCGGCGTCGGTCTTCTGGGCGTCCAACAGCGCCTTCTTCGAGGCGAGCGCGAAGAACTCCTGCAGTTGTTCGTCGTAGCTCGCACGGAGGGTGAGCTGATCGACGATCCGCCGGAGTTCGTCCTTCGAGACGGGTTTGACCAGGTAATCGTCGAAGCCCATCTCGATGATGTCGAAGTCCGGTTCGACGGCCGTGACCATCGCGACCCGGCAGTCGAGCCCGCGGTCGCGGATCGTCGTGAGGATCGTATCGCCGGACAGTCCCGGCATCCGCCGGTCGAGAAGGACGATGTCGACCGTCTCGTCGATGGCGTCGAGCGCGGTCTCGCCGTCGTAGGCCGTCTCGAGGTCACAGGTGTCGCCGAGCCACGCGGCGTAGAGATTCGCGAGATCTGGCTCGTCTTCGACGATCAGGACGGACGGGGTATCAGTGGCCATTGACGGGTCCTCCGGTAGCGATTCGTGGAAGCAATTGTACCGGGAGTATATCAAGATACCGGCAGACCGCAGGAACGGCGCGACTTCCGATCGGACCCGACAGGATCGAGACGACCCGCTTACTCGAGTTCGCGCTCGATCGTCTCGCGTCGCTCGCGGATCGCGGCCGCGTCGGTCGCGATCGTTCGGTTGCCGACCGTCACCTCGAGGCGGCCGTCGTCGGTCGCCGAGCCGAGTTCGACGACGGGCGCGACGCCGTCGAACGCCTCGCGGACCGCGTCGGGCGAGTCGGTCTGGATCAGGGCGCGCCCGGGCTGTTCGTGGAACAGCGCCGCCGCGGCGACCGTCTCGTCGGCCGACTCGGAAACGGGGAGCGAGACCTCGAGGCCGGCGTCGTCGGAGACCATCTCCGCGAGGGCGACCGCGAGGCCGCCGTGGCTGACGTCGTGGACCGCGCGGGTGGCGTCGTCGTCGGCCACGGCGGCGAGCGTCTCGATCAGGGCTGCGGGGTCGTCCGGGAGCGCGGGGAACCGATCGCTGCCGTCGAACTGCGCGAGGTACTCGGAGCCGCCGAGGCGGGCCTCGCCCTCGAGGCCGAGGTCGCCGACGAGCAGGAGGGTCGCGCCGTCGTCAGCGTCGGCCGTGACCGACAGCGGCGGCGCGTCGTAGCCGTCTTTCGTCCCGACCAGCGCGAGCGTCGGCGTCGGCGGGATCGGCCCCGCCACGGAGTCGTTGTACAGCGAGACGTTCCCGCCGACGACCGGCGCCGACAGACTCTCGCACATCTCGGCGAGGCCGTCGACGATTCCGGTGAAGCCGCCGTAGACGTCGGGCTTCTCGGGGTTGCCGCCGTTCAGGCAGTCGACGGCCGCGAGGGGCGTCGCGCCCTTGGCCGCGACGTTCGTCGCGTTCTCGAGGGCCACCGCGCGAGCGCCCTCGTAGGGCGCGACGTCGGTCCAGTTCGGCGCCGCGCCGGACGAGATGGCGAGTCCCTGCTCGGCTTCCCGAACCGCGATGATCGCCGCGTCGTCGCCCGGCCCGACGCTCGTGCGGACACCGACCTCGTGGTCGTACTGCCGGTAGACCCACCGCTTCGAGGCGGTGTTCGGACTCGAGACGACGGCGTCGAAAACGTCTTCGAGGTCGACCTCGGGGAGGTCGGTTTCGGGCTGTTCGGGCACCTCGCTGGGGAGGTCGTTCATCGGCGCGCCCTCGCCGAGGAAGTAGGCGTCGACGTCGACGACGGTCTCGCCCTCGAACGTGCAGGTGTAGTTGCCCTCGGTGACCTCGCCGATCACGGAGCAGCCGAGATCGAACCGCTCGGCGATCTCCGCTACGCGGTCGACGTTCTCCGGTTCGACCTCGTAGCACATCCGCTCCTGGGACTCGGCGAGCAGGATCTCGAGGGCGTTCATGTTCGGTTCGCGCTGGTGGACCCGCTCGAGTTCGATCTCGGCGCCGAGGCCGCCCTTGGCGACGAGTTCGCTCGAGGCTCCGCCGAGACCGGCGGCGCCGAGGTCGCGGGCCGACTCGATCAGGCCCTCGTCGACGAGTTGCTCGTTGGCCTCGATGAGCAGTTTCTCGGTGTAGGGGTCGCCGACCTGCACGGCGGGTCGGTCCTCCGTCTCGGCGTCCTCCGCGAGGTCCTCGCTGGCGAAGGAGGCGCCGCCGAGTCCGTCGCGGCCAGTGCCGTTCCCGACGAGGACGAGTTTGTTGCCCGGCTCTTGGGCCTCGGCGGTGACGAGTCGCTCCTCGTTCGTGAGGCCGACGCAGGCGACGTTCACCAGCGGGTTGCCCTCGTAGTCGGGGTGGAAGTCGACGCTCCCCGCGACGGTGGGGACACCGATGCAGTTCCCGTAGTGGCTGATCCCCTCGACGACGCCCTCGAGGAGGTACCGCGAGTGATCGGCGTCGAACTCGCCGAAGTACAGCGAGTCCGCCAGCGCGATCGGGTAGGCGCCCATCGAGAGCGTGTCCCGGACGATCCCGCCGACGCCCGTCGCGGCGCCGTCGAACGGGTCGACGTAGGAGGGGTGGTTGTGGCTCTCGATACCTATCGTGATGTAGGTCCCATCGTCGAGCGCGACGACCGCCGCGTCGTCGCCCGGCCCGACGACGACCTGCTCGCCCTCGCTGTCGAACGCGGAGAGAAGAGGTCGCGAGGAGCGGTACGCGCAGTGTTCGCTCCAGAGGTTCTCGAACAGCGCCGCCTCGGCCGGAGTGGGATCCCGGTCCAGTTCCTCGACGACGAGTTCGCGGTCCGAATCGGCAAGACTCATTCACGTCAGTGATGGAAGTCGGGGAGTAAAGGGGTTTCCATATACACGTTCGTGCATCGATTCGGCCGCGGGCGCGAGCGAGACCGAGCGACCGACGGGCGTCGACTCGCCTCGAGCCGCCGAATCGCGCCGCTCGCGGATGGAGAAACCGATTTATGGCTCCCTCGCTACGATTGACGACATGAGCGATTCGGACGGGCAGGTCGAGCCCCGAGACACGCGGGACGTGATCATGGAGGCCACCTTTCGGGCGCTGAGCGAGCACGGCTACTCGGACCTGCGAGTCCGCGATATCGGCGAGGAGATGGACCTCTCGCGGCAGGTGATCCACTACCACTACGACGGGAAGTACGACCTCCTGTCGTCGTTTCTCGAATACGTCATCGACCAGTACGAGGGGAGCGTCGAGGTCGACGCCGACGCGGACCCTCGGTCGGAACTCGAGACGCGGATCGACCGCTGTCTGTTCGGGCCGGAGTTCGACGACTTCACCCACTGGGACCGGATGAAGGTGTACCACGAACTGTACGCCCACGCCCAGAACGACGAGGAACACCGGGAGCTGTTCAACGAGCACTACGCCCGGCTCCGCGGGAGTATCGTAACGGTCATCGAAGACGGCATCGAGCAGGGCGTGTTCCGGGAGGTGGACGCAGAACTGATGGGACAGCACATCACCGACAGCATTCACGCGGCGCGAGAACGGCGGCTCTCGCTCGGGCACGAGGACGCACCCGAAGAAGCGCGCCGGGCCATCCGCGAGTTCATCCTCGACTCGCTGTATCTCGAGTCATAACAGTAGTCGGTAGCGCAATTTTTTATTTGGAGATGCGGTCGAAACTGAATTGGACGATTCGGTAACTACAGATGCGAACTTACCGCTGAAAATTCTACCAGTTACAATAGGTGTTCTCGCTGCCGTGCAAGATACAGGGCGCGTATCTCGTACAGGGGTTTCGTAAAAAACTGGGTGGTCAGCTTGCTCAATACAGCAATAAAACACCTCAGAACCCGGGTTGTTCGAGAAACGTTTTCTACACTATACCGAACTCATGGGGATAATCAGTTAGGTTCTCGTAGCTTGTCTCGGTCACCTCGACGAGTTCCTCGAGGTGGACACCGCCGGTTCCTTGTTCATAGTCCCGGTTCGACCGTGACGACGTGACCGGGCTAGAGTTCTCCACCGTCCCAGATGAGTTTGGGTTACTCGTAGATGTCGCGCCCTCGATGACCTTCTCCAGCTGCTGGCGCAGCTGCGCTTCGTCGTCCACGCTCCACCACCACGGCACGTCCACGTTGTTCGCCTTCCGGTACTCCGACTGGAGCACGAACGGTGTCACGAGTTCGAGGATAAACGCCTCGCCGTCTTCGAGATGTGAGTAGTCTAGAGGTCTCATATCTTGCATTCACCCGTGTTCTGTGGTGAGATCTGCTGTGTGAATCTGGATGGCACTCTTTTTGACGGTCAATTAGTGCAGTTGCAAAGAGCTGCCTTCCACAAGCTTCGCACTCATGCTTGTCCCGCCAGTCTCCTGGCTCTCTTGATACTATGGCGCATGGGTAAGAAATATTTGATGTACCCTTTAGATATCAGTCATGCCTGAGTTCCTTACTCCTCCCCCTGTCGAACCTGGTGATCAGGTCGCGGTTGTCGCACCGGCATCAAACGCACCCGAGTCTGCGCGGTTCATCTACGAACTCGGTCTTGAACGAATGCGCGAGGTTTTCGACCTTGATCCGGTTGAGTATCCGACCGCGACCGCCGACCCGGAGTGGCTTGCGGACAATCCAGAGGCACGCGCCGAAGAGGTTATGAATGCCTTCCGCGACTCCGACATCTCGGCCGTGATCGCTAATATCGGAGGCCACGACCAGATCACGATCCTCCCGTATCTCGATGGCGACGTACTCCGCGAACACCCGACGCGATTCTATGGTTACTCAGACAACACGAACCTAGCCCTGTTTCTCTGGAATCACGGAATCGTTTCGTACTACGGTGGATCGACACTACTTGAATACGCGATGGATGGCAAGATGTTTGACTACACCGAAGAGTACCTACGGCGTGCGCTCTTTGAGGATTCTATCGGTGAGTGGACCGAAGCAGAGGTTTTCACTGATGAGGCCGGTGACTGGGAAGATCCAGAGTCAGTCAAAACCACGCGCGAGATCGAACAATCTGATGGCCGAATTTGGCGTGGTGGTGAAGAGACTGTTTCGGGTCAAATCTGGGGCGGTTGCTATGCAGTCCTCGTTGAGCAGTTCCTCGCCGACCGCTACCTGCCTGATCCTGACACACTGAATGGCACTGTTCTTGCGTTAGAGACGAGTGAACTCATCCCTGACCCAGCTGTCATCGGTGCGAATCTCCGGGCACTCGGCGAACGCGGTCTTCTCGAACGATTCGACGGTGTGCTTGTCGGACGCGCCGCCGCACGCTCACACGCTAAAGAAAACCCTCGAGAATGGCGAGTGGAGTATCGAGAGCGCCAGCGCGACACGATTGCTGACGTGTTCGAAACGTACAATCCGAACGCACCCATTGTCTTCAATTGTGAGTTCGGTCACACGTATCCGACGTGTCCCATTCCAATCGGCGGTGAGGTCGAAATAGAACCCTCAACCAAATCCATTCGCTTTCCATAATTTCACGGCAGGTTAGAATCTTGTCGGCCACTCGCTTGCTAACAGTGGGAGTTTCGATAGCTAATAGGCACGAGATGACAACAGCACTTAGATACCAGACAGATCCTCTATATTCAGCAGGCCATTTCTGACGCCTATCCGAGAGATTCGTAGCGGCTCCGGTAACGTCTCGGCCTATACTGAACACGAGTTTCGCGGAAATCTTTGGATAACGAAACCGATCATCAACTACTGATAGCGCTACGGGAGTCGGTCATCAAAAAACGGGGTCTCGAGAAATCAGCGCCCGGTGATCGGTCGTCGCGGCGTCGTCTTACAGTTCCGGCACGTCCGACGGCATGTCGAAGTCGTGGTAGTACTCGCCTTTCTCCTTCGAGAGGATATCGAGGACGGCGGCGGCACCGTCGCCGGCCGCGATGACCGCTTGCCACTTCTCCGCGCGGCCCATCGCGCCGGTCGCGTACACGTTCTCGACGGAGGTCTCCATGTCGAGGGTCACGTCGACGACCTCCTCGTCGGTGAACTCGCAGCCGAGATCCTCGGCGAGGCTCCGGTCGCCGCCGGTCGCGAGGACGACGTACGCCGCGGTGTACTCGTCTTCCTCGGTCCGCACGACGAACCCGTCGTCGGTCTCCTCGACGGCGGTCACTTCGTCCTCGTGCAGCGTCGCGCCGCGGTCGCGGGCCTGGCCGCGGGAGAGTTCGAGGTACTCGTCGCCGCTGATGCTGCGAACCGCGGGGTAGTTGAAGAGGTGCGCCTTGTGCATCCACGACTCGTCCGTGTCGAAGACGATCGTCTCGAGGTCGTTTTTCGCTGCGTACAGTGCGGCGCTCAGGCCGGCGGGACCGCCGCCGACGATAGCTACGTCTGCCATATTCGATGAAACTCACCGCTCGAAGAAGTATTTTACCATTTGGTAAAACTGGTCGGGCCGGCGGCTCAGAGGACGAACGGGCCCTGCTGCCGGATCGATTCGCCGTGGGGCTGTCCCGAAACGGCGACGACGCGCAGCGTCTCGTCGCTCCGCAGTTCGACGTCTCGAGCGTCGGTGACCGGGAGCACGTCGCCCTCGGCGAACGCTGCCCCGTCGACCGTTCCCTCGCCGGCGACGCCGTAGAGGAATCCGGACCAGCCGTCGGGGACGGTCCACGTCCACGCGTCGGCGACCGAGACGTCCAGATACTCCATCGGCGTGCGGAGGTCGATCGGCGAGCCGTCGCCGACGACCGTCGTGATCGTCGTTCCGTCCTCGACGCTCGTCGGGAGTTCCTCGGCCGTCGCGTCGACGTAGTCCGGTTCGATATCCTTCTCCTCCCGCGGCAGATTCACCCACAGCTGGAGCCCGCTACAGCCCTGCCCGTCCGCGGGGAACTCGGAGTGGCGGATGCCGCCGCCGGCCGTGATGCGCATCGCGTCGTTCTCGTAAGCGGTGTTCGCGACGCCGAGCGAGTCCTCGTGTTCCATCCCGCCGTCGATCATGTACGAGACGATCTCGAACCCGCGGTGGGGGTGCATCGGGAACCCCTCGTCGGGGTCGATGTAGAACCGTTCGAACAACACGAACGGGTCCAGGTTGGACGGGTAGCTGTTCGTCGGGAACGCGCGGTTCGAATTCACGCCCGTCCCGTGGCGGACGACTTCCCCGGAAATCGGGCCGTCTGGCGTTCCGTGGGACTTGGGTGAGGCCATACCTGTCATTCGTTTACCGGCCGGTAAAACCTGTCGGAGGAGGGGGTTTGCTGCGAGCGCACTCGAGTCGCACCCGCCGAGAACGGGATCGCTCCTGAATCGATACTGACTCCACTCGCGTACGGAACGGTCCGCACTGTTCGGGGACGCAACTCGCACGATCGGTAGGCTGGTCGATCATTGACCGGTCGGCAGAAGTGACGCTCTCGCTCGAAACGCTATCTTAGTCCTCGCACTCCTCGAGCCACGAGCCGGCCCAACACTCGATCTCGTCGAAGACCGGTTCCAGGGACTCGCCCTTGGGGGTCAGGCTGTAGTAGGTCGCGATCGGGGCGTCCTCCTCGAGGCGGCGTTCGACGAACCCCATCTCGCCTAAGTCGTCGAGCACACGCGAGAGGGTGCGGGCGTTCGCGCCGGTCGAGCGCTTGAGTTCGTTGAACCGCTGTTCGCCAGAGAGCAGTTCGTGGAGGACCGCGAGCCGCCACTGGGAGCCGATCTGTTCGAGCGATTCGATGACCGGGCAGGCGTTGGGACCGTCGGTCTCGGGCGTCTCGTCGCGGGGTTGGGTCTGGGGCGAAGACATTCGCGTCGACTTTCGGCGCGGACCGCTTTAGCAGTTCGGGTTCGAACCAGCTAACACGACGTTAGTAGATTCGGCGAGTACACTACTATACACGCCGCTGACACGACGAACAGTCGGTCGACGAATGAATCGCTGCGAAGGCGACTGATGGGGACCGGGTCGTTCACCCGAGTGACCGCACCGCTACGCTCCCGGCCGGCGAGAGCGAGTTCGATCGCGCCAGGCCGAACGGGGCGACTTACGGGGAGTCTCTACGCGCGAATCCGCGACCAGTTCGGCCTCAAGGGACCAGCGTACCGATAGTCGGCAAACCGTGATATACGTCTGTGAAATGGCTACTGGGGTTCCGACCAGTTTCAGGTGATGTCCGGCGAGTTGCGTTGAACCGGAGCACGAGTCAGGCGTGGTCCCACTGGATTAGGCTCGCCTAAAACCGAATCGTATTAGTTCTTTTAGGCCAGCCGAAACCACATGGCAAACGACGCCAGCAAAGACGGGGCACTGACGCGGCGCGATTACATGACGTACGGCGGTGCGGTCGTCGGCGGAGGCCTGCTCGCGGGTTGTATCGGCAACGGCGACGGACCGTCCAAATCCGATGGCTCCTACACGGTGACGATGGATCCGATGGGCGAGGTCACATTTGACGAGGCGCCGGAGACCTGGATGTCGTTCCTCAGTACGTACGGTGACATGGGAATCGCGCTCGGCAAGGCCGACGGGTTGCAGGGACTCTGGGATCCGTCGAACTACCCCGAGTTCGTCTACGACTACTTGCCGGGCGTCGACGTCTCCCTCGACGTCCCGAAGATCGCGGGCGACAGTGGGTTCGACAAGGAGGTCTTCTACGAACTCGATTGTGATGTCCACCTGGTCGATCCGAACTGGCTTGGCGTTCTTTCCGACGACTGGACGGACGATGACATCGACGAGATCAGTAGTCAAGTCGCCCCCTTCTTGGGGAACTACATCCGCCGACGCGGCGACGAGTGGCATGACTATCGCTACTACTCGCTGTACGAGGCGTTCGAGATCGTGGCCGACGCGTTCCGCGAATCGGAACGGTATGATGCGTACCGAACGGTCCACGACGAGATGCGGTCGACGATCCAGTCGACGCTGCCGCCGACCGACGAGCGACCCACAGTTGGCCTCCTCTCGGTCAACTCCGACTTCGAGAAGGGATCGTTCTACGCCTACCCGCTCCAGTCGGGCAACAATCACAAACAGTACCGCGACCTCGAGATGCAGGGTGCCTTCGACGAGCACATCGACGGCAGTTACGCCAACTGGGACTACGAACAACTGCTGGAGGTCGATCCCGACGCGATCGTGTTCCAGTACGGGCTCACGCACGTCTCGACCGAGGAGTTCGAGGCCCTGATGGAGACGATGCGCGACGACCCGACCGGAACACAGTTGAGCGCCGTGCAGAACGACCGCCTCTATCGCGGCGGCGGCTCTTACCAGGGACCGATCGTCAACCTCTTCCAGACCGAGGCCGCGGCGCGACAGTTCTATCCCGATTCGTTCGGCGAGTGGAACGGACTCGAGACGCTGCGGGACGAGTCGTTAACGCTGTTCGACCGCCAGCGCATCGCGGACATCATCAACGGCGATAGCTAACGGTGGGGTCGTCGAAGCTCGTCACGCTCTCTTCACAGACGCAACGTTACGCTGAAAGGGCCGCTCGCTCCCGCGAGTCGTTGCGGGTGCAGCGCTTGCATCTCGATCGGAGTGCTAACGCCTCCGTCTCTACTGAACGCGAGTTTCAGGCCCGATACCGAATAAAGAGACTGTATTACCAACTACCGTGAGCGTCTCCACGATAGTCGGCAGGTTGTTTCTGTCAGCCACTGACGGTCTCGAGGGACCGGCTGAATCAAAACGGCTCGCCGCCGGTGGCATCTGAAGAGATTATCCCGCTTGACCACCGAGACCCTGTATGCAGTGGTGCGACCAGCCGACGAGATCGTCCGGGAGCGAGTATATGAGGGCCTGGAACCGAAGCCCGAAGGGGAACCTGGCATGACCGACGATCCCCTCCCAGCCGAACACCTCTCGCCGCTCGCCGCGCTCGTCGACGAAGTACTCGCGGACGTCGGCTACGAGGTGGCGGCCGCCACCGACGTCATCGACGACGCCGTCCCCGGCTACGGCGGTCTCTTCGACCCCGAGACCTCCTCGGACGAGCTGCGTTCCGCGCTCGAGAGCCTGCTGGAGTCGGGACTCACCCGGCCATCCGTCCCCGAGTCGACGAGCGACGCGTTCGTCCTCTACGTCGACGGCAGTTCGCGCGGTAACCCCGGTCCCGCAGGTGCGGGCGCCGTCATCATGGACGCCGCGGAGGACCAACTCGCCCGTCTCGGCCGCCCCGTCGGCTCCCGGACGGGGAACAACACCGCCGAATACGTCGCCCTCCAACTCGGGCTCTCCGAACTGTTGGCTCGCTACGAGCCGCGCAGGGTGGAAGTGCGCATCGATTCGATGACGGTCATCCGAGACGTCTGGGGCGGCGACGACCCGACGGAGCCGGGCGTCGAGACGTACAGCGAGGCCGTCGCGGCGGCGCTGGCGAGCGTTCCGGAACACCGGTACACGCATCTGGCCGACAGCGACCCGAACCCCGCCGACGCGTTGGCGACGGTTGGCGCCGATATCGCGGCCTTCGGACCGGGGTAGGAGCGGTACGCCGCTTCCGCTCGGCACGCGATTCGCGGCGGCTATCGGTGAGATCGGTTCCCGCTCCGTCACCGACTCGACCCCTACCGAACGGGTCACCCCTCGTTCGATTCGGCGACGCGATCCTCGAGCAGTCGGTCCTCGAGTCGCTCGAGCGCGCGCAGACAGACGGGCGCGTAGCCGGTCGCGGTCGGGGGCAGTTCGAAGGCGAGCCGACAGCGGTTCGCGCCGAGGTCGTCGACGCGGTGACTGGCACCCGGCAGTCCGAGCACGCGCCAGTTCCAGCGCCGTTCGGCGGGGAGGTACGCCGTGACGCGAAACGGAACCCACGCGCCGGGGATCCGAATTCGACCGCTCGTGTCGAGTCGGAGCCGTCGCTCGGTCGCCTCGACGCCGGTCACGAGGGGCGACCACTCCGGCCAGCGGGCGGTGTCAACGAGCAGGTCCCACGCCTCGGATGGGGGTGCGTCGACGACGTGCGAGACCTCGAGTCGCCGGCCGTCGGGCGTTCGCGTCCGCCGGAGACGAGTCATCGTACACGACGGTACGGCGGCCTCGACAATGGGGTTTGCCCGGGACCTTCAGGGGCCACTAGACTTTACTGGGGTGGCTCCCTCCCTCGGGTAACGAATGGCGATACTCGAAGTCGACTCCCTCCGCAAAGAGTACGGCGGCTTCACGGCCGTCGAAGGCAGCTCTTTTGCAGTCGAGCGCGGCGAGGTGTTCGGCGTCGTCGGTCCCAACGGCGCGGGCAAGACGACGACGCTGAAGATGCTCGCCGGGCTCATCGAACCGACCGCCGGCGCCGCCGCAGTCGCCGGCCACACCCCCGGCGAACCCGCGATGCAGCGCCGACTCGGCTTTCTCCCCGAGGAGTCTCCCCTCTACGAGGAGATGACCGCGAACGGCTACCTCGAGTTCTTCGCGGACCTCTACGACGTTCCCGCCGAGGTCGCCCGCGAACGGATCGATCACACGCTCGAGCGCCTCGATCTGGAACACCGCGATCGACGCCTCGGCAACATGTCGAAGGGGATGAAACGCAAGGTCGCGATCGCGCGGGCGCTGGTCAACGATCCCGACGTGCTCATCTTCGACGAACCCGCGTCGGGGCTCGATCCGCTCACGACGAACTACATCATCGAATTCACGCGCGAACTGAGCGACGAGGGAAAGACGATCATCTTCAGCGCGCACAACCTCTTTCACGTCGAGAGCGTCTGCGACCGGATCGTCATCATGAACGACGGGCGGATCGTCGCCCGCGGGACCGTCGACGAGATCCGCGACGCCCACGGGGGCACGGAGTACCGCGTCTACGCGACCGTCGACGCCGGCGGCGACCCCGTCGCGGGCGAACCGGTCGACGATCGTCGCGACGGCGACGCGGCGACCGAGTTCCGCCACGTCGTCGGCGACATGGCCGCCGTCGAGGCCGTCCGCGAGACCGTCGAGGGCGAGGGCGGTCGCGTGACCGATATCCAGACGAAGACGCCCAGCCTGGAGGAGATCTTCCTCGAGGTCGCCAGCGAACCGGCCGGAGACGGCGACGGTCTCGCGAGCGGCCGCCCCGACCGGCGAACCGAAACGGACGCCGCGGCGCGGACGGACGACGGAACTCAGCGATCGGACGAGCGAGAGCCCACCGAGGACGCGGCGGAGGCGGAGACGTGAGCGACGAGACCGACCAGAATCCGGACCGTCGATCGCGGTGTCACCGACTCCGCGGCGCGCTGGCGCGGACGGCTCGGATCTCCCGCTGGGAGGTCTCCCGGAGCGCGGGCACCGTCGATCGGAAGACGGTGCTCGTGCTGGCGGCGCTGGCGCTCGTCGTCGGCCTCGTCGGCGTTTCGGCCGCCGGCGAAGGGGTCGGCCTCGAGGACGAGATCTACGTCGTCGCGGTCGACGAGGACAGCCGGTACCACGACGTCGCCGTCGAGAGCGAGGCGTTCAGACCGATTCCCCTCGACGAACTCGTGGTCGAGAGCGGCGACGAGGCCAACGCCGACGTGGTGGTGACGCGAAACGGCGAGCTCGCCCGCTACGGACCCCACGGAGCGGCCGCCCACGACGCGTTCGTCGAGGCAATCGACGCGTACAACGAGGAGCGCTTCCGCCAGGAGGCCAACGAGACGGCGGCCTACCCGGTCCACGTCGAACTCGACTATCAGGAGCGCAATTTCGACGGGGAAACCGAGCAGGGCGGACGCGACGGATCGTCGAACGGCGATTCGGACGGCGGGACCGGAACCGGTCCGGCCGAGAACGGAACCGGCGACGACTCGACGGCTGACGGAACCGATGGCGAGGGCTCGGGCGACGGCTCCGGCGACGCCGCCGATGGAGACACCGACGGGACCGATCGAAACGACGGGACTAGCGATGACGGAGACGGTCGGCTGCAGGTGCCGAACATCGGCGGCGCCGGCGGCGCAGTCGACGGAACCGTCGGACCGCCGGGATCGATTTCGCCGCCGTTTCCCTTCCAGTCGCTGCTGCTCGCGTTCCTGTTCGTCGTCCCGATGAACTTCGTCATCCAGGCCTACGGGAGCACGATCATGGACGAGCGGGTCAAGCGACGCGGCGAACTGCTGCTCGTCTCGCCGGCCTCGAGACGCGAGATCGTCGCTGGCAAGACGCTACCGTACCTGCTGGGGCTGGTCGCCGTCGCGGTCGGGATCACCGTCGCGGTCCGGGGCGGCCTCCTCTCGGTCGCCGCGGCGATTCCGATCGCGCTGCTGTTCCTCGCGGCGACGTTCGCCGGCGCGATGCTCGCCCGCTCGTACAAGGAGCTGACGTTCGTGACGGTCACGATCAGCGTCTTCCTCACGACGTACACGTTCATCCCGGCGGTGTTCACCGACGTGAACCCGATCGCGCTGATCTCGCCGCTGACGCTGATCGTGACGGATCTGCAGGGCGAGTCGGTCTCTCTCGGTGAGTACGTCTTCTCGACTGCGCCGTTCTACTGCAGCGCCGCGGTCTGTTTCCTGCTCGGGATCGGCGTCTACCGCGAGGAGGACATGTTCGCCCAGAAGGCGCTCCCGGCGAAAGTGCTCGACGCGATCGCGAGCCGGCTGCACGGTTACCGGAGCGTCGCCGTCCTGACGGCGCTGTTCATTCCCTTCGTCTTCGCCGGCCAGTTGCTCGCCGTGGCCCTGCTGTTCGCCGTCCCAGAGCAACTCGCCGTGCCGCTCGTCATCGTCCTCGCGGCAGCTATCGAGGAGGTCGCCAAGAGCGTCCACGTCTACGCCGGCTTCGTCCGCTCGCGGTTCGAGGCCTCCCTGCGCGTCGCCGCCGTCCTCGGCGTCTGCTCCGGCGCCGGCTTCTTCGTCGGCGAGAAGCTCACACACGTCGTCCAGTTCGTCGGCCTCCCCGAGTTGACCGTCGGCGCCGCCGCCTTCGGTCCCGAGCTCTCGGGCGATCCGCTGCTGGCCGCGGCGGTCTTCCTCGCGCCGCTGGTCTTGCACGTCGTGACGGCCGTGATCTCGGCGATCGGCGCGAGTCGCAGTCGGATCGACTACGCGCTCACCGTCGTTCTGGCGACGCTCGTTCACGCGATCTACAACCTGGGGGTGATCGCCCTTGTCGCGTGATCGCTCGAGCGACGAGTCGACGCCGATCGAGCGCGGACCGAATCCGCCGGAACCGGCCGGCGACGGCGACTCCCGGTTCTCCCTGCCGTTCGGCCCGCGCTGGGCCGTCGCCCGCCGCGAGCTCGGGTCGCTGCGCTCCGAGAAGACCATCGTCCTCGCGCTGGCGATCCAGCTGGTCATCGCGGCCTTCTCCTCGTTTCTGGTCGTCGGGCTCGTCTCGCTGTACGATCCGAGCTCCGTTGGCGACTCCGATAACCGGGTCGCGATCACCGGTGCCGACGAAGCCGATATCGAACGGCTCAGCCAGCTCGCCAGCGAACAGGACGGTCTCAAGCCGACGGCCGCCGAGTCCAGAGCCGACGCGTTCGCGGCCTTCGACGAGGGGCAAGTCGCGGCCGTCCTCGAGGTGACCAGGGACGCGGACGGGCGACTGGTCGTCGACGCGACCGTCCCCGACGGGGGGCTAGAGACGACGCTGCTGATCGTCCAGCTCCAGGAACTCCTCGAGACCCTCGAGCACGAGGAACGACTCGCTAACGCCGACGCCCTGGAAGCCCCGCCGCTCGACGTCCCCGACGAGGTCGGCGCGAGCCCGTACCTCGAGTTCACCTACACGATCCTCGTCCCGCTGTTGCTGTTCCTGCCGGTGTTCATCAGCGGCTCGATCGTCGTCGACTCGCTGATCGAGGAGCGATCCCGCGGGACCCTCGAGTTGCTCCGGGTCAGTCCGCTCTCGCTCGTGGACGTGGCCGACGCGAAGCTCCTGACGATCGCCGCGCTGGCGCCGGTACAGGCGGTCGCCTGGCTGCTTCTGCTCGCGTTCAACGAGACGGTGATCGCCGCGCCGGCGGCGCTGATCGTTCTGGTCGCGGCGTTGGCGCTCGCCGTCACCGCGGCCGGGGCGGGCGTCGCGCTCGTCGCCCCCGACAGGCGGCAGGCCCAACTCGCCTACTCCGGCGGGATCGTCGGCGCGCTGGTGCTGTCCACGTTGCTCCCCGAGCACCCGGCCAACACCGTCGCCAAGTTCGCCATCGGTAGCGCTACGGCGACGACGTGGCTGTCGCTCGCGACCTACTGTCTCGTCGCGGTCGGCGGCTATCTTGTAGTCAGGCGCGGCATCGGCCGGCTGGCGGCCGACTCCCTGTAGCCGTCGGACGCCGAACGGATCGAACTCCGTGCGGTGGCGTGCGCTGAGCTGCGGTGAACGAACAGTGAACCGCAGCACGGAGACGCGCGAGGGACGAGGACCGCAGCGACCAGCGGGAGCGAGGACCGCAGTCGGTTGGGGAGGGTGGGGAAATCATCGTTGCCACGGTAGTAGTGCGACCGAGTCGATTGGGGCTTCGACGACAGATCCCGGCCAATCACACGGACGTCGGTCGAAATCGTCCACTGTAGGTATCGAAGAGTCGTTCAGTGGTACTACCGTGGCAACGGGGAATCGCCGCGCCCTCCCCAACCGATTCACTCACTCCCTTCGGTTGCTCACTCATCTCTCGCATGATTTTACCCCGCGGTTCACTGTTCGTTCACCGCGGTCCAGTGCGCGCCACCGAACGTCGATTGCACGGTTCGGAGCCCACCGTCTCGAGACCCGACTGCGCAGATATCGAGCGACTCGAGCCGTCTCTCGACAACACCTGCCCGTACGGTGGCGCGAGAAAAACGGAAAACCGAACGGAACCGATCGATGGCGGGCGGCGGTACGACGCGATCGCACTACCGAATAACGGGACTCAGACCTGTTGTCCGCCGTGACGCTCGTCCCGGCGACCGTCAGTTGCCCCGGCACGTACTGTTTTTTCGCCGGCGGCCGTTCGCCCGGTATGGAGTACACCACGCTCGGTTCGACCGGCATGGAAGTCAGTCGCCTCTGTCTGGGCTGTATGAGCTTCGGCTCGAGCGACTGGCGCGAGTGGGTCTTAGACGACGAGGAGAGCGCGGAAATCATCGATCGGGCGATCGACCTCGGGATCAACTTCTTCGACACGGCAAATATGTACTCGAAGGGCGAGTCCGAACGGATTCTGGGCGAGGCCCTCGAGGGCCACCGGGAGGAGTCGGTCGTCGCGACGAAGGGGTACTTCCAGATGCGCGAGGACGACCCGAACTCGGGCGGGCTCTCCCGGAAGGCGATCGAGCAGGAACTGGAAGCGAGCCGCGAGCGACTCGGGATGGACACGATCGACCTCTACCAGATCCACCGCTGGGACGACGACACGCCGATCGAGACGACGATGCGGGCGTTAGACGACGCCGTCCGCCGGGGTCACGTCCGCTATCTCGGCGCCTCCTCGATGTGGGCCCACCAGTTCGCCGAGTCGCTCCAGACGAGCGATCGGCTGGGCCTCGAGCGGTTCGTCACGATGCAGAACCACTACAACCTCGTCTACCGCGAGGAGGAGCGAGAGATGTTGCCGCTCTGTGAGAAGGAAGACGTCGGCGTCGTGTCCTGGTCGCCGCTGGCGCGGGGCTATCTCACCCGGCCCCACGAGGAGATCGACGCGACGACCCGCGGCGAGAACGAGGAGCACCTGTACGATCACCCCTACCGCGAGGGCGGCGGCCGGGAGATCAACGAGCGCGTCGCCGAGATCGCCGCCGACAAGGGCGCGACGATGGCCCAGATCTCGCTTTCGTGGCTGCTCCACAAGGACTGGGTCGACGCCCCCATCGTCGGGACGACCAGCGTCGAACACCTAGAGCAGGCCGTCGAAGCGCTCGAGATCGATCTCTCCGCGTCCGATATCGCCTACCTCGAGGAACCCTACGAGCCGGTGCCGGTATCGGGACACAGCTGAGGCTATGACTGGGAGGGCGATACCGTCTCGGGCTCACGGAATTTCCGTGACGGCCTCGCGCAGCTCGTCCTCGGTCCCCCACTCGTACAGCCGTCCCTCGGACTCGAACAACTCGAAGACCCCGTCCTCCATCCAGCCGTAGGGGTGGTCCTCGTCGGCGTCGGGGTACGCCCGCTTCAGGACGTGGGTCTTCGCGAAGTACTCCTCGGTGCCCGCGAGCAGCCCCTGTTCGACGAGGAAGCCGCTGGGCTCCTTCTCGGCGACGCCGACGACGTGGCTCACGAGATCCGCGAGCAGGCAGAACTTCGCGATGCCGTTCTCCCAGTCGCCGCGGACGTCGCTCATGAGGAACGCGTAGGCGTCGTCGCGCCGGTTGAGGCGGTCGACGACGAGATCCAGCCGGCCCATCGGTCTGGGATCGTAGTTTCCGAGGACGAAATACGAGCGCTCGGTCTCGTAGATCGGCGTCAGATCGCTCAGCGCGCGGAGCAGTTCCTCGTTGTCCGCAAGCGAGCGCTCCTCGGCCTCGAGGCGCTCCGTCGCGCTCGTGAGCACTGCCTCGGGAACGGGCGGCGACTCGTCGGTCATACCCCACGGTTCAAAGGAGACGACAATAGGGTTTGCTCCACGGTTTCCGTTTCCGAAACGCGGCCGGCCGCTAGAGAGTACTCGGGGGGTAAATTACTCCGAGGTAATTTACTCCAGGGTAAACTACTTGATGGAGGGATCCGTAGGGCCTCGCATGAGTACCGACGTGGGCGCGGCCGACGGGGCAGCGGGGCGCGAACTCCTCCACTTCGTCACCCAGGAGACCCGGTTCGCGATCGTCGCCAACATCCTCCAACACCCCGAGGGGCTGCCCTCGATGTACGAACTCGAGGAGCTGAATCCCAGCGTCAGCGACGCGACCGTCTACAAACACGTCCAGAAGCTGATCGACGCCGGGATCGTCGAAGCGGTCGCGTTGCCCGACGACGAGCGCCGACAGGGTTACCCCTGGAAGTTCTACGGCCTGACCGACGGGGGCCGGGCGTTCCTCGAGCGACACAACCTGCTGCAGGCCGAGGCGACGCTCGAGCGGATCTACGGAACGATTTCCGATAAATCCGAGAAAATGGTCAAATACGAGAACGCGCCGCGGCCCGGCCGGAACTGAGTCCAGACTCGGGTTCGAGTCGTTTCTCGCGCTACCCCTCAGCCGCCGCCTCCGCCAACGCGGTCTCCAGCGCGTCGATCTGCTCGGGGAGCCGGTCTCTGTACGCCTCGGCGCGCTCGCGTCCTCGCTCCGCGAACCCCTCGTAGACGTCCGGATCGTCGAGTTTCCCGAGCGCTTCGGCCCAGGCGTCCGGATCAGCGTACTCGTCGACGAGCAGGCCCGCGCCGCCACAGGCCTCCGGGAGTCCGCCGCGATGGCTCGCGACGACCGGGATGCCGTTCCACATCGCCTCGAGGACGACGCGGCCGAACGTCTCCGCCCAGACGGACGGCACCAGCAACACGCCCGTCTTCGCGTAGACTTCCAGAATCCCCGGCTCGCTCGTGAACGCGACGTTCTCGAGGTCGTCGAACGCCACGTCGGTCGGTCCACGCTCCAGGATCTCCGCCTCGGGAACGTCGGGCGGGGCGCCGTGGAACGTGCTGCCCTGGAGGTGCAGCGCCTCGACGTCCCAGCTGAAGTCGTCGTTTCGGAAACTGTACCAGCCGCCCTTCGCCAGGAACTCCCGGTCGGGGAACCGCTCGGCGACCGCTCGGAAGGTGTGCCCGCCCTTCATGTCGATCGGGTTGATCATCGAGATCCGATCCGACGGCCCTTCGGGTGCGGTGTAAAAGTCGAAGTCGATGTGCGGGTAGACGAGCGTCGAGTCGCGCCCCCAAACGCTCGTGATCCACTGCTGGGTGTACCGCGAGTTCGCGACGAACCGCGTCGGCGAGAGCTCGGCGACGACCTCCTCCGTCGCGTGGGTCGTCGTCAGCGAGAGGACAGTCGGGATACCGTGCTCCGCGGCCGCCTCGAGCGCGATATCGGCCCAGAGGTCTTGCACGAGCGCGACGTCGTACTCCCCGTCCGCTAGCCGTGCCGCGATTTCGTCGCGCGGCTCGAAGCCGGACAGTTCCGTGATCTCGATCCCGCCCTCGACGCGCGAGACGTCCGATTCGCCGCGGCAGATGACGTCGATTTCGACGCCCCGTTGGCGAAGTTCGTCGATCCACTTGTCGGCCGTGTTCGCCGCGCCGCCGATCGAACTGATCGGGTTCGACGCGCTGATGTATGCTATCTTCATGCTGTCGGGAGCCGAAGTAAACGGCGAACGCGAATAGGACGTTCCCTCAGCCGTCCGGCAGTTTATAACCCCTCGGGAGTCCCTGCCGGAGCGGCCAGTCAACTCATGAACAGCCGCCGCCCCGCGCGCTCGTGGCGCATCCCCATGATCTCGGCCAGCGGTGCGAACGAAACCATCGCGTCCGGCTCGTCGTCGACGTGGCGCTCACAGACCGCGGTGATCGCGGGCTCGAGGGCCGCGAGCGCCGACTGGATCTCCGTGTGGCCGAACCGGCCGAGCCGTTGGGCCGCGCCCAGCAATCCCGTCACGAACGAGTGGGCGTGGGCCAGGCAAGCCTCGCGTCGCGAGAGCCCGCGCGCCTGCGCGACGACGCCGAAGGCGACCGGGTAGTGGCACGGCGTCTCGTCGGCCGCGACGGCGTCGGCGAAGGCCGACTCGAGGTCGGAGCCGTCGGACTCGGTTTCGTCAGAACCCTCGGCGCCGTCCTTGGTGTCGGTCTCGGCAAGTAGCTCGCAGAGCTTCGCCCCCGCTTTCGTCGAACTCTCGCGGAACTCGCGAGGCATGGTTACCGCGTGGAGGCGTTCGTCGACCGCCAGCAGCGCCTCGAGGTCCCCCGCCGCGCTCGCCGCGTGGGCGTTGGCCAGCGCCACGGTCTCGCAGGGCCCGACCACGCGCCGGAGGTAGGCCGCGATCAACTCCCGCAGGTCGTCGCCGTCTTCGATCCGATCCTCGTTGATGTACTGCTCGAGGCCGTAGGAGGCCGTGTACCCGCCGACCGGCAGGAACGAGTCCGAGAGTCGAAGAGCCGAGAGGAACGCGCTCGCGTCCGATATCCGGTCAGAATCCAGTGTCCGGTCCGAGTCCGCGTTCGGTTCCGGAGGTTCCGGATCCACGTTCCTGTCAGTGGTCATGGTCGTGTTCGGGGGAGTGGCCGTGGCTGTGTTCGGCGTGGTCGTGGCCCTGTCCGTCGTGCCCGTGAGCGTGCCCGCCGTGTTCGTGGGAGTGATCGTGCCCGTGCTCGTGCTCACCGCCGTGACTGTGCTCGTGATCAACGTCGCGAGCGCCGGCGTCGTCGATATCCGTCACGAACAGGTCCGCCTCGACGGTCGTCTCCCGGAGCTCCGAGCCCGGGACGACGTCGGCGACGACGCGCTCGGCGATGTGGCGGTCGGCCTCGAGCGGAACGTAGACGACGCCGTCCTCGACCGCGAGATCCCAGTGCTGGTTGCCGATGCGGTGACCGAGTTCGACCGCGGCCTCGAGCGCCTCGTCAGTCGCGTCGGGCAAGGAGACGGCCAGCGCGTCCCGCGGTTCGAAGGCGACGACGATCATCCGGTCGTCCTCGACCAGCAGCACGTCGCCGGCCGAGACCGCGGCCCTGTCCACGATGACGCCGACGTCCGTCCCGGCGTCGGTCGTCGCGCGGAACCGCGAGCGCCGGCGGTTGTCCGCGTCGACGACGACGCGCTCGAGGGTCCCGCGCTCCTCGTGGTCCGCCCGTAACGCGGCCAGTTCGTCGTCGGCGTGGATGTTGCCGACGACGCCGTCGATGCGCTCCATCAGTATCGCCGGTCGGCGGGTGCGCCGACTCCCAGTAGCTGTCGTCTGGTCTCGTCCCACGCGGACCGGAGCGTCTCGGTCACGTCGGCCTCGCGGTCGCCGAGGATGCGGACGATCGCGCCGACCTCGTGGGGAAGCGTGGAGACGCCCGCTTCGACGTCGTCGCGGTCCGAGAGTCGCTCGTGGACGCCCTCGATCAGCGACTCGAGGGTGGCCGATTCCGCGTCGGTCTCCACAGCGGCAGCCGTCGCCCCCGCGATCTCGTCGCTCGAGGCGGGCGCGAAGACGTACAGCGAGCCGACGACGTCGTACTCGCCGACGCTGGCCGGATCGCGCGGTTCACGCTCGCTCGGCCGCAGGTCGACGGCGTCGGCACAGACCAGCCGACCGTCGTGTTCGGCCTCGACGCGCGCGTGATAGTGGTCGAAGCTAAAGGACTCGTGGTCGGTCAACCCGTCCGGAACCAGCACGTCCGCGACGACGACGCAGGCGTCGTCGGCGAGGTCGACGTCGATCGTCTGGAGACAGCGCGCGTCCTCGTTGACGATCGTCGGACCCGGCACGTACTCGAGGTAACTCCCCGATTCCGCTCGGAGCGTGGCGTCGAGGTGGGCGTAGTTGGCGTCCATGCTGTGGACCTTCGTCGCGCTCTGGGTCGTCACGTGCGCGCGAGCCCCCTCACGGGTCTCGATCCGCAATCGATGCCGGTCGCCCTGTGCCACGCCGCCGGTGGGCTCCTGCGCGACGAGGGTCGTCAGCCCCGGCGCCGGATCGGTCTCGAGGGTGCCCGTCAGGTGGTAGGGGACCTTCACGCGATCGCGGATCAGCCGCGTCGGGCCGTCGCCCCGCCGGGCGAACGTCGCCTCGAGCAGGCCGTTCTTCCCCGGGCCGCCGGCCGGCGCCTGCGCGAGCGACTCGTCGGCGTAGCCCTCGAAAGCCGGCGGCAGGGGCGTCCCCTCGTCCGGCGGTGAAGAGCGCCCCGCGCTCACGCGAACAACACCTCCCGCTCGACGTGCTCGAGCACCGCGTCGACCCCCTCGGCGTCCTTGCAGTTGGTGAAGACGAAGGGGTCGTCGCCGCGCACCTCGCCGGCGTCGGCCTCGATCACGTCCAGATCGGCGTCGACGTGGGGCGCGAGATCCGTTTTGTTGACGACCAGCAAATCGGCCTGCGTGACGCCGGGCCCGCGCTTGCGCGGGATGTCTTCGCCCTCCGCGACCGAGATTACGAACAGGAAGTAGTCGGCCAGTTCGGGGTTGAAGGTCGCGGCGAGGTTGTCGCCGCCGCTCTCGATCAGGACGACGTCCAGTTCGGGGTGGCGCTCGGTGAACTCGTCGACGGCCGCGAGGTTCATCGAGGGGTCCTCGCGGATGCCGGTGTGCGGACAGGCGCCGGTTTCGACGCCCTCGACGAGATCCTCCGGCAACAACTCCGCGAAGGACTCCCGGAAGACGTCGGCGTCCTCCTGGGTCATGATGTCGTTGGCGATGACGCCGACCTCGTAATCCCGCTCGACCAGTTCCGGGACGAGTCGCTTGACCAACGCCGTCTTCCCGGAGCCGACGGGACCGCCGAGGCCGACCTTCGCGACGTCTCGGTACCCCATTACTCCACCTCCCCCTCGAGGTCCTCGCCGGGGTCCGGATCGACCGTCTCGAGTTGCTCGGGGCCGTCGGCCCGGATCGGGTCGTGGATCGTCACGAGCTTGGTGCCGTCGGGGAAGACGGGTTCGATCTGGATCATGTCGACCATCTCGGGGACGCCGTCCATCACGTCTTCGCGAGTGAGCAGCTGGGTCGCCTCCGAGCGGATCTGCGAGACGGACTTGCCCTCGCGGGCGGCCTCGCAGGCCCAGTCGGAGATGTAGGCGACCGTCTCGGGGTGGTTGAGCTTCACGCCGCGGTCCTTGCGTCGCCGGGCGAGTTCCGCGGCCATGAACACCGTGAGCCGCTCCATCTCCTTCGGCGAGAGATTCATTCCCATCGGCTCACCTCCGTCGGGCGGCTCGAGGCCGGTCGCGTCGGTCGTAGTTGCGTCGTCGATGCGGTCGGAATCGTCGTCGGAGTCAGGGCTGTGTCTTCGGAGTCCATCGTTCAGAGCAGGTATCGCTGTGCGAGCGGCACTTCTTCGGCCGGGTCGCAGGTGACGTGTTCGCCGTCCACTTCGACCTCGAACGTCTGGGCATCGATCTCGATGTCGTCCGGGCAGTGGTCGTTGTGCAGCATGTCGGACTTGCGGACCTCACGCGTGCCCGTGACGGGTCGAACGGGCGTTTTCAGGTCGTAGGCGTCGCCGACCTCGTTCTCGGAGGCGGCCTCGCTGACGAACGTCACCGAGAGCCCGTGTTTCGCCCGGCCCTGCGCGCCGGCGCGCTCGCGGCCGATCACCGGTTCGCAGGTCATCAGCGAGCCGTTTGCCTCGCCCATCTGGGACCAGACCGGGAAGCCGCCCTTGATGACCGCCTTGGGCTTGACGCCGAAGAAGGCCGGATCCCATAGCGCGATGTCCGCGAGCTTCCCGGGCTCGAGCGAACCGACGTAGTCGTCGATCCCCGCCGTGATCGCGGGGTTGATCGTGTACTTGGCGACGTAGCGCTCGATGCGGGCGTTGTCGGCGTCGGTCCCCTCGTCGGCCTCGAGCGGGCCGCGCTGGGCCTTCATCTTGTGGGCGGTCTGCCACGTCCGACCGATCAGTTCGGCCATCCGCCCCATCGCCTGCGAGTCGGTGGTCATCATCGAGATGGCCCCCGTGTCGTGGAGCACGTCCTCGGCACCGATCGTCTCGGCGCGGATACGTGATTCGGCGAACGCGACGTCCTCGGGGACGTCTGGGTTGAGGTGATGACAGACCATCACCATGTCCAGGTGCTCGTCGAACGTGTTCTCGGTGTAGGGCATCGACGGGTTCGTCGACGAGGGCAGCATGTGCTCGTGGCCGATCAACTCGAGGACGTCCGGCGCGTGGCCGCCGCCGGCGCCCTCGATGTGGAAGGTGTGGATCGCGCGCCCGTCGATGGCGTCGAAGGTGTGCTCGACGAAGCCCGATTCGTTGAGCGTGTCCGTGTGGATGCAGACCTGAACGTCCTCCTCGTCGGCGACCTCGAGGCAGGTGTCGATCGCGGCGGGCGTCGAGCCCCAGTCCTCGTGGAGCTTCATGCCGCAGGCGCCGGCCTCGACCTGCTCGCGGAGCGATTCCGGTCGGCTGCTGTTGCCCTTCGCGTAGAAGCCGACGTTGACCGGCCAGTCCTCGGCGGCCTGCAGGAACCGCTGAATATTGCGGGGGCCGGGAGTACAGGTCGTCGCGCCGCCGCCGAAGCCGCCGCCGAGCATCGTCGTGACACCCGACCCGAGCGCGTGCTCGACCAACTGCGGGCTGTTGAAGTGAACGTGGATGTCCAGCGCGCCGGGCGTCGCGATCAGCCCGTCGGCGGGAATCGTATCGGTGCTCGGCCCGATCACCATGTCGACGCCGTCCATCGTGTCTGGGTTGCCGGCCTTCCCGACGCCGACGATCTGCCCGTCGCGGACGCCGATGTCGCCCTTGCAGACTCCCAGCACGGGATCGATGATCACGACGTTCGTAAAGGCCCAGTCGAGGGCCCCTTCGGTCTGGGTCGTGCCCGACTGCATCCCCATCCCGTCGCGCATCGTCTTCCCGCCGCCGAAGACGGCCTCTTCGCCGAGGACGCCGTAGTCGGTCTCGATTTCCGCGAAGAGGTTCGTGTCACCGAGCCGGAGGCGATCGCCCTCGGTCGCGCCGAACAGCTCCGTGTACTCCTCGCGAGGGAGGTCGCGGCTCATTCGTCGCCCTCCGTCGATTCGCCGGCCGTCTCCGCGATGTAACCGCGCTCTCGAGCGCGCTCCATCGCCCGTGCTTCGATCGCCTCGTCGTCGAGGTCACCGCCGACCAGTCCGCCCATGCCGTGTACGATCCGGTCGCCGCCGATGGCGACGAGATCGACCTCGCGCTCGCAGCCGGGTTCGAAGCGGATCGCGGTTCCCGCCGGAATGTCGAGGCGCATGCCGTAGGCAGTTTCACGATCGAACGCGAGTCCGGGGTTGATCTCGAAGAAGTGAAAGTGCGAGCCGACCTGCACGGGTCGGTCGCCGGTGTTCTCGACGGTCACCGTCTCCGTCTCGCGGCCCTCGTTGAGCCGAACCGGCTCCTCGGCCGGGCGCAACTCGCCCGGGACGAACTCGCTCATCGGTCGATCACGCCGGACGTGGCACCGACAGCTGTGCGCAAACGATAGCTCATCATGACGCCAGATAGGCGGACGAACAACGTAAATAGATTCGTGGACAACAATACTTGCCCAGGTAATTTCGAGATTCTAGCAGAAGGCGCATAAAACCGAATTATGCAAATTCCGATTGATAACTGGACTACAAGGACCGACTATTCGTTCGATTATTCGCTCGCCGTCATGTCTTCCGTCCCCTTGAGCGCCGCTCACGGCACATGGGTCGGTCTACCGTTCGCGGTGGTGGACTGCGACCACTTCCGAACCGATTCCTTACGTCCGATCGCCAGGCCGCCGCTCGAGTCATCGTACCCGAAGATCCGACCCGAACTTGACGATTCGGCGAAATAATACGGGATTGAGAATCGAATACAACACCTGCATCCTAAAACAGTATCGGCGGTCGCGAACGGACGACGCGACGCGGCGACTCGAAGCCTGTGCCCATTCGTCGACTAATATTGGCATAATACGCTGGTCGCAAACACAATTTCGGCAAGAAGGTTACAATTCCCATTCCGTCCGGAACGTGAACGTTTGCCAAATCGGTGCGTAGAGGCGGAGTGCCGCGGAATATTGTCGAGTTATCGGAGAGATACGAGGACGCAATATTCATCGTTGATAGCTGCATGTTGTTCAAGGATCCCCGATAGCGGCTGTCTGCGGGGGCTTCAGTAGAATTCGCCGTTCGTCGATCCACGGAGTATCGCTCTTCGATGCCGCCGTTCGACGAATCCGGCGAACGTTTGCAGCTATACGCGGACGAAATCGGATATTCCTCCGGAGTACTAGGGGATACAGTTACATTTTGGATGGTTACCCACTACCCGAGACAACTATAGCAATTGTACTCCCTTGAGACAATCCTTTTATATCTACTCTATTTTCAAGCACTCAGAGATATGATCGGACAATCGTGGCCCATATATCGAGATACGTTCGGGAAGGGGAAAGGAATTCGACCGGCTGCCGACGGAGGGAAACCGAGATGAGCGCGCCGACCGATTCGACGGGTGCGATCGGCGCCGGTGATCGCGCGTGACCGGCCGTCGGTGCTCTCGACGCGACGTTATCGCCGGGGGTTCCGCGAGCGTTCTCGCCGGACTCGCCGGCTGCGTCGCGGAAGGCGGCCTCGTCGGCCTCGGCGACGGCTCGAGCGGGCCGACGGTCGCCATCCTCGAGGACCGCTCCGGGACGTTCGCGCTGACGGGGACGGCCAAGTACCGGACGACGAAGCTGGCCATCGAGGAGATCAACCGCGACGGCGGGATTCTTGGCGAGGAGATCGAGGTCTTTGCTCCGGACCCGCAGTCGGACAACATGCGCTATCAGGACCTCACCCGGTACGCGATCTACCGGGAGGACGTCGACGTCATGTGGGCCGGCTACTCGAGCGCGACTAGGGAGGCGATCCGGCCGATCGTCAACGAACACGAGCAGCTGTACTTCTACACGACCCAGTACGAGGGCGGCGTCTGCGATAAGACGGTGTTCCCGCTGGGCGCGACGGCTCGCCAGCAACTCGGCGCGGTCGTCCCCTATATGATCGAGGAGTACGGCGACGAGATCTACACGATCGCCGCGGACTACAACTTCGGGCAGCTCTCGGGCGACTGGGTGAAGATCATCGCCGAGGAACACGGCGCCGAGGTCGTCGGCGAGGAGTACATCCCGTTGAGCGAGTCCCAGTTCGGCTCGACGATCAACGACATCCGATCGGCCGACCCCGACTTCGTGATGTCGATGCTCGTCGGCCAGGACCACTCCTCGTTCTACGAGCAGCGGCTGGCCAGCGGGCTCACCGACATCCCGATCGGGACGTCGACGAACATGGCACAGGAGCGCGAACACCTCCGAATCGACCCGCCCGCGCTGGAGGACGTCTACGCCGGCGTCAGCTACATGGAGGAGCTGCCGACCGACCGCAACGAGGCGTTCGTCGAGCGCTATTACGACCGCTGGGACGACGCCGAGTACATCAACCAGGAGGCCCAGAACAACTACTTCTCGGTCTACCTCTACAAGGAGGCGGTCGAACGCGCGGGCACGTTCGATCAGGAGGCGGTGATCGAAGAACTCGAGAGCGGAATCGAAGTCGAAGCGCCGGAGGGCGACGTCGCGCTCGATCCGACGACCCACCACGTCGAACACAACATGCGAGTCGCACACGCGGACGAGACCCACGAGATCACCTTCGACGACGAGCGGACGATCGAACCAACGTTCCTGCACGACGTCGGCTGCGATCTCACGAGCGAGGCCGAACAGACGCAGTACGAACCGGCGGACTACTACGAGGTGGTCTGACCGTGGCGGCACCGGAACTCCTGAACCTCGGCTTCGAGTTCGTCGAGATCTTCGCCTTCATCGTCCTCGCGACGGTGGGACTGGCGGTGATCTTCGGCATGATGGGGATCATCAACCTCGCTCACGGTGAGTTCATCCTCGTCGGCGCCTACGCGACCTCCTTCGCCGTCGCCGCCGGCCTGCCGCTCGCGGTCGCGATGGCCGTCGGCGTTGTCGCGACGGCCGCTTTCGGGCTCGTCCTCGAGCGATTCATCATCCGTCGTCTCTACGGACGGCTGCTCGACTCGATGGTCGTCACGTGGGGGATCAGCCTCGTGATGATCCAGCTCACCCGGATCGCCTTCGGCAACACCGCCCCCGGCGTGGGGATCCCGTTCGGCCAGCTCCCGGTCGTCGACGGGCCGGTCTACTACCTCGTGCTCGCCGTCATCGCGGTCGGCGTGCTCGGCGGGCTGTACGCGCTGTTCACGTGGACGGACTTCGGCGTCCGCGCACGCGCGACGATGCAAGACGAGGAGACCGCCCGCAGCATGGGCGTCGACACCGATCGGATGTACATGGCGACGTTCGCCATCGGCTCCGGACTCGCCGGTCTAACCGGCGCGCTGTACGCGCCCGTGATGACCGTCACGCCCGAGTACGGGACCAGCTTCCTCGTCGAGTCGTTCGTCGCCGTCGTCGTCGGCGGCTCCTCGGTCCTCCTCGGGACGATTCTGGCCAGCGGATTCCTCGGCACGGTCAACGCCGCGTTCACGAACCTCGCCGGGACCTTCATGGGACAGGTCGCGATGCTGGTCGCCGCCATCGTCGCCATCCGCCTGATGCCCGACGGGATCACCGGACTGCTGTCCGATCTCCGCGAGAAGTGGGGTGAGAGCGAATGAGCGTCGGTTCGAGCGACGGACCG
Source organism: Haloterrigena salina JCM 13891 (assembly GCF_000337495.1). GTDB lineage: Archaea > Halobacteriota > Halobacteria > Halobacteriales > Natrialbaceae > Haloterrigena > Haloterrigena salina. Next base: position 287,911 of record NZ_AOIS01000067.1, read on the forward strand.
CTGGCCGGACTCCGCCGGCCGTTCGAGGGACCGAACACGATGGGGAACACGCCGGGCTTCTGGCTCGGCTTCGTCGTCGCCGTAGCCGTTCTCGCGGCCTTGCCGGTTCTCTTCGGCTACTACGCCGCCGAGATCGGCGCCGTGTTCCTCGCGTACGCCCTGCTGGGCGTCAGCCTCGCGTTCATCTGGGGTTACTGCGGCATCCTGAGCTTTGGCCAGGTGGTGTTCTTCGGCGTCGGCGGCTACGCGTTCGGCGTCGTCGCGATCAACGTGCCGACGCTGACCGGGGCGACGCTGGGGCTGCTGGCCGCGATCGCCGTCTCGACGTGCTTCGCCGCCGCGCTGGGCTACTTCATGTTCTACGGCGGCGTCCGGAACGTCTACGTGACGATCCTGACGCTCGTCGTCGCGCTGGTCCTTTACACGTTCATGGGCCAGACCGCCGGCGGCGAGTGGGCGATCGGCGACGCCCGCCTCGGCGGGTTCAACGGGATGAGCGGCGTCCCCGACCTCGGGATCGGAATCGGTTCGACGGGTCTCGAGATCGGGATCGTCGCCCACTACTACGTGACGCTGGGCGCGCTCGTGGCGACCTACCTCGGGCTGCGCGCGCTGGTCAACAGCCACTTCGGGTACGCGATGGTCGCGACCCGAGAGGACGAGAGCCGGACCGAGATGTTCGGCTACAACACGACGTTCATCAAGTTCGCCGCGTTCACGATCGGCGGCGCGATCGCCGGCCTCAGCGGCGTCCTGTTCACGACCCAGAACAACTACATCGATCCGAGCGTCTTCGGGATCACCGCCGCCGCCCTGCCGGTCGTCTGGGCCAGCGTCGGCGGCCGGACCTCGCTTCTGGGCACCGTCGGCGCCGCGCTCGCGATCCAGTTCCTCGACTACCAACTCGCGCTCTCGGGCAGCGAGTGGGCGCTGGTGATCATCGGCTCGCTGCTGGTGTTCGTCGTCCTCGTGATGCCCGAGGGGGTCGCGCCGCGGCTCCGCGATATCGTCGTCGACTACCGATCGTCCGAACCGACGCCGGCGGACGCGCCGGCCGGCACTGAGGAGGTGAGCGACTGATGGGGGCCAGCGATCCGACCGTCATGACGACGCAGGCCGTCGACGAGACCGGCGAGGGCTCCTCGCGGATCCTCCAGACGCGGAACCTGCGCAAGGAGTTCGGCGGTCTCACCGCGACCGACGACGTCGACTTCGCGCTCGAGGAGGGGGAACTGCGCTGTCTCATCGGCCCCAACGGCGCGGGGAAGAGCACCTTCCTCAACCTGCTGACGGGCCAGCTCGAGCCCACGGCCGGGAAGATCTATTACGACGGTCACGACGTCACCGACCTGCCCTCGTACGAGCGGGTCGATCGCGGCATCAGCATGAAGTTCCAGGTGCCGAGCATCTACGAGGGGCTGACCGTCGCACAGAACCTGCGGATCCCGCTCCAGCAGGTCGCCGACGGCGACGCGTTCGAGACGCGAACGCGCGAGATACTCGAGCGCTTCGACCTGCTCGCCGAGCGCGATACCGTCGCGTCGAATCTCTCGCACGGCCAACAGCAGCGACTGGAGATCGGGATGGCGATGGCCCTTGAGCCGACCCTCATGTTGCTGGACGAACCGGTCGCCGGCCTCTCTGTCGAGGAGACCGCCGAGATCGCCGACCTGCTGCGGGAGATCTCGGACGACGACGGCGTCGCGCTGATCGTCATCGAACACGACATCGACTTCGTCGAATCGATCGCGGATCGCGTCACCGTCCTCGATCAGGGCTCGATCTTCCGGGAAGGCTCCGTCGAGGCGGTCAAGAGCGACCCCGAAGTCAAGCGGATTTACCTGGGGGAAGATCACTGATGCTCGAACTCACGAACCTGCGCGCGTCGTACGGCAAGACACCGATCCTCCGCGGCGTCGACGTCACCGTCGACGAGGGGGAGATCGTCGGCGTCATGGGGAAAAACGGCGTCGGGAAGACGACGCTGATCAAGGCCGTCGTGGGCCTGCTCGAGGCCGACGAGGGAACCGTCGTCTTCGACGGCGAGGACGTCACCGACGAGCCGGCCGACGTCCGCGCCCGCCGCGGGATGGGCTACATTCCGCAGGGGCGGGACGTCTTCCCCGAGCTGACCGTCGAGGAGAACCTGCGGATGGGCGAGACGATCAACGAGGGCGACGACCGCCTGCAGTACGAGGCCGTCTACGACTACTTCCCGATTCTCGAGGAGCGCCGCGACCAGGAGGCGGGAACGATGAGCGGCGGCCAACAGCAGATGCTCGCGATCGGGCGCGCGCTGATCGGCAACCCCGAACTGCTCCTGCTCGACGAGCCCTCCGAGGGCGTCCAGCCCTCGATCGTCCAGGACATCACGCGGGACCTCCGGAGCGTCAACGAGGAGGTCGGGACGACGATCTGCTTCGTCGAACAGAACCTCCACGTCGTGCAAAACCTCGCGGAACGCTGCTACGCCATCGACAAGGGAGAGATCGTCGACGAACTCGGTCCCGACCGCCTCGAGTCCCGCGACGCGGTGACGGAGTACTTGGCGGTGTGAGCCGCGACCTCGAGCGTCGACGAGGGGAACCGCCAACTCGAGTCCTGACCGACTAGGAGAACCGCGAGGCGATGTCGGCCTCGGTGATGATCCCGACCGTCTCGCCGGCCTCGGTGATCATCACGGCCTTGTAGTGCTCGAGCAGGTTGCTGATCTCGTCTAGCGTCGCGTCCTTCGACACCGTCGGGAAGCTCTCGCTCATGTGCTCCTCGACGGGTTCGTCGCGGGCCTCCGAGTCGAGGTGGACGAGGTCGCCCTGACTGATCGAGCCGACCGGAATGCCGTCCTGGATGACGGCGAGCTGGGAGTAGGCCTCCTCCTCCATCTTCCGGGCGGCTTCCTTGACGGCGTCGTCGGGGGCGACGTTGACCACGGCCTCGTTCATCAGGTCCTCGGCGCGGACGACGTCGCTCTCGGCCTTCTCGAGGGCGTTGACGATTCGGCGCAGCGTCGAGAGCCGCGGGTCGACGTCCCCGCCCTCGATTCGGGCGATCAGGGGCTGGGAGACGTCGGCCGTCTCCGCGAGTTCGCTCTGGGTCAGCCCGAGTTCGGTGCGGCGCTGGCGCAGATCCGCGGGCGTCGGAAGTTCCATACGGTACAATAACTACGGGTTATCAAAAATACTTTGCGTTGGGAGACTGTCCGAAGGAGAATAGGCGCGACGTTCACGCGTAAAATGCTAAAATGAATATGGAGAACATCGGAGATATAATTGATTTAGAGCGAGCAACGATAGCCATCCTTTTAACAACTACTACAGCTATTTTCAATTATATTGGCATATTTGGAGTAGAAAGGCAGATCTTTTCTGTGACGGATCTTATACTATGGCTCTTAGTCGGAATTATCATTGCATATATACTTCTCCCAGTCGTAATCTCGTGTAGTACATATATCATAGAGCGCTTTTTAGGCATTTCACGATAATTCTACTAGGCTATTCTTCTCGTATGGGATACAGACGCCTGCCAGTGGGTTTTTGCGATATGGACCGTATTGTGCGCCTCGCGTATATGGATCGATCACGACTCGAGGAGATCGCCGCCATTCTTGAGATCACAACATCGGATGATAGAACCGGTGTACGCCTTCTATTGTTTCCTGAAGAATGGGTCTACGCCAGTGGTTCACTCGAGACAGAGAAAATCAGGAATACGTGTAAGAGACTCCCGACATGAATTGGGATACACACGCGCGGACTCATCAGGAAAGACGGGTTCGCGTTTACCCTCGAGCACGAGTCGATTTCTTCATCGAGTAGCCGGACAAACCGGGCCCAACAATGGTATTTCTTCTCTTGTTTTACTTATCCATAACAATGTCATGCGTAGTATGGAATTTAGACACTCGTAAAAGCGGAACAGTCGCCGCCGTGGTGATGACCGGCCGACGCCGTCGATTGACGGCGGCAGTCAGCAGCCAAGGCGCGCTCAGTCCTCTTCTTCCGTCTCGATGATGTCGACGACCGAGAGGGGAACGTCACGCAGCGCGCCGCCGACTTCGCTCTTGGCGATTCGGGAGGCGTGTTCCTCGCTATCGGCGTTGTACACTTCCATCTCGAGGGCCAACCCCACGAGCGCCGTGTCGGCGGCGATGAAAGCCGAGTCGAAGGGTTCCCCGCAGGCGGGACAGCCCGTCGCGCCGACTTCGACTTCGACGTAGTCCATGTCTTCGCTGTTGAGTCGTTTCCCGGCTTCGCTGACGGCGACGCCGATCGCGTCGTCGATCTCTTCGACGTCACGAACGAGCCACGCGGCTTCCATCGCGACGAGATAATTGCCCATACGTGGTGGTCGTTCCGGGGGGTTTCCTGTCTTGCGGTTCGTCGCCGACAAACGACCGCGTCCTCGAGTCCGGTTCGTTCTCGACGAGCTCGCGACGAGCGCCGGGTACGGGACGTCCACGGTGGCCTACGACCGCCGCGGGCCGAGTGCGCACGTGAGCCGAATCGTTCCCATAAGTTACGAGAATTGCCCGGGTCAATTGCCGCCTGCATAGCCGTACATCGACTCGAGTGCGCCTCGAGTGAGTCGAACTACAACTACAGTTGAATCGCAAGACGGCGCCGACCTCAAACCTGACTATCGATCGTTATAGTCAGTGAATTACGAGAAGATTTATATATACCCATCGTCTGGCCATGGCTGAACGTCGATGATATCCCGCGTGTACCACGCGACCCTGTTCGCCCTGTACCAACTGTGCATCCTGATCGGCATCGTCGCGATGCCGCTCGCGATCGCCGCCCGCCAGGCCGGCGTCACGCTCCCGATCCACCGCGTCCTCGCGAACGTCGAGGAGGAACTCGAGGCCCGCCAATCCGAGGAGTAATCGAATCCGACCGAACTGACGACGAATCGCCGTTTCTGTAGGGCTCTCGACTCGAGAGCCACCGGTCCGAAAAGCGGAAACCCCCGAGGTGACCGCCGGTGTTTTATACCGTGCCGGTCGTAACGTTTCGTCAATGCGAGCACCTCAGCATAATTCGGACTTCTCTCGTACCGTCGACCAGTTGGCCGACGATCCGAACCCCTACGAGCCCGAAATCGGGTCGATGCCCCAGAACGACCTGACGCGGGCCGACCTCGACAACGTCAACAAGACCGGGACGACGACGATCGGCATCTCGACGGCCGACGGCGTCGTCATCGCGACGGACATGCGCGCCAGCCTCGGCGGCCGGTTCGTCTCGAACAAGAACGTCCAGAAGGTCGAGCAGATCCACCCGACCGGCGCGCTGACGCTCGTCGGCTCGGTCGGCGGCGCCCAGTCGTTCATCTCGAGTCTCCGCGCCGAGGTCAACCTCTACGAGTCCCGACGCGGCGAGCAGATGAGTATCGACGCGCTCGCGACGCTGGCGGGCAACTTCGCCCGCGGTGGCCCGTTCTTCGCCATCCACCCGATCCTGGGCGGCGTCGACGAGGAGGGCAGCCACGTCTACAGCATCGACCCCGCCGGCGGGGTCATGGAGGACGACTACACCGTCACCGGCTCCGGGATGCAACTCGCCTACGGGCATCTCGAGCAGGCCTACGAGGAGGACATGTCCAACGAGGAGGCCGTCTCGGTCGCAGCCCACGGCATCAAGTCCGCCGTCGAGCGCGACACCGGCTCCGGCAACGGCGTCTTCCTCTGTGAGATCACCGACGAGGGCGTCGACATCCACGGCCACCACGACTTCGACGACGTCCTGTAAGTCGGCTCGAGGCGAGCGGGTTCCGATTTTTCGCTGTTACAGTGGACGGAGCCGCGGCTCCGTTCGCCGCGGTAACCGTTCGGTATCGATCGTCGCGGAACGGAGAGAAAAATCCGGATTCGAGACGGACGTTACGCAGTTACTTGAGCCGGGTCGCCTGCTCGAGCTGGAACTCCGAGACCTGCGGTTCGGCGAGCTCGGTCGCGCGTCCCGTCTCGCTCGAGCGGTAGATCGCGTCGATGACCCGCTGGACGGTCAGGGCCTCCTCGACGGTGTTCGTCTCGGGCGTCGCACCCGCGGCGATCGCCGCGAGGAACTGTTCGTCCTGTTCCGCGTAGCCGGTCACCGACTCGTCGCCGGTCATCCTCACGTCGGCGTAGTGGTCGCCGCCTGCGGTGCCCGCCTCGAGGATATTGAGAGTGGTGTCGCCGATGTCGAACTGCGCGCCGGCCTCGGTGCCGCGCACGCGGAAGTCCATGCTCTCCTCGCGGTTGGTCGCCCAGGCGGCCTCGAGCGAGATCGTCTGGCCCTCGGCGGTGCGGATGAAGGCGCTGACGGAGTCGTCGACCTCGTAGGTCTCCGCTTCGGCGTCCCAGTTGTCGCCGAAGCCGTCGGGGTCGGCGTACTCCGCGTCGGTGCCAAAGGTCGTCCGGGTGACCCCCGACACTTCGGTGATCTCCGGGAAGTCGAGCGCGTAGAGGGCGAGGTCGAGCGCGTGGACGCCGATGTCGAGTAGGGCGCCGCCGCCGGCGAGTTCCGGGTCCGTAAACCACGAGCCGGGGCCGGGGACGCCTCGCCGTCGGACGTAGTTGGCCTCGACGTGGGTGAGGTCGCCGAAGCGACCGCGGGCGTGTTGTTCGTCGAACATCGCCATCGACGCGGCGTGACGGTTGTGGAAGCCGACCATGCAGATGCCGTCCGCGCTCGCGGCGGTGCGTGCGACTCGCTCGGCGCTCTCTATCGTGTGGGCCAGCGGCTTCTCGACGAGCACGTGACAGCCGGCCTCGAGGGCGTCGACGGCGATCGGTTCGTGAAACCGGTTAGGCGTCGTCACGATGACGGCGTCGACGTCGTCCGCGGCGACCATCTCTTCGTGGGTCTCGTAGGTCCGCGCGCCGAACTCGTCGGCGAAGCGCTGGCGTTGGGCCTCGACGAGGTCGGTGCCGGCGACGACCTCGGCACCAAGATCGGAGATGCTACGCGCGTGCAGGTGCCCCATCCCGCCCAGACCGACGATTCCGACGCCGATACCGTCGCCGATCATCGCGAAACCTCCGATTGATGAAGCGTCCAGGAGGAGATGGTAGCGGAAACGGGCGATTTCGATGGCATTTGCGTGCGGTCCCAGTCCATAGAGAGAAGCAGTCGGCGATCGAAATAAGGGTTGTGACCGATTAATCTGTGCAATTGTTCTGTTGTTCAGGAATGATTATACGATCGCTGTCTGACACCGGGAAACAGGTCCGAATAATCGTATCGTTAAACCGACCCGTCACGGGCCAGTATCACTTCAGCTAAGGGCGTTCGTGACGATGGCCGTCCGATGGCCGACGTTACGATCTGGAACGAGTACCGCCACGAACGCGAGGACGACGACGTCGCGGCCGTCTATCCGGACGGCATCCACGCGACGATCGCCGACGCGCTGGACGCCGGCGGCGCTGATCGGGACGACGGGCCCGATCACGAGATCCGTACCGCGACGCTGGACGACCCCGAACACGGCCTTCCGCCGGACGTCCTCGAGGAGACCGACGTGTTGCTGTGGTGGGGCCACGAGGCCCACGACGAGGTCTCCGAAGCCGTCGTCGACCGCGTCCAGCAGCGGGTGCTCGAGGGGATGGGCCTGATCGTCCTCCACTCGGGGCACTACTCGAAGGTCTTCAAGCGGCTCATGGGCACGACCTGTAGCCTGCAGTACCGCGAGGACGGGAGGACCGAACGGCTCTGGGTCGTCGACCCCGGCCACCCGATCGCCGACGGGCTCGACGAATCGATCGAACTCCCCAGAACGGAGATGTACGGCGAGCCGTTCGACGTGCCCGAGCCCGACCGGCTGGTGTTCACCAGCTGGTTCGAGGGCGGTGAGGTGTTCCGCAGCGGCTGTTGCTACCGGCGGGGCAGCGGCCGAATCTTCTACTTCCGGCCGGGTCACGAAGAGTATCCGATCTACGAGGACGACGACGTTCGGCGCGTGCTCCGCAACGCCGTCGACTGGGCGACGCCGAGGGAGGGGGCGCCGCGGACGTTCGGCGAACGCGATTGAATTCGGACGAATTCCGCCCAAGCGGGCGCCACTGGGTTAGAACGTCTGTCGTCCCTCGTCGGTGACGATGCTCTCGAGCAGTTCGATCGGCGTCGCGTCGTAATTGGGGTTTTCGACGGCGAAGCCCTCCGCGGGTTCCGGCATCACCTCGCTGCCCGGCCGGAACTCGTTTTCGAAGACGAACCCCTCGCTGACGATCTTCGACGCCGAGCCCAGGACGGTGACGGGGACGTCCAATCGCGCGGCCGTCGACGCGAGCGGAAACGTGCCGACGCGGTTATACAGCGTGTCCTCGACGATGCAGTCCATGCCGACGACGACTCGGTCACACTCCTCGAGGTAGACGCCGTGGGCGCTGTCGGTGATCAGCGTCGTCTCGACGCCGTCGAGGTCCGCGAGCGCTCGCGCCGTCTTGCGGCCGATGAAGCGGGGCCGGGCCTCGGTGACGTAGACCTCGAAGCTCTTGCCCGCGTCGGTCGCTTGCTCGAGGGCCTCCAAAACCGTCGAGGAGTAATCGTGGGTCAGCAGCGTCGCGCCGTCCTCGAGGAACTCGGCGGCGTTCTCGGCCGCGAGTTCCTTCCCGGACTCGACGCGGGAGACGACCGCGTCGATCTTGTCCCGGGTGTACTGCTTTGCCTCCTCGACGCTGTCGTGATCGGCGTCGGAGACGTCGTCGACGACTTCCCGGACCGCGTTCTGCAGCGAGGCGTGAGAGTGGTTCGCTCGTCGGAGCACCGAGCCGTTGCGCTCGAGGGCGCGCGTGTACTCCTCGACGGTAGCGAACTCCCGTTCGAGCAACTCCTCTAGGGCCCGCGTCGCGCGGACGGCTACCACCGAGGAGCTGTGGGTCTGCATCTCCTGGATCTGCTCGACCGTCTCGTCGATCATACCTGCACGAATTCCCGTCAGGGAGAAAGGTGTTCGGGTGTCGGTAGTGGCCGCGGCTGGTCAGTCTGCGGGTTCGAAGCCGAAGATGCGCCGTAACTCCGCTTCGATTCTCGTGACGAGTTCCTCGAGGACGGTGTCGAATCGCTCGGGTTCGCCGACGGCGCTTCGCACCTCCTCGACGTGCTCGTCGGGCAACTCGACGCGGAACTCGCCGTCTCCCTCGTAGAACGGCTCGCTCTCGCTCAGAACGTTCCGATCGATCGCTTTGAGGATCTCGGAGTCGTAGCGGCCGTGCAGCTGGTTGTAGGCGTTGGAGTAGGCCTCCTGGAGCTCCTCGAAGTAGTGGACGTACTTGTCCTCGAACTTCTCGGGATCGAACTCGGTCATGGTCGGTTGTGGGCCAGCAGGCGGGTAAACGGTTCGGGACCGCTTTGGAGACTCATCTCGAGCGACGTTCGGCGACTCGAGGTATCACAAATCACTCGGATCATCCCTGCTATCGTGGCGACGGGGAATTGCCACGCCCTCCCCAGCCGACTGCGGTCCTCACTCACGGGTCGTCCCTCCCCGTTCGTTGCGGTCCTCGTCCCTCGCACGAGATCGTTGATCGCTCCTCGCTGTCGCTCGGACCGATCGACAGCGCGCGCCACCGCACGCCTCACATCGGAGTCTCGACCGCAGACTTACGTCCTCGAGCCCCCTAGAACCGTCGATGACCGTCACCGTCCGCTACACCTGTCCCCACTGCAACGCCGTCGTGAGCCTCGAGCGGCCGCCGGATCTGGCGGATCGGTCAGTTACGACGGTCCCGCAGCCGGGGTGGGAGTACGCCGACCCGGACGATCCGGACCGTGAATCGGCCGACGGCATCGAGTTTCTCTGCGGTGAGGACGGCCCCGTCACCGACCTCGAGGGCGAGCCGGTCGAGGGCTGCGGGCGACCGTTCTATCTGAACTTCGTCCGCTACGAGCAGGGGGTCGAACTCGAGCCGGACCCGCCGACATACGGCGGGCCGCGGTTCGATTTCAACGCCTGACGAATTTGCAGTCGATCCGGTGATCGGTCCGCAGATCGGTTCGCGCGAGTCGTCGCCTCGAGACCGACAGGGTCCTCTACCCGCAGTTCCGATCCTCGAGTCGAGTATGTCGTGGTATCTCCTGGTGCTCGCGGGACTGTTCGAAGTCGGCTGGGCGATCGGGCTCGGGTACTCCGACGGGCTCTCGCGGCCGCTCCCGACGCTCGCCACCGTCGTCTCCCTCGTCATCAGCATGGGGCTGTTGGCCCTGGCGGTCAGAGACCTCCCGGTAGGAACGGCCTACGCGGTCTGGACGGGGATCGGCGCCGTCGGGACCGCGTCGCTCGGGATCGTCCTCTTCGACGAACCCGTGTCTGCGGCTCGAGTCGGCTTCCTCAGCGTGATCGTCGTCGGGATCGTCGGGCTGCACCTCACCGGCGGCCACTGACGACCGACCGGCGGCGGTCCGCGGTGCGACTTCAACGCGTAGACGGTGCGCATCGGTCACAGACAGCGTTCGCGCGGCCAATTTGCTGGTGCGGTCTTTTTGGACCAGCTTTTTGCAAGGGCTCGAGCGAACGAAGTGAGCGAGCGCCCGCAGGAAAAAGGTGGGAACACAACCCTTTTCGACGCCCGGAAGTAGCTAGTTACATGGACGAAGCCGCCGTTCGCGACCGCCTCCGGACGGTCGAAGATCCGGAACTCGGCGACGACATCGTTTCGCTCGGACTCGTCAACGACATCACCGTCGACGGCGAGCAGGTCGATATCGATCTCGCGCTGGGGGCGCCGTACTCACCCACCGAGACCGATATCGCCGGCGAGGTACGGGAACTGCTCCTCGAGGAGGGCCTCGAGCCAGACCTCTCAGCGAGCGTTCCCGACCGGGACGACGTCGCCAACGAGGATCAGGTGCTGCCGGGCGTCAAGAACGTCATCGCCGTCGCCTCCGGGAAGGGTGGCGTCGGCAAGTCGACGGTCGCCGTCAACCTCGCGGCCGGCCTCTCGCGGCTGGGCGCCAACGTGGGCCTGTTCGACGCCGACGTCTACGGCCCGAACGTGCCGCGGATGGTCGACGCCGACGAGCCGCCGATGGCCACCGAGGACGAGACGCTCGTGCCCCCCGAGAAGTACGGCGTGAAGCTGATGAGCATGGCCTTCCTCACCGGCGAGGACGACCCCGTCATCTGGCGCGGCCCGATGGTCCACAAGGTCATCACCCAGCTCACCGAGGACGTCGAGTGGGGCCACCTCGACTACCTCGTCATCGACCTCCCGCCGGGGACCGGTGACACCCAGCTGACGATGCTCCAGACCATGCCTGTCACGGGTGCAGTCATCGTCACGACGCCCCAGGACGTCGCCCTAGACGACGCTCGGAAGGGCCTCGAGATGTTCGCCAAACACGACACCGTCGTGCTCGGCATCGCCGAGAACATGTCGACGTTCTCCTGTCCCGACTGCGGCGGCGAGCACGACATCTTCGGTTCCGGCGGCGGCCGGGAGTTCGCCGACGAACACGAGATGCCGTTCCTGGGCTCGATCCCGCTCGACCCGGCCGTCCGCGAGGGCGGCGACGGCGGGAAGCCGACCGTCCTCGAAGACGAGAGCGCCACCGGCGACGCCTTCCGGACGATCACCGAGAACGTCGCGAACAACACTGGGATCGTCCACCGGCGCGGCGTCTCCACGAGCAGGCGGAACGAGGCGGCCTCGGCCGATCGATGACGCCGGACGTCGACCCCGACTCGAGCGACGGAACGGATGCGGACGCACCCGAGTTCGAGCCCGATCCCGAACGTGTGGCGGCGCTCCGCGACGTCGCCGACGACGTCCGCGGGGAAACCAGCGAGAGCAAGCAACTCGCCAACATCCTCTACCGGACTAGCGACCTCTACGATCCCGACGAGGAAACTACGCCCGAGGAGATCGTTCGCAACGTGAAGTTCATCCTCGAGGTCACCGAACGCGGCGGCCTCGATCGCTGAACCGCGACGCCGCTTCGCGGACCGGTTTTTCGACCGTCTTCGCCGGCTGTTCATTTCGTCCCCTCGTTTTTCGTCAGCCGTTCGTTTCGACCTCCCGTTTCTCGCCGACGCGCTCGAGTGAGCAACCACGAGTGAGGCCGCTCGCGATAGCTATGACTACGATGACAGGAGATCGAGAAACCGCCCGCTGATACCGTGATGAAGATCTACGGCATTCTGTGGTATCAAATGGTTCCTAAAACCATTTAGGGACAGTTCTTATACGAGTCGCCGTCGTTCTCGCGGGTAGGTACCAGGGACGGCAATTACCCGTCACTGCGCCCTCGACACCATGACCGACGCAACCACGCCCATCGAAGCCACGTTCGAGCTGCAGCGCCAGTCGATCAAACAGAGCCAGCAGCTGTTCGAGCAGGGGCTCGAGTTCCAGGAGAACGCGATGGAGACGATGCTTCGCAACGGGATGGCGGCCCAGCGAAGCGCCCAGCGCCAGGGCACCGAACTCGCCCGCCGGTTCCTCGACGCCCAGCTCGAGGCCCTCGAGGACGCCATCGACGAGGACGCCTACGACGTCCGGTCGACCGTCGACGAGGGATTCGAAGAGAGTACGGCACAGACCAAGCAGGCGTTTAACGAAGGGGTCGAGCAACACGCCGAACTGGTCCAGCGGATGCTTCACGCGCAGTTCGACGCCCTCGACTCCGTGATGAACGGCGACGAGTTCAACGTTCGCTCGGCCGTCAACGACGGCTTCGACGAGTTCGAGCGCACCCAGGACGAGGCCTGGGAGGAGCTCGAGGACGGCTTTCTCGAGGCCGTCGACGAACTGACCGCCCAACAACAGCAGGTGCTCGCCGACTCGACGCAGTCGATGCTCGAGGCCCAACAGGAGACCGAACAGCAGACCGTCGAGGGCATCCGCCGTGCCGAGGAGGCCGCCGAAACGGTCCAACAGCAGACCGAAGACGTCGCTGATACCGTCCAACAGTCCACCGAAGCGGTCGCACAGACGGCCCAGGAGTCGACCGAGTCGGTCGCCCGGACGAGCCAGCGCGGCGCGCAGGACCTGGTCGGCGAGGCCGCCGAAGCGACCGAGAGCACCGTCGTCGAGACCACGAACGCGATCGAAACCGCGACCGAGGAAGGAGCCGACGCGACCGAGCAGAACCTGCAGGCCCTCGAGGGCGTCGGGCAGACCTACGCCGAGCGGCTGGCAGACGCGGGCATCGAGACGATCGCCGACCTCGCGAGCACGCAGGCCCACGCCGTCGCTAGCGCCGCGGAGATCTCCGAGGACCGCGCTTCGGACTGGATTCAGGCCGCCCAATCGCAGGCGTAATCGGGCCGCAGCCGAACGAGCCAGGATCGCCGCCGTGACAGGGATCGTTTTTTCGTCGGTACGTTCCCAGTGACTCTCCGTCTCGAGTCGGCGGGAACCGAAGCGCGCTTCGGCGGCAGCGAGCGGCGGCAGCCGCGTCACTTTTGGGCGCCTCCCTCGAGACTCGAGTGTGGACGCGAATCAACAGTCTCGGGCGAACCCGTTCGGCATGGACGAGGAGTGTCGGAACTGTCCGGCGCTCTGTGAGACGCGCACGCAGGTCGTCCACGGCTACGGCGACGTCGACGCGGACTTTCTGTTCGTCGGCGAGCGACCGACCGCGAGCGCGGACGCGATCGGCGTCCCGTTCGCCGCGGAGGCGGCTGACGGGGCGGCCGCCGAGGGAACCGAGTCGGCGACGACCCTCCGGCGAATGCTCGAGCGGCTCGGGCTCTGCGATTCGACGTCACCGGCCGACGAGCCGGTCCTCGAGAACGTCTACCTGACGAACCTCACGCGCTGTCGCGATCCCGATCGACGGCCGACGGACGAGGAAATCGGCAACTGCGATCCCTACCTCAACGCCGAGATTCGGATGATCAACCCCGAGATCCTCGTCCCCGTCGGCGAGCGACCGCTGCGGGAGCTCGGCGTGGAATACACGACGACACCGGCCGACGACCTCGCGCTGCCGGACGACCACGCCGTACGGATCCGCGGTCGCGGGTTCGAACTCGTTCCGATGGTCGATCCCCGCGAACAGTCCGACGCGCAGACGCAGGCGTGGCTCGAGGAGTTCGTCGATCTGATGGCCTCGGACTACCGCCAGACGAAGGGGCGACGCGAGCGGTAAGCGATCGACTCATCACCAGTACGGGTTGGCGAGCCACTCGCGGGATCGCGCACCGAGGGCGGCCAGCGCGCCGACCGCGACGACGACGACCGCGAGCACGCCAAGAAGCGGCGCGAGGTAGTCGCCGGAGCCGAGCAGGGTGCTGTCGGCGAAGCTCCAGACGCCGAGCGCCGCCAGCAGGACGACCGTCAGGACGCCGAGCAGACCGACCGATCCGGGAATCGACCGCGGGAGCGTTTGCTCTTCCATAGCCGAGTGCTGTCGGTCCACCACCATAATTCGTCCGCCGGCGGCGCAAGCGGCGGGGTCGCGCTGGCGAAAGCGCCGCGTTCAAGAGTCGCGTCCGCGGAGAACCGTGTATGATCGTCGTCGTTCCGGTCGATCCGCCTCGAGAGGGTCTCGTCCTGTCGTCGCTCGTCGACGAAACGCCGCTGTCGGCCGCCGACGCCGTCGCGCTCTACGAGGCCGCCGTCGCCGACGTCTGCTGGGCCGTCGCCGAGAGCGGCGGCGACCTACTGGTCAACTACCGCGACGCGGAGACGTTGCCCGACGAGTTCGCCAACGCCGACTCCGACTCCGATCCCGAAGCCGAGGTCCGCGCGCTCGTCATCGACGCGCTCGGGGAGGACGCCATCGCCGGCGACGGCGACCGCGACGCGGGCGTCCGATTCGAACCCCAGGTCGGCTCGAGTCGCGATGCGCGGATCGGCAACACCGTCACGCACCTTCTCGAGCGCGAGGGCGCCGACAGCGTCGGCGTCCTCGAGTCGACGGCCCCGCTGGTTCGGCGAACTGAGATCGACGGCGTGGCGATGTCTGTCCGGCGCCACGAGGTCGTCCTCGGGCCGTCCGCCGAGGGACGAACCTACCTCGCCGGCTTCCGGGAGGCGATCGACTTCGCCGACGCGTACGCGACGCCGGAGGTAACCACGCTGGCAACTCGAGCCACGGACGCGGGTTTCGGGGTCGGATTCGCCCCCATGCTCCCGACCGTCGACACGCCCGCGGGACTTCGCTCGACGCTCGCGCTGCTTGAGGCGCGACGCCTCGCGGACCAGCCAGGCAGCGAGGCGACGGCTGCCGTCGTCGACGAACTGGGACTCGCGGTCGGGGACGACGGTTCGCTCGAGCGATCGTAACCGACAGTACTTTTTGAACGTACGGAGAAGGTGAGCGTGAGGTGGGGTAGCGAAGCGGCCCAACGCGCCTGCCTTGAGAGCAGGTGGCTGTATAGCCTCATGGGTTCAAATCCCATCCCCACCGCTTCCTTGCGATTTTGGTGATTACTTCACATATCTGGTTTTACAGCGATCATATATTTTTTATAACAGAGAACAAGTCCATGGTGATTAGTTGGTGATCGTCGTCAATGAAATAGAAACTATCAAACAGAAGTCGAGATACATACCATCTGAATGATTGAATCATTTGCTCTATCAGATTTATTAGCATCAATCCCAGTACTCACAGTCATCCTTGTGTCATATAATATCTACAAATCACGCTTGGAAACTAAAGCAAGCGACATAGACATAGAATACGTACATCAGAGAAATAATTTTAAACATCTACAAGATGGTGGGTTAAAATATACTCTTGGTTTAATAGCTATCAATAATGGCGAACGTAATGGGATCATTGAAAGAGTATTTTTAGATGAGATTATGATTGTTAACGATGGTTCTGTGGAAGATTATGTACCGGAGAGTGACATCGACTATTGGACAATCGAGACATCTCCCGAAGAGTATGAGGACTGGATAGATGTTCCACCTGAGGAAACCATTCGATTTGATGTAACCGCCTTTTTATCAGGAGAAGACATCAAAGAGAGATACGATCAGAATTTACTGCCTGTATTTAAGTTCGAGATCAGAGATCATAGTCAGCACTATTTGGAGGAAATCCATGGGAAGTTGGAGTGGTACGAAGACGACTATGAACCATCAGGATTAGAGTGGGTGAGTGGAGCGGAATAGTGACGAAATCCAACAGTGATCTAACGCAGAGGAGACCCGTGTCTTATACGAAACGTTGGGATTTGAATCAGGGAGGAGCTTCGCTCCGACCGTGGTTCAAATCCCATCCCCACCGTTTTAACAACGACGACGAGCGTAGTGAGACGTCTGTGAGCACGAAAGCGACACGTTGGGATTCGAATTAGAGAAGTCGCAGCGCCCGAACGGAGAGCGCGATCGTCTCGGCGTGGTTCGAATCCTATCCCACCGGATTTTGCCGCAAGTGGCGATTCCCACATCGCGAGTCACGGAGTTCGCTTGCACCGAATCAAAGACGATACCGACCGAACAACCGATATGCTCTCTGCCTCGAGCGCCGTAACCGATCCCGGTCTCGTCAACGCCCTCGCCGCGGTGTTCGCGGTCGCCCTCGCACTGGTCCACGTCTTCGCCGGCCGACTGCGTCATCTCGAGGCGATCCCGCGCAGCCGGTGGCTGTCGATAGCGGGTGGCGTCTCGGTCGCGTACGTCTTTGTTCATATCCTCCCCGACGTCGGGGCAGCCGCCGAGGCGATCGACGAGAGCAACACCGTCCTCGCCACCGTGGATCACCACGTCTATCTCGTCACGCTCGTCGGGTTCGCCGCCTTCTACGGCCTCGAGCGGTTCGCCATGGTGAGAGCCGACGCCGAGAGCGAAGGGGGAGGGAGGGGTAGCGCCGCCGTCGATGCCGACGACTCGAGGGCCGTCGCTGACGGCTCGGAACCGGAGCCCGACGGCGTCTTCTGGCTCCACGCGGGCTCGTTCGCCGCCTACAACGCGCTCATCGGCTATCTGCTCGTCCACCGCGAGGAGCCGGGCGTCGAGAGCCTGGCGCTGTTTTTCGTCGCGATGGCGCTGCACTTCCTCGTGAACGACTTCGGCCTCCGCGAGCACCACGGGGGAATCTACCACCGCTACGGTCGGTGGCTGCTCGCGGCGGCCGTGCTGTTCGGGCTCGCCGTCGGCTACGTAACCCCCATCGGGGAGTTCGCCGTCGCGCTCCTGTTCGCGTTCCTCTCCGGCGGGATTATCCTCAACGTCATCAAGGAGGAACTCCCCTCGGAACGCCGGAGTCGGTTCTGGGCCTTCGCCGTCGGCGCCGCGGGTTACACCCTGCTGTTGCTCGCCGCGTAGCGGTCGAACTACCGGCGAGCCCGCGGGAGCGATCGTTCGGAGACGGAACGGCGTGCAGTCGCACACCTGTCGTTTTTGCCTCGGACCGGTGAGAAACCCACTATGTGCGCGTTCCGCGAGTGGGGCAGTCGTCGTGTCGTCTGGATCGGTCTCGGCCTGCTCATCGCCCTCGCGATCGCCGTCGCCCTCCGAGCCTACTTCGGGACGTTCCTCTTCGCGATCTTCCTCTACTACGCCACCCGACCGCTCTACCGACTGCTCGATCGCCGTCTCGAGCACCCGACCGCCACGGCGACGATTACGATTCTGGCCGTCGTCGTCCCCATGGTCGCCGTCGTCGGCTACGCGGGATTCGCGGCCCTGCAGGAACTCGACCGGTTCCTCGCCGCGAGCGATCTCGAGACGTATCGATCGGCTCTCGAGCCGTACCTCTCGCTGGCTCGCAAGGGGAACGTCGGACGGCTCCGGGAGATGGCCGCGTCGGACACGGGCCGGTCGATCGCCTCGGCGCTCCGGCAGGGCCTTCCGAGCGTCCTCGGTCAACTGTCCGCTGTCGCGGGCTTCGTCGTCGGGGTCCTCGTTCGGGTGTTCCTCATGCTCACGTTCCTCTTTTATCTCCTGCGGGACGACTGGAAGCTCGGCCGCTGGTTCGCGGACAGCGTCGACCACGACGATCAGGTCGTCTCGTACCTCGAGGCAGTCGACGACGACCTCGAGACGATCTTCCTCAGCAACCTCGCGGTCGTCGGGGTCGCGGGGGCCATGGCCGCCGTCACTTACCTCGTTCTGAACCTCGTCGCGTCGGGTGCCGTCGTCGGCACGCCGGTGTTGCTGGCCGTCCTGATCGGAATCGGGACGCTGATCCCCGCGGTCGGGATGAAGATCGTCTACGTGCCGTACGGCCTCTATCTGGTCGGCCTCGCGATCGCAACGTCGGTGCCGTTCTGGCAGCCGATCGCCTTCTTCGTCCTCTCGTTTACGATCGTCGACACCGTCCCGGACTTCTTCGCCCGGTCGCTGCTCTCCGCGCGCAGCGGCGTCCACATGGGGCTGGTCCTGCTGGGCTACTTCCTCGGAACGCTGGCGTTCGGCTGGTACGGGCTCTTCCTCGGCCCGATCGTCGTGGTAGCGGCGGTCCACTTCGCCCACCGGATCTTTCCCGACCTCGCGAGCGCCGCCCTCGCCGACTGACGGTCGGCACCGCCGCCGAGGGGGAGTCGGTCCCGAAATCGAGCGGCCTGCCTCGAGACCGGACCGAACCGGATCGACATATCAGGCAGCCGATTTAGGAGCGTGTGAGCCGTAGGAGGCGTATGACCGTGACCGTTCTCGAGACGATCGTCGAGAACGAGCGGGTCAACGCCGCGCTCGCGTGGCCGCTCGTCGGGGCGATCGCTCTCACCGCCGTCGTCACCGCTCGATCGGGCGCGTTCGTCTGGACCGGACTCGCGACGGCGGTCGTCGCGCTCGCGCTCGTCCCGACGGTGCTCCGCTGGGACGCGCTCGTGATGCTCCCCTGGGAGTTGTTGGCCATCGCGGCCGCGCCGCTGGGACTGCGGCTGGTCGGGAGCCTGCCGATCGCGGGCTTTCTCACGGTCGCCACCATCGCGTTGCTTGTCACCGTGGAACTCGACGCGTACACGCCGATCGAGATGAGGGCGCGGTTCGCCGTCGTGTTCGTCGTCCTCGCGACGATGGCCGTCGCCGGCTGCTGGGTTATCCTCCAGTGGATGTCCGACGCGCTACTCGGGACGGCCCATCTCACGGAGACGACCGAGGTGATGTGGGACCTCGTCTACGCGACCGCCTTCGGCGGGCTCGCCGGCGCGGTCTTCGTGGGCTACTTCTTCCGCCACGACGCCGCGGGCGGCGTTCGACGGGGAAACGGCCGCGAGTGGGGAGACGGTCGCGACCGCGAACCCGCAGGTGATGCGTCGTGACGACCGACAGCGAGACCGTCCTCGGGCTCTCCGAACGTCGCTGTTGGCAGGCCGTCCGGCTGCTACAGGCCGCGCTCGTCGCGCTTTCGGGATACGCCGTCTTCACGGCGAATCCGAGCCTGTTCGCCAACAGCGGTGTTCCGCTCGCGCTCACCCTCACACCGGCGCTCGTGCGCCGCGAGTTCGACCACGAGATGGGCGGTGGCCTCGCCCTCTGGATCGCCACCGCCGCGTTCCTCCATGCCGTCGGCGCGATCGGGCTGTACACGTGGTTCGGCTGGTTCGACCAGCTCACCCACACCGTCTCGGCGACGCTCGTCGCCGGCGTGGGGTACGCCGTCGTCGACGCGCTCGACCGCTCGGGAACCGCCGTGGAGTTCCCCGCCGAGTTCCGGTTCGTCTTTATCGCCGTCTTCGTGCTCGCGTTCGGCGTCATCTGGGAGATTCTCGAGTTCGCCACCGGCGGGCTCGCTGCCCTGATCGGCGGTGAACCGGTCCTCGCCCAGTACGGAACGACCGACATCGCGTTCGACCTCCTGTTCAACGCCGTCGGGGCCGTCCTCGTCGCCCTCTGGGGGACCGGCTACTTCGACGGTGTCGCCAGAATATTCACGGACGGGATGGACAGCACCGGCGATGCCTCCTGAACGCGGTTCCGGCCCCGCCATCGTTGCACCTGTCACCACGGCAACTATGTGTCCCGCGTCACGAGGTCTGCGTATGAACGACGCCGTCAGACGGAAGCCGGTCCTCGGCCGGTCGGTCGAACACGGGACGGCTCCGCGACCGGACCCTGCCTCGCCGTCGACGCTAGCTTCACGTATCGAGCCAGGCGACGGACGGAGTCACCGAACGGGAGCCACCGGAGCCGAGCCGCAGTCACGGAGGGAACGGCGATGGTAGACCTCGTCGCCGACCTCGCGCGGCTGTTCGGGGCGTTCGTGCTGGTCGGACTGAACGGCTTCTTCGTCGCCTCGGAGTTCGCTTATGTCCGCGTTCGCTCGTCGGCCGTCGAGCAGGCGGTCGCGGAGGGAAAGACCGGGTCGGGGATCCTGCAGGAGGCCGTCGACAACTTGGACGACTACCTCGCGACCACCCAGCTGGGAATCACCCTCGCCTCGCTGGGGCTGGGGTGGCTGGGCGAACCGGCCGTCGCGGCCCTTCTCGAGCCGGTGCTCGCACCCGTGCTCCCCGAGAGCCTGCTTCACTTGGTCGCCTTCGCCATCGGATTCAGCTTCATCACGTTCCTGCACGTCGTCTTCGGCGAACTCGCGCCGAAGACGATCTCCATCGCCCAGGCCGAACGCGTCGCCCTGCTGGTCTCGCCGCTGATGAAGTTCTTCTACACGATCTTCATCCCTGGGATCATCGTCTTCAACGGGACGGCCAACGCCTTCACTCGACTGATCGGGATTCCGCCGGCCTCAGAGACCGACGAGACGCTCTCCGAGGAGGAGATCCTGACCGTCCTGAGCAGGTCCGGGAGCGAGGGCCAGATCGACGCGGAGGAGGTCGAGATGATCGAACAGGTGTTCGAACTCGACGACACGACCGTTCAGGAGGTGATGGTACCCCGGCCCGACGCCGTGACGATCACCGAGGATCTCTCACTCTCGGCGCTTCGCACGCTGATCCTCGAGGAGGGACACACCCGCTATCCCGTGCTCGATCCCGACGCGGACGATCAGGTGATCGGCTTCGTCGACGCCAAGGACGTGCTGCGAGCGGGCGAGTCCGCAGGCGACCTCGCGGACGTGACCGTCGGCGAGGTCACCCGCGAGATGCCGGTCGTCCCGGAGACGACGCGCGTCACCGACCTCCTAGAGCAGTTCCAGGGCGATCGGGCCCAGATGGCCGCGGTGATCGACGAGTGGGGCGTCTTCGAGGGGATCGTCACCGTCGAGGACCTTGTCGAGGAGATCGTCGGCGACCTCCGCGACGGGTTCGACGCGGACGAGCCCTCGATCGATCGCCGGGACGACGGCGCCTACGTCGTCGACGGCGCCGTCACCGTCTCGGACGTCAACGAGCGACTCGACGCCGACTTCGAGTCCGACGAGTTCGGCACGATCGGCGGGCTCGTGCTGGACCGACTGGGTCGGGCACCCGACGTCGGCGACCACGTCGAGGTCGACGGCTACGCCTTCGAAGTCGCCGACGTCGAGGGCGCTCGCGTCGCCACAGTCGTGGTTCGCGAGGAGCCACAAGCGGAGGAATCGGCCGAATAAGTCACCGACAGGCCTAGAGGTAAGCGGGTCCGGTCCGTACTCCACCGCATGTTCGACCGCATTCTCGTTCCCGTCGATGGGAGCAACGCTGCATCGGCGGCACTCGATCACGCGCTCGAGATCGCCGACGACAGGGACGCGGACCTGATCTGTTTGTACATCGCGGACACGAGCGAACCCAGTCAAACCCGCGTCGGCACGAACGTTGTCGACGTCCTCGAACAGGAAGGTGACGACGTCGTCGCGGACGCCAAAGATCGGGCCGAGGCTCACGGCCGCTCCGTCACCACGGACGTCGTTCAGGGGGTTCCACACGACACGATCGTCGACTACGTCGACCACTACGACGTGGACCTCGTGGTGATGGGAACCCACGGTCGCGACGGCCTCGAGCGGTACGTGCTCGGCAGCGTCGCTGAGCGCGTCGTCAACGCGTCGCCGGTTCCAGTGGTGACGGTCCGCGACGCCGACGAGACGACGACGACCTATCCGTACGAGTCGGTCCTCGTTCCGACCGACGGCAGCGACCACGCGGCGGCGGCACTACGCCGGGCCGCGGCCGTCGCGGCCCGCCACGGCGCGACCGTCCACCTCTTGACGGTGGTCGACGAGTCGATCCTCGGCGGGGCCGACGATCGTACCGACCGCGCCCGCGAACTACTCGCGGAGGCCGAGACGACGGCCCGAGACGCCGGCGTCGACGACGTCGTGACCGAGGTCCGATCCGGGTCGGTGCCCCGAGAGATCGTCTCGTACGCCGACGACGAGGGGGTCGATCTCGTCGTGATGGGAACCCACGGCCGAAACGGTCTCGACCAGCTCCTGCTCGGCAGCATCACCGAACGGGTGTTGCGAACCGCGTCGGTCCCGGTCCTGACCACTACCGAAGCCGACGATTCGTAACGCACCGCCGGCGTGGCTGCCCGATCAGCCGTAGGAGAGTTCGAGGTCGCGAGCGCGCTCGAGCAGGTCGTCGTCGTAGTACTCCTCGGTCTGGCCCGGACGCATCTCGTCGATCGCGCGGACCTGTTCGACGGTGTTCTTGAAGTTCTTGAACGTGGCTTCGTCGACCATCTGGCCGTCGAGCGTGACCGCGCCGGTGCCCTCGCGCTTGGCCTCGTTGAACCGCTCGATCTTGCTCACGTCGCGCTCGAGCTCGTCGTGACTGGGCATGTGGATGGTGTTGGCTTGGATCGTCTGCTTCGGATACAGCGACCAGGAGCCGTCGAGACCGAGGCGAGCCTCGTGTTCGACCTGATCCGCGTACTCGTCGGCGTTGTAGTAGGTCAGCCCGGCGCGTTCCTTGAACAGGTCGTCGAAGGGACCGCCGATCGAGACGAGGCCGGCGGCGCTGGCCTCGTTGGACATCGCCTCGAGCAGGCCGTCCCAGCGCGGCCGGCCGTCGCCGAGGTCGCGGCCGCCGAGTTCGGCGGTGTAGTCGACGGGGCCGAAGACGAGCCCGGTGAGCCGAGAGTCCTCGCCGAACATCGTGATCTCGCGTAAGTCCGAGCGGGCGCGGCCGGTCTCGACGATGATCGAGAGGCCGATCGAGCCGTCGTCGTAGCCGTGTTCGGCCTCGGCCTCCGCGACGGCCTCGGCGGCGCGCCGGACGTCCTCGAGTCGGCCCACCTTGGGGACGACGACGCCGTCGATCTCGTCGCCGATCTCGCCCACGAGCCGGTCGATCTGGTCGCGGCCCTTCTCGCGGTACTCCTCGTCCTCGTAGCTCCACTCGACGCGGGGCCAGATCTCGCCGGGGAAGTCGTGTTCCGGGACTTTCTCGATGGTGTTCTCGAGACCCTCCGCTTTCATGTTCGGCGCTGTGCCGTCCTCCATGTCGGGGACGAGCCAGTCGGGCGCCTGAAAGCCCTCCGCGGTGAGCGCGGAGACGAGATACTTCGCCGAGTCGTCTTTCGGAACGGCGGCCGGTGCGGTCTGGAAGGTTCGACAGAGTCGGATGTCGTCGGTCATGTGTCTGGGTCTGGGTGGATCTGCGGTCGTTGGCGGTCGGTATCGGTTGGTAGCGGTCGGGATCGATCGTCAGCCACGGTCCTCCTGCTCGATCGGATCAGCCGGAGCGCTTCCGGATCTCCGCGGTTCGCGTGCCGGAGTAGACGGGTTCGTCGTCCTGGTTGAACGCGATGTGTTCGAACCGGACGGTGCCCGCCTCGTCGCTCGAGGCGGTATTCTCGGACGACGTCCGAGAGCCAGTCGAGGATTCCTCGACGCTGTCTTCGGCCTCGAGCACGCGCGTGAACGCGTAGACGGTGTCACCGACCGCGACGAACGTGTGGAAGGACTCGTCGTCGAAGCCGACCTCGCGCCAGGTCTCCTCGTCCGAGCGGGCGTGACCCAGCGCGGTCGAGCGAGTCACGTCGCCGTAGGTGACGATGTCGCCCGACGGCGAGTCGCTCATCACGTCGACGTTGTGGTGTTGTTTGGCCGTGTTGAGCGTCGCTAGCGGCAGCGAGGCGACGGTGACGTCGTCCTGCGTTCGGCCGCGCTCGTGGCGGTAGGCGACGGCCGCGTTCTCCTCGTCGGCTCGCTCGAGCGCTTCCGCGAAGTCCTCGAAGTAGCCGCCCTCGGGCGTGACGAACGTCTCGGGGAGGTCGGGTCCGTCGTCGTCGCTCTCCTCGGCGGCTGCCGCGCCGCTCCCGTCCGTCGCGACGGGCTCGCGCCGCGGGATCATGTTCGTCCGCTCGTAGGAGCAGAGCACCTCGCCGGTCTCGGCGTCCTTCCCGCGGGTGCGCCAGGAGACGATGCCGTACTCCGGCCGGGAACTCGAGGTCGCGCGGTTGACGACCTCGCTCTCGACGTGGAGTTCGGTGCCCGCGTAGACGGGCGTCCCGGGGAACCGGACGTCGGTGCGCCCGAGGAAGTAGCCGCCCTTCTCGCTGAGATCCTCGACGGTGATGCCCAGCGTCGCGGCGGTGAGGTAGTCCGGGTGGATCGGCGGCTCCTCGAAGCCGCGCGCTTCGGCGGCATCGGATCGCCAGTAGGCGGGGTCGTGGTTGAGCGTCTGGCCCATCCACTGTTCGTTACCGAACTGCGTGAGGGTGAGGCCGGGATCGTGCTCGATCACGTCCCCCTCTTCGAAGTCCTCGAAGCAGTTGCCCTTCTCCTTCGTGTCGGCTCGCTCGAGCGCCCGTGCGAACGTGTCGGGATCGGTCCAGTCAGTCATCTGCAGCCACCTCGTCAGTGCCGGTTTGCCGTTGTTCCCGCTCGCGGCGGGCGATCGTCCGTCGCATCTCGTTCTCGACGATCATGTAGCCCTCGTCGAAGCCCATCCCGGGCTTTGCCAGCACCTGCGCGGCGTTCGTCGCGAGCGCGACGTGGGCGCAGGCCCGCGCGGACGTCTCCGTCTCGTTACAGGTCCCGCCCAGATAGGCGCGGGTTTCGGTCCCCTCGCAGTAGCGGACCGCCTGCCCGCTGCGGTGGATGCCGCCGAGGTCGGGGGTCTTGACCTGCACGAGGTCGGCCGCTTCGGCGTCGACGAACGCCCGCACGTCCTCGAAGGTGTTACACCACTCGTCGGCGACGATGTCGACGCCGACGCCGGCGTCGTTCAGCCCCTGTCGGAGTTCGACCATCGCGTCGATCTGGTCCGCGCGATTCCCGACGTCCATCGGCCCCTCGATCTGGATCGGGTACGGTGCAGCGGCGTCCTCGAGGTCGGCGAAGTAGTCGACGACCTCGTCGCGGTCGTAGGGCGCCTCGAAGACCTCCCCGATCATGCCGTACACGTCGATATGGAATCGGGGTTCGTAGCCGTCCGGTCCGAGTTCCTGGGATCGCTCGGTGAGCCACTCGACGTACTCGAGGAGCGTCTCGCCGTTCTCGCCGATCTTCTCGACGCTGTTGATGAGCGCGTGCGGGAGCACGGGAACGCCCTTGACGAACATCTTCTCGGTGTTGTTGTAGCGGTCGTCGCCGGACTGCCCGAAGACGGGCACCGGCTCCGTCGCGGGCTCGGTGCCCAAGGCGTCGGCCAGCACGTCAGTGCGCGTTGTGTGCTGCGCTTCGGCGGCCGCGGACAGCAGGGCCTGCGAGACGCCGTAGCGGATCGCCGTGTGGAGCCGATCGCCGTCTATCTGCATCACCTCGAGAGCCTCCGCGTTCTCGAGGAAGTCGGTCGCGTCCCGTCCCTCGAGTTCGTCGGCGACGGGGCCCTCGATGACGGGGGCGTACTCCTCGGCTTGAAAGAGCGGGTCGCGCCCGCCGGCGCCGGAGTACTGGACCGCGGCGCAGTCGCCCCGCACCACGGTTCCGTCGGCGAGTTCGATATCGACGATGAGCGTCTCGCCGGCCTGACGAATCTCGTCGAAGCCGTCGGTGACGGGCTCGCCCTCGTAGGTGAACCCGTCCTGCTGTGCGCCCTGCTTGATCGCGCGCTGGTCGTCGAAGAAGAACCCGGAATAGCCGGGCGTCGCGTGAATGCCTGTGAGTTCCATGTTAGACGTCACCCGTTGACTGCGGTCGGCCGATGAGCTTGCCGTCGCTGATCGCGTCGACGTCGTCCGCGACCATACGGAACGACTGTTTGCGGCCCTCGGTGTCGGCCCGGCGCGAGAGCCGGGCCTTGTGGATCTCCTTGATATCGTCGTCCATCTCGAGGTCGGCCCACTCGAAGATGCGGACGCGACCGTCGTCGTCCCGCGCGGGGAGGACGGCGCCCTTCGCGCTGTCGCTGGGGGCGAAGGGGACGTCCAGCGCGCCCGAGTCGAAGGCCTCGATCGTGCCCTGGACGACGTCGCCGTCGCCGTGCTCGAAGATGGTGTCCATCAGACACCGCGTCTCGCGCTCGATCAAGTCCTGTTCCTCCGCGATGCCGTCGATATCGATTTTCTGCTCGATGGCCATGTCGATGACCTGGCGCGTGGTGCGCAGGCCCGCGGAGTTGGCCTCCTTGGTCGGGACCCCCTGAAACTCCTGTGGGGACTTGGTGATGACCTTGTCCGGCTGGGCGATGGCGGCGGTCATCCCGCCGAGGCCGATCACGCCGTTGGCGCGGGCCTCGTCCGGCGGGAAGCCGCCCATCCACTCGTGGAAGACCGTCGTGACGACGACCTCGTCGGGGAGGTACTCGTTGCCCAGCTTCTTCAGTGCGTTCAGGGCGGCGACGTCCTGGACGACGTTGCCGACCTGTCCGTAGCCGAGCGTGATCGAGCGCACGCCCTGCGTTGCGGCGAGTTGTCCCTCGACGATCATGATCGCGATAGCGATCGACGGCGGGACGAGGGTCCCGGTGAGGGGGCCGAAGGGCTCGCGGTTGATCCGCACGCCGCGTTCGGTATAGGCGCCCGCCAGCCGGTCGACGAACTGCCACTTCTCGATGGTCTCCTCGAGGCCGTGGCGTTTCGTGTACGGGATGTTGTACGAGATCGGACCCCCCTCGAAGCTCTGGAAGCCGCCGGCGAAGGTGATCGCGGCCAGCAGCCGGGCGTCGGGCGTCCCGTGACGGACCTCGATCGGCGCGTCGATCGAGTCGATCAGCTCCCGGCAGCCGTCGACGCCGTGGTTGACGGCGGGGAACCCGTTGAGGGTGTCGTCGCCGGTCTCGCGAGCCTTCTCGAGGCCCTGCTGGGCCTTCTCGTACTCGTTGTCGCGCGTGTACGAGTCGATCGTGGTCGGCAGGAGGTCCGCCTTCCCCTCCCGGTGGAGGTACTCGAGGAGTTCGATCTGGTCGTCGAGCCGGGGGACGCCGGCTCGCGGTTGAAGGAGCGGTTTGTCGGCCGACTCGAGGACGTCCGCGAATCGCTTGCTATCGGGGAGCGACTCGTGGTAGGCAACGGCGTCCTCGAAGTCGACGTCGTCGCCCGTCGACCAGTTCGACCGGATTTCTTCGTCGATACGCCGTAGCTCGTCGGCGGGAATGCGTTCGTCTCGTATCATCTACGAACTGATGGTGGCCCGTTCGGACTCGGTCGGTCTGATCTGCAGGTCCTCCCGCAGCGCCGCGATCGCGTCTTCGGGGTCCGTCTCGGAGTCGAACACGCGATCGAAGCCGAGCTTCCGGAAGGTGCGCCGGGTCCGCTCGAACTCGTCCTGGCCGACGGCGAGGTTGCCGCCGATGTAGGTGACGGCGTCGACCCCGGCGTCCTCGAGGACCTCGTGGAACCCCTGGCAGTCCTGCTCGGCGTGGCCGTAGAGCGAGGAGACCAGTACGGCCTCAGCGTCGTGTGCTACGGCGGCCTCGGCGAACTCCTCCTGGGAGGTCTGGACGCCGAGGTTGATCACGTCGAAGCCCGCTGCGCTGAAGGCCTGTTCGAGGATGGTGATTCCAACGACGTGAGCGTCGGAGCCGATCACGCCGAGGACGACCGTTTGGGACATCGTATGCAGAACCATGAGGAACTGGGCTATAAAGTTAATGATCTTCCATGATAATACACCTTAACCGTCCTAATAGCGTCCCAATGGGACGGTGTCACAATGTACATTATCGATGATAAGGTTTAGGTGCCGGCCTGAAAAAGGGTCCGGTACATGGGAGCGCTTTCGAATCTGCGCGTGCTCGATCTGACCCAGGTGCTGGCCGGGCCGTACTGCACGATGTTGCTCGCGGACATGGGCGCGGACGTCGTCAAAATCGAGCGGCCGGGCGGCGACATGATCCGCTCGAATCCGCCGTTCGTCGACGACCCCGAGACGGAGGCCTACGGCGGCTACTTCCAGAGCGTCAACCGCGGCAAGAAGAGCATCGAGCTGAACCTGGGCGACGAGGACGACCGCGCGGACTTCCTCTCGCTGGTCGAGGAGGCCGACATCGTCGTCGAGAACTACCGCTCGGGGACGATGGAAAAGTACGATCTGGGCTACGAAACCCTCACAGAGTACAACGACGACCTCATCTACTCCTCGATCCGCGGCTTCGGCGACCCGCGAACCGGTGAAACGGAGCGGCAGGGACAGCCCTCCTTCGACCTCATCGCGCAGGCGCTGGGCGGGGTCATGGAGACCACCGGCCAGCCCGACGGCCCACCGACGAAGACCGGCCCCGGCGTCGGCGACCTCTTCACCGCGACGCTGAACTGCATCGGCATTCTGGCCGCCGTGAACCACCGCGAACAGACCGGCGAGGGCCAGTACGTCGACACCGCCATGTACGACTCGATGCTCAGCTTCACCGAGCGTGCCGTCTACCAGCAGTCCTACACGGGCGAGGCGCCGACTCGACGGGGCAACTCCCACCCCACGCTCTTTCCCTACAACGCCTTCGAGACCGCCGACGGCTACGCCGTCATCGCCGCGTTCAACGACAACCACTGGGCCGAGCTCTGCGACGTGATGGGCCGCGAGGAGTTGGCCGAGGAGTATCCGACCACCGCCGAACGCCTCGAGCACCGCGCGTCGCTCCGCGACGAGATCGCCGACTGGACCCTCGCACAGACCAACGAGGAACTGGTCAGCAAACTCGAGGGCCGGGTCCCGGCCGCCAAGGTCCAGACCACCGAGGAGATCTTCGACGACCCGCACGTCCACGCGCGGGACATGCTCGTGCCCGTCGAACAGCCCGGCGCCGACCGCGACGTCGAGATCGCGGGCAACCCGATCAAGATGAGCGAGACCGAGCCCAAGCCTCGCGGTCGCGCGCCGCTGTTGGACGAACACCGCGCAGAGATTCTGGGCGAGGAAGCGGAGCGGGCGGCGGACGACTGAGTAGTGATCGCGTTCGGTGTCGATCAACTCGTGAACTGCCTTGGGATCGAAGCAGAACCGCACGCGATCAGCGGAGAGAAGCGCTTTTTTGACCGGATATTGCACGATCGGTGAGCGAAACGAACTCGAGCGGAACTGAACAGCGGCGAATCAGCGCTTATCGTTCACACAGACGGCGGACGTGTCGGCTGAAACCGGCGATCGTCTCGCCGAACCGTACTATTCGACCGTCGTACTAGTTTCGTTTAACGCACCAGAATGACCACAATAAGCCAGAAGCGAAAGCGAATGATGGCAACGGAAGACCAACGATCGGATCGAACCGCTGCCGATCAACGCGACTCGGCGGGCGGCTTCATCGTCACGAATAATCGAGTCATTCGGGCTCTGTTCACGAATAAAAACGTACAGCACGCAGTTAATTTGATTACGGTGTTCCTCTTCTTCTACGCGATCTACCGGGCCGCGGTAGGGCCGGCGGATTCCGGGGCGAATTTCGGAAACGTCGCGTTTTTCGGCCTCTGGTGGACGCCGGTTATGATTCTCAGCCTCGTTTTTCTCGGTCGGATCTGGTGTTACTTCTGTCCGATGGGGGCGATCGTCCGATTCACGCAGCGGTTCGGACTGCAACGTCATTTCCCGATGTACACGCGGAACTGGGTCGTGTTCGGCCTGCCGATCTCCGTCTTGTCGTTGACGGCGCTATCGTTCGTACTGGCGCGGTGGCCGATGTACAAAGTCGGCGTCGCGTACTCGCCGCGTCTCATTCCCGTCTACTGGCTCGCAATCCTCGGCGTTGCGGTCGGCGTCAGCCTCGTATACCAACGGCAGGCGTTCTGTCGGTACGTCTGTCCCGCCACAGGCGTGATGAGCGTTACCTCGAAGTTCTCGCCCCTAGAGATCTCCCAGAACTCGGACACCGGCGTCCAGTGTGCGACGCTCGAATACAAGAGCGACTTTCTGAGCACCGATCGACGGTGTACCGCCTGTATGAAATGTACGACCGAACGACCCGAAAAAGACGTGGAGTTGCGGTTTCGCTGGCCCGGTGCGAAGGTGCTCACGGAGCGCATCCCACTCGTCGACGAGGCGCTCGTCGCGCTCGTGCTCTGGGCCGTCTTTCCGATCGATCATGTGCTCGGCAGCGCGGTTGAGGAAACCACACTCGTCGGAAATCTCCCCGGGGTCCTCGCCCCGACTACGGCCTACCTCGTGAGCATCACGGCGACGATTCTGGCGTTCACCGCCGTCAATCGACTGGCGAGCAGTTGGAGCGGTATCGACTGGACGACGTCGTTTACGAAGTTCGGACTCGCGTACGCGCCCCTCGGGATCATGTTTACGCTCGGGAGTCACGCCATCGGCGGGCTATTGGAGTCGGGCGGACAGACGCTGAACGTGTTCGCGCGTGGCCTGGGGATTCCGCTCGACCTCCCCGCGGGAGCGAGTCCCGCGATCGTTTCGGCTTGGAACGAGTTCTTCGTCACGGGCTGGCTGTGGCTCGCGGTTCTCTGGAGTGCGCTGATCGCGTGGCAAGTCGCGAGGGTGATGACCGACTCGAAGAAACGGGCGGTGAAAGCGGTTGTCCCGCACGTTGCGCTGATGGCGAGTAGCACGTACGTCGTCGCTACCGTTCTCTCGACTCACTGATACCGAACTGGGTGATTGTCGCGGAATTCCGGTCTGACGATACGTCTCGCCTCAAGTACAGACGGAACGACCGAACACCCAGTAAGGGACGGCCGTCTCGACTGCGGGCACGATGACGGTCGTCGCGACGATCTCCGCATCATAGCGGGACACTCGCGGAACGAAGTGGCGACCACCGACGTCGTGTCATCGGTTGTCGCCCGAAGAGAGTAACCCTTTTGCGGGACCCCTGCACACGTCGGAGTATGAGCAGCGACTGGCCCGTCGATCCCGACGGCGAGGAAGGCAGCGAGGGAATGCGCAAGTACGACATGCGAATCATCGCGGACAAGGTCGACGAAGAGGAGGACTTCCCGATGGTCCGCGACGAGTTCGTCGAGGAGTACGGCGACTACCCGATCCGGATCAACTACAAGCGCGTCGTCCCGATGCGCGAGATCTTCGAGTACGTCGAACCCGAGCGCTTCGAGACGATCCTCGACATGCACAAGGCCGTCGGCGACGCCATGCGCGCCGGCGACTTCTGGGAATACCACCCGCAGGGCAAGAACCCCGAGCGGAAACACGCCTAAAGCCGACGCCGTCGCGTCTCGCCCCCCGTTTTCGACTCGAGGCCAGGATCCCTATTCGAGCGCTCGCCTCGAGTCACCCGTTCGGACACCATCACGAATCTGGATTACGTATCGCTTATATGACGGCGTTCGAAACCAACTGCTACCGTGACTAATACGCAGGTTACGCTCGTTCAGATCGACAACTACGGGCCGTGGACGGTCACACCGGAGCCGCGACGGGAGGCCGACCTCCAGACGATGCAGTCCCGGCTCTACGCCGACATCTCCCAGTTCGTCGGGAACCGCGGCGGCTACACCTTCTTCACTCGCTTCGACAACATGATCGCCGTCACGAACGGCCTCGACCTCGAGGACCACGCGCTCCTCCAGGAGTCCGTCGGCAACCGGTATCCCGTGACGCTCAGCCTCGGCGTCGCGGCCGACGCGAGTCCCGTGCAGGCGCTGGCCGACGCGACCGCCCGCGTCCAGGACGCCGGCAGCGCACAGGATGAAGATCGGCGCGAGTGCCTCGAGGGACGGGCCGTCGGCCCCGCCGACCGAACCGCCGAAGACGTCCAGATCGCCCACTTCGACGTCATCAATGCGACCGGTACCTACACCGACGAACTCAACGCCTTCGACACGTTCATCGAGATCGAACAGGGATACGCCGAGCTGATGCGGCACATGCGCCACGCCCACGAGAGCCTCTCGTTTTTCGTCGGCGGGGACAACATCATCGTCACCTGTCCGGACCTCGACGAAGGCGACTACGAGGAGGCCATCTACCACGTCGAGGAGGCCGTCGACGTCGAACTACAGGTCGGCGTCGGCCGCGGGGAGTGCGCCCACGACGCCGGCTTCGCCGCGAAACACGCCCTCGAGACCTGTCGGGCCGACGGGACCCGCGTCGAACTCGAGTGGTGAGCGATTCGAGCGATCGCACCGGAAGTGCGACCGACCGGGGACGGGATGCCGCCAGCGTAGCGGACAGTTTTCCGCGGTAGAACGGCCGAGAAACCGACTCACGGAACTTCGATCCCGATTCGCTTAAGAGTGGCGGGGGTAGCTTTTAGCCGGTGTGTGGTTATCTTTCACACATGGAATCGGAACTGTCGGTCAGGGAGGTCCTGACGAACGACTACGTCGGCGTCAGCGAGTCGGACACGGTTCGCGGCGCCGTCGAACTCATGCGAGAGGAGCGCTCGAGTTGCGTCCTCGTCGTCCGCGGGAGCGAGCCGGTCGGAATCATGACCGAGTGGGACGTCCTCGACGTCGTCGCCGACGAGCGCGATCCGTCCGAGACGACCGTCGGCGACGTCATGAGTTCGCCGGTCATCACGTTCGGGCCGGACCGGTCGCTCACCGACGTCGCCGACGCGATGGCCCGCGAGAGCATCCGCAACGTCGTGGTCGAGGACGACGAGGGCGTGGTCGGCCTGCTCACCCAACGCGACGTCATCGCCGCCGCGGGCTCGTTCCAGGCCACGATGACACCCGGGCGAACGGCCAACACCGCGACGGGACTCGAGGGCGCGCAGCCGTCGGACGAGCGCTCTGCCCAGTCCCAACCCGCCGGCGAGAGTCTCGACTCGCGGATGCTGGCCAACGGCGGCGACGAGTACACGACCCAGGGCGTCTGCGAAGCCTGTGGCTCGCTCGCGGAGGCGCTGTGGGACGCCAACGGCCAACTGGTCTGTGCGGACTGTCGCACGGTGTGACCGTCGAGGCGCCGGCGGCTGCGGTCCAGCGCTCCGATCGGATCCGCGCCGCTGCGTGCCAGGACGTAGCGCGACACCAGTCACCGACAGCGATTTCTCCGATAGAAAGACCTTTCGGGGGCCGCGATGCACCCATGGATAATGATCGATACCCTCGACGACCTCGACGTCGAAGGGACCACCGTCGGCGTCCGCGTGGACATCAACAGCCCGATCGGCGACGACGGTACCCTCGCCGATGACGCCAGACTGCGTGCCCACGTGGACACCCTCTCGGAACTGCTCGAGCGCGGCGGCCGGGTCGCCGTCCTCGCTCATCAGGGCCGGCCCGGCGGCGACGACTTCGTCTCCCTCGAGTCCCATGCCGAGCGGCTCTCGAAACTGCTCGAGCGGCCCGTCGACCACGTGGACACAACGTTCAGCGACGCCGCCCGCGAAGCCGTCCGGACCCTCGAGAACGGCGACTGCCTCGTCCTCGAGAACACGCGCTTCTACAGCGAGGAGTACATGGAGTTCGACGCCGAACGCGCCGCCGAGACCCACCTCGTGGAGGGGCTGGCGCCGGCGCTGGACGTCTACGTCAACGACGCCTTCGCCGCGGCCCACCGCTCCCAGCCCTCGCTGGTCGGCTTCCCGACCGTCCTCCCCGGCTACGCCGGCCGCGTGATGGAGTCGGAACTCGACGTCCTCGGGACGATCGAGGAGACCCCCGAACCGCGGATCTACGTCCTCGGCGGGGCGAAGGTCCCGGACTCGATCGACGTCGCCTGGTCCGTCCTCGAGAAGGGGCTGGCCGACCACGTCCTCACCGCCGGCGTCGTCGGCAACGTCTTCCTCATCGCCGACGGCGTCGACGTGGGCGACGCCAGCTCCGACTTCATCTACGATCAGGGCTACTGGGACGAGATCGACCGCGCCGCCGACCTGCTCGACGCCTACGGCGACAGCATCGCGCTCCCGCGGGACGTCGCCGTCGAACGCGACGGCGAGCGCCACGAACTCGGCGTCAACGCCCTCCCGCCAGGCGACGAGGAGGCCGCCATGGACATCGGTAGCTCGACACTGGCCTACTACGAGCGTCTGCTCGAGGACGCGGGCACGGTCATCCTCAACGGCCCCGCCGGCGTCTTCGAGGAGGAGGCGTTCGCGACGGGGACCCGACAGCTCTACGGCGCCGCGACCGACGTCGAGATGAGCATCGTCGGCGGCGGCGACACCGCCTCCGCGCTGCGCAGCCTCGGCGTCGACGGCTTCACACACGTCAGCACCGGCGGCGGCGCCGCCCTGCGGATGCTCACCGCGGAGCCGCTGCCCGCCGTGACCGCACTTCAGGATGGACCCAAACGACAACAGCCGGCCGACGATTGAACGCGCCACCGCCGACGACGTCGAGACGGTCGCGGACCTGTGGGTCCGACTGGCTCGAGACCAGCGCCGACACGACTCCTACGTCCGCGCCGACGCCAACCGGGAGACGATGCGGGACACGCTCGCGGCCCACCAGGTCAACGACGGCCTGCTCGTCGCCCGCGACGGCGGGACCGTCGTCGGCTTCGCCTCGTTTTCCGTCGAACGGGGCTCGCTCCAGCTCGACGCCACCCGCGGCGTGCTCTCGAACATCTACGTCGTCCCCGCCGCCCGCGGACAGGGCGTCGGGACGGCGCTGCTCGAGGCCGTCGAAGACGAACTCGCATCCCAGGGCGCCGACGTCGTCGTGCTCGAGGTGATGGCCCGCAACGAGGCCGCCCGGCGGTTCTACGAGCGGAAGGGGTACGAGACCTATCGGGTCGCGATGGATCGCGACCTCGAGGACGACCGCTCGGAAAACGATACACATTCAAAGGAGGACGGCTAACCCGAAACTGCGCCAGGGGAGCATGGGTGGTTCATGCACTCGACTTGTAATCGAGACTCCCGGGGTTCAAATCCCCGCCCTGGCTTACTGACGCAACCAATTCCGTGAGCGTCTCGGTCCCGTTCAAATCCCGTCCGACCTCGAATCCTGATTATCAACTACTCCACTGACAGGTATCGATACTTCCGTGACTAATGGAGAGTCCGGAAGATCGAATCTCGAGCGACGAGAATCGCCCGCGACGGGGACGACTCACGACTCGAAACGCTCCGGACTATTATTACGGACTCGCCGATACTGGATACTGTCCGGGTCGCATCTCCCTGAGAACGCCAGATCTCACATCTACTCCCAAGTCGCCTTCGACTCGGACACCCCGGTACCGGCACGTAGTGTCACCCGAAACGCCGACGGAAGTCGGCGTCGGAACTCCCCTTTCGACCGGTGGCGTGTCGATCGAAATCGACTATTGATAGCGGAGCGATTCCGATCGGCAGCGGCCGGTGTGTTTCGAATGTCTCGAGTCGAACGGTAGTCGTCGGCAACGGCGGACTCCCCATCCCGCCACTCGAGTATTCGACTACCGCAAAGTAAGCCTACTGGCCGGCTAGTCGCACGTTGGCCCGGGTTTCGGACGATTCGGAGCGCCCCGAGTGACATCGCAGCCGGCCGATCGTTCCCAGCCGTTGCCGACGCGTTCGGAGACGTGCGCTCAACAGCGTCTGGTGACCCGTTCGTTCACGACCGGGTCGCCGGCCGACCCGTCCGCCTCGACCGGCTGCTCGAGGTGATAGATCGTCACCGACTCGAGGTCTCGATCCGATTCTGCGCAGACGTACGCCGCCGCCGGCTCGTACTGCGACTCGCCGGCGTAGCGCATATCGACGCCGTACCGGTGCCAGAGCGTCGTCGGGTACGTCCCGGCGGCGTCCGGCGGCGGGTCGAACGCGACCTCGCCGCCGTCGACCGCGTCGATCGTCTCGCCCGACTCGAGGGTCGCCTCGACCGCGTACCAGCTCGAGGTGTCCGGCGGGTTCGGCGCGAAGAACGACCAGCTCACGTCCGAGAGCTCGCCGTCCAGATCCGGGGTCGAGTCCTCTGCGATTCCGAGACTCGCCGCCTGCCAGCAGAGTATGGCGACGAAGACGCCGACGAGCAACGCGGTGCTCCCGACCCAGATACCCCGCCGGACGCGAGGAACGTGGGGGCTCGACTCGGGCAGTAACGGTCCGGTTTCTCCGATTCGATCCACCCGAATCGAGGCCGGGAGCCGCTGACGGACGCCCGGGGCGACGAGTGCTGTGATCTCCTCGAGCCGGTCCCAGACCGGCGCCGGGAAGAACAGGAGCAGGCCGGCGATCATGACGAATGGGAACGCGCCCAGGCGCATCGTCGCGGCCATCCCGAGGTGCGCACAGACGAACGCGGCGGCGAGTGCGGTCCGCGGTCGCCCGGTGGACAGAATCAGGAACGGCGAGACGGAGAGCATGGTGACCCAGAGCCAGTTGATCGCGGTGAGCACCGTCCCGAACTCGGCGAGGGACGGCCCGAGCAACACGATGTACTCCTCGAGGCGGAAGATCCGGGACACCGCCGTCCCGGACAGCCACGCCTCGCTCTGGAACTTGTGGACCGCGCTCGCCGCGTAGATGGTCACGAAGTGGACGCAGAGGATCGCCGTCTCGAGCGAGTAGACGGGACGATCGTCGTCGCTCCGCCGGCGGTCGTCGAGCGACCAGCGCGCGTCGAGCGGCAGGAACAGGCCCAGAAACAGGAACGTGAGCAGGATGGTGTCGCCGCCGTTGACCACGTGCGGGTTCCGGGCGAACAGCGAGGCCAGCAGGACCAGGGAGAGCCCCAGCGAGAGCTTCGTCCGGTAGCCGACGAGGAGACACGCGGCGGCGACGCCGGCAATCGCGAACAACATCCCTTGTACCCACGCCGCGCCGGAGACCGCGTGGAGCGACGCGGCCGCAAACGTCGGATAGACGTCGGCGAGCGCCGAGCGTGGGAAGACGCCGTCGTCGGTGTAGAACGTTACTAACCCCGGCACCCGGAGGAACGCCATATCGGCGAGCAGGAGCGCTCCCAGCACGATCCGAAACGCGCCGAGCGCTCGCGGATCGACGCCCAGACGCGGTCTCGCGACCGCGTGGAGTCGCTCGAGCGCCGCGCGGGATCGATCGGTCGGTTTCGAGTCCTGTGGTGACGAACTCATCGATGAGTGACGTCCGGCAGATTCGATCGATAGTATAAGTGCTTTGTAGTGTCAATTCTGACGTCACGTTGCGCCGCTATCGGACTAGTCTGAGAGCGAATGAGACGATGACTCTCGAGACGGACGAGAGCCGCAGCGACGACCGGCTGAGCGAACCTACTGGATAGACTCAACTCGAGAGATCGGAGTCGTCACTCGCCGGGGTCCGGTAGGTACCGATTCGAGCGCCCGAAAAAGTCGGCCGGCGAAAGCCGACGGTGGAACGATGATAACCGAGGACGAGGGAACTGTCTCAGAGTCGGAACCCCCCTACTGGCAACGACTAGGTGTTCCTCCCTCGTCATTAGCGTGAACGTCCCAGATAGTGATAGCTCCATTGCCAAACTGTGTAGGTAGTGGTGTGACGGAACGTCGACTCGAGCCCGTTACCGACCGGTTCGATCCGGAACGCGACCGAATCGTCACCGCCGCTCTCTCGGCCCGATCGGTAGTGTCTCGCGCCCGGTCACTCGGGTCGTTTCGCGGTCCGCACCTCGCCCGATACGGCGTCGACGTGGACGTGGACGGTATCGGTCGCCGTCTCGAGGGGGACGATCCAGGAGGCGCTGGTCCGATGGGGGTCCTCGAGGACGGTGATCTCCGCCGGGTCGAGCGAGCCGTCCTCCTCGACGAGCGCCTCGCGGGCGATCCGGACCGCCTCGTCGGCGTCGTCGATCCGGACGTTCTCGGTGAGACGAACGGTCACGACCGGTACGTCGGCCATCCGGACGACGCGCTCGGTGACGCTCCCGACTAGCACGCGGTCGAGGCCGGTCCGGCCCTGGGTCCCCATGACGATCATGTCGACGTCGTGTTCGTCGGCATACTCGAGGATTTCCTCGTGGGGAACGCCCTGCTCGACCGCCGTCACGACCTCGACGCCCTTGCGGGTGGCTTCCCGCTCGACGCGCTCGACGGCGCGGTCGGCGGCGGCAATCGCCGTATCGCTCTGTAGCGTCCCGAGGGGTCCCTCCGGAACGACCGACAGCGCGTGGATGGTCGCCCCGAACTGCTGTGCGATGGCCATTCCGTGGTCGATCGATTGGCGGGTCCCGTCGCTCCCGTCCGTCGGAATGAGCACGTCCTGATACATGGTATCGGACGTTAGGAATCCGGACGTATATAGCCTCGAGTCGCACTCTCGGGGACTCACGTCGCCGTTCCGGTGCCTAGCTATTTATCGATCGATGTGGTGACACCCACCGAGTATGGTATCTGTTACCGACCTGCAAGAGATGTACGAGGCAATGGTGACGGCGCGCCAGTACGAGGAACGCCTCCAGGAGGAGTACCTCGAGGGGAAGCAACCGGCGTTCGACATCTCCGCCGGGCCGATTCCCGGCGAGTTACACCTCGCCGCGGGCCACGAGGCGTCGGGCGCGGGGGTCTGCCAGCACCTGCGCGACGACGACACGGTGACGGCGCCGCACCGACCCCACCACATCGCCGTCGCGAAGGGCGTCGATCTGAAGCGGATGACCGCCGAAATTTTCGGCCGTGAGACGGGGCTGAGCAAGGGGAAGGGCGGTCACATGCACCTCTTCGATCCGGACGTCAACTTCGCGTGCAGCGGGATCATCGCCGAGGGCTGTCCGCCCGCGGTCGGCGCCGGACTGGCCGCGAAGAAACGAAATACCGACAGCGTCGCGGTCGCGTTCCTCGGCGAGGGGGCGATCGATCAGGGCGCGTTCCTCGAGTCGCTCAACCTGGCTGCCGTCCAAGACCTCCCCGTCGTCTTCGTCGTCGAGGACAACGACTGGGCGATCAGCATGCCCAAAGATCGCGTCACCGACGTCGAGAACGGCGCGCGGCGCGCCGACGGCTTCGATATGCCGGGAACCCGCGTGGACGCCGACGACGCCGTCGCGGTCTACGAGGCCGCGCGGGAGGCGATCGGGCGCGCTCAAGACCGGAACGGGCCGTCGCTGCTCGAGGTCCAGGTCCACCGACGCATGGGTCACTTCATGGGCGACCCCGAGGCCTACCGCTCCGACGAGGACAAGGCCGCGGCCGAGCGGCGGGACTCGATCGATCGTCTCGAGGCGGACCTGCGGGCCCACGGCGTCGACGACGAGACGATCGACGAACTGCGCTCGAGCGCTCGGGAGCGCGTCGAGGAGGCGATCGAGTGGGCGAAAGAGCAACCGGAGCCCGAGCCGGCGGACGCTCACGAGGACGTGTTCACGAATCCGCCGTCGGGCGTAACGGACAGCGAACCGAACGTCGCGAAAACGGAGACCGGAGGTGACGACTGATGGCCCAACAGGAGAAAGATCCGGCGGAGGGAGGGCAGACAGACCGATCGCTGACGATGAGCCGGGCGATGGTCGAGGCGATCGCCCACGAGATGCGCGAGGACGACGACGTCTTCTACATGGGCGAGGACGTCGCCGACTACGGCGGCATCTTCGACAGCACCGAGGGGCTGCTCGAGGAGTTCGGCCGCGACCGCATCATGGACGTCCCGATCAGCGAGACGGCGTACATCGGCGCCGCGGTAGGGGCGGCTCAGGCCGGGATGCGCCCGATTGCCGAACTCATGTTCGTCGACTTCTTCGGCGTCGGAATGGATCAGATCTACAACCAGATGGCCAAGAACACCTACATGAGCGGCGGCGCCGTGAGCGTGCCGATGGTGCTCACCGCCGCCGTGGGCGGCACGTACAACGACGCCGCCCAGCACTCCCAGACCCTCTACGGGACGTTCGCCCACTTGCCGGGGATGAAGGTCGTCGTCCCGTCGACCGCCTACGACGCGAAGGGGCTGATGCACAACGCCATCCGCGACGACGATCCGGTCGTCTACCTGTTCCACAAGCGGCTCATGGGCATCGGCTGGCTGCCCGCCCCCGACGGGCCGAAGACGCCCGTCCCCGAGGACGAGTACACGATCCCCTTCGGCAGCGCCGACGTCAAGCGCGAAGGCAGCGACGTAACCGTCGTCACACTCGGCCTGCACGTCCACCGCGCGCTCGAGGCCGCCGACGAACTCGCCGACGACGGGATCGACGCCGAGGTCGTCGACCTCCGGACGTTGGTGCCGCTCGACACCGAGACCGTCCGCGACTCGGTCGCGAAGACCGGGCGACTCGTCGTGGTCGACGAGGACTACCGCTCGTTCGGCGTCACCGGCGAAATCGTCGCGCGGGTGGCCGAGGCCGAGGACGGACTCGCCGCCCTCGAGGCCGTCGAGCGGGTCGCCGTTCCGGACGTCCCGCTCCCCTACGCGCGGCCGATGGAGAACGAGGTCATCCCGGACGCCGAGGACATCACGGACGCCGTCCGCGCGGCCCACGGTGACGAATGAGTCCGGACGACGACCGCGTCGCCGTCGACACCGGCGACGTCTGGCCCGAGGACACCGACGAGGACGAGGGCGTCGTCGTCAACTGGTTCCTGCGCGAAGGGGCCGACGTCGAGGCGGGCGACGACCTCTGTGAGTTCCAGGTCGAGAAGGTCAGTGTCGACGTCC
This sequence comes from Haloterrigena salina JCM 13891, assembly GCF_000337495.1. Lineage (GTDB taxonomy): Archaea > Halobacteriota > Halobacteria > Halobacteriales > Natrialbaceae > Haloterrigena > Haloterrigena salina. The sequence goes on from NZ_AOIS01000067.1 coordinate 328,462, forward strand.
CGGCGCCGACGGACGGCACGATCGACGAGATCGTCCTCGAGGAAGACGACGAGTTCGAGCGCGGGGCCGTCCTCGCCTGGATCGAGCCGGAGTAGTTTCACGATGGCACCGACCGACTCCGATACGGACGACGACGACGGCGATCGGACCGAGAGCGACGAGCACGGGCGAACCGTCCGCGAGGAGCGATCGCTCTCCCCGATGCGGCGGACGATCGCGAACCGCCTGCAGGACAGCTATCGGAACGCCGTCCACGTGACCGCCAGCCGGGAGGTCGACGCCGAGGCGCTGTTCCGTGCGACCGAGACCGCGAACGATCGCCTCGAGGCGGACGTCTCGCTCGTCGACGTCGCGCTGGCCGCGCTCTCGGCGACGCTCGCGGACCATCCGGCATTCAACGCGACGTTCGAGGACGGAACCCACCGCACGTACGAGGAGCACAACGTCGGCGTCGCGGTCGATATCGAGGCGGGGCTGGTGACGCCGGTCCTGCGCGATGTCGGCTCGAAGTCCCTCGCCGAGATCGCGACCGAACGACGACGGCTGACCGAGACAGTCCAATCCGGCGAGTACACGATGGACGACCTCCGCGGCGGGACGTTCACCGTCACGAACCTCGGCGCCCTCGGTGTCGACTCGTTCACGCCGGTCATCAACCCGCCGGAGGTCGCGATCCTCGGAATCGGACGGACGCGGGAACGGACCCGCCGCGGCGACGACGGCCTCGAGTTTCGCCGCGAGGTGACCTACGATCTGAGCTTCGACCACCGGATCGTCGACGGCGCGGACGCGGCACGGTTCCTCGGGACGCTCGCGGACTACACCGAGGGTGCCGAGCGGTTCGCGCCCGACGGCTGATCCGACTCAGCGGGGTCCGCTCCTGTTCTCGGTACGGTTAGAAACCCAACAAGAATATATATTCAGAGTGACTATCGTGAAATATGCGCGACCGATATCGCAACGGGCTGGCGGTAGTCGACGCCAGTCTGGACGTGTTTCGCGCCCGCCCTGGGCTCGCGATCCTCCCGCTGTTGAGCCTCGTCGCCGTCGGCAGTGCGTACGCGGCCGTCGGCGTCGCGATCCTCCACTACGGCCTGCTCGGCGCGGTATTCACGAACGATCTCGTCAGGTACGGCGCCACGTTCGCCGGCCTCGCGATTTCCTCGAGCGTCGGCGTCTTCTTCAATGCCGCGGTGGTCCACTGCGCGTCGCGACAGTTCGACGGCGAGGAGACGTCGGCCCGCGACGGGCTCGCGGCCGCGTGGGACGCCCGCCGGGAGATCGCGAAGTGGAGCCTCGTCTCCGCGACGATTGGGACCCTCCTCTACGTAGCCGAAGACAACGTCCCCGGCGTCGGCACGCTCACCCGATCGATCCTCAATCTCGGATGGGGGCTGCTGACGTTTTTCGTCGTCCCGGTGATCGTCACGGACCGTACGGGGTCGCTCCGGTCGGAGCTTCGGCGAAGCGGTAGCGCGTTCGCCCGGACGTGGGGCGAGTCGATCACCGCGGCGTTCGGGATCGGCCTGGCGCTGCTCCCGGTCACGCTAACCGGAATCGGCATGCTCGTCGTCGCCTATGTCTCGGCGACAGGACTCACCGCGTACGTGCTCGGTGCGCTCGGCGGCCTCTTGGTCGTCGCGACCCTCGTCGTCACGCAGGTACTGGGCATGATCGTCCGAACGGCGCTCTACCGGTACGCGACCGACGGCGAGCGCGTGGGCCCGCTCGCGGAACTCGACCCGGACCGGATCTTCGTCGACGACTGACCCGCTCGAGTCGGTCCCAGTCACCCTTCGAACGGATCAGCAGCGACCTGACTCACGCTCGAGAACGACCGGTCGCGGTCGGCGAACCGGAACGACTCGCTAACGTTGACTGTATTGATTGGGTGAGTGGTTACCGTCGGAAAGGATTCCTCCGGTGTATCTTTGACAATCTTTTTTACGGTACACGAAAACGTATCGCACGGAGCATGACAAATCTTGTCACTAACGTCGCGGCCGCCGTCGAGGACCACGGCGAGAACACCGCGATCGGCTTTCAGGGCTCGGAAACGAGCTACGAGGAATTCTGGGGTCAGACCGGGGCGTTCGCCACCGCGCTCGAGGAACGGGGGCTGGGTGCCGACGATCGAGTCGCGCTCTATCTGCCGAACGTGCCGCCGTTTCTGATCTCGTTCCACGGGACGTTGCGGGCCGGCGGAGTCGTCGTCCCGATGAATCCGCAGTACAAGGCCCGCGAGATCGGCCACCTGCTCGGGGACAGCGAGGCCAAGGTCGTCGTCGCGCTGGCCGATCTGGTCCCCTTCGTCCGGGAGGTAGCGGACGAGACGAGCGTCGAACACATCGTCAGCGTCGGCGGCGACGCCGAGGGTGCCACCGCGTTCGAGGAGTTCCTCGAGCCGGGCGATCCCGGTATCGCCGAGCGCGACGACGACGACGACGCCGTCCAGCCGTACACCTCCGGGACGACGGGCCAGCCGAAGGGCGTCCAACTCACCCACGAGAACCTGTCGTCGAACGCGAAGGCCGCGGCGAAGCTCATCCCCGACGGGATCCGGCCGGACGACAAGCAGCTCGGCGTCCTGCCGCTGTTCCACATCTACGGAATGACGGTCACGATGAACGCGGCGCTGTTCAACGGCGGCGCGTACTATCCGATGGCCTCGTGGGACGCACAGGACGCCGTCTCGCTGATCGAGGACGAACAGTTGACGATCATGCACGGCGTCCCGGCGATGTACAACGACGTGATCAACCAGCCTAACGCCGAGGAGTTCGACATGTCGTCGCTGCGGCTCTGCGGCGTCGGCGGCTCCGGGATCCCGGTCGAGGTCCTGCGCCAGTTCGAGGAACGCTACGAGCCGAAGATATACGAGGGGTACGGCCTGACCGAGACCAGCCCGATCACCCACTTCAACAGCCCGATCGAGGGTCGTCGGGTCGGCAGCATCGGGAAAACGGTTCCCGGCGTCGATTCGAAAGTGGTCGACGACGACTTCGGTGAGGTTCCGCCGGTCGAAGAGGGACCGATCGACGAGGAGGAAGCCGACCTCCACGATATCACCGGCGAGATCGTCGTCGCCGGGCCGAACGTCATGAAGGGCTACTACGGCCTGCCCGAGGCCAACGAGGAGGCCTTCACCGAGGAGGGCGGCCGACGCTGGTTCCACACCGGCGACGTCGGCTACCACGACGAGGACGGCTTCTTCTACGTCGTCGACCGCGAGAAGCACATGATCGTCACTGGCGGCTACAACGTCTACCCGCGCGAAGTCGAGGAACTCCTCTTCGAGCACGAGGACGTCGCCGACGCCGCCGTCGCGGGTATCCCGGACGAACGACGCGGCGAGACCGTCAAGGCCTTCATCGTCCGCACGCCCGACGGCGACGTCACCGAGGACGAGATCAAGGAGTACTGCCTGTCCAACCTCGCGGAGTACAAACACCCCCGCGAGGTCGAGTTCGTCGAGGAACTGCCCCGGACGACCACGGGCAAGGTTCAGAAGTTCAAGCTCCGCGAGCAGGACGAAGAGGAGGGAGCGGAGGCCGAATAATGGCGCTGGGCGAAGCGGTCCACCTCGAGATCGAGGCCGACGGTCCCGCGACGATCACGCTCGACCAACCGGATCGGCGCAACGCCCTCTCGGAGGCGATCAGCACCGGTATCTCCGAAGCGCTCGACGAGATCGAGGGCAGCGACGCTCGAGTCGTCCGTATCGAGGGCTCTGGCGGCTCGTTCTCGGCCGGCGGCGACATCGAGCGCATGGTCGAGGGAATCGAAAACGACATCCCCGCCGACGAGCGGGTGCGCAGGCTCGAGCGCTCGACAAACGAACTCATCGGACGAGTGGTGGAGTTTCCGATTCCGACGGTCGCGGTGGTCGACGGCCCCGCCGTCGGCGCCGGCGCGAACCTCGCGATCGCCTGCGACGTGCAACTGGCCAGCGAAACAGCCGTCTTCGGCTTCGTCTTCCGGCAAGTCGGACTGAGCGTCGACGCCGGGACGTCCTACCTGCTGCCCCGTATCGTCGGTGAAAACGTCGCCAAGGAGCTCGTGTTGACCGGCGACATCATCGACGCCGACCGCGCCGAAGAAATCGGCCTCGTCAACCACGTCTACGGCGCCGAGGAGTTCGACGAGCGGGTCGACGAGTTCGTCGAGAAGGTCGTCTCCGGCCCGCCGATCGCGCTCCGACACGCCAATCGGCTGGTCGGCGAAGGGCTCGATAAATCGCTCGAGCAGGCCCTGACCGACGAGGCGACGGCCCAGGGAATCGTCTTCGACACCGCGGATCACGAGCAGGGCGTCGAGGCCTTCCTCGAGGACCGCGAGCCGTCGTTCGACGGCCGGTAGCGGCCGGATTCGTTCTCCGACTCGAGCGATACTCCCGTCCCCGTTCGCGACCGTCGCTTAGCGATCCGGCTCGGTCCGAGCGGTCCCGCCGCCGACTGGAATCAGCGTCGAAACCCGCGCGTTTTCCTTGATCTGCAGGCCGCCGTCGGCGACGGTCAGCGGGATCAGTGGCAGGTGCGACGCGACCAGCATCGAGGGGTGGGAGCCGCCCCGGGCCAGCAGTTCGTTGCGCGGCTGGAGCTGGACCGGCTCCTCGAGGTCCGTCAGGAACTCGTTGTGCTGGAGGACGTACTGGCCGCCCTCGAGGGCCCACCAGCCGTACTCGTCGTCCGGCTCCCGGAGCTCGGTGGGGACCGGCTCGAGGTCGGCGTCCTCGAGTTCGTCGCCGCCGAAATCCAGTCGCCCGGGCGCGGCGACCTCGTAGACGGCGCTGACGGTCAGATCAATGCCGTGCTCGTGGACCTGTACGGGTTCGTACACGAGGTTGTCGACGACCTCGGCGAGCGGATGCTCGGCGGACATTTCGGTCGAAGTGATGGGTTCCCAGCGCAAAAAACGTGTCCTCGTCGCATCGAATGTCGTCAGCGCGTCGAGCGCCGTCGAAGCTATCGGACCTGGACCCCAATCGAGGCACCCTCGTCGTCGATACGGGTCACGACCGGCGGCTCGCTATCAACCACAGTGACTTTCCGATATTCTTTCCAAAACGAACACACCTAAAAGTTAGGCCGTCAACAGTAGGGCCGATGGTACACCTCGAGCGGATTCGGATTCGGCCGGTCGCGTCCCTCGATGCGATCTCGGTTTCGGAACGGACGCTCGTCGACCGCGGACCGGCGTGGGAGCGGCGGTATACGATCGTCGAGCGAACACCGGGAAGCGACGCCCGACCCGCGCCGGTCACCGCGGAACGCGAACCCCGACTCCGCAGGCTCGAGACGACGTACGACCTCGAGCGAGAGACGGTGACGATCCGCGAACGAGGAAGCGACGAGACCGCGACCTTCCACCTCGACCTCGATCGGGAGTGTTTCGCCTCGTGGCTCTCGGAGTTCCTCGGCTACTCGGTCGAGATCGTTCGCACCGACGAGAGCGGCGGCCCGAGCGCCGCAGTTCCGTCGGGGCCGACGGTCGTCAGCGCCGAGACGCTCGAGACGGTCGCCGAGTGGTACGACGAGATCGACGCCGACGAACTGTGTCGTCGCGTCCAGCCGACGCTCGTCGTCGGCGGCGCCCCGCCGTTCTGGGAGGACCGACTCTACGGGCGGGCCGATCGGATCGTTCCCGTCGAGGTCGGGTCGACGACGCTGTACGGGACCGCACCGTCGCAACTGCGCGGCCTCTCGGCGCGCGACCCCGAGACCGGCGCGCAAACCGACGGGTTTCGGGAGACGTTCGTCGAGCGCCGCCGCGCGACGCTGCCCGACTGGGCGACCGCGGTGCGGTTCGACCACTACTTCCGGCTGTTGTCCGAGACGCGAGTCCCGCAGGCGTCGGTGGGGACGACGCTCTCGGTCGACGAGCCGGTCACCGTCGGGGAGCCAGTCCCGTCCCCGACGCCGGCCGACTGACTCGAGCGACGCCGGTCGACGGCCGACGGCCGACGCATTGGTGCTCATCGATCGGCGTAGCGAAGTGAAACGGCCGTTTACCGGCCGAACGCGCCGAGACGCGACCGCACGCTATTTTCACATCTGGTATTCGGAGCCAAAACTCAAAGAGGGCGCTCTGACTTCCCGGTAGCATGGGAACGGGTCTCGATATCGGACCGGGAGCGCTCAGGGTGGCCGCCGAACCGGCCGGGGAGGCGATCGAATCGGTACCGCCGCTCGTCGTTCCGGTCGACGATGCAGCGGGGAGCGACCTGCCGGATGACGGACTGTTCGTAGAGCGAGACGGAACGACCTACGCGGTGGGGGCGACCGCCGAAGCGGTCGCCGACGCGACCGGCGCGGCGCCCGAGTCGCTGTTTTCCAACGGTGTCTTGGCGGTCGACGGCTACGCCGAACCGGCTCTCGAGGCACTGCTTGAGGACGAGCTCGAGATCCGCGGGAACGACGGGCGACTCTGCTATACGACGCCGGGGACGCTGGTCGACGCCGCGGAGCCGACCGCGGCCCACCGGGAGACCGTCGAGTCGATCGTCGCCGAGCACGCGGCCGACGCCACGCCGATCAGCAGGGGCTTCGCCGTCGTCTACGACCAGTTGGCCGAGGACAACTACACCGGGCTCGGCATCTGCATCGGACCGCAGACGACCGGCGTCGCGCTGGCCTACTACGGCGTGCCCGCGTTGGCGTTCTCGCTCGCGAAGGGCAGCGAGTGGATCGTCGAGCGAGCGGCGGCCGAAACCGGCCGCGAGCCGGCGGAGATCGCGGCCGTCCGCGAGGAGTTCGCGCTCGATCCCGACGCCGCGTCGGGCGAAGTCGAGAGCGCGCTCGCGAAGGCCCACGACGCGCTGATCGGCGACCTCGCCGACGCGATCGCGGCCGAGGCCGACGAGAACGACGTGCAACAGGGGCTGGCCGTCCCGATCGCGGTCGCCGGCGACGGCGCGATCGAGGGCCTCGAGTTCCTGCTCGGCGGGCGGTTCGACGCGTCGGCGCTCCCGTTCTCGGTTCGCGGCGTGCGGCTGGCCGACGACCCCGCCGGGAGTGCCGCCCGCGGTGCGCTCGCGGCGGCCGAGGACGACGTCGACGCCTACGAGGACGTCACCTGGTCGGCGGCCGAAACCAATGGGGACGGCGACGAGTCGAACGGGGCTCCGGCCGGCGCCGACGCGAGCGGATCGACGACGCTCTCCTTCGACGGCGATCTGGGCGGTGAGGGCGGCGCGGACCGCGACCGCGCTGACGACGCCATCGAGCAGTTGTTCGACCGGCTCGCCGACCGCGACGAGGAGATCGAATCGGTCCGAACCGACCTCGAGTCGGCGTTCGAGGACATCGCGTACGTCGAGGAGCGGACGGCCGAGGCCGAGACGGTCGCGGAGCTCGACGAGCGCCTCGAGGCGTTCGCCGACGATCTGCGCGACCTCGAAGCCGAGAGCGAGACGCACGCGAGCGACGAGGCGGTCGACGAACTGGGAGACGACCTCGAGGCGCTCTCGACGGCCTTCGAGGACTTAGAGACCGACGTCGACGGCCTCGCGACCGAGCTGGAAGCCGACCTCGAGGCGGTCGAATCCGGGCTGGCGGACGACATCGACGAGTTGGAAGCCGAGCTGGCGGACGACATCGGCGAACTGGAGTCCGGACTCGAGACCGACCTCGAGACGCTGTCGGAGACCGCCGCTGACGAACGCGCGACCCTCGAGGAGCGGATCGGGGAGCTCGCCGACGATCTCGAGGGGGTTTCGGGCAGAACGAGCTCGCTTGACGAACGACTCGAGACGCTCCGAGCGGACCTGGAACGGCTCGAGGTGGAGGCCGCGTCCGCGGCCGACCTCGAGGACGCGATCGTGACGATCGATCGCCTGGCCGAGACGCTCGCGGCGATCGACGAGGACGTCGATCGGATCGACGATCGTCTCGTCGCTCTGGACGACGGCCTCGAGGAGCAGGCGACCCGGGTCGAGGGTGTCGACGATCAGCTCGACGATGTCGACGACCGACTCGAGGATCACGTCGAGCGAACCGACGACGACCTCGCGGAACTCGCCGCGGAGATCGAGGCCGTCGAGGCGACGGTCGACGACGAACTGGCCGCCGTCGACGCCGATCTCGAGGACGTGGCGGCGACGATCGAGGACGAGATCGACGCGGTCGAAGGCGAACTCGAGTCGGTCGACGATCGGATCGGAGACGTCGATAGCCGGGTCGGCGATGTCGACGACCGGCTCGAGGACGTGATCGATGACGTCGACGACCGAATTCAGGGCGTCGACGATCGGCTCGAGACGACCAGAACGGACCTCGATACCGTCGCGGAGGATCTCACGGCCGTCGACGATCGGCTCGAGACGACCGACGACCGCGTCGGGACGGTGGCCGACGACGTCACCGACGCCCGCGAGACGCTGGGTGCCCGAGCCGACGATCTGGAGGCGCGCCTGGAGAGCGCTCGGGAGACGATCGGGGACGTCGAGGCGACGGCGGCCAGCGACGAACGGGTCGACGCCGTCGAAGACGACCTCGAGGCCCTCGAGATGGATTTCGAAGAACTCGGAGACAGTGTCACGAGCGTCTCGGAGCGACTCGAGGACCTCGCGGAGCGGACGGCGCTCGAGGATGCGGTCACCGACCTCGCGACCGACCTCGACGCCGCCGAGAGCGAACTCGCCGATCTCGGCGACGAGGTCGATTCGCTCGAAGTGGAGGTCGACGACCGACTCGAGGCGACGACCGCCGAATTCGAAGCGACGGCGACCGAACTCGAGGCGCGACTCGCCGACCGGACGGACGACGTCGAGACGAGACTCGAGAACGCGGTCGGATCGATCGAGGACGATTTCGCGATGCTCGAGTCGCGCCTCGATCGCCTCGACGAAGCGGCACCAGAGGCTGACGCGGTCGCCGAACTGTCCGATTCGCTCGCTGAGACGCGGGAGACGGTCGAATCGGCGACCGCGGAGGTCGACGACCTCGGAGACGACCTCGACGCGCTCGAGACGACGCTGACGGATCGGATCGACTCGGTCGAGACGAACCTCGACGACGTCGCGTCCGATCTCCGATCGACGGTGGCGGATGAGACCGACGCGCTCGCGGACCGTCTCGAGGGGCTCGGTGACCAGGTCGACTCGCTCGAGGCCGACGTCGAGACCCGACTCGAGGAGGTTACCGAAACCGTCGACGGGGTCGACGCCGACGTCGAACGGGTTTCGGCGCGCGTCTCGGAATTCGACGACCGCCTCCAGTCTCTCGACGAGACGGCCGCGTCCGCGGACGCCGTCGAGACGCTCGAGGAATCGACCGACGCCCTCGAGGGAGAGCTCGAAACGCTTCGGGCGGCGTCCGACGAAACGCGAGAGGCGATCGACGCCCTCGAGGCCGACCGCGAGGCGGCGCCGGAGGGCGTCGCGGAGCGTCTCGAGGCCGACCGCGAGGCGGCGCCGGAGGGCGTCGCGGAGCGTCTCGAGGCCGTCGCGGATCGCATCGACGGTCTCGAGGGCCAGACCGACGCGCTTGCGGGTCGGATCGATCGACTCGACGACCGCTCGACGCGAGTCGACGACCTGGCCGATCGCGCGGACGAACTCGACGACCGGACGAGCGAGCACGGGTCGCGGCTCGATCGGCAAGGCGATTCGCTCGCGGCCCACGACGACCGCCTCGAGTCGGTCGCGAGCGAGGTCGACGACCTCGCGGCGGCCCTCGACGCGACGCCGGACGAGGCGGTCCTCGAGTCGACGGACGATCGACTGGACGCGCTCGCGGATCGAGCGGACGGACTCGAGTCGGCGCTCGACGACGTGGAGTCGTCGACGGCCCGCGGAGAGCGACTCGAGGCACTGCAGGCGGACGTCGCCGAGTTGCGAGAACGCGTCGAGACGGAAGCACAACCCCACGAACGGGACGAGTCGTCCGGAACGGCGGAGACGGTCGTTCCGATCGCTGCCGGCGGTGGCGGCGCCGGCGTCGTCGCCGGCGGCTCGCTCGCGCTCGCGGGCGACGGGACGATCGGCGCCGTCGCCGTCGTGCTCGGCGTCGTCCTGATCGCCGGCGCTATCGCGGCGAGTCGGTAAGGAGATCGTTGCGGGTCGCACGCACAGCCGCTCCTCCTCGGAGATTCTCGCGTTCGCGGAGCCGACGCTACGCGTACGGAGCTGCGGGAAAACGGCACCGTCGGTCGTCACGAGGGCTGCGACCGGTTACTCGCGGATCGGGTCGACGTTTCGCATCTCGCCCCCGCATCGCCGACAGGTACTGACGAGCGCGTCGGCGACCGTCTCGCGGTGCCCGCACGCCACACACTCGTACTCGAGCTGCTCGGCTACTGTCATGTGCTAACGTTTGTGATGGATCGTGTTAACTCTTTCCACGGTAAATAGTATCGATGAATTACGTCGAAGTCGACTACTCGAGCAGCCAAAGCACGGCGCCGAGTGCTGTGGCGGCGGCGACCGACGCCGCGAGGAGGGCGAACGCGGGCCGGAAGCCGGCGACTTCCGAAAGCGTGCCGACGATCGCGGGGGCGATCGCCCCGGCCGCCATCAGCAGCGTCCGGACGACGCCGAGCCCGCCGCCGGCGACGTCGTCGGGGATCGCCGACATCAGGTAGGCCCCCCTGACGGGCCGGAAGCCGTGGGAGCCGATGCCGACCGCGACGAGCGCCACGCCGAGAACCGGCGGCCCAGCCGTCCCGGTCAAGGCGATGAGGGCGGTCAGGGCGACCGACGCGATCCCGAGCGTGCCGACGATGAGCGGGAGTCGTCCGACCCGATCGCTAAGATCGCCGGTGACGAGCTGGACGAGGCTCGCGAGGAAGAGGGCGCTGTAGAGCAGGCTCGCCGTCGCGTCGGTCAGCCCCGCCTCCTGTGTGAGATACAGCGGGGCGAACGCGACGAACCCGTTGTAGGTGAACGAGAACAGCACCGTCAGCAGCGCGAACACCGCGAACCGCGGGTCCCGAAGGAGCGTCGTGTACTGGCCGATGCCGCCGGCCGAGACGGCGGCCGTAGCGGCGTCGCCCGCGGAGTCGTCCGGCAGGCGTTGTGGGACGCGTACCCGAAACGCCGCGCCGAGAGCGAGTCCGACCAGTCCGGCGCCCAGGAAGAGCAGCCGCCAGCTATCGCCCAGCGGGAACGAGACGCTCGCGACGGCGACGATCACGGCCGGCGCGACGACGCCCCCGAAGGCACCGAACGTATCGAGCACGCCGAGGGCTCGGCCCGTGCGCGCGGGGTAGGCCCGCGACAGCAGCCGAACGGCGACGGTCTTGTGCGCGCCGGTGCCGGCGCCCATGACGAGCATCGCGCCGACGAGGACGAGAAACGGCGAGTCGACGACCAACGCGAGCGCGGCGACGGCCGCCACGACGACGCCCGCCGTGATGACGCCCACCGAGCCGAAGCGATCCGCGAGCACGCCCGAGGGAAACTGCATGGCCGCGTAGACGAGCATCAGTCCGGTGTAGGCGGTCCCGAGCACCGCGTTCGAGACGCCGTAGCTCGCCCCGAACGAGTCGAACAGCGGCGGGAAGGCGTAGCGAAGGAATTTCGCGAGAAACCAGATCGTCGCCGTCAGGACGAGGACGTCGTAGCCGCGGAGCCGATCGACTGTCTCGCGAAGCGCCATGTGGGTCTATCGGGGATATCCGAACGAACGACGAATACCCACCGATTTCGCCACCGCGATCGAAACGGGGTCGAACGGTGTGTCAGTGACTGCAGCGGGGCCGGTCGACGGCGGTCACGACCGATCTCGGGCGGTCTCGTAGTCGGTCGTCTCGGAGGCGATCGTCGCCGCGCTGCGCTCGCCCTCGAGTCCGCTCGAGTCCCCGCTTATCGCTGACCCCAGCGTCGAATACCGACGGACCGTCGCAACTGCGTTATCCCTGCACTTACTGATCGATTGGACGAACGACTACCGATAGCGTCCTCGAGCCATCGAGGATAATCGGACGAACGAACAATATTCTAGGAGATCAATCCGAGTATGATTGTAGAATGAGGTACTGTCCGTACCAGCACAACGCTTTTTCGTGGTAAGCCAACCCATTCCACCATGGTGCATCCTGCCCCACGCGCGCCGGAACGTTCGTACTACGAGTGCTGTGAGTGTGGCTACCGAGAGATGACCGATTCGCTCGAGTCCTGTCCCGAGTGTGACGGACGAACGAGAAATATCGCGGTCGCCCGAGCGTAGGGCGTCGCCGCGTCGGTCCGCCGCAGTAGCTCACGCGTGTCTGTGGCGACGCGGCCCTAACGGCCGCCTCGTCAGTCGAAGTCCGGGAGGTCCTCCGGCGGTTCGTACTCGGCCTCCCAGTCGACGTACTCCTCCTTGAGGGTCACCGAGACGATCTGGCCGAACTCTGTCAGTTCGGCGTTGATTGAGGAGACCGTCCCCCATGTATCGAGACCCGGGTGGTACTCTCGCGCCTGCCAGTCCTCGGGGATACCGGGCGCGTGATAGCCGACCCTGTCGGCGAAGTCGTCCCAGAAGAAGTCGAATCCGGCGAAGAGATCCATC
>NZ_AOIS01000068.1 GCF_000337495.1 Haloterrigena salina JCM 13891
GTACTCGTTCGGGTCGACGAAGTTCAGTTCCGGCGGCTCGGGCGGTTCGACCTCGAGTGTCATGGCCGGACGTAGGAGGGGTTCGCGGATAAGAATTCCCACCTCCGGTCGCGAGGCGGCGATCGGACGTTATCCGTCCCGTTTCCGATCGATCGCGAACGACACCCGAGCGTACGCGATCGCGTTCTCGCCGAGCATCGGCCGCGAGCCGTGGGCGGCCCGGCCCTCGTACTCGATCGTCGGCCGGACGTAGCTCCGGTCGCCGACCGCGACCGAGTTGACGTCGGCCCGCCCGGTGGCCTCGCCGACGATACAGGCGTCGGGATCCAGCCGATCATGCCGGACGGCTAAACCCTCGGCCTCGAGTCACTCCCAGTCGTAGCCGAACTCCTCGCTCCCGCGGTGAATGTAATCGTTCTCGAGCACTTCGCTGACCGTCCGCGCGAGGTCGTCTAACTCCTCCTCGACGGTTTCGGCGGTGTCAGCGTCGAACGCCTCGCGATCGGCAAACTGATCCTCGGGAATCGACGGAACGCGGTAGCCGACGTCCTCGGCGGCCTGATTCCAGTAGAAGTCGAGTTCGTCGAGCAGACCCGCCTCGCGGACGGCCCGGAACTCCGCGTCGATCAGGTAGGTGCGGTCGGCCCAGTCGTCGAACGCGTCCTCCCAGGCGCCGGCCTGTAAGAACCCCTCGAGTTCGTCGCGCCGCACGTCGTCTCCGATCCGTTCCTCGGGTTCGTCGACGGCGTCGTAGTCGCCCGGATCCGACGACCCGCGGAGCGCGGGCGGGTCGGGAACCTCGGTGTCGAGTGCCATACGCGAGATTCGTCCGGGAGGAGGATGTGCGTTTTCCCGGCGAGGGACCGGTTTCCGTTCCGGCGGCGGTCAGTCCGTAAGCGACGAGGCGATAGATCGGACAGCGACCGCGGTCGACTCCGCTCCCGCCGTTTCGATCCCCACAGTTATTTCGAACGACACCCAACTGTCACGTATGGGCAGCGAAAGCGGTGGCCGAAGCTACACGCTGACGGAAATCTTCGCCATCAAGTTCGTCCTGGCCGACGTGGTGATCATCGCCGCCTTGCTACTGGCGGGGCCGCTGTGGGCGCTCGGCCTCACCGCGCTGTTCGTGGCCAGCACGTTCCTCATCTGGTATCTCACCCGTCGCAGCGAGCGAGCCGACGCCGACCGTGCGGTCGAGCGCGAGCGCGAGCGGGACGCCGCGGAGGCCGCATCCGAACGCACGGCGGATGCGAGCGACCCGGTCACGAGACTGCAGGAGCGGTACGCCGACGGCGAACTCTCCGAAGCGGAGTTCGAGGCGAAACTGGATCGGCTGATCGAGTCCAACGAGCGGGCCGACACCGCCGGACTCGAGACCGAGGAACTCGAACTCGAGCGATCGCAGTAAGCGTTGAAACGGCTCGCGCCGATCGCACGGCCGACGCGCGATCGGGTGTGCAACGACTCGCAGCGGCCGCTCTCGGTCCCAAACACTCAATCGGCGCCCCGCCGTAGTCCCGGCCGATGACCGACTACGAGGCGGCGATCCTCGACGTCGACGGCACGATCGTCCGCGGTGAGGAGTTGCTCCCGAACGCCACCGGCGGCCTCCGCGACCTCGAGGACAGCGGCGTCGATCGACTCCTGTTCTCGAACAACCCGACGCGCGGCAGCGATCACTACGGGACGAAACTCGAGCCCCACGGGATCGACGTCGATCCGGCGACCGTCCTCACCTCGGCGACGGTCTCGGCGGAGTACCTCGCGACGACCCATCCCGACGCGACGGTCTACCTCGTCGGCAGCGATCGGCTCCGGGCCATCCTCGAGGACGCGACCGTCGGACTGACCGACGACCCCGACGCCGCGGACGTCGTCCTCGGATCGTTCGACCGGGAGTTCTCCTTCGGCACGCTCTGGGAGTCGCTGCGAGCCCTCGAAGGCGACGTGCCCTTCTACGGGACCGATCCGGACGCGACGATCCCGATCGACGACGGCGAGATTCCCGGCTCCGGGGCGATCCTCGCCGCGATGGAGGCCGTCGCGGGCCGGGAGCCCGACGCGATCCTCGGGAAACCCTCGTCGGTCGCCGCGGCGGCGGCGATGGACCGCCTGAACGCCGCTCCCGACCGGACGCTGGTCGTCGGCGACCGCCTCAACACGGACATCGCGCTGGGGGAGCGAGCCGGCATGACGACGGCGCTCGTGTTGACCGGCGTGACCGACCGGGCCGACCTCGAGTCGTCCGAGGTCCAGCCCGATCACGTCCTCGAGTCGCTGGCCGACGTCGCGACGCTGCTGTAGCGTCGCGTGCAGCGATCGATCGCCGAGGCCCGCCGGCGAGGGATCGGTGACGCGATCTCGAGTCGGTCCCGATCGGAATCGGACGAGCGTTCCGCAAGTCGTGTACTCGAGAGACATATTTATGGGTAACAGTCACGAACCGCTATCTATGAAGGAACGAATCAAGCGCGTCTTGCTCCGAGCTCGATACGCCGCGATCGGCGCGGCCGTCGGCGCCGCGATCGGCTCCGTCTTCAGTCGAAACGCCGCGAGTACCGGCGGTGCGATCGGCGCGATGACCGGTGCGACCATCGCTGACACCCGCGAGACGGCAACGGCCGTCCTCGAAGAGGCCAGAGAACAGGACTTCGTGCCGCTGTCGGAAGACGCCGATAGCGACTCGAACTGAACTAGCTCCGTTTTCGCTGTGCGACCGAATCGACGGGTCGCTCGGGCTCGGTTCCGAACGGCGGTCCGTCGGTAGTGTCCGCCGTCGACTTCCCATGCGGTCTCGAGCGATGGTACCCGGAGACGGACACCCCGGTCGCGGATGTAGGTCGGCGCCGCGCCGGCGGAGCCGCTCGGAATCGATCGATCACCGACGCGGTCCGTTCGACGGTCGGCTCGGCTGTTCCGCACTCGATCAGCTGTCGCCGTCGCCCTCGAGTGCCGCCTCCCGTAACGCTGCCTCCTGTTCGCTGTCGGCGGTCAGCTCGGGCACCGTCGTCGGGTTCTTCTCGTCGTCGATCGCGACGTAGACGAAGTAGGATTCGGTCGTCATCTCCCGTTCTCGCGTCCGCAGGTCCTCGCGCTCGGCGACCAGCCGGACCTTTACGCTCGAGGTGCCCGCGTCGTAGACGTAGGCCGTGATGTAGGCGGTGTCGCCGACGTGGATCGGCCGCTCGAAGTTCATTCGGTTGACGCGGGCCGTCACGCAGGTCTCGCCGGCGAACAGCATCGCGGACATGGCGCCAACCTCGTCCATCCATTTCATGACGGTGCCGCCGTGGGCCGTATCGAGCATGTTGGCGTGATTGGGCTGGACCATCTCGCGATTCTCGACGAGCGTCTCGATGAGATCGGTCATCGGTCGTTCGTTCGGGCCGAGCACAAACACTCTTGTCGTCGTCTCGGCCCGCAATACAGCGGCAATTCGTCGTGGAAAATAATTATATGCAATAAGTAAGAAATCGTAATTATTATTTCCTCCGGCTTCGATACTGGTAAAAGTCGTCGCCGAGTTGACCCGCTAATGAGCGATGCAGGCGACGCCGACGTGCCGGCGCCCCCCGATCCACCGGGTGACGAACCGGGCTCCGTCACCGTCCTCGGGACGGCCCACGTCTCGCAGTCGAGCGTCGACGAGGTTCACGAAACGATCGATCAGGAGCAACCGGACGTCGTCGCCGTGGAACTGGACGAGAACCGGTACCGCCAGATGCAGGGCGGCGCGCCGGACGACATCGAGGCGGGCGACCTCCTCTCGGGGAACACCGTCTTCCAGTTTCTGGCCTACTGGATGCTTTCCTACGTCCAGTCGCGGCTCGGCGACCAGTTCGACATCGAACCCGGCGCGGACATGCGCGCCGCCATCGAGGCCGCCGAACGAAACGGGAGCGGCGTCGCGCTGGTCGACCGGGACATCCAGGTGACGATCCAGCGGTTCTGGCGCGGGCTCTCGATCACCGAGAAGCTGAAGATGGTCGGCGGGCTCGCGCTGGGGGTCACCGATCCCCGAACCATCGGGCTCTCCTTCGGCGCCATCGGCGGCGCCCTCGTCGGACTCCTCTTCGGGGCGTTCCTCGCCCCGTTGTTGGGGCTGGGTGACACCCTGTTGCTCGGGATCAGCGGCTCGACGATGCTGGCGTCCGCCGGCGCCGTCACCGCCGGGGCCTTCGGCGGCGCCCTCGTCGGACTCCTCTTTCTCCCCTCGCTCGAGTCGATCGGGAGATCGAACGGCATCGCCGGCGGGTTCACGATACGGATCCTCGCCGGAATGGGGCTCGGAATCGCGGCCTGTCTCGCGCTCGTCGCGGCGGAGGTGTCCGTCGGGCCGTTCTCCATCGGGACCTTCGAGAGCCTCGGCACCTACGCGATCCGCGGGACGGTCGGCATGCTCGCCGGCCTCGGCGTCGGCGTCCTCGTCGGCGCGGTCGTCGGGCTCCTCCTCGACGGCGTCAGCGGCGACGTCGACGAGATCGACGAGGTCGACATCGAGGAGATGACCGACGGCGACGTCGTCGCGGCGATGATGGAGGAGTTCCGCCAGTTCAGCCCGCGCGGGGCCAACGCCCTGATCGACGAACGCGACGCCTACATCGCCACCCACCTCCACCGGCTTCGCGAGCAGGGGTACGACGTGCTCGCCGTCGTCGGCGCCGGACACAAGGCCGGCATCGAGCGCCACCTCGAGAACCCCTCGGGGATCCCCTCTCTCGAGTCGCTGTCGGGGACGACCTCGAGCAGCCGGTTCTCGCCGCTGAAGATCGTCGGCTACCTGCTGACGCTCGGCTTCGTCGCCTTCTTCTTCCTGCTGGTCATGGCCGGCGTTCAGGACACATTCCTGCTTCAGCTGTTCGGAGCGTGGTTCCTGATCAACGGAATCTTCGCGTTCACGCTCGCCCGTCTCGCCGGCGCGCGCTGGATCAGCGCGGGCGTCGGCGGGGCCGTCGCCTGGCTGACGAGCATCAACCCGCTGCTGGCGCCGGGCTGGTTCGCCGGCTACGTCGAACTCAAATACCGGCCGGTCAACGTCCGGGACATCCAGACGCTAAACGAGATCATCGATGACACCGAGCGCCCGATCGAGGAGGCCTTCGCCGACATGTTCGAGGTGCCGCTGTTCCGGCTCATCATGATCGTCGCGCTGACCAACATCGGGAGCATGATCGCGAGCTTCCTGTTCGTGGTCGGCGTGTTGCCGTGGCTGGCGCCCGAAATCGGCGGGATCAACGCCCTGTTCAACGAACTCTTCCGGGGGGCCGAGAACACGCTCGAGTTGCTCCGAGGGCTGTTGACATGAGCGTCCGCGCGCGGTCGCGCTCGGAGCCGGAGCTGACCTTCAGCGACCGGGAGCTGATCGATCTCGCCGTCGCGTGGCTGACGCTGTCGGTCGCGTTCTCGCTGATATTCGCGCCGGTTCACGCCGGCGCCGACGTCGGCTACTTCCTCGGGATGGTCGGACTCAGTCTCGTCACCGTCGGCGTCGCCTTCCTGTTACACGAGCTCGCACACAAGGTCGTCGCGATCGAACACGGCCAGATCGCAGAGTTCCGAGCGGACTACCAGATGCTGTTTCTGGCGCTCATGGGCGCGCTCGTCGGTTTCCTCTTTGCCGCCCCCGGCGCCGTCTACCATCGCGGCCGGATCACCCAGCGGGAGAACGCGATGATCGCCCTCGCCGGGCCCGTCACCAACCACCTGCTCGCGATCATGTTCCTGCCGCTGGTGCTCATGCCGGCCCCGCTCGGGACCATCGGCCGGATGGGCGTCTGGATCAACCTCGTGCTGGCCGCGTTCAACATGATCCCCTTTGGTCCGCTGGACGGCAAATCGGTCTACGACTGGCACAAGGGCGTGTTCGCGCTCGTGTTCGTCCCGAGTGCCCTGCTCGCGGGGTACGTGGTCCTGTTCGCCAACCCGTTCTGACGGCGGTCGGCGGTCCGGACCGCGATGATCCGCGTTTCTCTTTTCGATCGGTGACCGACGTCCCTCGCTGTACACGGACGAGTGACCGGCTGTTCCCATCAACGAACTTTTTATCTATTTATCTCTTTCGCTACTTTGTGGGAGAAAGTAGTCTACCCCGTAAATATTTTTAGCCTGTGAGTCGATGTTCGACTCGAGCGAGCTGTCGGCGGTCTGTCGCGATCGTCGGTACTCGGGAGTGTGCTCACGATGACCAACCCAAGACACCGATCGGTCCCCTGGACCGGACAAGCGCGAGCGTTCACGCGGAGGCACGTCCAGCAACTGCGTCGCAACAAACTCCTGGTCTTTCTGGCGGTCGGCTGGCCGGTGTTGTGGTACTTGCTGACAATGGCGATCTTCATCGAGGCCCCCGACCCCGATCAGCTCGGCTACGTCAAGGCTGCCAACGGGATCACCTACGGGTTGTTCGGCGCGTTCACCGTCACCGTCGCGGTCTTCGCCGGCGAGTTCGCTCGGGACCTCGAGGGCGATCGGTACCGGAAACTGCGAGCGATACCGGTCTCGCCGACGGCCGACCTCGCCGGCCGGTTCGTCGCCGGAACGGCGCTGGGTGCCTGTTCCTATCTCGTGACGATCCTCGCGGCCGTCGCACACGGCGCCACGTTCGAACTCGAGCGGATCGGTCCGACGACGGTTGCGATCCTCGCGCTGACGTTCGTGCTGTTCTGCGTGATCGCGATGGCGCTCGCGATGGGGCTGGCGCTGGTGATCACCAAGCCCGAACACATGACGACGATCGCGGTCGTCGTCGTCCTGATGGCGTTCTACCTGACGGGGTTCAACGGAATCACGCCGGGTATGATCGCCGAGGATCCGGCGTTCGTCAACTACCTGCCGAACTCGTTGGCGACGCGCATGCAGATCGCCGCCTGGGCGGGCACCGACAGCGTCGAATTCATGACGCCTCCCGAGGCGCCGCTCTCGCTCGAGTACGGTGCCCTGCTGGTCGGCTACGCCGTCGGCCTCTCGGCCGCGGCGGTCGGGGTCATGACGCGATTCGCGTACGGAGGTGAGCCGTAAGATGCCAACTGATACCACGAACGCGGAGCGAACCGACGGGGTACAGCAGCCGCTGCTCGAGGCCCGAGACGTCGAGAAAGGGTTCGATGACGGTGCGGTGCTCGAGGGACTCGACCTGACCGTCGAAAAGGGAGAACTCGTCACGCTCATGGGGCCAAACGGCGTCGGGAAGTCGGTGTTCCTGTCGTGTCTCGCCGGCAGCACCGCACCGGAGCGCGGCGAGATCGAACTGTTCGGCGACCGATCGCCGACCGAAGCGCGGTCGGCGACCAGCGTGATGCTCCAGGGTGAGACGATCGATCCGGATCTGACCGGCCGCGAGAACCTCCAGTTCTACGGCGATCTCCACCCGCGGGCGACCGACGACTGGCGGGCGCTAGTCGACCGCCTTGAGTTGACTCCGGACCTCGATCGGCCCGCGCGGGAGTACTCCGGCGGGATGCGGCGGAAGCTCGAACTGGCGATCGCGCTCACCGTCGACGCGGACCTCTACCTGCTGGACGAACCCACGGCGGAACTCGATCTCGCGATGATCCAGATCGTCCACGACCTCTTGCTCGAGTACCGCGAGGCCGGGAAGACGATCCTCGTGACGAGCCACGCGCCGCTGGACGCACAGATCGCCGATCGTATCGCGTTCGTCCGGGACGGGCGGACGGTCACAACGGGTGCCCCGACGACCCTCCTCGAGGCACTCCCGCCGGTCGTCCGGATCCGCGGAGCGATGGCGCCCGAGTCGCTGTTCCTCGGTGACCGCGTCTTCCAGCGCGGTGACGAAATTCGAGGTTTTCTGGCGTCCGAAACCGACCTCACGGCGATCGAGAACGCCGTCGAGGGAGCGCGCGAGGGCGCGACCGTCGATCCGGATCCGCCGTCGTACACCGACCTGTTCAACTACTACACGTACGTGCAGTCAGCCCGCGGCGACGCGACTCGAGGCGTCGGCTCGAGTGTGGCCGAGGCGACCGACAGCGCCGGTATCGCCGCCGAACCATCCGATCCAGAGGAGGCCGAACACCGATGACCGATAACGTCGATCGCGCGGACGATCCGACGGCGGACGACCCGGACGTCGACGTGCTGCGCGAGGACATCGAACAGATCAAGTCCGCGATGGCCATCGAGAAGCGGTATCCCGGCCAGCGGCGCCTGTGGCTCGTCCACGGCGTCGTCGTCGGTCTCGCGGGCGTCATCACGAACGCCATGTTCGTCTACCCGTGGCCGGAGTACGTCTACGTCCTCGTCTGGGGGGCCGTCTTCGCGCTGGTCGGGTTCACCCAGTGGCAGACGAGCGCTCGTGCGGGATCGAACGTCGCCGATCCGGGACCGACGCCGAGCTGGAAAGTCGTCTTCGGGACGCTCGTCGCCGGCCTGTTCGTCGTGACGTCGATCGTCGATCCCGTTCGCGCCGAGGTCGAGAGCGTCTTGCAGGGGGCGTTCTTCTTCAGTCTCGCCTTTACCGTCCTCGGCATGGGGTATCTGTTGGCGGGGACGATCCTGCGGGCCTACCGGATCCGCGCGATCGACCGCTACCCGTTCTACGTCAACGGCGCGTGGATCCTGGTGTTCGCGCTGTTCATGCCCCACGTCGAGTGGCTCCAGTACTTCGGCTACGCCGCGTTCGGAATCCTCTTTTTCCTCCACGGCGTCGGGACGTACTACCTGCTGACCTATCGTCTGGCCGACTGACTCGCCCGTCATCATGGAATTCGACAAACTCGTCCACCAGCCGACCCGGTTACAGATCTTCGCCTATCTCTATCGCCACGACCGGGCGACCTTCTCGGAACTGCAGGACGACCTCGAGATCACCGACGGCAACCTCTCGTCGCACGTCCAGCGGATGGAAGAAGCCGACGCCGTCAGCATCGAGAAGCAGTTCGTCGATCGCCGCCCGCAGACGACCTACGAACTCACCGACGAGGGCCGGGAGACGTTCGAATCGCACGTCGACACGCTCGAGGCCTTGCTCGATCAACTCGAGCGCGACGGGGAGTGACCGCCGGCGACGCCGCGTCTCGGGCGCGGTCGCTCGCCCGGACCGGTGACCTTTTGCTCGCCCCGGGAGGTCGTTCAGACATGACCGATTCAGCGGACGACGGGAGCGAGGAACGGCTCACCTACGCGGAGACGGGCGTCGACATCGAAGCCAGCGAGGACGCGACCGCGGCCTTGCTCGAGGCCTTCGGCAGCGACCTGCGGACCGAGTACGCCGGCCTGATCGACATCGGCGACCGCTATCTGGCGCTGGCGACCGACGGCGTCGGGACCAAACTGCTGGTGGCGGAAGCCATCGAGGACTTCTCGACGATCGGGATCGACTGCATCGCGATGAACGTCAACGACCTCGTGGCCGCGGGCGTCGAGCCCGTCGCCTTCGTCGACTACCTCGCGATCGACGAGCCCGATGAGGCGCTGACCAACCAGATCGGCGAGGGGCTCGCCGTGGGTCTCGAGGAAGCAGACCTGACGATGCTCGGCGGCGAGACGGCGGTCATGCCCGAGGTCGTCAAGGGATTCGACCTCGCGGGGACCTGCGCCGGGCTCGCGGGCAAAGACGAGGTGCTCGAGGGCGAGGCGCAGGTCGGCGACGCCCTCGTCGGCTTCGCCTCGAACGGCATCCACTCGAACGGGCTCACCCTCGCGCGGGAAGCTGTCACGCGCGAGCACGACTACACCGACGAGTTCCCGCCGAACCCCGATCGGACGATCGGCGAGGAACTGCTCCGACCGACCCGGATCTACACGGACCTGCTCGAGCCGATGCGCGAACACGGCGTGCGCGCGGCGGCCCACGTCACGGGCGGGGGATGGACCAACCTGCTCCGGATGGGCGAGTTCGAGTACGTCGTCGACGACCCGTTCCCCGCGCAGGCGGTCTTCGAGTTCGTACAGGAGGAAGGTAACGTGACCGACGAGGAGATGCACCGGACGTTCAACATGGGCACCGGCTTCGTCGTCGCGCTGCCCGAGGACCGCGCCGAGGACCTCGTCGCCGACACCGACGGGCAGATCATCGGCCGCGTCGAAGCGGGCGATTCGGTCGAGGTCCGCGGGCTCTCGCTGTCCTGATCGAGACCCGTCGCTCCGGACTCGAGTTATCGAGACGAGGGAGCGACCGTCGCGGCGTGATCAGAGCGTCGTGACCGGCGCGCTGGCGTTCCGGGTGACCGATTCAGGGACCGATCGGAAGACCGGCCGGAACGCCGTCGGTGGGTGGTCCGCGATGACAATGTGGTCGACCGCGTGTTCCTCCGCGTAGTCGGTGATCTCCCGCGCCGCGCCGCCAGAGCGGACGGCCGGTTCGATCTCCCGGTCGTGGCGCTCGGCGAGTTCGTGCGCGCGGGAGAGAACCTGCTCGGCCCGTCGGCACTGCGCTCGCGTAAACCGATCCGGCGTCGGGAGCAGCTCCGCGCCCCGCTCGGCGGTCAGTTCCGGGATCACGTACTCGCACGGATCCCGGCCGCCGAATCGGGCGAGCGGGCCGGCCGCGTCGGTGACGTGGAGCACGGAGATTTTCGCCGCAGGATACTCTTCAAACGCGTACTCGAGCGCCGCGTCCGACGCGTCGGTTCGGCCCATCGCCACCAGTACGTGCCGCCCCATACGCTCGGCTTCGAGCACCGGTGGGTTATTCCTTACCGACCACAGGTGGCGTCTTTAAGCCGAACGGACCGAGGGCCCGGTTCGGGCGGACGGTTCCGGCGCGGAGGGCGTCGCGACGCGAGTCCGGCTACCGAGCGGACTCACTCCCGTCGGTCGGCGCCGACGAGTCGCCCGTCTCGGTCGCGGCGCGGATCGTGTCGTACTCCTCGTCGGCGTAGGCGATGAACCAAACCTCCTCGAGAGTCTCGGGCTCGTAATTACGGATCTCCTCGGCGATGAGCGCGGCGCCTTCGGCGAAGTCGAAGCCCGCGACGCCACAGCCGAGCGCCGGGAGCACGATCGATCGGCAGCGCAGGTCGTCGGCCGTCTCGAGCGCGTTCCGCGTCGCCTCCCGGATGCTCGCTTCGGTCGCCTGGCCGTCCCCGTAATGGGGCATCGCCGCAGCGTGGATGACGTGGTCGGCGTCCAGATCGTACGCGTCCGTCACGGCCACTTCGCCGAGGTCGACGGGGCCCTCCGCCGTGGCCTCCTCGTTGATCTCCTCGCCCGCGCCGCGTCGGAGTGCGCCGGCGACGCCGGAGCCCATCTCGAGGCTCGTTCCGGCGGCGTTGACGAGCGCGTCGGCGGACTGTGCGGCGATGTCGCCCTGCACGACGTCGAACTCCATACGCGCGGGTACGGCGTCCGACAGTGTGAAACTACGGCCTCCAACCGCGCGATCAGTTCGACTCCCAGAGACTTAGGCCGACCAAAAACTTTTTAGATTTAGGTATACCTAACTCCACGTGATGGACGTACCCGCCCGCAGGCAGGATTCCGATGCCGACGAGGAACCCGAGGAGCCGGCAGTGGTCGTGACCAGCCACGAGACGCGCCCCGGCAAGACGGTCTTCACCGAGCGCGACAACAACGACGGCTGGATCGCGACCGACCTCACCGTCGACCTCGAGCGCTGACCGTCGGGACGGGTCCGACCGCGACCCCCGCGACCACCGACTCGAGCGCACCGCTCGTCCGTCGCTGACCCGACGGACTGAACCGCCACGCCGACTGACCTCGGCCATGGATCCTCTCTCTTCGGTTTTGACGCCACTAGACGTTGCAGGGTTGCCACCTCTGGGCACCCCCGTTGCAAGCGGACTCGAGAGCGCCAGTCTGGAACGGCCCGTGGGCTCAGTGAGCCGCGGTCCGAAGTCCC
>NZ_AOIS01000069.1 GCF_000337495.1 Haloterrigena salina JCM 13891
GTAGTAGTCCGCTACTGCTGCTGGCAGCGAGGAATTCCACGTCCTCCCCAGCCGATTCGTTCACTCGCTTCGCTCACGGTTCCCAGAGGTCACCGTTCGCTTTCGAGGGGTTCACTGCGTTCACCCCTCGCACCGCTCGTTCGCTCATCCCTCGCGCACGGTCGTCGGCCAGCCTCGCTTTGCTCGGCTGACCGACAGCGCGCGCCACTGTATGCCGGTTTTGCGGTTCGAAATACTACGCGGAAAGATGCGACACTCCGGTCTCGGTGACCCTCTCGAGTGCAAACGGGCTATTCGCTGGTCTCTCGATCTAGCAGTAAAAACGCGGAATCGATCGGCGACGCGGTTCGGTACCCGGCGTTTCCGTCGTCCGATTACTTCGTCGCTTCTTCGAGGACTAGCGTGTCGTCCTCGAGGTAGTGCTCGAAGTGGTGGCCGTCTTCCTCGAGGTGGACGAGGATCTCGCGGAGGATCTCGCCCGTGGCGGGGTCGCCGAGGTTCTCGGCGAGTTCGATGCTGCCGCGCATCGATTCGATGATGTCGCCGTACATCTCGAGGTCGTTCTCGAACATCGTGCGGGCGTCGTAGACGTCCTCACCCTCGAACTCGACGGTGGCGCGGTCCTCGAGGTTGCGAGGGCCCGAGACGGGGACGCCGCCCAGCGCTTGGGCGCGCTCGGCGATCTCGTCGGCACCCTCTTCGACGTGCTCGTAAGCCTCTTCGAGGAACTCGTGAAGCGGGAGGAACTCGGCGCCCTCGACGACCCAGTGGTGCTTCTTGAGCTGGTGGTAGAGGACGTACGAGTTCGCGAGCTCCGTGTTCAGCGCGTCGACGATCTGCTCGGCCTTCTCCTGGTCGAGGCGAAGCTCGTTCCCCTCGACACTGTCAGCCGACTGGCGAACGGTCTCTTGAGTGCTCATTGTATTCGAACAAACGCGCGCATTCCACTTAAGGATTCCCCATGCAAGAACATTTTTTCTGTAATCGGAAATCGCAGTTCTCAATAGACGTCCTAGATTTTGGTCTGCCTAACAATCGACCCATCACCGAACGAGGTCATCAATACTTGCGTTATTTTTTCAACCGTGAGTAAACTCTTTCAGTGTGGGGCTCTAAGAGACGGGTATGGCAACGAGAGCCGCACAGCGGAGAGAGCGACTGTACGTCGACGGTGAGTGGCTCGAGACCGAAAACGCGATCCCGGTCTCGGATCTCGCCGACGGAGGCACCTTCGCGCAGGTGACCGCTGCGGATCCGGCTGCGGCCCACGCCGCCCTCGAGGCCGCCCACGAGATCAAGCCGCGCATGCGCGAGACGACCGTCGTCGAGCGCGCGAAGTGGTGCGAAGCGATCGCCGAGGGGCTGCGCGAGCGCGAGGAGGAACTCGCGGAGGTCATCGTCCGCGAGGCCGGGAAACCGATCTCCTCGGCTCGCGGCGAGGTCGGGCAGGCCGCCGAGCGATTCGACCGCGCGGCCGAGGAGGCTCGCAACGTCGTCAGCCAGGGCGAGTACCGCGAGGGCTCGACCGAGGGCCACGAGGGCTGGCAGGCGATCGTCAAACACGAGCCGATCGGCGCGGTGCTGTGTATCACGCCGTACAACTATCCGTTGGCGACGACAGCATTACAAGTCGCCCCTGCACTCGCCGCCGGTAACAGCGTCCTGCTCAAGCCCGCCAGCAAGACGCCCATCTCGGCGGCGATCCTCGCCGACGTCATCAGCGAGGTCGACGGGATTCCGGACGGCGCATTCAACTTCGTCCCGGGCGAGGCCAGCGAGATCGGCGACGTTCTCTCCGGCGACGACCGCGTCAACGCCATCGCGATGACCGGCTCCTCGGGGGCCGGCAAACACGTCGCCCGCGAGAGCGGCATGGTCAACCTGCACATGGAACTGGGCGGCAACGCCCCGGCGATCGTCTTCGAGGACGCCGACCTCACCGACGTCGCGGGCAACTGCGCCAAGGGCTCGTTCAAGTACGCCGGCCAGCGCTGCTCGGCCGTCTCGCGCGTGCTCGCCCACGAGTCGGTCCACGACGAGCTCGTCGAGCTGATCGACGGCCAGATGGACGCCTGGACCGCCGGCGACCTCTTCGAGGAGGACACCGCCTTCGGCCCGCTCATCAGCGAAGAGCAGGCCGACTGGGTCACAGAACTGGTCGAGGACGCCGTCGACAAGGGCGCGGAGATCGTCCGCGGCGGGAGTCGCCGCGCCCCCGAGGGCGTGCCGGACGAACTCGCCGACCAGTTCTTCGAACCGACGCTGCTGGCGAACGTTCCCCACGACGCCCGCATCGTCGACGAAGAGCAGTTCGGCCCCATCGCCGCGGTCACCACCTTCAGCGACGAGGAAGAGGCCATCGAGATCGCCAACAGCTCCGATCTGGCGCTCGACGCGGCCGTCTTCACGAGCGACCACAAGCGTGCGATGAACGTCGCGAACCGCGTCGACGCCGGCGCGGTCCGGATCAACGGCGCGCCGAGCCACGGGCTGGGCGACATCCCCTTCGGCGGCAACAAGGACTCCGGCATCGGCCGCGAGGGTCTCGACGCCTCGATCCACGAGATGATGCGCGAGAAGAGCATCATCCTGTAAGGCGAACACCGATCTCTCTACGCTTTCTCTCGTTTCGACCGGCCGCTCGAGAGCGATAGCGCCGGCGCCGCTGCCAGCGTCGCGCCGCCGCCGATCCGCCAGCGCTCGGTATCCATAAACCACCGGCCGACTGATACGCAGACATGACTCGCGACGTACTCGTCGCCGGCGAGACGCTGATCGACTTCCTCCCCGAGCGACCGGGACCGCTCGAGGACGTCTCCGGCTTCGACCGCCGCCCCGGCGGCGCGCCGGCCAACGTCGCCGTCGGCCTCGCGCGACTCGAGGCGCCGCCGCTGTTCTGGACCCGCGTCGGCGCGGACCCGTTCGGGCGGTACCTCGAGACCGTCCTCGAAGACGCCGACCTCCCGGACCGATNCCGATTCGTCGAGCGCGACCCCGACGCGAAGACGACGCTCGCGTTCGTCACCCATGACGAGACCGGCGACCGCGAGTTCACGTTCTACCGCGAGGACACCGCCGATACGCGGCTCGAGCCCGGCCGGATCGACGACGCGACGCTCGAGGCTCTCGAGTGGGTCCACGCGGGCGGGGTCACCCTCGCCAGCGATCCGGCCCGAGAGGCGACGATCGATCTGCTCGAGCGGGCCGCCGCCGCGGACTGTACGACCTCGTTCGATCCGAACTTCAGACCCGAACTGTGGCCCGATCGAGAGGCGTTCGCCCGTGTCGGTCGCGAGGCGCTGGCCCACGTCGACGTCTGCAAGGCGACGGTCGGCGAACTCGAGCGGCTGGGGTACGCGGGCGACGGTGCGGCCGACGCTTCCGATGCCGAATCGAAGCCCGAAGCGATCGCACGAGCGGTGCTCGAAGACGGCGCTCCCGGTGAGGGCCCGCATACCGTCTTCGTCACGCGAGGCAGCGAGGGCGCCGTCGCGGCCGCGTCGGAACGCGCGCCGTGGCCCGATGAATCCGCGGCGGCCGAGTCGAACGCGCGCGTCGCGAGCCATCTTGGATTCGACGTCGACGTGGTCGACACGACGGGCGCGGGCGACGCGTTCGTCGCCGGCGTCATCGCCGCGCTTCGAGACGGGCGCTCCCTCGAGGAGGCGCTGCGGTTCGCGGGCGCGGTCGCCGCGACGGCGACGACCGACGCGGGGGCGATGGCGGCCCTGCCGACCCGCGGCGCGGTCGAGGCGCTGCTCGAGGACGGTCCGAGGTCGTGACGTAATCGCCGATTACGGGCGTCGAGGGAAATCCACACGGTGGCTGCAAGCCGACGGCATAACGCCGTCGAGCACCCGTATGCGCGTATGTCTACGGATCTTCGGGACGGCCTCTCCTTCGGGAAGACGGTCGTCGGCGGTATTCAGGAGAAGAACGTACCGTTTATGGCCGCGAGCATCGCTTATCAGGCGTTCATCTCGCTGCTGCCGCTGCTCGTGCTCATCTTCTTCCTCGTCACGTTCGTGGGCGGCGACGCGTTCGCCGAGCAGGTCTCGACCGCGACGGAGGGCTTTCTCCCCGATAGCGGTCAGTTGTTGATCGAGAACGCGATCGAGGACTCGCCGGCGTCGGCCGGCTCGACGATCGTCGGCCTCGTCGTGTTGCTGTGGGGGTCGCTGAAGATATTCCGCGGGCTCGACACGGCGTTTTCTGAGATCTACGGGACGACCAACGAGAACTCGTTTTTCGACCAGATCCACGACGCGCTAATCGTCTTCGGCGTCATCGGCGGCGCGCTCATCTTCGCCGCCGTCGCGACCGCGATCGTCGCGTTCCTGCCGGAGATCCCCTTCCTCGGCGTCGCACAGTCTATCCTGCTGTTCGCCGTCCTCGCGATCGCGTTCTTCCCGATGTACTACTACTTCCCCGACGTCGGCTCCTCGAAGCGACAGGTGGTCCCCGGCGTCGTCGTCGCGGCCCTCGGCTGGACGCTACTCCAGTCGCTGTTCCGGGTGTACGTCTCCTTCGCCTCCAGTTCGGAGTCGGCGGGCCCCCTCGGCGCTATCCTCCTGCTGTTGACGTGGCTCTACTTCGGAGGGATGATCCTGCTGGTGGGCGCCGTCGTCAACGCGGTCGGCCTGGGCTACCTCGAGCCCGGAGCCGACGCGGAGGAGACGGACGACGAGACCGTCGACCTCGAGGAGGGGTCGATCGCCGCGACCGACCGCGACCCGTTCGTCGACGACGATGCTCGAGAACGCGAGGAACTCGCCGCTCGGGTCGAGACCCTCCGGCGCGAACGCGACCAGTTACGAAACGATCTGGAGACCCAGCGCGAGCGCCGCTACCGGCTCGAGGACCGCGTGGACGACCTCGAGGCGAACGCGGAGCGACTGGAGACCGCGGTCGATGATCTCGAGGCCGAGAACGAGCGGCTGCGACGCGAACTCGAGGAGCGACGAGAGACGGAGCCGGCGTGGCGGCGCGGGGCCCGAACGGTGCTGCGCCACGTCCGGACGCTGAACGTCGGCACGGTCGAACGACGGAAGTAGCGGCGGACCGCCGTCCCGTCACTCCAGTTTGCGCTCGCTTCGTTCGACGGGAGAGTCGAGACATCTTAGTGATTCCCGCTGTCACTCACACTCGTGTCGCATCCGGTTCGAGACGCGCGCCGTCGGATCCAGACCGAACACGCCCCGGTCGTCGAGGCGGTCCAGGACTGCGCCGACCGGATCGCCGAACCCTGGGATACGTCGCGGACCACCGATCGGAACACCGTCACCGGCGGTCTCCGTTCGGAACTCGAGGCGTCCGGGCTGTTCGAGCGACTGCCGCAGGTACTGGCCGACGTCGTCGCGGCGACGGGCTACGAGCTGTCGGCCCGGCCGGTCGCCGGGCCGCCGTACGTCGTCGTCACGAGCCGTGGCCCCGTCCTTCGGGCGACGATCGGTCCCGGACGCCTGGTGATCCGCTTCGACGTGTTCGACGTCGTCCGCGACGCCGAACCGGGCCAGCCGCCGGCGTACCGACGCCACAACGGAGTCAAACTCGGCGTCTCGCTCGAATGAGCGCGCCGCTTCTCGCGGCTTCAGTTCTCGTCTCTCCGCGCTGCCGAAATTCGCTCGCCGCCAAGTTAGTAACAACTCCCCCTATGGCTACCTCGAGTTAATAATACACTTGGTTTAGATAATAACGCTTTTATTCGGCGGGGCGTATTTTCGGGTATGAACCGAACACGGCGGTCGCTGCTGGGGGCGGGTGGGAGCCTCCTCGCCGCGAGCGCGTTTGCCGGCTGTCTCGACGATCTGGACCTCGCGGAACGGGAGTACGACACGGGGTACGCCGCCCTGTTTAGCCTGTGGGACTGGGCCGAGCAGGTCAGCGGCGAGACGATGGATTTCGAGAACCCGGTGGGAACCGGCGAGTCGGGCCACGGCTGGAGTCCGCCGGGAGACCTCACCCGCGACGTCGCCAACGCGGGCGTCTTCGTCTATCTCGACACGCCCGAGTTCTCGTGGGCACAGGATATCGCGTCGACGCTCGAGGCGGACTACGACGACGTGATCGTCGTCGACGGCTTCGCGGGACTCGACGATCAGTTGCTCGAGTGGGGCCACGAGACGGGATCCGACGGGCACGATCACGGGAACAATACTGAGACGCACGAAGACGGCGACCACGAGCACGAAGACGGGAACCACAGCGAGAACGACGGCCACGAGCACGAAGACGACGGTCACGATCACGACCACGATCGCTCCTCGTTCGATCCCCACGCCTGGCTCGATCCCGTCCTCGCACAGGACATCCTCGAGAATATCGTCAACGGCTTAGTCGAGGCTCATCCCGACGAGGAGGAGACGTTTCGGACCAACGCCGACGAGTACGTCGGCGTCCTCGAGGACGTCGACCAGCAGTTCGAAGCGCTCATCGAGGACGCGGACCGCCGGACCGCCGTCTTCGCCGGCCACGATTCCTTCACCTACCTCGAGGACCGGTACGGATTCGAACTGCACACGCCCGTCGGCGTCTCCCCGAACGAGGAGCCGAGCCAGGGTGAGATTTCGGAGACCATCGAGCACATCGACGACAACGGGATCGACACGATCCTCTACGACGCCTTCGACGCCCCCGAAGGCCAACACCCGCCCCTCGTCGGGACGCTCCTCGACGGCAGCGACGCGACCGACGCGAGGCCCCTCGCGACCGCCTCGGGAACCCTCGCCTCGTGGGAGGAAAAGGGCTGGGGATACCGCGAGCAAATGGAAGAGATAAACATCCCCGCGTTCAGAGAAGCACTAGACGCACAGTGACCGTCGTCGATCTCCAGAACGTGACGTTCGCCTACGGCGACCAGCCCGCGGTCCGCGACGTCTCCCTGACCGTCGAGGAAGGCGACTTCCTCGGGCTCATCGGCCCGAACGGCTCCGGGAAGACGACGCTCCTCCACCTCATGCTCGGTCTGCACGAGGCCGACAGCGGCCGGGTCGAACTCTTCGGTGAACCGGTCGACGCCTTCGACGAGGGCGAGCGGATCGGCTACGTCTCCCAGCAGGCGACCAGCGGCGGCGGAACGATGCCGGTCACCGTCCGCGAGGCCGTGACCATGGGTCGGTTCGCCCACGTCGGCCACGGCCGGATTCGGGAGGAAGACCGCGAAATCGTCGCCGACGCCATCGAGACGGTCGGCATCGAGGACCTTGCCGATCGACAGGTCAACCAGCTCTCGGGCGGCCAGCGACAGCGCGCCTACATCGCGCGGGCGCTGGCCTCCGAGGCGGATCTGCTGGCGCTGGACGAGCCGACCGTCGGGGTCGACGCCGAGTCCCGCGACGCCTTCTACCAGCTGCTCGAGTCGCTCAACGACGACGGGATCACGATCATCCTGATCGAGCACGACATCGGCGTCGTCACGGACCGCGCGAACCGAATCGCCTGTATCAACACGGAACTGTACCACCACGGCGACACCGAGTCGTTCGTCGAGAGCGACGCGCTCACCGAGGCCTACGGGGCGACGGGGCAGGTCGTCCACCACCACCATTGAGACGCTGATATCGAGAGACTGAGATACGAGCTATGCACCGCGAGACGAGACTTCGGCTGGAACTGATCGGAATCGGCGCGACGGGACTGCTGGCGGCGGTTATGATCGGCTTTCTCGCCCTCGACTATCTGCAGGACTACGCCGTCGCGGGAGCGCTGTACGAACAGTATCGCATCGCCGGACGGCTGTTGGACTACGTCCTCGGGACGAACGTCTTCAGGCACCCGTTCATGTGGCGCTCGATCGCGACGGGGATCCTGATCGGGATCGTCGCGCCGCTCGTGGGGACGTACCTCGTCCACCGCGAGATGGCGCTGATCGGCGAGACGCTCGCCCACACGGCCTTCGCCGGCGTCGCGATCGGGCTGCTGTTCAGCGCCACGACGGATCTGGGCGTCTCGCTGCTGCTGGCGGCGCTGGTCGTCGGCATCCTCGGCGCGCTCGGCGTCCAGTGGCTGACCGAACACACTGACACCTACGGCGACGTGCCGATCGCGATCATGCTGACCGGCAGCTTCGCCGTCGGGACGCTCATCATCAGCTACGGTCGGGGCATGACCGGGATCAACGTCGAGGACTACCTCTTCGGGAGCATCTCCGTCGTCACGCCCGGCGGCGCGCGGCTGATGGCGGTGCTCTCGGTCCTCGTCGTCGCCGTCGTCATCGCGACCTACAAGCAGCTCCTGTTCATCACGTTCGACGAGCAGGCCGCCCGGGTCGCCCGGCTCAACGTCACCTGGTACAACACCCTGCTGATCGTCATGACGGCCGTGGTCGTCGTCGGCGCGATGCAGATCCTCGGCGTCATCCTCGTCGCCGCGATGCTCGTCATCCCGGTCGCGGCCGCCACGCAGATCGCCCACAGCTTCCGCGAGACGCTGTTCTGCTCGATCCTGTTCGGGCAGGTGTCGATCCTCGGCGGCTTCGCCGTCTCGATCGGCGGCAGTCTGCCGACCGGCGGCTCGATCGTCGTCGTCGCCATCGCCTGTTACCTGCTCGCGATCGCCGCTTCGAGTCGGTCGACGACGGCGATTTCGACGCACTGATCGAGCGCGACGTCGGGCGCGAGCGATCGTTGCCACGCGGCGGGAACAGGCCCTACCCTTAACACGCCGCTGGGCGAAGCCTCGAGCGATGGGACGGTTAGCCGAACTTTTCGACCCCGAGACCGTCGCCGTGGTCGGCGCGACCGACCGCGAGGGCGCCGTCGGCCGCGCGATCACCGCGAACCTGCGAGACCGGTTCGACGGCGAGGTCGTGCCGATCAACCCCGGCCGCGACGAGGTGCTCGGGCTCGAGTGCTATTCGGACGTGTCGAGCGCGCCGCCGATCGATCTGGCGGTAGTCGTCGTACCGCCCGACGCGGTGATCGACGCCTTGCGCGATCTCGGCGAGGCCGGGACGCGAAACGTCGTCGTCATCACCGCCGGCTTCTCGGAGACCGGCGGCGAGGGGGCCGACCGCGAGCGACAGTTGCGCGAGGTCGCCGACGAGTACGACCTCAACGTCGTCGGCCCCAATAGCCTCGGGGTGATGGCCACGCCGAGCGGCATGAACGCCACGTTCGGCCCCGAGCACGCCCTCGAAGGCTCGATCTCCTTTATGAGCCAGTCGGGCGCGTTCATCACCGCCGTCTTGGACTGGGCCAACGAGCAGGGGATCGGCTTTCAGGACGTCGTCTCGCTCGGGAACAAGGCCGTGCTCGACGAGACGGACTTCGTCCGCGAGTGGGGCGACGACCCAGATACCGACGTCATCATCGGCTACCTCGAGGACGTCGACGACGGCCAGGGGTTCATCGAGGCCGCCCGCGAGGTGACCGACGACACGCCGATCGTCCTCGTCAAGTCCGGCCGGACCGACGCGGGCGCGCAGGCCGCCTCCTCGCACACGGGCGCGATCGCCGGCAGCGAGCGGGCCTACGAGGCGGGTCTCGAGCAGGCCGGCGTCCTCCGCGCCCGCTCGGTCCAAGAGCTGTTCGACTACGCGCGAGCGCTCGCGGGACTGCCCGAACCCGAATCGGACGGCGTCGCCGTCGTCACCAATGCGGGCGGTCCCGGCGTGCTGACGACCGACGCCGTCGGCGACTCGACCCTCGAGATGGCCGGCTTCACCGACGAGACGATCGATCGACTCGCCGCGGCGATGCCCGACGAGGCCAACGTTTACAACCCGATCGACGCCATCGGAGACGCCGACGTCGACCGGTTCGGCGAGGCCGTAGAGATCGCCCTCGAGGACCCCAACGTCGGCAGCGCGGTCGTCGTCGCGGCGCCGACCGCCGTCCTCTCCTACGACGAGCTGGCGGAGACGGTGATCGACAAGCTCGAGGAACACGACACGCCCGTCGTCACCTGCCTGATGGGCGGCCAGCGGGCCCGCGAGGCCGAGGAGACGCTGCGCGAGTCGGGAATCCCGAACTACTTCGATCCCTCGCGGGCGGTCTCCGGGCTGGACGCTCTCGCCCGGTTTCGGGACATCCGCGAGCGGACCGTCGACGAGCCCGAGCGGTTCGACGTCGACCGCGAGCGCGCCCGCGAGATCCTCGCCCGCGCCGAGCGCAGCGACGACAACCGGCTGGGCGTCGAGTCGATGGAACTGCTCGAGGCCTACGGGATCCCGACCCCCGGCGGCGAGATCGTCGACGATCCCGACCGAGCGCGCGAGGTGGCCGAGTCCATCGAGGACGACGTCGTGATGAAGATCGTCAGCCCAGACATCTCCCACAAGTCCGACATCGGCGGCGTCAAGGTCGGCGTCCCCGACGACGAGGTCTACGACGCCTACGAGGACCTCGTCGCTCGCGCGCGCAACTACCAGCCCGACGCGACGATCCTCGGCGTGCAGGTCCAGGAGATGCTGGACCTCGAGACCGCCACCGAGACCATCGTCGGGATGAACCGCGATCCGCAGTTCGGCCCGCTGTTGCTGTTCGGCCTCGGCGGTATCTTCGTCGAGATCCTAGAGGACACGTCGGTCCGCGTCGCCCCGGTCGGCGAGGGCGAAGCCCGCGACATGATTGACGAGATTCAGGCCGCGCCGCTGTTGCGCGGCGCCCGCGGGCGCGAGCCGGCCGACGTTGAGGGCGTCGTCGAGACGATCCAGCGGCTCTCGCAGCTGGTGACCGACTTCCCGTCGATCCTCGAACTCGACGTCAACCCGCTCGTGGCGGGCCCCGACGGCGTAGAAGCGATCGATCTCAGACTCACCGTCGATCCGGACGAACTCCCGGACGAGACGGACACGGAGGACGAATACGTATGAGCGACACTGACCCCACCACCGACACCACTCCCGACGACACCGAGACGACCGACGGTCGGCAGCCCGACGACCAGCAGGGCGACCGACGGTCGACCGACACCGCCACGACTGCGAGTGACACTGAGACGATCCTCGTCAGTTCGCTCGCGGAGAGCACCGGCAAGACGGCGATCACGCTGGCGCTGGCCCGGCTCGCGGCCGAGGAAGGCGACAGCGTCGGCTACATGAAACCGAAGGGCACCCGACTCGAGAGCAACGTCGGGAAGACCCTGGACGAGGATCCGCTGCTCGCCCGCGAACTGCTCGACCTCGAGGCCGAGATGCACGATCTGGAGCCCGTCGTCTACTCGCCGACGTTCGTCGAGCAGGCGATCCGCGGCCGCGAGGACTCCGACGAGGTCCGCGAGCGCGTGGTCGAGGCCTTCGAGACGCTCGCCGACGGCCGAGACCGCATGTTCGTCGAGGGCGGCGGTGAGTACGACGTGGGCGGTATCGTCGACCTCACCGACGCCGACGTGGCGGAACTTCTGGACGCCCGCGTCGTCCTCGTCGCTTCCCACGAGGTTCCGGGCGATATCGACGACGTGCTCGCCGCGGCCGACGCCTTCGGCGACCGGCTCGCCGGCGTCATCTACAACGACGTCGCGGACGCCGTCTACGACACGCTCGAGACCGACGTCGTCGCCGCGCTCGAGGAGCGCGGGATTCCGGTCTTCGGCGTGCTCCCCAGCGAGCGGACGCTCTCGGGGGTCACCGTCGGCGAACTNCGCCGTCTACGACACGCTCGAGACCGACGTCGTCGCCGCGCTCGAGGAGCGCGGGATTCCGGTCTTCGGCGTGCTCCCCAGCGAGCGGACGCTCTCGGGGGTCACCGTCGGCGAACTGGCCGAAGAGCTCGGCGCCTCGATGCTCGTCGAGGACGGACGAGACGCCTACGTCGAGCGGTTCAGCGTCGGCGCGATGGGCGCCGACAGCGCCCTGCGTCACTTCCGCCGGACGAAAGACGCCGCCGTGATCACCGGCGGCGACCGCGCCGAGATCCACACGGCCGCCCTCGAGGCGCCGGGCGTGCGCTGTCTCATTCTGACCGGCGGCCACCGCCCGTCTGGCGCGATCATCGGTCAGGCCGCCGAGAAGGGGATGCCGATCCTCTCGGTACAGACGGACACGCTGACGACCGTCGAGCGTGCCGAGGACGTCGTCCGAAGCGGCCGCACGCGCGACGAGGAAACCGTCGACCGGATGGCGGAACTACTGACCGACCACGCGGCGGTCGACTCGATCCTCGACTGGTCTCGCTAGGCGCTCGAGTCACGGTCGGCCGTCGATCATATCACACGGGACCGTTCACGGCTGGCGTCGGATCACCGAGAATTGAATCATCCGAATGAGGGGGAAGAGCCGTCTCTGCCGCGGTCTCGTCCCGAACTGATTCGGCATGAGTCCGATCGTTCTCGGGACGCGATTCACAGATTCGTACTAACGATTGTGGGGAATCTCAGTCGAACCAAATCGTATTGGGGAACCGCTTATCCCTCGTAACGACATTCGTTCAGTACAGAACAACCACCGATACCGCCGAAGCAGCGTTTCGCCGTTTCGGTCATCTGCTACCGCGGAGAGCGGTAGTCCGCAATCTCTTCTATTGCTAGCATATATTTTAATTAGATCAATCTATGATAACATTTTGCACCGGATCCATAAACAGAAGGTTTACATAGAGATAGTTTTCTTCTGAGAACGTACGATATGATGCCCAAAACAGATCGCCGCTCCTCCACGGGCATGCCCTCCGACGACTCCCAGTCTGACGATCCCCCGTGCGACGAGTCCGAAGCGCTCTCGCCGGACGAGATCTTTCACATCCTGCAAACGAACCGCAGACGCGACACGATCGCCTATCTTCTGGATCGGGAGGGACCGATCAAGATGAGCGATATCGCCGAACACGTCGCGGCGAAAGAACACGAGACGACCGTCAAAGAGCTCACGTCGAAACAACGTCAGCGCGTGTACATCCCGCTGTATCAGTCCCACCTCCCGAAGCTCGATACGAAGGGAATCATCGACTACAACAAGCCCCGCGGCATCGTCCGGCCGACCGAACGCCTCGAGATCTTCCGACCGTATCTCGAGGCCGTCGAATCGGACCCGTCTCCGACGCAGTCGGACACCGACGCCAACGCCAATACTGACGCCGGCGACGGTCTCACCAGCCAATTGGTAAACGACTCCCGCGCGATGTTCGTCGGGGCGAGCGTCAGCCTACTCGCGGCCTCCGTGAGCGGATTCCTCGTGATTCCCGAACTGACGCTCGCGGCCACTATCGGGCTCCTGTTCGTCCTGATGACGATCAAGACGAACCTGGCCGATTCCGCCGCGACGAACCGCTCTGACGACAGGCGGCTGTCGTAATGACACGCGCTCGAGCGAGCCGCTCGAATCGACGCGCAACCGGGCCTCGACCCCACACGGGGTCTCGGCCGCGGAACGTCTGACCAAGAATTAAGAGTCCACCCTGCATGTGCCCAGACATGGACGACACTCCCCAGGAAATCACCTCGCTTGTCGGACGAGAGGTCTACTCGAACAACGGCGTCTTCGTCGGCGAAGTCGAAGACCTGCGGCTGAACGTCGACGGACAGACCATCACCGGCCTCGCGCTCGGCAACCTCAACTCCGAACTGTTCACCGACGCCACCCGCAGCGGGCAGGGCGTCATCGTTCCCTACC
Source organism: Haloterrigena salina JCM 13891 (assembly GCF_000337495.1). Classification (GTDB taxonomy): domain Archaea; phylum Halobacteriota; class Halobacteria; order Halobacteriales; family Natrialbaceae; genus Haloterrigena; species Haloterrigena salina. Next base: position 13,547 of record NZ_AOIS01000069.1, read on the forward strand.
GCTGGGTTCGTGCCGTCGGCGACGTGATCCTGATCAACGACGTCGTCGAACGCGTCCGCCAGCCCGACGAGGAAGAGGAAGAGCTCATCGCATAACCGGCTCTCGCGCGGGAGCACCGATTCTGTTTCGCGCTCGCAGAGCGGTCCGTCTCTCGGTTCCGCTCGTTCCCTCGGTTCTTCTTATCGAATCGCCGTCCTGCGTCCAACTCGAGTCGAGTAACCGGCGGCGGCTAGTCGAGGAGAGACGATACCGTCTCAGATCGCACTGAACGGTGTCAGTTCGATCCCGTACGAAACCAAAACCGAAACTCGCCCACTCGACCTCGAGATCGAGATCGAGAGCCGACCGTCAGTTCCCGTTCGAGCCCTCGCTGCCGCCGCCCTCGACGCCCATCGCGTCGAACAGCGTCCGCTTGACCGCTTCCTCGGTCAGGTCGAGCAGCGTGTCGCGGGTGTCGTCGGAGATCTCGATCCCGGTGAAGATGCCCAGCGGGATCTCCGCGCTGGCCTGCGTCGAGTGGCCCGCCGTCTCGCCCATCTCGCCGTAGGCGTCCTCGAGCACCTTGCCGATGTTGATGCGGATGTCCTTCGAGCGGCCGGCGAGGAAGATGGTCTCGTCGGCGATGCCGAAGACGGCGGTGGTGGTGACGCCCTCCAGATTGAGGAGGTGGCTCGCGGCCTGCGTGAGCGCCTCGCGGTCGCGGACGAAGCCGGCGTTGGAGACGAGGTGGCTCCCCTGGACGTCGCGGTTGGTGATCGCCTCCGCGAGGACGTCCAGCGTTTCGGGGGACATCGACGGCGACTCCACCTGCTCTAAGGTGTCGTGGTTCGCGAACGGGTAGAGGTAGGCGGCCGCGGTGAGGTCGGCGGGGGTAGTGTCGCGTTTGAAATCCAGAGTCTCCGCGCGGATGCCGTAGAGGAGCGCCGTCGCGACCTCCTCGGAGACGTTCATATCGAACTCCTGGATGTACTTCGTCATGATCGTCGACGTCGAGGACATGTTCGGCCGGATGTCGACGAACTCGGGTTCGAACTCCTCTTCCGGCTCGTGGTGGTCGATGACGACGTCGACGGGCAGATCCATCTCGCCGGAGGTCGCGTGGTCGACCAAGGCGACGGTGTCGTAGACCGCGTGGTCCTCGATCTCGTCCCACTGGACGAGGTCGATCCCCAGCAGGTTGACGAACGCTCTGTTCTCCTGGTGGCCGACGTCGCCCAAGTAGATGATGTCCGACTCGATCCCGAGGTGGCTCGCGATCGCCTGCAGGGCCGCCGCCGACGCGATCGAGTCCGGGTCGGGGCTGTCCTGGGTGACGATCGCCAGCCGCGTCGAGGTCTCCTCTAACAGCTGGGCGAGCTTCCCCGCGTTGTACTCGAGTTCGCCCGACTCGAGGGCGCGAAGTGCTGACTCGGCGATCACCGAAGAAGGGTTGATGACGATGTCGGCGCCGAGTTCCTCGAGTTCGTCCCCGGAGACGGGGTCGCTCGCGCGGGCGACGACGAACTGGGTGTCGTCGATCTCGCGGATGTGCTCGACGGCGCGTTTGTTCGATTCGACGTCCGAGGCGAGGATGAGGACGACGTCCCGGTCGGCGACGAGATCGGCGGCTTCTGGCTCGCGAATGTCGGCGGTGCGGGCGTCTAAGTCCTGGTCGCGCAGCGATTCGACGCGGCTCTCGTCGCGATCGACGATGAGGACGTCCTTCCCCTGCTCGACGAGTTCTTCCGCGACCGCGTAGCCGACGCTTCCACAGCCGAGGATCGCGTAGTCAGAGATCGACGAGATCGTAACCCCCGTACTCATTACATCTGTGGTCGGAGCGACCACACTTAACGCTCCCGAAGATCCTTATTCCCCGCGGTCGCGGGATTTAGCGGACTCGAGGGCGGTCTCGCGATGTGTGTTTGTCCCTGCCACGACGCAATCCAAAGGAAACGTATTTTAACGGCCGACGAAAAGTCGTAGGTACAGGGCCGGTAGCTCAGTCCGGCAGAGCGTCTGACTCTTAATCAGACGGTCGCGTGTTCAAATCGCGCCCGGCCCGCTTCTGCTCTTACGCTTTCAGAGTACAGAGTGATCGCTAGCAGGCGTAGGGTTGAGTTCGCGCTGGCGAACGTTCTGCGAATCGTCGCGCAACGGAACGTTTGTCGGGAGAGAGTCGTCTTCCGATTCAATGGAGTCTGTGTTAAAACTGTGAGCGCCGTCACACGGTCGCGCGCCGTCTTGGATTATCGGCGCGTCACCGCGTATCTCCGGGTCCGACGACTCGCCCGCAGTTCGGCCCGGACGACAGGAGTGTCCGCAATTCTTCTTCCGTATTACTACTCAGATTGCCTGCAGCACCCGCGTTCCTATGGACCGCGCGACTCATCCGTGACTCAACCAGAGGCGGTCCACCCCGGGTACACCAGAACTGAAGCCGAACTCTGGCAAAAACGGGTGTCACAAGTTGATTGCCTCTCGAGGGCACAGGGAGTCGTTCAGGTTGAATTCCAGTTTCTGACGTAGAGATCAGTTTAGCCTCCGTAACTCGTGTCGAGTCTGTCCTGAAACGGCTGTAGACGACGTTCGAAATGCGCTTTCGGAGATTCTCCAGTAATTTCGGTTAGTGCGTTCACAAATCCGGATAGCGGCGACGTCAAACGTTGAGCAGGGAAACATATTTATCCACAAGAGAAAAACATCAATCTAACTTCGGCTGCGGTCTCATTCCCTTCGTGCACCCGTTCGGGTGTTATTCGCCGGCGGTGATCGGTTCGACCACACCGCGTTTTGGATAGTGAACGCGCTTCGGTTGAGGACCATCCCCGAAGGCATGAGGCTGGAGAGGTGAAATTATGACATCGGAATTCGGCCTCCCCTGTTCGGCGTGTGGCGGTGACCTCCGAGAAGTAACGATCGAGTCCCACGAGCTGGGGACGAACGTTGAAACAGATGCCTCTGTTCTCGTCGCTGAATGTCGAATCTGCGGTGAACGTCACTATCCTGAACGAACGCTCGCTACCGTGAGGGGACACACAGCACAGGGTCGTGAGCGGTTCGCTATCGAAAGAGGTCACAGACACAACCAATTATGAATCACTCTCGGACAAATACCCGAACGAACGAAGCACTCATCGATTTAGAAGGAATTCCCGAAACCGTTCCGGATGGAGCAGCGCTCTGTATCGCAAAACCGGCACCGCTTACTGAATATGCCCTTCCGTTGCACATCACGAACCAATACGCAGACGGGGAAGACTGTCGAATCATTATTACCTCGTCGATCACTGCGGAGGAAACGATTCGACAGGAACAGCAGGTGGTAGCAACAGCAGACCGCCGTCTCGGAATCATCGATACGACTGCTGACGAACACCTCGAAGCCCTCTACCAAGAAAACCCCATTATTTCGATTCCTCGTTCAGGTGACCTGACGCAAGTCACGCTCGCTCTCTGGGATCTCGAAGAATCGTTCTCTAAAACATACCCGAAAACGCACGTAATTCTTCGATCGCTGACGCCGATTCTCAACGACTCGTCTATCGAAGGAGTCCGTAACGTGCTCGAAACCGTAATCGAACACCAGCGGTCCCGTTCCTGTCTTACCGTCTTCAGCGTCGAGTATACGGAGCACAGCGAACCGACGATGGCTGCACTGGAGATCCTCGTTGACGGAGTCGTATGGGTTGAACAAACGGCGAACGACGAACATCAACTCGACTATCATCGAACGCGGAATATAGATTGGTAGAATAGCTATTGATTTTGGGTGATCCGCTTCAAAACGGGATTTTCGTTCCGTTTGTCCGTCCGAAACTTCAGTTCAAATTTCTCAAATTACTCGTCTCGTTCAATTTCGACCGTGGTTACTTTCCTGCCATCAGCAGAGGTTGATTCTACCGAGAGCCATTCAGGGTACTACTGATCGACGAGACTGAACTGCCGTGCCACTGTCGGTCTTGGAGGACTGCTGCGATAAATACGAGTAGCCCCGCACAGCCGGTGCTGTGCGGGGCGTGATGAGAGTATGAGTGGATGGCGGCGAATCTGCTCTCCCAGAGGCTCGCGCACTCCAGTACTCACCGAAACGCAGGCGGGCTTAACGTCCGTGTTCGGGATGGGTACGGGTGGAACNGCTGTGCGGGGCGTGATGATGAAGTATGAGTGGATGGCGGCGAATCGGCTCTCCCAGAGGCTCGCGCACTCCAGTACTCACCGAAACGCAGGCGGGCTTAACTACCGTGTTCGGGATGGGTACGGGTGGAACCCCGCCGCTGTGGCCGCCTCAACGCCGATTCACGGAATCGAACCGCGATCATGCCAATATCGGTGGTGTCTCGACCGTCATGTACGTGTAGTCCAGTTAGCGCCCGGACCCGTTCACCGCGTCACGGATCCAATGCGATTGTAGTTATGAGTGTGTGGCTNGTCTCGACCGTCATGTACGTGTAGTCCAGTTAGCGCCCGGACCCGTTCACCGCGTCACGGATCCAATGCGATTGTAGTTATGAGTGTGTGGCTTGGCCGGTTAGTGCTCGCGGACTCAACACCTCGTTGCCTTGGTGCGTACATCCCGAGTCTATCGAACTCGTCTTCTACGAGTGGCCTCGGTGGTATCTCTTTTCCAAGTGGGTTTCGAGCTTAGATGCGTTCAGCTCTTACCCCGTGGTGCGTCGCTGCCCGGCACGTGCCCTCTCGGNGTGGTATCTCTTTTCCAAGTGGGTTTCGAGCTTAGATGCGTTCAGCTCTTACCCCGTGGTGCGTCGCTGCCCGGCACGTGCCCTCTCGGACAGCCGGTACACGAGTGGCACCCATTCGTAGTTCCTCTCGTACTATACGAACGTTCTTGTCAGATACCGTAACACCCCCAATAGATAGCAGCCGACCTGTCTCACGACGGTCTAAACCCAGCTCACGACCTCCTTTAATAGGCGAACAACCTCACCCTTGCCTGCTTCTGCACAGGCAGGATGGAGGGAACCGACATCGAGGTAGCAAGCCACCCGGTCGATATGTGCTCTTGCGGGTGACGACTCTGTTATCCCTAAGGTAGCTTTTCTGTCAGCAATGGGCCGCATCAAGCAGCCGCATTGGTTCGCTAGACCACGCTTTCGCGTCAGCGTCCGTCGTTGTGCCGGACACTGTCAGACTTCCTTATGCTCTTGCGCTCTTTCCCGCGTCTCCGACGCGGGTGAGGAAATCTTGGGGCGCGCTCGATATCTTTTCAAGCGCGTACCGCCCCAGTCAAACTGCCCGGCTACCAGTGTCCTCCGCCAGGANTGGCTCGGTGGCCCGCTAGCGCGGGTACCTGTGTACCGCCTCCTACCTATGCTGCACAATGGCGACCACGTCTCAGTGACAGCCTGCAGTAAAGCTCTATAGGGTCTTCGCTTCCCCTTGGGGGTCTCCAGACTCCGCACTGGAACGTACAGTTNGTTCACCGGGCCCAACGTTGGGACAGTGGCGCTCTCATTGATCCATTCATGCAAGCCGCTACTGAAGCGGCAAGGTACTACGCTACCTTAAGAGGGTCATAGTTACCCCCGCCGTTAACAGGTCCTTCGTCCCCTTGTACGGGGTGTTCAGATACCTGCACTGGGCAGGATTCAGTGACCGTACGAGTCCTTGCGGATTTGCGGTCACCTATGTTGTTACTAGACAGTTGGAGCGCCCGAGTCACTGCGACCTGCCTCGTTGCGAGGCAGGCATCCCTTATTGCGAACGTACGGGACTAACTTGCCGAATTCCCTAACGTCGGTTGCTCCCGACAGACCTTGGCTTTCGCCGCCACGAGTACCTGTGTCGGATCTCGGTACGGACAGTGTGCTNAACTTGCCGAATTCCCTAACGTCGGTTGCTCCCGACAGACCTTGGCTTTCGCCGCCACGAGTACCTGTGTCGGATCTCGGTACGGACAGTGTGCTTGCCTTTTCACGGGCTCTAGGTTGACCTCTCTTGCGCTATCCAGCCATTCGGTCGCTTCCTGCCATTACGGCTTCCACGAACTTCGACTGTTCGCCCGAGCGAAAACTCGGGAGAGGCGGCCCCAAAGCGTCGGCTTTGAGTGCACACTGGCATANAACTTGCCGAATTCCCTAACGTCGGTTGCTCCCGACAGACCTTGGCTTTCGCCGCCACGAGTACCTGTGTCGGATCTCGGTACGGACAGTGTGCTCACCTTTTCACGGGCTCTAGGTTGACCTCTCTTACGCTATCCAGCCATTCGTTCGCTTCCTGCCATTACGGCTTCCACGAACTTCGACTGTTCGCCCGAGCGAAAACTCGGGAGAGGCGGCCCCAAAGCGTCGGCTTTGAGNATAGGAATATTAACCTATTTCCCTGTTGTCTGCTTCGACTTACGGGCAGACTTAGGACCGGCTAACCCTCAGCTGATCAGCATTGCTGAGGAACCCTTACTCGTTCGGCCGTCGGGGTTCTAACCCGACTAACGCTGCTACTATGACCAGGATTTTCGTTACTGAACGGTCCACACGACTTCTCAGCCGTGCTTCCACCCGAACAGAACGCCAACCTACGGGATCACTCGATCAAGAGTGCCGCTAGGTCTCGGTGGTAGACTTGAGCCCCGATCATTTTGGGCGCCGCAAACCTCGGCCGGTAAGCTGTTACGCTTTTCTTAGAGGGTAGCTGCTTCTAAGCTCACCTCCCGGCTGTCTAGGGCTTGCGACCACCTTCGATCGCACTTAGTCTACACTTGGGGACCTTAACCCAGCTCTGGGTTGTCTCCCTCACGGTACACAGGCTTACCCCGTGCACCGGACTCCCTGCGTCGAACGGCGTTNCACTCCTCTCGGAGTGCGGTCCCCCAATCCGTCGCTCTACCCCACAAACTACCTCGGCAGAGGTGATGCTTCGACATCTTTCGGTTGGAACCAGCTGTTTCCGGATTCGATGGGCCTTTCACCCCTAGACGTAGGTCACGCGAGGGTATTGTAGGACACCAACGCTATCGGGCCTCCACGTGCCTTTCGGCACGCTTCACCCTGCCCACGCCTAGATCATCCGGTTTCGGGTCGTGCCCGTTTGACTCCCCGCGCTTGAACACGGCGGCCCTCGTCGTAAGACTGCGGCCATGTCGGTTTCCCTACGCCTTCCCNGTTTCGGGTCGTGCCCGTTTGACTCCCCGCGCTTGAACACGGCGGCCCTCGTCGTAAGACTGCGGCCATGTCGGTTTCCCTACGCCTTCCCTGATGATCAGGTTAGACTCGTCAAACAGGCACACTCCCTGGTTCGTTTTTCAAAACGTACGACAGAACACCGGCTTCCCGAACGGCTTACTACAGGTTTGCACCTGATTCATTGTGTCCGGGACCTTGTATGCCCTGTCGCTCCATCGCCAACTGATTTCACGCCCTATTGCACCTCCCTTCGTGGNTTGCACCTGATTCATTGTGTCCGGGACCTTGTATGCCCTGTCGCTCCATCGCCAACTGATTTCACGCCCTATTGCACCTCCCTTCGTGGGGTNTTCGGGTCGTGCCCGTTTGACTCCCCGCGCTTGAACACGGCGGCCCTCGTCGTAAGACTGCGGCCATGTCGGTTTCCCTACGCCTTCCCCGATGATCGGGTTAGACTCGTCAAACAGGCACACTCCCTGGTTCGTTTTTCAAAACGTACGACAGAACACCGGCTTCCCGAACGGCTTACTACAGGCTTGCACCTGATTCATTGTGTCCGGGACCTTGTATGCCCTGTCGCTCCATCGCCAACTGATTTCACGCCCTATTGCACCTCCCTTCGTGGGGTGCTTTTCAGCGTTCGCTCACGCTACTTGTTCGCTATCGGTCTTGAGGAGTGTTTAGTCTTCGCGGTCGATGCCCGCGATCTTCA
>NZ_AOIS01000070.1 GCF_000337495.1 Haloterrigena salina JCM 13891
AAGTGCTGGGCAAGACCGGTGCCAGCCGCCGCGGTAATACCGGCAGCACAAGTGATGACCGCTATTATTGGGCCTAAAGCGTCCGTAGCCGGCCGGGCAAGTCCATCGGGAAATCCGCACGCCTAACGTGCGGGCGTCCGGTGGAAACTGCTTGGCTTGGGACCGGAAGATCCAGAGGGTACGTCTGGGGTAGGAGTGAAATCCTGTAATCCTGGACGGACCACCGGTGGCGAAAGCGCTCTGGAAAGACGGATCCGACGGTGAGGGACGAAAGCTTGGGTCACGAACCGGATTAGATACCCGGGTAGTCCAAGCTGTAAACGATGTCTGCTAGGTGTGGCACAGGCTACGAGCCTGTGCTGTGCCGTAGGGAAGCCGTGAAGCAGACCGCCTGGGAAGTACGTCTGCAAGGATGAAACTTAAAGGAATTGGCGGGGGAGCACTACAACCGGAGGAGCCTGCGGTTTAATTGGACTCAACGCCGGACATCTCACCG
>NZ_AOIS01000071.1 GCF_000337495.1 Haloterrigena salina JCM 13891
GAGCCGTGTCCGCGCTGTGGGCAGGATCTGGAGCAGACGGACTGGGCCAAACTGCGGGCTGTCCACGACGGGCCGTCCGCTGCTGGGTATCGAGATTCGGAGAAGCGGATGTGCGTGGACTGCCTGGCAGCGCTCGGGATGCTAGAGTTCGAGATGAACGGTGTGTCTGGGGGTGGACAGAGATCGGTGTGAGGGTGGCATGTAAGTGGGGGACTTGCCTAGTACTGTTCTGCAGTTGAGTTGGCCGTGATCAAGACAATGTAAATTTTGCCTTTCTAATGTGGCTGGCGTTTGTTTTTTTATGTACAGTATAGATGGCTGTAATTTCGACCTGATCCCATCCTAGGGGTCTCAATCTACTGTCTCTCGTGAACACGGAGATCCTGGTGATG